>NZ_DASYHG010000019.1:0-260106 GCF_035998905.1 Sphingopyxis sp. | reverse complement strand
GTGGAACAGCAACTGCCCTCCCGAGCGGGCGAACGGCAGATAACCGAGCTCGTCGAGCACGATCAGGTCGAGCCGCGACAGCTGCGCCGCCAGGGTCCCGCCTTTGCCGATCCGGGTCTCCTCTTCGAGGCGTGTCACCACCGGATCGGCGATGGCGGGCTATGACGGGCATCGCGGCTGGCTCTACTCGGTCGCGGTCCGGCGCAATGCAAAGCGCGCGGGCATCGGCCGGGCGCTGGTTCGACACGCCGAGGACGCGCTGCAGGCGCTCGGCTGCATCAAGGTCAATTTGCAGGTGCGGGCGACGAACGCGGAGGTCGTCCATTTCTACGAACAGCTGGGATATGCGGCAGAGGATCGGATCAGCCTCGGCCGGCGCCTTTCGGTGTCGGGCGAATAGCCGCCGCCACAGGCGCGCGTCCGCAGGTCGCGGGCGCACTTTTTATATCCCCGTTCATCGCCCCGTAACCCGTCGGGTGGTTAAGCGCGCTCGCCCCGTCCCCCTCTCTCCTACGTCTCAAACGTGGGGCGGGGCATCTTCGCCAAGCGATCGCCACCGCAACGACTGCGTGCCGGTTACGGCAACTTCTCGCCCATCGACAGCTGCAGCACCGCATACCATTCGGCGCGCGTCCAGCGCGGCGCGAAGGCTTGCGGGATCTCCCTGATGCGGTCGACATTCTGCGTCCCGACGATCGGGATCGGACGCGCCGGATGCGCCATCACCCAGCTATAGGTTGCCGCCGCCCGCGAGACTCCATAGTCCGCGGCCTTCGCATCGAGCAGCCCGGCGATGGCCCATGTGCGCTTGTCGGCCGGATCGCCGAGCCGGCCGCCGCCGAGCGGCGACCAGGCGAGGAAGGCCATGCCCTCCGCCATCGACTGGTCGAAGATGCCGTCGAAAAGCGGGGCGAGGTGGAGCGGCGAAAATTCGCTCTGGTGGCTGGCTACCGGGACGGGCAGGAACTTGGCGAGCGCGGCGGTTTGCGCCGCGGTGAAATTCGAGACGCCGATCGCGCCGATCTTGCCCGCGCAGTGCGCCTCCTCGAGTGTGCGCGCGACTTCCTGCGGATGGGTGAGCAGGTCGGGACGATGGACCTGCCATAGCTCGACATGGTCGGTGTGCAGGCGCCGGAGCGAATTGTCGATCGCCGACGCCAGATAGGGCGCGCTGCTATCATAGGGCACCCCGGGAATGATCCCGCCCTTGGTCGCAAGCACCATCCGCCCGCGCAGCCCCGGCGCTTCGGCCAAGACCTCTCCGAGCAAGGCCTCTGCCGAGCCGAAGCCGCCCGGCGTATCGGCACCATAGATATCGGCGGTGTCGAAGAGGGTCACCCCTGCCTCGAATGCCGCATCGATCCGCGCACGCGCCGTCGCGACATCGGTGCCCGCAAAACGCCACATGCCCCAGGCTATAGGTAAAATCTCATGTCCGGCCAAAATCACTTTGGCGGGCGCGGGAAGATGGTCCGTCATCGATCAGCGCCCGAGCAGCTTGCGCGCGTTACCCGACCGGATCTTCGCGCGCTCTTCGTCGGTCAGGTCGAGTTTCGCAAAGGCATCGAGCGTCTTCGCCAGCGAGATTTGCGGGAAGTCCGAAGCGATCAGCACATGGTCGACTCCGACGTTACGGATCGTCCACACAAACTCGGCCTCGATCGGCGAATCCGCCGCGAGGATCACGCTCCCCGAAATGTCGAAATAGATATTGTCGGCGAAGAGATTTTCGGCGGTGCGTGCGAGCGCTAGGATGTTCCAGAAACGGAAGCCGAGCCCCCCCATATGGCCGAAGATGAACTTCGTCTTCGGCGCGGCGAGCGCGAGATTGAAGAGCTTCTCATTGTCGCTCGGCACGATGCTCGCATTGTCCATCACCACGACCAGCCCCTTTTCGCCGGCACGCTTCACGAGCGTCAGCACGCGCGGGTCGGCGGCGTCGAATTTTTGCGTGTGGGGGTGAATCTTGAGCAGCCGCACCCCGCGCGCCGCGACGCGGTCGACCTCGGCGAGCGCGGCATCGCCGTCATAGGGATGCACGGTCGCGATTGCGATCATGTCCGGGTTCTTCGCCGCGAGCGCGATCAGCGCGTCGTTGCGCCTCGCTATGTCGCCGGGATTGCCCGCGAGCGCCTGGTTCGGGCCGCCGAACCACATCGCGCCGAACGCGTCGACCGATTGGCCCGCAGCCCTGAGCTGCGCCCGGTACTCGGCGATCGACGCCTCGCCCTTGTGGAGATGGACATGGGTGTCGATGACCGCGTCCTGCGCAAAGGCAGGCGAAACGGACGCCAGCAGGGCGATCGAAAGCAGCAAGGCTCGCATGAGGTCTCCATTGCGTCAGGCCGGAATGTCCCCGACCTGCCACAAAGCGACGCTGCGGCCAATTACCTCAACGGCGAAAGAGGTTCGGGCGGGATCATCTCCCGCCCTCCCCAACGATCATCAGAGCGCCGAACCGCCGAGTTTGTAGGTCAGCTGCAGGAAGACGCTGCGGCCGATGCTGTCGAACCAGCTGGTGTTGTAATAGGGATAGCTCGACCAGGTCGGGTCCTTCACCGGCATCTTGTCGAAGACGTTCCGCACCGTCAGCGACCCGCGCATATGATCGGTGAAATCATATTGCAGCGTCGCGTTGAACAGATAGCTCGCCTTGATGAAGGCATCCTCGTCATAGTTGGGCAGCTTGCCGAGGCGCGTGCCCGACAGGGTGAACTGCACGCCGTCCGACGCCCAGGTGATGCTGCCGTTCGATTTGTCGCGCGGCGTGTAATAGCCGCTGTCCGCCGCCAGTTTGTTTTCGACCGGATCGCCCGTGTACTGGACCAGCGTGTGCTTGAACACATGGCTGTGCGCGAGCGACAAGGTGAAGTCGCCGAAGCTGGTGGGCAGCGTACCGCGGAACGCAACGTCGATACCGCTCGTCTTTTCGCGCGCGACGTTGATCGGGTTGATCGAAATCGATTCGATCTGGTTCATGAGCGCGCCGCTGGCGAAACGCTTGATGCGCGCAAGCGCGGCCTGACAGGTCGGCGAATTGGGATCGAGCGCGGTGTTGTTCGCCCCGTCGGGACGGCAATCGGCCTCGTCGCGCGTCAGTTCGCTGGCACGCAGGTCGTTGACCTGGTTGTCGAGCGATACGCGAAAATAGTCGACCGAGACATGGAAGTTGCGCGACGGCGAAAATACCGCGCCGGCGGTCAGCGTCTTACCGGTTTCGGCCTTGAGTTCGCGGTTGCCGCTGCGCTGCGCGACGATATCGACGTCATAATCCTCGCAGTCGCTGATCCCGGCGCCGGGGGTGTCCTGACGGCAGGTGTAATAGTCGATCACGCTGCTTTCGACATTGCCGGGGCCGGTGAACAGATAATGGAGGTCGGGTGCGCGGAAGGCGGTGCCATAGGCGGCGCGAAACAGCAGGCTGTTCGTCGGGCGCACCTCGATGCCGCCATTATAGGTGAATTTGTCGGCGTGCCGCCCGGCGTAGCCAAAGCGGTCGTAGCGGCCCGCACCCGTCAGCGTGACGAAGTCGAGCACCGGCACGCGCACTTCGCCGCCGATCGCGGCATGGCTGCGCTTGCCCGACCCGTCGCTGTCCTTCCAGCTGTAATAATAGTCGGTCAGCGCGAGCGGATCGGGGCGAAGATTATAGCCCTGCTTGCCATATTCGGCGACGAGCGCGATCCCGACCGGGCCGGCGGGCAGCTGGAACAATTCGCCGTTGGTCAGCGTCGCCTGCGCATTGCTCGTCCAGCTATAGGGGCGATAGACGGTGTCGGCCGAGATGCTGTCATATTCGGCGGGCGTGAGCTGGCGATAGAGGTTGGCCGGATTGGCATTGAACGACGGATAATCGTCGTCGCCAAGCCCGTTCTGCGCGCCGAGGAAAAAGTCCTTGGCCTTCTGGTTGATGATCTGCGGCCAGCGGACGACCGACTGGTAGCGGCTGTAGTTGAACGACGCCTCGTAATTCCAGGCATTGCCGAAATTGCCGCGGATGCCGGGGGTGATGCTATAGGTCGTCTGCTTGCTGCGCTGCATTTCGAACCCGCCGGTTTCCTCCGGCGTGAACTGGCGACCCCAGTCCTCGATCTGCCCCGTAAAGCTGTTGTAGAAATAATTGTCCGAGCTGCTCGACGTTTGCTCGAAGGCCCAGCTCGTCGTGTCGTACATCAGCCGGACCTTGCTGATCCCGAGCTGGGCGTCGACGAACAGTTTGGCATTGTCCGACAGTTCGTAGGTCGCGCTGGCAAAACTGTTGAAGCCCTTGCGGCCCGAAATGATCGTGCCGTAACCGATCGATTCCTTGCTGCCGCAAAAATCGCCGTACCGCGGACGGTTATAGAGCGCGACGGTCCCGAAATTGAGGTTCGACAGCCGCTCGCACGTCCCGGCGTCGGGCGTGATATAATCGTCGTAATAGTCGGCGCGGTAGAAAGTCCGCCGCGCGCTCGCCGTCGAAGCGACCGGACTGTCTTCGGTGCTGTCCTGGATCTTGCGCTGGAAACCCCAGAGCGGCCGCTGGTCAAGATATTCGATCCCGCCCACGATGCTGAACCGGTCGGTCGACCAGCCGCCGGTCGCGGTCACGCGGTGCGACAGGCCGCCGCCATGCTGGGTCCGGCCATGGCGATAGTCGAGCGTGATGCCGTCGAGCTTCTCCTTCATCTTGAAGTTCACGACCCCCGCGATCGCGTCCGAGCCATAGATGGCCGAGGCGGCGCCGCTCAATATTTCGACCTTGTCGATCAGGCTGACGGGTATGTTCGAGATATCGGTGAAGTTGCTGCGCCCGATATAGGGGAGCGGAAAGTCGGCGATGCGGCGGCCGTTGACCAGCACCAGCGTGTGATTGGGGCCGAGCCCGCGCAGGTCGACCTGTTGCGCGCCGGGGGTGAAATCGGCGCTGCTTCCCGACTGCGGGCTTTGCGTTTCGCCGCTGTTCTGCGTCATCGCCGCGAGCAGTTCGGGAACGCTGGTATAGCCGTTGGCGCGGATCGCATCGGAATCGATCGTGGTGACCGGCGACGGCCCCTGATCCTTGATCGTCGGGATGCGCGATCCGGTGACGATGATTTCCTGTTCGCTGCCTTCGGCGGCATCCTGCGCAAAGGCCGGCGCGGCCAGCGCCGGCACGCAAACACCCAGCCCGAGGGCAATCCGAAACGCCCGCTTCCCGAAATTCGTCATCTATCAACCCCTTGTTTCTACCGCAGAGCGACTCGATCCCAAGCGCCGCCCCACCGGATATTTCAGCCTCTCGACCAGAAAACGTCGATAATTTCAATCATAATGGTGAAATGGGAAATCATATTGTCTTTTGGTGCGGTCATTATGTAACATCACGCCTTCTGGGGTCGCAAAAAGGAAGACGGATGCTGCGTTCGATCGTGCGGGGATTTTGGCTGCTGCTCGCGGCAACGGGTCTTGGCCTCGCGCCCGCCGGGGCGAAGGAGGCAAAGGACAAGCCCACTGAACATTATGTCTTCGGCAAATTGAACACGCCGACGCCGGGCCCGGTGTCGGGCGGGCTGCTGCTGATGGGCGGCGGCGACCGCAACATCGACGCGATGAAATGGTTCTTCGGCAAGGCCGGCAACGGCCATATCGTAGTGATCAGCGCATCTTACGGCAAGGAAATCGGCGAGGAATTCTTCCACGATATCCGCGGCATCCAGTCGACCGAAATCTTCGTCTTCCACGCCCGGTCGCAAGCGACGAACAAGAAGATCCTCGACCGGCTGAAAAAGGCCGACGGCATCTTCATCGCGGGCGGCGATCAGGCGCGTTACGTCCGCTACTGGCGCGGGACGCCGGTCGGCGACATCCTCAACGCGCATGTCGCAGCGGGCAAGCCGCTCGCGGGCACCAGCGCCGGCCTCGCGATCCAGGGCGAGAAGCTTTACGGCGCGATGGACGACGGCAGCATCAAAAGCCCCGAAGCGCTCGCCGATCCGTTCGGCCCCGCCAATACGATCGAGGGCGATTTCCTGCATTTCGCGCTGTTGAAGGGCATCGTTACCGACACGCATTTCAAGGAGCGCGAACGGCTCGGCCGCCTGTTCGCTTTCGTCGCCAAGGCGCAGGTCGGGCGCGCCGCCGACCAGCCCGCGATGCTCGGCCTCGGCGTCGACGAAAGTGCGGCGCTCGCGGTCGAACCCGATGGCCGCGCGCGCATCTATGCGACCGAGCCCGACGGCTATGCCTGGGTCGTCGACGGCACCGGCCTCCGCAATCTGGCGCAACGCGGCCCACTCGACGCCCCGCGCGTCAAGGTGACGGGGGTCGGCCCCGGATCGGTGCTTCACCTGCCCTCGGGCCGGGTCGATGCGCCGGTGTTCGTGCGAAATTACGCCGCGCGCGCGGGCGAGATCGTCGAGGTTCCGCGCTGGTCGCTCGCAATTCACGGCGGCGCGGGGGTGATCGAGCGCGGCTCGCTCGCTCCCGAAAAGGAGAAGGCGTATCGCGCCGGACTCGACGAGGCGCTGCGCACGGGCAGCGCGGTGCTCGACAAGGGCGGCGCAGCGCTCGATGCCGTGGCGGCTGCGGTGCGCGTGCTCGAGGATAATCCGCTGTTCAACGCCGGGCGCGGCGCGGTGTTCACCGCCGAGGGCAAGAATGAACTCGACGCCGCGATCATGGACGGCAAGACGCTCAAGGCCGGCGCGGTCGCGGGCGTCACGCGCACGCGCCACCCGATCGACCTCGCGCGCGCGGTGATGGACAAGAGCCCGCACGTCATGCTGGCGCGCGACGGCGCCGACCGCTTTTCGGTCGAGCGCGGGCTCGAACAGGTCGACCCAAGCTGGTTCCGCACCGAGGAACGCTGGCAGGGACTGCTGCGCTGGCGCGAAAAGCAGGTGTCGGCGGTCGACCCGACGCATTTGTTCGGCACCGTCGGCGCGGTCGCGCTCGACGCCGAGGGCAATCTCGCTGCCGCGACCTCGACCGGCGGGATGACCGGAAAACGCTGGGGCCGCATCGGCGATTCGCCGATCATCGGCGCGGGCACCTATGCGAAGAATGGCCAGTGCGCGGTGTCGGCCACCGGGTCGGGCGAATATTTCATCCGCGAAAGCGCAGCACGCCAGGTCTGCGACCGCGTCGCGTGGAAGGGCGAAAGCCTGAAGGACGCCGCGCAAGGTGCGATCATGGCGGTGGGCGCGATCGGCGGCGACGGCGGGCTGATCGCGATGGGTCCCGACGGGCGCCCCGCCTTTGCCATCAACGACCTTGGCATGTATCGTGGCCGGATGAGCGCCGGGGGGACTCCACAAAACGCGATCTTCGCCGACGAAAAGCTGGCCGACTGATGGCGCAATCGGGCGTCAATCTCGACGAGATCGACGAACGCCTGCTCACCCTGCTGCGCGACGATGCGCGGCAGACGATCGCGCAACTCGCCAAGGAACTCGGCATTTCGCGCGGCGCGATCTATTCGCGCCTCGCGCGGCTGGAGGAAGAAAAAATCGTCGCCGGCTATACGGTGCGGCTGGGCAACGCTTTTGCCGCAAGCCGGGTGCGCGCGCATATGATGATCAAGACGCTGCCGCGCTTTCACCGCGAGGTCGAACAGGCGCTCGCGGGCTTTTCGCTGGTACAGGCGATCCATGCGATCAGCGGCGAATATGACATCATTGCGATGCTCGAGGCCGAGGATGGGGCGCAGCTCAACGAACTGATCGACGAGATCGGCCTGCTCGACGGGGTCGAGCGCACCACGACCTCAGTGATCCTCGCGACCAAGGTCGAGCGCTAGGAAACGAGCGCGATCCGGCGGCGCAGCAGGAACAGACCCCCCGCAAGGAGCGCGGTCGGCACCAGCATCAGCGTGAAGGCGGTTTGACCATCGAGATGGGCGAAGATCGCCCCGGTGATGATCGACCCGGTGGTGCCGCCGAGCGCCGAAAAAACGACGACGAGCCCCATCAGCGGCGGGTGCTGGCGATTGGGCATGGCGCTCAGCATCACCGAGATGATCGTCGGATAGACCGGCGCCAGCGCGATACCGATCAGCGGAAAGAGGAACGCCGCGACCGGCGCATCGCCCCAGCTGTGGATCGCCCCGGGGGTGAGACCATCGGCGAGCGGCAGCACGAGGATGATCAGCGCCGCGAGCGCCGCGAGGCAGACGTTCAGCACCGGATACCAGTCGAAGCGCGCCATCACCGCGCCCGCGCCGAAGCGCCCGATCGCGAGGCACCCCGCGAACAGGCTCGCCGCCTGGACGCTCATTTGCGCGGGCAGGTGCAGCACCTCGTTGTTGAAGGTCGGAAGCCAGCTCTGGATCCCCTGCTCGATCAGCACGAACAGGAAGGCGCAGGCGACGAAGACCAGCACCAGCGGCAGCGCCGCGAGCTTGAGCATCGCGACGAACGGCGGCCCTTCGCCGGCCGCCGTTTCCTCGCCCTCATGCGCGCGATGTTCGTCGACCCGCGCGGTAAGCAACAACGCGAGGGCCAGCGCGGTGATTGCGCCGAGCACCCAATAGGCGTTCAGCCAGCGCAGCCCCGTCGGGTCGATAAAGGCGCTGAACACCCAGTAAGAGGAGAGGACGCCGACCATGAACATGCCCTCGATCAGGCTGGTCAGGCTGGCGTGCTTTCGCGGGCTGTCGGTGACGAGGCCGATCATCGAATAGACGACGACCTTGGCGACCGCGAAGGCGACGCCGACCATCGCGAAATGGAGCTGCGCGGCGCCGAAGCTGCCGATCAGTGGCATCACGATGCAGCCGGCGACGGCGAGCAGCAGCGCCCCGATCAGCGCGTTGCGGAGGCCGAGGCGCGGCAGGTAGCTCGCGGTCAGGAACGATACGACCGCGATCGTGATGTCCTTGAAGCCTTCGAGCGTGCTCGCCTCGGGCTTGGTCACGCCAAAGCTGGAAATCGACTGGAGGATCACCGTCCCGACGCTGTTGAGCAGCATCGCGAAGGCGACATAGGTCAGGATCAGTGCTGCGATCAGTCGAGTGCGCGCCATGGGTCAGAACCTGTCTATCGCGCGTTCGAGGCGCCGAAATGGCGAAGAGATCGGCTTCGCGTGGCCGCCGCCGATGGTGGTTTCATCTGCAAGGCCGCGCGGAGGCGAGATCGAAGCCATTTCGGCGTCCCGAAGGGATTTGACCGATTTTGTCCATGGCTGCGTCAGCGAGCCTTGGAATATATTCATATGCCTGCGCCTCGCTTCCTTGCCCTGAACAAAATCGCTTCAAACCTCGATCGCGCGATAGGCAGGTTCTGACCCAACCGTCCTTAGCAGAAAAAAGAGGGGTGGCCGCGAAGAGGCCGCGGCCACCCAAGGGGGGATGTCCCTTCTAGAATTTATACGCCGCGCTGAAGCGGAACGACCGGCCGAGGATCGGGCGGGCGTTGACGACTTCGCCCCCGACCTGCCCCAACGTGCGCGGATCGCCTTCGGTCAGCCCGACCTTGTCGGTCAGATTGTCGGCGGTAACCGCAAAGGTCAGCGCCTTGTTGACGTCGACCGTCACCCCCGCGTCGATCTTGAAATAATGCGGCAGCGACTGGGTGTTCGCGGTGTCGGAGAAGCGGTCGCCGACGTAGCTGAAGGTCGAATAGAGCGAGACCTTGCTGTCGTCGCCGAACTCGATGTCGTACGACGGCGTCACGCGCCACTGCCACTTCGGCTGGCGTTGCACGCGGTTGCCGCTGAGGTCGATCGTCCCGCCGCCCGCAAAGAAGTCGCGGTATTTCGCATCGAGCCAGGTGCCCGAAAAAGCGATGGCGAAATTGTCGATCGGGCGGACCTGTCCTTCGAGTTCGATCCCCGTGCTGCGCGCGCCGCCAATGTCGGCGACGGGCGCGCCGTTCTGGATCACCGTCGTCACCAGACCCTTGAACTTGGTGTGGAACAGCGTGGCATAGAGCGACACCAGGTCGGTGCGGACCTTTACCCCGCCCTCGAAATTGTCGACGCGTGGCGACACGAAAATCCCGTCGCGCAGATTGTCGAAGAAGGGGTTGGTGTTGCCGCGGTTGTAGCGGACATAAGCGCCGACCGACGACGAGAAGTCATAGTTGAGGCCCGCGGTCCACGACCAGGCGCCCTTCTTGTACGCGATATTGCGGAAGGTGCCGTTCAGCACCGCGGTGCCGTTGTTGTAGAGCGTGTTCGGATTGCCGTCGGTATCGACCGAGCTGTTATTCTCGATCGTGCCCGTCGCCTTGTAATTCTGGTAGCGGATGCCCGCATCGAAGCGCAGGTCGGGCGTGATCTGGAACTCGTCAACCGCATAGAAGGCATATTCGCGGCCGTCATAGGCGGCGTTGACGTTGAAGAACGAGCCTTGCGTAAAGCCGTTGCTCGACGCGATCTGGCCGTTGGCAAGCGTCAGGTTGAGCAGGCGGCCATGGTTTTCGGCGGTCAGCAGATGGACGTTGCCGAGGTTCCACTGATCGTCCGACGAGAAGTCCGAATAATAGGCGCCGACGGTGAACTTGTTGTTCCCGCTTTCCCATTCGACCGCGAGGTCGTTGGTGAAATCCTCGATCTGCTTGCGCACGATCCATGTGCCCGCGCGGATCACCTGCGTGGTGCCGGCGACCGCCTGCCCGCCGTTGACATAGGTCAGGCTGCCGACCGTGCTGCCGAGCGAGGCGGCATAGGCGTTCGCGGTCATCGCGGTGCTCGCGGGGACGAGTCCGGTCGTGTCGGCATCGCCCTTGAGATAGCTCGCGCGGTAACGCAGCTGCAGCCCGTCGCCGACCTCATAATCGAAATTGGTGCCGAGATTGATCAGCTTTGCACCGCGGCCGTCGGCAAGGTCGGTGCGCGTGCCGTCGGGCAGCACGGCGAGCCGCGTTTCGGGGCCCGCGAGCACGCCGGTGCCGGGGTCGATATTGCCGAACTGGCGCACCTTGTTGCCGTCGCGGATCACCGGGATCGGCAGCAGCCACTGGCCGCGATCGTTGAGATAGCGCGCAAAGACGAGGATCGAGCCCTTGTCGAGATCGTGGCGGATATTGCCGGTGATCTGGCCGCCCTTTTCGGCGGTGAAGCCGGGGCTGCGGATGCCCTCACCGCTCGAATAATAGCCGCCGACCATGAAGCTCGTATTCTCGCCGAGCGGCCCCGACAGCAGCATGTCGCCGCGCAGGTCGCCATAGTCGGTGACGCTCGCCTTCACGAGCCCTTCGAAATCGCGGCCGCCCTCCTTCTGGACGAAGTTGACGGTGAGGCCGGGCTGGCCGTTGCCGAACAGCGCGCCGGTGCCGCCGCGCACCGCTTCGACGCGCTCGATCGTCTCGTCGATGCGGATCAGCTGGGTGTTTTCGAGGAACGACAAGGTCGGGGGCGAGAAGAAGGGCACACCCTGCACGGTCAGCGTGACGAATTCGGCGTCGCCGCCCGAGGGGTAACCGCGCACGAAGATGTTCGCGCCGTTCTGGCCGCCTGAGCTTTCGGCCGACACGCCCGGAATGACCTTAAACAGGTCGGCGGTGCTGTTCGGCGCAGCGCGATTGATCGCGTCCGCATTGATGCTGGTGATCGCGAACGCCGCGTCCTGACGGTTGATCCCGCCGCCGGCGGTGCCGGTGACGATGATTTCCTCGTTCGCGGGCGCTGCGTCGTCGGGTTGAGGCGCTTCCTGGGCGAAGGCCGTCGCCGGCAGCGCGATCAGCGCAATCGACGACAGCAGATAGGTCCTGTTCAACATGGCAATTCCTCCACGGTTCCTGTTCTGGTTGATCGGCGTCCGCGCGGGGCCGCTGCCTGTTCTGCCGACAGGATCTGGCCGAGCGTGAGATCGCCGATGGCGGGAATGTTGAAGTCGGCATCGGGCAGCGCCTCTTCTGACCCGATGCCAATGGCCACCATGCCCGCCGCATGGATGGCCGAAATTCCCGCCTGCGCATCTTCGATGCCGATACACAGCTCCGGGGCGAGGCCCATGCCGGCGGCACAGGCGAGGAAAATGTCGGGCGCGGGCTTGCCGTGCGCGACGCCGCCCGCGTCGGCGATAAAGTCGAACTGGTCGGATATGCCGAGCAGCCGCACGACATCGCCGGCATTGCGGCTCGCCGACGCGAGCCCGATCCGAAGCCCCGCAGCGCGCAGTCCGGCGAACAGGCGAGTGACGCCCGCAAAAAGATTGGCGGGCGAATAGGCGGCCAGCCGGGCGCGGTAGAGATCATTCTTTTCCGCCAGCATCGCGTCGAAGCGGTCCGTATCGACCGCGGTTCCGGCATGGTCGAGGATCAGCCGCAGCGACCCGGCGCGATCGACGCCCTTCAGCTGCTCGTTGACCGCGCGGTCGAACGCGAAGCCATAGGTGTCGGCGAGCGCCTGCCAAGCCTGATAATGGTCCTCGGCGGTGTCGGTGAGTACGCCGTCGAGGTCGAAGATGACGCCCTTCAGCGTCGGCCGCGGCGCGGTGACCGGATCCGGTCCGATACACAGCGCGCGGCCGTGGTCGACGATGTCGAGCGGCGCCCCCGACAGCAGGCGATAGGTGCAACCCGCGGCATCAACCGCAAGCTCGATCACGCTGCCGCGCCATTGCAGGCGGAAACGATAAGCGTTCCACGCGACGGGAAGCTGCGGCCGGAACGACGGCACCGGACCGTCGAGGCGCAAGCCGCCCCAGCCCTGCGCGAGGACAAGCCAGCTCCCCGCAAGCGCCGCCATGTGGAGACCGTGCGAGGTGTTGCCGTGCCGGTCTTCGAGATCGACGAAGGCGCATTCGCCGAGAAAATCGAGCGCCGCCGTTTCGTCGCCGAGCCGCGCCGCGATGATGGCGAAGGATACCGACGACAGCGTTGAATCATGCGTCGTTACGCGCGCATAATGGTCGAAATTACGCCGCTGCCGCGACAGCGGCATGTCGACGAGGTCCATCGCCATCGCCTGGACGACATTGCCCTGCTTCGCGACCTGATGGCGGAAGAGGATCATCGGGTGATAACGCATCAGCAGCGGGCCATGGCCGTCGCGCGCCGCGAGGCCCGGCAGTTCAGGGCGGCCGAGAAACGCATCGTCCTGCGGATGGACGCCGAGCACCGGATCGACCGGCAACCACATCGCATCGGCTGCCCTCTGCCAATCGGCTATTTCGCTGTCGCCGAGGCCGATCGCACCGGCGAGCGCCGCCAGATCGCCGCGCGTGCGCAGCCACTCCGCCGTCTCCGCCGCATAGGCCAGATGGCGGCGCGCAATCGCGTTGGTGTAGAAATCATTGTCGACGAGCGCCGAATATTCGTCGGGTCCGGTCACGCCATAGACGCAGAAAGCACCGCCGCGCCGCGCGTCGAACGCGCCGATCTCCATCCACATGCGCGCCGTCTCGAACAGCATTTCGGCGGCTTCGGCGCGAAAATCCTCGTCACCCGTCGCCGCGACATGGAGCGCGAGCGCGTAAGCGATGTCGCCATTGATATGATATTGCGCCGACCCCGTCGGATAGTGCGACGAGCATTCGTCGCCCGCGATCGTCCGCCAAGGATAAAGCGCGCCGCGCGCATGGCCGAGCGCGCGGGCGTGCGCGCGCGCTCGGTCGAGCTTGCCGATGCGATAGGCCAGCAAGGTGCGCGCCTTGTCCGGCGCCTGCAACGCGAGCACCGGCAGCATGAAGGTTTCGGCGTCCCAGAAATAATGGCCTTCATAGCCTTCGCCGGTCAGGCCCTTGGCGCCGATGCTGTGGTCCGGATCGCGGCTCGCCGACTGGTGAAGCTGGAACAGGTCGAAGCGCAGCGCCCGCGTCAGGGCATCGTCGCCGTCGATCGCGAGGGCCGCACCGTCCCACAGCGCCTCGACCGCAACGCGCTGGCTTTTAGCAATCGCGTCGAAATCTGTCGGCAGGCCTTCGAACACCGCGAGATCGACCGGGCCGCCGCGGGCGGACGCCAGCGCGACCACCCGGTCGATCGTCAGGGTGCCGCCGGCGACCAGCGCGCCGCGCACGACATGCCCCGCGCCCTCTGCCGCAACTTCGGCGGTGGGCGCGACGACATGCTGGCAATAAGCGAGCTCGACGGCATCCTGCGCGAACCGGGTGACCGTGGACGGGTCGCCCGGCAGGGGGGATGGGATGGTCCAGACCGGCCGCAAGCGGGCCGAGATGCGCGGATCGTCGGCTTCACCGCCACCAGCGCCGGCGCCTTCGATCCCGTAGGTCAGCCGCGCCTCGACCGCGCCGCCGAAATCGAGCGGCCGGATATGGATACGCGACGCGACGCAGGCGCCGCCGCCCAGCGGGACAATACGGTCGACCGCAATTTCGAGCGCGCGGCCATCGGCGAGCCGCCAGCGCGAGAGACGGTGGAGCTGGCCGGTCTCGCAATCGAGCGCGCTTTCGGTATCGACGAGTTCGGCGGCGGCAAAGTCGACGGGCTGACCGTCGATATGAAGGCGCAGCAGCACCGGGCTGGGACACGATACGCGCGTGTCGGTCGCGCTCGCATAGCCGGGAAAGCTTTCATGATAGGCGATCGGCCGGCTGACATAGGCATCGGGCAGATAGGCGCAGGGCCTGTCAGCGCGTTCGTCGATCACCCCTTCGACACCGACCAGTCCGTTGGCGAGCGCAAAGAGCGCCGCAGCCTCTGCACCGGTCGCGGCATCGCCATGACGGACAAGCCGCATCGCTTCGGAAGGATTTTCGATTGTCGCCACGCACCCTCACCCACGGCGAAGGTTGCTTGGCCCTTCGCTCTGCGGCCCGGTTTCCTGCAAAATGGTATCGATGTCAAGATATCGATACTATTTTGCAGGAAACTATTGAAAAGAAAGGAGAAACGATCTTTCCTGCTAGCTGTCGCGGACGATGAGGGCGACCGGCATCGCGCGCGATTCGACCGCTTTGCCGGCGACAAGGTCGAGCACCTTTTGCGCGAGCAACTCGCCCCCGACGCCCCAATCCTGCCGGATGCTCGTCAGCCGCGGCGAAAACAGTGCGGCGCCCGGCGAATCGTCGAAGCCGACCACCGACACATCGTCCGGCACGCGGTGCCCCCTCGCCTGCAACGCCTCGATCGCGCCCATCGCGATCGCGTCGCTGCTGGCGAAAATACCATCGAAGCCGGGTTCGCCATTATCGAGCAACGGCGCGACCGCGTCGCGGCCCGCGGCGAGGGTGAAGGCGCAGGGAATGTTCGCGACCAGCGCGGCGTCCGAACCCGCGAGCCCGGAATGGAAACCATTAAGGCGATCCTCGGCCTCGCCATGCCCGGCATCGCCAAGAAACAACAGCCGCCGCCGCCCGCGCCCCAGCAGATATTCGGCAGCGAGCCGGCCGCCTTCGCGGTTATCGCTGCCGACGACGATCCGTTCGGGCGGACCATGTTCGGCGCCCCAGACCACATAGGGAAGCCCCGTCGCCTCGATCACCGCCGCGGCGTCGTCGTGCACCCCCTGCCCCAGCAGGATCACCCCGTCGGCCGACGGCGGCGCTTCCGAAAACAGGTCGATGGTGGTGAGCACCATATTCTGTCCCGCCGCGGTCAGTTCCTGCAGGATGCCGCCGAGCAGCAGCAGGGGATAGGGCTCGCTCATCAGGCGTTCGTGCGACGGCGTCATTTCGATGACGACCGCGATCGTACGCGTGCGCTGTTGCCGCAAATTGCGCGCCGAGACGTTGAGCCGGTAACCCATGCGCTCGGCGGTTTCGCGGATCAGCGTCCGCGTGCTTTCCTTGACCGTCGACTGGTTCGACAGCGCGCGCGAGACGGTGATTTTCGCGATGCCGAGTTCCTTCGCGACGTCCGCCATCGTCGGGCGCGCATTGCCGCCGCCATTGGAACCCGATCCACTTGCCATCCCCGCCCCTTACCGCGCGGTGTCGATGTTTCACAAGCCGCGAGCGTCAGTTGGTCCAGTAGATATAATCCTGCCCGTCCTTCCACGGCGCGTCGAGCGCCACGTCGATGCGCACCGGCCCTTCGACAAGGCCGGGCCAGATCGGTTTCGCCATATCCTTGTTCTGCGCCTCGATCATCGCGCGCAGCGCGGCGACGCGCTGCGGCTCGCTCGCGGCAAGGTCGTGGCGCTCGGTCGGGTCGGCGGCCAGATTGTAGAGGCGCGCCTTTTCGGGACGCTTCGTTACCTGCAATTTCCAGTCGCCCGCGCGCACCGCGCGATAATCGCCCGAGCGCCAGAACATCGCGGGCCGCTTTGCCGGGCCAGCGAGGATATTCTCGCTGTCGATCGTCCGCCCCTCGGGCAGCTCCGCTCCCGCCGCTGCGGCGATGGTCGAGAAGATGTCGAGATGACCGGTGACGTCGGCGCGGCTGGTCCCCGGCGCGATCCCGCCCGGCCAACGCATGAACAACGGGGTCCGGATCCCGCCTTCGAAGAAGGTCGCCTTCCACCCGCGGAAGGGCGCGTTCAGGTCGGGCATCCCATTGTACCAGGCGCCGCCATTGTCGCTGGTGAAGATGACGAGCGTATTGTCGTCGATGCCCGCTTCTTTCAGCTTTGCCATCACGTCGCCGATGCGCCGGTCGAGCTGCGCGATCATCGCGCCATAGACGCGCGTCTTGTGATCCTTGATCTGCGGATATCGGGCATAGTCAGCCTGGGTCGCCTGAAGCGGCGTGTGCGGCGCGTTGAACGCGAGATACATGAAGAAGGGCCGGTTCTTGTTCGCCTCGATCGCCTCGATCGCCTCGTCGGCGAAATAGTCGGTCATATGCCCCTTGGGGTGGAAACGCTTGCTGCCGTTGAAGGTCACCGCGTGGCGAAGATTGGCCCAGATGAAGCGGTCGATCGGGTCCCATGCCAGCTTGGCGTTGACACTGTCCGGATCATCCTCGGGCAGGAACATCGCGCCGCCGGCAAGGATGGCGAGGCTTTCGTCGAAGCCTTGGCGCTGCGGCTGGAGCTGCGGCGATTCGCCGAGATGCCATTTGCCGATGTGGAGCGTGTGATAGCCCGCGGCCTTCACCGCCTCGGCGATCGTCACCTCGCTCGCAGGGACGCCCATGTCGGGATAGGAGGGGATATCGGGGGTGATCAGATCCTTGTGAAAGATCGCGCGGTGCGGGCCGACACCTTCGCCATGCGCCAGATTCTCGGCAAACTCCACCGGCACCGCGGTAAATTCGAACCCGAAGCGCGTTGGATAGCGTCCCGTCATCATCGCCGCGCGCGATGGCGAACAGGTGGCGTTGGCGGCATAGGCGGTGGTGAAATTGACGCCTTCGCGCGCGAGCGCGTCGATGTTCGGGGTCTTGACGATGCCGCCCGCAACCCCGCCGCCGTTGAGGCTGATATCGTTATAACCGAGGTCGTCGGCGACAATCAGGATGATGTTGGGCGGACGCTTGCCCTCGGGTGCCGCCTGCGGCCCCTGTTGCCAGGCGACCGCGCGGTTCGGCTGCACCGGATCGCGCCAGTCCTGAAGCATGCCGGGTATGCGATATTTATTCGCCTCGAACGCCCAGTAACCGCCGGCCGCAGCCAGTGCCAGCACGCCAAGCGCGACCCACCTTTTCTTCATCTTCATCCCCTATTCCCACGCTGTCGGCGGGCTCAAAACTATTGACACTATATGTGTCACTATATTGGCCAATACGCAAGATTGTTTGACCCCGGCGCCAAGCCGGGCCAGCAGGGGCGCCATGACGACAGGGGTGCGAAAATCGAATGCTGCAAAGGCCGGGCCCGATCGGGTCGACGGCCGGCGCGAACGCGGCCGGTCGAGCTACCGGCGTATCGTCGAAGCGATGATGGAGCTGATCGTCGAAGGCGACCTGTCGCCGAGTGCAGCGCGCGTCGCCGAAGAGGCCGGCATCGGCCTGCGCACCGTATTTCGCCATTTCGACGACATGGACGCACTTTATGCCGAGATCACGCGCACGATCACCGAACGCGTGATGCCGACCGTGCTCGCGCCCTATCCCGACCAGCCGTGGCGCGCCAACATCGGCGAGCTCGTGCGCCGGCGTGTCGAGGTGTTCGAGACGACGCTGCCCTTCCGCCTTGCGGCCAATATCAAGCGCTACCAGTCGCCCTTCCTGATGGGGCAATATAGCCGCGTCGTGATGCTCGAGCGCGAGCTGATCGTCCGCCTGCTCCCCGCGTCGGTCCGCACCGACCGCATCGGCGTCGAGGCACTGTGCGCGGCGTTGTCGTTCCACACCTGGCGCACGCTACGCCACGACCAGAGCCTGTCGCCCGACGAGGCGGGCGCGGTGATGGGGCAGATGGTCGACGCGGTGATGGCGACGATCGTCGAGGGGGCCTGACGACTAAGCCGTGCGGCGCCGACGACGACGCAGGCCCCAGACAAGCCCGGCCAGCAGCACGATAATCCCTCCGGCCCACAGCCCTAGGCGGATCAGGCGCGGCTTACCCTGTTGTTCGAAGGCATAGCGATTGATCTGTTCGTCGGCAGTGTAGCCCGCGGGCATTTCGAGCACCCCGTTCGCTTTCGCATAGGCGCGGTAATCGGCCATCATCGCGGCGAAACGATCGGGCATCGCGCCCGAAAGGTCGCGCGTTTCGCCGGGGTCGGTCTTGAGGTCGTAGAGCCGCCATTTACCGTCGCCGGTCGGCGCGAGGTTGCGCACGAGCTTGTAATCGCCGCGGAACAGCGCGGCATTGCCCGACAGCTCATAACCCAGCGGCATATCGCCATGGACGCTGCCCGGCGCGCCCGTCAACATCGGCACGAGGCTGCGTCCGGTGACCGGCTCGACCGCGCGTCCGCGCCAGCTTCCGCCATGGCCCGACACGCCGGCAAGCTCGGTCAGCGTCGGCAATATGTCGGTCACATGCGCCAGCCCGTCGCTGATACCGCCCGCGCGGACCTCTGCATTGCCGGGCCATGCGATAATCAGCGGGACACGAAGCCCTCCTTCGGTCGCGCTGAACTTATACCCCGACAAAGGCGACGCCGCGGCGCTCGCCCAGCCCGGCCCGATCGCGGCAAAGCTGCCGCGCCGTCCGATGTTCGCGGTCGCGAGGTCATATTGCATGTCGAGGAACAGGCGGTTGCGCCGGCTGCTGAAGGGGTTCGTCGGTTCGGCCCCATTGTCCGACAGGAAGACGAAGATCGTATTGTCGTAATCGCCGGTCGCCTTCAGATGCGCGACGAGCCGCCCGACCTCGCGGTCCATCGCCGTCGCCATGCCGCCATAGGCCTGCATCACGCGCACCGCCGCCGCGCGTTCGTCGGCCGTCAGCTTTTTCCAGTCGGGCGTCGTCGGCATCGTCACCAGCGGCGCGCCCGCGGGCATGACGCCGAGCGCCGCCGCACGTTTCGCCCGCGCTTCGCGCAGCGCGGTCCAGCCGTCGCGGTACATCGCCGAATAACGCGCGATATCGCTGTCGGGCGCCTGTATGGGGATATGGTTGGCGAGGAAATTGACCGAGGCAAGAAAGGGTTTGCCGCTTTTCCGGTCCGCCTCGATATAGTCGATCATCCGCTGCACGACGAAGCGCGACGAATAATAATCCTTGGGCAACGTCGCGGGCTTGCCGTTCTCGGTCCAGTTCGCCTTGTCGTACATGCCCTCGATCGGGCGCTGCTCGAAATTGTCGGCGCCCGCATCGGCAAGGCTGAACGCCCGGTCGTATCCGCGCGCGTGCGGCAACCGCGTGCTGTCGCTGCCCAGATGCCATTTGCCGGTGAGATAGGTGCGATAACCCGCCGCCTTCAAAAGCTCGGCCATCGTCACGACGCGGTGGTTCATCACCGTGTCGTATCCGGGCTTGCCGCGATGTTCGTCGGGGATCGTCTCGGGCATGTTGCCGAGCCCGTTGCGGTGGTTCATCACCCCGGTCAGCAGCATCGCGCGCGTCGGCGAGCACGACCCGGCGACATGGAAGTTCGAAAAGCGCATTCCCGCATTCGCCAGCGCGTCGATATGGGGGGTCGCCATCTCGGACCCGAAGGCGCCGACATCGGAAAAGCCCCAATCGTCGGCGAGCAGGATAACGATGTTGGGATGCCTCGGCGGCGTGCTTTCCACGCGCTGCGCCTGAACGGGAAATGCGGCGATCAACGCGCCGGATATGATGATGGCAGCACGCCGGGACCCGCCTAAGCGACCCGGCATTTAGTGGTCCTCCTGCGCACTGCCATCACTCCCACCCCCTCGGGATATGGCACTTACTATGTCAATATATTCGCGAGTCAATGGGCAGGATATCGCAGCGGTAACCTTATCGCTCGCGATAGTCCGGCGCGCGTTTTTCGAGAAAGGCCGCGAGCGCTTCGCGATGGTCCTCGGTCGCCGAAAGGATCACCTGCTGGCGGTCCTCGATCGCCATCGCCGCATCGAGACTCGGGGCGTCGATGTTGAGGTTCAGCGCCTGTTTCGAGAGGCGAAGGCCATAGGGCGAGGTCGCGAGCATCTCGTCGGCGAGCGCGAGGCCGCGAGCCAGCAGCGCCTCCTCCTCGACGATCTCGCTGACCAGCCCCGCGCGCAGCGCGCGCTCGGCATCGATGAAACGCCCGGTCAGGATCATCTCGGACGCGAGGCTCGCGCCGACGAGGCGCGGCAGGAAATAGCTCGACGCCATGTCGCATCCGCCGAGGCCGATGCGGATATAGGCAGCGTTGCAGCGGAACGACGGCGCCGCGTAACGCACGTCGGAGGCGAGCAGCAACGACAGGCCGCCCCCCGCTGCGGCGCCGTGGCCGAGTGCAATGATGGGCTGCGGACAGGCGCGCATCTTGCGATAGATATTGCCGATGCTCGTCTGGGTACGCAGCGTGCGGAGCACCGGCGTCTCGTCCGACGACCGGTCCTCCTGGATGTCGAGCCCCGCGCAAAAGCCGCGCCCCGCACCGCGCAGGATGACGACGCGCACATCGGGCCGCTCGGCGAGCCCGCCGAAATAGGCGCCCAGTTCCCCGACCAGCCCTTCGTTCAGCGCGTTCAATCGCTCGGGGCGGTTGAGCGTTGCGATCTCGACCGCGCCGCGCGCTTCGACGAGCAGTTCGCTCACAGCGTCTGCCCGTCGTCGACCGTGATCACGCTGCCCGTGATGCCGAGCGCGGCGTCGGAACAGAGCATCAGCAGCGGCGCGTGCAGGTCGCTCGGCGGGCGCATCCGCTGGCGCGGGAAGGCCTTCACCATCGCCGCGCCGACGTCGCCTTCGAACAATTCGGCGGTCATTTCGGATTCGAAATAGCCGGGCTGGATCACATTGACGCTGATCCCGCGCCGCGCCCATTCGCGCGCCAGTGCCTTACCCAGGTGCCGCACCGCCGCCTTGGTCGCGCCATAGACCGAGGTCGCGGGAAACACCTTCTCGGCGGTGATCGAGCCGATCAGGACGATGCGCCCATGCTGCTTTTCGCGGCTCCCCGCCTTGTCGAGGCGCTTGGCGCCCTCTGTCGCGGTCAGGAAGACCCCGCGGACATTGGCGGCGAGCAGGAAATCGACGTCGGCGACCGACAGGCCCATCGCCATCTTCTCGGTCGCGACGCCGGCGTTCGCGACGATCGTGTCGACGGTCCCGAACGCCGCCTCGGCGGCGTCATAGGCGGCGATGGTCGATGCCTCGTCGGTCACGTCCATGCTGACCGCGACCGCCTGCCCGCCCGCGGCCTCGATTTCGGCGACCTGCTCGGCAAGCTTGTCGGCGCGGCGCGCCGCGAGCACGACCTTTGCCCCCGCTGCGGCAAGCGCCTTCGCAAATCCGGCGCCGAGCCCCGACGAGGCGCCGGTGACCAGCGCGACGCGCCCCGACAGATCGAATTTCGGTTGTTCGGCCATCCTTGTCCCTTTCCTTCGTTTCCTATGCATTGGTCCCGATTGACGTTTACGTCAACCGGGCGAGGCCGTGCGGAAAACGACGGCACAGGGGTTGACGAAGCAATTATGTTCTCCTATTGTTCTCCTTGTGCACAACGAACCTCATCCCCCGTCGCGGCTGCCGAGCGCGGCGGGCGGGGGATAAAGGTCCCTCCGTTCGCGTGCCGGCGAACCCAGCTTCTGAAATCCGGCTGCCGCCAAGCTTTTGAGCTTGCACTCCGGCATTGATCGCCGCCGCAAACAGCGTCACAAAAGACACCGTGGGATTGACGGAAAATAGGGGCCGCATCATGTCATCGTCGTTCGGCATCGCCATGGATCGTTCTTAGTCGATGCACGCCGTCGAAGCGTTCGAGCTCGTCCTGGGGCTGCTCGTTCTCGTGATCGGGCTACACTGGCTGGCGCTCAAGCTGCACTGGCCGCCCGCGACCGCGCTGCTCGTCGGCGGCGGCGCGCTCGCCTTCGTTCCCGGCCTCCCGCAAATCTCGCTCGATCCCGAACTCGCGCTCGTCCTCTTCCTGCCGCCCTTGCTGATGGACGGTGCCTATTACACCGCGCTCGGTCGCTTCAGGCGCCACTTGCCGGGGATATTGTCGCTCGCGGTGGGCGCGGTCGTCTTCACCACCCTCGTCGTCGGCGTGGTCGTGCACACGATCGTCCCCGAGCTACCTTGGGCCGCCTGCTTCGCGCTCGGCGCGATCGTCTCGCCGCCCGACGCGGTGTCGGCGCGCGCAGTGCTGAAGGGCGTGCACCTGCCCCGCCGGCTCGAGGCGCTGCTCGAGGGCGAGAGCCTTCTCAACGATGCGACCGGACTCATCCTCTTCCGCTTCGCGGTCGCCGCGACGCTCAGCGGGGTTTTCCATACGGGCGAAGCGGTACAGAGCTTTGCGGTCGTCGCGATCGGCGGCGTGATCGTCGGTGCCGCAGTCGCGGCGGGCTGGATATTCCTCGCCAAGCGCTTTCGCGACCCGATGCTGATCATGCTCATCACCATCTTGCTGTGCTGGGCCGCCTATCTGGCCGGCGAGGCCGCGCATGTCTCGGGCGTCATCGCAACCGTCACCGCAGGGCTGGCGATGGGCTGGTACCAGCATGTCATCCTGCCCGGCGCCGTGCGCTTGCGGGCGAATTCGGCGTGGCAGATCATGGTGTTCGTGCTCGAGGCGCTCGTCTTCATCCTGATCGGCTTTTCGCTGCGCGGCGCACTCGAGCGGATCGGCGGGATCGGCGCGATCCCGATATCGATGATCACCGTGATCGTCGCCGTCGTCGTCACCGTCACCGTCGCGCGCTTCGTCTGGATTTTTGGATCAGAAGCGCTTCTCGGCCTCGCGCGCAGGCTGGGCCTCGATCGCGCCCGCCCGCTCGGCTGGCGACAGGCGACGGTGCTGAGCTGGGCGGGGATGCGCGGCGTCGTGACGCTTGCGGTGCCATTGACCCTGCCGGTCGACATGCCCGGCCGCGACCTGATGCTGATCTGCGCCTTCGCGGTCATTTTCGTCACCGTCGTTGCACAAGGATCGAGCCTGGGCATGCTCATCCGCGCGGTCAAACCCGTCGACACCGATCCGCCCGCCAAAATGGCGCTGCCCGCCGCCGAGGCCGCGATGGCACGCGCGCGATTCGCGGTGATCGAAAGGCTCGCCTATGACGAGGATGGGACGTTGATCCATCCGATGATGCTCGAAGAACATCGCAAGCGGATGAATTTCATGGAGCGTTACGAGGCCGACGCCAGCACCACGATGGACGGGCTACGGTCGCATTTCGACGTTCTGCTGCAAGCCATCGCCGCCGGCCGCGCGGAGCTGATCCGCATCCACCGCGCGGGGCTGATCGAGGACGAGGTCCTTCACGAACTCGAACGCGATCTCGACGTCGAGGAACTGGCGATGACATTGCAGCGCGGCGACTAGATCGGCGGATCGAGCCGGCAACCGCCCAATATCAATCGAGCAGGCGGAACCGGATCGCCGTGCCGCCGCCCGGAGCGAGCGCGAGCCTGAGCGTATCGGAGCGCGTCACGATACGCTTCTCGATCGTCAGCGCGTCCGGGTTGGTCCGAAAATCGGCACCCGGACCGTCGGCGTATATCTGCGCCTCGAACCGCTTGCCCGCCGGGAGGAAGCGGAGCGACTGTTGCAGCGTCCGGGCCTCTTCGTCGGTGATGGCGCCAAGATACCAGTCGCCCTTCCCCCGTTCCTGCCGCGCGATGACGACATAATCGCCGATGACGCCCTGCAGGGTCTTCGACGTCTCCCAATCGGCGGGGACGTCGCGAATGAACTGGAAGGCGTCGAGGCGCTTTTCGTAGTTTTCGGGCAGGTCGGCCGCCATCTGGATCGGCGAATAGACAACGACATATTCCGCCAGTTGCGTCGCGAGCGTCGATTGCACACGCCGCGTCAGCTCCGTGCCGCCGCGCGCGATGTCGAAGATGCCGGGGGTAAAGTCCATCGGACCTGCGAGCATGCGCGTGAAGGGCAGGATCGTCATATGTTCGGGCGGATTGGTCGGGTTGCCCCAGGCATTGAATTCCTGCCCGCGCGCGCCCTCGCGGCTCACCCAGTTCGGCCAGGTCCGGCGAAGGCCGGTATCCTTCACCGGCTCGTGCGTATCGATGACGATATGGTGCTTTGCGGCGCGCTTCACGACATCGAGATGGTGGCGCACCGCATATTGGCCGGCAAACCATTGCAGCCCGCCCTCGCCGTCGACGATCGTGCCGCTGTGGCGGACATAGCCGGTCTTGATCGCCGCGACGCCATGATCCGCATAGAGTTTCAGCGCGTCGTCGAGCTGGCGCGCATAATTTTCGATCGCCCCGCCGGTTTCGTGATGCCCGATCAGCCCGACCCCCTTGCCCTTGCCGTATCGGGCGATCGCGGCGAGATCGAAATCGGGATAGGCTTCGGTGAAGCTGAACTTGTCGCCATTGGCGATCCAGTCGCCGTCCCAGCCCTTGTTCCAGCCTTCGACGAGAACGCCATCGAAACCATATTTCGCCGCGAAGTCGATATAGCGCTTCACATTCGCGGTGGTCGCGCCATGTTTCGGCCCGCTGCCCCATGTCGATTTCTCGAGGTGCATTTCCCACCAGACGCCGACATATTTGCCCGGCTTGAACCATTTGCCGACATCGGGAAGCATGTTCGGCTCGTTGAGGTTGAGCGTGATGCGGCTGTCGGCGAGCGCCGCGGGGCTGTCGCCGACCAGCACGGTACGCCACGGCGTCGTGAACGGCCCGGTCTTCTTCGCAAGCGTGCCGTCGGGCCAGGGCATCAGCCAGGCGTTGAAACTGCCCGCGCCATTGCCCTGGAGCAGCATCGACGGGAAATCGACGAGCGCAGCCTCGTGGAAGCTAAGATAGAGGCCGTTGCCGCCCTTCAGCGTCAGCGGGGTTTCGGCGAGCGTGACGCGCCGCGCATCGGTCTGTTTGTAAAGATATTCGTCGCGTTCCTGTCCCAGCCCCTCGTACCACCAGGCCTCCCAGTCGCCGACGGTGCGGAACTGGCTGTGGTCGGCGGCGACGGCGACCGCCTGCCCCGCTGCGATCGCGCCATAGTCATAACGAAAGCCAAAACCGTCGTCGAAGAGGCGGAAAGTGACGCCGACCGCCCTACTCAGCGGGGTATCGCCCGCGAGTGTCACCTTCAGCTCACTGTGGTTATCGCGGATCAGGCGCTGTTCGCCCCACGGCTGTTCCCAGCTTGTGTCCGACGCCGAGCGCTTGACGTTGCCAAGCGCCGAGTAGCGCGGGTCGGCTTCGCCGGCGAACGCGAGTCCGAGGCGCGACGGCGCGATCACGACCGTGCCGCCGCGCTTGACCTCGTAACGCGCCTCGCCATCCTCGACCGACACGCAAAGCTCGAGCAGCTTGCCCGGCGACTGCGTACACTCGCGCGCCGCCGCGGGCGAAGCGATCGCCGACATCGAAAGGCCAAACAACAGGAACGTCTTCGATTTCATGGACAAATCTCTTTCGGGGGAGGGGTCATTTGCGGAATGCTGCGGCGATTTTCTGGCGCAACGCCGCGCGGTCGGCGGGCCGCATCGTGCCGAGCGCGCCGCGCAGCGCCTCGGGGATGTGGCCAGCCGAAATCTCGGGTTCGCCGAAAACATGCGCAGCGAACATGGCCTGCCAATAAGCGCGTTCGCCGGGCGGCAGATGTTTCAGCGCGAGTAAGGCGGCAAGAAAGGCATTATTGGGCTCCTCGCCCTCCCCCGCCGGCGCACCCCACCAGTAATTGACCATCGCATTATAGGGATCGAGCGACGTCACATGATGCCACCAGTAACGGGGGATGAAGAGGGCATCGCCGGGTTCGAGGAGAGCGATCCGCGCCGCCGCCATCGCCTCGCGGAACCGCGGGAAACGATCATGGTCGGGCGCTTCGGGGTCGACGAGCGATAAGGGGGGCGGATTGTCGAGCGGTCCGATGTAGAGGTTCGCGACCTGATCGGGCGGAAAGAGCAGGAAGCGCCGATGACCGGCGATAACGCACGCGAGATTATGATCGCGGTCGTTATGCGTCTGCGTCTTCACCGCACCGCCGAGCCAGAGCTTCGGCCCGGCATCGGCGGGAAGCAGCGGCATCGGATTCTGGCGCACGAAGTCGGGCATCGCGTCGGCGAGCGGAAGCATCTGGATCGCCGTGGTCGGCGCGCTATCCTGCCCGGTCAACGCCTCGATCCGGCCAAGCGCCTCGCGCAGCGGCACACTGCGTTTGGTGAAGGTGAATTCGCGCATATCGGCGCGATAAGCGAAGCGCGCCCCGGCCCGCGCCGGCGCCTCCATCAGCGGAACGGGCATGCCGCGGTCCATGCCGGCGAGATAGGCGTTGAGGCGGCCGGGCGAATGACGCCCGGCCGCCAGTGCGACCCAGTCGCCGATCAACCCCTTGATGACGACAGGCATTCCGGCCGCGACGATCGCGGCGAAATCGGCCGGCGCAGGCGCACCGCGGGCAGCGACGCGCGGCAGTGCGTCGAGCGGCGATGCCCCCGCCGTGCCGCTGCCGAGGCGTGCGGGCTCAGCCATGCGCGGGCCGCTGCACGATCCGCGCGAGCAAGGCGTCATGGGTCGGCTGCCGCAATACCGCTTCGCGCACGAAGCCGAGCATCTTGCGGAAATGCGCCTTGACCTCTTCGGGCGGCAGCCGGTCGATTTCGGGGCGCCAGCCCTCGGGCATCAAGCCATGACCGAGGAAGAGCGCGCGCCAGCTGTCGGGCGGCAGGCTTTCGTCCTCGAACGGCGCGAGTTCGCCGCGTGCACCGAAGAAATCGATCCGGTGCGCCAGCTCGTCCGACATCGGGACCGCCCGCGCGGCGTCCCAGAAAGGCCCGGCATAATGTTGCAGCGCATAATGGGCGGCCTGGAAATCGGCGACGCGGGCCAGATGCGAACGCATCGTGCGATCATATTCGGCCCGGCGCGCTGCGTGGCTGTCGCCATCGGCCGGGAAATTGGCGAGAAGATGGACAATGCCGAGCTGCAAGGCGTGGAGCGCAAGCCCGTGCACGGGGTCGAGAACGACGCCCGCCTCGCCGATCCCGATGACATTGCCCGCCCAGAGTTCGGCGGCGATTCCGGGCTCGACGGAGCGAATGGTTACTGCGTCGAGCGGCAGCCCGCTCGCGGCCGCAGCGGCATCGACCGCCGCTTCGTCCGACATCGTCATGCTCGACCAGATGTGAACGACATGCGTGTGCGCCATGGTCGGGATCAGCCCGGTCCACCCGGCCGTTCCGGCGCGCATCTCGGCATAGACGGGCACGGCCGCAAAGCGCGGCGCCAGCGCCGACAGTATCCGGTCGCCCGGTGCCTGCCATGTTTCGAACGACATGCCGGGCGTGCTGCGCAATAACAGCCCGCTCGCCGTCGCATCGACGAAAAGGTCGCCTTCGACACGGCGCTCGCCATCGAGCAACAGCGCCCGGACATCCCTGCCGTCGCGTTCGGCGACGACGCTTGCCGCCTCGACGACCTCGACCCCCAGGTGCCGCGCGATCGCCATCAAGCTTTTCGCATAGGCGGCGGCGGGCAAGTGATAGCCATAATCGGCGCGGGCATATTTCTCGCTATCGGCATCGGGCAGGAACAGCCGGCCGTTGTGCGCGGCGGTGGCCGTCAGCGAGAAATCGTCGATCCCGACGCCCAGTCCGTGGTGCCGCGCCTTGACCCAGTGCGGGAAGAAATCGCTGCCGCCGATGCCGGCGCCATGCGCGCCATAGCTGTGCAGGAAGGGTGCCTGTCCCGCACCGGTCGCGTCGACGAAATTCTGTCCGAGCGTGAAGGCCCCGCGCACCCCGCGCAGCAGCGCCGCCTCGTCGATGCCGATCTGGTTGTGCAGTGCCTCGATCGCGGGAAGCGTCGCATGGATATCCGCCGGGCCGGCTTCGGACGGCAGCGCGACCGCAGTGACCGTGATCCCGGCGGGCGCCAGCGCGCGGCGCAGCGCCGCGGCGGCAAGCCAGAGCGGCGCGTCGCGGCCGACGACGACAAGGCGGCGGACGCTCATGCCGCGCTCGCCGCGCCCGGCCGCGCAGTCGCTTTCGACGCGCAATAGCCGGTGAGGAACTCGCCATGCGGCGTCATCTCCGCCGCGTTGAGCACGATGCGCGCGGCCAGATCGTCGAGACGCGCCTGGCGCTCTGCCGCCGGCATGCGATGGGCTAGCGGATTCGCAGCCGACGGCAGAACGCCCTGCCCCTCGAGAACCGAGAGCCAGCTGTCGCGGGAAAAGAGGCCGAGACTATATTCGGGCGCCGCCGCGCTCTCGCGGAACAAGGCCAGCCGGTGCGCCAGGCTGTCGGGCAACACCATCGTGCGCACATGGTCCCACAAGGGTTCGCCGACACGCTCGTTCGCGGTGTAATGAAGCACCAGGAAGTCGCGGGTCCGGTCGTAGTGGATCCCGAAGAGCCGGTTGAACTCGCGCACCGCGCGTGCATCGATGCCCTCGCCGCGGCGCGGCATCAGCGCCACCAGATCGATCGCCGCCGCCTGGATAAGGAAGATGCTCGTCGATTCGAGCGGTTCGAGGAAACCACTCGCGAGTCCGATCGCGACGCAATTGCCCGCCCAGCCCTGTGCGCGACGCCCCGCCGCAAAGCGCAGCAGGCGCGGCTCGTCGAGCGCTTCGCCGTCGAGATTGGCGAGCAGCGTATTGCGTGCCTCCTCTTCGCCGCAGAAGCGGCTCGAAAACACATAGCCGTTGCCGATGCGGTGCTGGAGCGGGATGCGCCACTGCCAGCCGCCGCGCCGCGCGGTCGAGCGTGTATAGGGGGTGATCGGTTCGACGCCGAGGCAGGGCACGGCAAGCGCCCGGTCGCACGGCAGCCATTCGCTCCAGTCGATCCACGGCACCTGCATCGTCTGCCCGACAAGCAGCGAACGAAAGCCCGAGCAATCGACGAACAGGTCACCCGCGACCTGCGCGCCCGCTTCGAGCGTCAGCGCGGAGACGGCGCCGCTTTCACTGTCGCGCACGACGCCCGTGACCTTGCCCTCCAACCGCCGCACGCCGCGCGCGGTCGCCCAGCCGCGCAGATAGCGGGCATAGAGGCCGGCATCGAAATGATAGGCATAGCTGTATGTCGATCGGATCGACCCGGGATCGGTATTCGGGTGCTCAAAGCCATTGGCATGGCAGGCGGCGACCGCGAAGCTGTACGCCTGCAGCGACCGGTCGTCGCTCGCGTCGAGCCGCGCCTGCGCCCAGTGATGCTGGAAATCGACGCCGCCCCATCGGTCGCCGAAGGTGCCGAAGGGATGGATATATCGCGCGCCCTCGCGCAGCCAGTCGACGAACTCGATCCCCAATTTGATCGTGCCCGCGGTTTCGCGCATGAACTCAGCCTCGTCGATGCCGAGCATGTCGTTGAAGGTCTTGATATGCGGCAGCGTCGCCTCGCCGACGCCGACGGTGCCGATCTCGTCGCTCTCGATCAGCGTGATGTCATAATCGGCGGCGGGAAGCAGGCCGGCCAGCGCCGCGGCGCTCATCCAGCCGGCGGTCCCGCCGCCGAGAATGACGATCCGATAAGGTTCCGCCCCGGTCATGCCCAATCCTTCATTCCCTGTTGGTCGGGATGGCGCGGCCGCATGTGGACGTGGCGGCCGCGCCATCCCGGGGATCAGAATTTGACGCGCGCGCCGAACTGGAAGCGACGGTCGACCCGGCTCCAGGCGGAGTCGAAATATTTCGCCGCAGCCCCCGGTGTCTGCGGGGAATCGCCGAATATCTGCTGTTGATACACGGTGGTGGTATTCAGCAGGTTCGTCCCGTCGACCGAAAGTTCGAGCCACTTCGTCGGCGAGTAGCGCAGCGAAGCGTCGAGGAAACCCGCCCCCTTCTGGAACACCGGCAAACCGATGCAGCAGTCGAGATTCTGCGTCAGGTATCGCGACCGCCAGTTATAGGCGACGCGCAGCCCGATCGGTCCCTTCTCGTACAGCCCCACGAGATTGAAGGTGTGCTTCGAGATGCCCGCGAGCCGGTGCGAGTCGATGACGAAGCCCGATCCGCCGAGCGATTGCTGGCCGGCACCGAACGCACCGACATCGCCGCTCGACGACGCGGTGAACAGGTTCGAATTGTTGATATCCGATTGGTGCACATAGGTGTAGTTCGCCTGCATACCGAGGCCGCTGAGGAACCCGGGCAGGAAGTCGAAGAAGGTCTGGTAGGCGAGTTCGGTTCCCCAGATTTCGCCGCCCTTGCGGACATTGCTCGGCCCGCTGATCTGCACCGTCTGCGTCGACGACCCGTTGGCGACCTCGCGGCTGAACTGCCCGAAAGAGATCGCGTTGGTCAGCTTCTTGTAGAACAAGCCTACGGTCAGCGAGCTGTTCGATCCCATATAGCGCTCGAACGTCAGGTCGAACTGGTCTGCCCTCAGCGGTTTCAGCGCCGCATTGCCCGAATTGGCGAGGAACACGAAATTATAGCCCCGGACATTCTCCGGCGTGTGCGCCGCAGTCGGCGAACTATAGACGACATAGGGCGAATCCGCCGTGGTGTTGATCACCGGCGCATTGATCGCGAGCGTATTGCGCAGATAGCCGAACTGCGGCCGCGATATCGCCCGCGAATAGGCGAAGCGGACGAAAGTCTTGTCGTCGAATCCGAAGCGCAGGTTGAGGCTCGGAAGCCAGTCGGTGCGCGACGTCTTATACTTGTCTTCCGCCGCCGCGCCGTTGGCGAACGCAATGATCTCCGGCGTCAGGTAGCAGCGCGGATTGACGACATTGTTGCCGGTCAAAGGCGCGTTGCAGGGCACCAGATTGTCGAAGATATTCGTGGCGGGAAAGGCGACGCTGCCCGTACTCTCGATCTTCGTACGCACCACGCGCAGGCCGACATTGCCCTGCAGCGCCACGCTGCCAAGCATCAGCTTGTCGCCGCCGCCGAATTTGACCATTGCATAGGCTGCTTCGGTCTGTTCGCGAACCTTGAGCTTTTCGCCGGCCGTGAAGCATTCGTCGACGGTCGCTTCGGGACGGTCGCAAATCGCAGTATAACCCGTGCCGAGCGGCGATGCGGTGTTCGCGCCGCCCAGCGACTGGATCAGCCGCGGGAAATCGCGAAGCGTGTCGCGGTTGAGGAAGACGAGCGGCCCGTTGGCATAGGCGCTGCCGTTATAAAAGTCGCCGAGGCTCTGCGATTCCCAGATACCCGCACCATAGCCCTTGAAGGGCGCATGACCGGCATTGCCGCCGCAGTTCCCGCTGTTCGTCGGATAGGCACCGCCCGTCGTATTGTCGGCATTGAAGCCCGGCCCGTTGCAATTCCAGTTGGCGGCGATCGGCGTCCAGTTGAACGTCGAATAGCGCACCGTCTGCTCGCGATCGGCGTAACGCACGCCGACTTTCAGCGAGTCGAGCCAGTTGCTCTCGGGGAAATCATATTCCACGTCGCCGCGCAGCGCGAGTTCGTTGGCATCATTGTCCTCTACATGCCCCTGGATGAACGGGATCCAATAATTGTGCGCATTGGCCAGGCCGCCCGGCGCATAATTGACGTTCGAACCCGGCAGCAGGGTGATGTGCGGGGTGCCGTCGCCATTCACGCTATAATCGTAATTGGCCATCGACCCCGCCGCGACGAGGATGTCGTTATTGTAGGTCGACGCGTCGATATATTGCGCGTCCAGGTCGAAATGCAGCCGGTCGCTGGCATCCCAGCTGATGTTGGCCGAAAAATCGCGCGTGCCTTCGCGATGGTCGAAATTGCGCGCTTCGTTCTGGAAATAGAGCCCGTCGCGCTGCGTTGTGCAGTTTCCGCCGGGGCCGGGACCGCAATAGTTGACGAACGGCTGGCCCGGTACCGCCGAGCCCGCGTTGATCGCCGCCTGCAGGCTCTCGGTCGTTCCGCTGAAGCTGCCGTGCGGCTGCGTCAGAATTCCCCCGGTCAACATGCCGTCGGGGCCGAAGGTCAGGCCGCTGCTTCCGACGAGGACCGATCCGGTCCGCGGGTTGTAGGCGCGGGTGCCGAAATAATTGCCGTCGAGGATCGCGTGGCTGGCGCGTTCGAGCCAGGCGTTGGTGTAGTGCGAGTCGATATATTGCAGCGTCGCGCGGAGGCTGCCCGAGTTGTTTTCATATTGCAGCGCGCCGGCGATGCCGCGCCGCTTGCGGTCATAATCGACCTGCGAATAGCGAATGCCGTCGGGCGCATAGGCCCAGCCCGTTCCCCCGAACGGATTGGCGGTACAACCCAGGCTGCCATCGGCACCGGGGGTGGCTCGAACGACATTATCCGGCCCCGTGGTGCCGAAACCCGCCGAGCAATAGGTGTCGATCTTGTCCATGATCACGCTTTCGGTCCGCGTGACGACATGGCTTTGCGCATAGCTCGCAAGAATGCCGAAGCGGCCGATCGCGGTATCCCACGTGTTGCTGATCAGGCCCGAGAATTCGGGCGTCCAGCGACCCGAACGATCGCCATAGTTCATCCGGAAGGTGCCCGTCACGACGAGCCCGCTCTGGTCGAACGGCACACGCGTACGAAGGTCGACGGTGCCGGCGATCCCGCCTTCGATCATGTCCGCCGTCTGGTTCTTATAGGCATCGATCCCGGCGAGCAGTTCGGGCGCGATGTCGTTGAACTGGAGCCCGCGCGCCGAGTCCGCCGAGAAGCTGTCGCGGCCGTTGATCTCGGTCCGCACAAAGGTCAGGCCGCGAATGAGGACGTCGGTCGGCTCGCCCGACGGGTGCGTCGAGTCATCCGCCGATTGCAGGCGGTTGACGGTGATGCCCGGAAGGCGCTGCAGCGCCTCGGCGGCCGATTTGTCGGGAAAGGCGCCGATGTCGGTGGCAGTGATCGAGTCGACGACCGTCAGCGCATCCCTTTTGCGGCCGGCGGCATCTTCGAGTGCCGCGCGCACCCCGGTCACCACAATCTCGTCATTGCCCGAACCGCCTTCGGGCGCTGCATCCTGCGCGAACGCGGGCGCCGCGGCGATCATCATCACCGACAGCGATGCACCACCCAATAAGCGGCGACCACAATCCTTCGCGAAACCGTTGAGCCTCATCATCCTCCCCTTCCCATTCGTGCTCCCTTGTTCCGGAGCTTTTCATTGCGGATGCGTCAGGGCGGCGCCTGCGATCCTTTTGCATGTTTTTGCGTATTGTTGCAGAAATGGCAAGCGCATTTGTCCGCGACAGAAATGCGGAAAATATATGAATATTATCAGTGTCTAAATGCCATTTTCACCGAAAGACCGGGGCGCGCGTCGGCAAAACTGCATACGTTTGCTCAACGGTCTGTTTATGCAAACATTTGCATAAACCATCAACGCGGGTGAGCAGCGCGGGGGAGCAGCAGCGCGGCAAATGCCGCGATTCCCACAAAGATAGCGGCGATTCCGAGCGCCATGGCGGGATCGCCGCCGAATGCCCCGGCGACGAGCGGGCCGAGACACACCGCCGCCACGAGTTGCGGGATGACGAGAAACACGTTGTGGATGCCAAGATACACGCCGACCTTCTCGGGCGGTACCGCGTTGACGATAATCGCATAGGGAAGCGACAGGATAGCCGCCCAGCCGAGGCCGATGCCAAGCGACGACAGCCAGAGCCATTGCGCGTCGGCAATCAGGACGAACCCCGCCATTCCCGCGGTTGCCGCCAGCAGGCAGATCGCATAGGTCGCGCGCTCGCCGATCCGCACGACGACCGCGGGGAGCAGCAGCGCGGCAACCGCCGCGACGCCGTTATAACCCGCGAACAATATGCCCACCCAGTCGGCGGCGGCATTGAAGGCCGCCGATGCGGGATCGCCGCCCCCGAAATGACGACGCGCCACCGCGGGAACGGCATAGATCCACATTGCGAAAAGGCCGAACCAGGTGAAGAATTGCACGATCGCGAGACGCCTGAGCGCGGCGGGCATCGACAGGAAATCCTCGACGATCTGGAGCAAGCCCAGCGGCGCATTGCCCCGCGCCTGCCGCCGCGTCGCCGCGCAATGCGCGAGCCCGACGATCAGCGCGGCGGCGGCGAGAACGAATATCTCCCATTGCCACCCGAACGCCGCCGCCGCGATGAGCAGCAGCGCGCCTGAAAGCGCGAGCGGCCAGCCGAAGCGGCGCACGGGCCGGGTCTCCCCGGTCTCCGGCGGCCCGGGGTCGGTTCGCGGCACTTCGCGCGTCGAAACGACCGTCCACAAGACCGACACCGACAGGCATGCGCTGCCGATGTAGAAAGCATAGCGCACCGCGGTGGGCAGGCCGCCCGCCGCCGCACTTCCCGATACGCCGAACCAATTGACCAATATCCACGGAAGCGACGAGGCAAAGACCGCGCCGGTGCCGATGAAGAAGACCTGGATCGCATAGCCGCGTGCACGCTGTGCTTCGGGAAGATTGTCGGCGACCAGCGCTCGCGACGGATCCATCGCGATGTTGATCGAGGCCGTCAGCAGCCACAAGGCGCCGATCGCGGCCCACAGGGTCGGCGCATTGGGCATGACGAGCAAGGCGAGCGCCGTGACGAGCCCCCCGCCGAGCAGGAAGGGCCGCCGCCGCCCGAATCGCGACCGCGAATGGTCCGACAAATGGCCGACGATCGGCTGGACGATCAGCCCGGTGATCGGTCCCGCGATCCACAGCAAGGGCAGTTCGGCGACGTCGGCGCCGAGCGCCTGGAAGATACGGCTCGTGTTGGCGTTCTGCAGCCCCCAGACGATCTGGATGCCAAATAATGCAAAACACATGCCCCATATCTGCAAAGGCGGCACCGCGCGCGACTGCTGAACAGGATTTTCCTTGGCTTCCAGACCGTCTACGGCATGCAAATCTTGCATACCCCTCCCCTCCTTGTGCTAACGCTCTCGCGACGTCGAACACGGATTGGCCCTTATGAGCACCAACAATATCAGATTGGAAGACCTGGCGCGGATGGCGGGTGTCTCGATTTCGACGGTGTCGCGCGCGCTCAACGACCATCCGCTGATCAGCCTCACGACCAAGAAAAAGGTCTGGGCGCTCGCGCGCGAGCATAATTATCCCTTTCGTTCGTACATGCCGGCAGCGCCCATCGGCGCGGAGGGATCGATCGTCGTCGTCACCCCGCATATGCAGGGTCGCCCGCTGCCGCTGTCGCATCCCTTCTTCCTCGAACTTCTTGCCAGCATCGGCGAGGCGGCGCGCGCGCGCGACTGCGACTTCACCGTCAGCCACACCGCGCCGCGCGATTTCGACGACCTGACGACGGTGATGAACAGCGGCCGCGCGAGCGGCGTGATCTTCCTCGGCCAGTCGATGCTTCACGACGGCTTCAACCGGCTTGCCGAGACGAACAGCAATTTCGTCGTGTGGGGCGCCCATTTGCCGGGACAGAAATATCCCTCGGTCGGATCGGACAATGTCATGGGCGGCCGCCGCGCGACGATGCACCTCGCGCGCCTCGGCCGCAAAGCGATCGCTTTTGTCGGCTCGAACGATCCCGAGGCGATGCAGCGGCGGCAGGGCTATCTGGAAGCGCTCGAAGCGAACGGGCTGGAACCCGACCCGTCGCTCGACATTCGCGTCGACTTCGGCTTCGAATCGGCCGAGCGGGCGCTGAACCAGCTCCTCTCGCGCAAGCGCAAGCTCGACGGCATCGTCGCCTCAAGCGACCTCATTGCGCTCGGCGCGATCCGCGCCCTGCGCAAGGCCAACCTGTCGGTGCCGAAGGATGTGTCGGTGACGGGCTATGACGATATGCTGCTCGCGCGGCTCAGCACGCCGGCGCTGACGACGATCCAGCAGGATACGCTGGAGGCGGGGCGACGGCTCGTTGCACAGGTCATGGACCCGAACGCCGAACAATATCTCGATTACCTGCCAACGCACCTGATCGTGCGCGAATCCTGCGGCGCCTGACGACAATCGACGGGATGCCGCCCGTCCGCTTTCCCGTTTCAGGATCGCGCCGGCTAGGCCTCCCGCTTGCCGCGCCCCGGAATGTGGCTGAGCACGCTTCGCATCGCGAGGCTGGAATGGATGCGCGCGACGCCCGGCAAGCGCGAGAGGATATTCTTGTGAATCGCTTCATACGCGGCGGCGCTGGCCGCTGACGCGCGGAGCAGATAGTCGGCATCGCCGGTCATCAGGAAACATTCCTCGATCTCGGGATATTGGCGCACCGCCTCCTCGAACCGGTTGAGATAGGCCTCGGTCTGCCGTTCGAGGCTGATGCGCACGATCGCGATGACGCCCCCTTCCTCGGGCGCGGCGACGATGGCGGTGTAGCCGCGGATCACCCTGCGCGCTTCGAGATTGCCGACGCGCCGCAGGCAGGCCGAAGGCGACAAGCCGACCTCCGCCGCCAACTGGCTGTTCGGCATGCGGGCATTGAGGCGCAGCAGCCTCACGATATTCCGGTCGATCGAGTCCATGGCGCAATATCATTCTATTTATGTCGTTAATTATTGCACCTATCATCGAAATTTGCCGATTTGAACAACATTTTGCACGAACATTCGAACGATCTTTGCCTAGAAGCGAGACCGACTGGAGGCACCAGCGGGGATATGAGGATATGGGCATCGCAGGGATAAGCGGCGGGCGGCTACGCATCGACCTGGCGGCAATCGCGGCGAATTATCGGCTGATCGCCGGGCGTGTCGCTCCCGCCGCGGTCGGCGCCGTCGTCAAGGCGAACGCTTATGGTCTGGGCGCGGCCGAGGTGGCGCGGACGCTGTACGAAGCGGGGTGCCGGCTCTTCTTCGTCGCCCATCTGGGCGAAGCACTCGCGCTACGCCCCGCCTTGCCGGCCCCGTGCCGGCTGGTCGTGCTCAACGGTCTGCCCCCCGGCGCGGAGGCCCTGTGCGCCGGAGCGGCGATCACCCCGGTCCTCAATTCATCCGAGCAGGCTTATCGATGGACAAAGGCCGCGAGGGCTTCAGGCGAGCGGCTGCCCGCCGCACTCCAGGTCGACAGCGGCATGGGACGGCTCGGAATGGCGGCAACCGAACTGGCCGGGCTCGCCGGCGACGCGTCATTCCGGTCGGCGGTCGATCCCGTCATGATCATGAGCCATCTCGCCTGCGCGGACACGCCCGAACATCCGGCCAACGCCGCGCAGCTTGCCTGTTTCAAAGCCGCGGCCGTGCTGTTTCCGGGCGTCCCTCGCGCCCTCGCCAATTCGGGCGGCGCCTTCCTCCCTGCCGATTTTCACGCCGATGTCGTGCGGGCCGGGATCGCGCTTTACGGCGGCGCCCCGAACCGGGGTGACCCCAACCCGATGCAGCCCGTCGTGGGGCTGGAGGCGCGCGTCATCCAGGTCCGGACGATCGCCGCGGGCGGCGCGGTCGGCTATGGTCATAGCCATGTTTGCGAGCGCGAAAGCCGCATCGCCACGATCGGGGTCGGCTATGCCGACGGATTGCCGCGCTCGCTCGGCAACCGCGGCGCGGCGTGGCTCGCGGGCGAACGGTTGCCGATCGTCGGCCGCGTATCGATGGACAGCATCACGATCGACGCCACCGCCCTCGCCGCCGGCCGCATCGAGCCCGGCGACTGGGTCGAGTTGATCGGCCCGCATCAATCGCTCGACCGGCTCGCCGACGATGCGGGCACGATCTCTTACGAGATGCTGACCAGCCTCGGCGCGCGATATGATCGGACCTATGCGCCGGTCACCGCCTGCCAGCGGGAGGATGCGGCATGAAGGTTGCGGTCCTTGGCGGCGGCGTCATCGGCGTCGCGTCGGCCTGGTATCTGGCCGAGGCCGGGCATGAGGTCGTCGTGATCGACCGGCAACCCGGCCCGGCGCTCGAGACGAGCTTTGCCAACGCCGGCGAAATCTCCCCGGGCTATGCCTCGCCATGGGCCGCCCCCGGCATCCCGCAAAAGGCGATCCGCTGGCTGATGATGCGCCATGCGCCGCTGATCCTCCAACCGGCGGTCGATCGCGAGATGCTCGGCTGGCTGTTCGCGATGCTGCGCAACTGCACGAGCGCCCGCTATGCGATCAACAAGGCACGCATGGTGCGCCTCGCCGAATATAGCCGCGACCGGCTCATCGCGCTGCGTGCCGACACCGGCATCGCCTATGACGAACGGATGCAGGGAACGCTGCAGCTGTTCCGGACGCAAAAGCAGCTCGACGGCATCGCCAAGGATATTGCGGTCCTGCGTGCCGGTAACGTTCCGTTCGAGGTGCTCGACCGCGAAGGCTGCATCGCGGTGGAGCCGGGGCTCGCCGCCGCGCGCGATAAGATCGTCGGCGGTCTACGCCTGCCCGGCGACGAGACCGGCGATTGCTTCAAATTCACCGGCGCGCTCGCCGCCATGGCCGCCGAACGCGGCGCCCGGTTCCGTTATGGCGAAGCGATCCGGTCGCTGGTGGTCGAAGGCGGACGCATCGCCGGGGTCGAAACCGACCGCGGCCGGATCACCGCCGATCGCTATGTCCTCGCGCTCGGCAGCCATTCGGCGGCGATGCTGCGACCGCTGGGCCTTCGCCTGTCCGTCTATCCGGTGAAGGGCTATTCGATCACCGTCCCGATCGTCGACGCCGCGCGCGCACCCGAATCGACGTTGATGGACGAAAGCTACAAGATCGCGATCACGCGCCTCGGCGACCGGATCCGTGTCGGCGGGATGGCGGAAATTTCGGGTTACAACAACGCGCTGCCCGAACGCCGCCGCGCCACGCTCGTCCATTCGCTCACCGACCTGTTCCCGGGCGCCGGCGATGTCGACACCGCGAGCTATTGGTCGGGCTTGCGCCCCATGACTCCCGACGGCACGCCCGTCATCGGCGCGACGCCGTACGACAACCTCTTCCTCAATACGGGGCACGGAACGCTCGGCTGGACGATGGCGTGCGGATCGGGCCGGTTGATCGCCGATCTCGTCAGCGGACGTCCCACCGATATCGAGGCTGCGGATCTGTCGATCGCGCGCTATGGCGCCCGTTGATTCGACCCATTCCACCCAGACGAAAGGAAAAAATATGACCATCACCCGCATCCAGGCCGGCGCGCGCATGAGCCAGGCGGTCGTCCACGGCGATACCGTTTATCTCGCAGGGCAGGTCGGCGCCCCGGGCGAAAGCGTCACGAACCAGACGCAGGCGATCCTCGGCCAGATCGAAGCGCTGCTCGCCGAAACCGGTTCGGACAAGGCAAAGATCCTGTCGGCGACGATCTGGCTCGCGGACATGGCGGACTTCGCCGAAATGAACGCCGTCTGGGACAAATGGGTCGACGGAAAGGACGCGCCGGCCCGCGCGACCGGCGAAGCGAAGCTGGCGACGCCCGACTATAAGGTCGAAATCATCGTCATCGCGGCGCGTTGATCGAAATGGGGCGGAGACCCGCCGAAAGCCGGTCTCCGCCAATCATTCGGCAGAATGTCGCGCGCGTTCGGTCGCGGCAAACCGCGAGCCGTGCCGATCGGCAGCTTACATTCAGGCAAAAATCGACAGCTTAGGCACCGGCTGGCTGGGGCGGCAGGCTGGAGAGCAATAAGTTAAACCATTGAATTATCTATATTAAGATCGACAATTCGAGTGAATTACCGTCGAAACTGGGTCTTTTTTATAGAGCTGCAGTGAGCCATTTCGGCATCAAGTGCAATTCTGCGACCAGTTGTTTCAGAAGCGCGCCGGGTCGAACCGTGAACTTGCGCGGCATGCAATTTGATGAGCAATAACCTGCCGATTCAGCTTCACGAATTTCGAAACACTATGGAAAGAAGGCGCACTTGGAAGCATTTGCAAGCGCGTCGAATTGCGCAGCGCCGTGCAACTGTTCACGAGATAGGAAGTGACTCCGCGCGGATCATTTTGTCGAGAATGCGCCGGGCCTGATTGCTCCCCCGGTCTGTCAAACGGCGTTCAAAAGGGACCCCCGATCGGCGTCGAAGAGGGACCCCCTTTCGGATATGATGCTGGTTTGTTGAAGATGGCCTTGCGCTGCGTGCGGCGGAGGGCGGGCGTAGCCCGACCGGAGGCGCGCGCAGCGCAAGATAGATTTTTGAAGGCGCCGAAGGTGGCTATCAGCTGCGGTTTTTGAAGCGCCAGCTGTCGTTGCCCGTCTCGACGATATCGCAGTGGTGGGTGACGCGGTCGAGCAGCGCCGTGGTCATCTTGGGATCGCCGAACACGGTCGGCCATTCACCGAAGGCGAGGTTCGTGGTGATGATGACGCTGGTGCGCTCATAAAGCTTGCTGATGAGGTGGAACAGCACCTGCCCTCCCGAGCGGGCGAACGGCAGATAACCGAGCTCGTCGAGCACGATCAGGTCGAGCCGCGACAGCTGCGCCGCCAGGGTCCCGCCTTTGCCGATCCGGGTCTCCTCTTCGAGGCGTGTCACCACCTTCAACCACGCCCGCCTCGATCAAGGTCCAGGGTGCATGGCATATAGCCGCAACAGGTTTTTTCTGATCGAAGAAAGCCTGGATGAAACCAATTGCCTCGTCGCTGCCGCGCAGCTTGTCGGCACCGACAGTCCCTCCGGGCACAACAAGTCCGTCGAAATCGTCGGGTTTGACCTCGGAAAACGTCTTGTCGATAGTATAGCTGCCGCCCTCGTCAAGATCGCCATTGACTGTGCGAGCCTTGCCCGGTCCAAAACTGACCACGGTCACTTTGCCACCAGCGTCCTCGACAGCTTGCTTGGGCTTCGAGAATTCTGGTTCTTCCGTCCCGCGGGGTGCGATCAGAATGGCAACTGATTTGCCTTCTAAAGTCATGATTTATTTCCTATTCCGTCGAAGACCAAGGTCAGGTGCCCGGCTTGAGCACGACCTTCGTCCAACCAGCATCGCGCTCGTCGAAATGCTTGTAGGCGTCTGGTGCCTGATCAAGCGGCAGTCGGTGCGAGATGATTTGGGCAGGATTGGCCCGGTCCTGCTCGATAAGCTTCATCAACCGCCGGTTGTAATGCTTTACATTGCACTGGCCGGTACCGATCTTCTGACCCTTGAACCAGAAGTTGCCGAAGTCGAACGCCATCTTGCCTTCCTTCTGGAGATCGTCGGGCGCGTTCGGGTCTTCCGGAATGAACACGCCGACGACGCCGATTCCGCCGGTGGCCTTCGTGCTTTTGACGAGGCAGTTCATCGTGTAATTGCTGCGCTCCTTGCCGTGGCGATCGCAACACTGGTATCCGACCGCCTCGACCCCCCGGTCGGTCCCGAGGCCGCCGGTCGCGTCAAGGATCTGCTGGGCGGGATCGCCTTTGCGCATGTCGATAGGAATAGCGCCCATCGCCTCGGCCAGTTTCAGACGGTCATCGTGAGAATCGACCACGAAGATCTGAGAGGCACCGCGGATTTCGGCTGAGTGCGCGGCCATTAAGCCGACCGGACCGGCGCCGTAGATCGCGATGCTTTCGCCAGGCAGGAAGCCTGACAGTTCGACGCCATGCCAACCCGTCGGGAAGATGTCGGAGAGCATGACATAGTCATCCTCTTTCTCCTCGGCGTCCTCGGGCAGCTTCAGACAATTGAAGTCCGCATAAGGAACGCGCATCAAATCGGCCTGACCACCTTGCCACGGACCCATCTCGGCAAAGCCATACGCTGCGCCGGCGGTTCCAGGGTTGGTCGTGAGGCAGAAACCCGTCAAACCGCGTTCGCAATTTTCGCAGAAACCGCAACCGACGTTGAACGGCATACACACGCGATCGCCCTTCTTGATACGATCTACGGCAGAGCCGACTTCGATGACCTCGCCAAGGTTTTCGTGACCGAAGACCCTGCCCTTCTCGAAGCTGGTACGGCCCTCATACATGTGAAGGTCCGACCCGCAGATATTGGTCGTGGTCAGCCGGATGATAACATCGGTCTGCTTTTCGATCTTGGGATCATCGATGGTTTTGACCGAAACATCTTTGGGCCCGTTGTACACGACAGCTTTCACGGATCTTTTCCTTTCGCGGCTCTTCTCAACGCGTCATCAGATCGAGAGCGTGGTCATGATCCTGTTCATCGCAACGGCAGAGGACATGGCACCTTTCAAGTGATCGCAGTTTACTCAACCTTCCGCCAACAGAGAGGTTCCTTCGCGTTGGGCCATCCTGGGAGCGATTCACGGCGGCTTTCTGAACGACTGGGCCAGAACGGGCGAACAACGCGCCAAATTGATGTTCCCAAAAATCTCCCGCGAAAAAATCGAGCCGCTACGTCGCGACACATCACCGGCGCTTTATCAGTAAATTCAGAAGTGTAATAAGCGCAAAAGAAAAGGCCATCCACTATCGCGGATGGCCTGTCGTATTCATTTATTCATTTCCCGATTCGGCCGGGCCATCCATTCCGGATGAAACACGAGCCTTACCCTGCAGCCAAACAGCAGCTTAGGGTGCCGACCGCTCCGCTATTTCGCGGCCAGCAGGGTGAACTTGTGAATCTGCGGCGGTTCAGAGAACAGTTCCTCTGCCTTGTCCATCAGTGCGGCGGCAACCTTGCCGTCAAGATGGGCCTGCCGATCCTCCTCTGTGTCGAACGTATCGAAGATCGCGTACGCACCGGGACCTTCCTCGATCGCATACCAGGTCAGAGTGCCCGCCTCAGCTTGAACGAGCGGCAATGCCGAGGTCAGGAAATCGGCGACATCGCGCTCTTTTCCGGGCTTGGCCTTCAGTGGTACATACAGGGCAAGTTTGGGCATAAATGACTCCTCAAGTGAAACGGACAGATATTATACGGCAAGGTAACGGACGAGCGGGCCGGTGCGTTCCCCATGAGCCGGAGCACACGCGGCCCCGCCTCCTCGTGGAAATCAGAACTCCTGTGCGGTCGGCCGGATGACGATCGCGTTTACGTCGACGTCATCAGGTTGTTCGACAGCGAACGCGATAGCACGCGCCACCGATGCCGCCGGAATGGCCTGCTTGTAGAAGTCCAGCACCGTCTCGGCGGCCGCGCCAGAGGTCGTGAACTTCAAATCGCTTTCGACAGCTCCAGGCTCGATTGACGTGACCCGGACCTTTTCCCCCACCTCGTGGCGCAAGCCCTCGCTGATCGCGCTGACGGCGAACTTGGTGCCGGAGTAGACCGTGCCGCCCGGTGCGAAGACCTTGATGCCCGCAACCGAGCTCAAGTTGATGATGTGACCGCTGCCCTGCTCGAGAAAACCGGGAAGGGCCGCCGCGATGCCGTAGAGCGTACCCTTCAGATTGACGTCGATCATCTGGTCCCACTCGTCGGTGTTGACCTCGGCCATCGGACGGATCGGCATCAGCCCGGCGTTGTTGATCAGCACGTCGAGGCGGCCGAAGTCGGCAATGATTGCGGCGACGACGGACTGGACCGCCGATTTGTCGGTCACGTCCAGCGCGTAGCTACGTGCCGTGCCGCCAATTGCGGCGATGTCCGCGACGACCTCGTCGAGCCTGTCCTTGCGCCGCGCGGCGATGGCCACCTTGGCGCCGCGTTCCGCGAGAAGACGCGCGGTTTCCGCGCCGATGCCGGTGCTGCCGCCGGTAATGAGAATGACCTTGCCTTCGATACCCTTTGTCATGATTGTATTCCTTCAAGTCAGTTGTTGATTTTTCGCCGGATCGCGGCCCCGCGGGAGCCCGCCCGGCTTGATGGGGTCACCGCGAGCGCAACAGGACGGGAGCGGCGCCCACCTTGATGCGGAGCAGCTCGTAGGGCTTGCGGCGCAGGTCTCGGCCGCCGTGGAAGCCGGGCTGGCGGTGGAGCTGGTTGGCGGTGAAGTAGAGATATCCGTCGGTGCCGATCGACAACGTGTCGGGCCAGCTGATGCGCGGGTCGCTGACCACCGTCGTCCAGAGGCCCTGGTCGAGCATGCGGATCGCGTTATTCTCGTAATCGCCGGCGAACACGCGGCCCCGGTCGTCTTCGGCAATCCCGTCCGAGGCGCCTTTGCGCCCCAGGCTGCGGACCGCGCGGCCCAGCTCCTCCTCGGACACCGCGGGATCGCGCAGCAACGCCGTGGGCACCGCGTGCAGCGTGCGGCCCGACAGCGGACCGTAATACAGCAGGCTACCGTCGGCGCTGAGCGCAATCGCGTCGCTCGCAATTGCTACCGGCGTCGCGGGTCCATCGGCGGGACGGTTCATGAGCACCGCGCCGTCGACGACCGGGGTGAAGCCGGGCTCAGGGTTGGTCGTCGCATGGTTTGACAGGCGCCGGATCGCACGCCCGCTGGCGATATCGACGACGATGATGCCGCCGATCCCCTCGTTGCTGCTGTCGGTGATGTAGGCGACGCCCTCGGCGCCCTGACGCAGATCGAAGCGCACGTCGTTGAGGTAGGTCGTGGGCAGCACCACGCTGGGCGGCAGGACGATCGTCTTCACCACCCGGTCGGTCGCAAGGTCGATTGCCACCAGCTTTGCACCGCCGGCCTGTGGTTGAGAGAATTTGGGCGCCGCCGTGTCGAGCACCCAGAGGCGATTGGCGCCGTCGGCCACCACGCTCTGCACCGAGATGAAATGCCCAGCCGGGTCGGCCGGATCGGGCTGGTTGGTCGCGGCGTCGGGATAAGGCACCGCCTTGCCGTCGACCAGCTCGGCAACCGTGAACGGCGCGTTATCGCCCCATTGCGGGAAGTTGACGAAGATGCGCCCGTTGGGGGCGACGGTCACGCCAGTCGGCATCGCGCCATCGAAGGTCGCGACCTGTTCGATCTGGGGCGCGGATGCACCCTCGCGGGTCATCGCGCAGGCGGCAAGCGAGAGGGCAGCGCCACCGGCAAGAAGCAGTTTGACGGAGGTTTTCATGGGGTCATTTCCTCGAGGATGCGGCCCGCTTCGTGGGGCTCGGACCGGAGATATTGCGGGGGCGCCTTGACCGATGCACCAAGCGCGGCGGCGGCGTGCCAGGGCCAACGCGGATCCCACAGCGCAGCGCGGGCTATCGCTATGGCGTCGGCATGCCCGTCTTCGAGGATGCGCTCCGCCTGGTGCGGATCGGTGATCATTCCGACCGCCACGACAGGCATGGCGACCGCGTCCTTGACCGTCCGCGCCAGCGGCACCTGATAGCCGGGACCGACAGGGATCTGCTGGCGCGGGTCGAGCCCGCCGCCGGAGACGTGGATTGCCGAACAACCGCGCCGCTCCAGCTCCTGTGCAAACAATGCGGTTTCCTCCGCTGTCCAGCCGCCTTCAACCCAGTCGGTCCCAGAAACGCGAACGGTCACCGGGCGGTCGACGGGAAACGCTTCGCGCACGGCATCGAACACTTCGAGCGGGAACCGCATCCGGTTGTCGAGGCTGCCGCCGTATTCATCGCCGCGCCGGTTGGAAATCGGCGAAAGAAACTCGTGGAGCAGATAGCCATGCGCCGCGTGGATCTGGACGGCATCGATGCTGAGCCTGCCGGCGCGGCGGGCGGCGTCGGCGAAGGCCTCCCGGATGCGGGCAAGCCCTGACTTGTCCAGTTCGACAGGGGGATGGTCGTCCGGAGCGAAGGGAATGGCGCTGGGTGCCACGGTCTGCCAGCCATTCTCCGTATTGGGGGCGATCTGCGTTCCGCCGTGCCACGGCTTGGCGCAGCTCGCCTTGCGGCCGGCATGGGCCAGCTGGATGATCAGCGGCATGTCCGACCAACGGCGCACACTTTCGAGCACGCTTCGCATCGCCGCTTCGGTGCGGTCATCGTACAGGCCGCTGTCACCGTAGGTGATGCGCCCTTCCGGGCTGACAGCGGTCGCCTCTATCGTTAGCGCGCCCGCGCCCGAGAGCGCCAACTGGCCGAGATGCATCTGGTGCCAGTCGGTCATCGCGCCGTCGACTGCCGAATACTGGCACATCGGCGCGATGACGATGCGGTTGGCGAGCCGCAGCCCGCCAACCTCAATCGGTTCGAACAATTTCGCCATCACCATTCGCCCGTGTTGGGCATGGAGGCCCAGGGTTCGGCCGGAGCCTTGTGTTCGCCCTTCTGGAGCAGTTCGATCGAGATCCCGTCCGGCGAGCGGACGAACGCCATGTATCCGTCACGCGGGGGGCGATTGATCGTCACGCCGCCCGCCTGCAGCCGCGCGCACGTTTCGTAGATGTCGTCGACCCCGTAGGCGAGATGGCCGAAGTTTCGGCCGCCCGTGTATTTCTCGGAAGCGCTGCCATCCTCGGGCGGCCAGTTGTACGTCAGCTCGACCTCGGCATCGCCCTGCTCGCCGTCGCCGCGGAAATCCTCGTCGGCGGCAAGGTAGATCAGCGTGTAACGCCCGGCCTGGTTCTCCATGCGCCGGGTCTCCCTGAGACCCAGCAGCGTGAAGAACCGGACCGCCGCCTCGGGATCGGCGACGCGCAGCATGGTGTGGAGATACCGCATGATCAGGCGTCCTTGTCCTTGAGGGCTTCCATCACGAGCTCCGCGGTGCGGGTAGCGCTGGCGGGGTTCTGGCCGGTCACCAGATTGCCGTCGCGCAGGGCGAAGGGGGCAAAATCGGGGCCGCCCTCGTGCTTGCCCCCAAGTTCCTTGAGGCGCGTTTCGAGCAGGAACGGCACCGCCTGATCGAGGCCGACCGCGCGTTCCTCGCTGTCGGTGAAGCCCGCGACACGGCGACCGGCGACGAAGGGCGTGCCATCGGCCTTCTTTGCCGAGACCAGCCCTGCCGGTCCATGGCAGACGGCGGCGACGATCTTGCCTTCGCGGTCGAAGCGTTCGACCAGGCGGGCCAGTTCGTCACTGACGGGGTAATCGAACATAGTGCCGTGGCCGCCGGGCAGGAACAGCGCGTCGTAGCCGGCGGGATCGATGCTTGTGAATACAGGGGTGCTGGCAACCTCGGCCTTTAGGGCCTCGTCCTTCAGATAGCGCTCGACCGAAGCGTCGTTCTCGCCGTCGGCGTTGACGCTGCGCTGGTCGACGGGGATGGCGCCGCCCTTGATCGAGGCAAGCATCACCTCGGCGCCCGCATCACGGAAGGCGTAATAGGGGGTGGTAAGTTCCTCGAGCCAGACACCCGTCGGTTCGGTGCCGGGAGTCATGCGGTCGGCGGAGGTGGCCACCATGAGAATGCGGGTCATCGTCAATTGTCCTTTTCCATTGATGTCGGGAACACGAGCAAACGCACCCGCCGGCGCCGCGCCCGCCACCAGGACAGCGGTGAGGGCTTGCAGCAATTGGCGGCGATTTTGCATTCGATCGTTCCTGTCGGCGGCCTAGATACGCAGGGAACGACATCATGAAATCCAAAGGGAATGGCGGGCGGCCATAAATCTGCTTATGGAACCGGAATGTCCCTCTTGCAGTTGCGCACCTTCGTCGAAGTCTACCGCCGTCGTTCACTGAGCGAGGCGGCCCGGGCAATCGGCATCACCCAACCGGCGGCGTCGCAGCACATCGCATCGCTCGAGGCGCAATTGGGCCGTCCCTTGTTCGATCGCCATTCGCGGGGTGTTCGACCAACAGCGATTGCCGACGATCTCGCGGCTTCGATCGGAAGCAGCCTCGACACGGCGGAATCGGCACTGGCCAGCGCGCGGGCCCGATCGTCGCGCATCTCGGGCACGGTCCACATCGCCGCGCCGTCGGACCTGCTGGGAGAGATGATCACGCCCCGGCTGGCCCCGCTGCTGGAAGCAGGGCTGGACCTGCGCCTGCACATCGGCGGGCGCGAGGCGCTCTATGCCTTGCTGCTCGAAGACAAGGTGCACCTGGCCGTCACCGCCTCGCAACCCGAAGATGCGCGGTTGGCCTTTCATGCGCTGGGCGAGGAACACCTGCGCGCCGTAGCTTCTCCCGCTGTGGCGGAGCGGATTGCCGCGTTGCCGTTGGCAGAAGGGCTCGACCGGACGGCCCACCTCGCCTACGATCTCGACCGGCCGCTGCTGCGGACCTGGCTTGAGGCAAACCAGATCGAACTGACGAGCCAGCCCGCCTTGACCGCGCCCGATTTGAGGGTGCTACGGTCGGGATTGTGCGCGGATCTCGGCTGGACGGTACTGCCAGGCTATCTCACCCACATCGAACGCGCTGCCTGCACGCTGATCGAGATACCCGCCCCGGTCACGGTGCCGCGCAACGCTTACTACCTCGTCTGGGCACGCTCATCGCTGCGACACCCGCGCGTGGCCATGGCTCGGGACGCCCTGATTGCTGCACTCCAAATATAATTGTGGCCACGCCTGCTGGGCCGTCAGCACAATTTCGGTTCTGAACCAGTTGAGCGCTGGCGAACGAACGGCGGCTTTCGGGATCGTCGGCGACAAGGCCGAACGGCCGGATGTGGGCGCATAGCGGCCGTAAACGATGGCTTAGCCACCCAGTGATTATTTGATATTTAGTCCGACATGGTGTCAACCGCGCTTGCGCCGCCCGGCGCTCTCGCGAGTTGGCCGCGCGCCCCGCATGCAAACGGGTAGCAACCGGATTTCTACGGCATCTGGCAGATGGGCTGTCACCTTGGGTATCTGGTTTACAATATCGAACAAGATTTGGAGGCGCGTGGCGCTCGCGTATCGACTCGCATTCTCCCCACCAGTCTTTTGACCGAGGAGGTCCGACCGAAATTCTTCGAACGTCTGTAGCATCTTCAGTTCAGTGCTAACCATATGCCGGCCGCTGTGGACCGCCTGTCCCGGCTTAACGAGCGTCAGACGTTGCTTAATGTGAAGCCATACATTCTTGAAAAAGACATCCCCCAGCGCACGCCCTGTGCGACCGGGCTGGATTTCTGGAAAGAGGTACTGCTCGCCAGCTTCGTTCATGGCTTGGACATAATGCAGGAAGCCCAAGCGACGCAGCTCGTCGCAAATAGGAATCTTACGGACGCTGGTCGCGTTCTTGACGCCGCCCGCGGACGTCTTCCTGATGTTGACAAAAAAGATACCGTCTTCTTCGCCGATATCGTCGACCAAAAGCTTACAAGCTTCCTCGCGTCGCATGCCTGAATACCAGACCAGCGGCATGACCCAATAGGCTGCGTCGTGCCAAATCGAGCCTCCCGGCGTCACGGACAAACGCTGAGGCAAATCGACGCCCGTACCGCCGGTCCATATGCCGAGACGAAACAATTCCTCGCCCTGCGCAATCGTATAGGGGTCGCGCTCGTTGCGCTCGTCCATGTCATCCTCCTCGAGGATGAAATCCGAGAAATCAAGCGGCGCCATGGGCGTCTTTGTCGCCAGCCACGAGCACAATCTCTTGAGGTTGGCGAAATGGCGGTTGATGGTGCCTACGTCGAGTCCGATCGTGATCGAAACTTCTTCACCTTGCTCCTCTGCTTCCGCAAGACGATCGAGCGCCTCGCTGCAAATGTCCTCCAATGACATCCCTTCATGACGGGGCGACTTATGATGCGACGACGGTAACCGGTTCAACTGGTCGTAAAGCCGGTTGAGGTCTTCTTGGCTTGTTGCTGCCAGGGCCTTGCCATTGTTCGACTTGCCGAAAAGAAAGGGCGCGGCCTTGAATTGACGCTTCTGGCTGGCACCCCAGACTTTCGGCTGCGATTTGCGCCTTTTGGGGCTCGCACCCTCGTTCAACACCGGCGCGTCGTCCCGTCCACGGGCCTTTGGTTTCAGCTCCATATATTTTTCTACCGCCTGCATCGGGCTAAGGTCGGCATAATAGTTCTGCGAATCGCTGAATGTCGACGCTGGCGCAGGCACAATGGTGCTGGCGGTCCACGCGTTTGGAGGCGCGGGGGCGGAGATCGGGGGAGGCATCGAAGTCTGGGGAGGCGCTCGCCCGAGCGCGTTCATGAGCGCCAAGCTGTGTTCGATGGCGCGAACTTCGGGGCTGTCGTAGGTTGCCGCGGCCGTCAACCGTGCCCCACACATGATCTGCCGGGCAATTTCGATGCGGTCAGCCGCTGGCTCGATGTCGAGCCGCTCCAGCAATGCCTTTGCCTCATTCAGCAAATTGCCTGGAACATCGCCGGCTTGGGAAAGCATTGCATAAAGATTGGCACGGGCCTCGTCGTCCAGCGACGGAAAGCGCTTGTCGAATGACCCGATGTAATCGATGCCCATATAGTCGTCGAAGCCATTTGCGATGAAATCGCCGTTAAACGCTGCATAGATCGAAAGCATCTGGTGGAAGCGAGCCGTGACATTGCCCTCACCGTCCTTCTCGATCACCGCCAACTGATGCGCCAGCATGTTGCGATACCGCACCATCTCCTCTCGAAAGAGATGGTTCACCTGCTCGCTGGTCAGTCCTTCCTGCTCGATCCGTTCGTATAAGCTCATTCGCACAACCTCGCTTCGGCCGGTCATTGCGACCGCGCGCCGTCGCGCGACCGACTGGTCCTTCGTCAGAAGGCTGACCGTTGTTACGATGGTTATAGGACGTTCAAGCCGTCCAGCGAAGCGCACCCGGCGACGCCACCAGTAGGTGGCCCCGCGACGGTTCACATTTTCGATTGCTGGCATCAGGCACTGGCTCCACCCACTGGTAGCAATTGATGCCACTGCGATGGTCGGCCTTGCTCAGTTAAGGGAGAAACCTGGGGTTTTCCGTTCCTTGGCTGAGGCACAGCACCGGCTGGCTGGGGCGGCAGGATTCGAACCTGCGCATGGCGGCATCAAAAGCCGCTGCCTTACCGCTTGGCGACGCCCCAACGGCCGGTTGCGAGCGCGTCTATAGCGCGCCCGACATGAATGGCAAGTTGGCGACTTAAAGCCGCGTGACCCAGCCGTAGGGATCTTCGGCGCGGCCGCGCTGGATGTCGACGAGCTTGTCCTTAAGCTTCGTCGTGACCTGCCCCGGGCCGCCCGCACCGATCGTGAAGCTGCTGTCCCCGCGCGTCACCTTGCCGACCGGGGTCACCACCGCGGCGGTGCCGCAGGCGAAGCTTTCGGTGAGCTTACCGCTTTCCGCATCGGCCTGCCACTGGTCGATCGCATAGGGTTCCTCGCGCACCGTCAACCCGGCGTCGCGCGCCAGCGTGATGATCGCGTCGCGCGTGATCCCCGGCAGGATCGTGCCGGTCAGCGGCGGGGTGACGATGCTGCCGTCGTCGAAGACGAAGAACATGTTCATGCCGCCCAGTTCCTCGATCCAGCGATGTTCGGCGGCGTCGAGGAATACGACCTGGTCGTGCCCCTTGGCGATCGCCTCACGCTGCGCGACGAGGCTGGAGGCATAGTTGCCGCCGCATTTGGCGGCGCCGGTGCCGCCGGGCGCGGCGCGGGTATAATCTTCCGACACCCAGAGCGAGATCGCGGGCGCGCCCGACTTGAAATAATTGCCGACGGGCGAGGTGATGACGAGGAACTGATATTCCGACGCGGGTTTGACGCCGAGGAACACCTCGCTCGCAAACATGAAGGGACGCAGATACAGCGCGCCGCCGTCGACCGGCGGGAACCAGTTCGCGTCGGCGGCGACGGCTTCCTTCACCGCGGCAATGAACAATTCCTCGGGCAGTTCGGCCATCGCCATGCGGCGCGCGCTCGCGTTGAAGCGCGCAGCATTGGCTTCGGGCCGGAACAGCGCCATCGAACCGTCATCGAGGCGGTACGCCTTCAGCCCTTCGAAGATTTCCTGCGCATAATGGAGCACCGCGGTCGCGGGATCGAGCGTCAGCGGGCCGCGCGGCATGACCTGCGCATCGTGCCAGCCCTGCCCCTCGGTATAGCGGATCGACACCATATGGTCGGTGAAGACGCGCCCGAACGCCGGGTCGGCAATCGCCGCCGCCCGTACATCGTCCGCGATCAGATTGGGGTGCGGCAGATGGGTGAAGGCGGGAGCGGACATGCGAAAACACCTGTGGTTTTGGGGTTTAAGGAGCGCGCCTCTTGCCAAAGACCGGCGCGGCGCGCAACGGTAGTGGCTATGCCGGATGACAATTTTCTTTCACAAGTACCCGCCGCCTCTGCCCTTTTCTTGCGTGAAGACGAGGTGCGCCGCGGCATCGAATTTCTGTTTTTCGCGCACGCGTCGCTGTGGCGCGCGATCGACGCGCGGCTGGCCGAAAAAGAATTGGGGCGCGCGCATTATCGCGCACTCTATTTCATCGCGCGTCAGCCCGGGCTGACGATTTCGGACCTGCTCGCGCTGCTCGGCATCACCAAGCAATCGCTCGGCCGCGTCGTGAAAGAGCTGGAAGCGCGCGAATTTCTGACGACGCGTCCCGGCAACCGCGATCGCCGGCAAAAGGAGCTGCGGCTGACCGACGCCGGCCGCGCGGTCGAGAGCACGATCTTCGCCACGCTGCGCGACACGATGAGCCGCGCTTACACCCACGCGGGACAGCAGGCGGTGACGGGCTTCTGGCAGGTCAGCGAAGCGCTGGTGCCGCCGCGCGAGCGCCGCCGGATCGCGATGCTCGGAAAGGACGGGGGCTAGCTCAGCCCTCGCCGCGCGCGATATCGGCGAGCTCGCGCCCACGGTCGCGCGCCGCGCGCAGCACATTGGTGAGCAGCGCGGCGAGCTGGCCATCGCTGTCGAGCACGTCGAGGCCCGCCTGCGTCGTGCCGCCCTTGCTTGCGACCTGCGCGATCAGCACGCCGGGCTTTTCACCGCTGTCGGCGAGCAATGCGGTCGCGCCGCCGAAGGTCGCGGTCGCCAGCGCCAGCGCGTCCTCCGCCGACAGGCCGAGCCGTTCGCCCGCCGCCGCGTAGGATTCGATCAGGCGAAAGACGAAGGCGGGGCCGCTGCCGGTAAAGGCGGTGACAAGGTCCATCGTCGAATCGTCGGCGAGGATCACGGTCTGGCCGAGCGGATCGAGCAGCGCGTTGATCGCCTTGGCGTCGGCATCGCCGAGCGTCGCCACTGCCGACACGCCGGCACCGATCCGCGCGGCAAGGTTGGGCAGGATGCGGACCTGCGCCCCGGCGTCGGGGAAGCGCGCCGCGAGATCGGACAGCGACACGCCCGCGAGGATCGAGAGCAGATGAACCTCACCCGTCGCGAGCGGCGCCAGTATATCGGCGACATCGCCAAGCTGCTGTGGCTTCATGCCGAGCATGATCCAGTCGGCGACGCCGCCTGCGGCCTGCCATTCGCCGAGCGACGCGTGCTGGACGATGCCGGCGCGCGGCGCCGCAAAGGGGTCGACGATCGCGACCAGCGCCGGGTCGAGCCCCGCCGCCAGCCAGCGATCGAGCATCGCGCCCGCCATGTTGCCGCAGCCGACCAGCAGGAGTCGGCCGGAAAAATTCCGCAATGCTTTGGTCATAGGTCCTTCGTTTCTTGTCCTTTAGCGGCAGCTGCTCTCAGGACCCGACAACAGGTCGAGGCAGCGGCCGTCGATCTTTCCCGCATCGACGGGCAGGCCGATCACCGACGCCAGCGTCGGCATGATATCGACCGTCATCACCGCATTCGGCTGTTCGAACGCGGTGAGGCCCTTGCGCCAGAAGAGAATCGGCACGCGGCGGTCATAGTCCCACACCGAGCCGTGCGTCGCGACATATCCGATGCCCGATTCCGGAATCGGGGTGACCCGTGGTTTCAGTGCGATGATGAAGTCGCCCGACCGCTGTGGGTGATAGGAGGCACGGAGCTTGTCCATCAGGCTCCACGTATCGGGCGCGCGCTTCGAAACCGGATGCGCCTCCAGCTCCTCGCGCGTCACCACCGCCTCGATCTGCGGGTGCGCACGCAGGCGCGGGAGCAGTTCGGCGAGCGCCGCCTTGCGCTGCGCCGCGGTCAGCGTCTTCGCGAGATAATAATCGCCCCCGTCGCCGTAGAGCAACGGCTGCGGCAGGCCGAGCTTGTCGGCAACCGCCTTGCCCATCGCCGCGGGATCGAGCGCCTTGTCGACGCGCTGCGCGTCGGGCCAGGCATTCTGGCGGTTGCGTTCGGGCAGGTCGTGGCCGCCATGGTCGGCGGTCAACGCAACGACATAGTCGATCCCCGTCGCATCAAGCCGCGCAAAGAAATCGCCGAGCTCGCGGTCGAGGCCCGCCATCTGGAGGCACATTTCGCTGCCTTCGGTGCCGGTGCTGTGGCCGACATAGTCTGTCGCCGACAGGCCGAGGATGAGGAGGTCGGTGCTCGCCCCCTCGCCCAACTTGCGCACCTGGCGCAGCGCCGCGGCGGTCGCGAGCACGGCGCCGTCGGCTTCGGGCGACGCCTGGAAGCGGCGGAAATCGCCTGCATCGCGCGCCATCCGGCCGGTGCCGACCGATCCGCCCTTTTCGAGCGGGATCGCGATGTCATTGGCGGCGCAATCGGCGGGTAGCGCCAGCGCGGCGCGCGGCTGGTTGATCGCCGCGGCGATCGCGGCGCTCGCCTGCTGCGCGGTCGGCGACAAGGTGGTGCCGCGATAGCTGGTGAGCCCGGTGGGCGCGAGCCACATCAGCTCGTCGGCCGCGCGCCCGCCCATCATGATCGCCGAGCGGTCCTTGCCCGAAACCGAGACGACCTGCGCCTTCGGGTCGCGCGCCTTCATCAGGTCGCCGAGCGTCGGGACGAGCAGATGCTCCACCGACGGCGCATATTTATTGTTGCCCGAGCTGGTTCCCGGAACGCTCTCGTCCTCGGCGCAATAGATGCGCTTGTCCTCGCGCGCTGCCGACAGGTCGAAATAATGGTTGGCGACGATCCCGGTGCGCGCGGGGTGGCTGCCGGTCAGGATCGTCGAATGTCCGGGGCAGGTTTCGGTCGCGCCATGCGCCTGATAGCCCGACGGGAAGACGACGCCCGAAGCGAGCCGCGCAAGGCCGCCGGTGAAGCTGCCGCGATATTCGGCGAACAGGTCGGCCGAAAACTGGTCGACCGCGATCATCACGACCAGCTTGGGCGCCGGGGTGGTCGCCGTCACCTTCGGGGCTGGCGGCGCCGCATCCTGTGCGATTCCGGTTCCGGCGGCGGCAACGCAAAGCACGGCGGCGAGGGCGGTGGTCAGATATTTCAGCTTCACGGACGGCGTCTCCGAAAAAGAGGGGTGTCAGCGCGGGCTGTCCTCTCGTCGAAAGCCGCCTATATGGCAAGCCTTCGAAGGGTGAACAGCTGCGGACGGGCCATGAATTTGCTAAGTGAGGCTTTTGTGACACGCGCACAGCGTGCGGTGCTGGCATTATTGGCGGTTCTGGCCTCCATGCTCGGCGCTTTCAGCCCGGCAGCGGCGCAATCGACGCATATCCAGCCCAAGCTGGTCGCCGAGTCGGCGGCGCCCGCGCCGGGCGGCGCGACGACGCTCGCGCTCACCATGGCGCCCGACAAGACATGGCACGGCTATTGGGTCAATGGCGGCGACGCGGGGTTCGGCCTGTCGGTCGAATGGAACGCGCCCGAAGGCGTCACCGTCGCCCCCTTCCGCTATCCGGTGCCCGACGCGCTGATCCTCTTCGGCATGATGAACCATGTCTATGAGCATCCCTATGCGCTGCTTGCCGAGGTACAGATCGACAAGCGCGTCGCGCCCGGCACCGACCTCACCCTGTCGGGGGTCGCCAACTGGCTCGCCTGCACCGACAAGGTGTGTGTGCCCGAAAAGGCGGTAATCTCGGTCGCGCTGAAGGCGGGCGACGGCAAGATCGCGCCCGCCGAGCGCACCCGCTTCGACGGCTGGCGCGCGCTGCTGCCGCAACCGCTCGACCGCCACGGCACATGGGAACGGCGCGGCGACATGCTGCGCTTCGCCATCCCGCTTCCCGCGAGCACTACCGTCGACGCGCCGCACCTGTTCGTCGAGACGCAGGACGTCATCGACTATGCCGCACCGCAAAGCTTCAGCCGCAACGGCGACCACATCATCGTCGAAGCGCGCGCCAAGGGCGAGAAGACCGGCGCTGTTTCGGCGCTGCTGAAGCTCGGCGACGGCCGCGGCCTGTCGTTGCAGCTCGAGCCCGGCTCGGTACCCGCTGCGGGCGAGACGATCACGGGGCCCGCGAGCGGTATCGATGCGGGACTGTTCTGGACCGCGCTCGGCGGCGCGATCCTCGGCGGGCTGATCCTCAACCTGATGCCCTGCGTCTTCCCGATTTTGAGCCTCAAGGCGCTGAGCCTCGCGCGCTCGGGCGGCCATGCGCGCGCCGCGAAGGTCGAGGCGCTTGCCTATACCGCAGGGGCAATCGTCACCGCGCTGCTGCTCGGCGGCGCACTGCTCCTGCTGCGTGCGGCGGGCGAACAGGTCGGCTGGGCGTTCCAGTTGCAGCATCCGCTGAGCGTGCTCGCGCTGCTGATCCTCGCGCTCGCGATCACGCTGAACCTGCTAGGCGCCTATGAATTGCCGTCCTTCGGCGGCGGACAGGCGCTGGCCGAACAGGGCGGCGCGGCGGGCGGTTTCTGGACGGGCGCGCTCGCCGCCTTCGTCGCGACGCCGTGCAGCGGGCCGCTCCTCGGCGCGGCGCTCGGCGCGACGCTCGCGCTGCCCGCATGGGCCGCGCTGCCGGTCTTCGGTGGGCTAGGACTGGGGCTGGCCCTGCCCTTCCTCGCGATCGGCTTCGTCCCGGCGCTGCGCAATCGCCTGCCGAAACCGGGGCCGTGGATGGGCAAGTTCCGCAAATGGATGGCGGTGCCGATGGGCCTGACGGCGCTGGGGCTCGCCTGGCTGCTCTGGCGCCAGCTCGGCAGCGGGTCGCAGCTCGCATGGCCCGCGGTGGCGGTCGCGATGGCGGTGGTCCTGTTCACCCATTATGGCGCGATCCAGCGCGGCGACCGCCGCTCATGGCTGCTGGTCGCCGCCGGCCTGCTCTTCGTCGGCAGCCTCGCAGGCACGGTCGGCGAAGTCGCCGACGCCGAGCGTACGACAGGCGCCGCGGGATCGACCTTTTCCCCCGACGCGCTCGCCAAGGCGCGCGCAACGGGCAAACCCGTGTTCGTCTATTTCACCGCCGACTGGTGCCTGTCGTGCAAGGCGAACGAAGCGGGCGCGATCGAGCGCGAGGCGGTGCAAGAGGCGTTCGACAAGGCGGGCGTCGTCACGCTCGTCGGCGACTGGACGAACGGCGATCCGGTGATCACGCGCACGCTGGCCGAACATGGCCGCAACAGCGTGCCGCTCTACCTCTGGTACGCGCCGGGCGCCGCGAAGCCCGAAATCCTGCCGCAAATCCTGACCCCGGGAATGCTCACCGACAAGGCAAAGCGCTGATGGCGAAGCAGCGCGCCGACCAGTTGCTCGTCGACCGCGGCCTCGCCGAAAGCCGGACGCGTGCGCAGGCGCTGATCCTCGCGGGCCTCGCCTTTGTCGGTGACCGCAAGATCGACAAGGCGGGGCAGCAGATCGCCGACGACGCCGAAATCAGCGTCAAGGGCCGCGATCATCCATGGGTGTCGCGCGGCGGGATCAAGCTCGACCACGCACTCGCGCACCTCGGCTGGGACGTGGCGGGCGCGGTCGCGATCGACGTCGGATCCTCGACCGGCGGCTTCACCGATGTCCTGCTCGGCCGCGGCGCCGCGCGCGTCTACGCCGTCGATTCGGGCACCAACCAGCTCGCGTGGAAGCTGCGGCAGGACGAGCGCGTGATCGTCCACGAACAGACGAGCGCGCGGGTCCTGACCGCGGACCATATCCCCGAGCCCGTCGACCTGATCGTCTGCGACGCGAGCTTCATCGCGCTGTCGAAGGTGCTGCCGGTACCGATGGGCTTCGCAAAGCCCGGTGCGCGCATCGTCGCGCTGATCAAGCCGCAGTTCGAGGCCGAGCGCCACGAAGTCGGCAAAAAAGGCGTCGTGCGCGACGCCGCGGTCCACGCGCGCGTCTGCGCCGAAGTCCGCGAATGGCTGACCGGCGAAGGCTGGGACGTCGCCGACCTCGTCGAAAGCCCGATCACCGGTCCCGAAGGCAATGTCGAATTTCTCATCGCTGCGGTGAAGCGAGGCGCTTGACGCTGCGCCGCACAATCGCGACACAAATGCAACGGATTCGCATGTGGGGGATATTGCGGACATGACCGAAATCGCAACACCGGGCCAGCTTCGCATGTCCTATTTGCGCTGGGCGCTCGTCACCGTCCCGGCGATCGTGCTAATCGGCAGCCTGATGGGACTGCTGTCGAACAGCGGTTACAACAACCGCTGGTTCGCCTCGCTCGACCTGCCGCCGATCACTCCGCCGGGCTGGGTCTTCGGCACCGTCTGGCCGATCCTCTATATCTGTCTCGGCCTGTCGCTGGCGATGATCCTCCACGCGCGCGGCGCCAAGGGGCGCGGCTTCGCGCTCCTGCTCTTCTTCGTCCAGCTCATCGCCAATTTCGCCTGGTCGCCTTTGTTCTTCGGACAGCATCAGGTGACGACCGCGCTCTACCTGATCATCTTCATCCTGATGGTGACGATCGCGACCGCCTTTGCCTTTGCACCGATCCGCAAGGCCGCGGCGTGGCTGCTCGTCCCCTATATGATCTGGCTCAGCTTCGCCGCGATCCTCAATTTCCAGATCGACCAGCGCAATCCGAATGCCGAGAACAAGGGACTTGTCGTCCCCGCCGCCAGCACCCAAATAGGGTGACGGCAAGGGGAAAGTCCCCCGACGAAGGAATATGAGATGCAGAGCGAAAACCGCTTTTTCGACGATCTGGCCAAGATGGTGAACGGCATCGCCGGCACCGTGGCGGGTGCAGGCCGCGAGGCCGAATCCGCGATGCGCGACCGCGCCAAGGAATGGGTCGGCCGCATGGATTTCGTCAGCCGCGAGGAATTCGAGGCGGTGAAGAAGATGGCCGCCACCGCGCGCGCCGAAGCCGAAGCGCTGAAAGCGCGCCTCGACAAGCTCGAGGGCGTGAAGCCCGCTGCCGCGCCCAAGGCTGCTGCAGCGCCGAAGGCTGCGGCCAAGCCCGCAGCGGCGAAGCCGGCCGCGAAACCCGCTGCCAAGCCTGCGGCGCGCAAGCCCAAGGCCTGAGGCGCCCTGCAGCGCCTTTTGCCAATTGTGCACAGATTATTCCCCGGATGGCACGGGACGCGGACTCGCGTCGTCACGCCATCCGGGCTAAGGCGCGCGCATGAGTGACGATATCTACGACGACGAAGACGGCCAGGACGCGGCTCCGATGGAGATGCTGGCGTCCTATTTCGCCGCGCACGACTGGCCGCACGAGATGGTCGGCGAGGACGAGATCGTCGCGACCGCGCAGGGCAGCTGGACAACCTATGAGCTGCGCGCGGTGTGGCGCGCCGACGACGGCGTGATCCAGCTCCTCGCCTTTCCCGACATCCGTGTCGTCGAGGACAAGCGCGCGGTGGCGCATGAGGCGCTCGCGATGATCAACGAACAGCTCTGGCTCGGCCATTTCGAGCTGTGGTCGAACAGCGGCACAGTCCTGTTCCGCCACGGGATGCTCGTCGGCAGCGAGGCCTCGCTGTCGCTCGACCTCACCGAAACGCTGATCGAAAGCGCGATCGACGAGTGCGAGCGTTTTTACCCGGTGTTCCAGTTCGTGCTGTGGGGCGGCAAGACCCCTGCCGAAGCGCTCGCCGCTTCGCTCATCGAAACACGCGGCGAGGCGTAACGCGGCGAGGCGTAACGCGGCGAGGCGTAAGCGTCACCTTTTCTCGAAACGCGTCAGCCCCGCACCCAGTTCGTTCGCGCCGATCGCCAGCGCCTCGCCGCTCCAGTCGGCAACGAACACCGACTTGCGATCGATCCCGGCGGGCAGGCTCGCCCGGTTGCCGGCGATCGACAGGCCGCGCGACGGGTTCTTGCGCTCTTCGGCGGCGACCGCGATCAGCGCCGAATAATTTTCCTTGTCGCGCCCCTGCACGAACAGATTGTTCGCGATCCGCCCGACCGATCCCGACGGCAGGTCGATCATATAGTTGGTCGCCTTGCCCTGCGTGTCGTCGAAGCTGTTGTCGTTGACGTCGACTGCAATCGCGCGCGTCTTCAGATAATGGCCGCCGCTGCCCTTTTCGAAGCGGCTGCGCGTGACGACGACGCGGCCATAGATGCCGGTGTAGACGCTGTGCGCACAGCTGAGGCCGCGATCGCAGCGGCCGAGGCGCGAGAAGGTCGACCGGTCGATCGTCAGCGTCGCCTCCGGGTCGTCGGCAGAGAGAATGCCTTCCTCGCTATTACGGAACAGGCTGTTCACGACATCGAGGTCGCTTGTTTCGAGGCGGATGCCCGCGCCATTGCCGTCGGGGACGCGCATATTCTGGAACACGATGCCGTCGACCCGCGCGCCGTCGCCGCGCAGCACGAGCGCGGCCTTGCCCTCGCAGGTCACGCCGTCGAAGATCGCGCGGCCGGGTTCGACCGCGACAAACGCAACGCGGCCCGCGGTCTGCACCGCGCAGTCGCGGTGATAGCCGGGGGCGACGCGAATCGTTCCCTCGCCTTCGCCAATCGCATCGACCGCATCCTGAAGCCGCCCGAAACTGCGGCCGCTTTCGGCGACCACATAAGGCCCCGCTCCGGCCTGTGCGGGCAACGGCACCGGCGCGAGAAGCAGCGGGAGGGCGAACAGCGGCAGCAACGGCCGGCGAAGAATTGCCTTGAACATGCGCGCTCCATAACCGTTTTCGCCGCTTTAGTCGTTGGCGAAGCTGGTTAATCCGCCGCCTGTCCCCTTATCGGACAGGCGCGAGCGCGCCGGTTAATCAAGGTTGGGACGCAGCCAGCGCGTCGCGGTCTCGATATCGACCCCGCGCCGCCGCGCATAATCTTCAAGCTGGTCGCTCCCGATCCGCGCGACCCCGAAATACTGGCTTTCGGGATGCCCGAAATAGAAGCCGCTCACGGCAGCCGTCGGCAGCATCGCAAAGCTTTCGGTCAGCACCAGCCCGGCATTCTCCTCTGCCGCGAGCAGGTCGAACAGGATCGGCTTCAAACTGTGGTCGGGACAGGCGGGATAGCCCGGTGCCGGCCGGATCCCGCGATATTCTTCCTTGATCAGCGCCTCATTCGTGAGCTGCTCGCCGGGGGCGTAGCCCCACAGTGTGGTGCGGACATGCTGGTGCAGCCGCTCGGCGAACGCCTCGGCGAAGCGGTCGGCGAGCGCTTTCAGCAGGATATCCGAATAATCATCCTTGTCGGCGCGGAACCGCTCCGAATGCGGTTCGATACCGTGGATGCCGACCGCGAAGCCGCCCATCCAGTCGCCCGCGGGATCGATGAAATCGGCGAGGCACATGTTCGCGCGGTCGCGGCTCTTCTTGATCTGCTGGCGCAGGAAGGGCAGCGTCACATGGCGTTCCTCGTCGGCGAGGTGGATCGTCACATCGTCGCCGTCGCGCGCGCACGGCCAGAAGGCGCACACGCCGCGCGCGGTCAGCCATTTCTCGGCGATCAGCTTGTCGAGCATCGCGTCGGCGTCGGCTTTCAGCGCCTGCGCCGTTTCGCCGACCACATCGTCCTCAAGGATCGACGGATAGGTCCCGTGCAGCTCCCACGCGCGGAAGAAGGGGGTCCAGTCGATACATTCGCGCAAATCTTCGAGCGACCAGTCGTCGAAACGATGAAGCCCGGGCTGCAGCGGCGGCGCCGGCTTGTCGCTGAGATAGGCGTCGTAATAATTTGCACGCGCCTCTTCGAGCGTGTGTAGCACGCTCTGTCCCTTGCCCGCGCGCACGTCGCGGACATGTTCATAATCGTCCTTGTAACCCTGCACATAGGCGTCGCGCCCGGTGTCGCTGACGAGCGCGGTCGCGACCCCGACCGCGCGGCTCGCGTCGAGGACGTGGAGTACCGGACCCTTGTACGCCGGATCGATGCGCAGCGCGGTGTGGACCTTCGACGTCGTCGCGCCGCCGATCAGCAGCGGCATCGTCATGCCCGCGCGCTGCATTTCCTCGGCTACGGTCACCATCTCGTCGAGCGACGGGGTGATCAGGCCCGACAGGCCGATCATGTCGGCGTCATTCTCGTTCGCGGCTTCGAGGATCTTGCTCCACGGCACCATCACGCCGAGGTCGACGATCTCGAAGCCGTTGCACTGGAGCACGACGCCGACGATATTCTTGCCGATATCGTGGACGTCGCCCTTGACGGTCGCCATCACGACCTTGCCCTTGCCCTTCGCGCCCGGCTCTTTGGAAGCTTCGACAAAGGGCAGCAGATGCGCCACCGCCTTCTTCATCACGCGTGCCGATTTGACGACCTGCGGCAGGAACATCTTGCCCGATCCGAACAGGTCGCCGACGACGTTCATGCCGTCCATCAGCGGCCCTTCGATCACCTCGATCGGGCGCGGCATCAGCAGGCGCATTTCCTCGGTATCGTCGACGACATAGGCGTCGATGCCCTTGACCAGCGCATGTTCGAGCCGTTTTTCGACCGCCCAGCCGCGCCATTCCTCGGCCGCCTTTTCCTGCGCCGCGCTGGTGCCCTTGTAACGTTCGGCGAGCGCGATCAGCCGCTCGGTCGGCGATTCCGCCTCGCCCTCGACCTTGCGGTTGAGCACGACATCCTCGACCGCCTGCCGCAGCTCGGGGTCGATGGTGTCGTAAACGTCGAGCTGCCCCGCGTTGACGATCGCCATGTCGAGCCCGGCGGGGATCGCATAATAGAGGAAGACGCTGTGCATCGCGCGGCGCACGACCTCGTTGCCGCGAAAGCCGAACGACAGGTTCGACAGGCCGCCCGAGAAATGAACGTGCGGACAGCGGACGCGGATTTCCTTCACCGCCTCGATGAAATCGACTGCGTAATTGTCATGCTCTTCGAGCCCCGTCGCGACCGCAAACACATTGGGGTCGAAGATGATGTCCTCGGGCGGGAAGCCGATTGTCATCAGCAGCTTGTAGGCGCGCTCGCAAATCTCGATCTTGCGCTCCTTGGTGTCGGCCTGCCCGACCTCGTCGAACGCCATCACGACGACCGCGGCGCCATAGGCCATGCATTTGCGCGCATGCGCGAGGAACGGCTCCTCGCCTTCCTTCATGCTGATCGAATTGACGATCGGCTTGCCGGGCACGCATTTGAGGCCCGCCTCGATCACATCCCATTTCGAGCTGTCGATCATCACCGGGATGCGCGCGATATCGGGTTCGGCGGCGATCAGCTTGAGGAAGGTCGTCATCGCATATTCGGCGTCGAGCAGGCCCTCGTCCATATTGACGTCGATGACCTGCGCGCCATTTTCGACCTGCTGGCGCGCGACCTCGACCGCCGCGGTATAGTCGTCGGCGAGGATCAGCTTCTTGAACGCCGCCGATCCGGTAACATTGGTGCGTTCGCCGATATTGACGAAGCTGGAGGAAGCGGCGGTGGTCATCGGGATATCCTGAATCTGGGCATTAGGCGGCGAGCGGGCGAGCGAGGACGAGATCGTCGTAAAGCTTGCCGCCGACATTGAACTGGCGCGTGCCGAGGTCGGCGAACCCCTGTTTGCGGTAGAAGGCGAGCGCGCGGTCGTTCTGCGCATAGACGCCGAGCAGCAGGCGGCGATGACCCTGCGCGGCCTCCAGCGCGCGTTGCATCAACGCGGCGCCGAGTCCCGAGCCGTGAAAGCGCGACAGCGAATAGATGCGCTTCAGCTCGATATCGCCGTCGAGCGCGGCCGCGAGGTCGGGCTTGCCGACCAGCGCGAAACCGATCGGCGCGCCGCCCGGCTGCGCCTCGGCGAGCCACGCGCGCGCGCCGCTCGCCAGATAGGCTGTGTAGGCGGCCGCATTATGCTGCGCCGCGCAATGCCCGACGATCGCGTCGCCATCGAGAATGCCCGCGAAGGTTTCGAGGAAGGTCGCCGCGCCGATCAACGCGAGCGCCGCCGTGTCGTCGGCTCCGGCCTCCCGGATCGTCCATGCCGGATTGTCGGTCATCGGTTCAGGCCGCCATGGTGAAGGGCTCGAGCCCCGCGAGCCGCGTGCGCACCGGCACCTCGGGAATCGTCCGCCCCGGCAGCCCCTCGATCGCGCGCGCCATCGCGGCGATATGCGCGGGCGTCGAGCCGCAGCAGCCGCCAAGGATATTGACCTGGCCATGCTCGGCCCATTCGCGCACCAGCCCCGCCGTCGTGTCGGGCAGCTCGTCATATTCGCCGAGTTCGTTGGGCAGGCCGGCGTTCGGATAGACCATGACGAGTGCATCGGCGATGTCCGACAGCACTTTCACATGCGGGCGGAGCTGCGACGCACCGAACGAGCAATTGAGCCCGATCGTCAGTGGTTTCGCATGGCGCACGGCATACCAGAACGCCTCGACCGTGTGCCCCGACAGGTTGCGGCCACTGAGGTCGGTGAGCGTCATCGAGATCATCAGCGGCAGCTCGCGCCCGACCTTCGCCTCGGCTTCCAATGTCGCGGCGATCCCCGCCTTGGCATTGAGCGTGTCGAAGATCGTCTCGATCAGGATGAAGTCGGCGCCGCCTTCGGCCAACGCGACGACCTGGTCGAGATAGACAGCCTTCAACTCGTCGAAATCGATCTCGCGATAGCCGGGGTTGTTGACGTCGGGCGACAGCGACAGCGTCTTGTTCGTCGGTCCGACCGCGCCCGCGATGAAACGGCGGCGGCCGTCCATCGCTTCATATTTGTCCGCCGCCTCGCGGCCCAGCCGCGCGCTTTCGTGGTTGATGTCGGCGACCAGATGTTCGGCGCCATAATCGGCCTGGCTGATGCGGTTCGCGCTGAAGGTGTTGGTCGACACGATGTCCGACCCCGCCGCCAGATAGGCTTCGCCGATCGCCGTGACGACGTCGGGCCGCGTCAGCGCGAGGATGTCGTTATTGCCCTTCTGGTCGTGCGACAGGCCAAGCGATCCGGCATAATCTGCCTCGACCAGCTTGCGGAGCTGGATCTGGGTTCCCCAGCCGCCGTCGGTGAGCAGGATGCGATCCTTCGCCGCCGCTGTCAGGGCTTCGCGCGCGCTGTTCATGCTGCCTGATCCTTTGCGGTCAAGACCGGCCGCAGTCCCAGCAGGTGGCAGATGGCATAGCTGAGCTCGGCCCGGTTGAGGGTGTAGAAATGAAAGTCGCGCACACCGCCCGCATAGAGGCGGCGGCACATTTCGGCGGCGATCGTCGCCGCGACGAGCTGGCGCGCGGCGGGGTGATCGTCGAGCCCGTCGAACAGCGAGACCATCCACGATGGAATGGCGGTGCCGCACATATCGGCCATGCGGCGCGTCTGCGACACGTTCGAAACCGGCAATATGCCGGGAATGATCGGCGCGTCGATGCCCGCCGCGGCGGCGGCATCGCGAAAGCGCAGGAAGCTGTCGGGCGAGAAGAAAAATTGCGTGATCGCGCGTGTCGCCCCGGCGTCGAGCTTGCGCTTGAGATTATCGAGGTCCGATTGCGGGCAATCGGCGTCGGGGTGGGTTTCGGGATAAGCGGCGACCGAAATGTCGAAGGGCGCGATCGCCTTCAGCCCCGCGACCAGTTCGATCGCATTGGCATAGCCATCGGGGTGCGCGCGATAGGGAGCACCGCCGGGAACGTCACCGCGCAGCGCGACGATATGCCGGACGCCCGCTTCCCAATAGGCGTGCGCCACCTCGTCGATCTCGGCGCGCGACGCCTCGACGCAGGTCAGGTGCGCCGCGGGCGGCACCGCGCTTTCAGCGGCGATGCGCGCGACGGTCGCGTGGGTGCGCTCGCGCGTCGATCCGCCGGCGCCATAGGTCACCGAAACGAAGCTCGGTGCCAGCGGTTCGAGCGTGCGGAACGTGTCCCACAGCTGCGCTTCCATCTTCTCGGTCTTCGGCGGGAAAAATTCGAAGCTGACGCCGATGTCGCCGTCCAGATTGGCGAACAGCGGCGACGCCGCGGCGCGGCGCGCTTCCGCCAGCGAGTTCAAATTCGACGTCATGCCGCAAGCCTTTTACTTTGCCCGCCTTCGCTGGCGGGGGGTTGATCTTCGTCGCTGCGACGGCGGCCGAGCCACAGCTTCACGGCCAGCTCCCCGCCTTCGAGCGTCTGGGTGGTTTCGAGCAGCAGCCCCGCCGACGCGAACCAGCCGCGGATCTGCGCGTCCGAGAAACCGAGGCGCGCGTGCGCAGCGAGGCTGCGCAATTCCTCATCCTCGTGCGGTGCAAAATCGACGACGAGCAAATGGCCGCCGCCGCGCAGCACCCGGCTCGCTTCGCCGATCACGCGGTCGGGTTCGTGCGCGAAATGCAGCGCCTGGTGGATGACGATGCTGTCGATGCTGGCATCGGCGACGGGCAGGTGCAGGAAATCGCCCTGGAGCAGATCGACGGGAACCGGCTGGCCGGCGAGCTTGGTACGCGCAATGCGCAGCATTTCGGGGCTGCGGTCGAGCGCGGTGATGCGCCGCGCGGTCGGCGCGAAGATTTCCGCCATCCGACCGGTACCCGTGCCGATGTCGAGCAAATGGCCCAGCCGGCGATTGTGCATCATCGCCAGCATCGCCGCCTCGACCTCGCTTTCGGCGACGTGGCGCGAACGGATCGCATCCCATTCGGCGGCATGTTCGGCAAAATAGCGCTCGGCAGAGGCCGCGCGTTCGTCGCGAACCGCCGCCAGCCGCCGCGCGTCATGCGCGATGACGCGCGCCTCGCGCGGCGAAAACGGCCATTTTTCTGCTTGTGCGATGATCCCGGCGACCGGCCCGCCCGCCGCAATGCGCAGGAACACCCAGCTTCCTTCGCGCCGCCGCTCGACAATCCCGGCCTCGACGAGGATACGAACGTGGCGCGACACGCGCGGCTGGCTCTGGTCGAGCACGACCGCCAGTTCACCGATCGCGAGCTCCATCTCGCGCAAAAGCGCGACGACTCGCAGGCGCGTCGGATCCGCGAGGGCACGGAAAATGTCGAGAAGCTCGCTCACGAAACATCATATAAAGCTTTCTTTATATCCGGTCAACCGAGCCACGCGCCACAATTTCCGCGGGACGCGATCAGGCAGTGACCGAATTGCGACGAAAGAGGCAAGCTCTCGAAAAAAGGGCGTTGCACCGCTTTTGGCGAGGGGGTAATTCTTCGCGCGATTGGCACATTTCGGGATCGATCTGTTCCTGCGCCGGTCGATCAGTTCAAACCGAGAGGGGTATTCCCAATATGAAGAAATCGATCACTCTGTCGCTCGTCCTCGCCGCTTCGCTGGGCCTCGCCGCCTGCGCCGACAAGGCTGCCGACGACGCCGCTGCGACCACCGAAGACGCGGCTGCGACCGTCGAAGGCGCTGCTGACGGCGCGATGGAAGCTGCAACCGGCGCTGCCGACGCATCGGCCGCCGCTGCTGGCGAAGCCGCCGGCGCTGCCGAAGCCGCTGGCGATGCTGCTGCTGCGGGCGACGCTGCCAAGGCTGCCGACAAGGCGACCGAAGCTGCCGGCGCTGCCAAGGAAGCTGCCGACGCTGCCAAGGGCGCGATGGAAGAAGCCAAGAAGTAAGCTTCTTTCAGGCCTTTCGGCCGGAAAAACGGGGGTCGCCGGTTCACCGGCGGCCCCTTTTTCTTTGGGACAGGTATCAAGCGACGCAGTTGCCAAGCCCCTGATCCACCGTTAACTCTTGGCGCCATGGCCAGCCGCCGGCCATTGCATTCGAAAGGAAAACCCATGCGCAAGATCATTATCGCCTCGATGGCCGCTGCCGCGTTCAGCCTCGCCGCCTGCTCGGAAAAGACCCAGGACGCCGCGTCGGAAACCGCGACCTCGGCCGCCGATGACGCCGCTGCCGCTGGTGACGCAGCCGCCGACGCCGCCGCTGGCGCTGCCGACGCGACCGCTGCTGCCGCAGGCGAAGCCGCCGATGCGACCGCCGATGCTGCCAAGGACGCCGGCAACGTCGTCGAAGGCACGGTGAAGGCCGCCGGCGACGCCGCCGACAAGGCCGGCGACAAGATCGCCGAAGAAACGAAGAAGGCCGAAGCCAACGACAAGAAGTAAGTCGTCGGCACGCCTTCTGGCTGTTATCAGGGGCTCCATCCTTCGCGGATGGGGCCCTTTTTCATGGGAGCTTATGTGACAGCCGATCTCCGGACGACGCGCGCGGCGCTCGCGATCCTGATCCTCGCCACCGGGTGCAGCCGCACCGACAATGAACCCGGTCCGGGCGGGGTGACCGTCAGCGAGGCGAAGGCGCTCGACGATGCCGCCGAAATGCTCGAAAGCCGCGACAGCGCGCCGGGCGTCGAAACGCCGAAGCCGGCCGACGATACAGCGAAGGCGGATAAATAGCGCCTTCCCCTCGCGATGCGGCCGCGTTAGACCGGAATGGCCTCGCGACTGGCGCTGAAGATGGAGTCCCATCGGGAAACGGGGCGGGCCAACCGGCCGACAGGAGCCGCGCGCCTGGGTGATCCACCGTCAGCGAGGGGACATCCGCATGACCGATACGCCCACGACCAACATCGTCTTCCTGCTCTTTCCGGGTATTACCCAGCTCGATTTCACCGCGCCCGCGCAGGCATTGTCGAGAATGCCCGGCGCGGCGCTGGCAGGCGCCGCGGCGACGATCGACCCGATCATGACCGACAGCGGTTTTGCGATCGTGCCGACGCATGATTTCACCAGCGCCCCGCAAGCCAACATCCTCTGTATTCCCGGCGGGCACGGCGTCGCCGACGCGCTCGGCGATGCCGCGACGATCGATTTTATCGCGCGCCAGGCCGCGGGCGCCGAATGGGTGACGAGCGTGTGCACCGGCGCCTTCCTACTCGGGCGCGCGGGACTGCTGACGGGAAAACGCGCGACGACGCACTGGGGCTATACACATCTGTTGCCGCTGGTCGGCGCCGAGCCCATCAAGGCGCGCGTTGTCGAGGACGGACATATCGTGACCAGCGGCGGGGTGACTTCGGGGCTCGATTTCGCGCTGACACTGATCGCACGGCTGCGCGGCGAGACCGTCGCGCAGGCGATCCAGCTGGCGATCGAATATGATCCCGCCCCGCCCTTTCCCGGCGGCCATCCCGACCGCGCGCCCAAGGCGGTCACCGCGGGCTTGAAAGCGCATGTCTATGACGCCGCCGCCGCGCGCATGGAGGCGGCGCTCCGCGCCTAGCGGCAGTCGGCGAGCGCGATTTCGTAAAGCTTCGGCCAATATTTGCCGGTGACGAACAGCCGCTTCCTGGCTGCATCCCATGCGATGCCGTTGAGCACGCTGTCGGTCCCGCTCGCCCCCGCATCGGCCTTGAGCCCCGACAGGTCGACGAGCGAGGCGACGTCACCCGTGGCGGGGTCTATGCGGACGATGAAGTCGGTCATCCACACATTGGCCCAGACCTGCCCGTCGATCGTCTCCAGCTCGTTGAGCATCGGGATCGGCCGGCCGCCGAAGCGCACCGTGACGCGTTTCTGTTCCTTCATCGTCGCGGGGTCGAGGAAACGGAGTTCGGGCGTCCCGTCGCTGAGGACAAGGCTGTCGCCGACCATCGTGACGCCCCAGCCCTCGCCTTCGTAGCGGAAGGTGCCGACGCGCTTCAAATCCTTGATCGACCAGCGATTGCCGACCCCGCCCTGCCAGGTCACACCGATGATCTGGTCCTGCCAGCGCGTGATGCCTTCGCCGAACTGGTCGGACGGCAGCTTCGTCTCGGCGAGCGCCTTGCCCGTCTTGAGGTCGAGCCGCGCGACGCGCGACCGGCCATATTGGCCCGTCGCTTCGTAGAGATGCCCTTCGTCCCAGAAGAGGCCCTGCGTGAAGGAGGAGGCGTCGTGCGGATAGCTCTGGACAATCCGGTAGCCGCAGCGCTCGATCGGCGGCGGCGCGGGTGCCGCCGCGACGGGCGGGTCGGCGAGCAGGGCGAGCGCGAGGACGAACATCATCGCTGCGTTGCTATGCCGCATCGCCTGAACTGGCAATGACCCGCCTCTCCTCATTCGTCATGCCGGACTTGATCCGGCATCCATGCCGACGGCCGCCCCATGGACCCCGGATCAAGTCCGGGGTGACGAAGGATTGGGACGCAGCAAAGAAAAGGGCCGGAGGATTGCTCTCCCGGCCCTCTTTTCACTGGCTGAGCGCCGAACGGTTTGGACTTAGAAGTCCATGCCGCCCATGCCGCCCATGCCGCCGCCGCCCATCGGCATTGCCGGCTTGTCTTCCGGCAGCTCGCTGACGGCAGCTTCGGTGGTGATCAGCAGGCCCGACACCGACGCGGCGTCCTGAAGCGCGGTGCGCACGACCTTGGTCGGGTCGATGACGCCGGCGGCCTTCAGGTTTTCGTAAACGTCGGTCGCGGCGTTGAAGCCCTGCTCCTGGTTGTTTTCGCGCAGCAGGTTGCCGGCGACAACCGCACCGTCGTGGCCGGCGTTGGCCGCGATCTGGCGCAGCGGCGCTTCGATCGCCTTGCGGACGATGTCGATGCCGCGGGTCTGGTCGTCGTTCGAACCCTTCAGGCCGTCAAGGGCCTTGGTCGCGTACAGCAGAGCCGTACCGCCGCCGGGGACGATGCCTTCTTCGACAGCAGCGCGGGTCGCGTGCAGCGCGTCGTCGACGCGGTCCTTGCGTTCCTTCACCTCGACTTCGGTCGCACCGCCGACCTTGATCACGGCAACACCGCCGGCGAGCTTCGCCAGACGTTCCTGCAGCTTTTCACGGTCGTAATCGCTGGTCGTGGTTTCGATCTGCGCGCGGATCTGTTCGACGCGGCCCTTGATCGCGTCATGGTCGCCAGCACCATCGACGATGGTGGTGTTGTCCTTGTCGATCGTGACGCGCTTCGCCTGGCCGAGCATGTTCAGCGTGACCGACTCGAGCTTGATGCCCAGGTCTTCGCTGATCATTTCGCCGGCGGTCAGGATCGCGATGTCCTGCAGCATCGCCTTGCGGCGATCGCCGAAGCCCGGTGCCTTGACGGCCGCGACCTTCAGGCCGCCGCGCAGGCGGTTCACGACGAGGGTCGCGAGCGCTTCGCCTTCGATGTCCTCGGCGATGATCAGGAGCGGACGGCCCGACTGCACAACCGCTTCGAGGATCGGAAGCATCGACTGGAGGTTCGACAGCTTCTTTTCGAAGATCAGGATGTACGGATCGGCGAGCTCGACGATCATCTTTTCGGGGTTGGTGATGAAATAGGGCGACAGGTAGCCGCGGTCGAATTGCATGCCTTCGACGACATCGAGTTCGAACTCGAGACCCTTGGCTTCCTCGACGGTGATCACGCCTTCCTTGCCGACCTTTTCCATCGCTTCGGCGATCTTCTCGCCGACTTCGGTGTCGCCATTGGCCGAGATGATGCCGACCTGTGCGATTTCCGAAGTGCCCGCGACCGGGGTCGAACGGCCCTTGAGGTCTTCGACGACCTTGGTGACCGCGAGGTCGATGCCGCGCTTCAGGTCCATCGGGTTCATGCCGGCGGCAACCGACTTCATGCCTTCGCGAACGATCGCCTGGGCGAGGACGGTCGCGGTGGTGGTGCCGTCACCGGCCTTGTCGTTCGCCTTCGAGGCGACTTCGCGCAGCATCTGCGCGCCCATGTTTTCGAACTTGTCCTTGAGTTCGATTTCCTTGGCGACGCTGACGCCGTCCTTGGTGATGCGGGGCGCGCCGAAGCTCTTGTCGATCACGACATTGCGGCCCTTCGGTCCCAGCGTGACCTTGACGGCGTCGGCGAGGATGTCGACGCCCTTCAGGATGCGCTCGCGCGCGTCGCGCGAAAATTTAACGTCCTTGGCAGCCATGATTGCTTCCTTCAAAAAATCGCGGAAAACCGCGCAACTTTACTCGTGATGAGGTGAAATCGCTCAGGCGAGGACGCCGAGGATGTCCGATTCCTTCATGATCAGCAGCTCTTCGCCGTCGACCTTGACTTCGGTGCCCGACCATTTGCCGAACAGGATGCGATCGCCCGCCTTGACGTCGAGCGGGGTCACCTTGCCGTCATCGGCGCGGGTGCCGGTGCCGACCGAGACGACTTCGCCTTCCTGCGGCTTTTCCTTGGCGGTGTCGGGGATGATGATGCCGCCAGCCGTCTTTTCTTCGGCTTCGATACGGCGGACGAGCACGCGGTCGTGCAGCGGACGAAATTGCATGGATTACCCTCCAGAGGTGCAAAAGATGTCGTTTAGCACTCACAGGCTGCGAGTGCTAACACGCCGCCATATGGGTGGGCGTCAGATAGGCGTCAAGCGCCGGGGTACAAGATTCGTACGAAGTTTTTGCGTCAGGCCGGAAGCAGGCCGAGACGGGCACGCATCCGCCACCGCGCGAGCAGCACCGCCGAGACCACGACCAGCCCCACCGCGAGACCGATCCACACTCCGACCCCGGCGAGCGGGGTCCAGAAGCCGAGATAGATGGCGGTGCCATATCCCGCGATCCAGTAACCGCAGATCGCGATGATCATCGGGGTCCGCGTATCCTGCAAGCCGCGCAGCACGCCCGCGGCGACCGCCTGCGCGCCGTCGAAGAGCTGGAAAGCCGCTGCGACGACGAGGAACTGCATCGCGAAGCCGACGAGCGCGGCGTTGCGCGCGGCATGGACGTCGACATAGATCGACAGCACGAGCGACGGGAACAGCCACATGATCAGCGCGGTCAGCCCCATGAAGCCGATACCGAGGATCAGCGACGCCTGCCCCGCGTGGGCAATTCCGCGGTGGTCGCGCGCGCCATAGGCAAGCCCGACGCGGATCGTCGCCGCCTGCGCGACGCCGAAGGGGATCTGGAAGGCGAGCGCCGCGACCTGGAGCGCGATCGTGTGCCCGGCAAGCTGGGCTTCGCCGATGCGCCCCATCAGGAACGCGGCGCCGGTGAACAGGCCGGCTTCGGCCAGAATGGTCAGGCTGATCGGGGTGCCGATGCGCAGCATGTCAAAAAAGCGCGTCCATTCGGACCGCCACCAGTTGCCGAACAGATGATAGCGCCGCAGCTGCCGGTCGCTCTGGATGACGACGACATAGGCGATCAGCATCAGGAAGCTGGTCATGACGCTCGAAATCGCCGAGCCGTGGAGGCCGAGCGCGGGCATGCCGAGATGGCCGAAGACCAGCACCCAGTTGCCAAGCGCGTTGACGAACAGCGCGCCGAAGGTGATCGCGGTTGCAATGGTCGGCCGCCCGAGCGCCGAGACGAAGATGCGCAGGACCGCCGCCGCGATCATCGGGAACATGCCCCACATCAGGATCAGCAGGAAGCCTGCGGCGCGCGCCGAGGTTTCGGCGGGCTGCCCCGTGGCGAGCATGATCGGCCCGCCCGCGGCGCAAACACCCATGAAGACGATCGAAACGAGCGCACTGAGCCACAGCGCCATGCGCACGGTGCGCCGCACCTCGCGCACCGCATGCTTGCGGCGGCCGAGCTCGGCGGCGATCAGCGGCGCCGACGCGCCGACGAGCCCCGACCCGGTCCACAGCAGCAGCCCGAAGATCGCGACGCCGAGCGACGAGGCGGCGAGCGCCGCGTCGCCGAGCCGCGCCACGAAGATCACGTCGATCGCATGAACGAGCATCTGCAACAGATTCGCCGCCGCCAGCGGCACGGCGAGCGCCAGCGTCGCGCGGAATTCGGCGCGAAGACCCTGCGGTGTTTCCGCGGTCAGGGGGGTGGCCTGCTGCAACATAGCCGGCCCGGATAGGCGCGCGGGTCCGGGGGTTCAATAGCGGGAGAGACTCAGCGGGTCATTTGTCGGCGGGGGTGGCAGAAAGGCAACAGCGCCGCGCTCGTTAGCCCATCCACAACATCGCCATCTCGACCCCGAACGCGACGAAGGTCGCCGTCAGGCCGACGACGAACAGGCGGTAGGCATAGGCAAGATAGCGATATTTGCGCCGCGCGAGCACGACGCCATTCTGATAGGTGTCGCGCAGCATCGTCTCGTACAGATCTTCCTCGGTCCGCAGGCGCGTCTTCACCGCGGCGATGAACTCATCCTCGTCCATCTGCTCGAAGCGGCCGAAGAACAGGATATTGCTGTGGTCCTTGCCATCCTTGTAGACAACCGGCGGTGTCTTGCCGACGCGCGGCAACACTGCCGAAACCGCGAGCAGCGCCGACAGGAAGGAAAAGGTCGCGAGGATCGCGAGCGGTATCGCGAGCGCGCCGCCACCCGCGCGCGCCTGCCCGATCGCGAGGGTGAAGACGACAAAGGTCGCGCCCATCAGGATCGACGCCTTCTGGTCCGCCATCTGCGACAATTGCATCGTGATCTGCTGGTTGGTGCGCACGAGGTGCACCGCGTTCGGCGGGAAGGAAATCGCCGGCCGGTCCGGCAATAGCTTTGATTCTGCGCTGTCCATGCCAAGCTGCCCCTGCTGGCGACCCGCCACAGGGATGACATGAAGTGCCGGGGGCGGCAAGATGCTGCCCTGTTCCCGCCGCATTCGCTTGCCAATCGGACGACAGCGCGGCATTCCCGCGCGCAACTTTATTCCTTTATAGGACGCATCCCATGAGCACCGCCCTGCGCGACCAGATTTTCGGGCTGATTGCCCCCTTCAACAAGAAGGGCGTCGAACTGACCGACGCCACGACCTTTGCCGGCGACCTCGAATGGGACAGCCTGACGGTGATGGATTTTGTTGCCGAGGTCGAGGACACGTTCGACATCATCATCAGCATGAACATGCAGGCCGAAATCGAAACGGTCGGCCAGCTGGTCGCCGCGGTCGAGAAACTGCAGGGCTGACAGGGCGATGACCGACCTCTTTTCGAAATTCGACCCGCTGATCCAGCAGCGCGAGGCCTTGCTCGCGACGGGCGTCACCGACCCGTTCAGCCTGGTAATGGAGCGGGTCGTCTCCCCCACCGTCGCGATCTGCAACGGGCGCGAAACGATCCTGCTCGGCACCTATAATTATATGGGCATGACCTTCGACGAGGATGTCATCGCCGCGGGCAAGGATGCGCTCGACAAGTTCGGCAGCGGCACCACCGGCAGCCGCGTGCTCAACGGCACCTATCAGGGGCACAAGGAGTGCGAGGACGCGCTCAAGGAATTTTACGCCATGGACCATGCCATGGTGTTCTCGACCGGATATCAGGCGAACCTCGGCATCATTTCGACGATCGCGGGCAAGGGCGACTATGTCATCCTCGACATCGACAGCCATGCGTCGATCTATGACGGGTGCAAGATGGGCGACGCCGAAATCGTCGCCTTCCGCCACAATGACATCGAAGCGCTCGAAAAGCGCCTGAAGCGCCTGCCGCCCGAAGCAGGCAAGCTCGTCGTGCTCGAAGGCGTCTATTCGATGCTCGGCGACATCGCGCCGCTCAAGGAAATGGTCCGCATCGCCAAGGAAAATGGCGCGATGGTGCTCGTCGACGAGGCGCATTCGATGGGCTTCATCGGCGAACATGGCCGCGGCGTCGCCGAAGCGCAGGGCGTGATCGACGACGTCGATTTCATCATCGGCACCTTCAGCAAGAGCGTCGGCACCGTCGGCGGCTTCTGCGTGTCGAACCATCCGAAGTTCGAGATCATGCGGCTCGTCTGCCGTCCTTATGTGTTCACCGCCTCGCTGCCGCCGAGCGTCGTCGCGACCGCGGCGACGAGCATCCGCAAGCTGATGCACGGATCGAACAAGCGCGCGCATCTGTGGGAAAATTCGAAGGTGCTGCACAAGGGCCTTCGCGATCTGGGCTTCCAGCTCGGCACCGAAGAGCCGCAGTCGGCGATCATCGCGGTGATCATGCCCGACCTCGAGCGCGGCGCGATGATGTGGGAAGCGCTTCTCGAAGAAGGGCTCTACGTCAACCTCGCACGCCCGCCCGCGACGCCCGCGGGCATGACCTTGCTGCGCTGTTCGCTGTGCGCCGAGCACACGATCGAGCAGGTCGGCGAGATCCTCGCGCGCTTCGAGCGTGCGGGCAAGCGCGCGCAGATTATCGGCTGAACCGAGCGCATCCGCCGACCAGCGGATTCCTTTTCGCGGCGAGTTGAAGCGGCGTCGATCCGACAGCGGCTTCGGCGCTTTGCGGCGCCCGGCTTGTCCGGTAAGAGAAACGCGTGTTCGAGCGGGATATCGATAGCGAAAACGACGGCCGGCGGGAGCGTATTCGCTTCTGGTCGACGATCGTCCTCGGCGCGATCCTGACCGGCGTGGTCGGGGCGCTCGTCGTGCTGCTCGCGCGCGCCAACGACAATTACGACCGCTCGCTCGGCTGGCAGACGCAGAGCATGGAAGTCATTTCGCAGACGCGCTCGGTCGATGCCGCGATCGCGCGCGCCGAGGCGGCGCTCGGCCGCTTCGCGGTCGGTCTGCAAAAAGAAGATGGGCGCGTCTATGAATATCAATGGGGCCGCGCGCGCCAGTTCCTGGCGCAATTGCGGCGCAACGTCCGCGACAACCCCAAACAGATCGTGCTGGTCGAGCAGCTGACGATCGAAATGGACAGCCGCGGCGCCGAGCTGGGCGATGCGGCGCTCAGCGCGAACTATAACCAGACCGTCGCCGCCATCTCCAAATATTACGCCGCGGGCAAGGGCGAGGGCCTCGGCCGGATCGACAAGCTGCTGTCCGAAATCATCGCGAACGAACGCGCGCTGCTCCGCGAGCGCAACCGGCTCGCCGCGGCGGACCGCGCGAACCTCAACCAGGCGATCCTGCTCTTTTCGCTGCTCGGCGCCGCTGCGGCGGTCATCGCGATCGGCGCGACCTTCTCGCTCGTTCGCGCCGAAGGCGAACGGCGCCTCGCGCGCCGCGAACAGCTCGTCGAGAGCGACCGCGCGATGCAGCTCGAAACCGCGGTCGAGGAACGGACCGCCGAACTCGCCCATGCGAACGACGCGCTGCGCAGCGAAATGACCGAACGCGAGGCGGCCGAGGCGCAGCTGCGGCAGGCGCAGAAGATGGAGGCGGTCGGGCAGCTCACCGGCGGCATCGCGCACGACTTCAACAATATGCTCGCGGTCGTGGTCGGCGGGCTCGAACTCGCGCAGCGCTGGCTGCCGGGCAAACCCGAAAAGGCGCAGCGCCACCTCGCCAACGCCCTCGACGGCGCCAACCGCGCCGCCGACCTGACGCGCCGGCTGCTGACCTTTGCCCGCTCGGAACCCGCACGCCCCGAGTTCACCCTCATCGACGAGTGCATCGCGAGCTTCGCGCAGCTGATCGAACGCACGATCGGCGACCGCATCGCGCTGACGCTCGACCTCCATGCCGACGGACTCGCCTGCTGGGTCGACCGGCAGCAGTTCGAGAATGCGCTGCTCAACCTTGCGGTCAACGCGCGCGACGCGATGAACGGCCATGGCTCGCTGACGATCCGCACGCTCGACGATGGTGAAAATCAGTCGGCGGCGCTCGCGGTGCAAGTGATCGACACCGGCTGCGGCATGTCGCCCGAAGTGCTCGAACGCGTGTTCGACCCCTTCTATACCACCAAGCCCGCGGGCCAGGGCACCGGCCTCGGCATGAGCCAGGTCTTCGCCTTTTGCCGCCAGTCGGGCGGCGAGGTGCAGATTGCCTCGACCGAAGGCGAAGGAACCAGCGTCGCGATGCTGCTGCCCGTTGCGCAGCCGCAGGCCGATGCCGCCACCGAAGCGCTACCCGGCGAAGACACCCGCGCCGACACGCCCGCCGACGCGCTCAGCATCCTCGTCGTCGAGGACGATGCACGCGTGCTTGCGGCGACGGTCGATGCGGTCAGCGAGCTCGGCCATACCGCGGTCGCATGCGGCAACCCGCTCGAGGCCGAAGCGCTGGTCGAAGGGCGGCTCGCCGACGGACAGGGCGGCTTCGACCTCATCCTCTCCGACGTGCTGATGCCCGAACTGACCGGCCCCGAAATGGTCGCGCAGCTCAAGCAGCGCTGGCCCGAACTGTCGGTGCTGTTCGTGACGGGCTATGCCGGCGATGCCAGCGAAGACGCCGCCTTCGGCGACCATGACGTGCTGCGCAAACCCTTCACGCTGAGCGCGCTCGACCAGGCAATCCGGCGCAGCGGCGACCCCCGACCCGAGGGGCAGCGGCTGGCCAGCTAGCGGATCGCGCCGCCCCTGATCAGGCGCGGCACCAGCGTCAGCGCGGCGACGAGCGGCCAGCGGCGCTGCCAGGGTTTGATCTCGATCTTCGTCCCCGCGTGGCGATTGATCTTCCACGCCAGATAATCGATCCCGCCGGCATAGGTCAGGCTGGCCTTTGCCAGCCGCGCGATGCTGAGCAGCTTGCCCTCGATCCGCCGCCGCGCCCAGCCGCCGCGCGGCGCGCCGGCGGGGATCGCCGCCATCGCGGGGGTACTGAACCGTTCGTAGCGGCCGGCATCGGCGTCGACCACCGACTGCGCGCGGCCGGTCCGTTCGGCGCGCAGCTCGACCGAATAGGTGAGCGAAAAGGCGCGCCGCCACCAGTCGAGCGGCGCCTCGCCATCGATCGATCCGGCGGCCGCGAGCAACGTCGGCGCGGCGCGCGACACCGCGGCGATCGCGCGGCCCGCCGCCGTGTCGTCGACCGCCCACACCAGCCGCGACGGCTGGGCAAAGCGCGCCCACACCGACACATTACGCGTCTCGGGCCCGTTCAGGCGATGGAAGTCGGCCTCGCTCAGGACCGCATATTTGGCGATCAGCCCCTTGTGCTCGAATGGAAAGACGTTGGGTGGGATCAGCCGGTTCGCCGCCGCCATCCAGCGCTTCGGATAGGCGTCGCCATAGTCGGAGACGATCAGGTAGAAATCGAGCATCAGCCCGTCGAGCTCGCTCTCGCGCAGGCAACTGCCGTAAAAGAGGACCGCGCGCGCGCTGCCCGGATAGCCGGCCGCGATCGCCGCCGCCATCGCGGTGACGCGCGGGTCGACCGGGGTCGCGAGTTCTTCGCGGACGAGTTCGGTTAGCGCGGACATGAAAGGCTCAGGCGGCGAGGCGCAGGAAAGGAACCGGCTGCGTCGAGGTCAGGATGATCGGCGCGCCGTTCTTCGCCTGGAAGATTTCGCCGTCGAGGATGACGTTCGAGCGTTCGCCCTCGATGCGGATTTCGTCGCCTTGCTGGAAATGGACGCCGTCGAGCTGCTTCTGCCCCAGCGTGCCGCGCCAGGTCGCGCCGAGCATACGGAACAATGCGCCGACACTCGTGTCGGTCGCGAGCAACTTCATATTGCCGTTGGTGCCATGCGCCTCGCTGGTGCGGATGCTGAGCAGCAATTTCTCGAGCGTCGTGACGATCAGCAGCGAGAATTTGCCCTTGAACTCGCCCTGGCGGATCAGCGACACCGTCATCGGTTCGGGCTTGGGCGGCAGGCGCCCGCCGCCGACGCCGAAGATGATCGCGAACAGCCCGAGGATCGCCGCAAGGAAATGCGAAATTCCGTTGGGCAGGCCGAGCGGATAGATGCGGTTGCGGCAATAAAGCATCACGTCAGCGAGATAGGCGCCGCCGAGGAACATGCCGAGCACCGGCCGCTCCTCGCCGCCGCTGTCGAGCGCGATGAGTTGGCGTTCGATCACATGATCCTCGAGCCGGCCGCTTTCGACCAGTTCGACGACGCGTTGCAACGCCTTGATCGGATCGCCTTCGGCGCCGAGGTCGAGCGCGATGAGGTTGGTCTTGCCATTGGGAAGCACCGCGACCGGCGGCGGCGAGCCGCCGAAATGATCGCCCGAATAGATTTCGGTCAGCGCGGCCTGCACCGTGCCGTCGCCGCCGTTGATCACGACGACGCGCGGGCCGACCATCGCCATCGTGCGGATGGCCTTTTCGATCTGGTCGACGTCCTCGACCTCATAGTGAAAGATGTCTGGGTGCGCCGCGCAATATTCGCGAACCCGCGGCAACAGCGAGCGGTTGCCCGTGGAGCGAGGATTCGAAAGGAGCGCGACGCTGGCCATCTAGGGATCACATATATTTCATCGAAATGGCGATCGTCTTGGGGGCTTCCCCGACCGAAAAGGCGGTCTTCTTGTAGCTCGGCTTGCCGAGGTTGAAGACGTTGATGCTGGGATTGTTAGACATCCCGCCGCCATCGGCGCGCAGGTCGGTCTTGCCATTGCCGTTGACGTCGTGACGCACCGCGATGCCGTAAACACCGGCTTCGGGCAGCGGCACGCAGACGGTCATCGTCCCCGCACGCGCCGGCACTTCGACGCGGGCGAGCCAGCGGCCCTTCGTCAACCAGTCGGCGGCGGTTCCGCGATAGCTTTGCACGCGAATCTTTCCGGTCGACGCCTTGACGCCGCTGATCTGCACCAGCGTCGACGGACCGCTCCTGCACTTCGACAGATCGTTCGAGATGACCCGGCCTTCGGCCTGCGCCGTTGCGGCATAGGCCAGCAAGGAAACGCCAAGCAGAGCGGATACAAATTTCGACATGACCTCAAAACCTCCAGAGGCTATAGCCATGTCCGCGAGCGAAAAAACGCGCGCCGACACGGGTCCCTGTCGCCCTTGAATCGGCATATCGGAAACAACTGCGGCCAAATCATGGTGATGGGGCGACCAAAGATTGAATAAGCTTCCTGCCATCGACCGCTACATCGCGCGGCTCATCTTCTTCCCGATGCTCGGCACGCTCGTGCTGTCGGCGATGCTGCTCGTGCTCGAAAAAATGCTCCGCCTGTTCGACTTCGTCGCGACCGAAGGCGGCCCGGTCAGCGTCGTGTGGCGGATGCTCGCGAACCTGATCCCCGAATATCTCTCGCTCGGCATCCCGATCGGCCTGATGCTCGGGATTCTCCTTGCTTTCCGGCGGCTTGCGACGTCGAGCGAGCTCGACGTGCTGAAGGGCGTGGGGATGAGCTTCGGGCGGCTGATGCGCATGCCCTATGTCTATGCGATCGCGCTCGCGGCGCTCAATCTCGCAATCGTCGGCTTCATCCAGCCCGTTGCGCGCTATGCCTATGAAGGGTTGCAGTTCGAACTGCGCTCGGGCGCGCTCGGCGCGTCGATCAAGGTCGGCGAATTCACCAAATTGGGCGACCGCATGACGCTCAGGATCGAGGAGAGCTATAACGACGGGCGTAGCTTGCGCGGCATATTCGTGCGCGGCGACAACAAGGATGGGCAGCGCGTCTCGGCGACCGCGGCGCGCGGGCAATTCCTTGCGACCGACGATCCGAACACGATCATCCTTCGCCTCTCGCAGGGCGTGCTGATCCACGAATCGCCGAAATTCTCGGTACCGCGCGTCCTGACCTTCGACAATCACGACCTGCCGATCCCGCTGCCGAAGATCGAAGCGTTTCGCCTGCGCGGCGGCGCCGATCGCGAAATGACGATTCCCGAACTGTTCGTCGCGGGCAAGGACAAGAGCCAGTCGGTGCAGACCCGGCTCGAATCGCGCGCCAATTTCCACTTCCGCATCGTCGAAGTGATGTCGATGTTCCTGATCCCGCTGATCGCGGTCGCGCTCGCCATCCCGCCGAAGCGATCGACCTCGTCGCTCGGGGTTTTCCTGTCGATCGTGCTGCTCGTCACCCAGCACAAGATCAACCAATATGCCGAGGATCTCGGCGCGCGCGGGACGATCGACCCGCTGATCGCACTATGGGTGCCGTATCTCTTGTTCGCGGCGCTCGCGATCTGGATGTATTACACCGTCGCGCATGTCCCCGGCGGCCAGCCGATCGGCGCGCTCGAACGCGTCGCGGCAAAGGCGGCGCAGAAGATTCGCACGATGCTCACGATGTTCCAGCGCAAGCCGCGGAAGGTGGAGAGCCTGACCTAAATGCACCAGCTCCACTTTTTCCCGTCGCGAACGATGGCGCTCTATGTCGGCCGCCTGTTCCTCGTCCGCTCCTTCTCGATCCTCTTTGCGCTGGTGCTGATCCTCCAGACGCTCGACCTTTTGGGCGAGAGCGGCAAGATCCTTGCGGTTGCCGGCAACAGCGATTCGGACGTCTGGCGCTATGTCGGGATGCGGATGCCGCAGATCATCGAGACTTTCCTGCCCTTTTCGGTGCTGCTCGGCACGATCCTGACGATGGTCACGCTGAACCAGAACAGCGAGGTCATCGCGATGAAGGCGTCGGGCATGTCGGCGCACCAGGTGCTCGCGCCGTTGTTTCTCGCGGCCTTGCTCGTCGCGGGAATCAGCTTTGCGTTCAACGAACGGATCGTCACGCGATCGACCGCGGCGCTCAGCGCCTGGCAAAAGGTCGAATATAAGAAAGTCCCGAAGGACAGCGGGATACGCACCAACATCTGGGTCCGCGATGGCGATGACCTGATCAACGCGGCGACGGTCGACACCAGCGGCCCGGTGATCACCCTCGGCTATGTGACCATCTATGAACGCACCGGCGGCGTGCTGTCGTCGATGCTGTCGGCCGACAGCGCGCGCGCGGTCGCAGGCGGCGGCTGGGAACTCACCAATGCGCGGCGTTTCCTGCGCCGGTCGGGCACGCTCGAACCGCTCGGCACGATCATCGCGGCGAAGAGTGTCCGTCCCGACCAGTTCACGCTGGCGCAGGTCGACGGCGACGAACTGCCCTTCCTGAAGCTCAAGTCGGCGATCGACGATCTCGAGGCCGCGGGGCGGCCGGTCGACGCGCTGAAGGGCGTGCTGTGGCACAAGATTTCGGGGCCGCTGTCGGCGATATTGATGCCGCTATTGGGCGCGGTCGCGGCGTTCGGCCTCGCACGATCGGGCAAGCTCTTCATCCGCGCGATCCTCGGCATGGGGCTCGGCTTCGCCTATTTCGTCGCCGACAATTTCGCGCTCGCGATGGGCGATTTGGGCGCCTACTCCCCCTTCCTCGCCGCGTGGGGACCCTTCATCCTGTTCGCGCTGATCGGCGAGATGATTTTGATCCGGACCGAGGAATAGCGGGCGCGAGGTCGGCAACCACCGATTGCAGACACTCGGCTTCATGATAGACTTGGCGTTGTACAACGCGGTCGGAGACAGAGATTTGAGGACCGTAAAGGAAATCGTTGGAGCGGTTCTCTGTCTTCTAATCGTTTGCGCCGTGTACTGGCTCATGACGATCTCTGCCGACGTTGCATTTTGCCCTGATGTCGAGATTCAAATCGGCGACCCTGCGCCCGACCATGGGTGCAGAACCGATATGGCGGCCGCAACCGTATATTATGGTGCGCCCATCGTCGGTGTCGCACTTATGGCGTTGATCTATTGGGCGCTGAGAGACCGCAGAAGCAGCTAGTTTAGATTTGTCGAAATCGCTGCACCAGTAGCACAAAGCCTGTCTACGCCCCGACATCGACACATCGCCGGAAGCCGAAATCAGACCGCAGCGCCCTTCGCAGACCCCGCCACCAGGTTCATCACCAGCTTCGGCAGACTGTCGTAATTCGCGCCATGATATTGCGAATCGGCGGGCAGCGCGTCCTTCAGGCGGCGGTGCGCCTCGGCGAGCGAGTGATAGGGAACGCCCGGCAGCAGGTGGTGCAGCGCGTGATAGCGCAGCCCCACCGGCGCCCACAGTTCGGGCAGCAAGCCCGGCGGCGGCACGTTGACGCTGTCGAGGAACTGGCCGGTCACGGTCAGCACTGCGCCGTCATTTTCCCAGAGATGCGCGACGAGCGTGCGGATCTGGTTGAGCACGAGCGTCGCGGCGGCGATCGCGCCGAAAATGATCAGCGCGCGCAGCGGCACCCAGCCGAAGACGCCCGCCGCGATCAGCAGGCTCGACCACGCCCACGCGCCGCCTTCCTGCCACGCCCATTGGCGGCGGAACTCGCCCTCGGGCGGCTTGCGGCGGAACATCGGGTTGATGATCATCCCCGAATAGCGTTCGACGACGATCTTGCGCAGCGGCGGGATCAGGAATGACAGCGGCGTGAGCACGGCATAGCGGAAGACGAGCGCGAGCGGCGCGAACGCCGCGGCGACGACGAACAACGGCACCGTCCACGGTTTCATCAGCGCGAGCGGCAGATATTCGGGATCCTCGACCGTGCCATATTTGGTGCGGTTGTGGTGCAGGCTGTGGATGCCTTCGTACATGAACGACGGGATCAGCATCGGCACGCCGACAAGGATATTCCATGCGAGGCGAAAGCCCGGCAGCGCATTCTTGCGGATATGCGTCAGTTCATGGATGAAGCTGCCCGCGCGATACAGCGCGATCACCGAAATCACCGCCGCGACCAGCATCCATAGGGTCGATGGCGCAAGGATCGCCGCCGCGATGCCGGCATAGCCGATGAAGGCCGAAGCCAGCATATCGGTCCAATAGATGCGCGCCGACGGCTGCACGAGATCGCGCGTCAGCTCCGAAGCTGCGCGGATCATCGCCATATCGTCCGCGATCGCGGATTTGGGCATGGGCGCGGCGGGGGAGGCCGACAGCCGATCGACAAGGGTATTCATCGTCAACATATCCGGTTCTTGACCATGATTTCATGGCAGCAAAATGGCCGAATGCGGGTCGCCAGCGCCCTATCTATGCCCTAATGCGTCGCCAATAATATAGGGTTGGCACTTCAGGAAACCAGTATGAGCGGACATTCGGACGGCCCGATCACCATCCACCCGGTCAAGGACAAGGGGGATTTGCGCGAGTTCGTCGAACTCGCCTACCGGCTCAATCGCGGCGATCCGGCGTGGGTGCCGCCGCTGAAGGGCGAGGTTTACGGGCTGCTCACCCCCGGCAAGAATCCGTGGTTCGAGCATGGCAAGGCACAGTTCTTCCTCGCTCGCCGCGACGGGCGGACGATCGGGCGCATTTCGGCGCATATCGACGCCCTCGCGCTCGCACAGCCCATCGAACAGGGCATGGGTCCCGGCACCGGCAACTGGGGGCTGCTCGAAGCCGAGGACGAAGCCTCGGCACAGGCGCTGCTCGCGACGGCCGAGGACTGGCTGCGGACGCAGGGCATGCACCGCTCATTGGGCCCGCTGTCGATTTCGATCTGGGACGAACCCGGGCTGCTGATCGAAGGATTCGACAACCGACCGACGGTGATGATGGGGCACAACAGCCCGCTCTATCGCGGCTGGGTCGAGGGCGCGGGCTATCGGCCGGTGAAGCAGCTCTTCAACTATGATGTCGCGATCGCCGACGGCTTCCCGCCGCTGGTCAACCGCATCGTCGCGGCGGGCGAGAAGAATGCGCGCATCCGCATCCGCAAGGTCAACAAGCGGCATTTCGCCGCCGAAGCCAAGCTGATCATGGGGCTGCTCAACGACGCCTGGTCGGACAATTGGGGCTTTGTCCCCCTGACCGACAGCGAGATCGCCTATGTCGGCAAGAAGCTGAAGGACATCGTCTTCGAAGACCTGATCCGCGTCGCCGAAGTCGATGGCGAGCCCGTCGCCTTCATGATCGTGCTGCCGAACATCAACCAGCTCTTGATCGACATGGACGGGTCGCTGCTCCCCTTCAACTGGGCACGCCTGCTGTGGTGGCTGCGCAAACCGCAGAGCGACATCCTGCGCGTGCCGCTGATGGGCGTTGCGAAGAAATTGCAGAATAGCCGCATGGCGAGCACCCTCGCCTTCATGATGATCGAATATATCCGCCGCGACGCGGTGCGCGATTACGGCACCCAGCGCGGCGATATCGGCTGGGTGCTCGACGATAATCAGGGGATGAACGCGGTCGCCGACGCGATCGAGGCCAAGGTCAACCGCGTGTACCAGATTTACGACAAGGCGCTTTGATAGATGGGATAGCTTTGCGACAAATGCCGGTCACCGTGCGTTGGCAGCACGGAAAGGCTTTGTCATGGCTGTCCAATATCTTGCCGCCCATCGTTTCGGCCTCGGCCGCCGGTTCGACGATCCGGCGATCGACGACCCGAAAGCCTGGCTGACGCGCCAGATAGGCGATTATGACCCCGCGCCGCCCGCGCTGGCGGGACTCGCCGGGCGCGAGACCATCGCCGCCGCCTATGCCGAATATCAGGGCGAGCGGCAGGCGATGCGCCGCGAGGCGAACGACGCGGCGAGGCGCGACGACGATCCGATGCCCGAAACGATGCGCCGGATGGCGCGCGCGGGCTTTCGCCGCCACTATGCCGACGCCGCGGGCGCGCGCCTTACCGCCGCGGTCGCGACCCCCACCCCCTTTCCCGAGCGGCTCGTCCATTTCTGGACCAACCATTTCGCCGTGTCGGCGGACAAGCAGACGGTCATCGGCTTCGCGGGCAATTACGAGAATGAGGCGATCCGCCCGCACATCATGGGCAAATTTTCGGACCTGCTGGTCGCCGCGGCCCATCATCCCGCGATGCTGCTCTACCTCGACCAGGCGCAAAGCTTTGGCCCCGACAGCGACTTTGCGACGCGCGTGCGGAACCGCGGCAACCGGCAGGCGCCGGGGCTCAACGAAAATCTGGCGCGCGAGATATTGGAGCTGCACACGCTCGGCGTACGCACCGGTTATACGCAGGCCGATGTGACGAGCTTTGCCAAGGCGCTCACCGGCCTGACCGTCGCGGGGCTCGGGCGCGGCGCGGGTCAGCGGCTGATGCCCGCCGATGCCACGCCCGGCGCGACCCTGTTCGTCGACCGGCTGCACCAGCCGGGCGCGCAGACGATCCTCGGCAAGCGGTACGACCAGCCCGGCGGGCGGCAGGCCGAAGCGGTACTGCGCGACCTTGCCGTCCACCCCGCGACCGCGCGGCATGTCGCGACCAAGCTCGCGCGCCATTTCACCGGCGACGAACCGCCCGCGCCGCTCGTCGATCGGCTCTCGGCCGACTTCCTCAAGACCGGCGGCGACCTGCCTTCGCTCTACCGCACGCTGATCGCCTCGCCCGAGCCATGGGCGGCGGCGCCGGCGATGTTCAAATCGCCGTGGGACTGGACGGTATCGATGCTCCGCGCGCTGAAAGCACCCGCGTTCGGCGAGCGGCAGAATATCGCCGCGATGTTCACCCAGCTCGGCCAGCCGGTGTGGCGCCCCGGATCGCCCGCGGGCTATGACGACAAGGTCGCGACCTGGGCGGGGTCGGCGGCGCTGATGCAGCGCGTCGAACTCGCGAGCCGTATCGCCGCACGGGTCGGCGACCGCGCCGACGCGCGCCAGCTCGCGCCGCTCGTCCTCGCCGACGCGCTCACCCCCGAAACGAGCCAGGCGATCGCGCGCGCCGACAGTCCCGGACAGGGACTCGCGATGCTGTTCGCCAGCCCGGCCTTTCTGCGGAGATAGACGATGATCCTTTCACGCCGCTCAATCATCCTGTCGGGGATCACCGTCGTCGCCGCGGGCGCCCTTCCCGGCTTCGCCTATGCCGCCGCGGGCACGCCGAAACGCCTCGTCTTCATCATCCAGCGCGGCGCCGCCGACGGGCTCGCCACCGTTGCGCCGACGGGCGACCCGGCGTTCGCCGCCGCGCGCCGCGCGATGGCCGACGAAACCGCGGGCGGCGCGAAGCTCGACGCGATGTTCACGCTGCACCCCGCGCTCGCGCAGACCGCGAGCCTCTATTCGGGGAAGCAGGCGCATTTCGCGCACGCCGTCGCGACCGCCTATCGCGACCGGTCGCATTTCGATGGGCAGAATATGCTCGAGGGCGGCGGCGCGCGGCCCTATGGGCGCGACGACGGCTGGGTCGGGCGGCTGCTCACCCTGCTCCCCGCCGCCGAGCGCGACGCGATCGCGATCGCCCCCGCGGTGCCGCTCGCGCTACGCGGGACGGTGCAGGTCGGGACCTATGCACCGAGCCGCCTGCCGCAGGCCGACGCCGACCTGATCGCGCGGCTGACCGCGATGTATGCGAACGACCCGCTGCTCCACCCCTTGTGGGACAGCGCGGTGAAAACGCAGGAACTGGCGAGCGACATCGGCGGCAACAACGGCCGCAACGGCGCCGACCTCGGCAAGCTCGCCGCGTCGCTGATGCTCCCCGCCGACGGTGCGCGCGTGATGATGGTCGAAACCGGCGGGTGGGACACGCACAGCGCGCAGCGCGGCCGGCTCACGGCGCAGCTTCGCGGGCTCGACCAGCTCGTCGGCGCGCTGCAGACCGGCCTCGGCCCCGCGTGGGGCGACACGCTGGTGATCGTCGCGACCGAATTCGGCCGCACGGTCGAGGTCAACGGCACGGGCGGGACCGACCATGGCACCGCATCGACCGCGATGCTGCTCGGCGGCGGGCTGGCGGCGGGCGGCAAGGTGTCGGCCGACTGGCCGGGGCTCGGCACCCCGGCGCGCTACGAAGGCCGCGACCTCAAACCGACGCGCAGCCTCGAAAGCGTGATCGCGGACGCGGTAGCGCATCATTATGCGCTCGACCCGAAACGGGTGATGACGACGCTGTACCCAGACGCTTAACGGCTGTTTCGGCGTAGCCGAAACAGAGCGGCACCGGCCCGCTCCCCCACCCGGCCTCCCCAACGATAGTAACCTAGGGAGGCCGGGTGGGGGAGCGGGCCGGTGCCGCCTTCCACGTCAGTGGAAGAAATTACGCCAGCACCGCCCACGTCGGCGCATGATCACTCGCCTTTTCGCGCCCGCGATGATCCTTGTCGACGCCCGCGTCGACCAGCCGGTCGGCGAGCGCGGGGCTCAAAAGCAGGTGATCGATGCGAAAGCCATGGTCGCGCTGCCAGCCACCCGCCTGATAGTCCCAGAAGGTCCACACGCCCCCCGCCGGATGGCGGCTGCGGATCGCGTCGGTCCAGCCGTCGCCGAGCAGGCGGAACCACGCGTCGCGCGATTCGGGCTGCATCAGCGCATCGGTCGACATCGCGCGCGGGTCCCACACATCGTCGTCGTGCGGGATGACGTTGTAATCGCCGGTCAGGATCGTCGGGATTTCGGAGGCCAGAAGGACTTTGGCGCGCTCGCGCAGCCGCGCCATCCAGCGCAGCTTGTAATCGAATTTCGGTCCCGGCTGGGGATTGCCGTTGGGAAGGTAGATCGACGCGACGCGCAGGCCATGGACGTCGGCCTCAAGGTAACGCGACTGCTCGTCCTCGGCCTCACCGGCAAGCCCGCGCTGCACCTCGACCGGCTGCGTTCCTTTCGCGAGGATCGCGACGCCGTTGAAACCCTTTTGCCCATGATAGAGGAAGCCGTAGCCCGCCGCCTCGATCTCCTTCGTCGGCATCGTCTCGTCGCTCGATTTCAGTTCCTGCAGGCAGGCGACATCGGGCTGCGTTTCCTCGAGCCATTCGACGAGGCGCGGCAAACGGGCCTTGATCCCGTTGATATTGAAGGTCGCGATTTTCATCGGCTTGCTATGCCAGCAAGCACGCCGCTGCGAAAGGCGTCAGATCGAGAAGCTGGAGCCGCAACCGCAGCCCGAGGCCGCATTGGGATTTTCGACCTTGAACGACGATCCGCCAAGCGAATCGACAAAATCGACGATGCAGCCGCGAACGAGGTCGATGCTGACCGGATCGACGACCAGCTTCACCCCGTCGGTTTCGGTGACGATATCATCGGCGTCGATGTTTTCGGCGAGGCCGAAACGATAGGTGAAGCCCGAACAGCCGCCGCCATCGACCGCGAGGCGGAGCGCGGCGTCGGTGTCGCCCTTGCGGGTCGCAATCCAGCGAACGCGCGCCGCGGCGGCGGGCGAGAGGGTGATATCGGAAAGCTGCGTGGCCATGAGTGCTAGATAGGAGCCTTGTTCCCAAATAAAAAGGGCGCCTCGACGGTGACCCGCCTGGCGCCCCTCCTCTCCGACCCAGGAAAGCTTTTTATTCGGGACCGCCCATCGCGACATTCTTGCCGGTGATCGCGGCGATCGCCATCTGGTCCGAACGGACGAACGGCATCGGATTGACCGGCGCGCCTTCGATGCGGACTTCATAATGGAGGTGGTTGCCGGTCGAACGGCCGGTCGAACCGACGTAACCGAGGACATCGCCCTTTTTGACCTGCTGGCCGGGGGTCACGATGTACGAGGACATGTGGCCGTAGCGCGTCTGGATCGCGTTGCCATGCTCGACTTCGACATAATTGCCATAGCCGCCGAGGCGCTGGGCGCGGCCGACGATGCCGTCGGCGGTTGCATAGATCGGGGTGCCGCGCGGCGCCGGAATGTCGATGCCATTGTGGCGGGCGACCTTGCCGGTGACCGGGTGGACGCGCATGCCGTACGACGACGACAGCGACATCTGGTCGATCGGGCGGCGCGAGGGGACGGCGACGCCAAGCGAGGCGGTCAGGCCGGTGTCGAGGCGCTTCCACGCCTGGAAAATTGCGCGGGCTTCGCTGTCTTCGCCGGTCGACGGAACGCCAGCGGTGAAGCTGTCGTCATCGGGTTCGTCGGGAACGACAATACCAGCGTCGGAGCTGGTTTCGGCAGCGTGGGCGGCCGGTGTGGCCAATCCGAAACATGCTGCCGCGCAGAGAATCGCGACTTGGTGCAACTTCTGCGCCAGAAGAGTGTTAATCAAAACGACGACCCCGCGTTTGCCATGTCGCCAAAGTCCGAAGAAAGGGCCTTGGCGCCGGTGTTTTCTAGGTTTGGATGATTGCTCATCCCCCGCGGAAGCCTGTGTGCTGTTCCAATCCTTACGAAGCAATAACAGCGTAGAATTCTTGCGTTAAACCGGCGTCGTGGCGCGCCGAGTCGTTGAACGGAGGCTTCAGCGAGCCCCGGAAGCGCGATTTTACGAGGCTCTGCCACGTTTCGACGACGTTGAATCCCCTTTCGTCGCACTTCCACCCGAACCAGGCTGTGCCGGCGCTCACATGCCGGATTTCGTCGTTGTAAATTCGCGATAAAATCTTCGCCGATGCCTCGTCGCCGGCCGCGTGGAAGCGTTCGACCGTTGACGGCGTGACGTCGAGCCCGCGCGCTTCGAGCACCATCGGCACGATCGCGAGGCGCGCCAGCGCGTCGTCGGCGGTGACCTCGGCCGCCTCCCACAGGCCGGCATGCGCGGGCAGTTCGCCGTAAAAGCTGCCGAGCTGGCGAAGGCGCCGGTCGAGCAGCGCGAAATGCATCGCCTCGTCGGCGGCGACCGCGATCCAGTCGTCGACGAAGGCGCGCGGAAATTCGCCGCCGAAACGCCCCACGAGATCGACAGCAAGGTCGATCGCGACGAACTCGATATGCGCGAGCGCGTGGAGCAGCGCGATGCGGCCGCGCGCCGATCCGCCCTTGCCGCGCTTGGGCATCGCATTCGGCGCGAGCAGTTCGGGCGCCGCGGGCCAGGCGGGCCGGTCGGGCATCGCCGTGTCGCAGCGATGGGCGAGGTCGCCGCGCCGCCACGCGCGCGCAAAACCGCGCGCGGCGCGGTGCTTGTCGTGCGGACCCGGTGTCAGCAGGACCGCGCGCGCGGCGTCACCCAATGTCTGCATTACAGGGCTTTCGCTGCCTCCAGCACCGCCTCGGCATGCCCCTTCACGCGCACCTTGCGCCATTCCTTGGCAAGCTTGCCGTCGGCACCGAAGAGAAAGGTCGAACGCTCGATCCCCATATAGGTCCGGCCGTAATTCTGCTTTTCGACCCAGGTGCCGAACGCTTCGCACACCGCGCCATCCTCGTCGGATGCGAGGCGGACGGTGAGGCCATATTTGTCGCGAAACTTGCAGAGCTTTGCGGGGGCATCGCGCGACACGGCGAGCACCTGCGCGTTCAGATGCGCAAATTCGGGCGCAAGGCGCGTGAAGTCCTGCGCCTCGGTCGTGCAACCCGGCGTATCGGCCTTGGGATAGAAATAGACGACCAGCGGCGCGCCCTTCATCGCGGCGAGGTCGATCGCCGCGCCATCGGCGTCGAGAAGTTTGACCGCGGGAATCGCGTCGCCGATCTGGGGGCCGCTCATTGTCCTGTCTCCTGCTGTGGGGGTGCGGCGGGCCGAATCGCGGCCCACCAGCTTGCGATCTCCTGCCGCGCCGCGTCATGCGCGGCAAGCAGTTGCGGCCAGCCGGGTTCGCCGCACGCCGCGGCGACGAGTTGCCGCGCCGCGGCGGTCGGCGGCTCGCCTTCGGGCGCGGTCAGCCGCAGCATCACGAGCATCCGCGCGAGCAAGCCGTGCGCGTCGCAAACCTCGGGCGGCGCCAGCTCCGCCGCCTTGAGGCACGCGAGCGCGGCGGCGATATTCGGATCGTGGCACTGGCCGCTTGCAAGCTGCGTCACCTGCATCGCGAATTCGAGGTCGACGAGCCCGCCCGGCCCGCCCTTGATATCGAGCGCGCCCTTCGCGGGTTTGTGCGCGGCGATCTTCGTGCGCATGTCGGCGGCATCGGCCGCCAGCTTCGCGGGATCGCGCGGAATCGCGAGCAGTTCGGCGATGATGCGCTGCACCTCGGCCTTCGCCGCGTCCGAACCATAGACCGGCCGCGCGCGCAGCAGCGCCATATGCTCCCACGTCCACGCCTCTTCGCGCTGATAGCGTTCAAAGCTGTCGAGCGTGACGACGAGCGGGCCTTGCGCGCCCTGCGGCCGGAGCCGCGTATCGACGTCATAGAGCTTGCCCGCCGCGGTCGGCACCGACATCGCCGCGGTCACGCGCTGCGCAAGGCGGTTGTAATAGGTCGTCGCGCCGAGCGGGCGCGGCCCGTCGGATTCGGCGAGATGGTCGCCGGTGAACAGGTAGATGAGATCGAGATCGGACGCATGGGTGAGCGCCCTGCCCCCCAGTCTCCCGAGTGCGAGCACGACGAGTTCGCTGTCGGGCACACGGCCGTGCGCCGCGACGAATTCGGCGACCGTCGCATCGGCGAGCACCTGCAGCGCCGCTTCGGCGAGTTCGGAATAACCGCACGCAATCGCCAGCGGATCGGTCGCCCCCGCAATCAGTTGCACGCCATAGGCAAAGCGCCGCTCGCCGACGCGGTCGCGCACGCGGTCGAGCAGCCGTTCATAGTCGAGCCCCGCAAGCCCCGGCGCCCATTCGGCAAGCAGCCCAGCCTTGTTCGCCGGCGCCTCGAATGCGCGCTTGTCGATCAACCCCTCGATCAGCTCGACGCGCGCACCCAGCGCCTCGGCGAGCGTCGGCGCGAGCGACAGGGTGCGCGTCGCGATTTTTGCGAGTTCGGGCTGCGCCGCGAGCAGGTGAAAAAAGTTGATCGCGCTCGGCAGGCCCCCGACCAGCTTGTCGAAGCGGAGCAGCGTCGCCTGCGGATCGGGCGCCGCGCCCAGCGCCTTGACCAGTTCGGGCAGCACCGTTTCGAGCGCCCCCTGTGCCGCCGGGCTGCGCAGCGCGCGCAGCTTGCCGCCGCGCCATTCGGCGATCGTGCGCAGCGCCGCATCCGGCGGGTCGAACCCCGCCGCCATCAATTGCGCTGCCAGTCCCGCCTCGTCGCGCGGCAAGCCCGTCGTCACCGCGCGCTCGGCAACGAGCCGGTCGTAACAGGCGCCGACGTCGGTCACGACGGGCGCCAGCGCCGCGAGCAGCGCCGCGCCGTCGGCTTCGCCGTCGAGCCGCGCGACGCAATCGAGCGCCGCCTCCTGCACGGGCAGGCTGTGCGTCTGCTGGTCCTCGATCATCTGCAACCGGTGCTCGATCCGGCGCAGCACCGCATAATGGTCCGACAGCCGGGCCGCGACTTCGGGCTCGACGCGCCCCGCCGCGGCGAGCGCGGCGAGCGCATCGACCGTTGCGGGAACGCGCAGCGACGGATCGCGCCCGCCATAGATGAGCTGGTGGACCTGCGCGAAAAACTCGATCTCGCGAATGCCGCCGCGCCCGCGCTTGAGGTCGAAGCCGGGACCGAAGGCCTGCCCCTGCGCGAAATGGTCGCGGATCCGGTCGCTCATCGCGCCGATTTCCTTGAGTTGCCGGAAGTCGAGGCTGCGGCGCCAGATGAAGGGCTGGATCGCGGCCAGGAAATCCTCGCCCAGCGCGCGGTCGCCCGCCGACGCGCGGCTGCGGATGAACGCCGCCTGCTCCCATGCGAGCGCTTCGGATTCATAATAGGAAATCGCCGCGCTTTCGGGGAGGACGATCGGCGTCACTTCGGGATGCGGACGCAAGCGCAGGTCGACGCGCAGCACATGCCCGTCGCCCGTCCGCGCGGACAGGATTTCGGTCATCCGCCTTGCGATGCGCACCGCCGCCTCGCCCGGATCGTCGCGCGAACGGCGCGGCAGCGTTTCGGGGTCGAAGATCAGGATCGGATCGATGTCGGACGAATAGTTGAGCTCATAGCTGCCGAGCTTGCCAAGCGCGATCACCGACAGCCCGCGCGGCGCCTCGTCCGGCACGCGTTCGGCAAAAGCCGCCGCGAGGGCGGCGTCGCACGCCCGGTCGGCAAAATCCGACAGCAACCGCGTCGTCGTCGCAACATCATGCTCGCCCGACAGGTCGCCGAGCGCAAGCAGCAGCGCCATCCGCCCGCGCCACTGGCGCAGCGTCCGCATGACATCGTCGTCGACCGCCGGCACGGCGACATCGGCCAGCGCCGCATCGGTCCCGTCGGTCAGGAAACGGTCGACGTCGGCCGGATTGAGCTCGGCCAGCCGCGCGAGGAACGGGGCATGTGCGGCAAGCCGGTCGAACGCCGACTGGCGGCGGGAAGCGTCCACGAGTGTCATCGCCTCGCCCTATCACCCGCGCCGCGGCGCGTGACAAGGGCGAGGGCCAGCCCGGCGCGCGATGTCAGGCCGGAATCGTCGATTCGTCGAAGAACAGAACCTGCGAAATCGCCGCGCGCAGCGTCGCGGGCTGGTACGGCTTGGTCAGCAGGAAGGCCGGTTCGGGGCGGTCGCCGGTGAGCAGCCGTTCGGGGAAGGCGGTGATGAAGATGACGGGCACCTGGAGGTCGGTCAGGATTTCCTGCACCGCCTCGATCCCCGAGCTGTTGTCGGCGAGCTGGATGTCGGCGAGCACGAGGCCCGGCTGGTGCTTCTGCGCCTCGTCGACCGCCTCGCGGTGCGTCGTGGCGACCCCGACGACATCGTGGCCGAGTTCGCGGACGATCATTTCGATGTCCATCGCGATGATCGGCTCATCCTCGATGATCAGGATGCGCGCGCGTGTCTGGCGGTCGATCTCGTCGGTCGCGTCGGCGATCAGCGCGCGCACCGTTTCGGCATCGCGGCCGATGATGCGGCCCGTGTCCTCGAAGCTGAAACCCTCGACCGCGGTCAGCAGCAGCGCCTGCCGCGCGAGCGACGGAATACGGCGCAGCCGCGCGTCGGCGATTGCGATCTCGGTCATCGTGCCGTCGTCCTTCGCGGCGGCCTGTTCGGCGATCAGCCCGAAATTGTCGTGGATCATGCGGTAGAGCTGGACACGCAAATCGGCGCCGATATCGACCGCGCCCGGATTCGCGACCAGCGTTTCGAGCAGCCGCGCGACCAGCGCATCGCCGCTCTGCTGGTTTCCGGAAATGGACCGGCCATAACGCCGCAGATAGGGAAGGTGCGGCGCAACCGACTGACCCAATGACATATTTTACCTTCTGAAAGCCGCAGAATCCGGGGCGAACGCGTCCGGAAAAGGGACAAATTCGCGCGCTTCCCCGCCCCGCATCCGATATATTTCGACCTAATGGAACGATTTAACCGCAAATTGGTTTCATGGGGAAGGAACAAACGCGCCATTGCGCTTTGGTGTATGCGCGGTTAGCAAAAGGCCCCATGTCCAGCGGATGCTTCGATAATGTCGTCTAAAACCGGTTCGCCGCGCGGCGAGACCCCCGGCAAGGACGCCGAGAAAAAACCTTCCGCCAAGGGGCAGGACGTCAACGGTGCCCTGCGCCGCGCCTATGAATCGACCGTCGACGAGACGATTCCCCAATCCCTGCTCGATTTGCTCAGCAAGCTCGACTGAGTCAGCGCTTGTAGCGCGCGTCGAAATCGCGCTGGAAAGCCGCGAAGGTCCCCGCCGCGATCGCATCGCGCATCCCCTGCATCAGATCCTGGTAGAAATGCAGGTTATGCTGCGTCATCAGCATCGCGCCGAGCATCTCGCCCGACCGCACGAGATGATGGAGATAGGCGCGCGACCAGGTCGTGCAGACGGGGCAAGCGCATGACGGATCGAGCGGCCCGCTATCCTCGGCATGTTTCGCATTGCGAATGTTGACCGGACCGTCCCAGGTGAACGCCTGCCCATTGCGCCCCGAGCGCGTCGGAAGCACGCAGTCGAACATGTCGACCCCGCGCGCGACCGCACCGACAAGATCGTCGGGCTTGCCGACCCCCATCAGGTAACGCGGCTTGTCGGCGGGAAGCTGCCCCGGCGCGAAATCGAGCACGCCGAACATCGCTTCCTGCCCCTCGCCGACCGCAAGCCCGCCGATCGCATAGCCGTCAAAACCGATGTCGGTGAGCGCCGCCGCCGAGCGTGCGCGCAGTGTCTCGTCGAGCGAGCCCTGCTGGATGCCGAACAGTGCCGACCGCGCGGCATGCTCGCCGCCCGCGTCGAAGCCCGCGCGGCTGCGCGCCGCCCAGCGCATCGACCGCTCCATGCTCGCCTCGGCGCGTTTGGCGTCGACGCCGTTGGGCGGGCATTCGTCGAACGCCATCACGATGTCGCTGCCGAGCAGGCGCTGGATTTCCATCGACCGTTCGGGGGTCAGCATGTGGCGCGAGCCGTCGAGGTGGCTCTTGAACGCGACGCCCTCTTCGCTCTGCTTGGTCAGCGCCGACAGGCTCATCACCTGGTAACCGCCGCTGTCGGTCAGGATCGGCCGGTCCCATCCCATGAAATTGTGAAGCCCGCCCAGCCGCGCCATGCGTTCGGCGGTCGGACGCAGCATCAGGTGATAGGTGTTGCCAAGGATGATGTCCGCGCCCGTCGCGCGCACTTCGGCAGGCCGCATCGCCTTCACCGTCGCCGCGGTGCCCACCGGCATGAAGGCGGGGGTCCGGATTTCGCCGCGCTGCATCCGGATCACGCCCGTGCGCGCGGCGCCGTCGGTCGCGGCGACATGAAAAGCGAATCTGTCGGTCATGGCGCGCGCCTATGGCGGCGCGCGGGCGAAAAGTCGAGGCCGGCCGGTCACGCCTTCGCGTGTTCGCTCGACGGCTCCTCTTCGGCTGCCTTCGCCTTTTCCTTCGGCTTTTCCTTTTCGAATATCTTGACCAGCTCGCGCTTCTTGGCATCCGACAGGCCCTTTTCCGCCTGCGGGAACATCTCTTCCTCCTCCTCGTCGATATGGTGGAGGTAGCGGTCCTTCATCGTCCGGAAGCGGGTGAGCCAGCCCGTCGAGGAAAAATCCATCTCGTAAAGTTCGGTCAGGAAATCCTCGATCTCCTTATGCTCGGCGACGCTGTGCTGCGCCTCGTCGCGCAGGTCCGGATTCGCGAGCATCGTCGCATAGAGCGACATTTCCTCCGACGCCGCGTGCGCGGTCACCTCGACGCGGAAGGTTTCGAACAGATAGCGGCGTTCGTCGCTGTCGCCCTGCGTCGCATCGATGCGGTCGAGGAGGTCGCGATGCCGGTCGTGATCGGCCTTCAGCCGCGCGAAAATCTTGGTCTCGGTCATGTCGGTCTCCGTCCATTGGCGGTCGAAGACTATACGGTTCAGCGCCCGCGGGGTTCCGGCGTCAGGCCGCGCGCCAGTCGGCGGTGGTCGTGAACGACGGCAGCGCGAGCGCGCTCGTCTGCTGCGCGGCCGCGGCGATCAGATAGGGCGAAACGCGGTGTCGCGTGCACAGCCCGCCATTGCCGTCGCTGACCATCGTCTGTTCGAATTCGACGCCCTGCTGGTGCTTCATCGACCGGCGGACGGTCGCGGTGACCAGCTGGCCCTCGCCGAAATCGATGACGAAGCGCGTGCCGACGGGGACGTCCAGCAGCCCCTCGATAAAGGCGCCGGTGGCCGACAGGTTGCGGATGACGACGCCATAGCGGTGATTGTCGTGGATCGCACCGACCTTGCGGAACAGCGAGAAACGATCGTTGCGCTGGCGCGCCGGCCCCGCGGGCTTGATCGTCCACGACCCGGCCTCGGCATGTTCGAGCAGCTCGGCCTGCGGCACCGCCTTGCTGTAGACATAGCCCTGGACGTGGCTGACGTTGAGCTTGCGGACGAGCTCAAGCTGGTCGAGCGATTCGATGCCTTCGGCGGTCGTCTCCATCTCCAGCGCCTCGGCGAGCGCGACGATCGCGGCGATGATCGCGCCGTTGCGCGACCCGGGGATCGTCGCATCGCGGACAAAGCTCTGGTCGATCTTGATCTTGTCGAACGGCGCCGATTGCAGATAGCCGAGCGACGAATAGCCGGTGCCGAAATCGTCGAGTGCGAGGCGCACGCCAAGCCCCTTCAAGGCCTTGAACATCCGGCTCGTCTCCGCCGAATCGGCGAGGAAGACGCTTTCGGTGATTTCGAGCTCGAGCCGGTCGGGCGCCAGCCCCGTCGCCGCGAGCGCGTTCGCGACGATCTTGGGCAGGTCGGGGTTCGCAAACTGGATCGGCGAGACGTTGACCGCGACGCGCATCTCGCCCGGCCAGCGCGCGGCATCCTCGCACGCCTTGCGCAGCACCCATTCGCCGAGCGGCCAGATCAGATTGGCTTCCTCGGCGATCGGGATGAACACGGCGGGCGATATCGCGCCGCGCTCGCGGTGGTTCCAGCGGACGAGCGCCTCGACCCCCGTCACCATGTCCGACCGCGAATGGACGACGGGCTGGTAACCGAGTTCGATTTCGCCGCGCGCCAGTGCGTCGCGCAGATCCTCTTCGAGCACGCGCCGGTCCTCTGCCGCCTGGTGCAGGTCGCTCGAATAAAAGGCGAAGCGGCCGCGGCCGTTGCCCTTTGCGGCGTAAAGCGCGAGGTCGGCGTTGCGTACAAGGTCGTCGCCGCTCAAACCGTCGAAGGGCGCGATGGCGACCCCGACCGACGCGCCGATAATGCAACGGCTGCCCTCGACCGAATAGGGCTGCGACAGGCTGGCGATAATCTCGGCCGCCATGTCGCCCAATTTGCCGCGATCCTCGATGTCCGGAAGGATGATCTGGAACTCGTCCCCGCCAAGGCGGCTGACCATCTCGCGGTCACCGACGATCTTGAGCAGGCGTTCGGCGACCTGCTTCAGCAACGCGTCGCCCGCAGGATGGCCGAGCGTGTCGTTGACCTGTTTGAAGCGGTCGAGGTCGAGCAGCATGATCGCGCACGACCGCTGCTGCTGCGCGAACACGGCGAGCGTCGCCTCAAGCTTCTTGGAAATATGGAATCGATTGGCGAGCCCGGTCAGCGAATCATAAAGCGCGAGGCGCGAGGCGTCCTCGGCCGAGCGGCGCTGCGCGGTGATGTCGGTACCGCTACCGCGATAGCCGGCGAATTTGCCGCCGCCGTCGAATTGCGGACAGCCCGAAATCGCCCACCAGCGATCGTCGCCCTCGAACGCGCTGCGCAGCGGCAGTTCGTCGAACCGCGACTGCCGGGTCAGCAGGAACGGGAGAGTGCGCTGGCGTTCGCCATGGCTGTCGGCAGGCAGGAACAGCTCGACGAGCGGCGTACCGAGCAATGCTCCGGTCGTCCGTCCCATCAATTGCGCCACCGAATCGGTGATATAGGTGAGCTGCCCCTTGGCATCGGTCGACCAGAACCACCCCTGGCCGCACTCTTCATAATTGCGGACGAGCAGGAGCGCATCGGCGGCTGCGAGCACCGGTTGCGGCTCGGCGCGCGGCGGCGCGAGGCGCACCCCGATCTTCCCGAAAAATCCACGTTCGGCGCCGCCCGGCACTCATGGTCCCCTATCATGGTCCGCGCGAGGCGCCGGATCACTCTGCTGCATTGTCGCGTTGGCCCCACCAACAGCGACGATTTGCCTGAAATGCCTTGCGAATCCGTAAATGCCCGGCGCGCTTACGGGCGCATCGACCCCGTTTCGATGAAGCGCTGGTGCCACGACAGCGCCTCGGTCAGCAGCGACGGCGCATGTTTGCCGTATGAGGACACGAGCGCGCGCGCATAATAATCCTCGAGCATCGGCCGGAAATCGGGATGCGCGCATTTCTCGATGATCAGCGCCGCGCGCTGCTTCGGCGCGAGTCCGCGCAGGTCGGCCAGCCCCTGCTCGGTCACCAGCACCTGCACATCCTGCGTGATGTGGTCGACATGGCTGACCTGCGGCACGATCGCCGAAATCGTCCCGCCCTTCGCGGTCGACGGCGTCATGAAGATCGACACGAAGGCGTTGCGCGCAAAATCGCCCGACCCGCCGATGCCGTTCTGGATGCGCGACCCCATGATGTGCGTCGAGTTGACGTTGCCATAGATGTCGGCCTCGATCAGCCCGTTCATCGCGATGCAGCCGAGGCGGCGGACGAGTTCGGGATGGTTGCTGATTTCCTGCGGGCGCAGGATCATCCGGTCGCGGTATCGCGCCATGTCGGCGTTCACCCGCAGCGCCGCCTCGGGCGACAGCGAAAAGGCGGTCGCCGACGCCATGCGCAGCTTTCCGGCGTCGATCAGGTCGAGCATCCCGTCCTGGATGACTTCGGTATAGGCGGTCATATTCTCGAACCGGCTGTCGACCAGCCCCGTCAGCACCGCGTTGGCGATATTCCCGACCCCCGACTGGATCGGCAGCAGCGACGCGGGCATCCGGCCCACCGCCACTTCGTGCGCGAAAAAGTCGAGCAGGTGTCCCGCGATCGCCCGCGCCGCGCCATCGGGCGGGGTAAAGGGCAGGTTGCGGTCGGGCATGTCGGTCACGACGATCGCGGCGATCTTGTCGAGGTCGCAGCGGAACAGCGGCTCGCCGATACGATCGTCGGGGCGCACGAGCGGGATCGGCACGCGGTCGGGCGGCAGCCGGGTGCCGTAATAAATGTCGTGCATCCCCTCGAGCGCCGGGTTCTGCCAGCTGTTCACCTCGAGGATGATCCGGTCGGCGCGGTCGATCCACGTCTTGTTGTTGCCGACCGACGAGGACGGGATCAGCCCGCCGTCGGCGGTGATCCCCGTGACCTCGATCACCGCGGTGTCGAGCGGCCCGAGGAACCCCTGCCACGCCATCGGCGCGACCTGGCTCAGGTGCATGTCGAAATAGTTCATCTCGCCGCGGTTGATCTTTTCGCGCGCGATGGGGTCGCTGTTGTACGGCAGGCGAAATTCGATCCCGTCGGCCTTGGCGAGCGCGCCGTCGAGTTCGGGGCCGGTCGAAGCGCCCGTCCACACGCGCACGCAAAACGGGTTGCCTGCCGCATGTTCGGCCTCGATCCGCGCGGCGAGCGCGATCGGCACCGCCTTCGGATAGCCCGAACCGGTAAAGCCGCTCATCCCCACCGTCGTTTCATGGCCGATCAGCGCAGCCGCGGCGTCGGCGCCCATGATCCGGCCGTGCAATTCGGGCGGAGCGATTCGGCTGTTCGTCATGGTGACGTCCCTTTCATGGCTGACGGCGTGCCACGCCGCGCGGGTGCCGGCCGACGGGCTCGGCGCTTCGACTATACCCGCCGCCGACCTGCCCCGGCAGCCTCTTTGCCACTATCGCTTCGGCAGCAACAGGCTCGCGTCGCCATAGCTGTAGAAGCGATAACCTTCCCCGATCGCATGGGCATAGGCCGACTGCATGACATCGAGTCCCATCAGCGCGCTGACCAGCATGAACAGGGTCGAGCGCGGCAGGTGGAAATTGGTCATCAACCCGTCGATCGCCTTGAAGCGATAGCCCGGCGTGATGAAGATCGCGGTGTCGCCGGCAAAGGGCACGATCGTGCCGTCATCGCGCGCTGCGCTTTCGAGCAGGCGGAGGCTGGTTGTGCCGACCGCGATCACGCGTCCGCCCGCGGCGCGCACCGCATTGAGCCGCGCCGCGGTATCGACGTCGATCCGTCCCCATTCGGCGTGCATGACATGGTCTTCGGTGTCGTCGGCCTTCACCGGCAGGAAGGTGCCCGCGCCGACGTGCAGCGTCAGCGTTTCGCTCGCGACGCCCGCTGCGGCCAGTGCATCGAGCAGGCCGGGCGTGAAATGCAGCGCCGCGGTCGGCGCCGCGACCGCGCCATCCTCGCGCGCGAACATCGTCTGGTAATCGCTGCGGTCGTCCTCGTCGGTCGCGCGCTTGCCCGCGATATAGGGCGGCAGCGGCATCGTGCCGGCGCGTTCGAGCAGCACCTCGACCGGCTCGTCGCCGGCAAAGGCGAGGATGAAGCTGCCGTCGGCGAGCCGTTCCTCGGCGACCGCTTCGACCCCGGCGCCGAAATCGACGCTCTCGCCGACGCGCAGCCGCTTGGCGTTGCGAACGAACGCCTGCCAGCGGCGCAGGTCGATCCGCTTGTGCAAGGTCGCGCCAATCCTGGCGTCGCCCCGTCGCCCTTCGAGCTGTGCCGGAATGACGCGCGTGTCGTTGAAGACGAGGCAGTCGCCGGGCCGCAGCCATTTGGGCAGGTCGGCAACCCCCGCGTCAGCCATCGCGCCGCCGTCGACCACGAGCATCCGCGCCGCGTCGCGCGGCCGCGCCGGGCGGAGCGCGATGCGCTCGTTGGGCAGTTCGAAATCGAAAGCGTCGACGCGCATCGTGCGGCTCGGATCCTGGCGTGCGCGTCGCCGCGCTTACTGCTTGATCGGGGCGTTGAGCTCGTCGACGGTCACGGCGGGCGCGGGTGCAGGCACCGCTTCAACGAGCGCCGACGCCGGCGGCATCGGCTTGTTGTCGGCAGCGACCGACACCTGGACCATGCGCGACATCACTTCGGGCGGCTCGCCCTTATGGACCGCGTCGACATATTGCATGCCCGACACGACGCGGCCGAAGGCGGTGTAGCGACGGTCGAGCGAGAAGCGCGGCTGGAGCATGATGAAGAACTGGCTGTTCGCGCTGTCTTCGCTCTGCGCGCGCGCCATCGACAGCGTCCCGCGCAAATGCGGGGTCGGATTGAATTCGGCCTTCAGGTCGGGAAGCTGCGAACCACCCTGCCCCGTCGCGCTCGGATCGCCCGTCTGCGCCATGAAGCCGTCGATCACGCGGTGGAACTTGATCCCGTCATAAAAGCCCGCGCGCGCAAGCTGCTTGATGCGATCGACATGGTTCGGCGCGACATTGGGATAGAGCTGGATCACGACACGCCCGCCCGTCGAAAGGTCGAGGTTGAGCATATATTCGGGGTTGTTGATATATTGGTCGGGGGTCATCGCGGGCACCGCGGGGACTTCGGCCGCAGGGGTTGCCTCGGCGGGCGCGGGCGCGGGCGCGGTCGGCGTTTCGACCGGAGCGGGCGCGGGCGTTTCGACGGGCGGTGCCGGCTGGCTTTGCTCGGGGTTCGGGCCCGGTGCGGGCGGCGCATCCTGCGCGACGGCCGCGCCTGTGAGACCGAACACCATCGCCGTGAGAATCATGGGGCGGAAGGAAGATTTCATGCTGGATCGGCCTTTGGATAATAAACTGGATTTGCGCCCCGATGGCGCGCCCTAGCCGGAAAAAGCTGAACGCTCAATGATCGGTATCAGCGCTCGCCCTGGAGGAGCCCCCGCTCGGCGATACGGCCGACGACGGCATCGCGCACCGAGGGCGTGACGAATTTGTGGATGTCGCCGCCGAAAATCGCGATTTCCTTGACCAGCCGCGACGCGATCGGCTGAAGACTGACGTCGGCCATCAGGAAGACGGTTTCCACGCGGGCATTGAGCTGGCGGTTCATGCCCGTCAGCTGATACTCATATTCGAAATCGGTGACGCCGCGAATGCCGCGGACGACGATCGACGCGCCCTGCGCGTCGGCAAAGTCCATCAACAGCGAATTGAAACCGACGACCTCGATATTTCCTTCGATTCCCGCTACTTCGGCCCTCACCATCGCGATCCGTTCGTCATCGTCGAACAAGGGCGATTTCGCGATATTGGTGGTCACCCCGATGATCAGCCGGTCGACGAGCTTCGCACCGCGCCGGATGATGTCCATATGCCCGAGCGTGATCGGATCGAACGTCCCCGGATAAACCCCCACCCGCATCAACGGTCCCTTTCCACGACATAGCGCGCGATCGCGCGCAGCAGCGCCGCCTCTTCACCGAAACTCGACAGATGCGCGATCGCCTGTTCGACCAGCGCGGTCGCCTGTTCGCGCGCGCGCTCGATCCCCATCAAGGTGACGAAGGTCGCCTTGCCCGCCGCATCGTCCTTGTGAAGCGCCTTGCCCGCGAGATTCTCGTCGCCCGCGACGTCCATGATGTCGTCGGCGATCTGGAAGGCGAGGCCGATGTCGCGCGCATAGCCGCGTAGCGGCGTGCGCCCCTCGGCCGGGATGCGCGCGAGGATCGCGCCCGCCTCGACCGAAAAGGCGATCAGCGCCCCGGTCTTGAGCTGCTGCAGCCGGGTCACCGTCGGCAGGTCGAAATTCGACGTCTCGGCGGCGAGGTCCATCATCTGCCCGCCCGCCATGCCCGCGGGTCCCGCCGCGCGCGCGAGTTCACAGCACAGCTCGCTGCGCACGAAGGGGTCGGCGCTCGTCAGCGGGTCGCACAGCCATTCGAACGCGAGCGCATGGAGCGAATCGCCCGCGAGCACCGCCGTCGCCTCGTTGAAGGCCTTGTGCACCGTCGGCTTGCCGCGGCGCACATCGTCATCGTCCATGCACGGCAAATCGTCGTGGATCAGCGAATAGACGTGCATCGCCTCGACCGCCGCGCCGACGCGCAGGCTGAGCGCGCGGTCGACGTGGAACAGGTCGCCCGCCGCGCGCACCAGCAGCGGGCGCAGCCTTTTGCCCCCCGCGATCGCGGCATGGCGCATCGCTTCATAGAGCGGCCCGCGCGGGTCGGCAGGGATGGTCAACAGCTGGTCGAACAGCCGGTCGATCCCTTCGGCCACCTCGGACTGCGCGCTCAGGAGCAATTGCGTTCCGCGCGAAATTTCGCTGTCGACGGACGCCATCGCGGATCAGCTTTCGCCGAAGGGCGTGGTTCCGGCGGGCCGGCCGTCGGCGCCGAGGCTGACCTGCTCGATCCGCGCCTGCGCGGCGGCGAGCCGCGCTTCGCAATGGCCGCGCAGTGCATGGCCGCGTTCATAGAGCGTCACCGATTCCTCAAGGCTGACATCGCCGCTTTCGAGCCGCCGCACGATCGTCTCGAGCTCGCCCATCGCGGCTTCGAACGAGAGCGAGGCGATGTCGGCGGCGGCGGTTTCGGGGGTGTCCGTCATGCGCCTTGCTTTGGCCCCTTCGCCCCCCCGCGGTCAAGTGCGGTCGCGCTTGACGTCATCCCGCGCCGCGATAGGCTCGCGCCATGTTCATCGGCCACTTCGCCCCGGCGCTGATCGCGGCGGCCCGCCCCCGCGCCGCGGGGCTCGGAACGCTGTTCGTCGCCGCGCAGCTCGTCGACATCGGCTTTGCCGTGCTGCTGGTCCCGGGGATCGAGGCGATGCAGATCGTCCCCGGCATCACCGCGATGAACCCGATGGACCTCCATCACATGCCTTACACGCACAGCCTGCTCGGGACATTGGTCTGGGCGGCGCTTTTCGGCGTGATCGTCTGGTTCGCGACGAAACGGAAAGAGGCGGCGATCGGCGCCGCGCTGGTGGTCGCCTCGCACTGGTTCATCGACCTTGCCGTCCATATCCCCGACCTCACGCTTTACGGCGCACCGCCAAAGCTCGGGCTCGGCCTCTGGAATCACCCTCTGATCGCCATGCCGCTCGAAGTGCTGCTGATCGGCGGCGCTTTCCTTTATTATCTGCGCCGCACCGAAGCCCCGCACGGCGACCGGCGGCTGTGGGTGCTCGCGGGGCTGCTCGTCTTCGCGCAGGCGGTCGACTGGTTCGGGCCGAAGGAGCCCGCCTATTCGCTCGCCATCCCCGCGACGATGCTTTTTGCCTATGCGCTGCTCGCCGGCACTGCGGCATGGGCGGGCGCAAACCGGCGAATCTCAATCCGCTGAACCCGTTCGTTCGGCGCAATCGCGCTTCTGTTTTTTGCAATTGCTGGCGCGCGTACCGCGCGTCATGCTGCACCGCACAAGAAGAGAGGGGCTCGAAGGCAAGTTTTGTTTTTTAGACAAGGACTTGCATCATGAAAAATTACATTCTCCCCGCCCTCGGCCTGCTCGCGCTGGCGCCGACCGCCGCGCTTGCGCAGGACGACGCCACCAAGCGTTTCGAGCATGAAGGCGCGACCTACAGCTACACCGTGACCAAGGTGGGCGACACGCGCGTGATCAGCGGCGTCGAGGAACGCACCGGCAAGCCGTTCACGCTCCGCGTCGGCCAGCACCGCGTCCGCGGCACCGTCGGCTCGCAGCAGGTGAGCTTCGCACTGCGCGACGTCGAACCGCTCGTGAAGCCTGCGGCCACGCTCGCCTCGCGCTAATCCGTCTCTCCGACCGCAGACCCCATGATGTTTTCGCATCATGGGGTCTGTTCGTTTTGCGCCCAGCAAGAGCTTCCCCTCCCGAATTGGAAACGCCGTGATCGCGCCGGGGCGTTCGCTGGCAAGGAGCGGAGCGCCGCGCGGGCTGGTAGCCCGTGCAAGCGCCGCGACGCCGTCCAGGGAGCGCCCCGGCGCGACCCCGGAGGGGCGGGCCGATTTTGACCCATTGCGGCGTTGCTCGTCGGTCACAATGCAGCGACATTGCTCCCTCCTCGCGCCTTGCACTGGGGCAAAATCGACTCCGTCACGGCGCTTCCAATTCGGGAGGGGAAGCTCTAAAGGCGCGCCATGACTCAGCAAGCGCCCGCCATCACCCCCGAAATCGTCGCCGAGCACGGCCTTTCGCCCGAGGAATATGATCGCGTCCTGAACGCGATCGGGCGTGAGCCGAACCTTGTCGAGCTCGGCATCTTCTCGGTCATGTGGTCGGAGCATTGCAGCTATAAAAGCTCGCGCCTCCACTTGAAGAAACTGCCGACCGAGGCGCCATGGGTGATCTGCGGTCCCGGCGAAAATGCCGGCGTCATCGACATCGGCGAAGGGCCGGACGGCAAGAAGCTCGCCGCGATCTTCAAGATGGAGAGCCACAACCACCCGTCGTATATCGAACCCTATCAGGGCGCGGCGACCGGGGTCGGCGGCATCCTCCGCGACGTCTTCACCATGGGCGCGCGCCCCGTCGCGAACCTCAATGCGCTGCGTTTCGGCCGCCCCGACCATCCGAAGATGAAGCATCTCATTTCGGGCGTCGTTCACGGCATCGGCGGCTATGGCAATTGCGTCGGCGTTCCGACCGTCGGCGGCGAGGTCAATTTCCACAAGGCCTATGACGGCAATATCCTCGTCAACGCGATGACCGTCGGCGTCGCCGAGCAGGACAAGATCTTCTATTCGGCCGCCTCCGGCGTCGGCAATCCGATCGTCTATGTCGGGTCGAAGACCGGCCGCGACGGCATCCATGGCGCGACGATGGCGTCGGCGGACTTCGGCGAGGATGCCGAGGAAAAGCGCCCGACCGTCCAAGTCGGCGATCCCTTCACCGAAAAACTGCTGATCGAGGCATGCCTCGAACTGATGGCGTCGGACGCGATCGTCGCGATCCAGGACATGGGCGCCGCGGGCCTCACCTCCTCGTCGGTCGAGATGGCGTCGAAGGGCGGCGTCGGTCTCCACCTCAAGATGGACGATGTGCCGCAGCGCGAAACCGGCATGACGGCGTATGAGATGATGCTGTCGGAATCGCAGGAACGCATGCTGATGGTCCTGAAGCCCGGCAAGGAAGAGTTTGCGAAAGCGATCTTCCACAAATGGGAACTCGACTTCGCGGTCATCGGCACCGTCACCGATACGGGGCGCATGGTGCTCGAACATCATGGCGAGATCGTCTGCGACATCCCGCTCGCGCCGCTCGCCGACGACGCGCCGCTCTATGATCGCCCGCACGTGCCGACGCCGAAGCAGGCCGAGCTGACGAACGTCCCCGAGACGAAGGACGTCGCCGCCGACCTCAAGACATTGATGGGCACCCCCGATATCGCCAGCCGCCGCTGGATTTACGAGCAATATGACAGCCAGGTCGGCGGCGACACGCTGCAGATCGGCGGCGACGCCGCGCTCGTCCGCATCCACGGCACCAATCGCGCGCTCGCGATGTCGACCGACTGCACCCCGCGCTATTGCTACGCCGACCCCGTCGAGGGCGGCAAGCAGGCGGTCGCCGAAACCTGGCGCAACATCAGCGCGGTCGGTGCGACCCCGCTCGCGATCACCAACTGCCTCAATTTCGCCAACCCGCAGCGCCCCGAAATCATGGGGCAGATCACGGGCTGCCTCGACGGCATGGCGCAGGCCTGCCGCGCGCTCGACTATCCGATCGTGTCGGGCAACGTCAGCCTCTATAACGAGAGCAAGGCAACCGGCGGCGGCAGTGCGATCCTGCCGACCCCCGCGATCGGCGGCGTCGGCGTGATCGAGGATCTGAACCGCGCGGTCGGCATCGGCTTCAAGCGCACCGGCGACATCGTTCTCGCGGTCGGCGAACGCGCCGGCCACCTCGGCCAGTCGGTGTGGCTGCGCGAAATCCTCGGCCGCGAGGAAGGCCCGCCGCCGCCCGTCGACCTGCGCGCCGAAAAGCGCACCGGCGATTTCATCCGCAAGGCGATCAACGCCGGCTGGATCACGGCGTGCCACGACGTCTCCGACGGCGGCATGGCGGTGACGCTCGCCGAAATGGCCTTGAAGTCGAACATCGGCGTGCTCGTCAGCGAAGAACAGCCGTTCGGCGTCGCCGAAAGCTTCTTCGGCGAGGATCAGGGGCTTTACCTCGTGACGGTGTGCGATACGTGCCTCGCCGATTTCCTCGACGCCGCGGGCCGCGCCGACGTGCCGGTCGACCCGGTCGGCCGCACGATCAAGGACCGTATCGTCTTCGAACTGGAGGGCAGCGACCATCAGGTGACGCTCGCCGAACTGCGCGAGGCACATGAAGGCTTCTTCCCGAACCTGATGGGCGCCGACGCGGCGCTCGCCTGATGCGGCGCGCGCTCGTCGCACTCGCGCTGCTGACGACCGCCCTGCCCGTTCAGGCCGCGCCCCGCACGGTCACATCACCGCAGCAACTGCCCGCCGACCATGCGCGGCCGCGCATCTTTCTGGGCGGCAGCATCGACATGGGCCGCGCGGTCGACTGGCAGGCCGAGCTGGTGAAATCGCTCGGCGACCTCGACGTCGTCTTTCTCAATCCGCGGCGCCCAGATTGGAACCGGGCATGGAAGCCCGTCGCGGAGGAGCCCGAATTTCGCCGCCAGGTCGAATGGGAATTGGGTGCGCTCGAATCGGCCGACATCATCGTGATGTATTTCGCCCCGGGATCGCAAAGCCCGGTCAGCCTGCTCGAGATGGGCCTCCATGCGCGCGGCGGAAAATTGATCCTGCTTTGCCCCGAGGGCTTTTGGCGCAAGGGCAATGTCGATATCACGGCGGCACGCTATGGCGTCGAACAGGTCGCGACGATGGACGAACTCGCCGCGGCGGTGCGGCGCCGGGTGGCAAACTGGACGCCGCCGGAAACACCGGCCAGGGAGTGACGAGCCGATGAGCATCCATGTCGGAATCGGGGGCTGGACCTTCGAACCTTGGCGCGGAACCTTCTACCCGCCCAAACACCCGCAAAAACGCGAACTCGAATATGCCGGCCAGCATCTGACCGGGATCGAGATCAACGGCACCTATTATGGCAGCCAGAAGCCCGAGAGCTTTGCCAATTGGGCCGCTTCTGTCCCCGACGGCTTCCGGTTCAGCGTCAAGGCGTCACGTTTCACCACGAACCGCAAGATATTGGCCGAGGGTGCGGCGTCGATCGAGAAATTCCTGACGCAGGGGCTGACGCGGCTCGGTGACCGGCTCGGCCCGATCCACTGGCAGTTCATGGCGACGAAGAAGTTCGACCGCGACGATTTCGCGGGCTTCCTCGACCTGCTTCCCGACACGCAGGACGGCCTCAAGCTGCGCCACGCGATCGAGGTCCGGCACGAAAGCTTCCGCGACCCGGCCTTCATCGACATGCTACGCGAACGCAACATGGCGGTCGTCTACGCCGACAGCGACGAATTCCCGTGCATCGACGAACAGACCGCCGACTTCACCTATGCGCGGCTCCAGCGCAGCCAGGAGGATGTCGAAACCGGCTATGACGCCAAGGCGCTCGATCATTGGGCCAAGCGCGCCCAAGATTGGGCGAAAGGCGACCGCGACGTCTATATCTTCTTCATCTCGGGCGCGAAGGTCCGCAACCCCGCGGCCGCGCAGGCGCTGATCGCCAGACTCGCCTGACCGGCGTCACCGATCGCCAATGACCGGGGGTTGCAGATTGCTTTTCCCCCACTCGCACAGCGGCGTCAGCGCTTCGTTGAGCGATGCCCCCAGCGGCGTAACCGAATAGTCGACGCGCGGCGGGACCTGATGGAACATCTCGCGGTGGACAAGGCCGTCGGCCTCCATCTCGCGCAATTGCTGGATCAGCATCTTTTCGCTGATCCCGGCGATGCGGCGCTTGAGGGCGCCGAAGCGCACGGGCGCGCCATGAAGCTCCCAGAGAATCAGCGCCTTCCACTTGCCGCCGATGATCCCGAACACCGGCCCAAGGCCGTCATTATAGGGCTGGTTACGTGTCGTCATGATCGCCAATCCTAACCAAAAGGTAAGTATATGACAAAATAGTAGGTAGTTGATCAATGGAAAGTATAGCGCCACCCCCTTTCGTCAACAAGTGCGGCAACCGTGCCGCGCCCCATGCGAAAGGATCGGCCGAAATGACCGAAAAATTGCTCATTCTTGTCGGAAGCCCGCGCCGCAACGGCAACAGCGCGACGCTTGCCGAGGCCGTCCGCCGCGGCGCCGAGGCGGCGGGCAGCGAGGTCGCACTGCGATTTCTGGACGACCATCTTTCGGGGTTCCTGCGCGATTGCCGTACATGCCGCCGCGCCGACGGCGAATGCGCGATCGACGACCCCTATCGCGCCCTCTTCTTCGACGAGTTCTTGCCCGCGCGCGGGGTGATTTTCTGCTCGCCCATCTATTGGTATGGCGTGTCCGCGCAGGTGAAGGCGTTCTTCGACCGCAGCTTCTGCTATTATGCGGCCTCCTATCCGGGGTCGAAAGACGCGCTTGCGGCGATGGCGCGCAAGCGGCTCGGGCTGGTGCTGGCGTCGGAGGAGACCTATCCCGGTGTGGCGCTGGGCATCGTCCACCAGCTTCAGGAATTTTCCCGCTACTCGGGCTCGGACTTTGTCGGTGTGGTGCGCGGCGCCGGCAACAGCCGCGGCGAAGTGCGTCACGATCCGACAAACCCGGTCGCCGACGCCGAGCGCCTCGGCCGCGAGATATTTTCCCGGTCCTATTCGGACTATCGGCTGGAAACGCCGCGCAGTCCGCGTGTCTGGCCGGAAAGCGCAAGCTGAGCGCCGGGTCGCCCGGCGCCCGGTGGGTCCCCGGCTTTCGCCGGGGACCAGCTCAGGCCATCGCGGCCTTTGCCGCGAGGAAATTATACGGATCGATCCCGCGGCTGCGATAGGCACGATGCGCTTCCTGATAGAGCGTCGGCTCGCCGATGCCGAGGCGCGCGCGCGCGGCTTCGAGCGGCTCGGCGAGCAGCGAGCGGATATCCTGCTCGATGATCGCCTTGGCCGCCTTGCCGTGGCGCTGGCCCTGGCGGATCGCGCCCATAACCGGCGCATCGCTCTTGACGCCGCGCTTCACTTCGTAACCACCGGCATAGGCGATGAAGAAATTGCCGTAATTGCCGGTCTGGCCATAGGTGAAGCCGAGCACGCACTGTTCGCCGAGCGCGTCGCGGCCATAGCCGGTCAGGATGTGGAACAGGTCGTGCGTGTCGCGCAGGCGGTTCGAATACCATTGCACCTGGTCGTCATATTGCACGCGGCCCATCTTGTCGCTTTCGGCGACGAGGCCCGCGGCCGACAGGCCTTCGCGGCGCATGAAGGTCACATAGGCATGGCCGACGCTGCCCTCGGGCAGTTCGTCGATCCACGCATGGTCGTCGAGCAGGTCGGGCAGATAGGGTTCGCGCTCCATCAGCTTCTGCCCGAAATCGCTTGTCACGAACGCGCGCGCGTCGTCCATGAAACCCTTGCGCGGCAAATTCTCAAAGATGTGGAACACCTGTTCGGTGTCTTCCTTGTCCTTGATGAGCTTGCGGAAGTGCGCGAACGCCTTGAACGGACGGAACTTCTGCGGCTGGCGGTCGGGGTGGGAGAAGATGGTGGGGGTCATGGGTCGTTCCCGTTCGAATCATCTGATGCTGGTGAAATAGCATTACTGACATAGATGTCAATAGGAGGTTAAAGCGCTGGACGGATCGATGCCCCGGCCGTTATATGCGAATAATACAGTGGAGGGGCGATATGCGCGAAGATGGACAAGTTGCGGGCGAACGCCTCGTCACCCTCGACGCGCTGCGCGGCTTTGCGGTGATGGGCATTTTGGCGATGAACGTCGTCGCCTTTGCGATGCCCGAAATGGCCTATGTCTCGCCGCGCGCCTATGGCGGCGAGACGCCGTCCGACATCGCCGCCTGGGCGCTGGGCTTCCTGCTGTTCGACGGCAAGATGCGCGGGCTCTTCTCGATCCTGTTCGGGGCGAGCATGCTCTTGATCATCGATCGCGCCGAAGCAAGCGGCCAGAACCCCGGATCGGTGCATTATCGCCGCATGGCGTGGCTCGCGGTCTTCGGCCTCTGCCATTATTTCTTCATCTGGTGGGGCGACATCTTGTTCCTCTATGCCGCAGTCGGCTGCATCGCCTTCCGCTTTCGCGCGTGGGAGGCGCGCCGCCTGATCAAATGGGCGCTCGGCCTCTTCACCCTCGGCGTCGTGCTGACCTCGCTGTTCTTCGGTGCGCAGCTTGCGATCGCCAGCGCCGCCGACGACCCCGCCTCGCCGATGGCCGAGGCGGGGCGCGACGTCCGCGCCGAATATGCCAAGATCGACGGCGAGGTGACCGAGGAGCTCGCGCTCTATCGCGGCCCCTATCTGCCGATCCTGGACTCGCGGCTCGACAGCGCGGTCAATCCGTTCGTCGGCGTGCTGATGACGATGCTCGAAACGCTGCCGCTGATGATGCTTGGCATGGCGCTGTTCCGCAACGGCTTCCTGACGGGCGCGTGGGCGGCGGCCGATTACCGGCGGATGGCGTGGCGCTGGCTGCCGCCCGGCGTGGCGTTGACGCTGCTCGTCGGCTGGCTCCAGTGGCGATCGGGCTTCGACTATCTCGTCGGCGTCAACGCCTTCATGGCGTGGGCGGGGCCGGGACGGCTGATGATGACGATCGCCTATGCCGCACTGCTGGTGCTGTTGATCCAGCGTGCAAGCGCCAGCGCGGGCATCGCGCGCGTCGCCGCCGCGGGGCGCGCCGCCTTCTCCAACTATCTCGGCACCAGCATCGTGATGACGACGATCTTCTACGGCTATGGCGTCGGGCTGTTCGGCGATGTCGGCCGCTGGACGCTCTACCTGTTCTGCATCGGCATGTGGGCCGTCATGCTGCTGTGGTCAAAGCCGTGGCTCGAACGCTTCCGCTATGGGCCGCTCGAATGGCTATGGCGCAGCCTCGCGCGCGGCACGCTCCAGCCGATGCGGAAAGCATGATTTCTTTCCGACCGACGTCGGAAACGGCACCGGCCGCCTCAGCTTCGATTCATCGAAGCAGCCAATAATCTTCAGTAGCCGACGGCGCGTCCGAAACCTGCCGGACGACGCTGGACGAGCGGGTTTGCTTCGCGCTCGAGCGCGCCGAGCGTTTCCTCGAACAGCCGGCGCAATTCGACGACGCGCGGCAGATATTCTTCGGGGCTGGTCTGGCTTTCGACGCAGCGCCGCGCGAACATCTCGATATCTTCGGACAGCGCACCGAGTTTTTCGCCGCCGAACTGGCGCGCTTCGCTCTTCAGCGTGTGCGCGGGCATCACGAGGCCGCGCGCATCGCGGGCACGCATCGCCTCTTCGATCGCGGCAACCGATTTGGTGCCATCTTCACGAAAATAGCCGAGAATACGCACAAACGCCGCGCCCAACTGGGTGCGCGTCGCGCGAAACTCATCCCAATCGACCAGGATTTCGTCCAATGCTTTCGTCCCTTGGTGTTCAAATTCGGCCGTGGTCCCACCCGGTCCATGCCGAGTTTGGGTAAAAAAGACGTTACGGTGTCAGCCGCCGTGTGCGCGAAGCCGTCCCGCTTTGGATCAGCGCCGGACGCGCCAGCGCCCTTCGCCGGCGTCGGTCGCGCCGTCCTCGACCAGCCAGCCATGCTCGCCGGCAAGCGCCGCGACCTCGCGCCCCGCCTGCGGGTCGTCGGCGATCAGCAGCACGTCCGACGCATCGCGCATCGCGCGCGCCAGCCTGAGTGCTGGCCAGGGGCAACGCATCCCGCGCGCATCGACGACCAGCGTCGATGCGTCACTCATCGTAGGGATTGCGCGAATTGCGGAAATTGAGGCGCACCGGAACGCCCTGGAATCCCAGTTCCTTGCGCATGCCGTTGACCAGATAGCGTTCATAGCTGCCCGGCAGCGCATCGGTGCGCGTCCCGAACACGACGAAGGTCGGCGGCCGCGTGCGCGCCTGCGTGATATAGCGCAGCTTGATGCGCTTGCCCCCGGGCGCCGGCGGCGGATTATTCTCGACCGCCCCCTCGAACCAGCGGTTGAGCCGCGCGGTCGACACGCGGTTGGTCCAGATTTCACGTTGCTCGAACGCAACACGGACCAGCGTGTCGATGCCCTTGCCCGTCGCGCCCGAGATGCTGAGCACCGGCACGCCCTTGACCTGGCTGAGCCCATCGTCGAGCGCCGTGCGCACGCCGTTGAACAGCGACGAGGGATCTTCGGCGATATCCCATTTGTTGAGCGCGACGATCAGCGCGCGGCCTTCCTGGAGCACCTTGTCGGCGATGCGTAGGTCCTGTGCTTCCAGCCCCTTGGTGGCGTCGAGCAGCAGCACGACGACCTCGGCAAAATCGACCGCATGGAGCGCGTCGGCAACCGACAGTTTCTCGAGCTTGTCGACCACCTTGGCGCGCTTGCGCATCCCCGCGGTGTCGAACAGCTGGATCTCGTGGATCTCGCCATCCTTTTCCCATTGCCAGTCGACGCGAATCGAATCGCGCGTGATCCCGGCCTCCGGCCCGGTGATCAGGCGATCCTCGCCGATCATCCGGTTGATCAGCGTCGACTTGCCCGCGTTCGGGCGGCCGACGATAGCGAGCTTCATCGGGCCGAGCGGGGCGTCCTCGTCTTCCTCGCCCTCGACGGGCGGCGGCAGAGCTTCGGCTTCGGCCGCATCATAGGCCTCGACGATCGGACGCAGCGCATCGAACAGGTCGACGACGCCCTCGCCATGCTCGGCGCTGAGTGCGATCGGATTGTCGAAGCCGAGCGAATAGCTTTCCATCAGGCCATTCTCGCCCTGCTTCCCCTCGGCCTTGTTGACGAGGAGGATGATCGGCGTGTCCTCGCTACGCAGCCAGCGCGCGATTTCCTCGTCGAGCGGGGTCACCCCGGCGCGGCCGTCGATCATGAACAGGGCGGCGTCGGCCTCGCGCACTGCCTTTTCGGTCTGCACGCGCATCCGGCCGGGCAGCGTCGCGGCGTCATAATCCTCGAAACCCGCCGTATCGACGATACGGAATTCGAGCCCGAGCAGCTTGCCGTCGCCCTCGCGCCGGTCGCGCGTTACGCCGGGCTGGTCATCGACGAGCGCGAGGCGCTTGCCGACAAGCCGGTTGAACAGCGTCGATTTGCCCACATTGGGCCGGCCGACAATGGCAATCGTCGCGAATCGCGACATGTCCCTATTCCTACACCGGGCCGCCCCGGCCCGGACGCCGTATCAGCGCCAGGCCGTGATCTGCCCGTCGTCCGCGAGGACGTACAAAATATTGTTCGCAACCACCGGGGGCTGCGACAGCGACGATTTGAATTCGGTCGACCCGAGCAGCGATCCGTCGGTCGGCGAAAACTCGGAAAGCGTCCCTTCGCTGTTGACCGCGATCAGGCGGCCGCCCGCGAGGATCGGCCCGGTCCAGCGGATCGGGTCCTTTTTCTTCTTTTCGGTTTCGACGCGAAAGCGCGCGAGCTGCTGCATCCAGCGCACCTTGCCGTTCGAGCGCGACACGCACAGCAATTTGCCGTCGTCGGTCATCGCATAGACCCACTCGCCCACGACATAGGGGGTCGAGATGCCCGCGATCGAGATTTCCCAGCTGCGCTGGCCGGTGACGAGCTCATAGCTTGCCATGCGGCCGCCCTGGCCGAGCGCGAAGACGCGGCCGCGGTCGACGACCGGGTCGGCGTCGACGTCGGTGAGCGTCGACACCGACAGCGCCATCGACGTGCGCGCGAGTGCGTCTTCCCAAAGGTCGCGGCCGTTTTCGTAGCGATAGGCCTGGACCTCGCCCGACGAATAGCCGGCGACGATCGTCCCCTGCCCCGCCGCGGGCGACGCCGCACCGAACACGCTGCCCGGTTCCATCGACGCCGTCGCCTGCCACTGCACCGCGCCGGTCGCGGCATTGAGCGCGAAAATCTGGTTGTCCTGGCTGATCACATAGACGCCGCCAAAGGCAATCGTCGGGGCGCCGCGCAGCGGGCCCGCGGGCTTGACCTTCCAGATCACCGATCCGTCGGCGACGTTCAGCGCCGCGACGTCACCGACGCCGCTGGTCGCATAGACGACATTGCCGTCGACGCCGGCACCGCCGCCGAACAGCGACGCCTTGAAATCCTTGCCCTCGCTGCCGATCGGCGTGCGCCAGAGCGGCGCGCCCGTGTCGGCGGAAAGAGCGGTCACGACGGCGTCGGTATCGACGACGAACAGGCGATTGTCGGCGACGACCGGCGACGCGGCGAGGCGCTGCTTGTTGGTGCTGCCGGCGATATTCGCCTGCCACAATTTGCTGCGCGTCGCGGCGAGCGCGGGATGGCCCATCGACTTCGACGCATTGCCGCCCGATTGCGCCCATGCGGCGTTGACCGCGGGTTCGGGCAGCACCACCGCGATTTCCGCGGTCACCGGATCGACCTTGACGCTGTTGTCGTTCGACAGGATCGACACGCGGTCGCCGACCGTCGGCGTCTTCGGCCCGCCGTCGCCTTTCAACACGCCGCAACCGGCGAGCGGCAGCGCGATCAGCGCCGCATAGAGTCCGTAACGCGATGTCCGCATATTATTTGGCTTCCTCAGCTTTTCCGGCTGCCGCTGCCTTCGGCGCAGCACTGCCTTTCTGGTCCCCGGCGGCGCTTGGCGCCGCCTTTTGTTCGGTTGCGGCGCTTTCGGCCGCCTTGTCTGCAACGGCGTCGACGCCGAGCATCCCCGCCATCTGCACCGATCGCGATTGCAGCGACTTGGCGACGCCCGGCAATTTGGCGATGCGGCCGTACAGCGCGCCGGCCTGGTCGAACTGGCCGAGCTGGTAATGCGCGGTGGCCGACAGTTCGGCCGCGCTGGCGAACCAGCTCGACGCCGGATCCTTGGCGTCGACCATCGGCTTCAGGCGCGCGATCACCGCTTCGGGCTTCAGCGTGTCATATTCGAACGCGGTCTGGCGGATGAGCGCGAGGTCGCGCAGCGACTGGTCGAGCTTCGTGTCGGCCGCGACCTTCGCCATCAACGCAGCGGCAGCCTTCAGGTCGCCGGTCTGCGCCTTGATGTTCGCTTCCTGCATCTGCGCGACGGCGCGATAGGCAGGATTGCCCTCGGCAGCGAGCTTCTGGAGTTCGGTGGTGGCGGCGCGCGGCTGGTTCGTTCCCAGCTTTTCAAAGGCTGCGATCAGCTCTTCGGCCTGTTCGCCGCGCGCGGCGTCCTGCCGGTGACCCCAGAAAAGATAGCCGCCGAACGCGAGCAGCGCGGCGAGGACACCGCCGAGAATCCAGCGGCCATAGCGCTGCATGATCGTATCGAGCTGGTCCTTGCGGACGGCTTCATCGACCTCTTGCAACAGCGCGGCGTCGTTCGTCGGGCTCAGGGCCAATCAAACCTCCATATATTCGTCATGGCTCTGGGCCGGCCGCTTCCTTAGCGACGGCGCCGAAAAAGGCCAAGCGATTCACTCGGCCCGGTCGGCACGCCGCGCGGGTTCAGCCAGCGTAGATCTGATCCTCGGTCGGGAATGAACGGGACCTGACTTCCTCGGCATAATCCTTCACCGCGCCGCTGACGACCGCCCCCATATCCTGATAGCGCTTCACGAACTTCGGGACGCGTTCGAACATGCCGAGCATGTCGTCGGTGACGAGGACCTGCCCGTCGCACTGCGCCGACGCCCCGATGCCGATCGTCGGGCAATCGACCTTGTTCGTGATCTCGATCGCGATCGATTCGAGTACGCCCTCGATCACGATCGAAAAGGCGCCGGCCTGCGCGACAGCAACCGCGTCCTCGACGATCGAGCGCGCCTCTTCCTCGCTCTTGCCGCGCACGCCATAGCCGCCGAGGATGTTCACCGCCTGCGGGGTGAGCCCGACATGGCCCATCACCGGGATGCCGCGCTGGGTGAGGAATTCGATCGTCGGGGCGAGCACCTTGCCGCCCTCGACCTTCACCGCGGCCGCGCCGGTTTCCTTGAGCAGGCGCGCGGCATTGTCGAACGCCTGCTGCGGGCTGCCTTCATAGCTGCCGAACGGCATGTCGACGATCACCGCGGCATGATAGCTGCCGCGAACCACCGCCGCGCCGTGCAGCGCCATCATGTCCATCGTCACGCCGACGGTGTGCGGCAGGCCATAGATCACCTGCGCAAGCGAATCGCCGACGAGCAGCATGTCGCAATGCGGGTCGAGCAGCTGCGCCATGCGGACGGTGTAGGCGGTGAGCATCACGAGCGGCTCGCCGCCCTTGCGCTGGCGGATGCGCGGCACCGTCAGGCGCTTCATCGGCTGCGGGGTCGGATTGGCGCGGCTCGTCGAGGTGTCGAGGGTGAGCGTTTTGGGGAGTGTGGACATGGGGCGGCGGCTTAGCCCCAAAAGCCGGGGCGCGAAAGCGCCAAAGCCAAGCAATGTTATTCCTGCTTGACTCGATGTTAAAAATATCGAACATATAGTTCGTGATTTATAACATGGAGGCGAATCGCATGGCGTTCCGCGAGAAAATTCACTGGGTCACGCTGGTGACGATGATTCTGGCGTTCGGCTGGTATTTCCTCGCTTACCCTTGGCAGTCGCGGACAGCCCGGCGGGCGTGTGGGCGACGGCGGGGCTGCTGGTGCCGGTCACCATCGCGATCATCGTCGCGATGACGGTGGCGACCGCCTTCCTAGCGATCCGCAACCGCGCCGAAGTGGATCTGAAAGAGGATGAGCGCGACCGCAGCTTTCACATGCGCGGCACCCATTATGCCTATTACCCGCTGGTGGTCGGCATCTGGGCCAATATCTTCCTGATCTTCTGGGGTGTTAACCAGGCGCAACAGCTCAACCTGATGCTGGCTACGCTGGTTATCGCCGAGCTGGTCCGCATCGGCACCCAGCTGTTCCTCTATCGCCGAGGCTATTGAGCCATGTCCCCCGCGATCCTCGAATCCGCGCGCCGGCGGGCCGGCGCCGAAACCGGAGATTTTTCGATGAACTTCCGTGAAAAGACCGCCTGGCTGAACGTCATCGCGATGGTCGCCGCTTATACCGTCTATTTCGGGCTGCTGCTTTCCGGTCACCCTGCCGGGCGCGAAGTCTTCCCGATGCTGTGGCTCTTCGGTTCGATCGCCATCGCGCATGCGGTCACGGTCATCATCGGCACGGTCATCCTGTCGGCGCAGGCACCGAAATCCGAACGGGCGCGCGCCGACGAGCGCGACCGCGCGATCCGCCGCCGCGGCGCGACCATGGCCTATTATGTGCTGCTGGTAGGGATGATGGTCGTCGGCGTCTATATGCCCTTCGTCGAGCGCGGCGTGCCGCTGGCGAACATGGGCCTGCTCGCAATCGTCATCGCCGAACTGGTCAACAGCGTGATCGTGTTGGTGAGCTACCGGAGGGGCTGGCATGGCTAGTTTGCCCTTCACCAACGACATCCGCACGCTGCGCTTCCTCGCCGGCGAAATGACGCAGGGCGAACTCGGCGATCGCGTCGGAGTGACGCGCCAGACGATCGCGGCGATCGAACAGGGCAAATATTCGCCCTCGCTCGAAGTCGCCTTCCGCATCGCGCGCGTCTTCGACAAGCCGCTCGAAGCGGTGTTCCAGTGGGACGGCGACAATAATTGAGACAGCGCGGCCGCGCGGGTCCGGCCCACGCCTCTCCCCGGGGGCGGCGGGCCGGACTTCAGGCCGCGCTCAACGCCGCAAGCTGTTCGTCGCTGAGGACGAGGTCGAGGCTGCCGATCAATTCGTCGAGCTGCTCGGCCGTCGTCGCGCTCGCAATCGGTGCGGTGACGCCGGGCTGCGCCGCGACCCAGGCGAGCGCGATCTGCGACAGCGTGGCGCCGGTCTCCGCCGCGATCGCATCCATCGCCGCGAGCATCGCCGGCCCCTTGCCCTCGACATAGGGCTTGACCCGCGGCCCGCGCGCGCTTCCGCCGATGTCGTCGACGCTGCGATATTTGCCCGTCAGATAGCCCGAAGCGAGGCTGAAATAGGTAACGACGCCAAGCCCCTCCGCCACGCACAGATCCTGTAAGGCTCCTTCATATTGGGCGCGGTCGAGCAGGTTGAGTTCGGGCTGCATCGCGGTGAAGCGCGGCAAGCCCGCCTCGTCCGCGACGCGCAGCGCCTCGGCGAGCCGGTCCGCCGAATAGTTGGACGCGCCGATCGCGCGCACGATACCCGCGTCGACGAGTTCGGCGAATGCGCCCAGCACCTCGCCCAAAGGAACGTCGGGATCGTCCTTGTGCGCGAAATAGAGGTCGATCGTGTCGACGCCGAGCCGGTCGAGTGAGCCCTGCACCGCCTCGCGGATGCGGTCGGGCTTCAGCCCGCCGGGCATCATGCCCACCTTTGTCGCGATGAGGATGCTGTCGCGTGCGCCGCTTGCCTTGAGCCACGCGCCCATCATGCTTTCGGATTCGCCGCCTTTGTGGCCAGGGACCCACGCGGAATAGACATCGGCGGTGTCGATCATGCCGCCGCCATGTTCGACGAAACGGTCGAGCACCGCGAAACTCGCCTCGCGCCCCGCGGTCATCCCAAAGACATTGCCACCCAGCACGAACGGCCGGATCGACAGTCCGCTCGCACCCAAGGCCCGTTCGGTCATGGCTCGCCTCCTTGTTTCACCGCCGCCACCGCTTCGCGCGAATTGTCGCTGAACAGTCCGTCGATCCCGGTCCTGAGATAGGCGCGGATTTCGGCGCCAAGGTCGCCGTGACCGGCGGGATTGACCCCGCCCTTTTCGCCGAGCGGCAGGAAATAATTCTCGCGGCGGAAGGTCCAGGGATGCACCTTGAGCCCCGCGGCATGGGCATCGCGCACCAGGGTCGTCGGATCGCCTAGCCGGCCGAGCGCAGCGCGCGGAATCACCATCGCCTTGTTCGGGCCGATGCCGTCGGCATAGCCCGCGACCATCTTCAGCCCCGCGGGCGACGCCATGGCGGCATAGCGCATGTCGGGCTTGTCGGCCGGGCCGCCCTCGGCATCTATCAACTGGATCAGCGGCAGGTCGCTCTTGGCGCGCAAGTCCATCAGGTTGCCGACCTCGAAGCTCTGGATAAACACCGGCGCGGCGCGGCCGCGATAGCCGAACCGATCGAGCATCGCGAGCAAAGGCGCCTCGTGCGGCAGGCCGATCGCGGCGAAGTAGCTCGGGTGCTTGGTCTCGGGATAGACGCCGACCGGCTTGGCGCGGCCCTTATTGACCTCGGCGAGCAAGGTCAGGATTTCCTCGAAGGTCGGGATGTCGAACTGGCCATCATAAGCGGTGCTGCGTAGCTTCGGCAGCCGTTCGCGTGCGCGGAGCGTCTTCAGTTCGGCAAGCGTGAAGTCCTCGGTGAACCAGCCGGTGACCTGCTGCCCGTCGATCGTCTTGGTCGCCTTGCGCGCCTTGAATTCGGGATGATCGGCGACGTCGGTGGTTTCCGAAATCTCGTTCTCGTGCCGCGCGACGAGCACGCCGTCCTTGGTCAAGACAAGGTCGGGCTCGATAAAATCGGCGCCCTGGTCGATCGCGAGCCGGTAGCCGGCGATCGTATGTTCGGGCCGTTCGCCCGACGCGCCGCGGTGCGCGATGATGATCGGCGGCTGGCCGTCGAGGGTGGGTTCTGCGGTCATGTCGTCAGCCGCGCAGCCCGCCGACAGCATCAGGGCCATAAGGGCCAGCGGCCAGCGGGTCATGCCGCAAAACGCGTCTGCCAATCGCCGGCCGCGAAACCGACGCTGACGCCGTCCGCGGCCTCGACCACGGGACGGCGGATCATCGCCGGCTGTTCGAGCATCAGCGCCTTCGCCGAGGCCGCGTCGAGCCCGTCCTTTTGCGCATCGGGCAGCTTGCGAAAGGTCGTGCCCGCCTTGTTCAACAGCCTTTCCCAGCCAAGCGCGTCGATCCAGCCCTGCAGCCGCGCGGCGTCGAGCCCGTCCTTGCGCACATCGTGAAAACGATAGGCGACACCCTGTTCGTCGAGCCAGCGGCGCGCCTTCTTCACCGTGTCGCAGTTCGAAATGCCATAAAGAATCAGCGTCATGATATGAGGCCTAGCAGGTGGCGGTGGCAGATTCGAGACGCGAAAACGCCCGCCGCGTCACGAGGCGAGCGGACGGTCGGCGAGGCGCGTGTTCGCGCTCGCCAATTTGCCGCGCAGCGCGCGCGCAAAGCCTTCGTGGAGCGCGCCGGCGACGGCCGGATTGGCCGCCAGATAGGCGCGCAGTGCCGCGGCAGGGACGAACCACAGCCGCGCGTTGCTGCCGAGCGTCACCGTCCCTGTCGCGTGGGTGCCGTCGAGCACGGTCGCCTCGCCGATCAGCGCGCCGTCGGACAATCGCCCGACCTCGACGCCCTCGCGCAGGATCCTCGCCTGCCCCTCGGCGAGGTAGAAGAGGCTGGGCGCCGCCTGGTTCTCGCGGATCAGCACTTCGCCGCGGCGCGCCGATATCCAGTGTCCCTGGTCGATCAGGTCGCGCGCGAACGCGGGGCTCAACCCCGCAAAATGCTGGCGGCGAAGTTCCTCTTCCTCGGCCGTGAAGCGCAGCTGCGCCCCGCGCAGCCACAAGCGCGCGAGGATGCCGATATTGACGACGAGGATCGCGAGTACCAGCAAGCCGGACCCTATATCGGGTTCGCGAAAAAGCACGAGCGGGAGGGCCACCAGCGCCGCGGCGGCAAGCCCGAAGCGGACATAGTCGATGCGCACGACAAAACTTGTCGCCAGAAGGAGCAGGAGCGCCCCATATAGGAACCATGCGGAATCGAAACTCGCCATAACCAATCGCTTCGCGTCGAGACCCGAAGTCAGGTCACCGGGTGTATAACGTTGCCGATAGCCGGTCGCCTTGGCCCGCCCCTCACCGCGCCAAGCCTGTAATAAACTATCAGTTCACTGGTCCGAAGAAAAGCATAGGTGCGCAAATGTCACGATAATGCTAATTTTCGGGTTTGCTCGTGCCGGAAACATTGCTTCCGCGGGGCATAGGCGCCATGTGGCGCTCGATTCGAACGCGAAAAGACAGGCATATGACGAAAAACTGGCAACCGCATAGCTGGCGCTCGCACGAGGCCCGCCAGCTTCCCACCTATCGCGACGCCGATGCGCTCGCGGCCGCCGAGCGCGAACTCAGCAATTATCCGCCGCTGGTGTTTGCCGGCGAAGCGCGCGACCTGACCGCCGAGCTCGGCCGCGTGGCCGAGGGCAAGGCGTTCCTGTTGCAGGGCGGCGATTGCGCCGAAAGCTTTGCCGAATTCCATCCGAACAATATCCGCGACACCTTCCGCGTCCTCCTCCAGATGGCGGTCGTGCTGACCTTCGCATCGAAGATGCCCGTGGTGAAGCTCGGCCGCATGGCGGGCCAGTTCGCCAAGCCGCGCTCGGCCGACATGGAAGATGTCGATGGCGTCGAACTGCCGAGCTATCGCGGCGACATCATCAACGATATCGCGTTCGAGGAAGCGGGCCGCGAGCCCGACCCGCAGCGGATGGTCAAGGCGTATAACCAGTCGGCGGCGACGCTGAACCTGCTCCGCGCCTTCGCGAACGGCGGTTATGCGAACCTGCACCAGGTCAACGCGTGGACACACGATTTCATGGACCGCAGCCCTTGGGCGAAGAAATATCAGGAAACCGCGGCGCGGATTTCCGAAGCGCTCGCCTTCATGGAAGCGTGCGGCGTGACCCCCGAAACGGTGCCGCAGATCAAGGGCACCAGCTTCTATACCAGCCACGAAGCACTGCTGCTCCCCTATGAGCAAGCGCTTACCCGCCAGGACAGCCTGACCGGCGGCTGGTACGACACCTCGGGCCATTTCCTGTGGGTCGGCGACCGCACGCGCTTCGAAGGCTCGGCGCATATCGAGTATCTGCGCGGGATCGGTAATCCGGTCGGCATGAAGTGCGGCCCCAGCCTCGAGCCCGACACGCTGCTGCGCCTGCTCGACACGCTGAACCCGAATCATGTGGCGGGCCGCATGACGCTGATCACGCGCTATGGCCATGACAAGATCGAGGCGCATCTGCCCAAGCTCGTGCGCGCGGTGAAGGAATCGGGCCACCCCGTCGTCTGGTCGTGCGACCCGATGCACGGCAATGTCATCAAGACGCCCAACGGCTACAAGACGCGCCCCTTCGATCGCATCCTCGCCGAAGTGCGCGGCTTCTTCGCCGTGCACCGCGCCGAGGGCACGCATGGCGGCGGCATCCATATCGAGATGACCGGCCAGAATGTCACCGAATGCACCGGCGGCGCGATGGACGTGACCCAGATGGATCTCGCCGACCGCTATCACACGCATTGCGACCCGCGCCTCAACGCGGGGCAGAGCCTCGAACTCGCCTTCCTGCTGGCCGAGATGCTCAATCAGGAAATGGCAGATCGGGCAAAGCAGGCGGCGTAAAGCCAGCCGCGTCATTGCGAGGAGCGAAGCGACGCGGCAATCCAGAGTGTGCGTAAACCGCTCTGGATTGCTTCGCTTCGCTCGCAATGACGATCTGAAAGGTTACTTACCCGGCCACCGCTTGGTATCGGCGAACGCGCGGCCGAGCGCGACATGCAGGTCGGCATCCTCCGCCGCGCCGCCCAGCGGGATCTTGTCGGAGAAATTGTCCGCGGCGGTGTGATAGTCGCTGCCGAGGAAGGCTTCGAGCAGCTTCATGTCCGAAAAGCTGCCGCCGACCATCAGCGACGTCACGCCCTTGGCGCCGAGCGCCCAGCCGTCCTGGCGCTGGATGAAGGCATCGGCCTCGCCATCTTCGTCAAGCGTGCGGCCGAGCTTCGTCGCCGCGTCGCGCACCACGGCGTCATAGGCGGGCTTGCCGCGGCCGATCGTCGCGACGGGCGTCCCGCGCGGCGAGATCGCGATGGTATCGACGTTGAGCGCGACGGTGATGTCGGAAAGCGGCACGACCGGATGATCGGCGAAATAATGCGCGCCGAGCAGGCCCTTTTCTTCCGCCGTCGTCGCCATGAAATAGATATCGCGGTCGGGGCGGACGCCCGATCCGAGCCGCTTCGCAACCTCGATCAGCACCGCGATGCCGCTCGCATTGTCGACCGCGCCGTTGCAGATGCGGTCGGCGGTGCCTTCGGGCTCGCAGATGCCGAGATGATCCCAATGCCCCAGGAACAGCACCGCCTTGCCGTCGGGCTTCGCGCCGGGCAGCTTTGCGATGACATTGTTGCTGGCAAAGGGGCGGATCGCCGATTGCGCCGCAAGGTCGACGGTAACCGGCAGCGCGGCGCCCTTATAATCGGGTGATTTCGCCGCTTCGCGCGCCGCGCCGCCATCCTGCCCCGCCTTTTTCAGCAGCGCGTCGGCGGCTTCGGGCGAAAGGAAGCCGGTGATCGGCGCGCCGGGCTTGGCGCTTGCGAGACGCATCGCCTTCGCGCCGGCGCTTTCGCGCAGCGTCGTCCACGGCACCGCGTCGGTCGCGATCACCAGCACCGCGCTCGCGCCCGCATCGGCGAGCATCTGGCGCCGCTCGCGGTAGCGCGGCAGTTTGTCGCCGAAGGGCGCATTGTCGAACAGCATGATCGCGAGCTTGCCCTTGACGTCGGCGTTGACCTTGCCCGCGCCGTCGACGCCATAGCCGACGAAAACCGCGGGGACGCCGGGCAACGAAACCGACGGGTCGCGCCCGGTCAGGATGATGCCGTCGTTCGCGAGCGCGAAGTCGCGGCCATTGACCTTGAACTTCGCGGTGCCGCCCAGCGCCTGCGTCTCGACGAACGGCACCGGCTGGAGCCAGGGGGTCGTGCTGCCCGGCACGGCTTCGAGGCCGGCCTTGGCCCATTCGCCGACGATATAGGCGATGGTGCGATCTTCGCCCTCGGTGCCCGGCGCGCGGCCCTCGAACGCATCGCTCGCGAGGATCCTGATATGGTCGGCGAGCTCAGCCTCGGTGACCGGGGCGTCGGCCGTTTTCGCGGAAGCGGCGGGGGCGGCGACGAAAGCGGCCAGGGCGACGGCCGCGATGGCGGCGCGAAACTTTATTGCTTGCATGGGCGTGCCGCATGGCATGATCGCCGGGGACAGGCAAGACGCGTTCGTCGAACGACGAACGGCGGTGTCAGCCCCTCTGCGCCGCGCGTTCGAGCAAGGCACGCGCCGCCTCGACGTGCATATCCTCGACCATCCGGCCTTCGTGCCGCTGCGCGCCCCCCGTCGCCGCCGCAACCAGCGCTTCGGCCGCCGCGATCTCGCGCGGCGAAGGGGCGAAGGCGATGTTGCACGGGTCGACCTGCGACGGATGGATCAGTGTCTTGCCGTCGAAGCCGAGCCGACGCCCCTCGGCGGCTTCGGCGGCGAAACCCGCGGCATCGTCGATCGCATTATAGACGCCGTCGAAACCCCAGATCCCGCCCGCGCGCGCCGCCAGCACGATCGCCTGGATCGCGTGGCTCATCGCGCCGCGATCCATGCCATCGGGAAGCTTGAGCTCGTGCGCGAGGTCGTTGAGGCCCGCGATCAGCCCGGCCACCGCCGGATCGGCGGCGATGTCGCGCGCGGCGTAGATCGCCGTCGGCGTCTCGATCATCGCGAGGATCGGCAGGCCAAGGCCGCGCAGCGGGTCGAGGTCGGACGGCGCATCGACTTTCGGCAGCACCACCGCATCGAGCGCCAGCCCGGCGAGCGCCGCGATATCGTCCGCTTGTTCGCCGGCGCCCGTCGCGTTCACCCGCACCGCGACACGCTTGCCCGGATAGCCCGCGGCCACCGCCGCGCGCATCGCGGCACGCGCCTCGGCCTTGCGGTCGGCGGGCACGGCATCTTCCAGATCGACGATCAGCATGTCGGCGGCCAGCCCTCCCGCCTTTTCGAGCGCGCGGGCATTCGATCCGGGGACATAGAGCAGCGAGCGGGGAGCGAAGGCAGGAACGGTCATGCGCTTTTGTCTGGCGCAAAGGACCCAAAGCCGCAATAAAGAAGGACTTGCAGGCGGTAATTTGCGGAGGGGTCAAGCGATGGGTTATGTGGCGATTGCCGGGGTCGTGCTGGCGCTGGTGTTCGTGCTCTGGGCGCTGACGCCCGTGCGGCAGGGTTATGCCTATACGATCGAACGCTTCGGCCGCTTCACCCATACCGCACAGCCGGGACTCAATTTCATCATGCCGATCTTCGACCGTGTCGGTCGCAAGGTGAACATGATGGAGCAGGTGCTCGACATTCCGGGGCAGGAAATCATCACCAAGGACAATGCGATGGTCGCCGTCGACGGCGTCGTCTTTTTCCAGGTGCTCGACGCCGCGAAAGCGGCCTATGAAGTCAGCGACCTCTATCTTGCGATCATGAACCTGACGACGACGAACCTTCGCACCGTCATGGGGTCGATGGACCTCGACGAGACGCTGTCGAAGCGCGACGAGATCAACACCCGGCTGCTGCACGTCGTCGACGATGCGACGACGCCGTGGGGGGTCAAGATCACCCGCGTCGAGATCAAGGACATCCGCCCGCCCGCCGACATTTCGAATGCGATGGCGCGGCAGATGAAGGCCGAGCGCGAGAAGCGCGCCAATATCCTCGAGGCCGAGGGCGCACGGGCTTCGGAAATCCTGCGCGCCGAGGGTGAGAAGCAGGGCCAGATCCTGCAGGCCGAAGGCCGCCGCGAAGCCGCCTTCCGCGACGCCGAAGCGCGCGAACGCGAGGCCGAGGCCGAAGCGAAGGCGACCCAGATGGTGTCCGACGCGATCGCCGGCGGCAACGCACAGGCGATCAACTACTTCATCGCGCAAAAATATGTCGAGGCGGTCAGCCAGTTCGCCACCAGCCCGAACAGCAAGACGATCCTGTTCCCGGTCGAGGCGACGCAGCTGATCGGGACGCTCGGCGGCATCGGCGAACTCGCCCGCGACGCCATCGAGCGCAAGACGGGAGCCTGACATGCCCGAATGGCTGACGAACATGGAACCGCATTGGGCGTGGCTCGCGCTCGGCGTGCTACTCGCCGCCGCCGAGATCGTCGCGCCGGGCTTCTTCCTCGTCTGGCTCGGCGCCGCCGCGATCGCCACCGGCCTGCTCGCGTGGGTGCTACCGATCGGCATCCCGCTGCAGCTCGTCGTTTTCGCGGTGCTGTCGTTTGTCGCGCTCTATACGACACGGCGCTGGCTGAAGGCGAACCCGATCACCAGCACCGACCCGCACCTCAACCAGCGCGGCGCACGGCTGGTCGGCGAGGTGCTGACGCTGACCCGCGGCATCGAAAACGGCCGCGGCCGCGCGAAGGTCGGCGACGGCGAATGGCCCGTGCGCGGCCCCGACGCGGCCGAAGGCAGCAGGGTTCGCGTCGTCAGCGCCGACGGCGGTGTGCTGGTGGTCGAACCGGCCTAACCGCCCCTGGGGCGGCTATAGATCGCGACCACATTCCCCAGCGCATCGCTCTCGCCGATGCGCCGGAAACCCAGCTTCGCCGACACGCGTTCGGACGCGTCATTGCCCGGATCGATGATGCAGCGCACTTCCCTTGCATCGAGGTTTGCATCGGCCCAGCCGAGCGCCGCGGTCATCGCCTCGGTCGCATAGCCCGCGCCCCAATGGTCGGCATCGAACGCCCACCCCGCCTCGGGCAGGTCTTCGAGTTCGGGGATGCCGCGGCAGAAATAGCTGAGCCCGCCCATGCCGACGAGCGCGTCGCTTTTCCGGTCGGCGAACACCCAGTAACCGAAGCCCATCACCGGCCACAGCCCGGCCGAGCTCAGGAATTTGCCCCAGCTGACGTCTGCCGTGCGCGGCTCGCCGCCGATAAAGCGCGTGACACGCTCGTCGGCCCACATGGCGATATGGACATCCTTGTCGGACAGGCGGCCCGGACGCAGGCGCAAACGGTCGGTTTCGATGACGGGGGGCGCAGTGAACATCGCGCGGGTGTGCCGAAGCCCGGCGAACGGGTCAATCGGGGTCGAGATAATGATCGAACAGGTCGTGGAGCACCGCCTTGCCGTCGACCTGCTGCTTCGCGCGCAGCACCGCGAGCGTGTCGACCCGCGTCAGCACATCGACGTGGCGAAGCACGCGATGATAATGCGGCCGGTCGTTGAAATCGTGGAACAGGAAGACGCAGTCGGGCTTGCAGTGGATGATCGCCTGCAACAGGCACGCGACGCGAAAACGCCCGTCGATCAGCACCGCGTCGGGACTGCCCCCCATGCTCCGCCATATCTGCGTGTGATAGCGCGGCCAGTCGCGCAGCCGGCTTTCGTCCGCGGGATAGCCCCACTCTCCGACCGGCCCGATATCGATGTGCACCGGGGTGAATTCGACCGCTTCCCGCGCGATCCCGGCGTGAACCTTCGTCAGCCACAGCGGATCGCTGTCGACGCTGACGATCCGCCGCACCTGTCGCGCCGCGACGAGCGTGCTGCCGCCGCAACCGAATTCGAGCAACGACGAAAGCCCCGCCAGTTGCAGCTCGAACTGCGTGACTTCGGCCGCGGTCATATGTGGCTGCATGGTCCCCTCCACCGATGAAGGGATATGGGACCGCATCGGCCGCGTCCAGCGGGTATCGACGCCCCTCCTCTCCGCGGATGAGGAGGTCCAGAGACCGGGAGAGAGAACCGCTCTGGACCCCCGCAACCGCGGAGAAAGGGATCAGGCGGCGGCCGCCGCCAGTTCGGGCCGCGACGAATGCGCCGGCATGATCGCGTCGGCATAATCGCTTTCATATTTGCCGATCAGCGCGCGGTCGTCATGGTTCCACGGATGGAAGCCCGGCATGAAATAGGAAAGCCAGGGGAAGAAGCTCTTGCGCAGCACCCCGGGGGTACCGAGCAGATACCACCAGATGCGCGCCGTAACGCGCCAGCCGGTCAGGCCGTCCTGCTTGAGCAGCGCCTTCATCCCCTTCACGCGCTTCGGCCAGAAGCGCGTCGTGACGAGCAGCATCATCAGCGATTTGGCGCGCCAGCGCTTGAAACGGCTCCAGTCTTTCGTCGCGTGGAGCCAGGTGTCATAGGCGACGCCCTTATGCTCGATCTCCTCGATCGCGTGCCATTTCCACAAGGCGGCCCATTCGGGCTCGGCCCCCACGTACATCTTGTCTTCGCGCAGCATCACCGCCGCCATCATCGCGGTATAATGTTCGAGCGCGATCGTCGCCATCAGGTTGACGATCTGCGGGCGCGTCTTGATCAGGTCGAGCACCTGGTTGACGTCGTCCTCGAGCTCGCTGAGGTCGTAACCCGCCTCCGCCGCCTTCTTGTTGAAGACGACATGTTCGCGGCTGTGAATCACTTCCTGCTGGGTGAAGGCGCGGATTTCGCGCGCCAGCTTGTCGGGAACGCCGTCGCGGTGCGCCTTCACCGCCTCGATGAACATCGCCTCGCCGCGCGGGAAAGTCACCGACAGCGCGGTGTGGAATGCCGACGCGATCGGGTCGCCGTTCAGCCACCAGCGGCCCTGTTTGTCGTCGCGGCCAAAGCGCATGTCGCGCGGCGTGATCGACAGGTCTGCAGGCGTTGGCGACTGGGAAAGGCTGGACATATGGCTCATACCGTCGAAAAGAGGAGATGGGCCAGCAATAGGGTTTACTTACATATATGTCAATAGTGAAGAAGCGCCTGAGTCCCGAAGAAAGCCGTTCGGCCGCGCTCGAAGCCGCGCGCCAGATATTGGTGGAAACGGGACCGGCGGCGGTGACCTTGAAGGCGGTCGCGGCGCGGATCGACCGCACCCACGCGAACCTGCTCCACCATTTCGGCAGCGCCGCGGGGCTGCAAAAGGCCCTTGCCGCCTATCAGGCCGAAACCGTGTGCGCGACGATCGGCCGGAAGATGGCCGAATCGGCGCCGGGCGAACGCAATGTGCGCGAGATCGTCGACCTCGCCTTCGACGCCTTTAACGAAGGCGGCGCGGGCGCGCTCGCGACATGGATGGCCGCGACGGGCAACGACGACGCGCTCGACCCGATCGTCGAGGCGATCCACCGGCTGATCGACGGCATGGCCCCCGATGCGCACGAAAAGCGCCTGATGCACGAAGATACGCTCGCATTGGTGCTGATGGCATTGGGCGACGCGCAACTCGGCGGACCGATGGCAGAGGCGCTCGACCTGCCGCGCGACACCTCGCGCGTGCTGGCGACCGAATTGATCACCGGGCGGATCGCGAAGTTCTGGGCCGAGCATGGCGGCAAGCCGCAGGGCTAGGGCTGGTAATTTTGTGCCCCCTACGCTAGGGGCCACGCCAATCCCTTCATTCCGTTCGCATCGAGCGAAGTCGAGATGCCCGTCGGCGTTGCGCCATTTTGATGGGTGTCTCGACTTCGCTCGACACGAACGGTAGCTTTTCCGCCCAAAGGCCGCACCATGCATTTCCTCGACCAAGCCAAGATCTTCATCAAATCCGGCGACGGCGGCCCCGGCGCCGTGTCGTTCCGGCGCGAGAAATATGTCGAATATGGCGGCCCCGACGGCGGCAACGGCGGCAAGGGCGGCGATATCGTGTTCGAAGCCGTCGCCGGCCTCAACACGCTGATCGACTTTCGCTACACCCAGCATTTCAAGGCGAAGCGCGGCACCCCCGGCGCGGGGCGCGACCGCACCGGTGCGGGCGGACCCGACCTCGTCATCCAGGTGCCGATCGGTACGCAGATCCTCGACGACGACGAGGATCGCAGCCTGCTCGCCGACCTGACGAAGGAAGGCGAGCGCCTCCATTTCCTGCGCGGCGGCGACGGCGGGCGCGGCAATGCGAGCTACAAGACCTCTACCAACCGCGCGCCGCGCCAGCATGGGCCGGGCTGGCCGGGCGAGGAAGCGTGGGTGTGGCTGCGCCTCAAGCTGCTCGCCGACGCGGGCCTCGTCGGCCTGCCCAACGCAGGCAAATCGACCTTCATCAACGCGGTGACCAATGCGCAGGCGAAGGTCGGCGCCTATGCCTTCACGACACTCCGCCCGCAGCTCGGCGTCGTCAGCCACAAGGGGCATGAGTTCGTCATCGCCGACATTCCCGGCCTCATTCAGGGCGCCGCCGAAGGCGCGGGCGTCGGCGACCGCTTCCTCGGGCATATCGAGCGCTGCCGCGTGCTGCTCCACCTCGTCGACGCGAATGACGAGGATGTCGCGACGAGCTATCGCATCGTCCGCGACGAACTCGAAGCCTATGGCGCCGACCTGGTCGACAAGCCGGTGATCGTCGCGCTGAACAAGACCGACACGCTCGACGACGAGCTGATCGCCGCGCTCTCGGCCGAACTTGAAGCCGAGAGCGGGCATCCGGTGATGGCGCTGTCGGGCGCGAGCGGCGCGGGCGTGCCCGCGGTGCTCGACAAATTGCTCGAGGCGATCGGCCACCCCGAACCCGGCGCGGATGACGGCGAAGAAGCGACCGGCTGGTCGCCGGTTTAGGAACAAAGCCCGCCGCAGGGGATTTCATGCGGAACAACAAGGAGTTCCGTATGACTGTCCGCCGCACCTTACTGACTATGGCCGTCCTCGCCGCGCCGCTCGTCTCGATCCCGGCGCAGGCGCAGGAAAGCGAGGGAAGCGAAAAGCGCACGCGCCTGATTCTCGGGCCGCAGCTCGCGCCGTCGTGGCCCGGCGCCGACAAGTTCAGCATCGGCCCCTATGTCGACCTTTCGCGCACGCGCGACAGCGAGTTCGCGTTCGAGGCACCCGATGAAAGCTTCGGGTCGCCGCTGCTCCGTTCGGGCAATTTCGCCTTCGGCCCCGCTTTCGGCTTCGTCGGCAAGCGCAAGGCGTCCGATATCGGCGCCGACCTGCCCAAGGTCGGCCTGTCGATCGAGGCCGGCGCCTTCGCACAGGTCCACCTGACCCCGGCGCTGCGCCTCCGCCTCGACGGCCGCAAGGGGTTGAGCGGTCACAAGGGCTGGACCGGCGAAATCAGCGCCGATTATGTCGCGCGCGAAGGCGACGACTGGCTTTTCTCGATCGGCCCGCGCGTGACGCTTGGCGACGCCAAATACACCCGCGCCTATTTCGGCGTAACGCCCGCCGCCGCGGCGACATCCGGCCTCCCCGCCTATGATCCCGGCGGCGGCGTCCAGTCGGTCGGCGTGACGGCGGGTTACCATCGGATGCTCGGCAAGAATTGGGGCATCGCGGTCTATGGCCGCTACGACCGGCTCGTCGGCGACGCGGCGGATTCACCCGTGACGCGCGAACTCGGATCGCGCAGCCAGCCATCGGGCGGGGTCGCGCTCAGCTACACTTTCGGCGGATCGCGTTGACGTAAGGATTGGCGCGGGCTTCGGCAGACGCTATCGGCGGCGGCATGAGCCTGTTTCCGCCCGCATCCTGCCCCCGTCTCATCGTCAAGATCGGCTCGGCGTTGCTCGTCGATCCGTCGGGCGCGGTGCGGCGCGACTGGCTGGTCGGGATCGCCGCCGATATTGCCGAGCGGACGCGCGCGGGCCAGCAGGTTGCGGTCGTCTCGTCGGGCGCGATCGCGCTCGGTGCGCGGCGGCTGGGCCTCGCGAAGGGCGGACGCGGGACGCTCGAAGATGCACAGGCGGCAGCGGCAACCGGCCAGATCGCGCTGTCGCAGGTCTGGGCCGAGGTGCTCGGCGCCGAGGGGCTGACCGCGGCGCAAATGCTCGTCACGCTCGACGACCTCGAACATCGCCGCCGCTATCTCAACGCCGCGGCGACGCTCGACCGGCTGCTGTCGCTCGGCGTCGTGCCGATCATCAACGAGAATGACAGCGTCGCAACCGAGGAAATCCGTTTTGGCGACAACGACCGGCTTGCGGCGCGCGTCGCGCAGGCGGCGGCGGCGGGCGGCGTGATCCTGCTGTCCGACATCGACGGCCTATACGACCGCAACCCCGCGCAGGAGGGCGCCGTCCATATCGCGCGCATCGAACGTATCGACGCGGGCATCGAGGCGATGGCCGATACCGGCTCGGCGTCGGGCATGGGATCGGGCGGCATGGTGTCAAAGATCGCGGCGGCGCGCATCGCCAATGCCGCGGGCGCGCATCTCGCGATCGCGTCGGGACGCATCGACCGGCCGCTGTCGACCGATGCGCGGCACAGCCTGTTCGCCGCCGACAGGGGCGCGAGCGCGCGCAAGGCCTGGCTCGCGGGTGGGCTGACCGCCAAGGGCCGGATCGAGATCGACGCGGGCGCGGCCAAGGCTCTGCACGGCGGCGCGAGCCTGCTCGCGGCCGGGGTGACCGCGGTCAGCGGCAGTTTCGCGCGCGGCGACATCCTCGACATCGCCGGCCCCGACGGGCGCGTCATCGCGCGCGGTCTCTCCGAATATCCCGGTGCCGACGCCGCGAACATCGTCGGCCTCGGCCGCGACGCGCAGGAAGCTGCGCTCGGCTACGCACCGCGCAGCGCGATGGTGCACCGCGACCATATGGTGCTGCTCTGACGCGCGTGCTCGCGATGACCGGCGCGACCGGCTTCGTGGGCGGCGCGACGATGCGCGATGCCGTCGCGGCGGGCTGGCACGTCCGCGCGCTTACCCGCCGTCCGCAGCCCGAGCGCAAAGGCGTGACGTGGATCGCGGGCGCGCTCGACGATACAGCCAGCCTCGCCGACATGGCGAAGGACGCCGACGTCGTCATGCACATCGCGGGCGTCGTCAATGTGCCGACCCGGGCGGCGTTCGAGGCGGGCAATGCGACCGCGACCGCGAACGTCGTCGATGCCGCGCGCGGCGCAGGTGTGACGCGCTTCGTCCATGTTTCGTCGCTCGCCGCGCGCGAGCCCGGCATCTCCAATTACGGCTGGTCCAAGGAACGCGCCGAGGCGGTGGTCATGGCAAGCGGGCTCGACTGGACGATCGTGCGGCCGCCCGCGGTGTTCGGTCCCGGCGATACCGAGATGCTCGACCTGTTCCGCATGGCGCGGCGCGGTATCGCGCTGGTTCCGAGCGGGCGCATGTCGGCGATTTATGTCGACGAACTCGCGCGGCTGCTCGTCACGCTCGCCGCCGACCGCGGCGTCAGCGTCGGCCAGATTTACGAACCCGACGACGGCAAGCCCACGGGCTGGTCGCATCGCGGCTTTGCCCGCGCCGTCGCACGCGCCGTCGGGCGCCAGCGCCTGTCGACGCTCGCAACCCCGGCGTTGCTGCTCAAGGCAGGCGGGCGGCTCGACAAGCTCGTCCGCCGCAGCCGCGCGAAGCTGACCCCCGACCGCGCGCGCTATATCGCGCACCCCGACTGGGTCGCGACCGAAGGAAAAGGCCCGCCTGCCGCCCTATGGCGCCCCGAACGCGACACCGACGACGCGCTCGCGGAGACGGTGCGCTGGTATCGCCGCGAAGGCTGGCTCTGACGTCGCCGGTACCGCGTCATCACCCGCCCGTCGAAGCGTGCATTGCCAAGGGCGAGCCGCGTCCCTAGGTTCGCGGGCATGACCGAAACGACCGCGAACACGCCCAACGATCCCGCCGGCCCCTGGGCCATCCCGGTGCGCCGCCCGCTGCCGGGCGACGACAAGCCGAAGTCGACGACCAGCTTTCCGCGCAAGGTCTGGCATTTGCTCGTCGGGATCAAGGATGCGCTCGCGCTGGTCTTCCTGCTGCTCTTCTTCGTGGCGCTGTTCGGCCTGCTCGCAGGACGCCCCAACGCGGGCCTGCCCGTCAGCCAGGGCGCACTGCTGATCGAACTCGACGGGATCGTCAGCGAACAGCCGTCGGAGGTCGATCCGTTCGCGGCCTTGTCGGGTGGTAACCAGCTCAAGGAAGTCCGCGTCCGCGACGTCGTCCACGCGCTCGAGGTTGCCGCCGACGACAAGCGCATCACCTCGGTCGTCCTCGACCTCGACCGCTTCCTCGGCGGCGGGCAGGTCTCGCTCGCCGAAATCGGCGCCGCGGTCGACAAGGTGCGCGCGAAGAAAAAGCCCGTGCTCGCCTTCGCCACCGCTTACACCACCGACAGCTACCAGGTCGCCTCGCACGCCAGCGAAATCTGGGCCGACAGCATCGGCGGCGTCGCGATCGCCGGCCCCGGTGGATCGCGCCTCTATTACAAGGGGCTTATGGACCGGCTCGGCGTCACCGCGCATATCTATCGCGTCGGCACCTTCAAGAGCGCGGTCGAGCCTTTCCTCCGGACCGACCAGTCGCCCGAAGCGAAAGAAGCCGACCTCGCCTACGCCAGCGTGCTCTGGGAAAACTGGCTGACCGACGTCAAGAAGGCGCGCCCCGCGGCGAAGCTCGACGCCTTCATCGCCGACACCGCGGGCGCGGTGCGCGCGGCGGGCAATGACCTGTCGAAGGCTTCTGTTGACGCTGGCCTCGTCGACAAGGTCGGCAGCCGCATGGCGTTCAACCGCCGCGTCGCCGAGATCAGCGGCACCGCCGACGACAGCAAGCCATGGGAATATAACGCGATCCCGCTCGAAAACTGGGTCGCCGCCAATCCGCCTTCGACGAAGGGCAGCACGATCGCGGTCGTCCCCGTCGTCGGCGAGATCGTCGACGGCGAGGCGCCGAGCGGGGTCGCCGGCGGCGAAACCATCGCGCAGCATATCCTCGACGCCGCGACCGACAGCAGCGTCAAGGCGATTGTCCTGCGCGTCGATTCGCCCGGCGGGTCGGTGCTCGCGTCCGAAGAAATCCGCCAGGCGCTGCTCGCCGCGAAGGCGAAGAAGTTGCCGATCGTCGTCTCGATGGCGAATGTCGCGGCCTCGGGCGGTTATTGGGTTTCGACCCCCGCCGACCGCATCTTTGCCGAGCCCGAGACGATCACCGGATCGATCGGCGTGTTCGGTATCCTGCCCAGCTTCGATCAGGCGCTCGCCAAGATCGGCGTCAACGCCGACGGCATCGCGACGACGCCGCTTTCGGGCCAGCCCGATGTGTTCGGCGGGGTGAACGACGAGTTCAACGCGCTGGCGCAAGCGAGCGTCGAGGACATTTATGGCCGCTTCACCGGCCTTGTCGCCAAGAGCCGCAAGCAGCCGATCGAGAAGGTCCGGACGATCGCCGAAGGGCGCGTGTGGGCCGGTGGCACCGCGCGCCAGATCGGCCTCGTCGATCAGTTCGGCGGCCTGCCCGACGCGATGAAGGCGGCCGCCGGGCTCGCCAAGGTCAAGGGCGACTTCCACGCCAAATATTTCGAGGACGAACCGAGCGAATTTTCGAAGATGCTCGCGAGCTGGTCGGGCGCCGAGGAAGAAACCGCGGCGCTCCCGCGCGGCTGGTTCGGGATCGCGGCGATGAACCGCCAGCTCACCGAACGCCGGCTGGTGCAGGACCTGACGATGCTGACGCAGGCGGGGTCGGTGCAGGCGTCGTGCCTCGACTGCCGCGCCTATCTCCCCGCCGTCCCGCGCCCCGGCAAGGCCGAAGCGAAGGGATTCTTTGCAACGATGGCGTTGTTGCTAAAGTAGTCCCCCTCCTGCTTGCGGGAGGGGAGAGTCAGGCCGCGACCGCAACCGCCTTTGCATGTTCGGCGATCGCGTCGGCCATCGTGTCGACGAGGGCCAGCGGCAGGTCATGCCCCATGCCGGGGATCGTCAGCAGCCGTGCGCCAGCGATATTCTCCGCCGTGTCGCGGCCGCCCGGCAGCGGCACGAGCGGATCATCCTCGCCGTGGATGACAAGCGTCGGCGCTTTGACCGATTTGAGCAGCGCCCGCCGGTCGCCATCGGCGATGATCGCTGCCATCTGGCGCGCGACACCCTGCGGATACCAGCCGCGCTCGAAATCGGCGCGCACACGGCGCTGGAGCCGGTCCTCCGCGGACGGGTAGCCGGGGCTGCCGATCACCCGCGCCGCGTTGACCGAATAGGCGATCAGCGCATCCTTGTCGCCGCTCATCGGCCGGTTCGCGAGCACCTGCATCGCTTCCTTCTTCGCGCGCGGCAGGCGGCGGTTTCCGCTGGTCGACATCACCGAGGTCAGCGACAGCACACGCTCGGGATAGCGCGCCGCGATATGCTGCGAAATCATGCCCCCCATCGACACGCCGACGACATGTGCGCGCGCGATGCCCAGATGGTCGAGAAGCGCGATGCCGTCGGCCGCCATGTCGGCGAGCGTGTAAGCGGGACGGACGGGTAGCCCGAGCATCGATTTGACGACCATCCATTTGACGTTCGGCACCCCCGCCGCATCGAAGCGCGTCGACAGGCCGACGTCGCGATTGTCGTAGCGGATCGTGCGAAAGCCGCGTTCGTTCAGCGCATCGACGAACTCGTCGGGCCACAAGGTCAATTGCCCGCCCAGCCCCATCACCAGCAGGATCACGGGTGCGTCCTTCGGCCCCTTGTCCTCATAAGTGATGTTGATGCCGTTCACCGTGGCCTGCTGTGTCTGCATGGTAATCCCTTGGCTGGAAAAGCGGATCAGCCCGCCGTGGCGGGTTTGTAATTTGCCGCGTTCGAGGTGAATTCGGCGCGGCCATAGCCGTCAAGCTGGCGCTCGATCCGGCGCACGAGGCGGCGGTCGGCGAGATGGCGGACGATGGGCAGGCGCGAGGCGATGCGGTACGCCGCCATCCGCCCCGCGATGCCGAGCATCGTCGCGCCATAGATCAGGTGGTCGCGGCGCTTCACCGGCACCCCGACGCTCGCCGCCCTTTCCTCGTCGCCGGCGAGGAAGGCCTTCACGAAGAACACGCGGCTCACCGAATGTTCGAGGCGGCGCTTGACCTGCCCCTTCGGCGACATGTCCTTCGACAGTTCGGCATCCATCGTCGCGCGCAGCAGCCCGCCGCAGACCTGATCGTCATATTCGTAGCGGAGCGTCGCGCTACGCGTGCGCCAGATACGGACGATCTCCTGCGGCGTGTCGGCGAGCAGATCCTCGGGCAGCCCAAGAAGATAGCAGCGATAGCGCGCGAGCTCGACGCGGCCACGTTCGAGCCGGGTGAAGGTCGTGCGGCCCTTCGCCAGCACCTCCTGCGACAGGAAATAGACCGGGATCAGCCCCGCGGGCATCTGGTCGAGCTGCGGAATCGGCATGCCATAGGTTTCGGTGTCCCACATGCCGGGACGCGACAGCACATTGACGCGCACCATCGAGTGCATCAGCCGCACCATCGCCGCCGCCTTGAACCCCGGGCCATAGCGGTCGAGCGCGCCGGGCAGCGCCGTGGTGGCAAAGAAGGTCGCGGTCTCCTTGACCCGCCGCGCCGCGGTCGCATGACCGAGCGTGCCGGTGAGCGCCATCGGCAGCGCCGAATATTTGTTGAGGAAGGTCGCGATGAACGCGCCGCGGATCAGGAAGGGCGACAGGTTCGCGGTGGCATTGCGTTCATAGGCGGCGCCCTCCTCGACCAGGTCCATATCCAGCCAGTCGGGCTTCTGTTCCATCTCGCGGATCAGCGCGCCGAGTTCGGGCGGCGCGCTTTCGACCGCTTCGATCCCCTTGTCGCACGCCTCGACCAGCATCGCGACGGTGCGCTGGAAGCCGAGCCCCGGCATCAGCGCCGCATAGGCATCACCCGTGCGGTCGCCGAGCATCGTATATTCGCGAATTCGCGCGAGCAGGTCGGGATCGTCGAGATAGGCCGATCGATCGATGCTACGGACGCGGCTGAGCTCGCTCACCGCTCCCGCCTCGGGCGCCCAGCGCTCGGGCGCCTTGTCGAAATCGAAACGGCCGAACAGCTCGGGCAAGGCGTCCGCCTGACCCCGCACCCGGCGTGCGATGGTGCTGACATCAGTGTTCATAATGCGAACCTGCCACAGATTCGCGATTTGGCAAGCCTGTCGCTTGTCCTAGGACCGATCGACATTCAGAAGATGACGAGCCGAAAATGGCGGTTTTCCGTGAACCGGAGCGCAGCGTGCGAATGGCACGTGAGCACCGGAAGCGCGGAAGGCCGTCGTTTGCAGGCCGTCAGGGCTGAATGTCGATCAGTCCTAGCCCTCGTGCCCGCGATAGGCGGGCAGCGCGAGCGACCAGCGGATCGCCGCGCCGCGCAGGATGAACCCCGCGACCGCACCCGTGACCGCCGCGACGGGCGTTCCGGCGCCGAGCCATTGCAGCAGCAGGAACAGCCCCGACGCGAGTGCCGCCGCGGTGACATAGACCTCGGGGCGCATGATGATCGACGGGACCCCGGCGAGGATATCGCGGATGGTGCCGCCGACGCAGCCTGTAATGACGCCCATCATCAGTGCGGGCACAGGCGGGACGCCCCACGCGAGCGCCTTGGCGGTGCCGAACACGGCATAGGCGGCAAGCCCGACCGCATCGGCCCACTCGAGCAATTGCCCCTGCCACCAGCGTTCGGGGGTGAGCCAGACGACGAGCGCGATCGCGATGCATACCGCCGCGATCGCCCCATCCTGCACCCAGAACACCGGCGCGCCGATGAGCAGGTCGCGCACGCTGCCGCCGCCGACGCCGGTGACCAGCGCAAAGAAGCTGGCGGTCACCAAAGTCTGGCGCAGCCGCACCGCCATCAACGCACCCGACAGCGCGAAGACGCCGATGCCGACAAGGTCGAGCAGGCGGACGATCAGCGCATTGTCGAAGTCGAACAAAGCCCGCGCCTATTTGGCGTCGGGGCGTACGCCGCCGACGATCGACAGGACGATCGCAGTCACGGCGTTGCGGATCGCGGGTTCGGCCTTCGGCGCGAAGAAGGGCGAATGATTGGTCGGCGCGGGTTCCCCCTTCGCCTTGAGGTCGGCGAGGACTGCCGGATCATAACCGCCGATACCGAAGAAGAGCGAGGGAACGCCCGCATCGACGAACTCGGAATAATCCTCGCTTCCCGACATCGGCGCCGCACTTGCCGGCGCGAAGACAAGGCCCTTGCCGAACACCGGCGTCAGCGCCGCGACCGCGGCATTGGCCATCGCCTCATCGTTGGTCAGGACGCCGGTGCCGCTGAGATAACGGATCGTCGGCTCGGGCGCCTTGCCCATCGCTGCCGCCGATTTCGCGACGCGCGCGGTCCCGTCCTGGAGCAGCTTGCGCACCTCGGGCGACTGCGAACGCAGATTGACCTTCACCTCGGCGCTGTCGGGGATGATGTTGGGCGCGCTGCCCGCATTGATCGCACCGATCGTCAGCACGCCGAAGGCGGCGGGATCCTTTTCGCGGCTGATCACCACCTGTGTGTCGGTGACGAAGCGCGCGGCGATCGGAATCGGGTCGATCGTCGCCGCAGGCATCGAGCCATGCCCGCCGCGGCCGTGGAAGGTGATCGAATAGCTGTCCGATGCCGACGACCCGGCGCCCGCCTTGATCGCGACCACCCCGGCCGGAAGGTTCGAGACATGCGCGGCGAAGCCGTAATCGGGCTTCGGGAAGCGCGTGAACAGCCCGTCATCGAGCATCGCGCGCGCGCCCACGAGCGGCTCCTCGGCGGGCTGGCCGATCAGTACGACGGTGCCCGACCAGCTGTCGCGCATCGCGGAGAGCGCCTGCGCGACGCCGACCAGATAGGCAACATGCGTGTCGTGGCCGCACGCGTGCATCACGGGCACATCCTTGCCCTCATAGGTCGCGCGCGCCTTGCTCGACCAGGCGAGCCCGGTCTTTTCCTCCATCGGGAGCGCGTCCATGTCCGCGCGTACCAGGATGGTCGGGCCTTCGCCGTTCTTGAGTATGCCGACGACGCCGGTGCCGCCGACCTTCTCGGTCACGGTAAACCCCGCCTTGCGCAGATGCTGCGCGAGGATACCCGCCGTGCGGACTTCCTGCATCCCGAGTTCGGGGTGCTGGTGGAGATCCTTGTAGAGCGCCTCGAGCGCCGGGTAATTTTTATCGAGCAACGCGGTCAGCCGCGCGTTCGCGGCATTGACGTCGGGCGTCGCCTGCGCGCCGGTCGCCATGAGGGAGAGAGCCAGCGAAGCCCCTGCCCGGAGCCAATGCTTCGCCATAATTCTCTCCCCCATTATGTTCGCGTCAGATGTGGATCGGTTTGCCCGTCACCGCCATCGCGGCTTCCTTGATCGCTTCGCTGTGCGTCGGATGCGCGTGGCAGGTATAGGCGATGTCTTCCGACGTGGCGCCGAATTCCATCGCCTGCGCGGCCTGCGCGATCATCGTGCCCGCGACGCTCGCAATGCACCACACACCGAGCACGCGGTCGCTCTTCGCATCGGCGATCACCTTCACGAAGCCGTCGGGTTCGTGGTTCGTCTTGGCGCGGCTGTTTGCCATCATCGGGAATTTGCCGACCTTGACCTCGCCCTTTTCCTTCGCCTGCTCTTCGGTCAGGCCGACACCGGCGATTTCGGGCCAAGTGTAGACGACCGACGGGATGACGTCGTGGTTCACGATGCCCGTCAGACCCGCAATATTCTCGGCGCAGGCGATGCCTTCGTCCTCGGCCTTGTGCGCGAGCATCGGACCGGGGATCACGTCACCGATCGCCCAGATGCCGGGGACCTGCGTCGAGAAATCATGATCGGTTTCGATCTGGCCGCGCTGGTTGACCGCGAGGCCGGCCTTGTCGAGGCCGAGGCCATCGGTGTTCGGACGGCGGCCGATCGACACGAGCACGACGTCGGCTTCGAGCGTTTCGGCGTCGCCGCCGGCGGCGGGTTCGAGCGTCAGCACAGCCTTCTTGCCCTTCACCTCGGCCTTGGTGACCTTGGTCTTGAGCTTGAATTCCATGCCCTGCTTCTTGAGGATCTTGTTCGCTTCCTTGCGGACGTCGCCGTCCATGCCGGGGAGGATCTGGTCGAGGAATTCGACGACGGTGACCTTCGCGCCAAGGCGGCGCCACACGCTGCCGAGTTCGAGCCCGATCACGCCGCCGCCAATGACGACCATGTGACCCGGAACCTTGGCAAGTTCGAGCGCGCCGGTCGAATCGACGATGATCTGCTTGTCGTTATCAACCTCGACGCCCGGAAGCGGGGTGACCGACGAGCCGGTCGCAATGATGATGTTCTTGGCGCGATAGGCCTTGCCCGCGACTTCGACCGTGTCTTTCGACGTGAACTGCGCATAGCCCTTCAGCCAGTCGATCTTGTTCTTCTTGAACAGGAATTCGATGCCGCCGGTCAGGCCCTTCACCGCATCCTTGCGCTGGCCGTGCATCGTGCCGAGGTCGAGTTCGGGCTTCACCTTGATGCCCATCGCCGCCATCGCGCCGCCCGCCGCCGCCTCGAAATATTCCGAAGCGTGGAGCATCGCCTTCGAGGGGATGCAGCCGACATTGAGGCAGGTGCCGCCCAGCGTCTCGCGCCCTTCGGCGCACGCGGTCTTCAGGCCGAGCTGCGCCGCGCGGATCGCCGCGACATAACCGCCGGGCCCCGAACCGATGACAAGGACGTCGTAGTCATAATCAGCCATGTTCAATCTACCTCAATTTCTGCCTGGCACCGTCAACGAGCGACTCCGCTCAAACGGGCAGCCCGGATTTCGCCGCGCATGACTTCATAACGGGTGCCGCCATTTCGGGCGACAGGCCGATCAGTTCAGATGCGCTATATTTCTTGATCAATTCGTCGGCCGCGCATTTGCAGACCTCGGCAGCGAGGCCGGCGGCCGCACCGCCACCCTCGGCCGCGGCGCGGCACGATTCGCCGAAACTCTCGACAAAGCTGGTCCTGAGTCCCTCCTCGAAACCCTTCGCCATGCGGCTTTCACCCTCGCCGCAGCCCGCGAGGGCGGCGGCGACGGCGAAGACCAGAATTGCGCGGAGGGGGAGGAGCGCCGTCATCGGATCAAAGATCGATCAGCAGGCGCGTCGGATCCTCGATCGCTTCCTTGATCGTCTTGAGGAAGGTCACCGCCTCGCGTCCGTCGATCAGGCGGTGGTCATAGCTCATCGCGAGATACATCATCGGGCGGATCACGATTTCGCCGTCACGGACGACCGGGCGATCCTCGATGCGGTGGAGGCCGAGCACCGCCGACTGCGGCGGGTTGATGATCGGGGTCGACATCAGGCCGCCGAACACGCCGCCGTTCGAGATGGTGAAGGTACCGCCGGTCATGTCGTCCATCGTCAGCGTGCCGTCCTTGGCACGCTTGCCGAGGTCGGCGATCGCCTTTTCGATGTCGGCGAACGAGAGGCTGTCCGCGTTGCGCACGACGGGAACGACAAGGCCGTTCGGCGCGCTGACCGCGACCGAGACGTCGAGATAATCGTGATAGACGATCTCGTCGCCGTCGATCCGCGCGTTCACTGCGGGAATGTCATGTGCGGCGAGCGCGACCGCCTTGGTGAAGAAGCTCATGAAGCCGAGGCGGACGCCATGCTTCTTCTCGAAGCTTTCGCGATATTTGTCGCGCGTCGCCATCACCGCCGACATGTCGACGTCGTTGAACGTCGTCAGCATCGCCGCCGTGTCCTGCGCCGCCTTCAGCCGCTTCGCGATCGTCTGGCGCATGCGCGTCATCTTGACGCGCTCCTCGCGGCGGCCCGGAGTACCGGTCGCGGCGGGTGCGGGTGCAGCGGCCGGAGCCGGGGCGGCCGCAGGCGCGGCGCTCGCGGCGGCGAGTACGTCTTCCTTGGTCAAGCGGCCGTCCTTGCCGCTGCCCTGGATCTTCGTCGGATCGACGCCATGCTCGAGCACGAGGCGGCGTACCGCAGGCGACATGGTGGTGACGGTGTCGACGCCATCGCTCGCGGGAGCAGCGGTCGCGGCGGGTGCCGGCGCGGCTGCTTCGGCCTTGGCAGCCGGAGCGGGTGCAGCGGCGGCGGGTGCCGGAGCAGCCGCCGCGCCGCCGGCCTCGACCGTCGCGATCGTCGCGCCGACGTTGACCGTGTCGCCGACCGCGGCGAGCTGCTGGCCCATCACGCCCGCGACGGGCGACGGCACTTCGACCGCGACCTTGTCGGTTTCGAGGCTCGCGATGGGCTCGTCGAGCGCGACGGCCTCACCCGGCTTTTTCAGCCATTCGCCGATCGTCGCTTCGGTAACGCTTTCGCCCAGCGTGGGGACTTTGACTTCGGTGCTCATAGGTGTAGTTCCTTGGGGCTTAAGCTCAGGCTTTGTTCTTGGCGCGGCGGATTTCGGCGCGAACCGAAAGTCCGAGCGCATCGGCGACGAGCGCCGACTGTTCGGTCTGGTGGCGGCTCATCAGGCCCGTCGCGGGCGAGGCCGCAGCAGCACGGCCCGCATAACGCGGGCGCATGCCCTTGTGGCCCGCATTGGTCAGCGCTTCCTCGATCAGTTCGTTGACGAAGAACCACGCGCCATTGTTGCGCGGCTCTTCCTGCGCCCACACCACCTCTTCGAGGTTCGGCATCCGCTTCAGACGAACCGCGAGCGGCTCACCCGGGAAGGGATAGATCTGCTCGACGCGGACGACCGTCGTGTCGGTCAGACCCGCCGCATCGCGCGCTTCCATCAAATCGTATCCGACCTTGCCCGAACAGAGCACGACACGCTTGACGTCCTTGTCGGCGGGCGGCGTACGGTCCGACATCAGGCGGCGGAAATGCGCGTCGCCGATGAAGTCCGAACGCTGCGAAACCGCCAGCTTGTGACGAAGCAGCGACTTCGGCGTCATGATGATGAGCGGCTTGCGGAACGGACGCAGCATCTGGCGGCGCAGGACGTGGAAATAGTTCGACGGGGTCGAAATATTGCACACCTGGATATTGTCGCCCGCACACAGCTGGAGGAAGCGTTCGAGACGCGCCGAGCTATGCTCGGGTCCCTGCCCTTCGTAACCGTGCGGGAGCAGCATCACGAGGCCGTTGGCACGCAGCCACTTGGCCTCGCCGCTCGCGATGAACTGGTCGATCATGATCTGCGCGCCGTTGGCGAAATCGCCGAACTGCGCCTCCCAAAGCACGAGGCTCTTCGGATCGGCCATCGCATAGCCATATTCGAAGCCGAGCACGCCATATTCGCTAAGAGGGCTGTCGAGCACCTCGAACCGGCCGTGCGGGACGGTGGTCAGCGGGATATATTTCGCCTCGCTCTTCTGGTCGACCCAGACCGCGTGGCGCTGACTGAAGGTGCCGCGTCCCGAATCCTGGCCCGACAGGCGAACCTGATAGCCCTCGCTGAGCAAGGTGCCGAACGCGAGGCTCTCGGCGGTCGCCCAGTCGAACACTTCGCCGTCGCTCTTGTCGGCGAACATCGCGCCCCGCGCGTCGATCACGCGGCGGAGCGTCTTGTGGACCTCGACGTCGGCGGGAATCGTCGTCAGCGTGCGGCCGATCGAATCGAACAATTTGTCCGAAACACCCGTCGCGATGTTGCGGCGCGCATTCTCGGGATCGGCGGGAGCGTGGAGCCCCGACCAGCGCCCGGCGAACCAGTCGGCCTTGTTGGGCTTGTAGCTTTTCGCCGATTCAAAGTCGGCTTCCAGCCGCGCGGTGAATTCGGCGCGGCGGGCGTCGGCCCATCCCGCGTCGATCACGCCTTCGGCTTCGAGCTTCGTCGCGCACAGCTGCGACACCGGCGGATGCTGGCGGATGCTGGCGTACATCAACGGCTGGGTGAACGAGGGTTCGTCGCCCTCGTTATGGCCGAAGCGGCGGTAGCACCACATGTCGATCACGACGTCGCGCTTGAACTGCTGGCGGAAATCGATCGCGAGCTTGCACGCAAAGGTCACCGCTTCCGGATCGTCGCCGTTGACATGCAGGATCGGCGCCATCACGCCCTTCGCGACGTCCGACGGATAGGGCGACGAGCGCGCGAACTGCGGGCTGGTCGTGAAGCCGATCTGGTTGTTGACGATGAAGTGGATGCAGCCGCCGGTGTTGTAACCGCGGATGCCCGAGAAGCCGAGGCATTCCCAGACGATGCCCTGCCCCGCGAACGCCGCGTCGCCGTGGATCAGCACGGGCAGCACCTGCTCATGCTTGGCGAGGTCGTCGCGCACGACCTGCTGGGCGCGGACCTTGCCGAGCACAACGGGATCGACCGCTTCGAGGTGCGACGGGTTGGGAACAAGCGACATATGCACCGACGCGCCGCCGAACTCGCGGTCGGTCGAGGTGCCGAGGTGATATTTGACGTCGCCCGAACCGCCGATGTCGTCGGGGTTCGCCGAGCCGCCGGCAAATTCGTGGAAGATGATCTTGTACGGCTTCGCCATGACGTTCGCGAGCATGTTGAGGCGCCCGCGGTGCGCCATGCCGTACACGATTTCACGCACGCCATACTGGCCGCCATATTTGATGATGGCCTCCATCGCGGGGATCATCGATTCGCCGCCGTCGAGACCGAAACGCTTCGTCCCGACATATTTGCGCGCGAGGAATTTCTCCCATTCCTCGGCCTCGATCACCTTGTTCAGGATGGCGCGTTTGCCCTCAACCGAAAATTCGATGATCTTGTCGGCGCCTTCCATCCGTTCCTGCAGGAACTGGCGCTCCTCGATGTCGGCGATGTGCATATATTCGAGGCCGACATTGCCGCAATAATTGGCGCGCAGGATCGCGACGATCTCGCGGATCGTCGCCTTTTCCAGCCCCAGCGTGCCCCCGATGAACACCGGGCGATCCTGATCGGCACCAACGAAGCCGTGGAATTCGGGCGTCAGGTCGGCGGGCAGTTCGCGCGTGCTGAGCCCGAGCGGATCGAGATTCGCGGCAAGATGACCGCGCACACGATAGGTGCGGATCAGCATCATCGCGCGGATCGAATCATCGGCGGCGCGCTCGACTTCGGCGCTCGACAGCGCGGCACCCGCCTTGGCGGCGGCAGCCTTCACCGCGACCTGCATCTGCTGCGGGTCGAGCGCGGCGGTCAGGTCGTCGCTGTCGATCTGGGGCCAGTTCTTCGGCGCCCAGCTCGGGCCGGCCTGCGGCTCGTCGATGTCGAAGCTTTGTCGTTCGAGGTTCATCTGCTTTTCCACGGGGAGGTAGGGGTGGGTTTTATATGGGGAGCGAAGGCCCGCCGGCAAAGGATGCCGGCGGACCATCCGGTCAGACGCGTTCCTTCAGCACTTCGGCGAGGGTCGAGCCGAGTTCCGACGGGCTCGCCGACACCTTGATGCCAGCGGCTTCCATCGCCGCGATCTTGCTTTCGGCGTCGCCCTTGCCGCCCGACACGATCGCACCGGCGTGACCCATGCGGCGACCCGGAGGGGCGGTGCGGCCCGCGATGAAGCCGGCCATCGGCTTTTTGCGGCCGCGCTTCGCTTCGTCGATCAGGAATTGCGCGGCCTGTTCCTCGGCGTCGCCGCCGATTTCGCCGATCATGATGATCGACTTGGTCGCTTCGTCGGCGAGGAAGAGTTCGAGCACGTCGATGAAATTGGTGCCGTTGACGGGATCGCCGCCGATGCCGACCGCGGTCGTCTGACCCAGGCCGACGTTCGTCGTCTGGAACACGGCTTCATAGGTGAGCGTGCCCGAACGCGAGACGACGCCGACGCTGCCCTTGGAAAAGATGCTGCCGGGCATGATGCCGATCTTGCATTCGCCGGGAGTCAGCACGCCGGGGCAGTTCGGGCCGATCAGGCGCGACTTCGAGCCCGAAAGCGCGCGCTTCACCTTGACCATGTCGAGCACCGGGATGCCTTCGGTGATCGCGACGATCAGCTCGATCTCGGCGTCGATCGCCTCGAGGATCGAGTCGGCGGCGAACGGCGGCGGCACATAGATGACCGACGCGGTCGCGCCGGTCGCGGCCTTGGCTTCTTCGACGGTGTTGAAGTTCGGCAGGCCGATATGCGTCGTACCGCCCTTGCCCGGCGTCACGCCGCCGACCATCTGCGTGCCATAGGCGAGCGCCTGTTCGGTGTGGAAGGTGCCGGTGGCACCGGTCATCCCTTGCGTGATGACCTTGGTATTCTTGTCGATGAGAATGGACATATTCTAATTCTCCTGGGGAGAGCCGGCCGGCCCGGCGCCAGCGCCGGGCACAGCCAAAAGGGATCAGGCGAGGCTGGGATCCAGCGCCTTGCACGCGTCGAGCAGTTCCTTGACCGCGTCGACCGAGACCTGCAGGCCAGCCTTGTCCTCGGCATCGAGTTCGATTTCGACGATCTTCTCGACGCCGCCGGCACCGATCAGCACCGGAACGCCGACATAGAGGCCGTCGAGACCGTACTGGCCGTCGACATAGGCGGCGCAGGGCAGGATGCGCTTCTGGTCACCCAGATAGGCTTCGGCCATCGCGATGCCCGATGCGGCAGGCGCATAGAAAGCCGAACCCGTACCGAGCAGCGCGACGATTTCACCGCCGCCGCCGCGGGTGCGCTTGACGATCGCGTCGATCTTGTCCTGCGACGACAGGCCCATCTTGACGAGGTCGGGGACGGGGATGCCGTTGACGGTCGAGTAACGCACGACGGGGACCATGGTGTCGCCATGACCGCCGAGCACGAAGGTGTTCACATCCTTCACCGACACGTCGAATTCATCGGCGATGAAGTGGCTGAAGCGCGCCGAGTCGAGCACGCCGGCCATACCGACGACCTTGTTGTGCGGGAGGCCCGAGAATTCGCGCAGCGCCCAGACCATGGCGTCGAGCGGGTTGGTGATGCAGATGACGAAAGCGTCGGGAGCGTTCGCCTTGATGCCTTCGCCGACGGCCTTCATGACCTTGAGGTTGATGCCGAGCAGGTCGTCGCGGCTCATGCCCGGCTTGCGGGCGACACCGGCGGTGACGATGATGACGTCGGCGCCCGCGATGTCCTTGTAATCGTTCGAGCCAGTGATCTTCGCGTCGAAGCCCGCGATCGGGCCGACCTGCGACAGGTCGAGCGCCTTGCCCTGCGGCACGCCCTCAACGACGTCGAACAGGACGACGTCGCCCAGTTCCTTCTGCGCGGCGAGCAGCGCCAGCGTTCCGCCGATATTCCCGGCTCCGATCAAAGCGATCTTCTTGCGTCCCATGGCGCGCGGCACTCCCTTCCTGGCAAGCCCGGCAATTGGTTCACAGACCGGCGGGAGCACGGGCTAAAGCTCCGCTCCGGTCCCAAGACTGGCGACGCCCCTACGCCGATTCCCTTAAGGAAACAACCGCCAAAAGGACGAAAAACCGGGTTTCTTTGCTAATAGTTCGCAATAACGATAAAGCCCCTCGCGAGACACTCTCGAGATGGGAATAGCCGCGCGATGTGACAAGCACGAAGCGATCGCGCGCGCCGTCTTCGCGGCAAATCCCGCAGCGGCGGGTTAACCCTCCCTTATCGCTGCGATGCTACGCGCGGATAGCATGACGCGGGCGATCATCAGCTTCGACACCGAATTGTCGGCCGGCCTCTATCAACGGGGCGCCGACGCGCGCGCCAATTTCGAAAGCTCGATCCTGGGCCGCTGCCGCGACGGCGATTTCGGTATCCACTTCCAGATGGACATGCTCGAGCGCCACGGGCTGACTGGCGTGTTCTTTATCGATCCGATGCCCGCGCTTGTCTATGGTCCCGAGGTGATCGACGCGATCGTCCGGCCCGTCGTCGCGCGCGGGCACGAGGTGCAGGTCCATATCCACACCGAGTGGCTCGCCTTCGCGCGCTTCAACCCGGTCGGGCGGCTCACCGGCCGCAACATCGGCGACTTCCCGCTGGCGGCACAGAAAAAGCTGATCGCGCTCGCGCGCGACATCCTCGTCGGCGCGGGTGCACCGAAACCGACCGCATTTCGCGCCGGCAATTTCGGCGCCAACGACGACACGCTGCGCGCGCTCTCCGCGCTCGGCTTCCGTTTCGACAGCAGCTTCAACGGCGCCTATCTCGGCCATGGCTGCGCCATATCGCTCGACGCGGGCAATCTGGGAATGCGCGGTCACCACGGCGTCGTCGAGGTCCCGGTCAGCGGACTGATGGACCGCGCGAGCCGTTTCCGCCCCGCGCAGCTTTGTGCAATGTCCGAAGAGGAGATGCGCGACGCGCTCGACCATAGCGCGGCGAGCGGCGCGATCCAGTTTTCGGCGTTCAGCCACAGTTTCGAATTATTGAGCCGCGACCGCGAAGTTCCGAACCGCCTCGCGATTTCGCGAATGGAGGCGCTGTGCCGCGCGGTCGCGGACGACGCGCGGGTGACGAGCGGCGGCTTTGCGACGCTGCCCGGACCGCCCGAACGCCCGGCGCGTATCGCCGTCGCCGCGCCCAAGCCGCTGCGCACGCTGCGGCGGACAATCGAACAGGCTATCGGTCATCTGGTGCACGAGGTGCGCTACGTCCGCGACCTCATTTCCGTCACGGTCAATTCGTCACGCTGGGGAAAGGTTCTGGGCGGGGTATTCCTCGCGATCGCCTAGGCGATCGCGCCTTCGGCAGGTCCGTGGCCTAGCGCCAGATAATCGTCCGACTGCATTTCGGCGAGGCGGCTCGCGGTACGCTCGAACTCGAACGCGCCGTCGCCCGCGACGTAAAGCTGGTCGGGCATCGCGGCCGCGCTCGCGAGCAGCTTGACCTTATATTCGTAAAGCGCGTCGATCAGCGTCACGAAGCGCGCGGCTTCGTTCCGGTTCTCCGGCCCCATGCGCGGGATGCCGACAATGATCACGGTGTGGAAATGGCGCGCCACCGCCAGATAGTCGGCCGCGCCGCGCGCTTCGCCGCACAATCGCTTGAACGAAAAGACCGCGACGCCCTTCAGCGCCTTCGGCACGTGCAGCATCCGCCCGCCGCCGACATCGAGTTCGAGGCTGGGGACATGCGCGCGGTCCTCGGGGGGATAGTCGGTGAGGCGGAAGAAGGCGGCCGACAGCGCCGCGCTCGCCGCATCGTCGGCGGGGACGAACCAGCGCGCGCCGTCGCCGAGCCGGTCGCGGCGATAATCGGTCGGGCCATTGAGGCTCATCACGTCGAGCCGTTCCTCGACGAGCGCGATGAAGGGCAGGAAATGTTCGCGGTTGAGCCCGTCCTTGTAGAGATCCTTCGGCGGGCGGTTCGAGGTCGCGACCATCGTCACCCCGCGGTCGATCAGCGCGGTGAACAGGCGCGAGAGGATCATCGCGTCGGCGCTGTTGTTCACCACCATCTCGTCGAACGCCAGGCAGCGCGTATTTTCGGCGAGCGCGTCGGCGACGAGCGGGATCGGATCGCCGCTCTCGCTCTTGCGCACCTCGCGCATCCGCGCATGGACGTCGAGCATGAAGGCGTGGAAATGGACGCGCTTTTTCCGCTGAATGGAGAGATGATCGTAGAAAAGATCCATCAACATCGACTTGCCCCGCCCGACCGCGCCCCAGAGGTAGACGCCGCGCAGCGCCGCGGGCTTGCGACCGGTCAGGCGCCACAGCAGGCTGCCGCGCGGCGGCACCGCCTCCAGCTCGGTCTGCAGCCGGTCCAGCCGCCCGGCGGCGGCGCGCTGTTCGGGATCGGGCTTGAGTTCGCCCGCCACGACGAGGGCGTCATAGGCCGCCAGAACAGTGATCACTTGCCGCTCGCCTTGCGGATCGTCCCGGCAAAGCTCAGCACGATATGGCTGTCGCCTTCGCCCTGAACGACGAGGCCGCGCAGGAAGATCAGGCGGCCGGTTTCGCGCACCAGTTCGACCACGGCATCGAGGGGTTCACCGACGCGGCCCGCGCCGACGAACTGCGTCGACAGGTCGAGCGTCACCGAATGACCGGCGTTGAGCGATCCGAACTGGTGCGACGCCGCGAACAGCGCGATGTCGACAAGCGCGAGCGTCACCGCGCCGTGAACATTGTCGCCGAGGTTGCTGTGTTTGCGTTCGGGGATCATGCGCACCCGCGCGCACGGACGGCCGTCGGGCGTCGGGGGTTCGGCGCGGACGGTCAGAGGTTCAATGAAGCTGTTGAAGCGCGTCGGGTCCTTGAGGTTCCAGCTGACCCAACCATCGTCCAGCGCCTCCGCGCTGAAATGGTCCCGCCGCTTCGGTTCCTCGATCCCGTCGTTCACACCTGCCGCTCGGCCTCGAGCTTCTTGATCTCGGCGATCGCGCGCGCGGGACTCAGGCCCTTGGGGCACGCGTTCGAGCAGTTCATGATCGTGTGGCAACGATAGAGGCGGAACGGATCCTCAAGCTCGTCGAGCCGTTCGCCGGTCATCTCGTCGCGGCTGTCGGCGAGCCAACGATATGCCTGGAGCAGGATCGCGGGGCCGAGGAATTTGTCGCTGTTCCACCAATAGCTCGGGCAGCTCGTCGAGCAGCAGGCGCACAGGATGCACTCGTAGAGGCCGTCGAGCTTCTCGCGCTCGGCGGGCGACTGGAGCCGCTCCTTGCCGCTCGGCGTCGTCGTCTTGGTCTTGAGCCAGGGTTCGATCGACGCATATTGCGCATAGAAATGGGTGAAGTCGGGGACGAGGTCCTTGATCACGTCCATCGCCGGCAGCGGGGTGATCGTGATGTCGCCCTTCAGATCCTCGATCGCGGTGGTGCAGGCGAGACCATTCTTGCCGTTCATGTTCATCGAACAGCTGCCGCAAATACCTTCGCGGCACGAGCGGCGGAAGGTCAGCGTCGAATCCTGTTCGCTCTTCATCTTGATGAGCGCGTCGAGCACCATCGGGCCGCATTTTTCGGTATCGATCTCGAACGTGTCGAAATGCGGGTTCTGGCCCTTGTCGGGATCGTAGCGATAGACCTTGAATTTCTTGACGGCGGTCGCGCCCTCGGCCTTGTGGACCTTGCCCGTCTTTTGCGGGCGGCTGTTCTTGGGCAGGACAAATTGAGCCATATCGCGGTCTTCCCTATGCAATCGCGCGCTGCCTAGACCCGATTGGCAGCGTCGACAAGAGGGTGAAGCGCGAAAGCCGCTGGCAGGCGCGCGGGCAAGGCGCTAGGGCGGCGATGATGAGCGAAAGCGCCGACCAGCCCGCCGTTACCAGCCGCAGCGTCGCGCGCGGGCTCGGCACCACCGTGCTGGCACGGCTGGGTGCGGTGGTCGAGATCGTCGCGCAGCCGCTCTATGTCCTGATGTTCGGCCTCGCCGGATACGGCCTCTATGCCGTGCTGTGGGCCGCAATCAACCTGCTCGAGAATATCTTCGATCTCGGCATGACCAGCGCAATGCAGCGTACCGTGCCGCAATCGGCGAGCGACGCCGACGCCGCAGCAGCGCTGCGCACCGCGATGCTGTTCGGCGTCGGACCATGCCTGGTTGTCGCGGCGCTGATCGCGATCTTTGCCGCCGAACTCGGCCCGCTGCTCAATGTCGCGGCGAAGGACCGCGACCTCGTCACCCCGGCGATCCGCATCTTCGTCTGGGCTCTCCCGCTGTGGGCATTTGTCGAGATCGCAACCTCAGCGCTGCGCGCGCGCATGGTGTTCGGCGCCGAAATCCGCCTCCGGATCGTGTGGGAACAGGTGATGCGGCTAGTGTTCGCCGGCCTGTTCTTCGCGGGCGGGCTTGGGCTCAAGGGGCTGTTCATTGCGCATCTCTGCTCGCTGGCGATCACCGCGGCGCTCAGCGTCCGCCTGCTCGCGCGGCACTACAGCCTTGCAGATATGTGGCGCGGCGCGCGGGCGAGCGACACGGCGCGCAACACCTTCTGGGCGGGGCTGTCGATCCTGCCGTCGAACATCATCGCACGCCTGTTCGGCGACGCGCCCGCGCTGATCCTCAACCTGTTGCTTCCGGGCGCCGCGGGCGCGGCGGCGGCGGGGCTGTTCACGATCGCGCGCAAGCTGTCGAGCGTCGTCCAGCTCGTCCGTATCGCCTTCTCCTATGTCATGGCGCCGCTCGCCGCCAGCGCCGAGCGGCAGGACCGGCGGCAGGTCGCCGACATCTATGCCTATGCGACGCGGTTGATATCGGCGATCGCGCTTCCGCTCGCGGCGGTGCTCGCGGCGGGCAGCAGCTCGTTGCTCAGCCTGTTCGGCGATCAGGCGCAGGGCGCACAGGCGGCGCTGATCGCCCTGCTCTTCGCCCGCGCGGCCGAAGCCGTGCTCGGGATTTCGGCGCCGGTGCTGCAGGTCGTCGCGGCATTCCGGCACCAGCTCACCGCCAGCATTTTCGGCGTCGCGGTCGCGCTCGGCACCGGCTGGCTGATCGTCGGGCACCTCGATCCGCTGACCGGGGTGACCCTCGCGACGGCGACCGGCCTCGTCGTCATGGCGGCGGTCCCGATGCTCCAGCTCGCGGTGACCGAAAAGCTCCAGCCGTTCGATGCGCAGTTTCCGGGCGTCGCGCTCCGCGGGCTCGTCGTCACGGCCGCCGCGGGCGCTGCCGCGCTGTTCGCGAGCCGCCTGCCCGACCCCGTCGCACTGCCGTTGATCGTCCTGATCGCCGCCGGATCGATCTGGCTCGCGCTCCGTTTCGCGCTCCCGCTCGCCGACCGCACCTCGCTGGGCAAGACCGGCCGCGCATTGCGGCTCTTCGAGCGCGAGGCGTTGTGACCCGCGGCGCCCCGCCCGCAGGTGTCGCGATCTACGATCTCGACCGCACCGTGCTTCGCAAGCCGACCTTCACGCTCTTCCTGCTATGGGCGGCGCGGCGCGAAGCACCGTGGCGGCTGATGCTGCTGCCCGCGCTCGCGGCGCTAATGATCGGTTATGCGCTGCGCCTCTATGGCCGCGACCGCTTCAAGCCCGCCGCCATCCGCCTGATGCTGGGCAGGCGCATCGCGCCGGCGCGTGCCAGCGCGCTCGCCGCCGACTTCGCGGCATGGCGTGTGCCGCGAGATGTCCCGCCGGGCGCCGCGGCGTGCATCGCGCGCGACCGCGCCGAAGGATACCGGTTGCTGATGGCGACCGCGGCGCCCGAGTTCTACGCGGGCGCGATCGCCGAGGCGCTCTGCTTCGACGCGATCGTTGCCTCGCGTCACCGGCGCGATGCCGACGGGAACTGGCTTCCGCAACTCGATGGACCCAATTGTTACGGCGCGGAAAAGGCGCGGCGCGTCGGCGAGTGGCTCGCCACCCATCCGGCAGACGGGGCAGCGCATATCCGCGCCTATTCGGACCATGCCAGCGACGCGCCGACCTTTGCGCTCGCCGACGAAGCGTGGCTGGTCGGGCGCGGGGACAAGTTCGTGCGGCGGGCCGCGAAGCACGGCTGGCGGGTTGCCGATTTCGAGGATGCCGCAGCGGGAAGGCTTCCCTGATGCGTACGCTGTTCCTGTTCATCGGCGAACCGCACCAGATTTTCCACGCGCTGCCGATCGCCGCCGAGATGGCGGCGGCCGGCGAGGAGGTCGAGGTCGCGGTCGCGAGCGGCGACCATCTGCGCATGGTCGAACAGGTCGCGCTCGCCTATCCGGGCTTTGCGCCGCGCATCACCTTGCTCGGCCAGCGCGGTCTCGCGCGCTGGCTGCGCGATTGGGGGCTGTTCCGCAATCCGCGGCTGCCGATGCTGTTCGGCGCTTTGCCTTTCCTGCGCGGCCTCGATGCGATCGTCGTCCCCGAACGGACGACGACCGCGATCCGGCATTTCCTGCCGCGCCGCACGCGGCTGGTCTTCACCCCGCACGGCGCGGGCGACCGCGCGATCATGCTCGACCCGCGCGACCGGCATTTCCATTTCGTGCTCGTCGCGGGCGAGAAAAGCGAACAGCGACTGCTCGGCGCGGGAACGATCCGGCCGGGCCACTATGCCGTGAACGGTTATGTGAAGCTCGACCTGATGCCGCGGCTGCAGGCGGCGCGCGAACCCCTTTTCGCGAACGACCGGCCGACCGTCCTTTACGCGCCGCACTTCCGGCGCGACCTGTCGTCGTGGGACCGCTTCGGGCGCGACCTGATCGCTTGGTTCGCCGCGCAGGATCACTATAATCTGGTCGTCGCGCCGCACGTCCGCCTGTTCGCCGAAGCGAGCGAGGCCGAGCGCGCGGCGGTCGAGCGGCTCGCCGTGCCCGGCAAGATCCTGATCGACCTCGGGTCGGACCGGCTGTTCGACATGAGCTATACCAGCGGCGCCGACATCTACATCGGCGACGTCAGCAGCCAGGTGTACGAGTTTCTCGCCACGCCGCGGCCGTGCCTGTTCCTCAACGCGCACCGCGTTCCTTGGCAGGGCGATCCCGATTATCTGTTCTGGACGCTGGGCGACGTCGTCGACGATCTCGCCGGCCTGCCGGCGGCGCTCGACGCGGCGCCGGCGCACCATGTGCGCTACGCCGGCGCCCAGCGCGAACGGCTCGCCGAATCGATCGGCGGCGACCCTGCCGGCGCCGCGCGGCGCGGCGCGGAGGCGATTTCGGCCTTTCTTGCAAAGGACGTCCCAGAGGATAAGAGCGGCGGATGACCGACGCAAACTTGCCCGCGCTGACGCCGATCGGCGAAAATCCGACCCCGATCTGGGGCATGACCAACACCGAACGGCTCCGCCGCCTCGCAAGCGCCGAGGGGTTGCCCGAAGCAGCGAGACCGTCGGGCGCGCATATCTACGCCAACCTCGCCTATGTCTTCGACCCCGTGTGGCTGCGCCATATCGTGCCGCTGCCGGGCACCGTCGTCATGAACGGCGACGAACTGGTGCTCGCCCACCTCGTTGGCGGAATGCGCCCCGAAGATATCGCGCAGCATCGCGGCACGCTGACGATCATCGACTATAAGGACAATCCGCAAATCTATAACCGCCAGCTCCGCAAGCTCGACTGCCCGTTCATCCAGCGGCTGACCCCCGAAACGCGACGCGCGATCGAGCGGAAAAGCTATTTCGGCGCCTACAAGGGCGTTACCGACGCGCTGACCAAATATCTCTGGCCCGAACTCGCGCTGTGGCTGACCCGGATCGCCGCGAGCATCGGAATGACGCCGAACATGGTGACCGCGATCGGGGCGACGCTGTGCGTCTATGCGACATATCTGTTCGCTTATGGCCATTATTGGGAAGGGATGCTCGCGGGCTTCATCTTCATGGTGCTCGACACCGTCGACGGAAAGCTTGCGCGCTGCACGATCACCTCGTCGAAATGGGGCAATGTCGCTGACCATGGTGTCGACCTGATCCACCCGCCCTTCTGGTGGTATTTCTGGGGCGTCGGGCTCAGCACATGGGGTCTCGCGTTGTCGACGCAGACTTTTGTCTGGGTCATGGCTGCGGTCGTCGCGGGCTATGTGCTCCAGCGCGTGATCGAGGGATTGTTCATCAAGGATTTCGGCATGGACATCCATGTCTGGGAGAAGTTCGACAGCCGGTTCCGCCTGATCACCGCGCGCCGCAACCCCAACATGGTCATCCTCTTCTTCGCGACGCTCGCCGGGCGCCCCGATATCGGCCTGATCCTGCTCGCATGGTGGACGATCATCTCGCTGGTCGTCCATGCGGTGCGGCTGGTGCAGGCCTATGCCGTCAAACGTTCGGGCCGCCCGATCACCAGCTGGATGGAAGAAGCATGAACGACACGATCGCAAAATTCGGCCATCCCGCGACGCTGATCGCCGAATATGAGCATTGGGTCGTGCTGCTCCGCCCCGCGCAGCCGACGCTCGGCGCGCTGGTTCTCGCGGCAAAATCGGACGCGACGGCGTTCGGCGACCTGCCCGCCGAAGCGCATGCCGAACTCAAGGTCGCGACCGCCGCGATCGAGGCGGCGCTCGGCCAAGCCGTCGACTATGCGAAGATCAACTATCTGATGCTGATGATGGTCGACCCGCACGTCCATTTCCACGTGCTGCCACGCTACGATGGCGAACGGTCGGGCGCGGGGCTGACAGTGGCCGACGCCGGCTGGCCGGGGCAGCCGGACCTCGGACATGCGGTGAAGCTGGGCGATGCAGAGGTCGCTGCGCTCACCGGCTGGCTCAAACCCTATTTCGCGTAGCGGCCTTCTTCGGCCCATTTCGCGGTCAGCGCGTCGGCGGCCTCGACGTCCTGCGGGAAGTCGACTTCCTGCCATTCGAGCCCTTCGATCGACACGGTGCCGACGCGGTTTCCCTTGGCGATGATGTCGATCGCGCGCAGATACCAGCGCTCGACCCCGTCGGGGGTGCGCATCATCTGGTCGACCTGGTTGCGGAAGATCGACGGGCCATCGCCGACGAAGGCGAGCATGCCGATCGACTCGGCATTGGTGTCGGGGGGCAATAGCCGCTTGCCGATATGATGCAGACGGCCTTCGGCGTCGCGGTTCACCTTCATATCGTCGTCGTCATAGTCGGCCTTGACGTCGACGGTGACGTTAATCGGCTCGTTCGCGCCTTCGATCAGCTTCGCGACGATCTCGTCCGAAATGATGGTGTCGCCGTTGAGGATGATGAAATCGCGGTCCATCTCCTCGCGCGCGATCCAGCAGGTGCCGAGATTGTCGGCGACCTGGAAGAAGGGATTGAACAGGGTGCGGATGCGCGCGCCGGTGTCGCGGTAGAGCTGCAGCGCATGATCCTCGACGCGTTCGGTACGAAAGCCCGTGACGACGACGATATCCTTGATCCCGTTCGCGACGAGCGCCGCGACCTGCCAGCTGATGAGGCTGCGGCCATTGAACTCGATCAGGCATTTGGGAATGTCGCGGGTCAGCGGCAGCAGGCGCGAGCCTTGCCCGGCCGACAGGATGATGGCTTTGTCGATGCTCATAGGGGTTGGCCTATAGCCGCTTCGCGCCGTGCGGCAAATATCGCGTCGATCAGTTCGATATCCGAAGGCTTGTCGGCGTCGATGCACGCCTCGGCCTCCGACATCGGCACGACCTTCGCCTTGAGGCCGAAGCGAAGCCCCGCGCGCGCCACCCCCTGCTGGATGGTGAAGAGGCGGAGCAGCGCGCCGAGCAGCAGCCAGGGGCCGAAGGCGGCGATGATCTTGAGCCCCTTCTTGCGGTCGCGCTCGATGCGCCCCCAGAAATCGAGCAGCGGCAGCACGCGTCGGCCGCGCAGCCGGAACATGTTCGCCCCCGACCACCAGCCGCCGCGGAATTTGAGCCATGTCCGCTGCGACTGCGGATAGCGCGCGAGCAGCACATCGCGCTCGACCATCGCGACCGCGACATCGCTATCCTCCGCGCCGCCAAGAAACTCGGCGATCATCGTCGGCGTCAACAGCACATGATCGGCAGTCGTAACGAGCAGCGGATCGTCGCACGGCGGCAGCGCGGCAGCGAGCGAGCTGCTGATCCCCTGCCCCGAATCGATGAAATGCAGGTTGGCAAAGCCCGCGAGCCCCGGTTCGGCCGCGAGTTCGCCGCTGTTCTGTGCGAGGATCGTGATTGCACCGACTTCGGGTGAGGCGCGCAGCGCCTTCACGACGTGGACGAGCATCGCCTGCCCCGCGATCGGCAGCAGCGCCTTGGTCGGCACGCCGCTCCCGGTCAGCAAGGGGTCGGGCCCCGGACGGCTGCCCGCAAGTATGATCGCCGGGATCGGCGCGCTCATTGTGCCGCGCCCGATGCGGGGGCAATGCGGCGGCCGGTTACGCCGCGGAGGAAGTCGGTCGCTTCTTCGAGCACCGGCCCCTTGTTCTGGAACGGCGCGGCAAACGCCATCACGATGCCGGTATGCCCCATGCCCGGATAGATGCGCAGCGTCACCGGGCCGCCCGCCTTCTCGATCGCGGCGGCGAGGTTCTGGCTGTTACGCGGGCGCACCGTGTCGTCCTCGTCGCCCGTTGCAAGCCACAGCGGCGGCGCGTCGCCGCGTGCGAAGTGAATCGGCTGCGTCTTTTCGATCGGCTTGACCTTGCCCATCGCCTTGTCGCCGCGGCCACCCTTTTCGAGCGGCAGGAAATCATAGGGGCCGGCAAGCCCAGCAACGCCGCGGATGATCGACGGATCGCTCTTCGCCGCGCGCAGCCATTGCGGGTCGAGCGCGAGCATCGCGGCATTATAGGCGCCCGCCGAATGGCCCATCAGCGCGATCCGGTCGGGATCGCCGCCGAGCTTGGCGATATGTTCGTGCGTCCATGCGACCGCCGCCGCGCTGTCTTCGATAAAGTCGGGCCAATGCGCCTTAGGTACGAGGCGATAGTCGGGGATCACCACGACAAAGCCCTGCCGCGCGAGCGCGCGTCCGGCGAAGCCGTAACTGCCCCGCTCGCCGCTGTCCCAGCCGCCGCCATAAAAGAAGACGACGACCGGCAACCGGTCGCCCTCTTTGAGACTATCGGGTACCCAAATGTCGAGCGACTGGCGCGGCCCGTTGCCATAGGGCTGGTCGCCAATCAGCAGCCGCGCCCCGTCGCCCTGCCCGAGCAGCCGGTCGGCCATGTTGAGCGACTTGGCGCCGCCCGCGACGATCATCTTCGCTCCGCCGCCGAAGAGCAGCACGAGCAGGATCACCACGAAAAGGAATTTGATCAACCGTCGTCCTTTGGAAACCGGCCCCGTCATCATCCGCGCCCTACAGGGCGGCGGCGCGGCGAACAAGCGACAGCGCGACAAGCTTCGCGACCTTTTCCGCGTTCGCGCGTAGGACAGGGCAATGACCAATCCCTTCTCCCGCCCCGCCCTTGTCTGCAACAGCCAGAGCGGCAGTCATGACGACGCCGTCCTCGCCGCGATCGCGGAAAGCTGCCGCGCGGCAGGAACGCCGCTCGTCGCCATCTTCGCGCTGCCCGACGACGATATTCCCGACGCGGCCGAGCTGGACCGGCAAGGCATCGACCTGCTGCTCGTGTGGACGGGCGACGGGACGATCAATGCCGCAGCGCGCGGTGCGGCGGGCTGGGACGGGGCGATCCTGCCGCTGCCCGGCGGGACGCTCAACCTGCTGTCGAAGGCTCTGCACGGCGACCGCACGGCACCTGAGATTCTGGCCGACGCGCTTCAAGGCACGGGGCGGCGCGGTTCGATCCCGACGATCCGGTCGGATGGCGGGGACGCGTTCATCACCGTCGTCGCGGGGCCGGCAACGCGCTGGGCCGAGGTGCGCGAAACGATGCGGCAGGACGGATTGATCGAGGCGAGCCGCGCGGCACCCGATGCGCTCGATGCGATGACCAACGCGCCGGGGGTCAGGGTCGCCGGGCATGAAGCGGCCTATCCTGCGGTTATCCTCACCCCCACGCCCAAGGGCATCCGCGCCGACGGAATATTGACCGGGGGGACAGGCGACGTATTGCGCCACGGCCTTGCGTGGCTCGGCGGCGATTTCCGCGACGGGCCGAGCGAAGAAATTGCGACCGACGCGACGGTCACCCTCGAAAGCGAGGCGCCGATCAGCCTTGAATATGATGGCGAGCTGGATGAGGTCACTTCGCCTGCCCGCTTCGATCTGGGCGCGAGCGCGGTGGATTTTCTGGCGACGGCATGACGCGGCTCTTCCACATCAGCGACCTCCATTTCGGACTCGAGGACCCGGCCGCGCTTGACTGGTTCCGCGAATGCGTGCGCCGCGAACAGCCCGACGCGGTGCTGATCACCGGCGACCTGACGATGCGCGCGCGCAGCCATGAATTCGCCGCGGCGTGCGACTGGATCGGCGCGCTCGACGTGCCGGTAACGGTCGAGGTCGGCAACCACGACCTGCCCTATTTCAACCCGATCGAGCGCTTCTTCTGGCCCTATCGCCGAATTCGCGGAATCGAGCGCCTCGTCGAACGCGAACTCGACCTGCCCGGCGTCGCGGTCGTGCCGCTGAAGACGACGGCGCGCGCGCAATGGCGGTTCGACTGGTCGAAAGGCTGGGTGACGCCCAAGGCGCTCGGCAAGACGCTCGCTGCGATCGATGCGCTGCCACGCGGCACGACCATATTGGTCACCGCGCATCATCCGCTGGTCGAAGCGGGCACGAGGGGACGCGCGCTGACCCGCGGCGGCGAGCGCGCACTGACCGCGCTGGCGAAGCGCGGCGTCGCCGCGGTGCTCACCGGCCACGTCCATGATGCCTTCGACTTGGCGAAGGATACCGGGGCCGGTCCTATCCGCATGATCGGCGCGGGCACGTTGTCGCAGCGCATCCGGTCGACACCGCCGAGCTTCAACGAACTGCGCATCGACAGAGCCGCGATTGCGGTGCGGGTGCGCAACGTCGAAGCGGTTCCGACCCCCGATATGCAGATCCCGGCTATCCCGCCCGACGCGTTGCCGCCGCGCGAACCGGGCGAGCCCGTCGCGCCCATCCAGGCGGTGCCGCCGATCGATCCCCCCGTCCATTGACGCGGCGCCTTATCCCGTTACGTTGCAAGAAAAAACCAAATGGGATGAGAGACGATGCTGACCAAGGGCGACGATTTCCCGCTGCACCAGAGCGCCGAGCCGATCGCGTTCGCGGGCACCGACCGCAATTTCTACGACCGTTATTTCTTCAATGGCACCTCGCCCGACGGGTCGGTCTTTTTCGCCGCGGCGATGGGCTTCTACCCGCAGCTCGGCATCGTTGATGCGGCCTTTTGCGTGCTGGTCGACGGCGTGCAGCATAATCTGCGCGCGAGCCGCCGCTCGGGCGGCGAGCGGCTCGACCTGTCGGTGGGGCCGATCACCATCTCGATCGACGCGCCGCTCGAAACGCTGACACTCCGCATCGCCGTGAACGACGGCCCGCTCGCGGCCGAGCTGCGTTTCACCGCGCGCCATTTCCCGATCGAGGAACCGCGCTTCACCCGCCGCAACGGCACGCGCCTGTTCATGGACTATACGCGCATGACGCAGAACGGCCATTGGTCGGGCTGGCTGTCGGTCGATGGCCGGCGCGTCGAGGTCGGGACCGGCTGGGCGGGAACGCGCGACCGGAGCTGGGGCATCCGTCCGGTCGGCGCCGCCGAACCGCAACCGCCGCCAGAGGGCAATTTCAGCCAGTTCTTCTGGCTGTGGACGCCGTGCAATTTCGCCGACCGTTCGTTGTTCTTTCACAGCAACGACGATGGCGAGGGAACGCCGTGGAACCGCCGCGCGGTCCTGGTCGGTACCAATGGCGGCGAACGCCATTTTGCCGATCCTGCTTTTGCCGCCGAATGGCATCCGGGAACGCGGCGCCTGTCGAAGCTGACCGCCGACTTCGATCGCAGCACGCGGCTCACGCTGACCCCGGCCGGACCCGTGTTCGCGATGAGCGGACTCGGTTATACGCATCCCGTCTGGGGGCATGGCTTCGATCACGGCGATCTTGAGGTTGCGCACGACAGCCTATCCGAAGCCGAACGGGCATGGGGCAATCCGCTCGCAATGCACGTGCAGGCGCTCGTTCGTGCCGAACTGGTCGACGGCGACCAAAACGAAAGCGGCGTCGGTGTGCTCGAACAATTGTTCGTCGGGCCGCACGCACCGACCGGCCTCGCCGGCCTGCTGGATCCCGCCGCATGAGTTTCCCGACCTCGCCCGAGGCGATCGAGGCGAAGTGGCTCGGCGCCGTGCTCGGGCAGTCCGGAAAGCTGAGGGGGTTCAGCTCGGCCAAGGTCGGAACGGGGCAGATGTGCGACAGCTATCGCCTGACGCTCGACTGGGCCGATGGCGTCGAGGCACCGCCGACGGTCATCGCCAAATGCCCGAGCCACGACGAGGCGAGCCGCAATATCGCGAAGCTGACGGGCACCTATGTCAAGGAAGTCAGCTGGTATCGCGAACTCGCCGCCGAAAGCGGGGTTGCAGCGCCGACCTGCCACTTCGCCGATATTGCGGCGGACGATGTCGATTTCGTCCTTATCCTGTCGGACCTCGCGCCCGCGCGAGCCGGCGACCAGCTCGCCGGGCTGGGCCTCGCCGCGCTCGTTCCGTGCATCGACGCCGCTGCCCGGCTCCATGCCCATCTGTGGAACGACGCCCGGCTCGCCGATTTCGCATGGCTGTCGCGCGATAATGGCGATCTGATCCGCACACTCTTTCCGCAACTCTATCTCGGTTTTCGCGAACGCTATGCGACGCGGCTGGCGCCCGAGGTGCTCGATCTCGGCGCCGGGCTCGTCGACAAGCTGGACGCCTATCTGGCGCGCGAACCCTCGGCGCGGACGATCGTCCATGGCGACCTCAGGATCGACAATATCCTCTTCGCGCCCGGCGGCGAGGCCTGCTGGCTCGTCGACTGGCAGACGCTGGGACGCGGCAGCGGCGCCGCCGACCTGGCCTATCTCGTCGGCACCAGCATCGCCGACCCGTTCGAGCGTGCCGCCGCCGACCGGCCGGCGTTCGACCATTGGATCGCGGCGCTGGCTGCGGCAGGCGTTGCGCCCGATGCTGAGGCGCTGTGGACCGACTATCGCGTCGGCGCGCTCAGCGGCTATTTCATGGCGGTCTTCGCATCGATGAGCGTCGAACGTACGACACGCGGTGACGAGATGTTTGCGGTGATGGCCGAACGCCCGGCGCGCCAAGCGCTGGCGCTGGGAAGCCTCGACCTGTTTTAGCCGAGCCGGTGCGGGGTCGGATCGCCGAGTTCGCCGACAAGCTGGCGGTAAGCCTCTGCACGGCATCTGGCATAGTGAAGAGCCAGGTCTTCGCGCGATATCGGCAGGTCGTTCGCGAGCGCGTCGAGGATGGCCGGGTCGTCGTGCAGCGCGATTTCGCGGCCGAGCATACCCGGGTCGATATCGAGGATCGCGGCGAGCAGGCGGAAGCTCCGCGCACGCTGGCGAAACTCGAAATCCATCAGCCGCGCCGAATCCTTTTCCTCCTTGGCGAGGAGGGCCCTGCGGAGGTCGAATGCCATGCCCGCAATCTACGCCGCGTGATATGTTTCTTCAACGCGCAAAGAAAAAGGGCGGCCCGTTGCCGGACCGCCCTTCCCTCTCCACCCGTCGGTGGAAAAGCTCTTAGCGCTTCGAGAACTGGAAGCTGCGGCGGGCCTTGGCTTTGCCGTACTTCTTACGCTCGACCGCGCGGCTGTCACGGGTCAGGAAGCCTGCCGCCTTGACCGGGCTGCGCAGCGCCGGTTCGAAGCGGGTCAGCGCCTGTGCGATGCCGTGCAGGACCGCACCGGCCTGGCCCGAAAGGCCACCGCCCTTGACGGTTGCGATCACGTCATACTGGCCAACGCGCTCGGTCAGGCCGAAGGGCTGGTTGATGACGAGACGCAGCGTCGGACGTGCGAAGTAAACTTCCTGGTCACGGCCATTGACGGTGATCTTGCCCGTGCCGGGCTTGACCCACACGCGCGCAACGGCGTCCTTGCGGCGGCCGGTCGCATAAGCGCGGCCCTGCTTGTCGACCTGCTTTTCGCGAAGCGGAGCGGTCGGAGCTGCCGGAGCAACGGTGCCTTCGACGGCGCCGGCGAGATCCTTGAGATCGGTCATGGTCTGTTCGTCAGCCATTATGCACCCACCTTGTTCTTGCGGTTCATCGACGCGACGTCGATCACTTCGGGGCTCTGCCCTTCATGCGGATGTTCGGTGCCGGCGAAGATGCGCAGGTTGCGCATCTGCTGGCGGCCGAGCGGGCCGCGCGGGATCATGCGTTCGACAGCCTTTTCGAGCACGCGCTCGGGGAAACGGCCTTCGAGGATCTTCGCGGGGCTCGTTTCCTTGATGCCGCCGGCATAGCCGGTGTGCTTGTAGTAACGCTTGTCCTGCAGCTTCTTGCCGGTGAACGCCACCTTCTCGGCGTTGATGACGATGACATTGTCACCGCAATCGACGTGCGGGGTGAACGACGGCTTGTGCTTGCCGCGCAGGATGTTGGCGATGATCGATGCCACGCGGCCCACAACGAGACCCTCGGCGTCGATCAGCACCCATTTCTTTTCGACCGTTGCGGCATTGGCCGACTGGGTCGTCTTGGTCAGCGCCTTCATGGCACGCTCCTTGACAGAGATGGACTAGGACGAACGGCGATGCCGCCGCCCGAAACAAACCGCGCCGCCCGAATCCCGAAGGAACGCAGCGGCGCTTCGGAGCGGGCCAATGGCGCCCGATGAGCGGAAAGTCAAGCACAGAGCGGCTTTGCTGACGGGTATCATGATACCATTGCCGCTATCGGACAGGTTCGAGCGCGCGCACCCTTTCCTCGACGAGCGTCCGTCCGCCGCCCGGCTCGATCACCCAGCTCTGCCGTCGCTCGCGCATCACGAGCCCCGTGGCGGTGTCGATGGTCCACAGATTGTCGATCGCCAGCGGTTGCTCTGCGCCGCCGACGGGGGCCGCAGCCTGCTCGACTCTCGCGATGGTCTGCAACGCGCCGTCGTGCGTGATCGACACGCTCGCCCCGTCGGCGGGTGCCCGCGCGGGAATGGCGTGGTTTGCAGGCGCGATCAGCGCGCGGATGTCGGCGGTCGCAATCCGGTCGCGCTCGGCGGCGGGGAGCGCGGCGATCAGTTCGGCCAGCCGCCGCGCCTCAGGCCGTCCGGCCTCGGCACCCGTCGTCTCGATCCGCGCGGTCACCCGCGCCCATGTCTGTTCGGGATCGACCAAGTCGATCCGGCTGCCGTCGGGCGCGACAAGATACGCCATCGCTTCACCGACGAGCGGCTGGAGCATCATGGTAAGCGCGCGCGTGACCTCGGGCCGGGCATCCGAATCGATACGCTGCAGCAGCGCCTCGAGCCGATAGCCACGGCCGACTTGCTGCCATTCGAGCGCATAGACGAGCGCGAAATTGATCAGCGCGCCGTCGCGGCCGATGCGGCGAGTCGTGACGCGATAGGTCATCGGCACGCCGATCGGCGGAGCAAAGCGGACCTGCGCGGGCGCGGTGGCCGCGGCATCGCCGGGCAAGGCCGCCGGCAGGGGCTGGGCCAGCAGCAGCAGCGCGCCGCCGAGACTGCCCGCCAGCGTCATGCGGCGCGACGGCCCAGTCGGTGCAGCGCCGCCGCCGCGATGGCAACAAGGATCGCACCCACAACCTGGTGCATCACCGCGACCCACATCGAAACGCCCGACACGACGGTCCAGATGCCTAGCAGCATCTGTGCCGCGACGACCGCGACGAGCAGCCGCGCCTCGATGCGAGCGCCGCGCCGCGACAGGCTGCGCGCGAGGAGGAGTAGCGCGATCGCGGCAACCCACGACCACCAGCGATGGAGGAAATGGATGAGGAATGGATCGTTGGTCAGCGCCAGCCAGGCGCCGCCCGCCCAATCGATCCCTTCGGGCACGAAATGATCGTTCATCAGCGGCCATGTGCTCGCGACATAGCCCGCGTTGAGCCCCGCGACCCACGCGCCGAGCAGCAGCTGGACGAACAGGATCAGGATGACGCTGATCGCGGCGCCGGTCAGCCGCGCCGGCCGCGCGCCCCGATCCTGTGCCAGCGCGCCGAGATCGCGCGCGGTCCAGACGAGTCCCGCAAGCAGGAATAGCGCGGTCAGCAAGTGCGTCGCGAGACGGAAATGGCTGACGTCGACACGATATTCGAGCCCCGAGGCGACCATCCACCAGCCGATCGCGCCCTGCAGCCCGACGAGCGCGGCAAGCGCAGTGAGCCGCCAGCCATAGCCCGCGGGGATCGCGCGGCGCCAGGCGTACCAGATCAGCGGAACGAGGAGCGCCATGCCGACCAGACGGCCGAGGATGCGATGCAGCCATTCCCAGAAAAAGATCGCCTTGAACCCGGCGAGCGTCATGCCGAGGTTGATCTCCTTATATTCGGGGATCTGCTTGTATTTCTCGAACTCCGCGATCCACCCGGCCTCGGTCATCGGCGGGAGGACCCCCGAAACAGGGCGCCATTCGGTGATCGAAAGTCCCGATTCGGTGAGGCGGGTGATCCCGCCGACCCCGACCACGATAATCACGAGCAGCGCGACAGCCCACAGCCACCGCGCAAGCGCTGCGGGCCGGGGGGTGCGGGCGGCGGGCGAAGGCAAGGCCGAGGCGTTCGTCATCGCCGCCCTATCGGCGCTTGCCCGAAGATAGGCAAGGGTAGGAAACCGCTGATCCGGGGAAATTCATGGCCCCGACAGCGCGGCATTGATAAGCGGTGTCGATGTTACGTCCCTTTCGCTTCCTGCCCTTCGCCTTGTCGCTCGCGCTGTCGCCGGCGCCCGCGACAGCAGGCGACGCACGCACTGACTATTACTCCGCCCTCGCCGATCAGGAGACGCGCCTCGCCACCGTCGGCTATCGACTGACCACGGCGAACGCACGCTGGTGCGACGTCGTCACCCCGCAGCCCGGATGGATCCTTGGCGACTTGCGCCAGTTCGAGGCGAGCGACCGCGCGGCTGCTAGCAACATCTATCGGTCCGGCGACGGCGCATTCGTCGCAGCCGTCGCGCCCGGCTCGCCGGCCGACCGCGCCGGCCTGACCCGCGGCACCCGGATCGCGGCCATAGAAGGCGATGCGATCGCGCCAGCGGATAGCGGGCCGACGATCCGGATGGATACGGCGATAGTGAAGCTCTACACGATCGATCCGACCGCCCCCTGGACGGTCACCGACGACGCCGGGCGCGTTTACCGGATGCCCCCCGCATCGGGCTGCGCGAGCGCCTTTCGCGTCGAGCTTGGCGGGGCACAGGCGGCCGCGAACGGGATATTGGTGCGGATCACGCTGAAGCTTGCCCGGTCGATCGCCGCCGACGACGAACTCGCGGCCGTCGTCGCGCACGAACTTGCGCATAATATCCTTCGCCATCGCGACCGGCTGGGCGCCGACCGTTCGGCTGCGCGTGTCCGCCGGACGGAGTTCGAAGCCGACCGGCTCGCGGTCTGGCTGATGGCCGATGCCGGCTATGACCCCGCCGCCGCCATCCGGTTCTGGAACCGGCACAAGCGTCCGCTCGTCCGTGCGGCGTCGCATCCGCCGCGCAGCGAACGCATTGCCGCGATCGAATCCGAAATCGCAGCGATGCAAGCGGCACGCGCCGGCGATGCTGCGGCAAGGCCGCCGCTGATCGACGCGCCTCCGCCCTTGGAATGAGGTGCGGCGTATCCTATTTCCGGAGTATTCCATCCCTCCAACAAGGACGACGCCATGACCCGTGAGACTGCGATTTTCGCCGGAGGCTGTTTCTGGTGCACCGAGGCCGTGTTCCAGTCGCTCGGCGGCGTCGAAGGCGTCGAGAGCGGTTATATCGGCGGCACCGTTCCCGATCCGACATACAAGCAAGTTTGTGGGGGCGACACCGGGCATGCCGAAGCGATCCGCATCACCTTCGATCCTGCGGTCATTTCCTACGCCGACCTGCTCGACGTTTTCTTCGCGACGCACGATCCGACGCAGCTCAACCGGCAGGGGAACGACATCGGTACCCAGTATCGCAGCGCGATCTTCCCGCTCGACGCCGCACAGGCCGACGCCGCACGCGCCGGGATTGAGCGTGCCGCGCCCGACTGGCCCGCGCCGATCGTCACGACGATCGAGAGCGCGTCGGACTGGTACCCCGCCGAGGATTATCATCAGGCCTATTGGGAGGGCGAAGGCCAGCGCAATCCCTATTGCATGGCGGTCATCCCGCCGAAACTGGCCAAATTGCGCAAGGGCTTCAGCGACCGCCTCCGCACCGCCTAGCATAGCATAGCATATGGCGTGACGATCTTGTTGCCATAGGGCTGCATGACGTCACTTTTCATTGACTTTCCAAACGTTTTGGCTAGCGGACGCGCCTTCGCTGGGGCAGGATGCCCCTGAACCGCAGTTGGGGGCACGGCCAGGTGCTGGCATCACTGTTTCTGATCGGCGCGCTGTTCACGACGCCACCGATGTCGGTCCAGGCCGCAAGCCAGACGCTCGTCGACGATGGCACCGGCGGGATGACGCGTGCCGTCAACCGGATGGTGGGCGGCATCGTCAGCTATGCGCGCTGGCCCGATGCTGCGCCGCCCGGAGGACGCGTGATGTGCCTTGTGGGCACGCCGCGGCTGAGCGAGCGTATGGCGCCCGACCTTCCGGGTCCGGGCGCCGTCATCGTCCGCCGCATGACCGCCGCCGCCGTGACGCCCGAATGCGACATCCTGTTCCTCGGCCGTATGCCCGTCGCCGACCGGCGCCAGTTGATCGCGTGGGTGCGCGGACGCCCGATCCTGACGATCACCGACGACGACGCGGCGTGCATCTATGGCGCGATGTTCTGCCTGAACAGCCGGGCCGCGAGCCTCAGCTTTTCGGTCAATCTCGATGCGATCGGGCGCGGGCCGCTCCGCATCGACCCGCGCGTCCTGCGCATCGGCCGCGGCGAGGGAGGGGCGTCATGACCGGCCAGACCCCTCCGCCGGTCGAACGGATCGGCGCGCGCACGACGCTGCAAAAGCTGCTGTCGCGCTTTCATTTCGGGATCACGCTGTTCGCAGTGGCGCTGTCGGGCCTCACCATCCTGCTCGCGGGGGTTACCGCGCTGCGCGGTTATGCCGACCGCAATATGGAGCTGGCGGCGCAATTGGGCGCCTATGGCGTCGAGCCCGCACTCGTGTTCAACGATCCGCAGGCGGTGCGCGAAGGACTCGAACCGCTGACGCGCATTCCCGGCATCGCGCGGCTGCGCGTGCTGAACGACGTCGGGCGGCCGGTCACCGAATGGACCTCGCCCGCCGCCGACCCGGCGCCGATTCTCACACGCATATTCTTCCCGCGCCCGTTTGCGGTGACCGTGCAACGCAACGGATCGGCCATCGGCACGATCGAGGTGTGGGGCGATAGCTCGACCTTGATCGACTATGTCCGGCTCGGCCTGCTTGCGGGGCTCGGCTGCCTGCTCGTCACCGCGTTCGGGACGATCTTCCTCGCGCGGCGGTTCGAATATGAACTGGTCAAGCCGCTGAACGAGATCGCCACCGTTGCGCATGACGTGCGCCTGCACCGCCGGTTCGACAAGCGCGTCCAGCCGCTCGGCATCGCCGAGCTCGACCGGCTGGGCGGCGATATCAACGCGCTGCTCGACGAGCTGCAGGGCTGGCAGGGGCATATGGAAAGCGAACGCGCCATGCTCGCGCACCGCGCCTCGCACGACCCGTTGACCGCGATGCCCAACCGCGCCGCCTTCGACGAACAGCTCGCGCTGCGCATCGAGGCGGCCGAAGGACGCGGCAGCCGCTTTGCGCTGCTGTTTATCGACGCCGACAATTTCAAGGCGGCGAACGACAATTTCGGTCACGCCGCAGGCGACACAGTGCTCGTTGCTCTGTCGGCGTGCATCAAGGACACGCTTCGCAAGGGCGACTTTGCCGCGCGCATCGGTGGCGACGAGTTCATCGTGATCATCGACCCGCTCGACACCGAAGCGATCCCCGAAGAATTGGCAAACCGGATTCGCGCGTGCGTTTCCCAACCCGTCGCGCTGCCGGGCGGCGAGACGTATCGCGCCGCCGTCAGCGTCGGGGCCGCGATTTTCCCCGACGACGGCCGCGACGCGACCGCCCTGCTCACCGCCGCCGACGCCGCGATGTATGCCAACAAGATGACCAGCCGTTCCCGATAATCACCAGCGGAGATACCCCGTGGCCTTCCATTTCCCCCGATCGATCCGAGCCCTTTTCCTGACAGTGTTCGCCGCGATGCTCGCCGCGTGCCAGAGCGTGCCTGCGCCCGCCGGCTTCCCGCCCGAACAGATCGCCGCACTGAAGACCGAAGGGTTTGTCGAGGGCGACGCCGGCTGGGCACTGACGTTCAACGAACGGCTGCTCTTCGCCTCGAACGAAAGCGCGATACAGCCCGAACAGGAAGCGCGGATCGCGACACTGGCGCGCAACCTGACCTCTGTGGGTATCATGACCGCACGCGTCGAGGGGCACTCCGATTCGACCGGCACCTCGGCGTATAACCTGACCCTGTCGCAAGCGCGCGCGCAGGCGGTTGCCGCGCCGCTGACCGCAGGCGGGATGCGCTTTACGGCGGACCAGGTCGTCGGGCGCGGCGAGGCGGTCCCGATGTCGAGCAACGACACGGCCGAAGGCCGCCAGGACAACCGGCGCGTCGTCGTCATCGTCACGCCGCAGTGAGGCGGATCGGCACCGCTTTTCTTGATCGACGATCGCCGCTAAGCCCGCAGCCATGAAACCGATCCGCAAAGCCGTCTTCCCCGTCGCCGGCCTCGGCACCCGCTTCCTTCCCGCGACCAAGGCGATCCCCAAAGAGATGCTGCCCGTCGTCGACCGGCCGCTGATCCAATATGCGGTCGACGAGGCGCGCGAGGCAGGGATCGAACAGATGATCTTTGTCACCGGCCGCGGCAAGAGCGCGATCGAGGACCATTTCGACGTCGCTTTCGAACTCGAAAAGACGATGTCCGAACGCGGCAAGGATTTGTCGGTGCTCGAACCGACGCGCCTCGGACCCGGTAACTGCGCCTATGTCCGCCAACAGGAACCGCTCGGGCTCGGCCACGCGATCTGGTGTGCGCGCGACATTGTCGGCGACGAGCCTTTCGCGATCTTCCTGCCGGACGAATTCATGCACGGGTCGCCCGGCTGCATGAAGCAGATGGTGGATGCCTATGCCCAGGTGGGCGGCAACCTGATCTCGGTGCTCGAAGTGCCGCACGAACAGGTATCGAGTTATGGCGTCATCGCGCCCGGCGCGCGTGACGGGGCGCTGACCGAGGTGACGGGCCTTGTCGAAAAGCCGGCGATCGAAGCTGCGCCGTCGAACCTGATCATTTCGGGCCGCTATATCCTGCAACCCGAAGTGATGCGGGTGCTCGAAAAACAGGAAAAGGGCGCGGGCGGCGAAATCCAGCTGACCGATGCGATGGCGACGATGATCGGCAACCAGCCCTTCCACGCCGTCACCTTCGACGGCGCGCGCTATGACTGCGGGTCGAAGGCGGGGTATATCCAGGCCAATCTCGCAGTCGCGCTCGAACGGCCCGACATGGCCGACGAGGTCCGCGCCTTTGCGATCGACCTGTTGAAATAGCCCGGCGGAGGCCTCGCCCCCGCCCGGAAAGCGGTTATTCGCCTTCGATATTCGGCTTGGGGAAGGTGTCGGCCCCCAGCGTTTTGTAAAGCAATCCGCCGACCGCCCCGCCGATCAGCGGCGCGAGCCAGAACAACCACAATTGCTGGAGCGCGATGCCGCCGACGACAAGCGCCGGGCCGGTGCTGCGCGCCGGGTTGACCGAGGTGTTGGTCACCGGGATCGAAATCAGGTGGATCAGCGTCAGCGCAAGGCCGATGGCGATCGGGGCGAAGCCCGCTGGCGCGCGGCCGTCGGTCGATCCCATGATGATCCACAGGAAGAAGGCGGTCAGGACGATTTCGATGATGAAGCCCGACCAGATGTCATACTGTCCCGGCGATCCGGCACCGAACCCATTGGCGGCGAGGCCGTTGGTCGCAAGGTCGTATGACTGGCTGCCGCTGGCGACGTAAAAGAGCAGGAATGCCGCGACGATCGCGCCGAGCACCTGCGCAATAACGTAAAGCGGGATGTCGCGCGCGTCGAAACGCCCGCCCGCCCACAGTCCGACGGTGACTGCCGGATTGAGATGACATCCCGAAATATGGCCGATCGCATAGGCCATGGTGACGACCGTCAGACCGAAAGCGAGCGAGACACCGAGCAGTCCGATCCCGACATCGGGAAAGGCGGCGGCCAGAACCGCGCTGCCGCAACCGCCGAATACAAGCCAGAACGTGCCGATAAATTCGGCCAAACCCTTTTGGATATTCGTCATCTTGACCCTCCTCCCCGCCGGCGGCCTCAGACGCCTCCGGCGCTCGGGCCATCCTACCAGCGCTGCGCCATCGGGCAACCCCTTGTCCGGGCGTGACGAATCAGGCGACGGCGACCGCTTCGACGAAGCGTTGCGCGCGCTGGTGCAGCGACAGCGCGGCGTCGGTCAGCCCGGCTGACAATTTGCCGAGCGATTGGGCGCCGTCGCCGACCGCGGTCGCGCCATGCCCGATCTCGCGGACACGCGCATCGATCTCGCGCCCCGCGAACACCGCCTGCTCGACATAGCTTGCGATCATCAGCGTCGTCGCACTCTGCCCATCGACCGCTTTGTCGATCGCGTCGGAGAAGCCGTTGTTCGCGTCGATCGCCTTTTCGACCTCGTCGAAACCCGCTGCGACCTGCCCGACAATGTCGCGGATCCGGTCGACATATTGGGTGATGTCGCCGGCGGCGATGCGCGTCTGGTTCGCCAGCACCTTCACCTCCGATGCGACCACCGCAAAGCCGCGGCCCGCATCGCCGGCGCGCGCCGCCTCGATCCCCGCGTTGAGCGCGAGCATGTTGGTGCGGCTCGCCATGTCGATGATCAGCGCGAGCATCTGCTCGATCGACTGGCTCGCCGATTTGAGCGCGATCGCCCGCTCGCTCGCCTGTTTGATCTTGCGATAGGCATCGCCACGAACCGCACGGGCCCGCGATCCGTCGTCGACGATCTTCGCCATCGTCGCAGCGAGCGCATGACCGCGATCGCCGAGTTCCTGCAATCCCGCGAGCGTCTGCGCAGTGGCGCCAGCGACGGTCACCGCGTCGCTGCCGGTCTGGCGCGCGCGTTCGGACAGCGTCCCCGCGACCGCCTCGACCTTGCGCGCCATCTCCGACAGCGCGGCGGTCAGCGCGGTGATGTCTTGCTGGAACCGGCGCCCGGCGTCGTCGATATGCGTCGCGCGCGTAGCGCGCTCCTCTGCCAATTCGACCTCGCGCAGCATCGCCAGCTTCGCAAGCTGGCCGCCGTCGAGCGTTTCGACAAAACGCCCCGCGCGGACGAGGATCAGTTCCTGCTGCCCCGGCGACCGTGCGACGATGCGCAGCAGGTCGGGGGTCGAGCAGGCGACATCGGCGACCGGGCAGGGTTCGATCATCGAGGCGATCGAGCCCCCGATCGTGGGATTCTGCATCAGCGAGAACCAGAAGGGGCAGAAAAGCAGTTCGCGCACACGCTGTTCGCGGATGATGCCGATGGGGCGGTCGCCGGCGTCGATCACCGCCAGCGCGCGTAGTTGCGGGTTACCGCGAAACAGGTCGATGACCTCGGACATATGCGCGTCGGCACCGATCGCGGACGCGTGGCCCGGCGATGGCGTAAAGGCATATCCCATGGCGTTCATCTGACTCTCTTCATGCTGCGACCCGTTCGCGCATGACCTAGGGCCTGTCGGTAAACAGTAATTTAACCATTTATTTCAGTGATGTGACACATGGGCCACCGATCGTGGCGGCCCGTCGCAATATCCTGTTCAGATCGCGGCGGTTATGCGATGGGACGCCAGTCCGCGAGGAGAAGAGAAATGCGCGTCCTGATTGCTGCCTTGCTGGCCGCCCCCCTGCTCGCTGGCTGCGTCAGCGCGGTCAAGACCGTCGTTACCGCGCCGGTCAAGGCCGTGGGGCAGGTCGCCGACTGGTCGACGACGAGCCAGGACGAGGCCGACCGCAACCGCGGCCGCGAAATGCGCAAGCGCGAGGAACAGATGGGCAAGCTGTCGCGCCAGCGCGACAAGGCGGCCGAAAAATGCCGCGACGGCAAAGCCGACCAGTGCCAGCGTGTCGAAGTGCTCGAGCATGAGATCGAGGCGCTGATGGCGGCGCCGCGTTAGAATTGATCGCGGTACCAGCCCGCTCCCTCACCCGGCCTCCCATTTCAGCATACTCTGTGCGAGGCCGGGTGGGGGAGCGGGCTGGTACCGCCTTCGCCGTCAGGCGAAGATGATCAACGCACCCGCCGGCCCGTCCACACGACGCGGCCGACCAGCTGAACCGACGCCATCGGCAAATCGTCCCAGCTGCGATAATGCGGATTGTCGCTGATCACCGAAATGCGCCCCTGTCCCGGCGCGCGCGCGACGCGCTTCACCATCAGCACATCGTCCATGCGCAGCACATAAATGCCATCGCGCAGCCGCGCCGCGGCGTCGCCGCCGTCGACCAAGATATCGTCGCCATCGTCGAGCGTCGGCGCCATCGAATCGCCCTCGACGCGAATGATGCTGAGCGCGCGCGGGTCGGCGCCAAGGTCGCGCAGCCATTTGGGGTCGAACGCGACTTCGCCCTCGACCGCCTCGCCGTCGACGCTCGCGCCGGCACCTGCAGAGGCACCGATTGCCAGTTTCGGCACGAGAATCATTCCAGGCCCCCGCGCCCGCGCCGGACTTGCCACGCGCTGCACCGGGCCTCCGAGCATCGCCTCGGGCACCCCCAGATAAGCGGCAATACGCGCGCGGTCGTCTTCGGCGAGGCGCCGCGGCGATCCGCGCTTGATATATTGCTGGATGTAGGCGGGATTGCGCCCGATCACCTGCGAGATGCGCGCATAGTCGACCCCCCTTTCGGTCAGGAGGCGGTCGAGCGCCGCACGCGGGTCCTGGGCAAAATCGGTCATAGGATTTGTTGGGGCCGGTCCTTCCTATTTCGTCTCTAGCAAGCGGATTTTTCCTAGACAAGTAGGAAATCGAATATCAAATAGGAAATATCCTATCGGGTGAGTCGCCCGGTTTCCACTGCGATCTGGGAGGAAAATATGGAGCGCAGCCTGTTGCAACGGATCGAGGCCTTTCTGAAGGAATCGGCGATGCCGCCGAGCGTGTTCGGCCGTGACGCGGTGCGCGATCCGCGGCTTGTCAGCGACCTGCGCGGGGGGCGCGAACCGGGGCTTCAGCTGATATGTCGTATAGAACATTTCATGAACAAATGGCGTGCCGACCGCCGCGCGGGCCATGTCGCGCCGCAGGGCGACCGCCGTCTACGCGCGATGCGCCGTCCGGGTGCGGGAACGCGGGTATGATGCGCTGGTCGCCCGCTGCGCCGCCGCGCCCCGGCTGCCCGCACCGCCGGCTTCGCCACCTGCTGCTCCGCGAAATGCCGCCCGGGCTGGCGGTCGGCGCATCGACGTTTCGCCCATGGGCGAGCGCAAGCTTCGTCGGGGCGCGGCACCTGTTCCCGTGCACGCTCGCGGCCGGCGACGCCGAAACGGTGCGCCGCGCGCTGCACGACCGGCTGGGTGCGACCGAATGGGCGCTGCCTGGGCATATCGTCGCCGATGTCGTGGTCGAATGCGGCGCCGGGCCGGACCGGCTGCAAATCGAAATATTGACGGTCGAGGACTAGCCCGCGCGCGTCAGCCGACCGACTGGCGCGTCATCCGCTGCAAGGTGCCGAGTGCAGCTTCGAGCGCGAAGTCGACTTCGGGTTCCGGTTCCGCGACAAAGCCATCCGATACCGGAATGGTCGCCTTCGCAACCACATCCAGACGGCGGCGCGACAGCCCTGCCTCGAATCGCGCGACCATCGCGCCGAGCGACTTGTCGGCGGTATCGGGCAGTGGCGGCGGCGCGGTCATTTCGGCGGGTTGCAGCCAGGGCGCCTCGCCATCGAACTCTTCTTCGGGGGCGAGGTCGGCGAGGACGAGTTCCTCCTCTTCCGCCGCGACCGCTTTTCCTGACCATGGGTCGAGTCCGGTTTCATAAGGGCTGACCGTATCGATCGGCCCCAGCCCGCCCGCGGGCAGGTCGCGCCCGGCGCGGATCGGCGGACGCGGCGGATCGTCGGGGTGCAGGTCGACGCGGCGGCGCGTCAGCACCGGCTCGTCATCGTTCGCCTCGTCGGGCGCACGGCGGAAACGGTCGCGCAGCGAAGACAGCCCCGCCGCTTCGGGTTTGGCGATCAACAGCGCGACAAGCCCCGCCAGCACCGCAGCGATCGCCGCCATGCCGAACGCCAGCGCCAGCCGCCCGCCATTGCCGATCGGCGGCACGAACAGGTCGGAAAGCCGGTCGAGATAAAGGTTCCAGCTGATCCCCGCGACCCACGAAAAGGGCATCACGGCGGCGAACAGGAAGGTCAGCGCCGCAGCGCCGATCACCGCCGGAATCGCGGGCTGGAGCGCGCGCAGCAGCGCAGTCGCTATATCCCTGGCCCGGTTCTCGCTGGTCTCTTCCATATCGTCCCAAATCCATCGGCCCGGCGGGCCATCTATCGTCAGTTCGCGCGGCGACGTCAGGCGCCGCGCAGCAATCGCTGGTAAACCGGCTCGTAACGTAAAATGTTTGATGACCAGTTACGATGGGTTTCGACAAAAATACGTGCCGTGCGCCGGCGCTCGGGCCACATTGCCCTGTTTTCCAGCAGCCTGGCGAGCGCGTCGGCAATCGCGGCCGGGTCGTCGGGCGCGAACAGCGTGCCGGTCACGCCATCCTCGATCAACTCGCGGTGACCGCCGACGCTCGACGCCGCAACCAGCTTGCCCTGCGCCATCGCCTCGAGCGGTTTCAGCGGCGTGACCAGATCGGTCAGCCGCATCTTCTTGCGCGGATAGGCGAGGATATCGATCAGCGAATAGTAACGCTCGACCTCGGTGTGCGGCACGCGGCCGACGAAATGGATATGCGCCGCTGCGGGCGACGCTGCGGCCTGCGCTTTTAGCGCCCCCTCCATCGGGCCGCCGCCAACGAGGAGGAGCCGCGCCCGCGGCTGCACCGCGACGAGCGCGGGCATCGCCGCGATCAGGTCGTCGATTCCTTCATAATCGTAGAAGCTGCCGATGTAGCCGATCACTGCATCCTCGGCGGCGAGTCCCAGCGTTTCGGCAAGCGCATCGTCGCGCGGCGGCGGATCGCCGAACAGGTCGAGGTCGACGCCGTTCGGCGACACGGTGATCTTGTGCGCGTCGATACCGCGCGCGATCAGGTCGCCGCGCAGCCCTTCGCAGATCACCGCGACCGCGTCGGCCGATTTGACCGCATGGGTTTCGAGGTGCTTGGTCAGCCGATAGCGCAGGCTGCCCTCGCGCCCGGTGCCGTTGCCGACCGCCGCATCCTCCCAGAATGCACGGATTTCATAGATGACCGGAATACCGAGCTTCTTGCCGACGCGCAGCGCCGCAAGCCCGTCGAGCACGGGCGAGTGCGCGTGCAGCACATCGGGCTTCCATTCCTTCGCCAGCGCCTCGACGCGTTTCGCCAGCGCGCCGATTTCGCGCCATTCGCGGATCGGCGCGCGCGCGGGCGCGATCGGCGGGGTGCGGTAAAAGGTCAGCCCGTCGACCGTCTCGCCATCCGGCCCCGGATCGGGGTGGCGTACGCCGGTAACGCCCGCCACCGCCCATCCCTTCGCGGCCTGCGCCTTCATCAGCGCGCGGGTACGAAAGGTATAGCCGCTGTGCGCGGGCAGGCTATGATCGAGGACGTGCAGGATGCGTGTCATAGGCCAGTGCACTGACATACAAGCCTTAACGCGGCGTCAACCCCGATCGCGTAGCGGGAGCGAACATGGTCGACAATTTCTCCATTGGCCTGACGCACGCCTTGATGGCGATTGCACTCTGGCGCCTGCTCCATCGCGACGATCTCGACCGCGAGGTCAGCCCGCGCATGCTCTGGCAGCAGCGCCGCGATGCCGAACGCGCCGAAGCGGACGCTCGCCCCGATGCGTGACCTTGCCTTCGTCGCCTTTCTTTTTGCCTTCATCGGGGTCGGCTTCAGGAAGCCGTTCCTCTTCATACTGTGCTTTTGCTACATCGACATCGTCGCGCCGCAACGGCTCAGCTATTTCCTGATCAATTCGATCCCGATCTCGCTGATCGTCTTCGGACTCGCGATCGTCGGCTGGCTCGCGGTCGACGACAAGCGCGACACACGGTGGTCGGGCCGCCAATTCCTGCTGGCGGCGCTGCTCTTCTATTGCTGGATGACGACGATCAACGCCGACTTCCCGGTCGAGGCCGCCGACAAATGGAGCTGGGTGTGGAAGGCGCTCGTCTGGGCGATCTTCCTGCCGCTCACCTTGCGCACGAAGCTGCGCATCGAATCGCTCGTCCTCTTCATGCTGCTCTCGGCGGCGGCGATCGCGATCGCGGGCGGGATCAAGACCGCGGCCGGCGGCGGCGGCTATGGGACGCTGCAATTGCTGCTCAACGAAAATTACGGCCTCTACGAAGGATCGATCATGTCGGCGGTCGGGATTTCGATTATCCCGCTGATCCTCTGGTATCGCAGGCATGGCACGATTTTCCCGCCCGACTGGCGCGTCTCGATCTTCTGCTTTGCGCTCGTTTTCGCCTGCGCGCTGCTGCCGATCGGCACACAGGCGCGTACCGGGCTCGTCTGCCTCGTGATCCTCGCGGTCATGTCGCTGCGCGCGGTGAAGCACCGCTTCCTCTACATGGCGGGTGCGGGCCTTCTCGCGGTCGCGGCGATCCCCTTCCTGCCGCAAAGCTTTACCGAGCGAATGGAGACGATCCGCGACCATAAGTCCGACCAGTCGGCCTCGACGCGCGTTGCCGTGTGGGCGTGGACGTGGGAATATGCGAAGGAAAATCCGTTCGGCGGCGGCTTCGAAGCCTATATCCAGAACCATGTCCGCGTCGAAAAGGCGGCGAGCGCCTATGACCCGAACGCGCCGCAGAACGCGCAGGCGACGGTCTATGAAGAAAAATCGCGCGCCTATCATTCGAGCTATTTCGAAATGCTCGGCGAACAGGGCTATCCCGGACTCGCGCTCTGGCTGCTGATCCACGCCATCAGCCTCGTCCGCATGGAGCAGCTCCGGCGGCGCTACATCAAGACGCGGCGCGCCGAGGAACAATGGATCGCGCCGCTCGCGACCGCGCTCCAGCACGGCCATGTCACCTATATGGTCGGATCCATGTTTGTCGGCATCGCGTTCCAGCCGTTCATCTACATGATGCTCGCGCTCGAAATGGGGCTGTCGACCTATGTCCGTCGGCGCGAGCAGGAAGCGGGGTGGCGCCCGCTGACCGCGCGTCCGGCGCAGGTTCCCGCGCGCCACCCGGCGACGCATCCCGGCTGACGCCGGAACCAACAGGCGGGGCGGGCGCTATAAAGCCATGTCCGCCACGCGCCTGATCCACGTCGACGACAGCCTGCCCGGCATCGGCCGCGAGCGCTCGGGGGCCGGATGGCGCTACCGCGATGCCAAGGGAAAGATCATCCGCGAACGGGGCGAAATCGATCGCCTCAACGCGATCGCGCTGCCGCCCGCCTATGAGGATGCGTGGTTTTGCCCGGCGCCGAACGGCCATATCCTCGCAACCGGCTATGACGCGCGCGGACGCAAACAATATCGCTATCACCCCGAATTCCGCATGGCGCGCGACGCCGACAAATATGACCGCTGCGCCGCCTTCGGCCATGCGCTGCCATTGCTGCGCGCGCGCCTCGTCGATGACCTGAACCGCCGGACGCTGTGCTCCGAGCGCGTCGTCGCGGCGGTCGTGCGCCTGCTCGACCTCGCCGCGCTCCGCGTCGGGAACGAGCAATATGCCGCCGCGAACAGGAGTTTCGGCGCGACAACGCTGCGCCAGCGCCACGCCAAACTCTCGGGCAAGACGCTTCGCCTCAAATATGTCGCGAAGGGCGGCGCGAAGCGTGAGGTGGCGATCAGCGATCGCAGCCTTTCCACGCTCGTCCGCCGGTTGCAGGACCTTCCCGGCCAAAATTTGTTCCAATATGCCGAAGGCGACGGCTTCTGCGCCGTCGGCTCCGACGATGTGAACGCCTATATCCGCGAGGCGATGGGCGGCGAATTCAGCGCCAAGCACTTCCGCACCTGGTCGGCGAGCGTCGAGGCCTTCGCTTTCCTCTACGACGCCCCCGAACCGCCGACCTTGAAGGCCATGCTCGAACATGTCGCCGATCGCCTCGGCAACACGCCCGCGATCGCGCGCAAGGCCTATGTCCACCCCGCGATGCTCGCCGCGGCGCAGGCGCGCGAAGATTTCGCAGCCGGGGTCGGCAACCTCCCACGCGCGACGCGCTATCTTTCGCGTTACGAACGCGGATTTTTGACCTATCTGGAGCGGGCGCCCGCGGCCGCGGTGCTGCTCCAATCCGCCTGATCCGATTCAAGAGGACCCCCGGACCCCCATGACTTTCTCCTTGCTTGCCGCTGCGACCTCCGCCGCCCCGAAAACCGCACCCGCGCGGGCGGCCCCGACCAACCCGCTCGACGACCTCCAGCGCTGGTGGGACATGAGCGTCGCCTGGGTGGATAGCCACTGGCTGCAAATCGGCATCGCCATCGGCGTCGGCCTGATCATCTATTTCCTGCTGTCGATGGTCCGCAGCTTCGCGCTCAAACATGCCCAGCGGGCAGAGGGCGAGATGACGCTCACGCATATCGCCGGACGGGTCATCCACAAGACGCGATCCGGTGTGCTTGCGATCATCGCGATCCGCATGGTCGCAGGCTATGCGCAGCCGCCAGCGATCATCATGCAGACGGTCCAGTTCGTCTTCACCGTCGCGGTGGTGCTCCAGGTTGCGATCTGGGCGCGAGAGATCGTGCTCGGGCTGATCCAGCGCCGCGCCTCCGAGGGTCAGAACGAGACGCTATCGAACGCGATGGGCATCATCCGCCTGCTGATCAGCGTCGCCTTGTTCGCGATCGCGGCGATCGTCATCCTCGACAATATGGGGGTCAATGTCACCGGCCTGATCGCCGGTCTCGGCATCGGCGGCATCGCGATCGGCCTTGCCGCGCAAGGCATCTTCTCCGACCTCTTCGCCTCGCTCTCGATCATCTTCGACCGGCCGTTCCGCGTCGGCGAGACGATCAAATATGACATGAGCACCGCGACGGTCGAGCGCATCGGGCTGAAAAGTACGCGCCTCCGTTCGCTCAACGGCGAATTGCTGGTGATCTCGAACACAAATCTGCTGAGCAAGGAGATCACCAATTTCGCGCACCTCCATCGCCGCCGGATCACCTTCAAGATCGGCGTCATCTATCAGACGAGCCCCGAGATGCTGCGCGACCTTCCCGCGCTGCTCGAGGAACAGGTGGTCGCGGGCGGACAGGAATTCATCCGCTCGAGCTTCCTGACCTTCGGGCCGTCGAGCCTCGACTTCGAACTGCTCTTCGACGTGTTCAGCGACGAGTTCGACGTCGTCGCCGCGGCGCGCACCGATATCGGCATCCGCCTGTTCGAGGCGATGGCAAAGGCGGGATATGAGTTCGCCTATCCGACCCAGACCACCTTTACCGCGGCGCCCGACGGGACGATGATCATGCCCTATTCCGAGTCTCCGAAACCCAAGGGGAGCGCCGCGAAGGCAGCCAAGCCCGGCTGACGCTACGGCGCGGCGGCTGCGGGGGTTGGCCCTTGTGCAACGCGTCAAGAGAGGCCTAGAACGCGCCCCGAACCAGCTATTGAGGGGATGATTTATGGCCACCACCACGCCGCAGGAGCTGCAGACCAAGGTCGGGCAGAATATCGGCACGTCCGAATGGGTGCTCGTCGATCAGGACATGATCAACAAATTCGCCGACGCGACGGGCGATCATCAGTTCATCCATATCGACGAGGAAAAGGCGAAGCTGACGCCCTTCGGCGGCACGATCGCGCACGGCTTCCTCACACTCTCGCTGATCCCGATGCTCGGCGCCAAGACCGACGCGCCGAAGATCGAGGGCGTCAAGATGGGCGTCAACTACGGCGGCAACAAGGTCCGCTTCCTCGCCCCCGTCCGCTCGGGCAAGCGCGTACGCAGCCATGTAAAGCTGCTCGAGCTCGAGGAAAAGCGCCCCGGCCAGTGGCAGCAGACCAACGAAATCACCGTCGAGATCGAGGGCGAGGAAAAGCCCGCGCTGATCGCCGAGTGGATTACGCAATTCTTCGTCTGAACAGGATTTGACCGGCAGACCTCCCCCGAAAAGATAACCGGAACCAACAAGAAGGACCCCAATCATGCGTGACGCCGTCATCGTTTCCACCGCCCGCACCCCGCTGACCAAGGCGGCGCGTGGCTCGTTCAACAACACGCTTGCCCCGACGCTGGGCGCCCATTCGGTCCGCGCGGCGGTCGAGCGCGCCGGTCTTGAGGGCGGCGAAATCGACGACGTGCTGTTCGGCGCGGCGATGCAGCAGGGATCGCAGACGATGAACATCGGCCGCCTCGTCGCGCTGCGCGCCGGCCTGCCCGTCACCGTCCCCGGCATGTCGATCGACCGCCAGTGCTCGTCGGGCCTGATGACGATCGCGACCGCCGCGAAGCAGATCATCGTCGACCGTCAGGACATTGCTGTCGCCGGCGGCATCGAATCGATCTCGAAGGTCAGCGGCAGCGGCAAGGTGTTCATCGAGACCGACGCCGAGCTGATCGCGATGCACGGCGCCACCTATATGCCGATGATCGGCACCGCCGAGGTTGTCGCGAAGCGTTACAACATCAGCCGCGAAGCGCAGGACGAATATTCGCTCCAGTCGCAGCAGCGCACCGCCGCCGCGCAGGCGTCGGGCAAGTATGACGACGAGATCGTCGCCTGCAAGGCGACCATGGCGGTCGTCGACAAGGAAACGAAGGAAGTCAGCTTCAAGGAGGTCGTCGCCGACAAGGACGAGTGCAACCGTCCCGACACGACGCTCGAAGGGCTCGCCAGCCTGAAGCCGGTGATGGGCGAAGGCCACACGATCACCGCGGGCAACGCGAGCCAGCTCGCCGACGGTTCGTCGGCGTGCGTCGTGATGGAAGCCAAGGTCGCCGAAAAGCGCGGTCTCCAGCCGCTCGGCCGCTATGTCGGCATGGCAGTCGCGGGCACCGAACCCGATGAAATGGGTATCGGCCCCGTCTTCGCGATCCCCAAGCTGCTCGAACGCTTCGAGCTCAAGATGGACGATATCGGCCTGTGGGAACTCAACGAAGCCTTCGCCGTGCAGGTGCTCTATTGCCGCGACAAGCTCGGCATTCCGAACGAGCTGCTCAATGTCAACGGCGGCTCGATCTCGATCGGCCACCCCTTCGGCATGACCGGCGCGCGCTGCGTCGGCCACGCGCTGATCGAAGGCAAGCGCCGCGGCGTCAAATACGCCGTCGTCACCATGTGCATCGGTGGCGGTCAGGGCGCAGCGGGCCTGTTCGAGGTCTTCTGATTTGCGCCTGAACGCCCCGCGTATCGAGCCGGTCGACCTGGACCGGCTCGATGCCGACCAGCGCGCCGCGCTCGAACCCTTCCTTGCCTCCGATGGGGGCAAGGTCGGGGGCGGCAAGATCCTCAACATCTTCCGCACCCTTGCCCATGCGCCAAAGGCGCTCACCGCCTTCCTCGGCTGGGGCAATTATATCCTCTCGAAGCGCAATGCGCTTTCGCCCCGCGACCGCGAGCTTGTCATCCTGCGCACCGGCTACAACTGCCGATCGGGTTACGAATGGACCCAGCACAAGCGCATCGGGCTCGACTGCGGCCTTTCCGAAGACGAGATCGCGCGCATCAAGGCCGGTCCCGACGCCGAAGGCTGGAGCGACCTCGATCGCGCGATGCTCCGCGCCACCGATGAACTCTCGTCCAGCCATTTCGTCAGCGACGCCACCTGGATGGCGCTCGCGCCGCTCGGCGACAAGGGCCGCATGGACCTCGTCATGACCGTCGGCCAGTACACGCAAGTTTCGATGATTTTGAACAGCTTCGGCATCCAGGTCGAGGATGGCTGGGACGTCGACCCCGACCTCAGGGCCTGATCAAATTGGGAGAATGACATGAGTGCCATCGGTGTGATCGCCACGCTGCGCGTGCAGCCCGGCAAGGAAGTGGAATTCGAAGGCGTGTTCGCCGAACTCGCACCCGCGGTCGCCGCGAACGAGCCGGGCAACAGCTATTACCGCCTGTTCCGTACCGCCGAGGCCGGCGTCTACAAGGTGCTCGAATGCTATGACGACGATGCGGCAGTCGAGGCGCACCGCGCGTCGGATCATTTCCGCACCCTCGGCGCGAAACTCGGCCCCTGCCTCGCCGGCGCGCCCGAAATCGAGCGTCTCGCCGCAGTCTGATCGCTGCTAGCCCAGCTCGGCAATCTCTTTCGCCCGGTCGCCGAGGAGGTAGCGCGGTCCGGAACCGCGCTGCGCCGCCTTGTCGTCGCGGTTATAGAGTCCGCATTTCTTCAAGGACAGGCAGCCGCACCCGATGCAATCGCCGAGCAGTTCGCGTGTCCGCTGCAGCGCCGCGATTTGCGCGTCGATCCGCGCGCGCAGCCCCGTGCTGATCCGCGTCCAGTCGGTTCCGTTGGGCGTCCGTCCCGCGGGAAGCCGCGTCAGTTCGGCGGCGATCTCCTCAAGGCTCAATCCCAGTTGCTGCGCGATCAGGATGAAAGAGACGCGGCGGATATCGGCACGCAGGAAGCGCCGCTGCCCGCCCCCAGTGCGCAACGCCTCGACCAGTCCCTTCGCTTCGTAAAAGCGGATCGCCGACACCGCGACGCCGGTGCGCGCCGCGAGTTCGCCGATGGCGATCAGGTCGGTCCGGTGCATCGCGGGGGCTCCTTTCTTTTCTCTTGATCTAAACCTCACTTGAGCTTTCATAAGCCGCGCGTCAACGCGAATCAGGAGAAGACAAGGTGACGCACCCCTTCATCGAGCATGTAAATCTGACGGTCAGCGATCCCGACCGCACGGCGGGAATTCTCTCCGCCGTCTTCGGCTGGCACGAACGCTGGCGCGGCCCCGCGCGTGACGGCGGCCGAACGATCCATCTCGGCAGCGACTCCGCCTATATCGCGCTCTACACCGGCCCCGACGGGCAGCATGCCGGCCTCCAATATGAAAAGGGTATCCCGCTCAACCATGTCGGCGTGCAGGTCGACGATCTCGACACGATCGAGATGCGCGTCAAGGCGGTGGGCCTCGTCCCGTTCGAACATGGCGATTACGAGCCGGGCCGCCGCTTCTATTTCCTCGACCCCGACGGCATCGAATATGAAGTCGTCAGCTATGCCGAGCCGCGCCTGCGTTGAACGGGGCAACGGCCAGCCGATTGCGGCGTTGATCGGTCATCGAGGGGACGAAAGGAGCCGTTCCCATGGCCGACGATATCAAAAAGCAATTCTGGAAAGCACTCGCCGACAGCCCCTATGTCATGGTCGGCGCGACCGGCGAGCGCGAACATCATATCCCGATGAACGCGCAGCTCGACAAGGATGCCGACAGCGCCTTCTGGTTCTTCACCGCAACCGATAACCGGCTTTCAGGCGGCGGTCCTGCGATGGCGCAATTCGCATCGAAGGGCCACGACCTCTTCGCCTGCATTGCGGGTACGCTGGTCCGCGAGAGCGACCGCGCGATACTCGACAAATTATGGAACAACAGCATCGCGGCCTGGTACGAAGGCGGCAAGGACGACCCGAAACTCGTCCTGCTCCGCTTCGATCTCGACAATGCCGAAATCTGGACCGCCGACCCGAGCATCAAGGGCCTGTTCAAGCTCGCGACGGGGATGACGATGAAGGAAGGCGAACTCGGCCAGCACGCCGAAGTGGCGCTCTAGGGTCCTGGCCCTAGATTCCGATTCGCCCCTCGCGAAACTCGAACCCGCCCTCGCGGTCGCGTTCGAGCAAGGCGGGGCCGTCGAGGTCGACCCAGCGCGCGCGCTGCGCCAGAACAAAAGCTGGCGCGATCGCAAGGCTGGTGCACAGCATGCACCCGGCCATGATCGACAGCCCTGCCGCATCGGCCGCATCGGCGATCTTTAGCGCCTCGGTCAGGCCGCCCGCCTTGTCGAGCTTGATGTTCACCCCGTCGTAAAAGGGGCCGATCCGCGCGATGTCGGCGGCGGTCTGACAACTTTCGTCGGCGAGGAAAGGGATCGGTGCATAAATGGGATCGAGCAACGCGTCAGCGCCCACCGGCACCGGCTGCTCGATCATCTCGACCCCCATGTCGGCGAGGGCTTCGGCCTCGCTCAATATGTCGATCGCGCCCCAGCTTTCATTTGCATCGACGATCAGTCGCGCTTCGGGCGCGCCTCTGCGCACGGCAGAGACGCGCAGGCGATCATTTTCGCCGGTCAGCTTCAGCTTGAGCAGGCGATAGCCGTCGGCCGCGGCTGTCGCCGCCTGTTCGGCCATCGCGCCGGGCGATCCGAGCGAGATGGTGAAGGCGGTGACCCGCGACGTCGGCGCCCCATCGCACCCGGCGAGCTGCCAGAGCCGAAGGCCGCGCTGCTTGGCTTCAAGATCCCACAGCGCACAATCGAGCGCGTTGCGCGCCGCCCCCGCCGCCATCAACTCCTGTACCGCAGCGCGTGCGTCCGCCGCGCCCATGTCGGCGATATGCGGCGCGGCGAGCAAGATCTGGTCGCGGCACCCCACCGCGTCCTCACCATGATAATAAATGGGGGTGCCCTCGCCGCGCCCAACGGCGCCTTCTCCTTCGATTTCGGCGACGACGACATCGATATGCGTCCTCGCGCCGCGGCTGATGACGAACGCGCCCGCGACCGGCCAGCGTTCGACGCGAGCGCTTTTCAGTTGGATAGCCATGCGGGGACAGTAATGATCAAATGATGACCGGCAAATCCCTTTCCGAACGTATCGGCGATCTTGGCCACCGCCTCGCGGTCGAGGCGCACGCCGCCTGGCTCGCCGCGCGCGACCCGCGCGTGCCCTGGCTCGCGCGCGTGCTGGCGATCGCGGTCGCCGCCTATGCGCTGTCGCCGATCGACCTGATCCCCGACTTCATTCCGGTGCTCGGCTGGCTCGACGACCTGATCGTCGTGCCCTTGGGCCTGCTCGCGGTCCGCCGCCTTATCCCCGCCCCGCTCTGGGCCGAGCTTCACGCCGCCGCCGAGGCGGCAAGCGAACGCCCGTCGAGCCGCACCGGAATGGCGTTCGTCCTGCTGCTGTGGGCGGGGCTGCTCTATATAGTCTATTGGAGCGTGCGGACGTCGCCCTGGCATTGACCAAGCGACGACCGACGGCTCCCGGCTATTCCGCCCCGTCGATCCGCAGCAGCTGCTTGCCTTGGCTGGCGCCGCTGAACAGGCGCAGGAAGGTCTGCGGGACAGCCTCGAAGCCATGCTGGATGTCGGTGCGATAGCGTATCTGACCACCGCGAACCCATTGCCCGAGCTGGTCCATCGCGGTGGGCACCCGATCCAGATGATCGAGCAGGATGAAGCCGCGCATCTCTGCACGCTGCGAGACCAGGCGCATCAGGTTGCGCGGACCGGGCGCAGGGCGCTCGTCATTGTAACCCGCGATGGCGCCGCACAGCACGATCCGGCCGAAACGCCCGATATGCGCGATTCCCGCTTCGAGCGTGGCGCCGCCGACATTGTCGAAAAACAGGTCGATCCCTTCCGGCGCGAGCGTCTTCAGCCGCGCGCGTATATCCTCGTTGCGATAGTCGATGGCCGCATCGGCGCCATAATCCTCGATCAGCCAACGGCATTTTTCGGGCCCGCCGGCGATCCCGATGACGCGCGCACCATGGAGGCGCGCGACCTGCACCGCGATCGATCCGACAGCGCCGGCTGCGCCTGAAACCAGCACGCAATCACCCGCGCCAAGCCGCCCGACTTCCAGCATCCCGACATAGGCGGTGAGGCTGGCCGCGCCCAGCACGCCCAACGCCTCTTCGGGCGCGACGCCGGGGGCTATTCGTACCGGATCGGCTTCGCCGGCCCGCGCGGCGACCGCATAATCCTGCCAGCCGAACAGACCCCGTACCATGGTCCCCTCGGGGTAAGCGGGGTTGGCCGAGGCGACCACGCGCGCAGCGGCGCTGCCGCGCACCGGCTCGTCGATCGCGATCGGCGGCATATAGCTCGCCACGTCATCCATCCAGCCGCGCTGGGCAGGATCGAAACCGAACATGAGGTTGCGGACGAGAATTTCCCCCGCGGCCAGATCGGGACGAGGCAACGGCGCGTCATATCGCCGGAAATCATCGACAAGCACCTGCCCCGCGGGACGGCGTGCCAGCAGCCATTGGCGATTGATCGTCTGTGCGGGCATGGCAACACTCCGGTGCCCGAAAGCGGGCAGGAATGTTATGGCTGCCGCTCACCGCCGTCGCCAGCCCGCCATTGTCCTGCCGCGCGCACATATTGTTTTCAGGGATGGCTGGCCGACTTCGACCTCACCCGCCGTGCGCGCGAATCCATTTCTCCACGACCGGCGCAATCTCCTCGCGCCACTTGCGGCCGTTGAAAATGCCGTAATGGCCGACGCCCTTGGCCATCAGATATTTCTTCTTTTCGGCCGGCAGTGCCTTGGCGATCGTCAGCGCCGCCTTGGTCTGGCCGATTCCCGAAATATCGTCGCGCTCGCCCTCGATCGCGAGGATCGCGATATCCTCGATCAGGCCGACATCGACCGGCTGGCCGCGATGCGTCATCTCGCCCTTCGGCAACAGATGGCGCTGGAACACCGCATCGACCGTCTGGAGGTAAAATTCAGCGGTCATGTCGCACACAGCGCGATACTCGTCGTAGAATTCCTTGGTCTTGTCGGCGCTTTCGCCGTCGCCATCGACCAGATGTTTGAACATCTCCCAATGGCTCATCATGTGATTGCCGAGGTTCATCGACATGAAGCCCGCAAGCTGGAGGAAACCCGGATAGACCCGGCGCCCGGCGCCCGGATACCAGGCCGGAACGGTCGCGATGACATTTTCCTGGAACCAGGCATAGGGCCGCGTCGTCGCATGCTCGTTCACCGCGGTCGGCGCCTTGCGCGTATCGATCGGCCCGCCCATCATCGTCAGCGTCTTCGGCCGGCACTTGTGCTTGTTCGCCGCCATGATCGCTGCGGCGGCGAGGCTCGGCACCGACGGCTGGCACACCGCGAGCATATGCGCGCCGGGGCCGATATGTTCGAGCCACGCGATCAGGTAATCGACATAATCGTCGAGGTCGAACTTGCCCGCCTCCAGCGGCACGTTGCGCGCGTCGCGCCAGTCGGTGATCCACACGTCGTGACCGGGCAGCATCCGCTCGACCGTGCCGCGCAGCAAGGTCGCATAATGGCCCGACATCGGCGCGACGATCAGCAGTTTGGGCGCATCTTTCGACCCCTTATGCTTGAAATGCTTGAGCTGACCGAAAGGCTTGCGCGCTTCGACTACCTCGGTCACTCGCACCGTCTCGCCCGCGACCTCGGTTTCGTACAGCTCGAACCCCGGCTTGCCGCGCGGTGCCGAAGCATGCGCGAACACCTCGAGCGCCGAGGCGAACATCGGGCTGCCGCTGAAATAGCCGAGCGGATTCGCCGGATGCTGCATCACCTGCGCGCCCGCTGTAGCGAGCGCGCTCGCCCCCGCGAGCCAGTTCTTCTGCATGTCAAAGGCGTGATACAGCATATTCGATTCTTCCTTGCGTGACCCCGGCGGCACTCTTCGGCGCCTGCGCATTGGTTAGCAGTCTAGGGGCTCCGTCTCATTGTGCAATGCATCAAAATCATTGCGAGGCGTACCGATTGCGAATAATCTTCCTGCCGCAGGCGCCTGCTGCGCCGATGGAGTGATTATGTCTGAGATTGCGGGCAACCGCTAACATCCCGGCGAAAACGGGATGTGCGTTGCGTGCCGACCCCGGTCGGCGCGCTGTTGTTGCATGCAAAATCCGGACATATCCCATGAATATCTCGAAAGCGGAGCAGCGTGTGCTCCATGTGCTGGCGCAGGGCGGCATGATCCGCCATCGCCGCGGCGAAGACGGCCATATCGTCGAGGCCCTGTGCTTCACCCGCGACGGCTTTGTCCTCGCCAGTACCGGCCTGCCCTTGTTCAACCGGCTGCGGCGCCGCGGCTTCATCGGCTCGCACGGCGGCGCGCCGTACCGCATCACGCAGGCGGGGCTTCGCGCCGTGCGCGCGCAGCTCGACAATCGCTGAAAAATGGGGAGCGCGGCATCTTTGCCGCGCTCCTTGCAGCGCGACTTCAAAGCGCTTGAAGCAGCGCCGCATTCTGGATCGTTGAGCGCGGTCTCTACCGCTGCTAGGGGCGGTGCGATGGCCAGCCAAACCGACCTTTCCGCCGCGAAAGCTTCCGCTGAATCCCGCCGCAAGCTCGGCAGCCTGCGCATGGTGTGGCATTATGCCAGCCGCTACCCGCTGCAACTGATCGTCGCTGCGATCGCGCTCGGCATCGCGGCGCTCGCGACGCTGGCGATCCCCTATCAGTTCAAGGAAATGATCGACAGCGGCTTCATCGCCGGCGGCGGCAACGTCGCACCGCATTTCCGGCTCTTCTATGCCATTTGCATCGCGCTCGCCGTCGCGACCGCACTGCGTTTCTATTTCGTGAGCTGGCTCGGCGAACGCACCGTCGCCGACATCCGCCAAGCGGTTCAGCAGAACCTGCTGCGCCTCGCCCCGGGCTTTTTCGAGGAAAACCGTCCGTCCGAAATCGCATCGCGCATGACGTCGGATACCGCGATCATCGAACAGGTCGTCGGTACCACCGTATCGGTCGCCTTGCGCAACACGGTGATGGGCATCGGCGGCATCATCTATCTGTTCAGCCTCTCGCCCAAGCTGACGGCGGGCATATTGCTCGGCATCCCCGTCATCATCCTGCCGATCGTCCTTCTCGGGCGGCGGCTCCAGAAGGTCTCGCGGACGAGTCAGGACCGCGTCGCCGACATCGGTGCGACCACCGCCGAACAGATGGGCGCGATGAAGATCGTCCAGGCGTTCGGTCAGGAAACGCGCGAGGCCGAACGTTTCACGGGCGCCGTCGAAGCCAATTTCGCGACCGCCAAGCGCCGCATCCGCCTCCGCGCGATCATCACCGCGACGGTCATCGGCCTGCTCTTCGGCGCGATCACCACCCTGCTCTGGTACGGCGCCGAGGGCGTCGCGCAGGGGACGATTACCGGCGGCACGATCGCCGCCTTCGTCCTCACCGGCGGGCTTGTCGCGGGCGCGTTCGGCGCGCTTACGGAGGTCTATGGCGACCTGCTCCGCGCCGCAGGCGCGGCTGAGCGGCTGAGCGAGTTGCTCCATGCCGAAGCGAGCATCGCCCCCCCGGCAAAGCCGCGCCGTTTCCCCGAGCCGCCCGTCGGTACGCTCGAATTCGCAAACGTCGAATTCCGCTATCCGACGCGCCCCGACGCACCGGCGCTCCACGATTTCAGCCTCGCGATCCGCCCGCGCGAAACGGTGGCGATCGTCGGCCCGTCGGGCGCGGGCAAATCGACGCTCTTCCAGCTCGCCGAGCGTTTCTACGATCCGCAGCGTGGACAGATCCTGCTCGACGGCGTTCCGCTAATCGAAGCCGACCCCGCCGACATCCGCGCGCGCATCGCGATGGTGCCGCAGGAAACGGTGATCTTCGCCGCCTCGGCCCGCGACAACCTTCGCTACGGCAATTGGGACGCCGGCGATGAAGAGCTATGGGAAGCCGCGCGCGCCGCCAATGCCGAAGAGTTCCTCCGCAAGTTGCCGCAAGGCCTCGACACCTTCATGGGCGAGGGCGGCGCGCGCCTGTCGGGCGGCCAGCGCCAGCGCGTCGCGATCGCGCGCGCGCTGCTCCGCCGCGCGCCGCTGCTCCTGCTCGACGAAGCCACGTCGGCGCTCGACGCCGAGTCCGAAAAGCTCGTCCAGGACGCGCTCGAAACGCTGATGCACGACCGCACGACGATCGTCATCGCGCACCGCCTCGCGACCGTGCGCGCCGCCGACCGCATCGTCGTGATGGACGACGGCCGCATCGTCGAGGAAGGCAAGCACGACGAACTCGTCGCCGCCGACGGTCTCTATGCCCGCCTCGCGCGACTCCAGTTCCAGGACAAATTCGCCGCCGCCTGACCACCCCGATCAACGAAGGATATGACGATGCTCTACGACCTTACCGTGCCGGCGTATCAGAACGGCCTGCGCGCCTTGTCGGGGGAGCTTTCGCGGGCCCGCACATGGGGCGAGGAGAATGGCATCGGCGAGTTGCAGTTCGCGGTCGCGCGCCTCGCGCCCGACATGTTCCCGCTCGCCGCACAGGTCCGCTTTACGTGCATCCAGGCGCTGCAGCCGCTCGCGCGCCTCGCCGATGCCGATGTCCTCGATTTTCCCGACGACGCGACCGATTTCGCCGGGATGCAGGATCAGATCGGGGCGGCCCTCGCCTTCCTCGACGCGGTCGATCGCGCCGCGCTCGGCGATGACGGGGACCGCGGGGTCAGCTTCACGCTGCCCAACGGCATGGCCTTCGACATGCGCGCGTTCGACTATGTCCGCGACTGGGCACAACCGCAATTCTACTTCCACCGCACCGCGGCCTATGCGGTGCTCCGCCATATGGGCGTCCCGCTCGGCAAGGCCGACTATGTCAGCTATATGATGCGCTACCTCCGGCCCGGAACAGCCCCCGCCGCCTGACGGGCGGCGAGAACCGGGCCGGCGATCAGATCAGGCCAGCGTAGCTGTGGATCCCGGGGAAGGCGAGTTTCGACCCGCCGTTGCGCCGGATCGCACCGATCGCTTCATCGACTCGCAAATAGCGTGCGCGAGCGTCGGGTTCGAGCAGGATCGCCGCAGGGTCGGGACGCTCCGCGGCTTGTTTTACCAACAAGCCGAGCTGCGCCAGGTCGACGGCCTCCTCATTCCAGCGGATCACGTCTGCGGTGTCGATCGTCACCCGATTCGCGTCGAGCACCTTCGCATCCGGCGGTGGCCCGGCGGGCAGCGTGACATCGACGCTGTGCGTGGGCGGCGGGATGGTGATGATGAACATCACCAGCATCACCAGCATCACGTCGATCAGCGGCGTCGTGTTGATCATAGGACTGGCATTGGGATCGGTGCGGAAAATGCTGCGGCGTCGGCGCATGGCTTCTCTCCCGGTTCGGGGAGGCGGTCCGCGACTATCGGGAGCCCACCCCGTCATCGAAGCAAGGGTGACCCTCGCTTCATCTGTAATGGTATATCATAATATCGCCAAGACAAGGGCAATTTCGACAATCTCGTCGCGGTGCACCTGCACGCGCCGCGCATAAAGAAAGGGCGGCACCTTCCGGTACCGCCCCTCTTTTCTTCCAGTCCCGGTCGGGGATGGAAATCGGTCTTACATGCCCGAGTTCGGACCGTAAGTGATTTCCACGCGACGGTTCTGGTCGTTGCGGACGCCGTCGGCGGTCGCAACGGCCGGACGGGTTTCGCCGAACGCCTGCGCGCTGATCGAGCCATCCGAGATACCGCGAGCGGTGAGATAGCTGCGAACCGCGGTGTTGCGGCGTTCCGACAGGCCGACGTTGTACTTGGCCGAACCCGAACGGTCAGCGTGACCGGCGAGCATGACCTGCGTACCCGTGCAACCACGGTTGTAGGCGCTGATCGCGTTGTCGAGCGTCGAAGCCGCTTCCGGCGTGATGTCCGACTTATCCCAGTCGAAGTACACGATGTACGGTCCGGGCTCACACTGCACGACCGGCGGCGGCGGCGGAGGCGGCGGGGGCGGCGGGGGCGGCGGGGGCGGCGGCGGGGGAGCCGGTTCCACCGGCGCCGGAGCGCCACCGAAGTTGAACGTCAGCGTGCCGAGGATCGAGTGCGAACGGAAGCGCGTCGAAACGTCGCGGCCGCGCTGGTCGACCAGGTCGAGGTTGTCGGCGTTGAAGAAACGATACTTCAGGCCAACGTCGATGTTGCTGCTCAGCGGAGCGCGGATACCCGCGATCGCCTGCCAGGCAAAGCCCGTGTCCGAATCGTCGAGGAAGTTACCGGCATAGACCGGCTCAACCGAAACGCGGGCAACACCGGCACCACCGCCGACAAAGCCCTGAAGGCCGTCGTCGTCGCCGAAGTCGAGCATGCCGTTGACCATGAAGCTCAGCGCATTGGTGTCGCCGGCGAGATCGAACGAACCGGTTGCCAGGTTGCCTGCGCCGCTAACCGACTGCGGGATGCCCGGGGTTGCGAAACGGCCCGACTTGATGTCGGCTTCACGATAGCCGACTTCGACTTCCGCGCGGAAACCGCCGAAGTCATAACCGACGGTGCCTTCGAAATCATAGCCAGCGCGATGATCGAGCGTACCGGCATTGTTGAAGGTGCCGATATCGAGGTCCAGGTCCTCGACGAGCATTGCGCCAGCACCCACACCAACATACCAGGAGTTGTCGCGCGCCAGAACGGGCGACGCCAGGGTGGTGGAGGCCAACGCCAGAGCGACGGCAAGCTTCCTCATAGTAATTCCCCTTTCAATTGAGATATACGTCTCGGCAGACGTCCTACTCGCCGCTTTGGTTCCGTGCAAGTGAACAAATCGTCAATCTGTTGCCAAAAAGTCGCACTAACAACGCGATCGAACGGAAATTCAGCCTGAAATCAGAAGACCCTGCGCGGCGAGGTGAAGGATCAACGTTGAGATGGCACTACGCGCTTCGGAGTCGATTGTCGACCCGCCCGCCGGTGGCTCGATCACGCCGGGCGCGATCCATGCACCCGCTTCGAAATGAAGCTGCACCCGGTCGGTCAGCCGGGTCACCGACATTCCCTCGCGCGGGGGCACGAAACGCCATCCGCCGGCGGTCCAAAGCGCCAGCGCATTTTCCTGATCCGCCCAAGCACCGGTCGGCGCGGCACCGACGATCCAGCATTGCCCGTTGACGGGGTCGGAGGGCGGAACGGCCAGCGGCCCCGCCTCGATCGCGGGATGGATCAGCGCGTCGAGCCGCGTCAAAGCCTCGTTATGCGTCACCTCCTTTTGCGCCTGTGCGACGGCAAGTAACGGTAACGCAAAACGCGATGTAGTGGGCATGTCGGTCATGGCTTATCCTTTCAGGTCAGCGGCAAGGACAATGGGGACGACAGTGCGAAGTCGCCCGCCTGGCGAATCTCGAGGGTGCACCCGGGCGGCAGTTCGGCGAGTTCGGCTGCGCCGATATCGAGCGTCGTCGACGCGCGCTCCCACGGGCCGATGCCGGCGACCGGCGGCGAAATGGCGATACGCCACACCTCACGGCTTTCGCCCATCGGCAGGTCGACATGGTCGCGCCAGCCGGTGTCGACGCGGCTGCGCCGGATCCAGCCGACCGTCACCCCGCCTGCGTCGTCGGGCCGGATTTGCCCGTGCACCGGCGCCAGCGGCCGCAGCGCCCCGCCCCATCCCGGTATCATGACCTCCGCCAGCGCCGTCCCGCCGCGCGGCGCCCATTGCAGCACCGCCGCGCCCGCTTCCGCCCATCCCGCGACCGTTTCGGGCAGCGTCAGCAGCGCGGGGTCGTCGAGCAGGACGAAGGGCGTACCCGCCATATGCAGCACGTCGGCCGCGGTGCCGGCACGCCCGCGCAGCAAGCGCGACAGGCGCCAGACCCCCGGCGCCACGGTATCGGCGGTGCCGAATTGCAACAGTTCGCCGCCCACCATCGCCCGGTTCGCGCCCCCGAGCAGGGCCGAATCGTCCACCGATTCGAGCGTCATCGCCGGATTGACCAGTTCGAGCAGCACGGTGTTCGAAAGATCGAACAGGCCCTCGGTCCCCGCGGCGAGCGGCGCAACAAGCTGCCCCAGCGCCGCCGCCGGCCGCAGCGTACCGACGGGGACCGGTTCCGTACCCGGCGCCGCGACGACCCAGCAATCGGCGCCGCGCCAGCCATTGTTGCTTCCGGCCCCCGCGACCAGGATATGCGGCGCCGAAGCAGCCGGACTACCGGTGTTTGGCAGGTCGAACAGATGCACCGTGCCCGCGGCATCGGGCCAATCGGGCGCAGGAACCGGAATCCCGGGCGACGCCGGAAGCTCGACGGCGGGCAGCGGCGCATGGCGCTTGAGTTCGAGCAGGATTTCGCGCGCCCGAACCGTCCGCCCCACCAGCCGCCAGGCACTGCCGTCGGCCAGCGTCACCACCCGGCCGACCGGCAGAGCGAGCGCCGCCAGGTCGGCGTGCCGGATCAGCGTCTCGCGGCCGTCGGCGGCGGCTCTCGCCAGCCGCTGGGCCAGCGCGCGCGCCGACGCCGCGGGCAGGACCGCGGGCAGGTCGATCCGCTCCTCGCGCACGCCGCCCCCCGCGACCCGGCTCGATTGCTGTCCAAGCTGGTAATCGCGCTCGGGTTCGTAATGGCGCAACCGGACCGAGCCGGGCAGCGCCGACAACGGCGCGCGGCGCTGCTCGGCCCGGTCGGCCTCCGCTTCGCCGCGGCGCGCTTCACGAAAATCGTCCATCGCCAACGCGGCACCCATCATCGCGGCGGGCGCCAGCCGCCACGGGCCGGAGCCGCTCGCCAATCGGACACCGTCGACGTCGAACAGCGGCGCCAGCGCGTCGCGCGCGCGGTCGCCCGACGCCGCATAGCCCGAAAAGCGCCAATCACCGATGCAAAGGCCAGCCTCGCCGAGCAGGCTGTTGCCGACCAATCCGGCATCGATGTTCCCGGGATCGGCCTCGACCTCGAAAGTCAGCGATGGAATCCGGTTGCCGAATGATCCCAGCTCCAGATCCTCGAACACCGCATAGGCGAGCCCGCGAAAGGCGCTCGCCGAACCGATCCCGAGCGCCGAGGCGACCAGCGGGTCGACCGCTTGGTCCTCGCCTCCGTCATGCCAGCGAAAGGTGCAGCGCTCCTGGAATGTCCCGCTCGATCCACGCAGCAGATTGCCATCGGCCCAGATCCGCCGGATCGCGCCGATCGGCCGCGACGACAGCGCCACCGCGAGCGATACCGAATAGCTATATTCGGTCGTTGACGGCCGCCCCTTGCCACCGCCCCTCTTGCTCCGCCGCTCGATCAGGTCGGTCGCCCAGATCACGCTCCCCGCGACGCGCATCGTCCCGAACAGCTGCGGGATTTGCTGGCCATAGGTCGACGCCTGCACTTTCAGGTCGACGAGCCGCGGCCCTTCGCGCCCCTTGGGTTTGAAAATCGCCGCATCGACCTGCTGGCCGATTGCCGCGCCGATCGCGGCTCCCACCGGCCCACCGACAATCCCGCCGACCACCGTCAGCACCAAAGTCGCCATTGCTATTCCCCGTTTGAAAGGCGCCATCGCACCGCAGCGCGCGCCAGCGCATCGAGCGGTGCCTCCACCACGCGGCGCAGTCCGGCATGGGCGTGAATCAAGGTCTCCGACCCCAACAGGCCGAGATGATATTGCCGCGCCGGATGCACGATCAGCACGACATCGCCGACGCGGGCTGCATCGACCACGGCGCAAAACCCCGCTTCGACCAGCGCCGCTTCGATGCGCGCCCGTGCCCAACCGCGCAGCGGATAGCCCACCGGCCGCACCAGCCGCCGCCCCGCCGCGGCATAGGCCGCCCACACCAGCCCCACGCAGTCGAGCCCCGTCGCCGGGTCGCACCCCTGCGGCCGGAACGCCGCCCCCACCATCGCCCGTGCCGCTGCAAAGGCGCGCGCGCCCGCATCATCCACCGGGGTAACGCGTCAGCAGGTCGTTGCCCGGCAGATGCGCTTCGCCGCGGAAATTCACCGCGTTGGCAAAGCGGTCGCGGCAGGTCGCGAGCTGCCGGTCGCATCCCTCGATCAACCGCACACGGACCGGAGCCGCCGGAACAAAGGCCGGTGCCTCTGCCAGGTGCAGGATCGCCCCGTCGGCGGCGATCACCGGGCTCGCCAGCCCGCAATTGGCCCCCTCGATCCACATCAGCTCGCCAAATCCCATGGCGCCTGCGACGGCGTTGAGCGTCACCGCGCGGCCGTCGACCGCGATCACACGCCGAAAATGCGTCAAGGGCGCGAGGTCGACGCGGCACGCGCGGTCGCCCAGCTCCGCCCGGCACGACGGCGACGTCGCGGGGCACACCGGCCGGTCGAGCAGCCGCGTCACCCCCTGCAATTCCGCCGCAAAGGCCGATCCGCGCCGCTCAATGGCGCCCAGCGATCCCCGCGCGACCGTCACCGGTGCGACGCCGGGCGCACTCCAGTCGGTCACGAACAGCTCCAGCTCCGCTCCGTCCCAGCGCCCGGCGTCGAGATCGCGCGCCGCGATCGCATCGCTGGCAATCGCGCCTTCCAGATCCATCGTCGCCGCGTCGAGGCTGTCACTCGTCTCGATCGCCGACGGCTTCATCCCCGGCGCGGCGCGATAGACGATCCCGCCCATGGCGATATCGCGGTCATGCGAGGTCAGCCCGATCACGACCCCGTCGCGCCGCGCCAGCCGCCAGCACCACGCGAGGGTGACGACTTCTTCGCGCAGCCATCCCGGCGCTTCGAGCATCACCATGGCGCCCGCACTTCGATCAGCGGCACGCTCGCCAACTCACCCGCAAGAAAGGTCGCACGGCTCACCTCCAGCCGGTCGTCGGCAAATCGTACCGGCACATCGAACAGAAAGCCCGCGCGCACCGCGACACCCGGGGCCGGCGCCGCATCGAGCAACACCTCGCCTTCATCGGTCACCAGAAACGCCGCGATCTCCAGCCCGTCGACCGACACGCGCACGCTGCCCTCGACCGGCAAGGCGACCCTGCGCACCTGCTCGGCATCACCGGCACCATAACGCTTCACCAAGGCAAATTGCCGACGCACGCCATCGCCGATCCCCAGCATCTGGTCACCCGCCGCCGGCAGTCCGCCATCGGCCGCCGAGCTGCCATCGAACGGATCGCGAAAGCGGAACGCCCGCGCCGCACCCCGCCGTGCGCGAAAAAAATCGGCAAGCAACCGCACATCGTCCTCCGACCGGATGCCCGGCCCCGCGTCATAGCGCATCCGCGCCTCCGCCCATTCGCTCGCGCGCTGCTCATGCCCCGACGGCGAACTCACGATCTGCGTCGAAAATTCGGTCGCGACCATCGCTTCGCGCCCGATCGCCAGCGGGAAATCCACCGCATCGAAAGCCTGCACCGCACCCTCCCCGTCAAATGTCACGAACCCGTCGCGCGCCACCTGCGGCAGCGCCCAGACAAAGGCGCGCGCCAGGCCGGCACGCCGCGCGCGATCGGCCGCATCAGCGATCGCCGCCCATTGCGCGCGATCTTCCGCGCGCGGCACGAAACCCGAAAAATAATGCTGATCTTCAATTGGATAACCGAGCCGCAGCACCATCGCCGCGCGTGCACCCGCAGTCTCCGCCCCGCGCCCGCCGGTCGCCCAGTCATAATCTTCGAGCTGCAGCACATCGAACGCCGGCGCCGCCCACCCGAGCGGTACATTGGCGCGCCGCACCGCGGGCGCCGCGGGGTCGAGAACGGTCGGCAGGTAAACGAGCAAATGACTGACCAGCCCCGCCGCCCCAGCCTCGTCGCGCGCCGCCGCAACCAAAGCCGCGGTCGATCCCGCCAGCAACACGCCCAGCGCATCGAGCATCGCCAGCTGCGCCGCGCCCAGTGCCCCGCGCACGTCGGCAATCGCCACGCTCGCCGACCCCAGCGCCGCCGTCGTCGCCGCATCATAGGCACAGATCCGCCCGCCCGCGGCGATCCACCACCATGGCTCGCCGACCTGGAATTTCAGCGGCAAGCCCGCCGCCACCGCAATCCCTACGAACGCCCGCGCAACCAGCTGCAAATATCCCATCGCCGCCGCATTCGCCGGGGAAAGCAAGGTCGACGGCGGCTCCCACCCCGTCAGCGCGGGCGCGCCCTCCGCATCGCGCTGCTTCCAGTCGGCCGGGCAATAGGCGTCGAACAGCTCGTAGGAGAGTGACCAGATCACGCCCAGCCCGGCATCGCGGCACGCCGCCGCGAACGCCGCATGCCACGCCGCGCACGGCGCGTTGAGCGCCCCGCCCGCAACGCTCGTGTGAAAACTGTCTCCCACGGCCTCGAGCCGCATATAATGGCTCATTCCGACATAATGGACGATGTCGCCGCGATAGCCGAGCTGCACCACCTGCCGCACCAGCCGCGCCGGGGTCAGGTGATAGCTGTCGTCATAGCCGCTCGCGATCCCGAGGCCATGTTCGGGCATCACCACATCGCCGATCGCCAGCACCGATCCCGATCCCGACACGGCGATCGCGCTCATCTCGGCCCAGCCCGCCCCCGGCGCCGCCAGCACGGCGTCGCCGCCGTCATAGTCTGGCGGCACCAGCGAAATGAACATCCGGTCGATGTCGCCCGCCCACACCGGGTCGGCCTCGCCGGGCAACAGGAAACCGCCGTTCAGCGAATCGAAATCGAGGGTGACGACCGCATCCTCGCCCGTCCCCACCGCATAATTCCACAGCCGTATATACCAGGCACGCGGGTTTCCCGCCGCATCGCGCCCCTCGATCGTCAGCGTCGGCCCGTGCAGCGCATCGAGCGGCTTGATCCCGCCCGAGCGCCACCGAAATTTGAGCTGGGTATGCCGGAAATCGCGTTTCGTCTCATAGGCGAGCAACGGATGGTCCCAGCGATCCTCTGCCTCCCAGATCAGCCCCGCAAGGTCCTGCTTGCGGTAAAACACCGCCTCGACGCGCAGCGCGCCCGGCGCATCGCTCGTCACGCTCGCCATCATCGGCCGCGCAAAATCGACCGTCCAGAAGCGCGGGTCGAACCGCTTGAGCCAGCCTTTCCGATGATGCGGCTCGGCGGCCGCCACGAGCGCCCAACCCATCAATCTTCTCCCGCCGCGACAGCGCGCCGCACCGCGCGCGCCAGTTGCCGCCCGGTTTGCGCCAGCCTTTGCGGCTCGCTCCCCGCGTCGCCGCGGACATTCACGGTGATCGCGATGTTGCGCGTGACCCCGCCCGCCGCCTCGATCCGGCCGCTCGCCGTCGGCACGAACAATTCGGGGCCGCGCTCGCCGACGCGATAGGCGCGCCCGGCGCTCACCGGCCCGCCCGTCGCGCGCCCCGGCGCCCCGAACAGCGCCATCGCGATCGACGTGCCGAGCGACAGCAACCCGCCGGCGCCGCCCCCCGATCCGCCACCGCCGCCCATCGCGGCGTTGATGCCGCCCGAAATCGCCGCGCGCGCGATGTCGTTCATCACCGACAGCGCCAGCCGTTTCAGGTCCTCGAACCCCATCTTGCCGCTGACGATCGCGCGCGACAGTGCGCGCTCGATCGCACGCCCCGCATCCTCGGCGCCCGCGACGAGCGGTCCGCCCAGCTCGGCGCGCAGCGCCGCTATGTCGCGCCGGAACGCGCCGGTGTCGGCGCGCACCGCCACGACCATCTCGTCGATCTCGTCACCCATCGGGAAACCTCTCCATCATTGCCGCGAGCGCCGCGCCATCGACCGGCGCGTCCGCGTCGGCCTCGACCCATCCGGCCAGCGCCGCGCGCACGTCGGCGGGGGTCGCCACCCAGAATTCGTCGGGCCGCCATCCGGCGACGCGCGCCATCACGCCGGCCAGCGCAACCGCCGCCCGGCCCAGCCGCTCGTCCGCCATCTCATCGTCCCTGCAATATCTGCCCCAGCAGCACGCGCAGCGCCGGGGTTACCGCCGCCAAACCCTCTGCGACGACCGCCTCGCCGACCGCCTCGCGCGTCAGCGTCTCGGGCCGCTCCTGTATACAGTGCCAGAACAGGCAGGCGAGTTCGCCCAGCGCCAGCCGCCCCTCGGCAGCGCGCTCGACCAGCGCGAACAGCGGCCCCAGCTCGGCCTCCGCCGCCACTAGCGCCGCAAAGCTCGGGCGCAGCACCAGCACGCGCCCGTCGACGCGCAGCTCGGCCTCGCCGCGCAGCGCGTTCGCGCCGCTCACAAGCTCACCACCGCGCCGCTCGACTCCAGGTTCAGCGTGTAGTTGCGCTCGCCATTATAATCGCCGGCATAATCGAGCCGCGTGACGAGGAAACGCCCGCGCATCCGCTCGCCACTTTCAAAGCTCAGCTCATAGTCGTCGAGAACCCCCGACAACGCCGCGCCGCGCAGTCGCACCTCGGCGTCCGACCCGGTAAAGATACCCGCCGCGCTCACCGAAACCGACCGCACGCCGGCCCCCGACAACAGCTCGCGCCAACCGCCCGAATCCTTGGTCGTGACGTTCACCGCGTCGCCGTTCACCGACATCTGCGTGGTGCGCAGGCCCGCGACAGTCCGATACGTGGGCGGCACGTCGCCATCGCCGATCTTCAGCAGAAAATCGCTCCCATTTTCAATCGCCATCGTCTAATCTCCTCGGGTAAAAAATCATCCGCTAACGGGGAGTCGCAGGATGCTGATCACGACAATAGTTTTGGCGCTCATGGCGCAGTCGCCCTCGGCGACGGTCGACACGACGCGCGCCGCCTTCACCAAGTGCCTGCGCACCGACATGAAGAAGGCGCTCGAAGCCAAGATGGAAGAGGCCGAATATGAGATGACGGTGAAGGCGAATTGTTCGACCGAACGCGAAGCCTTCCGCAAGGCGGTGATCGCGCTGGGGCGCTCGGGCGGCGATTCCGAAAAGGTCGCGGGCGAGGACGCCGAGATGCAGATCGACGATTACCACGCCAATTTCACCGACAAGTTCAAAGATTATAAATCGACCAACACGCTGCCGGGCGACTGATCGCTCCAACTAGCCCTTCCCTTCGGGGGAGGGTTTTCACGCCGCGAGACACCGGCACCGCACGACCATCTCATGCCGCCAGCCGCCGTCGCGGGCGAAGGTGAAGCGCGTCCGGATCGTCCGCGCCCCGACCACCGTCCAGGCGCCGGCCGGACCGCGCATCGCCTGCGCCACGGCATCGATCCGTGCCGCCGCGACATCGCCGTCCGCACCGTCGACACCGACCAGCATCAGCGTCAGGCGGACCTCGCGCCCGGCGCGGTCCTTGGTCCCCCAGTCGCTGCCCTCCGCCGTACCCACCATGACATAGGGCGCGGTGGCGCGCGGCGGGGTGCCGTCGAAAATGCCGTGGACCAGCCCCGCCAGCGCCGCGTCCTTCGCCAGCAGGTCCAGCGCCCGCGCCCGCAGCGCGCCTTCGGCGCTCGTCATTGCCCGCCCCCCAGCGTCAAGCGCCGCCACGGCTGCCACAGCGCCGCGATCGCTGCCGGCGGCGCCGCGCCCGCACCGTCGCGCGCATCGTGCAAATGCTGCGTCATGCGAAGGATTCCCTGGCGGATTGCCTCGGGAATATGGTTTGCGCCGTCGGCGATTCCCGCACGATACGCGACGCGCGCCCGCACCGCACCGCGCGGATCGTCGATCGTCACCCGCGCCGTGCCGTCGCGGCCAGTTGCCGTCCGATAGTCGCCCGCGGCCAGCGCCCTCTCGCTGCCATCGGGCAACAGCAGGTCGACCGCGTCGATCCCCACGACCGGCCGCACGCCTGGCTGGATCACGCCGCCCGGCGCCACCGGCAGGGTTTCCTCGCCCGCCCGGACGATCAGCCACTGGCCGATAAAGGCTTCGCAGACGCTGGTCGCGGCGCGAACGAGCCCCGCCACCACCGCATCGTCGATCGTCGCCCCCAGCCGCAGCCAGCTACGCGCCTCGTTCAGGCTGATCGGGGCCCCGCCCGGCACCAGACTTTCCGCCATCATCGCTCCTCCACCCGCACCGTCATCGACCGCTCGTCGATCTGCCCGTCGCTCAAGGTCACGCGGTTGGTGACGCGATAGACACGCCCCGCGACCCCGCCCGCCAGCGTCGCAGTCGCGCGCATCAGGTCGTGCGCGGCGCCCGCAACCGCGACGCCGCCCGCCTCGTCCGGCCCGACCGCCCACGCGCTCGCGATCACCGCCTGCCCGTCGGGATAGGCGACGGCCCAGTCGAATTCGAAATCGATCCGGCTGTCCGGATCTTTCACCATCATCGTCATGCCGGTCCTTTCGTTCAGGGTTTGCGGATGATCACGCGGCGACCAGCCTCGCGGACCAGCGGCACACCGACTTGCGGCGCCGCGGGCGCCGGGCCGCTCCATTCGCTGGCGAGGTCGCGGCGCGCGACGTCGCCGATCGCGCGCGAACCCAGCGCCGATCCGCCGGTCATGCCGCGGCCTCCAGCGCCGCGATTCGGCGCTCCTGCGCGGCGATCAGGAACAAGGTCAGCTGGTCGGGGCGCAGGCCGAAACGATATCCGGCGGCACGCACACACCGCTCCGAACCATCGGGATCGGTTGCGACCGCAGCGTCCCACGCGTCGCAGCACAAAAAGGCATAGCGCACGGCTCCGGGCTGCCCGTCGGCGTCGAGCGGCGCGATCAGCCCTTCGTCGGCCATGATCGCCCACACCGCCTGCGCCCGGACGCCGAAATGATAGCGAGCGCCATCGGCGCCCTTTTCGGCGATCGCGTCGTTCCACTGGTAAAAGCCCAGTTCGGCGACGATGCGCGCCGCGGCGCGCATTTCGGCGTCGCTCGCGCCGCCGCGCCACCTTTTGTCGCGCGCATCGGACGTGTTGATCACCCCCGTCGCGGCGAACAGAAGCGACCAGCGCGCTGCGGCAGTGCCCAGCGTCTGGCCCCCGTCGATACCCGGCCGAAACGCGCCGCCGGGTTCGGCGATCAGGCGCGGTGCCCCCGCCGTCACATCGTAAAAGATCAGCGATCCGACCCCGACGCCGCCGACATTCTGCCCGATCCGCCAATCGCGGTCGGGGGTCACGATGCGCAGCTGCGTGTCGGTCGCGCCCGCGTTGGTCGCCTCGACCGTCACGAGCGTTGCATTCGGCTGCACGACGTGCAGCGCGGCCGCCGGCGCGCTCGTCCCGATACCGAGATTTCCCGACGCCGACAGGCGCAACCGCTCGGTCCCGCCCGTCGCGATCGCGATCATGTTCGCGCCCGGACGGAACAGTCCGCAATCGGGGTCGGCGGCAAAGCTGACCGCGGGCGCCGCCGCGCTGCCGTCCCCCGCGCCGAGCGGACCGCCCAGCAAATGGCGTCCGTCGGCGCCGCGGAACGGAATGGTCGCCAGCGGCACATTCACCCAGCCGTCGTCGCGGCGGACGGTCACCAGGTCGCTCGTGAGAGCATTCGCTACGGCGCCATGCGTCGTCGAAAGCGGCTGCTTCGCGGCAAGACCGGTTTCCAGCGCCCCGATCGCATCGTCCTGCGCCGCTTCGCCGGTATCGCTTGCGGCGAACCAGCTCGCCCCGACGGTCAGCGCGATCGTCTTGAGGCCGGGAAGGAAGTCGACCGTCGCGCCGCCGCTCGACGACGCGGCGACGCTGTCGCGGACCAGCCGGCCCAGCGCGTCGATCCGCCCCTCGCCGGCTTCCCACTGTTCGGGATGCGCGATTCCGGCGACGGCGCAATGAAATAATGTGTTCGCCGGAACGGCGCCCGCAAAGCGGCGATGGCCCGGCACCGCGCCCGTGGGCATCAGCGGTCCGGTCCCGCCTTCCTGGCACAGCTCGCGCACCAGGTCGGCGAAAAAGGGGGTCGGCATGGCAGGGCCATCCTTTCCAGTATCGATAGCAGGGAAATTGGCGCCCGGCGCGGCTTCCGAAAGGGAAGAAGCCGGCGCCGGGCGCCCATCGCGCGCCAGATCAGCTGGCGGCGAACTTCATCAGCTTGATCGCCTGCGAATCGATGATCGCACCGCCGACCCTCTTGGTTGCATAGAAATGCACGAAGGGCTTGTTGCTGAACGGATCGCGAAGGATGCGCGTCTCGCCGCGGTCGGCGACGAGGTAGCCCGCGCGGAAATTGCCGAACGCGATCGACAGGCTGTTCGCCGCGACGTCGGGCATGTCCTCGGCCTCGACCACCGGATAGCCGAGCAAGGTCGCGGCCTGCCCCTCGACCATCCCCGGCTGCCAGATGAAGGCGCCGTCGGTCGTCTTGAACTTGCGGATGCGGGCGAGCGTATCGCTGTTCATCACCCAGCACGCCCCTTGCCGGTACGGCGCCTTCAGCGAATGGACGAGCTCGACCAGTCTGTCCTGCGGGTTCGACGCCGGAAAGGCACCCGCCATCCCCGTCGCGAGATGCTGCAACGTCCCGAAGGCGCGCACACTGTCGATCTCGTTCGTCGTCGCATAGGTCAGGAAGCCCTTCGGACGGTTCGTCCCGTTGCCGTTCACGAACGCGCTCCCTTCCGCGACGGCAAACTCGCGCCCCAACTGCTCGGCCAGCCAGTCCTCGACGTTGAACATCGCATCGTCGAGCATCGCCTGGCTCGCCGCCGGATTGGCGTAGAGCTCGCCCGACGGCGGCACGATCTCGGCGAAGCTGCGCGTCGCGGTCTCGGGCCGCGCCGCGGTCTCGCCGACCCAGCCCGCGCCCATCGATCCCGTGGCGACCAGCTTGCGATATCCGCTCGTCCCCGTCTGCACGACGGTCGCGATCGACCGGATCGGCGACAGCGTCTTCAAGGTCGCCGCGATCGATCCGTCGATCTCGCGCGGCACCGCAAAACCGCCCTCGCCGCCGCTCGCGCCCGACAGGCTCTTCATCTCGACGCCCGCGTCGATCCCGCGCCGCAGATAGCGCTCAACGAACGCATCGCGCGCCGGATCGGCCGCCTTCGCGCCATCGAGCGGCAGCCGCGACGCCGCGACCGCCTGCGCGTCGACCTGTGCCTTCAACGCCGCCACCGACGCCTTGAGATCATCGACCGCCTCGGCCGCCAGCACCGCATCGAACGCGCCGTCGAGCGCGTCGGCTTTCACTTCCATATCGTCCATTCTCGTCACTCCTTCACCACCTGAATCACCCGCGCGAGCGGCTGCATCGGCGCCGCGACCAAGCTCACCTCGGCGAGGTCGAGCGCCACCAGCTCGCGCGGATTGTCGCCGCGCGAAGCCTGCACGCGGTACCCAAAGCTCAATCCGGTCAGCGCGCCCGCCGCGACGAGCTTCGCCGCCGCCGGATGCGTCACCCGCGCGACGACGCGCAGTCCGCGCGCATCCTCCGCCAATGCCTCGATCACGCCGATGCTGGCGCCCGGGCGATGCTGCCACAGCAAAGGCACCGCACGCCGTTCGCGCAAACTCGCCGCAAAGGCCCCGCTGCGCACGACATCGCCGCCGCGGTCGACGCGGTCGAACACCGACGCATAGCCCGCAAAGCGGACGCTCATTTGAGCAGCCCCGGCAGCCCCAGCTTCATCGCCAGCCCGACGACCAGCAGCGCGAGCATCCCGCGCACCGCCCAGTCGACCACCGCCGCCCACACACTCTTCTTCGCATCGCGCCACGCACCCAGCAGCTGGCGCAAATCGCTCACATCGTCGCGCGCCGCCTCGTCGGCGAGGCCCAGCCTTGCCAGCGCGCGCCGCGCGCCAAGCTCGCTCGCCTCCTCGACCACCGCGCGTAGCAACGCCGCGTCAGGCGCGCCGGCCACACCCGTCCCCGCCAGCGCGATCAACCGCGCCAGCGCTTCGTCTTCATCCATGTCGATTTCTCCGGTTAGTCGACGCCGAGCAGCGCCTTCTTCTCATCCGCAGTCAGCCAGTCCGCCGCCGACACCTCGCGCCATAGCGCCATCCGGTCCTCGGCCAGCGCCGGCACCCGGTCGAGGTCGACGCGCAGCTCGGCACCATCGAACCACCCGCTCAAACCCTGCGCAATCGCGCCCAAAATTTTCGCGCAAAGCGGCAGCACCGTCAGCCTCCACAGCGCGCGATTGGCCTCGCGATAATTGGCGTAGGTCGCATCGCCCGGCAGTCCGAGCAGCATCGGTGGCACCCCGAACGCCATGGCAATCTCGCGCGCACTGCTGTCTTTCAGCGCCAGGAAATCCATCTCCGCCGGCGACAGCGACAGCGCCTGCCACTTCAGCCCGCCTTCGAGCAGCAAAGGTCGCCCGGCATTCGCCCCGCCCGCGAAACTCTCCGCCAGCTCCTCGCGAAGCCGGTCGACTTGCTCCGCCGACAAGGGCATCCCCTTGTCGCCCGGATCATGCACCAACGCCCCCGAAGGCCGCGCCGCATTGTCGAGCAACGCCGCATTCCACTTCGCCGCCGCATTATGCGCCGCGATCGCGCCAGCCGCCGCGCCCAGGCACCCCGTGCCATAATGATCGTCGAGCGGATGCAGCGCCTTCACATGCACCACCGCGACGCGCCCCGCGCCATCCTCGGCGGGCAGCACCGCCGCCGACCCACCGGCCTTATACCGATAGGCGACCGGCCACCCGCGCGCGTCGGCCTCCACCGTCACCCGCTCGGGCCGCAGCGCAAACAGCTCCGCCGGCGCCCCCGCGCCATCGGTCAAAATCTGTACATAGCCATTGCCGTGCAGCAGCAACTGCGACGCCAAAGTCTCGACCAGCCCCTGCCCACCCGACGTCGCCCCGAGCAGCGCCGCCAGCGCCGGATCGCTCGCCACCACCGGCGCGCTGCCGGCAGCCTCGGCGACCAGCCGCACCGCCCGCTGCACAATCGCGTTGGACAGATAGCCCTCGCGCACCTGCGCCTCCCAACTCAACGGCGCGGGCGCGCTCCAGCTCCCATACACACGCGACAAAGCGGGCCGCGCAGCCACCTGCGCAGCCTTGCGGCCAAACCAGTTCATGATGATCTCCTATCCGTCGCCCGGCGACGCGCTACTTCCAGCTAACCTCACCTAAACCCGCCGGACCCCTGGCTCGCGCCCCTTCCGCTTCGCCCCCAGCAAAGCCGCCAGCGCCCAGACGCAGGCATCCGCCCGATCCGGCGAGCGCCCCGGCCCGGCATAGCCGCCACCCACCTGCAACCCGCAAAGCTGGTCCTCCAGCTCTGCGAATACCCCCGCATGCACCACGTCGCCGCGCTCATAGGCAATCGCGACCGGTTCTGCCCGCCGCGCCTTGCCGACACTCGCATGGACCGGCACCACGGGCAGCGTGCAGTCGGCCTGGCGCAGCGTGCCCTCGACCATCTCGCCGCCCATATTGCTCTCGGCGACGATCCGGTCGGCGCCCCAGCGCGCCGCAGCCGCGGCGGCGGCCTGCGCCCAGACGCCGGGCGGCGGATTTTCAACGCTCGCATCCTCGACCACCGCCAGCCGCCCGTCACGCAGCAACGCCGCGACCACGATCCCGCACGCGTCGCCGCGGCTCGTCGCGGGCGGATCGACCCCGATCACCACGCGCACCGGCTTGCCGATCTCCGCCGCCACAACGCGGCACCGCTCGACCAGCCCCCGCGTCCACAACGCGCCCTCGACATCCTCGAGCAGCTCGCCGTCCAGCTCCTGCCGTCCCAGCCGCGTGCCGCCATAACTCGCCAGCATCGCCTCGACGAAGTTCGAGGGCAGATAGGCGTTGTCGTTCGTCCCGCCGCGCGTTTCCTCGAAGCCGGGAAGCGCCATGATCCGCCGCATCAGCGCGGTCGGCCGCGGCGTCGTCGTCACCAGCACGCGCGGCGCCTCGCCCAGACGCAGCCCCATCACCAGATTGTCCCACGCCGCATCGCCCTGCGGCCATTTCGCCAGTTCGTCGCACCAGGCGACATGATGCTCGGGCCCCCGCAGATTCTCCGCCGCCGCCGCCGAATAGAGCGTCGCCACCGCGCCGCTGTCGAAGTGCAGCTCGCGCAGACTTTCGCGCCAAAGCGGCCCCTCGTCCGACCGCGCGACCGCCAGCAAACCGCTCGGCCCCTCGATCATCACCCGCCGCCCGTCAGCATCATTCGCCGCGACAAGCGCGATCCGCGCACCGGGCAGCATCCGCGCCCATTCGCTGATCCATTCGGCCCCGGCGCGCGTCTTGCCGAACCCCCGCCCGGCGCGGATCATCCATATCCGCCAGTCACCCGGCGGCTCGCATTGCCCCTCCTGTGCCCAGCCCTGCCAGCGTTCGATCAATTCGCGCCGGTGTCTTCCCGAAAGGTCGCGCATCAGCCGCCGAAGCTGGCCGGGGCTGAGCCCGCTCAACTGTCCGAGAACGTCACCGACGACATCACGCGTCGCCTGCGCCATCGCTCAAAGCTGGTCCCAGCCGCGCTGGCGGCGAAGCACCGCCAGCCGTTTCAGGATCGCCTCGTCGGTCTCTTCGGACGTCGGCATCCGGCCCTTGCCCGGCCGGTTGGTCTTGAGCCGTCCGCTGCGAACGCTCCCTTCATGCCGCCCGAGCAGGCGGAGCGCCTGATCCATCGTCATCGGCTCGACGATCGGCCGGTCTCCGCCGTCGGTCGCATCGGGACGCAGCCCCTCAACCGCGGCCAGCGCCGCCTGAACCAGCCCCATCTCCAGCCGTTGATACCCGTCGTCGAGCGCGCGTTGCCATGCTGCAGCAAAGGCCGCGTCGCGCTGCCGCATCTTGTACACCGTCGACAGGGCAATCCCCGCCCGTTCCGCCGACAGCGATACATTGCACGTCTCGCTCAGCGACAGGATGAAGGCGTCACGGCTGCGCTGGGACGTTTCGCGGCGCGACCGCTTCGTCTTGACCAGCAACCGGTTCTTGCCGCCCATCACAACCAGATCCATCGCCCGACCTCCAGACGCAACCGGGCCGGAACATCTTCCCGTTTCGGAAAGGCGCCGGCCCGACTCGCAATTCTTCATGATGTGACACTTGTGCCATATCAGCGTGACGATGTCAATATATTTTTACCTATTTGGTTCTTTTTCTCTCGCAAGTTTCGACCGCGACGGGCGTCGCGATGTCATGCCCCGTCGGGAACGACGATCTCGAGCCCGGCCTTGACCGTGTCGAGCACGACAAGCGTGCGAAATGTCTCGACCACCGGATTGTCGGCGAACAGCCGCCGCGATATCGCCTCATAACTCGTCATGTCGGGAACGATCATGACGAGGATGAACCCCGCGCTGCCCGTGACATAATAGCATTGCTGGATTTCGGGCGTCGAACGGAACAGCGCCTTCGTCGGTTCGACGATCGAACTGCGGTCATTCTGCAGATGAACCTCGACAACGACGGTGATCGCCGCCTGCAACGCGTCGGGCGCGAGGACCGCGACATTCGCCATGATGATGCCGCTCGCCTCAAGCGCGGCGATCCGCCGCTGCACCGCGGCGGGGGACAGGTTGACCTCCTCGGCAATCGCGCGCTGCGGCGTCCGGTTGTCCTTTTGCAGGATGCGGAGAATCGCCCGGTCGAACCGGTCGAGATTGCGCCCCGGCCGGGTGGATGCTGCGTTCATCTAGGGTTCTCCGGGTCAAAATTGCGCAAAGGCGCCCATCTTTGCGTCCAATCATCGCTTGGACGGGTATATTATGTGCGCCATGTCGACCGCTCAAGCCGTTTCGCCGCGCAACAACGCAACCCTGTGGGGAAGTGCCGCCGCGTGGGGCTCGCTGCTGTCGATGAATTTCGGCGCCGGGCTCGCCAAGCATCTTTTCCCGGTGATCGGCGCCTATGGCATCACCAGCCTGCGCATCACGCTCGCCGCGATCATCCTCTGCCTCATCATCCGGCCGTGGAAGCGGACCGGCGTCCGCCAGCTTTCGCCCGCGCTGCTCGGATATGGCGCCGTCCTCGGGCTGATGAACCTCCTTTTCTATCAGGCGATCGCCCGTATCCCGATCGGCATCGCGATCGGCATCGAAGTCATCGGCCCGCTCGCCGTCGTCGTGATGGGATCGCGCAGCCGCCGCGACTTTCTGTGGCTCGCCGCCGCCGCGGCGGGGCTGTTCCTCCTGCTCCCGCTCCGCGCGGACAGCGCGCTCGACCCCGTCGGGATCGCCTGCGCCGTCGGCGCGGCCGCCTGCTGGGCCGCCTATATCCTCTGCGGCAAGCAGGTTTCGGCGACCCTCGGCCGCGACGCGGTCGCGTGGGGGATGGTGATCGCCGCGCTGATCACTTTGCCCTTCGGTCTCGCCGTATCGGGGACGCAGCTGTTCACGCCCTGGGCGTTGGGCGTCGGTATCGGCATCGCCGTCCTGTCGAGCGTCCTGCCCTACACACTCGAAATGGCGGCGCTGCGCCGCCTTCCCGCGCATGTCTTCGGCATTTTGCTCAGCGCCTCGCCCGCGGTCGGCGCGCTGGTCGGCTATGTCGTGCTCGGCGAAAAACTGACCCCGATGCAATGGCTTGCCATCCTCTGCATCATCTTCGCCGCGTGCGGCAGCGCGATCTCGGCATCGCTGCCGCGGCGGACGCCCGGCGACCTGCCCATCTAGTCAGGCGGCCCATTCGGCGGGGTCCGATTCCTCGCCGATCAGCGCGAGGCCGTGCGCGATCGAGGTGAGTTCGCCGCCCGTCGCGATACGATCCTCGCCGAAGCGCCGCTCGAACAGCGCGCGGATCGCGGGGATCAGCGACGAACCGCCGGTCAGGAAGACGCGGTCGATCGCTTCGGCCGTCGTTCCCGCGCGGGCCAGCGCCTGGTCCATCGCGGCTTCGATGCGGCGCAGATCGTCCGCGATCCATTGCTCGAAATCGGCACGGCGCACATCGGCACCAATCTCGATCCCGCCGCCCGCGAAGTGGAATTCGGCATGCTCGCTGCCCGACAGCGCGCGCTTGAGGCGGCCCACGGCGTCATAGAGCGGGAAGCCCTGCTCATGCTCGATCAATGCGATCATGCGGCCGATCAGTTCGGGGCGCTCGGCGTCGCGTTGCAAGCGGCGGATCTCGTCGAGCGTCCGGCGGTTGCGCATCATCGCGAGCCGCGACCAATCGCCGAAATCGGAGAAATAGCCGCCGGGAATCTCCAATATCTTGTCGAACGACCGGTAATGACTGCCCTTGCCGAGCAGCGGCAGCACGAGCCGGTCGACGATGCGATAGTCGAAACGGTCGCCCGCGATCCCGATCCCCGACGAGGCGAGCGGGACGCAGCGGCGCGGGCTTCCGGGCGCCGCAACGCGGACGATCGAAAAGTCGGTCGTCCCGCCGCCGAAGTCGGCGACGAGGATCGTCGCGGGCTCGGTCAGCCGCGAGGCATAGCTGTGCGCCGCGCCCAGCGGTTCGTGGACATAATAGATTTCGGTGCCGAACGCCGCGAGCATCGCATCGTATCGCCGGCGCGCGAGTTCGGGGTCGGGCCGCGCGCCGGCATATTCGACCGGACGGCCGACGATGACGCGGCGCGGCCGCTCGTCGAGCGCGCCGCCGGCATGCGCGACGAGGCGCTGGAGGAACAGGCGACCCATATCCTCGAAGCGGAACGGCTTGTTGAAGATCATCGCGCGCTCGAACAACGGGCTCGCGGCGACGCTCTTGAACGACTGGATAAAGCGGCTGTCGAGCGGCGACTGGAGATATTCGTCGATCGCCCACGGCCCCGCCTCGTGCGCGATCCCGTTCCAGCCGCGCTCCTCTTCCCAGAAACAGAGCGCCGAGCGGAACACCGCATCGCCTGCGTTGCCGAACGCGACAAGCCGCGTTTCGCCCGCGCCATCGGCCAGCGCCACAACGCTGTTCGTCGTGCCGAAATCGAGGCCGAGCGCGCTCGCGGCCGCCTTGTCCATGACACGCTCCTGTGAGTGGGATTCCCTGCGGGGCGGCGCCTATTGCACAGCAAGGACCACGGAGCAAGGTCGCGGCCCGGTGATCAGGCGTCGGGCTTCCACGCGCGATAGAAGGTGTCGACTGCCGCGTCGACATCGCCCCGAAGGCGGTCGAGGTCATGGCTTTCGGGAAGGTTGAGCATCGCGAACTGATAGAGGCCCGATTGGCACAGCCCGGTGAACTGCTGCACCGCGCGCATCGGGTCGCCCATCCTGAGTTCGCCGCGCACCATCTTTTCGCCCACCCATTCGGCCGCGCGCGCCTTTCCGCGGCGCGGGCCGCGTTCGTAGAAGGTTTCGGCAAGGTGCGGGAAACGCTCGGCCTCGCCGACGACGAGGCGAAAGAGCGACAGGATCGGCGTCGCGGTCAGTTTCGTCATCAGCAGGTTGCCGAAAATGCGCAAGACATCGGACACCGGCTCGTCGAGCGGCAGGTCGATCGCGAGCGCGTCGCCATATTGGGCGACGATGTCGTCGACCACCGCCGCGAACAGATCCTCCTTCGACGGGAAATAGGTCCAGAGCGTCGTCTTCGACCCGCCGACCTTGCTCGCGATCGACGACATCGTCGTCCCTGCATAGCCGTTCGCGAAGAACAGCTCGCGCGCGGCGTCGACGAACGCCTTGCGGCGCATCGCCGCGGCATCGTCGAGGGCAGGCGTACTATCTGGTATCATTTCGATTGACAACGCATCCTCCGAAGTCCATTTGCGCATGATACCAGCTAGTATCGTTGGAAGCCATGCCCCGGACAATTTTTCTCTCCTCCGCTGCCCTCAGCCTGCTCGCGGGCTGCGCGAGCGTTCCCGACCTGGGGCCAAAACCCGCTCCGGTGACGGCCGGGTCGCTGCAATCGGGCGCGACCTTCGCCGGCTCGCAGGGCGAATGGCCCGCCGAAGGCTGGTGGCAGAACCTCGCCGACCCGCAACTCGACACGCTGATCGCCGAAGGCCTCAAGGGTTCGCCCGACGTCGCGATCGCTGCCGCGCGCGTGCGCGCCGCCGAGGCGATGGCGCAGCAGGCGGGCGCCGCGCTGTTGCCGCGCGTCGGCGCCGAGGCGAGCGCGGGCGGGGTCCAGCAAAGCAAGAATATGGGCATCCCGCCCGCCTTCGTGCCCGACGGCATCCAGGACACCGGCCATATCGCCGCGACCTTCGCTTTCGACCTCGACCTGTGGGGCAGGAACCGCGCCGCGCTTGCAGCGGCGACGTCGGAAGCCGAAGCGGCCCGCGTCGACGCGGCGCAGGCGCGGCTGATGCTCACGACGGGGATCGCCGCAGCCTATGCCGATCTCGCGGGCTATTATCAGGCGCTCGATACCGCGAACGAGGCGGTCCGCGTCCGCACCGCGAGTGCCGATTTGTCGGGCGAGCGCGCCCGCGCCGGGATCGAGAGTCAGGCGAGCCAGCGGCAGGCCGAAAGCCGCGCCGCCTCGGCGCGCGCCGACGTTGTCGCACTCGAAGAGGCGATCGCGACCACCCGCAACCGGCTCGCTGCGCTCGTCGGCGCCGGACCCGATCGCGGCCTGTCGATCGCACGCCCGCAAATGGCGCGCCCGGCGCTCGGCCTGCCGGCGAATGCGGGGATCGACCTGATCGGGCGCCGCCCCGACATCGTCGCGGCGCGCTTGCGCTCCGATGCCGCTGCGAAGCGCATCGACGTCGCGCGCGCCGATTTCTACCCGAATATCAGCCTCTCGGCGCTCGTCGGCCTCCAGTCGCTCGGCCTCTCCAACCTGTTCAAATCGGGCTCCGAATATGGCAATGGCGGCGCCGCGATCAGCCTGCCGATCTTCGACGGCGGACGGCTTCAGGGCCGCTATCGCGGGTCGCGCGCCGACTATGATGCCGCGGTCGCGACCTATGACCGCACGCTGGTCGGCGCGCTGCGCGACGTTGCCGACATCGTCGCGAGCCGCGCCGCGAACGAACGCCAGCTCGCCGCGCGGCGCGACGCGCTGACCGCCGCGGCCGAAGCCTCGAAGCTCGCGGGGCTGCGCTACCGCGCCGGCCTCTCGACCCAGATCGTCCAGCTCACCGCCGAAGACAGCATGGTCGCGCTCAGCCGTTCGGTCGCCGACCTCGAAGCGCGCGAACTCGCGCTCGATATCGCCCTCATCCGCGCGCTCGGCGGCGGATACCGCACGCCCAACCCGACAGGAGACGAATGATGGCCGACGAAACGGCTGCGACCGAAACCGGCGCTCCCCAGCCTGCCCCCGACACAGCCGACGCCCAAGCCAATGGCGCAAAGCGCAAGAAGCTGCTCCGCATCCTTGCCATCGTCGTGGTGACGGTCGGGGTCCTGTGGGGCCTCTGGTATTTCCTGACGCAGGCGGGGCGTGTCCACACCGACAACGCCTATGTCGGCGCGGACTCGGCGCAGGTCACCGCGCTCATCGCGGGACCGGTCAAGGAAGTGCGGGTCAGCGGCACGCAGGCGGTGAAGAAGGGCGACATCCTCGTCATCCTCGACGACGCCGACCAGCGCATCGCGGTCGCCGACGCCGAAGCGGCCTTGCGCCTCGCGCGCCAGCGCTACGGACAGGCCGATGCCAACGCCGACGCGGCGCGCGCGCGCGTCGCGGCACGCGGCGCCGACATCGCGCAGGCGCGCGCGCGGCTGCGCGACGCCAATGCGACGGTCGAGCGCGCGCGCGCCGAACTCGCACGACGTGAAAGCATCGCGGGCACCGGCGCGGTGTCGGGCGAAGAGCTGACCGCAGCGCGCGCGGCGCTCGCCTCGGCCTCGGCCGCCCGCGACCTTGCCGCCGCGGGCATCGCCTCGGCCGAGGCGACGCGCGGCTCGGCGAGCGGCGACCTCGGCGCCGCCGAAGCCGTCGTCCGCGGCACGACAATCGACACCGCGCCCGATGTCGCCGCCGCCGAAGCGCGGCTCGAAAAGGCACGGCTCGACCTCGCGCGCACCGTGCTGCGCGCGCCGGTCGACGGCATCGTCACCAACCGGCAGGTCCAGGTCGGCCAGCGGATCGCCGCGGGCGCCCCGATCATGGTGCTTGTCCCCATCAGCACCGCCTATGTCGACGCCAATTTCAAGGAAAGCCAGTTCAAGGATATCCGCATCGGCCAGCCGGTCGAGCTGACCTCGGACTATTATGGCGGCGATGTTGTCTACACGGGCAAGGTGATCGGCATTGCCGGCGGCACCGGCGCCGCCTTCTCGCTGATCCCCGCCCAGAATGCGACGGGCAATTGGGTGAAGGTGGTGCAGCGCCTGCCGGTGCGCATCGCGCTCGATCCGAAGCAGCTCAAGGAGCATCCACTGCGCGTCGGGCTGTCGATGGAAGCCACGATCGACACGCGCGGCAACTGATCGATGGCAACCGCCGCCGCCCCTGCTCTATCCGCCAGCGTCCCCGCCGAGCCGCAACCGCTGACTGGGGTGCGGCTGATCGTCGCCGCCTTCGCGCTCGCGCTCGCCAATTTTGTCGTCGTGCTCGACACGACGATCGCCAATGTGTCGGTGCCGCATATCGCGGGCGGACTCGCGGTGTCGCCGACGCAGGGAACGTGGGTAATCACCAGCTATGCGGTCGCCGACGCGATCAGCGTGCCGCTCACCGGCTGGCTCGCGATGCGCTTCGGCACGGTGCGCTGGTTCATGATCTCGATCATCGGCTTCGGCATCTTCTCCTTCCTCTGCGGCATATCGCGCACGCTCGATGCATTGGTGCTCTTCCGCGTGCTGCAGGGGCTCGCGGGCGGGCCGCTGATGCCGCTGTCGCAGATATTGCTGCTCCGCATCTTCCCCAAGGAAAAGGCGGGTATCGGCCTCGCCATCTGGGCGATGACGACGACCACCGCGCCGATCCTCGGCCCGATCCTCGGCGGGACGATCAGCGACAACTGGACCTGGCCGTGGATCTTCTTCATCAACCTGCCCGTCGTCGCGATCTGCGCCTTCGGCGTCTTCACGCTGCTGTCGCCGTTCGAGACGAAACGCGCCAAGGCGCGCATCGACGTCATCGGCCTGATCCTGCTCGTCGTGTCGGTCGGCGCGTTCCAGATCATGCTCGACACCGGACGCGAGCATGACTGGTTCGGATCGGCATGGATCGTCGGACTCGCGGTCGTCGCCGCGATCAGCTTCGCCGCTTTCGTGATCTGGGAACTCACCGACGCCAATCCGGTCGTGAACCTGCGCATCTTCCGCTTCCGCGGCTTCACCTTCGCGACGATGGCGATATCCTTGGGCTTCGGCGCCTTCTTTGCGCAGGTCGTGCTGACGCCTTTGTGGCTCCAGCAAGTCGCGGGCTATACCGCGACACAGACGGGCTTCATCGTCGCCTGGCTCGGCGTATTCGCGGTGCTGCTCTCACCCGTCGCCGCAGGGCTGATCACGAAGATAGACGTGCGCATCACCATCTGCGCGGGGATTCTCTGGATGGCGTTCATGTCGATCCTGCGCGCGAGCTGGAACGCCGATGTCGGTTACTGGACGCTGGCGCTCCCGCATATCTTGCAGGGAATCGGTATGCCCTTCTTCTTCGTCGGGCTCACCGCGCTCGCGCTGAGTTCGGTGCCCGCGCAGCACCAGACGTCGGCGGCGGGGTTGATGAGCTTCCTGCGCACCTTGTGCGGCGCAATCGGCACCGCGGTCGCGACGACCGCGTGGGACGACGCCAGCCGCACCTCGCGCTCCGAACTCGTCTCGTCGCTCAACAATCCCGAAGCGACGATGACCTCGCTCCAGAATGCCGGCTTCACGCTCGAACAGGCGCGCGCCGCGATCGAGCGGCTCGTCGAGGTGCAGGCCTCGACCCTGGGCGTGCTCCACCTGTTCCTCGCGTCGGGCGTCGTGTTCGTGCTCGCCGCCATTTCGGTGTGGTTTGCGCCGCGCCCCAAACAGATTTCGATGGGCGGCGGCGGCCACTGACGCGGATACTTGGGCTTCGGCGCGGGTCATGCTAGGCGCGCCGCCATGTTGACGATCAATGGCCTCACGGTCCGCCTCGGCGGACGCACGATTCTCGACCGCGCGGGCGCCAGCCTGCCGGGTAAAAGCCGCACGGGCCTCATCGGCCGCAACGGCGCGGGCAAATCGACGCTGATGAAGGTGATGATCGGCCAGCTCGAAGCCGACGAGGGCGGCATCGAAATGCCGCGGCGGACGCGCGTCGGCTATATCGCGCAGGAAGCGCCGAGCGGCACCGCGACGCCGTTCGACACCGTGCTCGCCGCCGATACCGAACGCGCCGAACTGCTCGCCGCGTCGGAGGTCGAGCAAGACCCCGACAAGCTCGGCGATATCCACGAACGATTGATCGCGATCGACGCCTACACCGCGCCCGCGCGCGCCGCGCGCATCCTTATCGGCCTCGGCTTCGACGAAGAGATGCAGGGCCGCCCGCTCGACAGCTATTCGGGCGGGTGGAAGATGCGCGTCGCGCTCGCCGCGCTGCTCTTCTCGAATCCCGACCTGCTGCTGCTCGACGAACCGTCGAACCACCTCGACCTCGAAGCGACGATGTGGCTCGAAAGCTTCCTCAAATCCTATCCGGGCCAGCTCGTCGTGATCAGCCACGAACGCGACCTGCTCAACAATGTCGTCGACCATATCCTCCACCTCGAGGGCGGAAAGATCACGCTTTATCCCGGCGGCTATAATGATTTCGAGCGGCAGCGCGCCGAACGGATCGCGCAGCTTGCTGCGGCGAAGGCGGCGCAGGACGCGCAGCGCGCCAAGCTCCAGGACTATGTCGCACGCAACAGCGCGCGCGCCTCGACCGCGAAACAGGCGCAGTCGCGCGCGAAACAGCTCGCGAAGATGCAGCCGATCGCCGCGGTCTCCGAAGACCCCAGCCTCGCCTTCGATTTCCCGAGCCCCGACGAACTGAAGCCGCCGCTGATCACGCTCGACCTTGCGAGCGTCGGCTACACGCCGGGCGCCCCCATCCTGACGCGGCTCAACCTGCGTATCGATCCCGACGACCGCATCGCGCTGCTCGGCCGCAACGGCAACGGCAAGACGACGCTCGCGCGGCTGCTCGCGGCGCAGCTCACCCCGATGGACGGCGCGATGGCGGCGTCGGGCAAGATGCGCGTCGGCTATTTCACGCAATATCAGGTCGAGGAACTCGACGGCAGCGACACGCCATTGGGCCATATGACGCGCGTGATGACGGGCAAGACGCCGGGCGCGGTGCGCGCGCAGCTCGGGCGCTTCGGCTTCACCGGCAACAAGGCGACGACCGAGGTCGGCAAGCTGTCGGGCGGCGAACGCGCGCGGCTCGCGCTCGCGCTGATCACCCGCGACGCGCCGCACCTGCTCATCCTCGACGAACCGACCAACCACCTCGACGTCGACGCGCGCGAGGCGCTCGTGCAGGCGCTCAACGGCTTCGACGGCGCGGTGCTGATCGTCAGCCACGACCGCCACATGCTCGAACTCACCGCCGACCGCCTCGTCCTCGTCGACGACGGCACCGCGCGCGATTTCGACGGCAGCATGGACGATTATGTCGCCTTCATCCTCGGCAAGGGCGCACCGGCGAAGGAAAAGGCGTCGAAGGCCGACCGCAAGGAAGATCGCAAGGCCGCCGCCGCGGCGCGCGAGGCGGCAGCGAAGATCAAGAAAGACGTCTCGGATGCCGAGGCCGACCTCGCCAAATATCAGGTCATCCTCTCCGCGATCGATCGCGCGATGTTCGACCCGCAGGGGGCCGCGAACGAATATAAGGGCCTGACGATGAGCGAGCTGTTGCAGCGGCGCGGCAAGATCGTCGCCGCGCAGGAAGCGGCCGAAGCGCGCTGGGTCGCGGCGAGCGAGGCGCTGGAGGCGTTCGAGACGGCGGCGGCCTAGATTATCCGGCCCTATATCGTCACCCCGGACTTGATCCGGGGTCCAGCCAATCGCGGCAGCTTCGTCATGGATCGGCCTGCATTGACTCAATGACCTCGATCCATCATAATAGTTTCAATTGAAACTAGATGGGATTGCGATCATGGCCGACCTCTTCGAAAATCCGCTGGGCCTCGACGGCTTCGAGTTCGTCGAATTTTCGGCGCCGGAGAAGGGCATTCTCGAACCCGTGTTCGAAGCGATGGGCTTCACGCTCATCGCGCGCCACCGCTCGAAGGACGTCCAGTTGTGGCGCCAGGGCGGGATCAACCTGATCGCCAATTACGAACCCAAATCGCCCGCGGCCTATTTCGCCGCCGAGCACGGCCCGTCGGCGTGCGGCATGGGCTGGCGCGTCCGCGACGCGGCCAAGGCCTATAGCGAAGCCGTCGAACGCGGCGCCGAGCCGGTCGAGGTCACTCCCGGCCCGATGGAACTCCGCCTCCCCGCGATCCGCGGCATCGGCGGCTCGATCATCTATCTGATCGACCGTTACGGCGACGACCTCAGCATCTACGACATCGACTTCGTTTATGAGGAAGGCGTCGATCGCCACCCCGTCGGCGCGGGGATGCAGCTGATCGATCACCTGACGCACAATGTCTATGGCGGCCGCATGGCGCATTGGGCCGCCTTCTACGAGCGCATCGCGGGCTTCCGCGAGATCCGCTATTTCGACATCAAGGGCGAATATACCGGCCTGACCTCGAAGGCGATGACCGCCCCCGACGGCAAGATCCGCATCCCGCTCAACGAAGAGGGCGCGGGCGGCAAGGGCCAGATCGAGGAATATCTGCGCGCCTATAACGGCGAGGGCATCCAGCATATCGCGTTCAGCTGCGACGATCTCTACACCGCGTGGGACAAGCTCAAGGCGCTCGGCAATCCCTTCGCGCCGTCGCCGCCGGCGACCTATTACGAAATGCTCGAAGAGCGCCTCCCCGGCCACGGCGAATCGGTCGAGGGCCTCCAGTCGCGCGGCATCCTGCTCGACGGCTCGACCACCGAAGGCGACCCGCGCCTGCTGCTCCAGATTTTCGGCCAGACCGTGATCGGCCCCGTCTTCTTCGAATTCATCCAGCGCAAGAAGGACGAAGGGTTCGGCGAGGGCAATTTCACCGCGCTGTTCAAATCGATGGAAATGGACCAGATTCGCCGCGGTGCGCTGACTGTCGAGGAACCCGCCGAATGACGAGCCCGATCAAATTGGGCGGCGTGCACCACGCCGCCTATCGCTGCAGGGACGCGAAGGAAACGGTCGACTGGTACGAAACCATGCTCGGCATGACCTACACGACCGCCTTTGCCGAGGATCATGTGCCGTCGACCGGCGAGTACGACCCGTACATGCACGTCTTCCTCGACGCGGGAAACGGCAACATCCTCGCCTTCTTCGAACTCCCGAACCAGCCCGACATGGGGCGCGACGAGAATACGCCCAAATGGGTCCAGCACCTCGCGTTCAAGGTCGGCAGCTATGACGAACTCGTCGCCGCAAAGGCGCATCTGACCGCGAACGGCATCGACGTGCTCGGCCCGACGCATCACGGCATCTTCAAGTCGATCTATTTCTTCGACCCCAACGGCCACCGTGTCGAGCTCGCGTGCGACATCGGCACCGACGAGCAATATGCCGAACTGAAGCGCGTTGCGCCGTTGATGCTGGAAGAGTGGAGCCAGACGAAGAAGGCGCCGCGCCACGCCGACTGGCTGCACCAGGCGGCAAACGAGTAGGCGCCTTGTGCCCCTGCGAAGGCAGGGGCCCATCATCCGCCGTTTACTTGCCGATCGACCGTAGCTGAAAGTACCAGACTTCATGTGCCAAGTCAATCATACTATTGAAATAGAATGATTTTTCACAAAATATTGACCTCAAAAAATTGGCCAGCAATCACCCAGCAATCACCGTTTCCAGGGGCGAAAAAACCTCGTGTCCACGCGCAAATCTGCTCGTCGATCGGACCTTTCCAAGACCAATCTTGACGACTGTCCGATGGCGAAGGTCACCGGTTCAAATCCTGTAGGTTGCCTCCCATATCCTCCCTCAGTTAGCCTCGCCAAAGATGGCGAGAAGTGCCGGGCCGTGGGTAAGAATCTAGTACCTCTCAACCCAACATTGGACCAGTTTAGGCTACCACCGCCTGACAGGTTCAGATCGCGTGAGGCGCAAGAGCGGTCGCTCGATCTAGCGATCGCCGACATCGAAGACGCGCAACCCCGCTGGCGCAGCTTTGGACGGCATACTCTAATTAGATCCATTTTCGGTTCCAGTTTTGGTTGCTGATTATGATCAATCTGTTGGAAGTAGGCGCCCGCCCGTATAGTCAACTGGGCGAGTGACCGGGTTCCGCCACGTATGTCCAGGCAATTGCTAAAGGTGGCGGTACGTGCTCCAGACGCGCGTTTCCTTTGCTCGGTCACTTTTTCGCGATGCAACGCCTAGAATAATAATTGGATTATTAAATAGTATCGCTCTGGCGAGAGGCATACTTTTCAACTGCGACTCATCTTGGTCGCAACCTTGAAAAGGAACGTGACATGAAAACGCATGACGACATCATCGATCTCGGCGCCGCCCAGGACGAAACCCTCGGCGCGCTGCCGTCGGGCCAGCAGGACGTACAGCCCGGGGACAAGTTTATCCTCGGCGGCATCAGCGCCGACGATTGACTGACGCGTGGCGTGCAGTCCTCGCACTGCACGCCACCGCTCCGTCGCGCGCTTCCATGATGAATGTCATCACTTCAGCTGCCACGCATTGGTGCAGAGTCGGCGGCACCTTCGTCTTTCTGGACTTGTCCCGCGATCGCTATTTCATGCTTGAGCAAAGTGTGGCTGATCGCTTTTCCCGGATTGTCGCGGGAGCGCAAGAGGAGGGTGACAATGATTGGCTTGCCGCACGCGGCTTGCACCATCTGGCGCCGCCGGTCGATCAATCTAGTTCCGCAAGGATCGCTCCGACCAGCAGTGTTCTCGAGGAGCCAAATCTCGAAAGGGCTTCGGCGGTTGAGACAGCCCGTGCGGTATTGGCCCTGGCCATAGCTCAGCGACATGTGCGGAAACTCCCTCTTCAGGAAATTCTGCCCAGTAGTTCGCAAGTCGTGCCGGTACCGCTGCAAGTTCAACGGTCGGATGCGCGCCAGGTAGCCGCCGCGTTTAAGCGGGCGCGGCATTATTTTTCCGGCATGGATGAATGCCTCAGCCGCGGCGTTGCAATGCGCCGTGTGCTGGCCGGAAAGGGGTGCGAGGCCCGGCTGGTGATCGGCGTAACTTTGCCATTCGCCGCGCATTGCTGGGTGCAGCTGGACTCGGCGGTATTGACCGATCCGCTTGATGTGGTGACCCCCTACACACCGATATTGGTCGCCTGATGCCGGGGTACTTTCGCATCGAGATTTCCGAGGCGTCAGGACAGGCTGATCGTGACGACATCGAAGCGGACTCATCCACCTTATCGCTTCCAGGCGCTCGACTCTGGTGCGATCAGCAGCCGCTTGCCATGGGTGGGCATGGATATCTGATCGGCCACCTGTTCGAGCGAGGTGAAAAGAGCCGCCGCGTCTTGGATCTCCACGAGACGGCAGTCGCCAGAATCGAGGCGTCTAGCGGTCGGTCACTCGTGTCCGACTATTGGGGCGGCTATGTGTCCATCTTGGCGCGGCCCGGTGGAGGTCTCGCGATATTTCGCGACCCGTCCGGGTTGTTGCCTGTCTATTACCGCGCCGATGGGGCGGGCGTCACAGCGTCGAGCGACGCCGCCGATCTCGGCAGACGTGGCGGCGTCGATTATCCGGCAGTTGCGCGGTTTCTGGCTAATGGAGGCGCGCCTAGCCGAGAGACCTGTCTCGAGGGCGTTCGAGTCCTGCTTCCCGGCGAATGCCTGATAGTTTCTCCTGGATCGCATTGTCTGGAAAGCTGGTGGTCGCCGTGGGATTGGACGCAGGTCCCCCACAAGCGGTTCAACGTGGCCACCCGTAAGCTTCGCGTCGTGGCGCTCGACTGTATCGAAAGCTGGGCGACTTGCTTTGACTCCATATTGATCGGCGTGTCTGGTGGGCTCGATTCCTCGATCGTTGCCGGCGCCGCTGCCCGCCGCGCCGCCGCGCTTCTTTGCCTGACGATGGTAGAAGACGATGCCATTGGGGATGAGCGCCGCTATGCTTCCCTTCTCACGGAGGCGATTGGCGTACCATTGCGCGAAGCCCGCTACGACCTCAGCGAGGTTGATATCGGTCGCGCCGTGGCGCCGCACCATCCATGGCCGCACGCACCATTCTATATGCAGGCCATCGCGTCGGTTCATCAAGAACTCCGCCGCGAGCATCAGATTGATGCCTTCTTTTCGGGCAATGGCGGGGACAATATCTTCTGCGCAATTCGAAGCGCCTCGCCCTTCGTCGATCGCTTCATGGCACAGGGACCGCGCCATGGGCTATTCGACACCTTGCGCGATTTGAGCGATCTGACGGGAGCCAGCGGTGCGACCATCTTGCGGCACGCTTGGGATCGCTATCGTGACTGCAGCCGGCCTGCGAAAATTCATCGCGACACTTCCGGGCTATCTTCCGCCGCGATCGCCGAACTGGATCAATCCGGACCCTCGCACCCGTGGATAGAAGCGCCCGACGGGACGCCGCCCGGCAAGACTGCGCATGTCAGGTTGCTTGCGCGCGCCCAGCGCAGCATTGAGCTTTATCCCCGCCGCACCCATCCGCAGCATGTCGCGCCGCTGTTGTCGCAACCGATCGTCGAAACATGCCTGTCGATCCCGACATGGCAGTGGATCGAGGGCGGCAGGGATCGGGCCGTCGCGCGGGCGGCATTCAAATCCGTCGTTCCTGCGCCGTTGCTGCGCCGCACGTCCAAGGGCGGGCCGGGCGGCTTCATGCAGCGAATTTTTCAGTCGAATGCCGAAGAGGCCGGCGATCTGCTTCGCAACGGCCTGCTCGCGCGGGCCGGTCTGCTCGATCTCAGGATCTTGGAAGGGGCGTCGCAACCGACCGTCGAGGGGTTTGAGAAGGCGCAGCGGATCCTCGCGCTGTGTGCCGCCGAAAGCTGGGTTCGTTGGTGGACGGACGTTGGCGCGTCGTGACGCTATCTTCGCTCGGCGCCCAGCGCTCGCCTGCACCCTGGCTTCCATTGCGCCGCCATTTTTGACCAGCGATCAAATGCGCCTCTGTCCTCCAGTTCCGGGTCGCGCCGGTCGCGGAGCCAGAAGTCGAACCAGGCCAGATTCTCTCGCATCGCGCGAAGCCGATTAGACGGGATATGAAACAGATGGGTCTCATCGGTGGCGGTCGTCTCACCAGGATAGAGGCTGATCTGCGCGGGAACTTTGGCTTCGCGAAGCGCGGCATAGAAATCGATCGCTCCCGCAAAGGGAGAAGCCATCTGCTGGAGGATTGGGCCGCACGCCTTATCGGCACGGAGCGACGGCGACAGCTGGCGATAGGCGTCGAGGTAGTTGCCGGAAGGGGGGCCACCGAAGACGGCGTGATACCCGTCTTTCGGATCCGAATAGGAAGCGGGTTCAAGATAATTGCCATCTCCGCTGGAAGCAGCGCGTAATATATCCGATTGGGTCATGGCGACATTCACCATCTGCGATCCGCGACTGTATCCGGCAATGCCAATGCGGTCGGGATCGACAATGCCTTCGCTTGTCAATTCAGCGATCGCGTCTTCGAAACTATAGACGCCGTTGAGCCAGATCAGCTCGCGCAGCTTAGCGGGTCCGAGTGTGCCGGGGCCTCCCGACCACTCCATATAAGCGTTCCACAGGTCCGCCTGCTGCCGCGCCGAAGGGTCGTTCATCAGAATGACGAGATATCCGCGCTCGGCGAACAGCTGGGCGGGATAGTTCCATTGCATATCGGCGCTTGCGAAGCGTTCGTCCGCGTCGCTGCCATGGGTGATGATGATCGCCGGGTAGCGGCTGCTTGCCTGGTAATCGCGAGGCCAGATGATGAATCCGGTCGACCGGTAGCCGAGCCGGTTTGTCCATTGATGGGGCGTGACGTGCAGCGGTGCGATCGACTCATGGGCAGAGGAAAGCGGGGCCAATGTCTGTACGCGCCCATCATGCGGTGCGACCTGCACGAGGTGCGGGGCTTGGTTCAGCCCCTCCTCGACGCAAATACCCCAAGCTAGATCCTTGCGAAAATCGCAGGCAGTCAAGCTGCTTGAGTGGATCAGCGGCTTTGCGCGCCGACTTGTAAGCATAACCAAGCCGTACCGCGGATGCGAGAGCGTTCGCACCCCCAGCAGGGCCGTTCGCCCATCCGCCGAGAGCCAGTTTCCCGCGGATCGCGGATCGCCGATATAATAGGGCTGGCCGCCATATCGGATTTTTCGGCCATCGGTCCGCGTCTCGGTAAGCGCTAACGCGCTTCCGAAACCTTCGCTGGCGAGCGTTCCGCCGTTCGGGCCGCGCAGCAGTCCGATTGCCGGGAAACCGAAACTTTCCTCGATGGGGCGGCTCGCCTTGGTGGCAAAGCTCCAGGCAAAAGTCCCGATGCCTTCGGTCCGTTCCGCATCGGATTGCTCCAATTGATAGCGCGGTCCTTCCTCGGTCCATTCGACATTGCCGCCAAAATAGAAAGCAAGCCGGTCGCTCGATGGCCGCGATGCCACCAGCCACTCCTCGCCAATGGCCGACCTTAGGCGCAGTTCGACGATTGCCTTGACCGGCGCGCGCCGCCGGTTGCGCTGGCCGACCACCGCGTCGTCAACGGACACATCGACCGGCTCCGAACGCGGCTTGAGCGTGGCGTACCAGAGCCACAGTCCGTCGGGAGACCAGTCGTGATACAAGATACCGATACGGCGAGGCGCACCGCTTCGGACCGCGAACAGCCCGCCTTCGGTCTGGCCGACGGTCACCTTCGCATCACGCCCCAGTAGCGGTTTGATCGTCCCTTCGGCGTCGAGCGCATAGAGCTGAAGGCCAACGCCCCGATCTAGCAGAAGGCTCCAGCCTTTGCCTTTCGGCAGCGGCCGGAGCTGTTCTGCGCTTGGCGCTCGCAGAATCTCGCGCGAGACGCGCGAGCGCAGGTCAAGCAGATGGAGTATCGAGACGGTCTCATTCTTTTCGAGATCCGCTCGCCGTTCGAGATAGGCGAGCGACTTGCCGTCGTTCGCCAAGCTCAAATCGAAATCCGCCGGGACGGTCACCACATCTTCGACCGTCCAGCGCCGACCTTCCTTCGCGACGGCCGGCCCGCCATTCCCGAGACTGACGAACAGAAGGAGCGGCAATAGGCGGATGCTACCAGTCATGCCGAACCGTGACGCTCAGGAAGCGGCCAATTGCTGACCCGTTCGTCGTGTCAAATGGCGCATCGAAAGGCGAGGTGGTGAAGATCGGCTCGGGCTTGCTGTTGAACACATTCTGTGCGCTCAGCGCGACTTCCGTGCCTGCGCCGAGCCGCAATCGGCCGGTCAGGTCAAGCGTTGTCGATCCGCCAAGTTTGACTGCTGCCGGACGACGATTGTCCGTAACGCTAGCGCTGTGATTGAGGAAGGCCGCGAGCGAGAACGCCTTGTCGCTCAGCGTGAGCCCGCCGCGCGCCCGAAGATGCGGCGGGCGGAAGATCGTTCCGGCGAGGTCGGTCACCGGCAGACCGGCAAGCAATTGCTGGCTGCTGTCGAGCCAGGTGGCTCCAGCGTTCAGGCTCAGCCGCCGGTCGCTGCCAAGTTCGACATCATATCGCACCGCGATGTCGAAGCCGCGATATTTCTGCCGCGCGATATTGCGGTCGCGAGCATCGAGGAAGGCGACGACGCGCGCCGGGTCGTAGGGAGACCCAGTAATGTTCTGGAGCCCGCCATCGGCACCGGCGAAGATAACGTCGAGCAGGCCAGGCCCAGGGTTCAAGGTAACTAGATCAGCAAAGATCGGATTGTTCAGAACCCCGGCGCCCGAGGCGAGCGGCGGTGCAACGCGATCCGTATAGTCGATTCTGAAATAGCTTGCCGATACCTCCAGGCCATCGAGCGGTTTCACGGTCGCGCTGAAGGTCCAGTTTTCGGAGCGTTCAGGCTCGAGCCGGTCGTTCGGCCCGAGGGCATAAGCGACGGTCGATCCAGCGGGAAATCCTTGGCCGAAGCCGCCGACCGGCACGAGCAGCGCAACATAGCCGGAATATTGCTGATAGAGCGTTGGGAGCTTGAAGGACTTGCCCCATGACACCCCCAGCCGGACCTGTTCGACCGGATCATAGATGAAGCTCAGCTTCGGGGTGACGATGTCGCCGGAGTCCGAATAATCCTCATAGCGCAGCGCCCCGGTCAGCGAAGCGCGGTGCGCAAAGGCCAGATCCTGATCGGGGTTCGCGATCGGCAGCAAAAGCTCGCCATAGGCGAAATGATTGCGGCGCGAGCGTGAAAAGCTGCGCGTCCCGATTTCGGATTTGAAACGGTTGGTGCGATAGCCGCCGCCAAAGGCCAGTCGCGCGGCGCCCGCGGGGAGCTCGAACAGCGACCCCTCCAGTCCCGCCTCCACCGCGATATTCCGGTTGAAGAAGTGCCGGGCGGTGGCGGTGCTCGGCGCGCCGCCGATGAAATTCTGGCTGAGGCCATCGGTCGTGTCGGTGCCGAAAAACGCGCCCGCTTTCAGCTTCCAATTGGCCGACAGTTCGGCCGACAGCGTCGGCGCGACACCGAATGTTTCGAATTTGGTGCGCGCCTCGAGCCCTGAGTTTCGGAGCGGCTGGGCGACCGTGAAACCGGTCGCCGACTCCATCCGTCCGCGCTTGTAAATAAGATCGGCAGCCAGGGTGACGCCGCCGCCAAGCGACTGGTGACCGCTCAGCAGAACCGCGTGTCGGCGAAGGTTGGGGAACAACGTAGAATCAGGGTTGTTGGCGGACGCATAGCTGCGATCCTTCGCCCGGATCGCGGTGCCGTGCGAATAATCATACGCCGCGATGATGCCGCCGTCCGACCAGCGCGAGCCGCCGAGAAGATTATATTGCTGCTGGAAATTGCCGCCGTCGGTCGACAGGCCGAGCCGCGCGCTGGTCGACACCCCCTCATAGTCGCGCTTGAGAAGAATATTGACCACCCCGGCGACTGCATCGGCGCCGTAGATGGCCGATGCTCCGTCGGCCACGATCTCGACACGGTCGACCGCCGCGATGGGAATGGCGCTGACGTCGATCACCGAATTGACGCTGCTGTAGGCAAAGCGATTGCCGTTGATCAGCGTCAGTGTCGCATTGGGACCGATACCGCGCAGGTTGAAAGTCGATGCGCCATTGGCGTTGACGTTTTCATTCGCGGCGCCTTGCGAATTTCCAATCCCGGGATTCTGGCCTCCGCCAAAGTTCTGCGGCAAGCTGCGCGCCACTTCGCCAAGATCGGCATGGCCGGAGTTGCGGATGTCTTCCAATGTCACCCGGATCACAGGGATTGCCGTGGGTGCACCCGTGATCCTCGACCCCGTCACGACGATCGGCTCGGCGTCGGTTGCTGTGCTATCGGCGGTGGACGTGAGTCTAGAAATGATCACCGAGCCGACCTCGAACCTTGCGATCAGCCTGCTTCCCTTGAGGAGCACCTCGATTGCTTCGCGGCTCGTTAGCTCGCCTTTCAACGGCGGTGCTGTCTTTCCTTCAAGATCGCGCGACGACGCGTAGAGTTCGATGTCGGCAATCGTGGCAGCGCTGCGCAGCGCGTCGCCGAGATCCTGCGCCGGTTGATCATAAGACTGGCGCTGTTGCTGCATGGCCAGCGCAACCGCAGGTGAAAAACAGGCGGCACTGCCGACCATCAGCGCAACCAGCGAACGGGACTTCTTCAACATTATCACTCCCCCATTTTCTCGGCCGTGCTTCAGGCAGGCGGCCAGTGGGGGTGCGTTGACGGGGCGAAGGGGAGCCCCTTAGTCTTGGGTGAAAAATTTATCGGCGGCGCAGATAGATGGCGTCCGCAGAGCGTTCGACCCTGAGACCGAAGAGGCTTGCGATCCGTTCTGCGAAGGCATCGGTCTCGCTAAGATGGAAGCGGCCGGAAACCTCAAGCGCTGCGCTCGCCGCATCGTCGATCACGATCGGGGTGACGGCATAGCGATTGGCCTTGGCGATGAGTTGGTCGAGCCTAATCGAACGATATTCGGCCCAGCCTTCGGGCCAGTTTGCGGGAATGTCAGACGCTTGGGCCATGCCGAGCTGCAACTTGCCATCACGCCGATAGGTCAGCGTCTTTCCCTGTGACAACGCGGTCGCAGGACCGGTTCTGGCGTCTGCGCGCAGGCCGGCCTCGCCGCGCCGGAGGGCCGCACTGACCGTTCCGGCCTCGTCGAGGCTAAGGTCGATCTCGGCATCGTTCGCGATTGCTGCGCCTGTCCCGGCGTCGATATGGAGCGGTTTAGCTTGCTTGGCGATGGAAAGACGGACCCTGCCCTTTACCAAGCGGACGCTGCGGTCGCCGTCTCCGAACGCGACGTCCAGCCGGCTGTCGGTATCAAGCGTCGCGCGCGAGCCGTCGGCAAGCCGGAACGAGCGGATTTCGCCGCGCTGCGTAATCAGCGGTTCGGTGGCTCGCGCGATCGAGGCGCTGCCGGGCTGGCCGGGAAGGGAGGCGCCTCCAGCCCCGATTGCTACAATCAGCAGCGCGATTGCGGTCGCGGCGGCGCCCCATGGCAGCCAGCCGCGAACCCGGCCCCGCCGCGCTTCGGCATGGCTTGTTCCGTGGCGCTGCGAGGTCTTGAGAACCGCCAAGGCCGCCATGCGGCGTTCGGCGCGGCGGTAGGCTTCGCCATGATCGGCCGATGCGAGGAGCCACGCTTCAAACTCTCCGCGCAGCGCGCCGGCGTCCTCGCCGCGCATCTTGATCAGCCACGCCTGCGCTACCTCATCGACGGGATAGTTGCCGCCGCTTGTGCTCGTCATCGGCCGCCGTCCACCACCTTTGAAATCTGACCGAGCGCTTTCATCATATGATATTCCACCGTTGCGATGCTGATGCCAAGCAGTTCGTGTATCTCGCGATAACTGAGTTCGTCCACCCGATGCATCAGGAAAACGCGGCGCGTTTTTGGCGGCATGGCGTCAACCGCCGTTTCATACAATCGCAGCAGGTCCGCGGCTTCGAGATTCCACTCCTGCGCCGCAGGCGTCGCGCCGTCGCGCTCCTCGCGAAGCGGAAAGAAGGTCGCCCGCGCGGACTTCTGGCGCCGCGCTCGATCAATGAGGAGATTTTGGGCGATGCGGCGAAGGAACCCGCCCGGATTGACGAGCTGGTGACGCTGCGTGCTGCCCGCCGCGCGCGCGAAGACTTCCTGCACCAGATCCGGTGCTTCCTCCGATCCCGCTTTGCGGCTCAGGAAATGGAAGAGCGACGTGCGATGCGTCCGATATATCGCGTCCAGATCGTGCCCGGCTTCAGGCCGCTCCTCGACCGGCGGCGGACGATCGGCCGGATGCGAATGGCAGGCCGATGACACCGAAAAGGGGTGACGCGGCGGGGCGCGGTCGCCGCAGGTACAGGAAGACACGACAAATATTCCCGGAGGCACGAGCGGGACCAGCCGGCATTCGCCAGAGACCCGTCTCCCAGTGCTGTGCCGCCGTTTGGTCGCTCGCGCGAACCATGGACCGGTTGGGCCGCCGGTCCGGTCAGGGACTGGCGCATATGATGCCTGGCGAAATATTCCGCGCAGGAGCTGCCAGCGATGCTCTTGCACGGTCGAATCATGTCAATTGTGGGCGGTCCTGACAAGCAAAACGTCACTCTCTTTTCGGCCAGCGATCATGGCTGTCGACCTGGATGACCGGCGAGCGTTCGGGCGTAGGTAGCCGCTTCATGCGCGCGCCGCTCGTGATAGCGGAGCAGGAAGTTGCGCACTTTCGCCTGCGGCTCGGCATCGGCGAAGGCGATCGCGATTGCTTCATACTCCTCGTCGGCATCGGCGAGGATCGTCACGTCGAAATGACGCGAAAGCTGAAGCCGGTCGCCGATCGCAGCGATGCTCGCGACTATTTCGCTGTTCGACGAGCGCTCGGCAATCGCGAGAAACAGGTCGGCGACGCGATCGGGATAAGGCTGGTCAGCGGGGACCGACGTTGCCGACCCTTTTTGCGCCGTCGCTAGCGCCGCGAGCAGCAGGATCAGGTGCAGCTCGAGCAGGTCGCGAAACTCGGTCTCTGTCAGGCGATGGACATGAAAACCCTCGCCGGGCATGAAATCGACCATCCGCTCGCCATTGAGCCGGTAAAGGCTATCGCGTACCGGGGTGACGCTGACTCCGAGATCGTCGGCGAGACGGGCCGCCTCGATCCGGGTACCGCCGGCCCATTCCCCGCTCATCAGCCGACGCTTGATTGCCTCATAGGTCGGCTCGAACACATGCGCCGGGCTCATTGGCCGTTCCTTTCGGCAGCGGCAAAATCGGCGACCGCATCCGACTGGTCGGGCCTGAGCGCGTCGATCGCGCCGATATGGGCGGGAATGTCGTCCTTGAGCAAAACCGAAGGACATTGGCCCTCGTAATTGCCGAGATTGGGGCGGTGCTGCGCATAACCGGCGAGCGCAGCCAATTCAGGCGGAAACGTCCGGGCGACCTCGGGCGGATAAGCGAGCCACAAATTCTCATAGGGCTTCAGCCATCCCAGGCTGTAGCTGACGAGTACGCCGCGCCGGACCTCGTTGCTGAGGTTCGAGCCCGCCCCGTGCGCCGTCGATCCCAGAAAGCAGATTGCTGCGCCCGGTTTGCCTTCGGCGAAAATGGGCGGACCAAGATCGGTTTTCGCGATGCCTTTCACGCCGTGGCTCTTCGGAAAGATCCGCGTGGCGCCATTTTCCTTCGTGAAAGGCGTCAGCGGCCAGAGGACGTTGACCAGATATTCCTGGCTGCCGTCGGCGCCGCGCCACATATCCTGGTCGCGGTGTGGAAACTGCCGCACTTCGCCCGGATGAATCTCGATCGCCTGGGTGAGGTTCAGCTGGATCCGGTCGCATCCCGTGCCGAGGATCGTCTCGACCGCAGACAGGATGATGGGGTTGAGCACCAGTTCGGCCATATGCGGCGACCTTTTGAGCAGGCTGCCGAACCTTTTCGTGCGGCGACCATAGAAATTGCCTTCACAAAAGGGCGTCGCGGCGAAGATCGGGTCGAGATCCCTTGCGAGCGCATGGACACGCGCGACCGCCTCGTTGCGAATGATGCAATAGCCTTTGCGGCGCAGCTCATCGACGAGCAGGCCAGGAAGATCGGCTTCGGTCAGATCCTTTTTCATCGCCCCGGCTCCCCGCCTTCTTCGAACTTGAGGACAAGCGGCGCGTAGGTGCCGGTGCGCTGCAACCCGGGGAGCGTGTCCTCGTCGATCGCTATGCTGAGGGCGAGTATCCGGCACGCGCCGTCCCGCTGAACGGGACCCAGCGTGCGGCATGTCCAGCCAAATTTGCAGATCGTGTGATACCAACCGGCTTCGGCGACACCGACATATTCGCCTATGCCGTGGTGGAGAGCATAGTCCGCGAGCGCGGTGACCAACTGGTTGCGCGCATCGCGGCACTCGGTCGGCGTTTGCGCGGGGTCGAGGCAAAAGCGGCTGATCTCCCATATGCCTTCGCCGGACGGCGCCTCGCCGGCGCAAAGATGCGAATAGATGTTGCCGAGCAGGTGCGGCGCCGTTGTCGGCAGGAGCCGCGCCGACGCCCGGTGGCGCAGATCATCGGGATCGAGCAGGATGAGATATCGTGCGTCCGGGGTATCGAACTGGTCGAGCTCGAAGCGGCCATCGAGGGCGGGCAAATCCCATTGCAGCTTGTCGATGAAGACCTGCTTGCGGGCGGCGAACATGGCGCGTAGCGCCGCATTCCCGGGCGCGTCATGCGCCCGCGTGGATTGAGTGATCATGAAACTTCCTTGGCTGTTGAAGCCGGAATCAGACCATCAATCCCGCGGCACGCCTATGCCCATTTCTGGGCAAGCTTTGTGCGTTTGTCTGCTCCTCGTCAGAGCGGGCGCCACCAATCATAGACATCCGAAAAGCCGATGACGCCGTCGAACAGGGCGCAGAGGATCAGCATTTGCCGGCACGGCACCGAATAGCGCTCGCGCGCGATCTTGAGATGACGGACCACGGTCTCTTCGCTGATGCCGAGGATGCCGGCGGTCTCGCCGGCGGTCTTGCCGCGCGCCGACCAGAGCACGCACTCGCGCTGCCGCTCGGTCAGCGCCGCCCGCGGAGTATAGGAGCCTGTCCCGATGAGCTGCCGCGCCGCGGCGAGCGCCACGGCGCCGACAATCTCGGCGGCGTGGAGCATCTCGAGCGGGAGCCTGGCATTGGGAGCGACGGCAAAGGAGCAGCTTCCGGTAGCTTCGCCAGGCAAGTGCCGCGGCACCGTGAAGCCGTCGCCGATTCCGCTCTCGCGGGCGACCTTCAGCAATTGCCGGTCACCGCGGGAAAGCGGGATGTAGTGGTCGACATTGCGCCATTGAAAGCCCGTCATGGATTTTTCGCCGGCGCGGCGGATCGGGTCGGTGCCGCTCAGGTCGAAGCCGACATAGACATTGGCCCAGGCGTCGGGATAATTATGCACGAGCATCGATGCGGCTTCGCCGCCGCCGCGGCGGTCGAAGGCGAGCGCGAAAAGATCGAATCCCATGCGGTCAGCGGCGTTCGAGAGGGCAGCAAAGAGCCGCTCTTCCTTGTCGGCGCCTGATATGTCGTGTGCGAGTTCCTCCGTCAGATTAAAATGCTTCACGTCGATTCATCGGCCGCCGGCACGTTCCCGACCCGTCCGCCCGCGATCCGCTCCATGGCTCATCGCTCCCGTTTCCTCTCCGGGAGACAATGAAGTTGGACAAGCTTCGCGATGGTCCTCGCACTGCGGCGGGCAGGTAATACCTTAGCCTCTATACGCAATGCCGATCGCCTCTTCGGTGTAACGACAGGAAATCGCCTGATAAAGCGGCTTGGTGTGCTAATCGGACCCAGATTGACACCAATCGGTCCATGTAGAGACTGGACCGCGATAATCCTCCAAGCGGAGCCGACGCACATGGGTGATAATCGTCCCACGGCATTTCACCGACCACAAGGATGGTGCTTTGCTTTTACGGTGATCAAATCGGACGCCTTGCCCGTGGATCGCGGGCAGTTTCATGTGACAAAAGCTCCAACTGAATTGCGATGAGTCAGAGCTTTTGTCACATCGCGAACGGAGCAACGGGGTCTGTCCTACATTGTCCGGCCATGGCATGTACGGCCAATGGATCAGGAACCGAAATGGAAATCGCGCGCGCTGGCGATCGAATTCTGGTTCGCCGCCGTACTCGTCGGCGGCTCCTTCATTGCCGGACTCGTCGGCGCGATCCGATCGCTGTTCGGCGGATGAAGCGTTGCCCCACGATCCAAACTCTCAAAGGAGCGTCGGGGTCTCGGCGCTCGGGGGCTTGCGGCTAAACCACGGGACGTCGGTCCGCTCGACCTCCAGCTGGCTTGCCGGATATTGGGTCACAAGCTTCATAGCTTCCTCAGGGGGCGCTTGCAGCCAGGCATCATGATCGGCGGCGTGAAGAATGACCGGCATCCGGTCGTGAATATCAAAGAGCTCCTCGGTCGCATCGACCATCACCATCGTATAGCAGTCGCCCCACTCATCGGTCGGGCGCCACAATCCTGCACAGGCCGCGAGCGGCTGATCGGCGACGCGAAGCCAGGTGCGCGTCATCTTGCCCTTCGCGCCCTCGGCCTCGGCGAAGGCGCTGATCGGGATGAGACAGCGCTGGGCGGGATTAGTGAACCAGGTCCGCCAATAGGTCATCAGCTTGTCGTCGCGGGCATTGTTGACGGGCTTCGGCTTGCTCGTCGGTTTCATATGCTTGAGCCGAACCGGGAAGCCCCAGGTCATCGACTGGAGCGCGCGGGCGCCCCCGTCCTCGCGCACCACGAACCCCTGTCCGCCCGGATAGACCTCGCCGGGCTGAGCATTAGTGAGGGGGCGCCGCGCTCCGAAGGCCGAGGCCACTTCGGCAACCGAAGCCTTGAGGGTCACGAGATTGCACATGGCGGCGGTTCCCCTTGGACGGTTTCGGTCAGGCCGCGCCGAGCATTTCGTCGAAATTCTGCTGAATCGGCGGCATGATGCTGAAGCTATTCTTGGGGAAAGGCCGCAACATGTCCAGCGGCGGCCGCGCCCCCATCAACCAGTCGAACCAGTCCTCGGGGCGGACCACGCCGACGTGGCGATCCTTGTGCGGCGCCAAATCGTCATAGGCCGGGACGGTGAGCGCCGCGAAGCTCTCGGGCCACAGGCGGTGCGCCGGCCGCCAGACCGCCGCGATGCAGAAGAAGGGCTCGTCGCTGATGAGGATTGCGGCATAGACCGTCTTACCGCGCTTCACGAGGCCGAACTCATTGGCGAGCAGCAGACAGGGCCGATCGATGATCGCGGTCTCGGACTTCAGGAGCGGGATCTGGAATATATCGGCATCGCGCGAGGGCAGCCCCCACAGCATCTCCTTCTCGCGTTCGCGCTGGCCGTCCCATACCATCACGCGGTGGAGCTTGCCGATGCCGACCAGTGCGTCGTCCGTCTCGATATCCATAAGATCAGTCCTCAGGCGCGGAAACGGCTGAGCGCGCGCTTCCATTCGCGTTCTTCGGGCATCGGCAGGGCGATGTCATCGGGGCTCGGGTCGACAAGTTCGATCCGCACCGGGCGAACGCGCTTGCCTGTCCGCGCGCCGCAGCGGACGCACCAGAATTTTTGGCACGCCTTGACGAGATTGCCGTCCCACATCCTGCACTCGAAGCGCCACCAGATCCCATATGGATTGAACGTCGCGCTATGCCCGCAGCGGCAAACGGGCTTGATCGCCCGAAACCAGGCCGCGGCCTCGAAGACATGCGTGGCGCGATGCTGTCCGTCCTTTGTCCAGCCGCCCACGTCACAGGGAGAGCCCGAGCTGGTCGGGGTTTTGTGGCTCCGCGCCGGCGCGCACGCTCTCGACGATCACGCGCGCGAGTTCGAACGCGGCCTCGACCCGGATATGGCTGGTCGGCGCGGTGATGCCAACGCGCGCCCAGCCGGGGGCGGAAAGGATGGTCTCTGCGACTCGGGCGGTATCGATATTGTCCATCCCCCTATGAGAACATAGGAAGAACATGTTGACAAGTCCCGCGGCGTAGTCGGGTCGGGCAGCGACAGCGCACGTCGGCCGTGCGGCGGTGATGCCGCCGCACGAGAGGCAGAGGAGGGCCGGGAAACCGGGACGGATTGGGCGCGGCGAGAGAGGCTCGCCGCCGGTCCGCCGCGGAGACCTGAAATGCCCCAACTGGCAACATCCCACCATCGCGGCGACGCGCGCGCGTCGCTCTATGAAGATATCACCAGCCGAATCATCTCGGAACTCGAAGCGGGGCGCCTTCCCTGGGTGCAGCCGTGGGACGCGGGCCAAGCTGCGGTCGGCCTTCCCTATAATGTCGTAAGCGACCGGCGATACAGCGGCATCAATATCCTGACGCTCTGGCACGCGGTACTGACTCGCGGTTTTCAGGGACACGGCTTCCTGACGTTTCGCCAGGCCGCCGCGCTCGGCGGCACGGTTCGGCGCGGCGAGCGCGGCATCGGCGTCGTCTACACACGGCGGGCAGGAACCGATGCCTCCGAGCCGCGCCATGATGGCAAGCGCGAGCGGAAGGGTGGCTTTGCCTTCCTGAAGCAGTTCACTGTCTTTTCGGTCGATCAATGCGACGGGCTTCCCGACAAATATCATGTCCCGGCGCCGCCGATCCCTGAGGGCCTGATCCTGCCGCACGCCGAGGTGCTGATCGCAGCCACTGGGGCGGACTTTCGGATCGGCGGGGCGTCGGCCTATTACAGCCCCCGCCATGATTTCGTCGCGGTGCCGCGTCCGGACGATTTTTACGAACCGATCAACTGGCACCGGACCGCTTTCCACGAACTCGGCCACTGGACGGGCCATGACAGCCGTCTGGGTCGAGATCAGACCGGCAGCTTCGGCTCGAAGCCCTATGGCCATGAAGAACTGATCGCCGAAATGGCGGGCGCCTTCGTCTGCGCGGCGCTCGGCATCGCGCCGAGCGTGCGTCATGCGGATTATATCGGCTCTTGGCTCGATATCATCCGCGAGGATCATCGCGCGATCCTCCGCGCCGCCAGCGCCGCGTCGAAAGCGGCCGACTATCTCCTCGCCTTTCGGTCCGAGTTGGCGGCGGATGCCCTTGCGTCGCCCGTGCGCTGCCGCGCCAACGACAAACTGCAGATCGAGGGGATCGCGGCATGAAACTGCTCACCCCCGAAATCACCGCCCGCCTCGCGGCCAACGCTCGCGCGCGGGTTGCGGCGATCGAACGCGGCGCGTGCGAACCCGACCCGAAACCCGTGGTGCGCTTCTTCAATCCCGTCGGCGCCGCGACCTGGCTTGCCACCGAGATCGACGCGGATGGCATCCTGTTCGGCCTCGCCGATCTGGGGTTCGGCTGTCCGGAACTGGGCAGCTTCTCGGCCGCCGAACTCGAGGCGGTGCGGCTCCCCTATGGTCTCGGCATCGAGCGCGATCTCCATTTCGAGGCGGCGCATCCACTCTCGGTCTATGCCGAAGCCGCCCGCGCAGCGGGCTCGATCATCATTGGCGAGCAGCGCCTCCGCGCGGCGGCCCGCCGGCTTTCCGGCCGCGGCTGACGACGCGGGCCTTGTCCGGGGCCGCCGGTGGCGGCCCCCTTCGAGGAAGAGAGAAGCCGGGGCTTCGTGACGGGCTTCAAGAGCCGGGAGAGTGTCTCGCGGCGGCCCGTCATGGAGAATGGCCATGGCCAGAGCAAAGCAGAAGATCGTCCTCAGCCCGTCGCGCGACATTCCGTTCGACCGGCTGATCCTGTCCCAGTCCAATGTCCGGCGCGTGAAGGCCGGGGTGTCGATCGGCGAGCTTGCCGATGACATCGCCCGCCGCACCCTGCTGCAAAGCCTCAATGTGCGGCCACACATCGGTGACGATGGCGCGGATACCGGCCTGTTCGAAGTCCCCGCCGGCGGCCGGCGCTACCGCGCGCTCGAACTGCTCGTGAAGCAGAAGCGGCTGGCGAAGGATGCGCCGGTACCTTGCATCATTCAGTCGGCCACGGGCATCCTTGCCGAAGAAGACAGCTATGCGGAAAACGCCATGCGCGAAAATCTGCACCCGCTCGACCAGTTCCGCGCGATGCAGGCGATGGTCGACAAGGGCAACGAAGTCGAAGCGATCGCGGCGCATTTCATGACCACGCCCGCCGTGGTGCGCCAGCGCCTCAAGCTCGCCGCGGTGTCGCCGACGCTGCACGACCTCTATGCCGCGGATGACATGTCACTCGATCAACTCATGGCCTTCACGGTGTCGGACGACCATGAGCGGCAGGTCCAGGTCTGGGAACTGCTTGCGCACAGCTGGAACAAGTCGCCGGCGTTCATTCGTCAAAAACTCACCGAGAATAGCGTCCGCGCGGCGGACAAGCGCGTGCGCTTCGTCAGCGTCGATGCCTATGTCGCGGCGGGCGGTAGCATCGTGCGCGACCTGTTCGAGGCCGATGACGGCGGCTGGCTTACCAATCCGCCGCTGCTCGACCGCTTGGTCGACGAGAAGCTCACCGCGATCGGCCAGCGCATCGGAGAAGAAGGCTGGAAATGGGTGCAGACCACGATCGACTTGCCCCACGGTGCGGCGCGGGGATTGCGCTGGCTCGAAAGCAGCGAGGTCGCGATGACCGAGGACGAAGAGGCCAGCCTCGCTGCGCTCGAAGCCGAGGCCGAGACGCTGTCGGACAAATGGTCTGAAGAGCCCGAGGTGCCGGAGGAGGTTCACGCACAACTCGAGGCGATCGAGGCCAAGATCGGTGCGCTGATTGATCGACCGAAAATCTTCGACGAGGCTGAAGTCGGCCTCGCGGGTGTGTTCGTGTCGATCGAGTATGACGGGACGATCCGTGTCGATCGCGGTTTCGTGCGGCCTGAGGACGAGCCGGTCGAAGAACAAGACGGCGGCGACGCAAATCCCGCAGGCGAGGTGCCCGTCGGCGACGGCGAGGGCGATGCGGGCGTTCCGGAGGCCGAACCCCGCGGCGGTGACGTCGCGCCGGTCGAAGAGGAAGGGCTCAAGCCTTTGCCCGATCGTCTCGTCGCCGACCTCACCGCCTGGCGGACGCTCGCGTTGCAGGATGCCTTCGCGCAAAATCCGCAGCTGGCGTTCGGCGCCGTCCTTCACGCGTTCGTGCTGTCGCTCTTCTATCGCTTCAGCCACGCATCCTGTCTCGGACTGCGGGTCACGGAGGTCTATTTCTCCAATCCACCGGAAGGCCTTCGCGACAGTGGGCCGGCGCGGGCAATCGATGCGCGGCATGCGGCATGGCGCGAGCGGTTGCCGCAGACCGAAGCCGAACTGTGGGACGCGCTCATCGCGCTCGACGCGAACGAGCAGGCGAGCCTGTTCGCCCATTGTGCGTCGCTGTCGCTCAACGCCCAGATCGACGCGGGTCAATCCGCGCGCAGCGACATCGCCGGTCGTGTGGCCCACAGCCATGCCCTCGCGCGCATCGTGGCACTCGACCCGATCGCGGCGGGGTGGCGAGCGACCGGTGACGGCTATTTCCGCCATGTCACCAAGGCGCGCATTTTGGCCGACGTCACCGAAGCGCGCGGGGCGGAATTCGCCGGAATGATCGATCATCTCAAGAAACCCGACATGGTCCGTGAGGCGGAGGCGCTGCTCGAGGAATCGGACTGGCTGCCCGAGCCGCTGCGCACCCCGGTCGAACAGGCGTCTGGCGAAGAGGTGCCTGTCGAAGAGGTGTCGTCCAATGAGGTGTCGGTCGGGGAATCCCACGGCGTCGAAAACGAGGTCGCCGCATCCGATGCCGACACGGACGGCACCGAGGCGGACGGGACCGGCGAACGGGACGGTGTCGATAGTGACGACGGCTGGGACGAACTCCCGGTTGCGGCCGAGTGACTACGAACGGGGCGGCTTCGGTCGCCCCGTTTGCTCGCGCGGCAGCGGACGGCATCATGCCGTTCGCTGCCGCATTTTCTTGAAATCGGCGCGTCGTTTATGGCATCCTCCGCTGCTCTGCCGGCAGGGGCTGTCGGCGCCGTATGCGCGGGCGGGCCGATCCTTGACGATTGGCCTTGCGCCGCGTCCGTCGCCGTGGAGCCCCCATGGACAGTATTTCCGACATCGTGCGCCGCTTGGCCGAAAACGCCGAGGCCGTCTGCCGCCGCTATCTTTCGAACGGTCGCCGCGAAGGCCGCTACTGGCTCGTCGGCGATATCCACAATGCGCCGGGTCGCAGTCTCTATGTCCTGCTGTCGGCGGCAGGCGACACGCGCGCGCAGGTCGGCAAATGGACCGATGCGGCGAGCGGCGAGCATGGCGACCTGCTCGACATCATCGCCGCCAGTTGCGTGCATAGCGCGATGCGCGAAACGCTCGCCGAAGCCCGAAGGTTTTTGAGCCTGCCATTGCCGACGTCGTTCGGCACGCGATCGCCGCGTGCCCGCAAGACACCGGCCGGGACGCCTGTCACGGCGCGGCGCCTCTGGGCGGCGGCAAAGCCTGTCGGTGAGACGGTGGTTGCAGCCTATCTCGCGGCGCGCGGTATCGGCGTCGCCGGGAGCGGCGCTTGGCTGCGCTATCATCCTCGCTGCTATTACCAGGCGTCACGGGACGACGCGCCTGGCGTCCGTTCTGCATGGCCGGCCATGATCGCGGCGGTCACCGACGATCAGGACGATATCGTCGGTGTCCATCGCACCTGGCTCGATCCGGCAGGCGGCAAGGCTCCGGTCGCCTGTCCGCGCCGCGCCATGGGACACCTTCTCGGACATGGTGTTCGGTTCGGGCGCTCTGACGCGACTATGGCGGCCGGCGAAGGCATCGAGACGATGCTTTCGCTTCGCGAGGCCCTGCCGAGCCTCCCGATGATCGCGGGGCTGTCGGCGGCGCATCTTGCCGCCATCCGCTTTCCGCAGCCGCTGCGCCGCCTTTATGTCGCCTGCGATAAGGATCCCGCCGGGGCGGGTGCGCTGAAGACCCTTGTCGAACGCGGCGTCCATGCTGGGATCGAGGTCGTGCCGCTGGTCCCGGAGCGAGGCGATTTCAACGACGATCTCGGCGCGCTGGGACGAGCGCGATTTGCGGACCGGCTCGGGTGCCTGCTTCGGGGCGAAGACACAGCACGCTTTCTCGTTCGTTGAGGCGGCCGGGAGGGAAGGCGTGGGGGCGGGCGTGTCGGCGTTTGGGCGCGTGCGTCTCCGGGAGGGCTGCGCCTTCGGCCTTCGCTGGAGGGCGACTGCGGCACGCGGGGCCGGTACCGCAATGGCTTGCCGGGCGGCTATTTTCCGCCGGGGCTGACGCCCCTTTGCATCGCGATCCAAAATAGCCTTCGGCCGCCATCCTCCGCTGGCGCTCCGGCCGGGCGGGGGCAAGCCCCCTTCGGTGCGGACCCGGCCCGCGCGCCGCAAGGCGTCGCCGCGAAGGCCGCGAAAGGCGCGCGCCTTCAGCCGGAGAACAGCGCCATGACCTATGATGCCGAACAGCCCGATCCCGACGAACCCTTCGAACCCGGCGCGAGCGCGCATCTTCTCCAGGAAATGCAGCTCTACGGCCATCGTCCCTTCGAGGACGAACCCGACGGGCGCCCGCTGCCCGACGACCGGCTCGCCAGCGGCGCGGTCGCCGACATCTTCGATGCGCTTACGGGCTGTCTGATCGACACCAGGATCGAACCCGATCTTGAGGATTTGCTCTGGGGCGTCGTCAATCTCTTCCACGGCGCGGGCACGCGGATCGAACGCGATCTCGATCGCAACGAGGCGGCGCAGCGCGACCTGCAGCGCGAACAGGATGGCAGCGAAATCCGCTCGGTCGAACTCGAGCGCACGATCGCCGAGGGCATCACGATGATCGAGCGGCGCGATACGATGGAATTTTTCCGTGAATGTGCCGCCGAGCAATATCGCATCCATGCCCGCAAGGCCTGGCAGCCTCACACCGGCTCACGCATCCGCCACAAGACGATGACCGCTGCGATGATCGACAGCCGCGACTTCATGGACAAGCGTCTCCGCGAAAAGGCCAAAGCCCTGATCCCCGAGGGGACGCGCATCGCCTTCAGCGGTGGACCTTCCTGCAACGATCACCAGCATATCTGGTCGGCGCTCGACAAGGTTCATGCCCGCCATGCCGACATGATCCTGCTGCACGGTGCGACCCCGACCGGGGCCGAGCGTGCCGCCGCTTGCTGGGCCGACGCCCGCAGCGTGCCGCAGGTCGCGTTCCGGCCCGACTGGAACCGCGACAAGAAGGCTGCCCCGTTCAAGCGCAACGAGCGGCTGATCGACGCGATGCCCACCGGGCTGATCGTCTTCTCGGGGACCGGCATCCAGGACAATCTCGTCGACAAGGCGCGGGCGTTTGGCATCCCGGTCTGGGATTTTCGGATCAAGGAAGGGGCGTGAGGTGCCGATTTGGATCCGACGGCGCTTGCCATCCGGCGAGCGAAATTACACAGGTGAGAACAGTCATGCGAACCGATCTCGATCATCTCCCGGCCAACAAGCAGCGCGAGCTCGAGCGCGTGAAAGCGATCATCTTCGAAGAATTCGAGGATGCGATCGCGCTCGGCACCATGGGCTGGAAAAAGAAGGGCCGGATCGACAAGATCATCTTGTACGGCAGCTATGCGCGCGGCGGCTGGGTCGATGAGCCGCACACCGCCAAAGGCTATCGCTCGGACTTCGATCTGCTGATCATCGTCAACGACAAGCGGCTGACCGACAAGATCGATTTCTGGTCGAAGCTCGACGATCGGCTGACCCGTGAGCTTGCGATCGACAAGACGTTGCACACGCCGGTCAACTTCATCGTTCACACGCTGCAGGAGGTGAATGACGGGCTCGCGCACGGGCGCTATTTCTTCATGGACGTCGCGCGCGACGGGATCGCGCTCTACGAGTTTGACGACAAGGAGTTGCACAAGCCGAAGCCGAAGACGCCTGAGCAGGCGCTGGCGATGGCGCGGGAATATTTTGACGAATGGTTTCCGGCGGCCCTGCGAAAGTCCAAGCTGTCGAGTGATGCGATCGAGCAATCATTTACAAAGGAAGCCGCATTTCTCCTGCATCAGACCACTGAAACGCTATACCACTGCGCGCTTCTGGTCTGCACGTTCTACACGCCGCACGTTCACAACCTGGGCTTTCTGCGGACGCAAGCCGAGCGCCTCGATATGCGTTTGGTCGATGCTTGGCCGCGCGAAGTAAAAGCGGATCGATCGCGCTTCGAGAAACTCAAGGAGGCCTATGTGAAGGCCCGCTATTCGAAGCATTATCGCATCAGTGAGGAGGAGCTCCTCTGGCTGGCCGGATGTGTCGAGAAACTCGGCCGGGCCGTCCATGCCATCTGCTCCGAGCGCATCGTCGAGTTGGAAGCTCGCGTCGGCGCCTAAATCATTTTTTGCCTCGGAAACGCGCGAAACGCTCCCGACCTTCGATGACCTCCAAGGCGATATCTGCATTTCTGCATTCGTCGCCGCGGATTGATCCGTCCCTGCAATTGGCGGCGACCTCACGAGCAGCGTCGGGGTTCGCCTCGAAATATTGAACGCTTCGTGGTTCGCTTTGACCGCAGGCCGAAAGGCAAACGGCGAGGAGCAGAATGACGGGCGGTTTCAAAGGATCCTCCATGTTTGATGAGGAGGCAAAGATATCGAGATCTTCCTTGGTCGAAAGCGCAATTGCACCCGAATTGAGAGTCGATTGCGCCGTCGGCTTTGCGCCTCATGCACTAACCCGCTTCGCGGGATGGGCGCCTTGGACTGAGGTGGCAGGGGACGCAGGGACGTTGAGCTAGGCCGACAGTGGGCAGATCATGGAGCTCCTTCAACGAAGAGGAGCCTGCCATGACTATTGTTACGACCGACGCCCCGATCACCCCGCTTCGCCAGCGCATGCAGCACGATATGATGATGCGCGGGCTGGGTCGGCACACCCAGCAGGATTATATCCGCCACGTCCGACGCTTCGCCGCATTCCTTGAACGCCCGCCCGATACGGCAACGGCGGAGGATATTCGGCGCTTTCAGGTGCACCAGCACGAGCAGGGCGTCAGCCCTTCGACTATCAACGGGGCCGTTTCGGCGTTGCGCTTCCTGTTCGCTGCGACCCTCGGGCGGCGGGATCTGGCGCGCTCGCTGGTGATTATCCGCTATCGGCGCAAGCTGCCCGAGGTGCTCAGCGTCGAGGAAGCGGCGCAGCTGCTCGAGGCAGCGCCGGGGATCAAGTACAAGGCGGCGCTCGGCGTCGCTTACGGCGCCGGTCTGCGCGTGTCAGAGGTAGCGCACCTCAAGGTCGATGATATCGACAGCACCAGGATGCTGATCCGCGTCGAGCAGGGCAAGGGACGCAAGGACCGCAATGCGATGCTCTCGCCGCAGCTGCTGGAGCTGCTCAGGATGTGGTGGCGCGAGGGCAAGCGTCGCAACGTCATGCTTCCCCATGGCTGGCTGTTTCCGGGGCGCAGCTATACCGATCCGGTCTCGACGCGGCAGCTACACCGCGCGGTCCAGGAAGCCGCCGAGGTCGCCGGCATCCGCAAGCGCGTCAGTCCGCACACATTGCGCCACAGCTTTGCGACCCACCTGCTCGAGCAGGATGTTGATATCCGCGTGATCCAGGTGCTGCTTGGCCACAGCAAGCTCGAGACGACCGCGCTCTACACCAAGGTATCGACGCGAACGATCCATGCCGTCGCCGGCCCGCTCGAGCGGTTGACCGCCTTGATGGCAGACAAGGCGCCGCCCGGCTGAGCCGTGCAGACCTCGCTCGAGGTCGCCGATATTTTCCGCAGCGCTGGTCCCGCCTATCGGGCCGCCCATGCCGGGCACCTCAGCCTCCAGCAGCTCAAGGTCATGTCGGCGATCGAGCAATGCCGGACCGCGGCGCTCGGCGGCCATATCGAGGCCTGCGAGGACTGCGGCCACTGGCGCATCGCCTATAACAGTTGCCGTAACCGTCACTGCCCCAAGTGCCAGGGCGCTGCGGCGCGCGCATGGCTTGAAGCCCGCGAGGCCGACCTTCTCCCGGTCGGCTATTTCCACGTCGTCTTCACGCTGCCCGCCGAGGTCGCCGACATCGCGTTCTACAATAAGGCAGTGGTCTATGATCTCCTGTTCCGGGCGGCATCGGCGGCGATGCTGACCATCGCTGCCGATCCCAAGCACCTCGGCGCCCGGATCGGCATCACCGCTGTGCTCCACACATGGGGATCCGCGATGACGCACCATCCGCATGTGCACATGATCGTGCCCGGCGGCGGCGTCGCCCCCGGTGGGAAGCGCTGGATATCGTCTCGGCCTGCGTTCCTACTGCCGGTGCGCGTACTCGGACGGCTGTTCCGTCGCCTGTTCCTGACCCAGCTGCTGGCGCTGTACGATGCCCGGCGTCTCAGCTTTTTTGGGACGATGGTTCCGCTCGCCGAACGACGGACATTCCTTCGCCACCTGTCGCCGGCCCGGAAGAAGAACTGGGTCGTCTATGCCAAGCCCCCGTTCGCCGGGCCCGAGGCCGTGCTCGCCTATCTGTCGCGCTACACCCACCGGGTCGCGATCTCGAACCGGCGCCTGCTCGCGTTCGGCGATGCCGGCGTGACAATGCGCTATAAGGACTACCGCCGCGACGGCGCCGACCGCCAACGCGTCATGACACTCAGCGCTGACGAGTTCATCCGCCGCTTCCTGCTCCACGTTCTGCCGCGCGGCTTTCACCGCATCCGGCACTATGGCCTGCTTGCCGGTTCCACCCGGAGGGCCAGTCTCGCGCTCGCCCGCGAACTGCTCGATGTCATGCCGGATGCCGGGGATGCGCCTATCGACGAACCGGTCGATCCAACGCCGCTATGCCCATGCTGCGGCGGCAAGATGACCGTCATCGAGGTGTTTGTCCGATGGCGCCAACCTCGCGCCCCGCCGAGTGCCGCCGTTCCGATCCGGACGATCGCGTCATGAACCGGCATGGCTTATCCGCAAGAATGACCGCGCGATGCCGGCGCTGGCCAACGGGTCGCCTTGCGCCGATCGCCTCAGCGCGGTGCCACACGTCCGCTGAACGACGACAGATCGACGTTCCGGACCTCGATTATTATGGTCGAGGTCGCGTCTCGGGATGCCGCCTCGGCCGTCTTTCAACTGTGCGCGGCGGCATCCCGACCAGGCCAAAGCACAAATCCCCATAGCTCAGTCCCAGAGCCCACGCGGGTTCCTGCATGAGAGGCTTTTGTACGCTGAAGCGCCCGAAACCCTTCACCATCTAGGTCGTAGCTAGCCGCGAGACTGCTTCCCGAAACCGGCCGTTCGCGCAGGCCACTGGCTACTACCTGTCGCTTCCAGAAAAGCGGTGATAGGAGACGGCCTCAATGCCTAATTAGTCGCTGGAGATACCTTGTGGCAAACCAACTTGTCTTAAGTCCCGTGCAGCTTCCCACAGTCTCCACTTTTTCGGCTCCCATGTTGATGGCTCTAACGTCAGCCTTGGGCATAGATCGCTCGGTGCTGGCATCGGACAGTCAGATCCAGAACGCTTGGCAGAACCTTCCCCAGTTGCTGAGCAACATTCCTCCACATCTGAGGACTGAGGGTGTGATGCGGATGTGCGTGGCAGTCGCCACCGGCCTTTTTGATTCCGCCATAAACTACGCGTGGAACGCAGCGGTCGTTGAGCTTCGTGATAAAGTTAGACGCTTCGGTATCCATATAATACCGCAGATCATAGATAAGGACTTCGACGAGAAGAAGTTGCTCGATATGCAAGATTCGGAACTGCTGAATCTGTGCCTGAAACTGAACCTTATCTCCGAAACCGGTTACTTCATGCTCGATCAATGCCGGGACATCAGAAATAATTTTTCTGCTGCTCATCCAGTTATCGGGAATATCGATGAATATGAGTTCATCAGCTTCCTGAACCGGTGCAGTCGACACGCTCTTAGCGACGAACAAAACACTGCAGGCGTGGACATCAAGGAATTCATGACCGCGCTCAACGCCGCCGGCTTCTCTCAGGAGCAGATGCAGATTTGGTGTCAGCGCATCACGCAGACCTTCAACGCACAGCGCGACGCAATTTTCGGGATGCTCCACGGCATCTATTGCGATCCGACCAAGGAGGAACATTCTAGGGTAACGGCAATCACCGTCTGTAGCCATTTTTCTACAACCTTTTCGCCCAGTTCGATCTCGCTGCTCATCAATCAGCACCAAAAATATCAGGCAAAGGGTGAGCAAGAACGCTTCAAGGCTTCACAGGCCTTCTTCGAGAACCTCAAGATCATCGGGCTTTTGTCGGAAACGGAGCGGCACGCCCTGATCTCGACAGCTTGCAAGAACCTGATGACGATCCACCAGGGCATCAATAATTTCTACAATGAGGCGCCTTTTGCGGAGCGCGTCGCCAAACTCTCTGAGGGTCATCAAGTCCCGGAGACGGTCCGTCGCGAGTTCGTTGAGACCGTCGTCACCTGTTCGGTGGGCAACCCCTATGGAACGGCCAATTCAGCCGACTTCTACTATATGCAGATGATAAAGGGGTTCTCGCCGCGCGAGATACAAATGATGTTCGAAGTGGTCTCGGCTCATACGGTGTTGGCAGGGCGTGTTGCCTCGCATCACCGCTGCAAGACAAAGTTCAGGGAAATCGTCCATTCACTCCAGCCAAGCAGTATCCCAACCAGTTCAAAATCCGTCTATGACAAGTGGCTCCAATCCTAAACTGGACCATTAGGGCCAACTTGGATATCTGACCGCGGCGGCAACCGTAGTCTCATACGGGAACCGACATATCTCCGGGCTAGAAGCTATTTTATCAAGGTCTGGCGCCGCCAGCTCTCGACAGCTTTTTCGAGCGCAGCCGCAGCCGAACCGTCGGCCCAGCGATCCCAGAAGTCGATCGTTCCGCTGAGCGGCTCGTTGACGGGTTTTGCGATCCGGATGCGCGTCGGCAGCAGGATGGCGTCGCCGACAACAAGCGCCTCGCCAGTATCGAGGATCGGGAGCAGGTCGCCGAAGCCTCCGAGACTGTCGGGCAGCAGACGCCGGACGACATTCTGGTCGTCGCCGTTGGTAAGGCGCATCGCGATGAGATTGTTGCACTGGCTGACCACGGTGCGATTTACCTCGGCAGGGCGCTGGCTGATCACCACGAGTCCCACGCCATATTTGCGGCCTTCCTTAGCGATGCGCTCAAAAGTCGCTATCGCATTTTCGGCGGCGCCCGAGTTCGCGTCCTGCGGGATATAGAGATGGGCCTCGTCGCAGAAAAGAGCGACCGGATGTCGGGTACCCTGTGCGCTCCATTGCTGCACAAGGAAGGCTAGCCGGGCGACCATGCCGACGATCAACGGCAGAATGTCCGAGGGCACTTCCGAAAAGTCGATGATCTTCACGCCGCCGCGGCCGCCCTTCGCCGAACGTCCGCCGAGAAGGAGCGTCACCGCTTGGTCGAGCCAGGCATAGTCGTCGGCGACGCCCGCCGCCGGATACAAGAAGCCAAGACGGCGATCGGTCTGCTTTCCAGATAGCCTTTGGATCAGACGGCTGAGCTTACTGTGAAACTCGCCCTGCTTCTCAGTCCCCGCGCGCGCGCCTTCGACCATCTCGCTGTTTAGCCGGTCGAGCTCGGTCAATACATCTGAAATCGCGAAGGGGACAGGGCTGTCGATCGTAAAATTAGCAAGGATTTCGTTGTGATTTCCGGCTGTCAGGAAGCGCGTTTTAGCATCGATGATCGCGCGTGACATCACCATTGCCTGGTTGGGCGCATTCTGGTCGCTGCGATCGACAAACATCGAAACGAGCGCCTCGTAGCTCATCAGCCAATAAGGAAGGTGGAGCACACCGTCGGCCAGCGTCTTCCTGGCGTCGATGTCGCCCGGCCCGGCAACGCGGAGATGGACGAATCCGTCGCCCTGCATGGAGGCATATTCGCCGTGCATGTCGAAAACGATGGCGTTCGCGCTGTCGAGCTCGGCTACCTGTTCGAGAAGGCGCGCGGTGGTCCAGGACTTCCCTGAGCCGGTGCTGCCAACGACGAGCGCGTGGCGCTGAAACAGGCGGTTGCCGTTGATATAAGCCTCGGCATTGGGATCGAGCGTATAAGTTCCAAGCGACAGGCGCTGCGCCCCGCCGGTCACTTCGGAAATCACCCCCATGAAGCGCGTGAGATGCTCGCCTTCCATCGCGAAGCAATGCGCGTCGATCTCGGGGACCGTCTCAAGCGTGCGGCGGAACACATTGCTGCGTGCGCCATCCTTGTCGAGGAGGGTTCCGATCAGCGTGATGCGAACCAGATTGAGCTCGGGATGCGCTTCTTCGCCCTGTTCGACATCCGCGCGCTTCGATTCCTCGATCGCCGTCCGCGTAATCTTGTGAATAACGCCGATCAGCTTGTGCCCCGCGAGGCTGCTTCGAAGCGCGACGAGCCGATTGACCTGAAGCGCGCGGAGCCGTTCGACATCGTCGACGCGCACGATCACGGTTGTGGTGTCGACCGACTGGACGCAGCCCAAAGCGTCTTCGTCGGCGAAGTCCAAAATGCTCATGCACGTGCCCCTGTCATATGGTCGAGAAATGGATCGAGCTGCCACAGCGGCTTGTCGAGATCGAAACCGTCGGGAACGTCATGCATATAGGCGCGGGCGCCCGCCGGCCCGTCTTCGATCGCCAAATAGCGTCGGCATTGACCGCTTTTGAGGATCGTCCGCGCCGTCGGCGTCAGCTCCTTCGTGATCAGGACCAGCGGAACCGAATCCCAGTCGCAGCGGGCCTGAAGCTTTGCTTGCAGATGTTCGTCGTTGAACCCGTAACCAACGCAGAAGTAGGCGCGGGCTTTCTCTACCGCGGCATTGGCGCAGGCGAGGACCGTGGTGAAGGGCTCGCCATGCGTGAGGCGATATTTCTCGATGCCGGGTGTGATCATCAGCGGCGTGAGCGCAGCGGGTATCTTGAGCGCGCTCCGCACCCCGAAAATTTGCTGCGCTGAATCCTGGAACCAGTCGAGAGAGCCATGGACTTTCCAGATCGCGACGGTACGCACCGCGCGCCCGTCGACCGACACACGCGTTTTCGCGTTGCGCGCGCGCGTTTGCAAATAGCCGTAATTAAAGCCCGTAAAACAGGCGATATCTGCGGCATCTGCGGCATATTCGGCGACCCGGTCGTAATTGGGCGTCACGACGTCGATCGTCATATGCGTACTGTCGAACAGATGCCGGAAGAGCCGCGAGAGCGGCAAAGCGCGCCGATCGAGCAGCAGCTCTTCCAGCACAGTAAGATCGTAGGGCAGCAGAAAGTCGCGCGTCATGGTGACGATGAGATGCGTCTGGCGCACCGTCGGACGAATGTCCTGCATCGCGCTTTCCAGATCGATCCCGGCTTTAAGGTGCACGAGGAACTTTTGCCATTCGGCCTGCTCGTCGACGTTCCAGTCGGGATTGATCGCCGCAGTCGAGAGATGATCGGCAAGCGGCCCCATGCCAGGAATGCCATGCGCCGCCGACGCGCCGCTGCCCAGAATGATCACCGGTGCTGCGCTGATCGCCGACTGGGCAAATTCCTGCGCGTTCTCGGCCGCGCTCTTGGTCGACATTACAGATCCTCTCGGTGGGGTTAGGCGCGGCGGGACAGGGACGTCATGCGATCGCGATCCGCGTCGCATCTATCCCGCGATAGGCGCTCGTGCGGCAGCTCAGTACGATCACTTGCATCCGCCGCGACGCCTCGGTCAATATGTCGAGCATCGCGTCGAACCGGTCGTCGTCGGCAAAGACGAGCGCATCGTCGAGGAGAAGCGAAGCGGGTTTGCCCTTCTCGATCAGAAGGTCCGCAAACGCGATGCGGGTGAGGACCGCGAGCTGCTCCTGCGTCCCCTTGCTGAGATCGCTTGTGTCCTCCTCGCGCCCGCCGCGGGTCAGGAGCGTTGGACGAAGATCTTCGGAAAAGGAAATGCTCGCGCCGGGCAGCAAGCGGCCGATATAGGGCGCAACGCGCTGCGTGACGGGGGCCAGGAATTGCCGCGAGGCTTCAGTCTGTGCCTCGGCGATAGTCCGCGCGAGGAGTGACAGCATCGCGGCTTCCTCTTCGAGTTTGGCTTGCGCCGCGGCTGCGGCATCGGACAGCTCGGTGGCGGCCGCAAGGCGGCTCGCCGGGCCGACGCCGCCCAAGGTCTTGGCGCGCTCGGCAAGCTGCGAAATATCGCTGGCAAGGTCGACCCGGTCGTCGGCGAGCCGAACGCGTCGGCGCCGAAGGTTTTCGCGGCGCTGTGTAAGCTGAGTTTCATCGAGCCCTTCCACCGCGCGGCGGGCTTCGTCGCGAGCGACGGTCGTGCGCGCTTCGCCGGCGCGCGCCTCGACGAGTGCGTCCTCAAGCGCGGCATCGTCCTGATCGCCGATCGCAGCCTGGAGCTCCGTTTCGAAGCGCGCGACCTCGGCGGCGGTCTGTTCGATTGCCGCCGCGCATTTGACGCCGGCGATATTCGCGACGTGAAGCGCTTCGAGCGCGGCAGTGCGGCGTCCTTCGGTGGTGCGCTCTTCGGTTCGAGCCTTATTCCATTCTTCGTCGAGCGCGCCCTCGTCTTCGCTTTCTGCCGCGTTCGCCGCTGAGGGACGCTCCTCTTCGGCCAAGGCGCCGCGAAGCGCGTCGAGGCCCGCAGCGATGTCAAGCGCGTCGTCCGCTGGACAGGCGGCCTGGAGTTCCGCGGTGAGGCGCGCGACACGCTGCGCCAAGTCTACGCGCGTGCGTGCAGCTTCGCGCGCCGAGGCGGCGTCTTCGAAGCCGACCTTCGCCAAGAATGCCGTGAGATCCTGCTCGGCCGCGCGGTGCCGTGCCTGTGCCGGCTCGCCTGACGCAGGAGGCGTGATCGCCACCGTTCCGAAGCCATCGATTTCGAGCGTCTGCGCTTCGGTGACAAGCGTGCGGATATCCCAAGCTACCGCCTCGCCGTTGAGTCTTGCGGGCGGCGCGGCGGCCAGCAGGGCGATTTCGAGCGTTGCGGCGCCTGCGGCAGCCGCGGCTCTCGTTTCGGCAACCGTCTGCTCAAGGTCCTGGAGCTCGCGGCTCGCTTCGGGTGTCATCGCGGTGCCAGCGAGCTCTTCGGCCGACGCGCTTTGGTCGGATGCAATCGCCTCGGCCGCATCGAGCCGTTCAAAGGCAGCGGCAAGCGCGCGGTTGCGTACGCGGGCACCGCGCGCTCGCTGCGCCGTCTGTCGCGCGTCCTCGGCGGTGCGAAGCGCCGCACGGGCATCGTCGAGCGCGGTGACGGCGTCGCTTTCGGCGGTGCGGGCCGCCGCTAGCACATCGTCATGTTCTTTGGCGGCGACGCGAGCGCCTTCGGCGGCGGTTTCGGCGCGAACCAGCGCTTCGGCAAGGTCGCGGCGCTTAGTCTGGTGCGTTTCGAGGCGCTCGCGCTCGCCTGCGGCCTCGCGCAGAAGCGCCTCCGCAGTCTTCAGGCTCTGTGCTGCAGTCTTGGCGCTGTCGATGTCGGTATCGAGCTTGCGAATCTTCTCGAGCTCGGCGGGATCGTCGAGTTCATCGAGCAGGCGCCGTTGTTCGTTCCGCTTGGCGTCGAGACGATCGAGAGTCGTATCGAACTGGTCGAGCTCGGCTTGCGCGAGCCGCACGTCTTCGGCCGCTGCAGCAGCAGCGTCCTGTGCGGCGGAGAGACGCCGCGCTGGACGACCCGTAGCGGTGCGAAGCTCGGCGAGCGACCGCTCGACATTTTGCAGGATCGCTTGCGTCCGCTGTCCGCCGGTCACGAGACCAACTTCGCCGGCCAGCACATCCTCGAGGGTGCGGCGGGCACTAACCCCCGGCGATCCGATGATGAACGACTGACCCTGCTCGACCCACAGAAGCCCGAGCGCACCGCGGCTGTCGTCGTCGGCACCGCGATTGCCCGCTCGCGAAAATCCCAGAAGCTCTTGGAGGCGCTCCTCGGCCTCGTCGCCGGTTGCCCGTCCCGCTGCGCTCTCAAGCTCGACCGAAGCGGACTGGAGGAAGCGTTTGCGGAGGCGCCATCTCGTGCCGTCGATCTCGAAATCGAGCTCGACGGTGGGCGCGACCTCATCACCGTGCGGGCGAAAGGAGCGGATGCGGTCGCTCCGTGAGCCATGACGTTCAAAGAGGACGGCGCGCAACGCTTCGAGAATCGTCGACTTGCCTGCTTCATTCTGGTCGCAGAGCAGGTTGAGGCCGGGTTCGAAACCGGCGAGCCGCAGCGGCTGGCGAAATTTGCGAAAATTTTCGATCGTGAGTTCGTGAATCCGCATCAGCGTGCGTCCTGGCGCTCGGCGCGCTTCTGCTCGACATAGAGCCGCTCGAGGGCAGCGGCGGCCACCCTGCCTTCGGCGCCGCCGTCGGCCGCAGCCGCCTTCAGCGTCTCGGCCGCGGCACGGAGTACGCCGTTGGCATCGATTTCGGCGAGATCGGCATCGGTCGGGCGCGCAAACAGATCGGCAAGATTGAGGTCGAGCCAGCGCACCTCGTGTGCGAGTTCGCCTTCGAGGCGGTCGCGAAGCGCAACACGCTCGGCGAGCGTCAGCATCCCCGACAGCTTCAATCGCGCGACAAGGTGGCGGCGCTCAACGCCGGGCGCGAGCGCGGCGATCAGCGGGTCGAGATCGTCGATGGCGGCGAGCGACCAAGTCTCTGCGGCCCAATGATAGCGTCCTGTCTCGATGTCGGAAACTGCTGCCCGTTCGCCCGAAAGGTCAACGCTGAGCGCGACGCCGCTCAGCTCGCGCCCAAAATCGTCGGGCTCGGGGGTGCCGCTATAGTGAGTAAGGGAGTCGACGGCGATCCGCCCATGCCAGTCGCCGAGCGCAAGATAGGAAAGACCTGCGCGTGCCGCGCGGTCGGGAGCGATCGGGTTGGGCGTTGCGCCCGCCGACCCGAAATCGCGGATCGACCCATGTGCGAGCCCGACGCGCTTGACGCCTACTGGCGTTTCGGCCTGATCGAACCAGGCGGTCGGATCGTCTAGGCTGCGCTTGAACTGGAGCGGGGCGGGGAGGATCCAGAGGCCATCGCCGAGGTCGAGCGGCTCGGGTTCGAGGCAGACATCGACCGACGGCGGCGCTTCGCCGACGAGCCGGCTCCACAGGCCGCCCGTGCGCGCCGGATCGTGATTGCCTGGGAGCAAGATCCACCGAATATCGGAGGCCTGCGTCATGCGGGTGAGCGCCTGGCGATAGATTCGGTCGCCGGGCTCGGGGCTGTCGAAAACATCGCCAGCCACGAGAATGGTAGCGGCGCCATTCTGGCGTGCGCAAGCCGCGAGGGTGTCAATGACATCAAGCCGCGCCTCGAGCAGCGCGGCGCGCGCTTCTTCGGGCGCGCGCCCGAAGGGCTTTCCAAGTTGCCAATCCGATGTGTGTATGAACCGCATTATTTCCCCTCGCCCAAATCGTACATAACGTTCCGTGCGGCAAATTCGAGAGTAGAAATCAATGTGGGGATTGGCCGGTTAGTCCATTTCGAACCATTATTGAACAGCAGCTACTCGACCTTTTGCTAAGCAGACCGTAGGAATTTGCAACTGATCAAATTGCGCGCCGGACATACGAAATCCCGCGGCGGAGCAGAGAGGGCATTATTCCAAACGAGCGTCAAGCACCGCAAACACGCCGGCTGTGCTCCAGAGGTTGCGGTTGCCGATGACATAAAGTGCCTCCTTCGCCCTAGTTACAGCGACGTTTAAGAGGTTGGGCTGCTTCCCGGCCCAGCCGCGCGCGCCGGTTTGATCGGGATTGGGGGCGCCTAGCACCAAGATCACGGCTTCGGCCTCGCGGCCCTGCACCGTGTGAATCGTCCCGACGCGTTCAAAGACCCAGCTGCCGATGTCGGGGATGGCTGCATTGAGCGCGGCGCTCTCGCGAATCGCGGCGCGCAGCCCGTCGGCGACCTGCACGAAGGGCGTCACAACATAGAGGTCGGGCGCAATGCCTTTCGCGATGATCTGCTCAAGCAGGTGGACCGCTTCGTCGCCTTCCGCCGGACACCATTTGTCGCGTCCTGAACCTTGGACATCGATCCAGCGCGACGGGCCAAGGCAAGCGCGAATCGCCGAATTGCGGGGGGCCTTCGCCTGCACCATGAGATTTTCATAGGCGACGCTGTTGGCGATCTTGAACATCGGTTCCGAGCAGCGGCGGTGCACGAGCAGTGGTACCCCGACCGTCCGGCTGCCGGCGCCGGCCGGGAATTCGGCGAACCAGGCGGTGGCATCGTCGGCGAGGGTCTGGACCGATGCGGCCGGCGCGCTGAAGCGTTCGGCATCGACCCCGAAACTGCGACAAATGGCGCCGACAAGGCAATCGGGAAGCATCACGACTGGCGGTACCTGGATCGGATCGCCAACCACAATCGCATGGTTCGCACGCAGGAGCGCGCCGACCGCTTGCTGAGGCGCCGCCTGACCAGCCTCGTCGATGAGAAGCCAGCCGAGCGATTGGGGCGGGAGCTTTCCGAGCATCGCGGTGACCGAGGCGAAAGTCGTCGAGACCGCCGGCACAACGAGAAACAGGCTCGACCAGATATCCGGAATTACCGCGTCGCGCGCGGGTGAACCGAGACCCTTTCCATCCAGGACTTGCATCGCGAGGCCGAGATTGTGGCGAAGCGGTTTGGCCGCAGCATCGAGGAAGGCCCGGTGGAGATCCATTGCCGCTTCGAACAACGCATCGCGTTCGCGATGCTCAGCCTCGGTCAGCCAGGGCGCCGCTTTCTGAACGATTGTGTGGCCATTTTCGAAAAACTCCTCGTCGATGATATCGGCCGCACGCGCTCGCTTGTCGCGCCGCCATTCGGTCGCCATCGGCGCGAGCCGCTGGCGAAAAGCGGCCGCCTGTTTTGTGGCGCCAAATCCGAGCCAGGGCGAGCGGCCGAGTTTCAGAGACTTGCCTTCCGGCCATAATTTTTCCTGCGACGCGATCTGGCACGCCTCGACGAGCGCGTAGGAAAGCGGAGCGTGATCGGTTTTCCAGTCCCGATACCGGCGAGTGCCGAAGAGGCGGTGGAACCAGCCTGGCCGATCGGTGCCATGCTTTTCTGCTGCCTCGAAGCGTTGCTCGACAAGCGGGAGATGGATGCCGCGCACGCGCAGAAGCTCGATTTGCGCGAGCGTGTCGTTGACGCGTTTTTCAAGCTGACGGAAGTGCTCGCGCTTCTGCCGCCAATTGCCAAGTGCCTCGCGCCGGCTGCGCGGCGGATCGAGCGCGGTGACGATATGGGGTGGTCGTGACGGCTTGCCGGGCTCGTCGATCTCGACTTCCCGGCCATCAACCGCCTTCAGGTAAGCGAACAGACCATTGTCCGCGTTCCACCAGAAATCATCCTTGAACGCATAACGATTGGATGAATTGCCGAGAACCGCGGCGATCAACCCCCAACTCGGCGCGCCGACCATCTTTTGGGCAATGGGTTCTAAATATCGCATCTCTGAATCCGTGGCGATGGCGCCTTTCGCGGGCAGCTCGCCGCTGACATTTTCGACCGCTTTGTTGTTCGACGAGGCGACGAGCATCTCGAAGCCCTTGAGGCGCGGATCGAGGCGGTAGAGATGAATCCACGCCGCACCAGCCTTCAGCGTTTCGCCTGACGCCGTGAAGGCCTGCTCAGGATCCGCAAATCCAGCCATCACGCTCGCTCTTTCCGTCACGAGACCCGCGACGACATCGCGAAGCAGCGTCGTTTTTCCCGTGCCCGGCGGGCCGTTGACGGCCAATATCTCACCTGCCGCTGTCGCGGCGGCGAGGTTTACCGCAGCCTGCTGTATCAGGACCAGCGGGTGGCGGCCGGGCCCCGGCCACCGCCCGGCTGGAAAGGAGGCAGGAGCAACAGCCTGTTCGATTGCAGCGGTGTCGTGCTTGAGATCGCGCCGCTCTGCGGGAACTTTTGCGCCGAGGTAGCGCAGCAGCAATTCGGGTGCATCACGGCCGGCGCACAGCTTGCTCGCTGCCCCGAGGTCTTTCAGAAAAAAGCTGTTGAGGAGCAGCGCATCGGGCGGGTCATTTGACTTGAACGGGACGAGGCTGCG
>NZ_DASYHG010000018.1:0-217598 GCF_035998905.1 Sphingopyxis sp. | reverse complement strand
CTGCGCGCGCCTCCGGTCGGGCTACGCCCGCCCTCCGCCGCACGCAGCGCAAGGCCATCTTCAACAAACCAACATCATATCCGAAAAGGGGTCCCTCTTCGACGCCGATCGGGGGTCCCTTTTGAACGCCGTTTGACACGGACCAGTCATCGCGGGCAGTCCAGTCTTGGTGGCAACCTGGGTGTAGAAGGCGGTGGTGTTCAGCTTGGCGTGACCGAGCAACGCCTGGATGACGCGGATGTCGACGCCATCCTCGAGAAGATGGGTGGCGAAGCTATGGCGCAGCGTATGCGGTCCGACGCGCTTGTCGATATCCGCGGCCTCAGCGGCCTCGACGACGACGCGGTAAAGCTGGCGCGTGCTGATCGGAGCTGCGGCGCTCTGTCCGGGGAAAAGCCAGCCGTCGGGAACGAGGATGCCCTGTTGCCGTCCCGCGCGCCACCAGTCGCGGAGCAGCAGGAGCAGGCCTTCGGGCAGCATGGCGTTGCGGTACCGCCCGCCTTTGCCGTGCTCGATCCGCAGCAGCATCCGCTTGCTGTCGATATCGGTAACCTTCAGCGCCGATACCTCGGCGACGCGCAGCCCCGCGCCATAAGCGACCGACAGCGCGGCCTGGTGCTTGAGCGAGCGGGGCGCATCGAGCAGCCGCTTCACCTCGGCCATGGTCAGGACGACGGGGATCTTGCGCACCTGCCTGGTACGGACGAGCTTGCGCGCGAGGTCGGGGCGGTCGAGCGTGTGCGTAAAGAAGAACCTCAGCGCGCCAACGATGCTGTTCATGGTGGGCGCCGGGACGCCCGCCTGTTGCTGCTCGATCTGGAACTGCCGGACATCCTCGGCGGTCGCGGTGTGGGGCGAGCGCCCGAGCCAGGTCGCGAACCGTCCGACGTCGCGCAGATAATTACGCTGCGTCTCCGGCCCGAACCTCCGCATCGCCATGTCGTCGAGCAGGCGCTGGCGTAGCGGGCTGATCGGGCCAATCTGGATAAGCTCATTCATCGTTCGACTCCTCAGTTGAAGGAGTCGAAATGCTCTGCCTATGGCCGCGGACGTTCAATCACGTGCGGCACTCGCTGGACGGCTTTACCTCCAGGCCAGCGCCAATCCACGCAGTGGTTCGTGCATCGGCCATCAGTGGCAAAGCGTTCCCGAAAGCGAATATGTAAGTCGGTCATATGTTGAAAAGGGACGCGGTATGGACCGCGTCTCTTCATGCGTTGGCGCTGATGTGCGGTTCAGCCGTTGCAATGACCGATATTGGTGCTGCTGACCTGCATCTGCATTTCCATGTCCCCGCCGCCCATCGGCGACTTGCCCTTCGACGTCACGAGAACACCGGTCTTCTTGGCTTCGAGGGTGCCTGCGAGTACGAGTTCGACCTTCTGCTGGCCCTGCGTGCAGGTGCCGGCCACGTCGATCTTGCCATCGCCGATCTGGTTGTTGTTCCAGGTGCAGGCTTCGCCATAGCCCTTCGACAGCGCGCCCGCGACATCTTCCTTGTCAGCCTTTTCCTGCGTAAGGCACTGTTCGGTCCCCCTGCCGGCTGCAAGTTGCTTCGCCAACTGGTCCTTCACATTGTCGGGGACGCCGGGCATTCCAAACTTGACCAGCTTCACGTCGGCTTTCCAGTTGCCAGCTTCGCGCTTCACTGTCCCGGCCGGCTTTGTCGCCTTGTCTTCGCTCTTGCCACATCCGCCCAGTGCCAGCGCCGCGCTGATCGCGGCGACCGTCAGAAACTTCTTCATAGCTTCCATAATCTATCGATTGTTGTTCTTGGGCTCCTTGCGCGCTCGCAATTACCTCACGCCCCACTGCATCAGCGAAGACGAAACGGTTACTCTAGAGCGCGCCAAGGTTCGAAGGACGGTGGGGCCGCGAGCAGCGCGCCCAGGCTGGAAAGTCCTTCGTTAAGGTGCGGTGAGCGCTGATGCCGCTCGAAGGTTGCGGCGTCGCGCCACCGCTCCAGCAGCGAAAAGCGCCCCGTCTGTTTTGGATGTTCCATGAGCTGGTAGATCTCACACCCCTCTTCGGCGCGCGAAGCCTCGGCAACGCGCGCAAGAATATCGCGAACCTCTCCGTCTCGGCCTTCCTTGGCGACAATTTGGACCTGCATGATGACTGAATTGGAGTGCATGCGTCTTCCTTATATAAAACAAAATGGTTCCTTGATGGCATATTAAATGTATCATATATTGATCGCGTGTCTATGGGCAGGAGCGATAAAGATGATGTTGGCGAATGAGCAAGGGCGTCGGGTTGAACTTGCGCGCTTCGGATATACCGCCGGGGACGATGTGACCGGCGGGCCGCCTTCGGACGTGGAGTGGGCGATTCTGAAAAGGGATTTTGCCACGCTCGACCGGCAGCATGTTCCCGATCTTGCTGATATCGACGGCGAGGCGCGCGAACGGGTGAATGACTATGTTCTTAGCCGCCGGGCTCTCGATCGCCTCATGGACGCCTGCGATGCCGTGCATCGTGAGATACAGATTTCTGGGGCTGATCCAGTCCTTGTTGAAAATTATGCCGAGGCGCGCGATGCATATGAAGACGCTGTCGAGGCGTTCGGTGAGCTTCGCGCGCACATAGACGGGATACTGCCTGCTTGAGGATCGTGTTGCAGTCCCCCAGACTGCTGTTCTACGGGCTTCTTAGCCCTTGTGGAACATTTGATCATCGAAAGCTGAAGTATGGCGAGCCCAAAGTTCGAACAACGTGTCGACGCGCTTCGCAAGAGCGTCAAGATCAGCCCGAAAGCGTTGATTGGAACGATTTACGGCGACATGCTCGTTCCGCATGGGGGGACTGTCTGGCTCGCCAGCTTGGTCGGACTGGCCGACCGTTTCGGCGTGGCAGAATATCTGGCGAGAACCTCGGCCCTTCGGCTCGTGCATGACGGGTGGCTGCATCCCACACGTATCGGAAAGTTCAGCTTCTACTCGATGACCGAGGAACATGTTCTTAGGTTGAAGAAACATTATCCGCGCGTTTATGGGCCTCCGGTCCTCAGCTGGTCCGGGACTTGGTACATTCTCCTGGCAGGCGTATCAGGGCTCAATGCCAAGCAGCTCGGCAATCTCTGGTCGGAACTGCGCTGGAATGGTGTAGGGCGCCTGTCCAGCGACATTTTTATAAGTGCGGCCGAGAGCATAGAGGCGGTCGAATTTCTGTTCCAGGAGCTGGATCTGCGCGAACGCATCGAGGTGATGCGAGCCGAGTCCATACTTCCGAAGGACGAAAATCTGTTGCGGGGCATCGTCAAGAAAGCGTGGGATATCCCGCGTATCGCTGCGCTTTACGAACGTTTCCTCTCGCGCTTCCGTCCGTTCTGGCTCGACCTTGATCGCGGTTTTGTTCCCGATGGGGAAACCGCATTCATCCTCCGCACATTGCTGATTCACGAATATCGATCAGCGGTCCTGCAGGATCCGCGGCTGCCCAAAGATCTTCTGCCCGATCCTTGGGCGGGAATGAGTGCATTCACCTTGTGCAAAAGCATTTATCAAGCCTTGCTTCAACCGTCGGAAGCCTTCCTGCGGGATCATGTGCGATCGGCTGACGGGCCGATGGGGGATGCGGGCGATCTGCTCTACCAGCGTTTCGGGGGTCTATCCCCGATCGCCTAGGCCTGCGTGCGTGCAATCCAATCCGCCATCCGGCGGATTGCGGCAAGCGTGTCCGCCGGCGCGCTGATCATGGTATGATGACCGGCCCCGCCGATTTCCAAGAACGGGGTCCCGAAAGGCGCTTTCTTTCGCAATGCGTCGAGGACCGGTCCCCGTATGATTGCTGAATGTTCCCCGTGGATGATGCAAATCGGGCGGCGCGTCTCCACGATACGGGCCCTTGGATCATTGAGCTGGAGGCGATAGCCTATGCCAGGGTCATGAGCCCAGAAATAGCCGTTTTCGTCGTTGCGAAGCGAGGCCCTGGCAATATCGTCCACGATAAATGCGTTATGGCACGGCTCGAAAGGCATGAGCCGATAGCGGGCGAGTGCTGCAGATAGCGACGGGTAATATTGCCGCTCGCGTCGCATTTCGCCCGGTGGCTCGCCGGTCAGCGTATCCGGATCGCCGTCGATCAAGATGGCGCCGCTCGCCCAGCAATCCGGATCTGAAAGAAGAAGCATGGTAGGCGCAGTGCCGAAACTATGGGCGGCGATGACGGGCGGGCCTGCGTCCATGAGTCCGGCCGAGACAGCGACGCAGTGCAGTTCATTGGCATAGCCTGCCAGGGTGTAATGCGGTCGGTGACCCGAGTGGCCCATTCCCGAGAGTGAAAGGGCGGCCACACGATAATCTTGCGCCAGAGCGGGCCCCAGATGGGCCCACCAGAATGCGTTCGCCAGCCCCCCGTGGACAAGCAGGAGTCCCGGCGAGCCGCGTCGACCCCAAGTCAGAAACTGGATCGAGGTTCCGTCGACCTCAATCTCGTCGGGGGAGGGGCGGAGCGCCATCGCAGTCCGGTAGTCGGCAGGCGCCGATGGGCGCCTGCCTGCGAACCTTGCCAGCGGAAACCTCTCGTCCGCCGTCCGAGCTCTACCCATGCAGGGGTGACCGTGCCGAGCCGGGACCGGTGCTGCTGACTGCGAAACGGCGACGCTTGCCTGGCGCCATCATGCAGACGCCATATGTTGCTCAAGTTCGAGATCGTCCATCGCATAGCCGAAGCGCTGGTCGTAGTCGGGCTCGACCCCTTCAATGAACTCGAGGCCGACGTCGGCCAGTCGTTCGCGCACTAGATCGACATACTGTGCCATGCACTCCTCGGGCGTCATAATTTTAAGGCCCATGTCGTAATATTTTGCGAAATGGGCCGACTGGGCGTCGCCTTCGGAAGGTCGGCCGTACATGCCCATGCCCTGACGCAGGAATTTGGGTACGCGACGCTGCAGTCGTTCGCGCGCTTCCTCGCCTCCGAACTCGATGATCCGCTTAACTGCCCATGTGCCGAAACCCATGTGGCCCATTTCCTCGCGTTTGATGCGCTCCGAGACGCGCGCCCACGGGAGATAAGAGCATTTGCAGTACTGGCCGAGAAAGATTACCGCGCCCGGCGTGGCAACGCAGGACATCATTGCCACATCTTCCCAGCACTGGAACTGATCTTTCCAATATTCCCGGCGAAAACCGTTGATGATGTTGACCTTCTTCGGGTCCGGATTCTCGGGGTTGTCGCGCAGCTCTTCAAGGCGAGGTTTTACGTCGATCCCAAGATCTTCGAGAATGGTCCAGAGGTAGAAGGCGTGCCCATATTCCTCCATTGTCTTCTTGGAGAGGCGATACGCCTCCTCCGGCCGCGGCGCAAATTGCAGATTCTCGCCCACGCGCTGCGCACCGGCATATTCTGAATCAGCTTGAAACGTCAGGAGGTGAATGAGCGCCTTGCGATAGTCGGCGGGAAGCTCGTCGCCTTTGTCATACATTTGCATCGCATTTCTCCTCGGATTCGATTGGTATAATATACAACAATTATCACCAACGAAAAGAGAAAAAATGTTTTATATGTCTATTTGGCGGCATCAAGAAGCTCGACCCAAGTGGCGAGCTTCCCCGGCATGCATCCGTCCCCACGCTCAATCGCCTCGATCCGCTTCCATGTAGCCCAGTCGACAATGGGTGCTGACGACTGCTCAAGTCGAGCGATCAGCTGAGACGGGCTCTTTCCTGCCGTGAGATCCGGACTTGCCAGCGCGGCCTTTACGACCGCCTGCGCCTCTTGCCGGTTGGTGGGGATCGTACCGTTCGATCCCCGCCGGCACCACCCGACAGCATATACGCCGCGCGCGACACGGCCTGATCCGTCAGAGAGAATCCGACCGTCTTCGGTCCGAATGCCCGGCAGGTCTTGGCATTCATACCCGATCGCGGAAATAAGGGTGTCGGCTAAATGCTCCTCTTGCTGGTTCGTCGCTGAATTTTGGAGTTGCACAACTTGGCCGTGGTGTGAGCGACGCACAACCGCTGGCTGGCGTCCGAATAGAAGGTTGAGGCGACGATCTCCGCCGGTGCCCGTGCCCTTCAGTGAGCGCAGAAGGTCCAGCCTCTTTTCGATAAGAGTGTCGCCGGCATTGTCTGGAATGGTGCCTCCGATATGGACCGACAGCCCTGGGAGCGCGGCGAGCGCGGCGAGTTCCGTCGGCGTGAAGCTCGCATGCTCCGGACCGCGGCGAGCAACGAGGGACACCTCGTCGGGGAGGCAGTCGCGCAAGGCGGCGACAACGGCCGGAGGCATATCGGTGTGCGCAAGCTCGTCGCGCGGCTTCAGGAGTATCCGGGCAATGTCGATCGCTACATTGCCCATTCCGAAAATGGTGACGCGGCGCCCGATCACCGGGGTTTCGTCCGAATGGTCGGGGTGGCCATTGTACCACCCTGTGATGGCAGCGGAGCCATATATCTGCCCCGGTTCATCACCTTCTATGTCCATCCGCCTGTCGCGAGGGGCGCCGGTGGCCATGATGACAAGATCATATGCGGCCTGTAGCTCATCAAGGTCCGGATTGCGGCCGACCTCAACATTCCCCAAAAACCTGAGATTCGGGCGCGCCATCAGGCGGTCGAACTGGCGCGTGACCGCCTTCGTGCCCGGGTGATCGGGAGCTACGCCGAAACGGATGAGGCCAAAGGGGGTGGGGAGGCGTTCGTATATGTGGATCGTCGCTTCCGGATCTAAGCGAACGAGCGCGTCGGCCGCGTACAATCCCGAGGGGCCGCTTCCCACAACGGCAATTGACCGGGAAGTCATGTGATCGTCCGGCAGAAGTCGGCAAGCGCCGCGGCGAAAGCTTCCGGCTCGATCCAGGCCGCGAAATGTCCGCCTGAAGGGTGGTCCCTGCGATGAACTATGTTGTAGGCGCGTGCCGCCCAATCGTTCGGGGGAGGGGGGAAGAAGCCGTCCCCGAACACTGCCAGCCCGGTCGGAACCTCAACGCGTTCCCCTTCTGCGAGCGCGATGTCGGCGGCCTGGCGGTCGCTCCAGTATATCCAGTTGGCGCTCGGAAGTCGATTTCCGATCCAGTAGAGCGTCGCTGCTGTTAACATCTGATCTGGCGACAGCGAGGGAGGACTATGGCGCAAGCCGCCCGTCCAGCCGTGATATTTTTCCACGATCCATGCCGCAAGGGCAGCGGGGCTGTCCGACAGGCCAACCGCCAACGTGTTGGGCTTTGTGGCCTGCGTCTCGCGATATCCTCCATCGGCCGCCAGGCGTTGCTTGCTAAGGCCGAGCCAAGCCTTCTCGGCTTCGCTCAGCAATGCGTCTCTCTGGATATTTGGCTTCAGCCCGAGCATGGAGAGGTGAAGGCCACAGAGATGCCCTGGATAATCCAGCGCCAGCCAAGAACTAACAACGGCGCCCCAGTCACCGCCATGTGCTATAAAGAGGTCGAAGCCGAGGTGATCGACCATTAGGCGCTTCCACATCGCGCCCATGGTGCGATGATCGATCGGAGCCACCGGGATATCCGACAGCCCGAAGCCGGGGAGGTCGGCAACTATGAGCGTGCGCCCTTCGTGCGCTCGTCCGCCAAACCGCTCCGGATGGGCGAGGCGGTCCAGAACGCCTTCATATTCCAGGAAGCTCGAAGGCCAGCCCGCCGTCAACAAGATCGGGGCGGCCTCCGGATTGGACCCCGGCTCCACAACGATATGCACGCCGATGGAGCGCCCATGCCCATCCCCGATCGTCACGCGCCTGTGATCGCGTTCGTTCAACTGCTTCTCAATGTTGTCCCAGTCAAACTTCGTGGACCAATATTCCATGAGGCCGTCGAACCAATCAAGGTCGATGCCCATGCCCCATCCGCTGCCGGATACGCCTGGAGGGCGGCGATACTGGGCGACACGGCGGCGCAGTTCTCTAATCTGTTCGCGATCGAAGGCGATCCGCATCGACGTGCCGGCATCAAGCATTATCGGCTTCTCCTGATTGCCGTGGTCAACGATGCCGGAACTGCGGCGAGCGTTTTTCCGCAAATGCTGCCATCGCCTCTTTCTGATCATCGAGAGCGAAAGCTGCATGCAACATCCGTCTTTCGAAGCGCAGGCCTTCGGCGAGCGTGCCTTCAAATCCTCTGGAGACCGATTCCTTGATCAGCATAACGATCGGCAGCGAAAATCCGGCAATCCTCTGCGCCATCGCCATCGCGGCAGTCAGAGCTTCGCCGGGAGGGACCAACGTGGTAACAATCCCGATGCGTTCCGCCTCAAACGCGCCGATTATGCGCCCCGTCAGGCAAAGTTCCATCGCCTTGCCCTTCCCCACCAGCCGCGCCAGGCGCTGCGTGCCGCCGCCACCGGGAATGGTGCCCACCTGGACTTCGGGCTGACCAAACCGCGCCGTTTCGTCGGCGACGATAATGTCGCACGACAACGCGATCTCGCATCCGCCGCCAACAGCAATCCCAGCCACTGCCGCAATCACCGGCTTGCGGCATTTCGGAATCGGCTCCCAGTCTTTTGTAACAAAGTCTTCGAGATAGGCGTCGGCGAAGCTGAGATTGCGCATCTCCTTGATGTCGGCGCCCGCGGAAAACACCTTGTCGCTTCCCGTAACCACGATCGCCCCGACATTCTCGTCTGCCTCGAACGTGTCGAGCGCTTCGCCCAACTGACGCATCAGGGAACCGTTCATCGCGTTTCTGGCCTCGGGACGGTCGAACGTTACGACCCCCACGCGTCCCGTGATCTCTGTCCTGATAAGGTTCATGCCTGTGTGCCCTTCGATGCGCCACCGAACATCGGCCGGCGCTTTTCACGGAAAGCAGCAAGGCCTTCCGCATAGTCTTCGGTATTCGCCAATTCTCCCTGAAGGCGCGCCTCGGCGGCCAGAACCCCGTGGAGGTCGGAGGCGAGAGCTGTTCGCAGCAAGGCCTTCTGCCCGGCAAATGCGGTCGCGGGCCCCGTCGCGATGCGGTGCGCAAGCGCTCGAGTCGAACTGGCGAGAACATCATCCGCGACGGCCTTGTTGACGAGGCCGAACCGTTCGGCTTCCTGTCCATCGACTGACCGGGCTGTGTAAATCAGTTCCAAGGTCCTGGCGCTACCGATCAGGCGGGGCAGGAAAAAATGCCCCCCCGAATCCAGCGCTGCGCCGAGATTTGCGAAGGGCGAGGCGAAGCTTGCGCTCGTCCCCGCATAGACAATGTCGCAAGCTAGGCAGAGACCAAGTCCGATGCCCATGGCGACACCATTAACAGCCGCAATCGTAGGCTTCTCGCAAGCGTAGAGAGCCTCTATCATGGGATTGACCGTCGAATTCAGTAACACTTCGGCGTCCTCGTTGGCGCCTGCGTCCGCGAGATCTCGACCAGCACAGAAAGCCCGGCCTTCCGCCTCGATAAGGACGCAACGTACCAAAGGGTTCGTTCGGATCGCGACGAAAATCGAATGCAGTTCGGCGATCATTTCGCCAGTAAGGGCGTTCATTTTGGACGGGCGCGAGAGCCGGACCGTCATCACGCCGGCGTCGATGGCGGATTTGATCATAATATCGGTCATATGGAGTACATCTCCTCGACAAGTGAGCTGAAATTGGACGTCACGACAGCCCGTTTCACCTTCAGTGTTGGCGTGAGTTCATCGAAATCCTGGCTCAAGGCACGCGGGAGAACGCGGAAGGTCTTGACTTGCTCGACGTGCGAGAGGCCGCTGTTTGCGACGTCCACTTCGGCCTTCAATAATGCCTGGACCCTGCTGTCGCGCGCAAGCAGCGCGATATCAGGCGAGAGCTGTACGGCGTTCGCGACGGCGATCTCATCGATTTGAAGCAGGGCGGAAACAAATTTCCTACCATCGCCGATCGCTATGGCATCGAGCAAGAGAGGCGATGCGCGCAAGCGCGATTCGATCTCCGCCGGCGAGATATTCTTACCCCCCGACGTAATGAAGATCTCCTTGATGCGCCCCACAATGCTGAGATGTCCGCTCTCGTCGAACCGGCCGATGTCACCGGTCAGGAACCAGCCATCTTCGAAAGCTGCCGCGGTTGCCTCGGGTTTGCCCCAATAGCGGGAAAATACCCCGCGGCCGCGGACAGCGATCTCGCCGGAGGGGCGGAGCATTACGTCGGTGAAATCGCAGACCTTGCCGACGGTCGATCCGCGAATTGAGCTTGGAAGGTTAGAAGCGATGACACCGCTTTCGCTCATGCCGTACATTTCGAGCATCGGGATGCCGAGCGCGAGAAACCATCGCAGCAGGTCGGGTGCGAAGGCCGCACCGCCGCTGGTCAGCATCTGCACGCGCTCGAGGCCGAGAGCTGCGCGTGCCGCACCCAAGGGTTCGGCGTCCTGCCGTGTTCGATCGCGCAACAGGAGAGGGGCTTCTCGTCCGGCCAAGATCTCGTCAGCAATAAGCATTCCTCGGTCAAGCGCGGCGGCAAGGTGCGGGATTGACTTGTCGAGATCCGAAGCTTGGAATGCTTCGTGGAATTTCTCAAAAATGCGCGGGACGCCGAGAATGAACTGCGGACGTATTTCCGTTACGGCGCTGCCGAAATTGGCGGGGGTATCGACCATGTAGGAGACACCGTCTCCATGCATCGCGAAGAATGTGAAATAGCGTTCGGCAATGTGGCACAATGGGAGATAGGAGGGGCGGCTCCATCCCGGCTCCGGGTGATAGAGCCGCGCCGAATGCTCGACCTGCCATGCTATGGCGCCGTGCGTGACCAGTGCGCCCTTGGGCTGTCCGGTCGTTCCCGATGTATAAACGAGGATGGCGCCATCGTCTGCTTGAACCTGCGACCGGGCATCGCCAAATCTCCCTTGATCGCTGTCGCAATTGAGGATCCATGAATCCAGCGTCGTCACGGCTGGGTGGTCGTCGAGCGGCACGAAGCCAAATGCTACGATGGCCTTCAAATTGGGACAGCGTTCCAGGACGGCTAGACCCTTGGCGAGTTGTGCTTCGCTATCGACGAACAGGATGCGCGCGCCGCAGTCCCCGGCGATATAGGCCAAGCGGTCGGGCGGCTCAGTTGGGTAGACGCCGGCGCTTATCATTCCGATCGACATCATGCCTGCGTCGATCGCAAGCCAGTCGGCGCCGGTCGCGCCCAGAATGCAACCACGGTCGCCGCGAGCCAAGCCGCTGGCAAGGAGCGCGGACCCGATGCTTTCGATCCGCTGACCGAAGGCTCTCCAGCTGATTGGCTGCCAACCGGTGTTTTTCCGTTCCTGGAGCACGGGGGCGTCACCGCGATCCGCGATCATACCCCACAGCATCGCCGACCACGTTGGATCGGACGAACTATCTCCGATCGCCGAGCTCACAGGGCTTCGATCCAATGTTCGAGCCAAGCCAGCGCGTCCTCGTCGGCGAAGGGTTGCGTTGACGCGTCGATCTCACAGCGCTCGCCAATTCGCGAGCCGCCAAGGTCGCCGAATATCCCGTCGATAATCCTGCCAGCTCCGCAGAAGCTGTTATGATAAGTCATATCCCCAAGCGCTACCACGCCGTAACGCAGGTCCGTGAGGTTCGGTCGCTGGGTTTGCAGGGCTTCGTATACGGGCAGAAAGCTGTCGGGAACCTCGCCTTCGCCATGGGTAGCGATAACCAAGAGCAGGACGTCGGTGTCGGCAAAGCCTATATCCGGTATTCGTCCTTCCTCGACGATTTCGACAACATGGCTGCCCAAGGCATCGAGCCGGTCCTTGATCGCCTCGGCCACATGGATGGCGGTGCCGGACTGCGAGGCCGGCAGAATGGTAAGTCTGGTGATTTGGGTCATGCCGTTGATTTGCTGGCTTTCGAGTTTGATTGTGCTGTGGAACGTCATGCACGCAGCCTTTTCTTGTCCACTTTTCCAATGGGCGTGCGCGGGAGGTCGACAACGCACTCAAGAATTCGTGGCATTTCGAGTGGAGAAAGCCTTTTTCCTGCAAATTGCTGCAGTTCTTCGAGAGTGAGCGTCATTCCCGGATTGAGAATGGCAACCGCCTTGACGGTTTCGCCGCGATATGGATCCGGTTTACCCACGACGGCCACCTCTGCAATCGCCGGATGCGCTTGTACGACCCTTTCCACGCGGGCCGGATAAACATTGAAACCGCTGGCGATGATCATGTCCTTGAGCCTGTCGACTATGAAGACATGGCCCTTGTCGATGTAACCGCAGTCTCCCGTGGCGAAGCTGCGGCTTATCGGTTCAATCACTGGAAGTGAGCCTTGCCAATACCCCTCCATCACGTTCGGCCCGGTCACGACAATTTCGCCCGTTTCTCCCGGCTGAAGCGGTGCGCCGTCAGGACCGATGATCTCAATGGAGCAGTCGGCGATTGGTTGTCCTATTGATCCTGGTGGAACGGCACGGGTGCCGGCAGTGAACACAGCTGCCGAAGCGGTTTCCGAGCAACCATAGCCTTGATGGAGACGAACGCCCGTCACGGCCTCGAAAGCCGTCTTATCGTTCGCCGCCAGGGGCGCGCCACCGCACAGCGCATAAGTGAGTCCGCTCCAGTCTCCCTTTTTGGCCGCCCTACTTTTGGCGATTGCCGCAAAAATTGTGGGGACTGCAAAGATCGTGGTGATCTCTTGGTCCAGAATGAACTCGGTCGTCTTTTCGGCGTCGAATCGCTCCGGAATCACGATCTCGGCTGCGAGTGCCGTGGCAAGTGCGAGCGTCAGCGTTGTCCCGATCACGTGCGAGAAGGGGCCGAGCGCGATGAATTTTTCTCTTGCCTCGCGAAAGTCGCGCATGCCCTCGCATATCTGGGCAACGCAGATCGAGATGTTGCGGTGTGACAGCATTGCACCTTTCGGCAATCCTGTCGTCCCGCCCGTATATTGCAGCGCCGCGAGCGACGGGTCGGGCGCCGACGCAATCGTGACGTCGAAACCCTGCCGCTGAAGGAGGCGGGCTGTCGCATCAACAACAAGCAAATTGGTGCCTGATTGCTCCGTAAGAGTGCGGGCTCGCACCGGCAGGTCGCCGAGGTCGCTTGTCACCAATATTGCTGGTCTTGCGTCGTCAACCAACTGGGCAAGCATTTCGTCGCTATAGATATGATTGAGCCCGACCAGAATGAAGTCCTGCCGCCAGCAGGCAAAGGCAATAATTGCAAAAGCGATGGAGTTCGGCATCAACACAGCCACGCGATCGCCGCGGGAAATCCCGAGTTGAGCGAGACGCGATGCCATCGCGGCAACGGCGGCGACACCTTCGCTGTAAGACAGGATAGTCTCTCCCTCACTCAGCCAAGGTCTTGCACCATGGCTGCCGGCCGCGCGGTCGAGCAGGTCATGCAGGGGCGTCGCTTCCAGTTCCAGCCGAGGGCCTTCGAGGCGGCTACCGATCTGCCTGCCGCTGCTCATTGCGCTCCGCATTTTACGCAACTTCAAAGAGCGCAGCGGCGCCCTGTCCACCGCCGATGCACATCGAGACGACGACGTGACGGACATTCCTGCGCTTGCCCTCCAGCAGAGCATGACCAGCCATTCGGGCACCCGACATGCCATAGGGATGGCCCACTGCTATGGCGCCGCCATTGACGTTGTAACGTTCGGGATCAATCTCCAGGCGGTCGCGGCAATAGAGCGCCTGGACCGCGAACGCCTCGTTGAGCTCCCACAACCCAATATCGTCGATTCCTAGGCCGTGCTTTTCGAGAAGGCGCGGGATTGCAAACACAGGACCGATTCCCATTTCGTCGGGTTCGCAGCCGACAACGCACATTCCGCGATAGAAACCCAGTGGTTCCAGCCCCGCGCGGATTGCTACTCCGGCTTCCATCAGAACTGACGCCGAAGCGCCGTCTGACAACTGCGACGCGTTGCCCGCCGTTATCGAGCCGTTCTCACCGGTCACCGGATCGAGGCGAGCAAGGCTTTCGATCGTGGTTTCGGCGCGAACGCCCTCGTCGACGGTCAGTTCCACTCCGACATCTTGGCTGCCGTCGGAGGTATGAACGACTTTTCGGACCTTTACAGGCACGATCTCGGCGTCAAACCGGCCAGCCTGCTGCGCGAGTGCGGTCCGACGATGGCTTTCGAACGCGTAGGTGTCTTGGGCTTCGCGGCTGACGTTATAGCGATCCGCCACGATTTGCGCGGTTTCGAGCATCGTGAGGTATAGCGCCGGCATCTTCTCCGCGAGCCGGGGATCGCGGTAGCGATGCATGTTCATATGTTCATTCTGGACGAGGCTGATCGATTCCGCGCCGCCGGCGACAACAATGTCCATCCCATCAGACTGGATCTGTTTCGCCGCGGTCGCGATCGCCATCAAGCCCGACGAGCAAGCGCGATCGATCGTCATTCCGCCCGTTGTAACGGGTAGTCCTGCTGCCATCGCTGCGAAGCGACCAAGCGTGCTCGCTTGGCATCCCTGCAGCTGCGCAGCACCGAGCACAACATCTTCCACCCTTGCCGGATCGATGCCGGCGCGTTCGACCGCGGCCGCTATCGCGATCCCTGCCATGCTGGGCGTCTCAAAGTCATTGAACGCGCCCCGATATGCTTTGCCTATTGGCGTTCTCGCGGTCGAAACGATTGCGGCTTCGCGCATGATTCTTCCCCCTTTTGGTGAAGCGTTAAGCTCCGAATCGACCTAAATATACAACAAAATTTGTGTATGAGAACAAAAAAATGTTGTATATAGAAAATCTGAAAATGGGGAGAATCGTAGCATGACGAATTGTTTGGGGGCAGCTGAGATCCGTGCCTTGGAGCATCTGAAGTCGGCGAAAGCGCAGGCCGCCGAGAGCTGGTCTGTCGAGGGGGCAGTACGGATTAGGGAGGCGGCCGTCGTCGGCGCCGGGACCATGGGCCGAGGTATTGCACTCTCCATCGCTAGTGCCGGGATTGGAGTGACGCTCGTCGATACAAATGCTGAAGCACTCAAAGCGGCCCGCGACGCCATCGAGGCCGACGTGGAAAGGGCCGTGGCGCGCGGTCGGCTGTCACGGTCCGCGGGGGAGGTCGCGATCGAGAAGATTTACTGGGCAGATGATATTTCAGCTATTCCGGACGTAGGCATAATAATCGAGGCGGTGTTCGAGAGACTGGAACTGAAGCAAGAGATAATCGCCGCGCTGGACCGCCGATTTGCCGGTCGCACCATTCTCGCTACAAACACGTCAACGCTCGACATTGACACGATTGCTGCTGCGTCGAACCACCCTGATCGCGTCGTCGGGCTGCACTTCTTCAGCCCAGCAAACGTAATGCCGTTGATTGAAATCGTGAAAGGATCGGCCACCGGCAGTGATGTCATCGCGACATCAGTGAGGCTGGCTATGGCGCTCTCGAAATCCGGTATCGTCGTCGGCAACTGTTATGGATTTGCTGGCAATCGAATGGTGGAAGGCATGGGGCGGGAAGCCAACCGCCTTCTGCTCGAAGGAACGGGCGTGGAGGAAATCGATTCCGCGCTACGCGCTTTTGGCATGGCGATGGGGCCGCTGGAAGTGGCAGATTTGGTCGGTATTGATGTGCCCTATCAGGCGCGGAGGGCCAATTCTCAGGCGTTGCCCGGCGATACCGCTTATTACAGGATGGCCGATCGCCTCTTCGAGTTGGGCAGGTTTGGCCGCAAAACGGGCCGGGGCTACTATTTGCACAGGCCTACCTCGGGAGGAGGGGCGGACCCTGATATCGCAAGGCTCGCTCAAATTGAGCGGGAACGGCTAAGGGTGACTCCTCGCATCGCTGCTGCCACCGAGATTGTTGATCGATGCGTCCTGCCTCTAGTGAATGAAGGCGCGCGCATTTTGGAGGAGGGTATCGCTGAACGGGCGTCCGATCTCGACCTGATTTTCACGTTGGGTTACGGCTTTCCCGCCACGTTGGGCGGGCCGATGCATTATGCTGACAGTGTTGGTGTCGCGCAAATATTGTCGCGTATTGAGCGATATCGGCGTGCCGGCGGAGACTATTGGGAGCCCGCACCATTGCTGCGCCGGCTTGCGGCAAACGGACAAGGGTTCGGTGATTTCGACCAGGATCGCCGCAAAGGCAAGGGAGGCACCGCATGAAGATTCCTCCGATGTTCGACCTTGCTGGGCGAACAGCTATCGTTACCGGCTCATCGCGCGGTATCGGCCGGGCCATCGCAACGGCCTTTGCCGATCATGGGGCGAAAGTCATCATTTCCAGTCGGAAGCAGGAAGCATGTGACGAGGTGGCCGACGAGATCAATGCTGTGCACGCCGATGCTGCCATGGCCGTCGCTGCGAATATTTCCTCGCGCGACGACCTCGAGGCGCTGGTGGCGCGCACGCAATCCGCCCATGGAAAAATCGACATCTTGGTATGCAATGCTGCGACGAATCCTTTTTACGGCCCAATGTCAGAAATCCCCGACGTGCAGTTCCGCAAGGTTCTGGAGAACAATATCCTGTCGACGCACTGGCTGTGCCAGATGGTCGCGCCAGGGATGGTGAGCAGGCGCGAAGGGGCTATTATCATTGTCTCGTCGATTGGTGGCATGTCCGCAACGACGAAGGCTGGCGCCTACAATGTCTCAAAGGCCGCTGACATCCAGCTCGCGCGAAATCTTTCGGCCGAGTTGGGGCCGTCCGGTGTCACAGCCAACTGCATCGCCCCTGGCCTAGTCAGGACCGATTTCGCGCGCGCGCTGTGGGAAAATCCTGCAACTCTGGCGCGTCTCGAGCAGGCGGCGACGCTCCGCAGAATTGCCGAACCGGAGGAAATAGCCGGGGCCGCGGTCTTTCTTGCTGCGCGTGCTGGTCGTTTTGTTACCGGGCAAACCATCGTTGTCGACGGTGGCGCAACAATTGCGGGATTCGACTGAAACCCTCGTCCGTGATTCGGCCTACGGTGCCGCAATTGAAACGATAAATCCAGTTATCACGAAGCAAAGGGTATTATATGGATCATTGAGGCTCTTTAAGCGTCGTTCCGAACTTACGACGCTGAGATAATATTTATTGTAAATCAGTATGTTAATTTGAACCATCCGGTCTCAATTAAGCCGGCTTCCGGTGCGGATTTTATAAAACAAATATTACGTGCAATGCGACAAAATTGTTGTATATTGATCCAATCGAAGCCGGGATTCGTCGGCTCATTTTTGGGGAGGATTGCATGCAGGGATTGTTCTCGACGGCCGCTCGTTGCGGTTTGCTGGTGTTCTTGCTCGCTGGGCCGACGGCGGCTTCCGCGCAGGATGTGGGCGAAGAGAATCCGTCGGCGGATGCGGTGCAGTCCGCGCAAGCCGAAGGAGAATTCGACGACCGGGCGGAATCGTCTTCTGGCGGTTTCGATGATATCGTCGTTACGGCGCGGCGGAGAGCCGAGAACCTGCGTGACGTCCCTATCTCTATCGTTGCGGTTTCTGGCGACATCGTCGCCGATCGGAATATTGTTCAGCAGCAGGATCTGGCGGTCTATATCCCGAACTTTCGCCAGAACAATGGGTCGGTCAGCGTCTTTCGTTTCATCCGCGGCGCGGGTTCGGGTTCCAATCGTTCCTTCGATCAGGCCGTGGGCAGCTTCTTTGACGGCGTCTATGCTGGTCGTGGAGAGCTCGCCCGACTGCCGTTTTACGATCTCGAACGCGTCGAGGTGCTGCGCGGCCCGCAGGTCATTTTGTTCGGAAACAGCACGACTGCCGGTGCTGTCAACGTAACGACAAAGAAGCCGGGGTCGACTTTCGGTGTTGAGGCGTCCGGGGCATATGAATTCGAAAACCAGGAACTTTTGCTTCAGGGCGCGGTAAACGTCCCGGTGACCGATCGCTTTGCGATCAGGGTCGCAGGTCTCAGCCAAACGCTCGACCGTGGCGATATGCACACGATCACGCCGACGGGTACCCGCCGTGATACTCGCTATAGCAACCAGTCGATCAGGGTGACGGCGCAGATCGAACCGGTCAACGACGTGACGCTCACCCTGAAATATGAGAAGAACTGGCTGAACGTTTACGGCAGCACGCTTCAGGCCATATCGAATGCGTTGAACAACCCCGCGATCACCGAGACGAAGTTTGACCGCGTGCGCTTTGTTGCAAATCCGGCGCCGTTCGGCTTCCGTAACAATGACGGCGTTCCAGAAGATTTCACCCGGTTGAACCCGGAAGTATTTTACGCCAACGCCGACATATCATTGGGGGATCTGTCGCTTACCTCGACAACCGCATGGCTGGGATATGACTTCGCGCAATCCACCGACGGAGACCTGACACAGCGTGCAATCTTCAACTTTGCTCAGGAAGAGCGGTATCGGCAATTCAGCCAGGAACTGCGAGCATCTGTCGATGTCGGTGCGATCGATATTCAGGTCGGAGGCTATTATCAGAACGATCATGTGTTCGCGGCAGCATATACGGACACGAACTTGGCGGCGAATGGGCTCCCGGTCCCGGCATTCGCGCGCCGCAACGAAATCGACCAGCACAACGACACCTGGTCGGTCTTTGCCGATACGACGCTTCGTCTTAGTCCTCGTTTCCGTATCGGCATCGGCGCCCGGTATCTCGAGACTAAACGTACAGTCGATCAGATTTACAGGGCCGCGAACGTAGGAACCTGGGAGTTCAATCCCGCAGCGGAGAATTTGTTTGTCGCTCCGCTTCGCTCGAACCTGTTCCAATTTGCTTTCGGCGCACCGCACGAATTCCGGGACGTCCGCATCTCCGAGAAGCATTTCATGCCGCAGGCGCTCGTCCAATATGACGTCACCGACGACATCATGATGTTCGCGAAGGTCGTGAAGGGTGCGAAGTCGGGAGGCTATGACTGGCTTTACGCCGGGACGGTTGCCGAAGGCGGAATATTCCGGCCGGAAAAAGCCGTGTCGTACGAGATCGGCCTGAAAGCACTCCTGTTTGATCGGACGGTCAGTCTTGATCTGGCTGCCTATCGGACCGACTTTACCAACCTTCAAGTGAGCATTTTTAACGGATCAACGAACTTCGTCGTCGGCAATGCCGCTGAATCCCGTAGCCAAGGTGTCGAGTTGGAGGCAAGTTGGCGCATCACGCCGAACCTCACACTGTCGACGGTTGCAGCTTACCTCGACTCCAAATATCTGAGCTTTCCCGGGGCCGGCTGCTATTTCGAGCAGCGCGCCACCACCCCGGCAGGGCAGGTTTGCGTTCAGGACCTGTCCGGCGCGGAGACGCCTTATAGTTCGAAATGGTCGGGCTCGGCTGGCCTCGAATACGTACAGCCGGTCGGAAGCTTGGAGGTAATCGCACGTGTTGACGCGAACTTCCGCTCGACGTTCAATCCATCGCTGAACAATGATCCCTTGGTTCAGCAGAAGGGCTTCACTCTTCTCGATGCACGCTTGGCGATCAGTCCGGAAACAGGCCCTTGGACTCTCGCTCTCTTCGGCAAGAACCTGACAAACAAGCTCTATACCGACCAGACGAGTGACACGCCCATCATGACGGGATCACGCTTTGCTACGATCAATCGCGGCCGTCAGATCGGCGTCCAGGTCGGCTTCAAGTTCTAGGGGAAAACGGGGCAGGGCGCGCCCTGCCCCGCGGTAGGGAGCTTGCGGGCGTGACTGATATAGACCTCCGCCAGTTCGCGGATTGGCTGCGGCTGCAGGATTACGGTTTCGGTGAGCTTGTATCTGTCCGCAGGTTCGAAGGTGGCCAGTCGAATCCGACCTATCTGTTAGAGGCGGAAGCCGGGACTTTTGTTCTCCGTCGGAAGCCATTCGGTACGACCTTGCCGTCGGCGCACGCCGTCGAGCGTGAATTCGAACTGCTTTCAAAGCTTCACCCTGCCGGATTCCCAGTGGCACGGCCAATTGCGCTCTGTGAAGATCCTGCTGCAATTGGCGCGCCCTTCTATGTCATGGAGCATGTCGATGGACGAACGTTTTGGGACGCGCGCCTACCCGGCGTTCCGAAAGCGGAGCGCTCGAATATCCACTTCGCCATGTTGTCGGCGCTTGCTCGGCTGCACAAGCTACCGGTGGAGATGCTGCGGCCCGACGCGACCACCAAGGGGCGGAACTATTTGTCCCGCCAGATTTCGCGCTGGATAACGCAGTATCGGGCGGCACAGTCTGAAGAGATTGGCGCTATCGAGAAGCTGATCGAGTGGCTTCCGCAACACATGCCGGCGCAGCAACATATTGCAATTGTCCATGGCGATTATCGTATCGATAACGTCATATTTGACCGGCATCGCGCCGAAGTCGCAGTGGTGATCGACTGGGAACTCGCGACGCTGGGAGACCCTCTTGCCGATCTCTCCTATTTGCTGATGAACTGGCATTTGCCCGCCGATGGACAGGCGGCGCTGGGGAACCTCGATTTGGCGGCGCTGGGTCTGCCGACCGCTGATGAGCTTTTGGCACGATATGCTGTCGAAAGCGGAATCGATGTACCTGATAGTCTCGACTGGTACTTCGCCTTCAACCTGTTTCGCGGCGCAGCTATCATCCAGGGAATTCGGCAAAGACTTCAGCAGGGCAATGCGTCGTCCAAGGAGGCCGCTCAAGTTGTTGATCGGTTGCGACCGATGGCCGAAGCGGGTTGGTCGTTCGCCTTGCGCGCCGGAGCCTGACAATCGTGCAAACCCCTCGGCGAAACGGCCGTGGCAGATGGAGTTCAAGATGCAAAGAGACATATTCGGACCCGAGCATGACGCTTATCGCGTTCAGGTGCGGCGCTTCGTAGAGAAAGAGATCGAGCCCAATTGCCTCGAATGGGACCAAGCAGGGCAGGTCCCGCGCGAGCTGTGGCTGAAAGCCGGCACGGCCGGGCTATTATGCCCTGGCATCTCTGCGGAACATGGTGGCGGAGGCGGTGATCGGATGCATAGCGCCATCGTGATGGAGGAGGTCGCCGGAGCCGGCTACTTTGGGCCGGGCTTTGGCCTCCATTCGGATATCGTGGCACCTTATCTTGAAGCGTATGGAACGGCGGAACAAAAGGCGCAATTTCTGCCCGCGATGGCGAGCGGGGCCGTTATTGGAGCGATCGCGATGACGGAGCCGGGAGGCGGATCCGATCTCAAGGCGCTGACGACCCGCGCCGAATGCCGAGGCGATTCGTTTGTTCTCAGAGGCCAAAAGACATTCATAACGAACGGCGTGATGGCCGATCTCATTCTGGTCGCTGCGAAAACGGAGGCGGATGCAGGCGCGCACGGCATTTCCCTTTTCCTTGTGGAAGGCAATTCCGCCGGCCTTTCTCGTGGAAAGCCTCTGCGCAAGCTAGGAATGCATGCCCAAGATACTGCAGAACTCTTCTTCGATGAAGTCGTGGTTGGACGAGAAATGCTTCTGGGCACCCTTCATGGCGGATTTCAGCTCATGATGAAGGAGCTTGCATGGGAGCGATTGCAAATTGCGATCATGGGAGCCGCGCTTCTCGAAAACGCGTTACAGTGGACGATCGATTTCGCATCCGCTCGTTCCGCGTTCGGGCAACGCTTGATCGATTTCCAGAACAGCCGCTTCAAGCTAGCCGAGGCCAAGACGCAAATTCTCGTGGCCCGCGTCTTCGTGGACAAATGCATCTCGCTTGCCAATGAGGGCATTCTAGATTCCGCCACCTCGGCTGCCGCCAAGTTGTGGGTTAGTGAAATCCAGTCAAAAATCCTTGACGAACTGCTACAGCTGCACGGCGGTTACGGTTATATGTGGGACTATCCGATCTGTCGCGCCTTCGCCGACACCCGAGTCCATCGCATCTTTGGGGGGCCAAACGAAGTCATGAAGGAAATAATTGCGCGTTCCCTCCGCTAGCCGGGTGCGTTCAGTGAGGGACCCCTTTTTCGGATGATGTTGGTTAGTCGCGCAGCGCAGGATAGATTTTTGAAGGTGCCGAAGGTGGCGGTCAGCGGCGGTTTTTCAAGCGCCAGCTGTCGTTGCCCGTCTCGATGATATCGCAGTGTTGGGTAACGCGGTCGAGCAGTGGCGTAGTCATCTTGGGATTAGCCCGGCCCGTTCTGCAATCCCTCACACCTCGGACAGCCTCGGTATGAGACCGTCAACCGCGATCTTCGCGTCGCCGTAGAACATCCGTGTGTTCTCCTTGTAGAAGAGCGGATTTTCAATTCCCGAATAGCCGGTGCCCTGTCCCCGCTTCGAGACGAAAACCTGCTTGGCCTTCCAGACCTCCAGAACGGGCATCCCTGCGATCGGGGAGCCGGGATCGTCCTGCGCGGCAGGGTTGACGATATCATTGGAGCCGATCACGATGACGACGTCGGTCTCCCGGAAATCCTCGTTGATCTCGTCCATCTCGAGAACGATGTCATAGGGCACTTTTGCCTCTGCAAGCAGGACGTTCATGTGGCCGGGAAGCCTGCCCGCCACCGGATGGATTGCGAAACGCACCGTCTTGCCTGCTGCGCGCAACTTGCGGGTGAGCTCCGATACCGATTGCTGCGCCTGTGCGACGGCCATGCCGTAGCCGGGGACGATGATCACGCTCTCGGCGTCGTTGAGCGCGGCCGCGACGCCATCGGCATCGATCGCTATCTGTTCGCCCTCGATCGCTTGAGCTTCGGTTGCGACCGTTCCAAATCCGCCCAGGATGACCGAAACGAACGACCGGTTCATCGCCTTGCACATGATGTAGCTGAGGATGGCGCCAGAGGCACCGACGAGCGCGCCGGTGACGATGAGCAGGTCGTTGCCGAGCGTGAAGCCGATCGAGGCCGCTGCCCAGCCCGAATAGCTGTTGAGCATCGAGACGACCACCGGCATGTCGGCGCCGCCGATCCCCATGACCAGGTGAAAGCCGATGAACAGAGACAGCGCGGTCATGATACCGAGAACCGCAAGTTCGCGGCCCTCGACGCCAACGCCGCCGACATAAAGAATGAGGAGCACCACCGAGAGCAGCGCCGCGACGGCGTTAAGTGCGTGGCCACCGGGTAGCTTCCGCGCCTTGCCGTCCAGCTTTCCGGCGAGTTTGGCGAAAGCCACGATCGAACCCGTGAAGGTGACGGCGCCGATGAAGATACCGAGAAAAAGCTCGGCTTTGAGGATGCCGATCTCGACCGCGCTTTTGTGCGCGAGGATCGCTGCGAAGCCGGTGAGTGCCTCGCGTTCCGTCGCACCCAGAATCCGCACGGCTTCTTGCTCGAGATGCGCGTTGAAGCCGATGAGGATCGCCGCCAAGCCGACGAACGAGTGCAGGGCCGCCACGAGCTGCGGCATTTCGGTCATCTGGACGCGTTTCGCGACAATCCAGCCGAGGAGCGCCGCCACCGCGACGAGCCCGGCCACGAGCGGGAGATTGCCGGCGTCGCGTCCGCCGAGCGTCGCACCGATCGCAAGCGCCATGCCGGCGATCCCGTACCAGACGGCGCGCTTGGCGCTCTCTTGGCCGGACAGGCCGCCCAGCGAGAGGATGAAGAGGATGGCGGCGACAAGATAGGCCGCCGAGACGATGCCGTTTGCAAGCATTGCTGGATTCCCTTCAGCTGCGCTGGAACATGGCGAGCATCCGCCGGGTCACGAGGAAGCCGCCGACGATGTTGACCGAGGCAACGAGGACCGCGACAGCCGAGAGCAGGGTCACCAGAGCGGAGGACGATCCAATCTGGAGCAATGCCCCCAGGACCACGATGCCCGAAATTGCATTGGTAACGGCCATCAGCGGGGTGTGCAGCGAGTGGCTGACATTCCAGATCACCTGGAAACCGACAAAACAGGCGAGGGCAAAGACGATGAGGTGGCCCATGAAACTAGGCGGCGCGACCGCGCCGAGAAGAAGGATGCCCAGGCCCGCCGCGGCAAGCAGGCCGACCTGATTGCGCGTCTGGGAGCGGAACCGGCTCGTCTCGAGCATGCGGCGCTCTTCGGCTGTGAGTTCGGGAATTTTTTCGCGCGGCTTCTGCGCCGCGATGGCCGCCACCTTGGGCGGCGGAGGCGGGAAGGTCACCGCCCGGGCGTGTGCCACCGTCGCGCCGCGGATGACGTCATCCTCCAAGGTCGACCTCGAGCCCCTTTGCAATCGTGGCGCCGATGCCGGCGTCGAAATAGCTTTCGCGTTCGGCGCGGACGGGATCCGCGAGCATCCGGCGCTCTTGGGGGCGACGCGGTTGCGTGGGGGCTGATGGTCGCTGCCGCCATCAACATTCCGATCGGGGCGGCAAGCGGCGGCTTGGCGCTACTGAGCCCTGCGGTGCTCGCTCTCGGGTTTGTCGTCGCAATCCTTTCCAGCGCGCTGCCATATTCTCTGGAGATGGAAGCGATGCGCCGGTTGCCAGCACATGTTTTCGGGATTCTGCTAAGCGCCGCCCCAGCCGTTGCGGCCCTCGCCGGTTATTTTGTGCTCGGCGAAGTTCTGACGCCGCTCCAGTGGCTTGCCATTCTCCTCATCATGACGGCGTCGGCTGGTTGCGCCATGCCTTCCGCTAAGCGCCAATAGGGAAGGCGAAGCCGGATCTGGCTCCATTGATGTCGCGTTTCGTCGGCTAACTCCGGTGAGCCTGCGCGTGAGAATTCGAACTCCAGCCACCTTACGGCACCCGTAGGCATCCCGAGAGCCCCATGTTCCCGGCTGAGGATGCGAGCGATCTTGGTGGACATGAACCCGTGCGGCAAATTCGCGCCCGGGGCGGAGTCCGACCATGCAGCCCACCAAATTTCTTGTCGGCCAGATCGCCGTTGTCTTTCTCATCGTCATATGTGGCATATGGGCCGCGACGCAGTGGTGCGCCGCAATGCTCGGCTACCAGCCCGAACTCGGCGCGCCGTGGTTCATCATCCTCGATATTCCGGTCTATCGCCCCTGGTCGATCTTCCCTTGGTGGTATCATTTCGACGCCTATGCGCCCGAGATATTCGACAAGGCCGGGACGCTCGCCGCCGCCAGCGGTTTCCTTGGCTGCGCGGCCGCGATCTTCGGGGCGCTGTGGCGTGCGCGCCAGCAAAGGCATGTAACCACCTATGGTTCGGCGCGCTGGGCCGCGCCGCAGGAGATCCGGCGTGCGGGACTCGACGCCGACAAGGGCGTCTTTCTAGGCCGTCATGCGAGCGCCTACCTCCGCCACGCAGGGCCCGAGCATGTCATGGCGTTCGCGCCGACGCGATCAGGCAAAGGCGTCGGCCTCGTCGTCCCCACCTTGCTCAGCTGGACGGGCTCGGCGGTCGTTCACGACATCAAGGGCGAGAACTGGCAGATCACCGCCGGTTGGCGCGCGCGCTTCTCGCACGTCCTGCGCTTCGACCCGACCGATGCGCGCTCGGCCCGTTATAATCCGCTGATGGAGGTTCGCCGCGGCGCGAACGAAGTCCGCGACGTCCAGAATATTGCCGATATCCTCGTCGATCCCGAAGGCGCGCTCGAACGCCGGAACCATTGGGAGAAGACGTCGCACTCGCTGCTGGTCGGCGCGATCCTGCATATCCTCTACGCCGAGGAGGAGAAGACGCTGGCGCGGGTCGCCTCCTTCCTCTCCGACCCGCAGCGTCCGTTCGTTGCGACGCTCCGGCGGATGATGACCACCAACCATCTGGGCACGAAGGACGCGCCGCTCGTTCACCCGGTCATCGCGTCGGCCGCGCGCGAACTGCTCAATAAAAGCGAGAATGAGCGGTCGGGGGTGCTATCGACCGCGATGTCGTTCCTCGGCCTCTATCGCGATCCGACGGTGGCCAAGGTCACGTCGCGGTGCGACTGGCGGATTGCCGACCTCGTCGAGGGCGACAGTCCGGTGTCGCTCTACCTTGTCATTCCGCCGTCGGACATCTCGCGCACCAAGCCGCTCGTTCGCCTGATCCTGAACCAGATCGGCCGCCGCCTCACCGAGAAGCTCGACGAGCGCGGATCGCGCGTGCGGCGTCACGAACTTCTCCTGATGCTCGACGAATTTCCGGCGCTCGGGCGGCTCGACTTTTTCGAGACTGCGCTCGCGTTCATGGCGGGATACGGCATCCGCGCCTTCCTGATCGCGCAGTCGCTCAACCAGATCGAGCGCGCCTATGGCGAGCATAATTCGATCCTCGACAATTGCCATGTCCGCGTCGCCTTCGCGACCAACGACGAGCGCACGGCGAAGCGCATATCCGACGCGCTCGGCACCGCGACCGAGCAGCGCGCGATGCGCAACTATGCCGGACACCGCCTCGCGCCCTGGCTCGCGCATGTCATGGTCAGCCGGCAGGAAACCGCGCGCCCGCTCCTGACACCGGGCGAGGTCATGCAGCTTCCCGCCGACGACGAGCTCGTGCTCGTGTCGGGGCTGGCGCCGATCCGCGCGAAGAAGCTGCGCTATTATGAGGACGCCAATTTTCGCAGCCGCCTGCTCCCGCCGCCGGGGTCGCAGGGAACGGGCGAGGGCGAGACAGTCGACTGCCCCAAGCCGCGCCCGAACGACTGGGGAAGTTTTGCACGGCGGCCCGACGCGCGGCTCGCGGACGCAAGCGATGGCGCGAACGACGGAACGGGTGATGGCGGCCGCGAGCAGGAGCGCCACCCCGGCATCGCCGAAGAGATCGCGCTCGCCCCGGAGGAGCCGAAACAGCTCGTCCTGATCGCCGCCGAGCAGGACGATCATGATCTTGCCGCCGAGCGCAAGGCGATGGAGCGCGCGCAGGGTGCCGCTCCGCAGGGGCTGAGCGACGTCGCGCGCGGTCATGGCCTCAACGAAACGAGCGGGCACGACCTGCTGCCGGGGCTCTGAACCCATGAAGTATCGGCAGAACCTCTACATCGACCGCGATGTCAGCGAGGCGCTCGATGCGCTCGCTGCCCGGCCCGGTGCGACCAAGAGCGGTATCGTCAACGACGCGCTTCGCAGCTTTCTCGCGCGCCGCGCGGCGAAGGAGATCGACGATCTCGTCAAGGGCCGGCTCGACCGGATCAGCCGCGAGATCGCGAAGGCGCGGCGCGACATCGATGTGCTCCTCGAGAGTCTTTCCCTGTTCGTTCAATATCAGCTGATGGTGACCGCGCCGCTGCCCGAGGCGGACAGCGCGGCGCGGGCGGTCGGACGCGAGCGCTTCAATGCTTTCGTGGCACAGGTCGGACGGCAGATCGCCGGCGGACGGCGGTCGATCGGCGCCGAGGGCGACGCGGAGACTGGGTCGTGACCGGAGGGGCTTCGTTCGAGCGCCGGCGCGCAATGCTCTGCACCGCGATGGGACCGACGATCGCAGCCGCGCTCGCCGATCCGGTCACGCAGGAGATCATGGTCAATCCCGACGGCGTCCTGCGCATCGACCGGCTTGGCGAAGGGCGCGTCGAGACCGGGGCGCATTACGACGCCGCGCAGGTCGAGCGGATCATCAGGCTGGTCGCGAGTCATGCGCGCACCGAGGTGCATGCCGCTTCGCCCATCGTCTCGGCCGAACTGCCGCCGCACGGGCAGGGGGCCGGCGAGCGGTTCGAGGGTATCCTCCCGCCGGTCAGCCTCGCGCCCTGCTTCTCGATCCGAAAGCCCGCGGCGCGTATATATACTTTGCTCGACTATGTTGGCGACGGTGTCATGGCCGGGGGCACCGCGGCAATGCTCTCCTATGCGGTCGCCGAGCGGCAGAATATTCTGGTCGTCGGCGGCACGAGCTCGGGCAAGACCACCCTTGCCAATGCGCTGCTCGCGGAAATGGCCGATATCGACGAGCGCGTCATCCTCATCGAGGACACGCGCGAACTCCAGTGCGCGGCACGCGACGTCGTCGCGTTGCGCACGCGGCCGGGCAGCGTCTCGATGGCCGACCTCGTCCGCTCGACGCTTCGCCTCCGCCCCGACCGCATCGTCGTCGGCGAGGTTCGCGGCGCCGAGGCGCTCGACATGCTGAAGGCGTGGAACACCGGCCATCCCGGCGGGATCGCGACGGTGCATGCCAACAGCGCGCTGTCGGCGCTCTACCGCATCGAGAGCCTTGTCCAGGAAGGCGTCGTCAGCGTCCCGCGCCGGCTCATCGCGGAGGCGATCGACATCATCGTCTTCATCTCGGGACGGGGACTCGCGCGCCGCGTCTCGGGCGCGGCGCGCGTCGCCGGCCTCGATGCCGACGGCGCTTACGCCCTCATCGATTTGATTCCCCCAGCATCAGGAGAATGACCATGGAGATACGCGCTCTTGCTCCCTCGCTTCCAAAGGCCCGCGCCCGTGCGCCCGAGCTTCTGCGGCTGGCCGCGGTTAGCATTCAACTCGGCCTTGTGCTCGGGCTCTCGGGCGCGGCGCACGCCGCGGGCTCGGGCATGCCGTGGGAAGAGCCGCTGCAGCAGGTGCTCGAATCGGTGCAGGGACCGGTCGCCAAGATCGTCGCGGTGATCATCATCATCACCACGGGGCTCACGCTCGCTTTCGGCGAGACCGCGGGCGGCTTCCGGCGGCTCATTCAGATCGTCTTCGGCCTGTCGATCGCCTTTGCCGCCTCGAGCTTCTTCCTCTCCTTCTTCAGCTTCGGTGGCGGAGCGCTCCTCGCATGACCGTCGGGCGTTCGATCGAGGGCTATGAGGCCCCGCTGCACCGGGCACTCGCCGAGCCGATCCTCCTCGGCGGCGCACCGCGCGCCATCGCGATCGTCAACGGAACGGTCGCGGCGGCGCTCGGCCTTGGCCTCCAGCAATGGGTCGCCGGCATAGCGCTCTGGGCGCTTGGTCACACGATCGCCGTGATGGCGGCGAAGCGCGATCCCGATTTTGCGGCGGTGCTCGTGCGGCACCTCCGTCAGCGGGGGCATCTGTCATGCTGAACCTCGCCGAATATCGCCGCAAGAGCGATCGGCTTGCCGATCACCTGCCATGGGCCGCGCTCGTCGCGCCCGGCGTCGTCCTCAACAAGGATGGCAGCTTCAGCCGCGTGCTGGCGTTCCGCGGTCCCGACCTCGAGAGCGCGACCGACGCCGAACTTGTCGCAGTCGCCGCGCGCGCGAACAATGTGCTGAAACGCTTCGGCTCGGGGTGGGCCGTCCATGCCGAGGCCGAGCGGCGCGAGGCGCTCGGCTATCCGGTGAGCGACTTCCCCGATCCCGCCTCGCGGCTCGTCGACGAAGAGCGCCGCGCCGGCTTCGAGAATGCGGGCGCGCATTTCGAGAGCTTCAACTGGCTGACTTTGACTTTCCTTCCGTCCGCCGACCAGGTCGACGCGGCGACGCGCGCGCTGGTCGAGCGAAGCGGCGACACGAAGGGCCGGGACTGGCGCCAGGCACTTGCCGCCTTCGTCGCCGAGACCGATCGGGTGCTCGACCTCTTGGCCGGGTTCATGCCCGAGGTGCGGGCGCTCGGCGACGCCGAAACCTTGACCTATCTGCACGGGACGATCTCGGCGAAGCGTCATGCCGTCGCGGTGCCCGAGACGCCGATGTATCTCGACGGGCTGCTCGCCGACACGCCGCTCACCGGCGGACTCGAGCCGATGCTCGGCGACCTCCATCTGCGCAGCGTCACGGTGATGGGTTTCCCGGGATCGAGCCGCCCCGGCATGCTCGACGCGCTCAATCACGAGGGCTTCGGCTATCGCTGGGTCACGCGCTTCATCGCGCTCGACAAGACCGAGGCGACGAAGGCGCTGACGCGGCTGCGCCGCCAATGGTTCAACAAGCGCAAGTCGATCACCGCGCTGCTCCGCGAGGTCATGTACAATCAGCCCGCGCAGCTTCTCGACAGCGATGCCGACAACAAGATGCTCGACGCCGATCTCGCGCTGCAGGCGCTGGGCGGCGACCATGTCGCCTTCGGCCATCTGACCACGACGATCATCGTCGCCGACGCGGATCGCGCGCGTGCCGACGAGAAGTTGCGCAGCGTGGAGCGTATCGTGAACGGCCTCGGCTTCACGACGATCCGCGAGACCGTCAATGCCGTCGAGGCCTGGATCGGGTCGCTGCCGGGGCAGGTCTATGCCAATGTTCGCCAGCCGCTCGTCCACACGCTCAATCTCGCTCATTTGATGCCGCTCTCGTCGGTCTGGGCAGGGCCGCCGCGCAACAATCATCTCGGCGGCCCGCCGCTGCTCATCGCCGAGACCAGCGGCACCACGCCGTTCCGCCTGTCGACGCATGTGGGCGATGTCGGCCATATGATGATCGTCGGGCCGACGGGCGCGGGCAAGTCGGTCCTGCTCGCGCTGCTTGCGCTCCAGTTCCGCCGCTACGCAGGCGCGCAGGTCTTCATCTTCGACAAGGGCTATTCGGCGCGCGCGGCCGTTCTCGCCTGCGGCGGCGCGCATCATGCGCTCGGCCTCGGCGCCGACGACGGCGAAGGCAAGACCGTCGCTTTCCAGCCGCTCGCGTCGATCGACCGCGCCGACGAGCGCGCCTGGGCCGCCGAATGGATCGCCGCGCTGCTCGCGCACGAAGCGGTGCCAACGACACCCGACATCAAGGAGGCGGTCTGGTCGGCGCTCACGAGCCTCGCGTCGGCGCCGCGCGCGGAACGGACGCTCACCGGCCTGTCGCTGCTCCTGCAGTCGACCAGGCTCAGGACCGCGCTTGCACCCTACACGCTCGAGGGACCCTATGGGCAGTTGCTCGACGCTGCCGAGGACGACCTCGCGTTCGCGGACATCCAGTGTTTCGAGACCGAGGCGCTGATGGGGCAGCCGGGCGCGGCGTCGCCGGTGCTGACCTATTTGTTTCATCGACTCGAAGAGCGCTTCGACGGGCGGCCGACCTTGCTCATTCTCGACGAGGCCTGGGTGTTCCTCGATCACCCGCTGTTCGCGGCGCGCATCCGCGAATGGCTGAAGGTCCTCCGCAAGAAGAATGTCAGCGTCATTTTCGCGACGCAGAGTCTCGCCGACATCGCCGAAAGCAAGGTGGCGCCCGCGATCATCGAAAGCTGCCCGCAGCGTATATTGCTTCCCAACGACCGTGCGGTCGAACCGCAGAGCGAGGCGGCCTATGCGCGCTTCGGGCTCAACGCCCGGCAGATCGAACTGATCGCGCGCGCCGCGCCGAAGCGCCAATATTATCTCCAGTCGGCGCGTGGCAACCGGCTGTTCGAGCTCGGGCTCGGGCCCATCGCGCTCGCGCTGTGCGGCGCCTCCGACCCCGATAGCCAGAAGCGCATCACGCGCATTCTCGCCGAGCACGGCCGCGCGGATTTTGCGGCGCGCTTCCTCGCGGAGGCCGGGCTCGGATGGGCAGCCAGCCTCCTCGCCAGTTTCGAAATTCCCCCTGAAGGAGAAGTAGAGTGAAAAAGCTTATGATGACGCTCGTGCTCGCCGCCACCACCGCGACGCTCACCACATCGGCCGCGCACGCGGTACCGGTCTTCGACAGCGCCAACTACTCGCAGAATTTGCTGACGGCGGCGCGGACGCTCCAGCAGATCAACCAGCAGATCCAGTCGCTGCAGAATGAAGCGCAGATGCTGGTGAATCAACAGAAGCAGCTGTCGAAGATCGACTTTCCGCAAATGGCGGCGCTGCAGCAGCGGCTGCAGGAAATCGACCGGCTGATGGGGCAGGCACAGGGCATCGACTTTCGAGTCGATCGCCTCGACGAGCAGTTCCGCCAGGCCTTTCCGACCGGCTTCGACCATCTCGCGACGCGCGACACCCGCGTCGCCGCGGCGAGGCAGCGCCTCGACCGCGAGATGGCGGCCTTCCGCCAGGCGATGATGGTGCAGAGCGGCATCGCCGAAAATGTTCGCGGCGACGCCGAGGCGCTGAAGGCGATCGTGGGCAAAAGCCAGGGCGCCGAGGGCGGGCTGCAGGCGCAGCAGGCGACCAACCAGCTCCTCGCGCTCGCGGCCAAGCAGCAGTTTCAGATCCAGCAGCTGATGGCGGCGCAGTTCCGTGCGAGCGCGCTCGAACAGGCGCGCCGCGCGCAGAGCGAGCGCGAAGGGCGCGAACGGACGGACCGCTTCCTCGGCGACGGCAAGGCGTGGACGCCGCCCCGCTGATCCGCGTCTGACGACAAGGGGCAGGACGGGCCGCACCCGCTCAATGAGCCCGAAAGCTGCCCCGTCGCGGGGGCTGCCGCACCGCCGTTGGTTCAGGGTTCGCCATCGAGCCTGGCTGCCGGCCTCCGCGACAAACATCCGGATGAGGAAACCGACCGATGGACGATCTGAATATCATCGACCAGTTCATGGCTGCCTTTATCGCCTATATCGACAGCGGCTTCGGGCTGCTGGGCGGCGATGTCGGTTTCCTCACCACCATCCTCATCGGCATCGATATCACGCTCGCGGGCCTGTTCTGGGCGCTCGGCGGCGAGGACGATGTCGTCGCCAAATTCCTGAAGAAGATTCTTTACGTCGGCGTGTTCGCGCTGATCCTGAACAGTTTCCAGAGTCTCTCCGAAATCATCTTCCGGTCGTTCGCCGGGCTTGGCCTGGTGGCGGGCGGCAGCGCGATCGGCGCCGAGGACCTGCTCATGCCGGGACGGCTCGCCGGGACAGGCTTCGACGCGGCCTGGCCGCTCCTCCGGCAGGCCAAGGAGCTCGTCGGTCCGATCGCCTTTTTCGACAATTTCATCGAAATCGCGGTGCTCGTGATCGCGTGGGTCATCGTTATCGGCGCCTTCTTCATCCTCGCGATCCAGCTCTTCATCACCATTCTCGAGTTCAAGCTCACCAGCCTCGCCGGCTTCGTGCTCGTTCCCTTCGCGCTGTGGAACCGGACGAGCTTCCTCGCCGAACGCGTGCTCGGCAACGTCGTGAGCTCGGGCGTCAAGGTCATGGTCCTCGCCGTGATTGTCGGCATCGGTTCCAATTATTTTGCGCAGTTTACCGGCGCGCTGGCCGGCGAGGACGTAACGATCGAGCAGGCGGTGTCGCTGATGCTTGCGAGCCTCGCGCTCTTCGGTCTCGCTATCTTCGGGCCGGCGATTGCCTCGGGACTGGTCGCGGGCGCGCCGCAGCTTGGGGCGGGTTCGGTGGTCGCAACCTCCGCGCTTGCCGCGGGCGGTCTTGCCATGGGCGGGGCGGGCGCGCTCGCCGCGGCGCGCGGGCTTGGGGGCGCGGGTCTTGCTGCAATCCGCGCCGGAACCTCGATGGGGAGCGCCGCCTCCACTGCCTACAAGCTCGGCCAGGAAACCTCGGGCGCCTCGACGATCGGCGCCGGTATCGGCGGCATGACGACGGCCGCGAGAGGCGCCGCCGCCAATCGGCTTCGTTCGATCGCGGGGCTGGGCGACGCTGCCGAACGCGGACGCGACGCCGCTTGGAACGCCGGCACCACCGGCGGCGCCGGTGCCGCGCACGCTTCTACCGCGCCGTCCCCGGCCGAGGCGCAGGGCGCGCCGCCCGCCTGGGCTGCACGTCTCCAGAGCCAGCAAACCGCGCGCCTTCGGCGCCAGACCGCGATCCATACGATCAAGGAAGGCGATCGCGGCGGCGCATCCGCCACCCCCGACATCAAGGAAAGGGATTGAACCATGCGATTCAAACGAGCCGTTCAGCGCTACGGGCAGACGCCCGAACCCGACACACCCTATCAGCGAGCGGGTCAGCTCTGGGATGTCCGGATCGGCGACGCACGGGTGCAGGCGAAGAACTGGCGCCTCATGGCGTTCGGCGGTCTGTCTCTGACCGTCGGACTGGCCTCGGCGCTCGTCTGGCAGTCGCTTCAGAGCCGCATTGTGCCCTATGTCGTCGAGGTCGACCGGCTGGGGCAGGCGCAAGCCGTCGCGAGGGCGGACGCGGAGTATCGGCCGACCGATCCGCAGATAGCCTGGCATCTCGGCCGCTTCATCACGCACATCCGCGCGCGGTCGCTCGATGCCGTGCTGATGCGCGACAACTGGCTCGCGGCCTATGATTTCGCAACCGCCCGCGGCGCCCTGTTCCTCGGGGAATATGCGCGCGCAGCCGACCCCTTCGCGGAGATCGGCCGGCACACGGTGTCGGTGCAGGTGACGAGCATCGTGCGGGCGTCGGACGATAGTTTCCGGGTCAACTGGACCGAACAGGCGTTCGAGCGCGGCAGCCTGTCTGCAACATCGCGCTGGACCGCGGTCCTGACGATCAAGGTCCGGCCCCCGCGCTCCGCCGACGCACTGCGAAAGAATCCGCTCGGCCTCTACGTCGATGCCATCGACTGGAGCCGCGAACTCGAAACCCCGGCATTGCCCCGCATCGAGGCTGCGGCGCCGGCGGAGTCACCGGCCGCCGGACCTATGCCGCGGAATGTCCCGCAAGGCTCGCCGCTCGGGCCGGCCGCCGGAGCCGCGCCCTCCCAGACCGAAGGAATGACGATATGATCCGGACCCTCATCCTGCCCGCCGCACTGTTCGCGCTGGCAGCCCCGGCCATCGCGCAGTCGCCGTCTGCGGTTGCAGCGGCCAACAAGGCCGCACTGCACGAACCCGCGGCAAGCGGCTTCTTGCATGCCGTGCAGGTCTATCCCTTTGCAGACGGCGCGCTCTACCGTCTCTACACCATGCCAGGCCGGATCAGCGACATCGCGCTCCAGCCCGGTGAGACGCTGACGTCGGTCGCCGCCGGCGACACGGTGCGCTGGACCGTCGGCGATACGACGAGCGGGAGCGGCGAAGGCCGGCGAACGCATATCCTGGTGAAGCCATTCTCCCCCGGACTGTCGACGAACCTCGTCATCACCACCGACCGCCGCGTGTACCGAATCCAGCTCGCGAGCCGGGCGTCGGCTGCCATGCCGGCGATCAGCTGGACCTATCCCGCCGACGAGCTGCTCGCATGGCAGCGCCAGAGCGCCGCGGCGGAGGCGGCGCGGCCGGTTTCGGCGGCTGTCGAGATCGAGCGGTTGAACTTCGAATACCGCATCAGCGGCGACCGCACCGCCTGGCGGCCCGTCCGCGTCTTCGATGACGGCCGGCAAAGCTGGATCGAGTTCCCGCCGACGATCGCTACCGACGAGGCGCCGCCGCTGTTCGTCGTCGGCGAGAAGGGCAAGGCGGAACTCGTCAATTACCGCATGGCGGGACGTTATTACATCGTTGATCGGTTGTTCACTTCCGCGGAGCTTCGCCTCGGCGGCAAGAAGCAGAAGATCGTCCGCATCATGCGTCTCGGCGGGTCGGGGCAGGGAGGTGGACAATGAACGACGCCCCGACCGCCCCCGCTCCGATGCCAGCCGCCCCGATCCCGGCGGCCAACCCGACGCCGAAGGTCGACCCCGAGACGCTGGTCTTGCGCGCGAAGCCACCGCGCGCGACGCGGTTTCGCAAGGGCGTCATCGTCGCCGCGAGCGGCTTCGGAGCCACAATGATTTGCGGCGCGGCATGGCTTGCCCTCATGCCAGTCAACAGGGGGGCGGCAAACGCCGGCGAAGAGCGTGCGCCAATCGATGCGCCGAAACTGCCCGACGCGCTGGCGAATGCGCCGACCGGCTATGGCGATGCGCCGCCGCTCGGGCCAAAACTCCCCGGCGACCTTGGCAGGCCGATTTTGAACCATCAGCGCGACCTCGAAATGGCGGAAGCCGGAACCGGAACCGGGAGTGACGCCGAGGCCCGGGCTGCGGAGCGGGCCGAGGCGGAGCGTCAGCGTATTGCGGCAGAGGACCGCGCAGCGCGCGAGTCCGAGATCATGCTGCGGCGCTCCGGTGTTCAGGCGGCAGGGGCACCTTTAACCGGCGTTGCCGCGCCGGCGGCGTCGGAGGGTGGAGATGGTCGGGAAAGGGCGGCCGCGAAGCCCGGCCCGGCCTTTCGCGACGAGGGTGGAAGCGAGACGAGCCCCCATCGTCTGGTCGAACCCGTCTCGCCCTGGACGGTGCAGGCGGGGAGCATCATCTCGGCGAGCCTGATCACGGGACTCAATTCTGACCTACCGGGCCTGGTGACAGCGCAAATCACCACGAATGTGCACGACAGCGTCACGGGACGAGCCGTGCTTATCCCGCAGGGGTCTAAGCTCGTCGGGAGCTATGACAATGTCGTGGCCTTCGGTCAGAGCAGGGCTCTGGTCGTCTGGCAGCGGATCATATTGCCCGACGGCTCATCGATCCGGCTCGATAATACGCCGGCAAGCGACACCGAGGGTTATGCCGGCCTCGCCGACCGGATTGACCGTCATACGTGGCAGCTTCTGAAGGGCGTCGTCCTTTCCACGCTGCTCGGGGTCGGGACCGAACTCGGTTTCGGGAGCGCAGAGAGCGACCTCGTTCGCGCGCTACGCGAGTCGTCGCAGCAGAATGCTGCGCGCGCCGGAGATCAGATCGTTGCACGCAACCTCGGTATCCAGCCGACACTCAAGGTGCGCCCGGGCTGGCCGCTTCGTATCGTGGTCCATCAGGATATTGTGTTGAAGCCTTGGCTTGAAGGGAAGTGAGATGGCCGATCTCAAACTGGCCCGTCTGCCGGACCGAACCCCGATTAAGGTCGCAATCGCGATCCTTCCAGAACTGCACGAACGTCTTGCTGCCTATGCGGCGGCCTATGCCGCCGCTTACGGCGTCGAAGAGCCGGTCGTCGAACTCATTCCGGCGATGTTATCGGCCTTCCTCGACAGCGACCGCGCCTTCTTGCGTTCGAAGAAGGAACTGGGCCGGTGACCGTGAAGCCGTCCGCTTCGTTCGGCTATCGGTGACGGGGGCATCGCAAAAAATTGGAAGACGACAAGCTCTGGACGCCACGCGAACTTGCGCGCTTCATCGGCTATTCGGAATCGACGATTTGCCGAATGGTGTCGCAATGTCCGGACCGACTACCGCCACGGGTCAAATCATTGCCGCGGCCGCGATGGGTCCCGGACATCGTCCGCGAATGGGCGATTGAACATAGTTTCGCTATCTCGGCTCGGCGCGGACGTCCCCGTGCGGTGTGAACAGCGTCGAGCCGATCAGCGGTCGTGCACAGGCGCATTGGCAATGTTCTTATTATGTTCTATATTCCAGAAGGAATGAATTATGCCTTCAGGAATATTGACGGCTGACGTCTCGAAGGTTTGCGATTATGCCCCGACGGGGCAGGAGGTTCCTATGGCAAGTTTGCCGCTCTCGCGGGGGTCGGAGATTTTCGACGATGCGATCGACGCTGCGCTCGAACTCGGCGCCTACGAACGCCTCTGGATGCAAGCCGGCGCGAGTTTCAAGACCCTCGCGTCGCGTTTCGCAAAGGATCCCGGCGCAAGGCCGTCGGATTTCGTCGACCGCGGCGAGGCGCAGGAAGCCGCCGCCAAGGCGATAGAGCACCTGCGCAGTCGCCTCCACGGCAACTTCAATATCCGGCTCCACGGCGAGCTCGAATATCCCGATCGTCTTCGCGAGGCGACCCACCCGGTCGAACTCCTTTATTATCAGGGCCACTGGGATCTCGTTCACACGCGTTCGGTAGCCGTCGTCGGGACCCGCGATCCGTCGGCGGACGGGCGAGCTCGTGCGCGCAAGATAGTCCGGTCGCTGGTCGAGGACGGATTTACGATCGTCTCCGGGATGGCACGCGGTATCGACACGGTGGCGCATCGGACCGCGATCGAGGCGGACGGGCGGACGATCGCTGTGCTCGGCACGCCGCTCTCGTCGCATTATCCGGCGGAGAATGCCGAGCTTCAAGATTTTATCGCACGCGAGCATCTGGTCGTCAGCCAAGTGCCGATCGAGCGCTACGCCGCTCAGAATCCGACGACCAACCGCTTCTTTTTTCCCGAGCGGAACAAGACCATGTCGGCGCTGACCGAGGCGACAGTGATTGTCGAGGCCGGCGAAACATCCGGGACGCTGGTTCAAGCCCGCGAGGCGCTTAAGCAGGGCCGCAAGCTCTTCATCCTGAACAGCGCGTTCGAGGATAGCCGTCTGACCTGGCCCGCCCGGTTTGAGGAACAAGGCGCTATTCGCGTGCGGGACTATGCCGATGTCCGACAGCGACTGGTCGGTTAAGCCGCGCCTCATCGGCGATATTGAACGCGGCGATCATGCCCATCTCGAGGCCGACGACCGCTGCCTCTATTTTGGTGAATATACGTCGCGCGCCGGCTTCGAGCATGGCGAGACAAACAATCTAATCTCAAACCTGCAAAAGCCGGTCACTCGCCAGGGCAAGCCGGACTACCTGTATAAGGAAGTGGCCATCCGGAGAATTGCCGCCGCGATCCGGACGGCATCGGGCAAGGCTGCCCGCGGCGAAGTCATTCTAGTCCCTGCACCACCATCAAAACCTCGCGACCATGCTGAATATGATGATCGCATGGAAAAGATTGCTCGTGCCGTATCGAACGAGGCCAATGTCCGCTGCCTGCTCGAGACGGTCGCGCCGAGAGAGCAGGCCAAGCGCGCCGACCATCGTCCCTCGATCGATGAACTGGTCCAATCCATGCGCGTCGTGACCGACTTGCTGCCGAAGGATCCTGGCGGCATCATTTTGCTGGATGACGTGATTACGAATGGCACGACGTTCAAGGCCGCGCAGCGTCTGCTCAGGCCGCACTTTCCCGGCGTGAAGATGGTCGGGCTATTCGTCGCGAGACGCGTCCTGCCCGCCATCGCTTGGGGCGACGAAGACTCTTAGCAGTGCCAGACAGTCACTTTGAAGCGGACAGCCACAGCCGGCAGCGGATACCGAGCCGTCGCACTTCAGTTTACGACTAGCGCACTTTCGCTCCGATTCAGCAAGAGTCGTGCACCAAGTCCAAGGCAAGTCGCTGTCGCCAAAATGGCGGGGCGAAACCGTGCCCGCCCTATTCATGCGGCCCGCGCAGACGATGCGCGCAATAATGGCGAAGACGAATTTCGTCGAATGGCGGGATTTTTCGTCCGATATTTGGCACAGCTAAGCAGAAAACGCCTGCACCAAAGTGTGCCAAAGGCCAAAAATTATCCAATGAAATCAATGGATAATGGTGCGGTCGAGAAGACTCGAACTTCCACGGCCTTTCGGCCACAACGACCTCAACGTTGCGCGTCTACCAGTTCCGCCACGACCGCACATCATGATGGTCCGGACGGGCCGGCACCAGGTAGGAGCGGGCGCCTAGCAAAGCTTTCCGGGCGATGCAAGCGAGCTTCGTCCGATTTATTTTCATTGGCGCAAACAAGCGGGCCAGCCGGCGCCGCCGATGTCATCGAACCGACTCGAAAGCGTCACTCAATTGTCATGGCTCTGGCGTCAGACCGTCATCGAATCACCCTAGTGGCGGCGTCACCGGGGGCGAGTCAGCTATCTCATCTCGTTCGCGGCATGTTTTTCATCAGGGGCGCCGCTCGACGATCTGGGGGCGCACACCGGGAACGGAGATTTTCATGGCGGCTTTCGCACGCATTCGTTTGGTCATGCTCAGCGGCGTGGCCTGTTCCATCCTTGCGGCGTGCGGTGCCGACGGCGTCGCGTCGCCGGGCGAAGGCGTGATCGTTATCCCGACGCCGACCCCCACCCCGACGCCGACCCCCACCCCGACGCCGACGCCGCCGGCGACCGTGACCCCGGCCGCGAACTGCCCGACCATCACCGGTCCCGATCAACTGGCCAATCTCGGCACGATTTCGGACACCAGCGGTAACGAATGGCGCAACTGCGGTTTCCCGACGCGCTTCACCGCGACGACCGCGATTCCGAAAGTGGCAGGCGTCATCTATTCGCTCCCCGGCCGCGTCGACGTCGGCACCGATCAGGGTGCGGCGAGCACGAACAATGTCGTCACGCTGACGATCGATCCGGGCGTCACCATCTTTGGCGCGACGGGCGTGTCCTTCCTCACCGTCAACCGCGGCAATCGGATCGACGCCGTCGGCACCCCGACCCAGCCGATCGTCTTCACCGGCCGCGGCAACGTCGTCGGCTCCGCCGGTGACCAGACTTCGCAGCTGTGGGGTGGTGTTGTTCTGCTCGGCCGCGCACCGGTCACCGATTGCGACGCGCCCGCCGCGACGCCGGGCACGGTGGCGTGCGAACGCGATACCGAAGGCACCTCGGGCGCGAAATATGGCGGCGCCCAGCCTGCCGACAATTCGGGCCGCATGTCCTATGTCCAAATCCGCTACTCGGGCTTCATCCTCAGCGCCGACAAGGAACTGCAGGGGCTGACGCCGTCGGGCGTCGGTTCGGGCACGCAGCTCGACCATATCCAGATCCACAACAGCTCGGACGACGGCATCGAAGTGTTCGGCGGCCGCGTGAACATGAAGCATCTGGTCATCACCGGGGCCGAAGACGACAGCCTCGACACCGACGTGGGTTATCAGGGCAACATCCAGTATGTCATCGGCGTACAGCGTGCGGACGGTCTGGTCGGCGACTCGATGATGGAAATCGACTCGAACGGCAACGAAGACACCAGCCCGCGCCAGCGTGTCGCGATTTCGAACTTCACTTATATCCATCGGAACAATGCGGCGGGCAACGGTGTGTCGATCCTCGTCCGCGGCGGTGCCGACTATACGTTCGCCAACGGCTTGATCGTGGCTCCGGGCTTCCGCTGCCTCGGCCTTAACAGCGCGACGACGACGCAGGCGGCGAACCCCGCGCTCGACGAAGCCGGCCCGCCGGTCTTCCAGTCGGTGTCGATGCAGTGCAATGCCTCGCCGTTCCGCGGCACCAGCGGCGTCACCGACGCCCAGGTCCAGGCGATCTTCGAAGGCGGCACGAACAACCGTTCGAACTATGTGCCGTCGCTCACCAGCCTGTTCATCAATGGTGCGACCGAAACCGGCTTCACGCCCTTCAATGCGAAGACGCTGAACGCCTTCTTCGACACCACCGCCTATGTCGGCGCCGTCCGCGATGCCAACGACACCTGGTACCAGGGTTGGACCTGCAACTCGACGACCGCCAACTTCGGCACGTCGAGCAAGAGCTGCAGCGCCATTCCGACGACCTGATCGCTCGCGATCCAATGGGGAGCGGGCACGCCGACCGGGCTGGCCCGCTCCCTTCCTGCATATAATTGGGGACTTTCCATCATGACCAAGCGGCCGTTTTTCGCCAGCCTGCTCCTCCTAAGCTCCGCGCTCGTTGCGCCCGCCGCGCTCGCGCAGGACGCCGGTGCCGAGCCCGCCGCCGATGCGCCGCCCGTCACCGCCGAGGCGCCGGCTAGCGACGCCGCGCCGGCGGATGAAGAGGCCGATGTTTCGATCCCGGGCGGCGCCGATCAGGAAATCGTCGTCACCGGCCGCTTCACCCCCAACGTCGTTCGCGCGACGCCCGAAGTCGTCTCGGTCCTGTCATCGGCCGACATCGCGCGCACCGGCGAAGGCGACATCTCGGGCTCGCTGCAGCGCGTCACCGGCCTCTCGGTCGTCGGTGGTGGTTTCGTCTATGTCCGCGGCCTTGGTGACCGTTATTCGCTCGCGTTGCTCAACGGTTCGCCGCTGCCGAGCCCCGAGCCGCTGAAGCGCGTCGTTCCGCTCGACATTTTTCCCTCGAACGTCATCGATTCGACCCTAGTCCAGAAGAGCTATTCGGCGAATTTTCCCGGCGAATTCGGCGGCGGCGTGATCAATCTCACGACCAAGGCGATCCCGCGCGAGCCGTTCCTGACGCTTAGCGGGGGCATCGGATGGGACAGCGAAACGACGAATGAACTTGGCTACACCTATTATGGCAGCGACACCGACTGGACGGGCTTCGACGACGGGACGCGCGATGTGCCGCCGTTGCTGAAGGCCGCGTTCGCGAGCGGCAAGCCGATTCTGGAAGGGGCCGACTTTACGAAGGACGACCTCAAGGCGATCCAGATGGAACTCGTGAACGCCGAAACGACGCTGCTGCAACAGAATAACCACATCCCGGTCAACTGGTCGGCCGGCATCACCGGCGGCACGACGATCCCCTTCGCGAACGGCGAACTCGGTATCATCGCGACCGCGGGGATCAGCAACAAGTGGCGCACCCGTGACACGCTGCAGCAGACCTCGGTCGAGCAAGATCTGTCGGGCGACCCGCAGACCAGCTACAACCGCGTCGTGACCGACAATCGCGTCGTGGTGAACGGCCTGCTCGGTTTCGGTCTCGAAATCGGCGAGCACAAGCTGCGCTGGACCAACCTCTATATCCGCGACACGTTGAAGCAGGCGCGCCTCGCGGTCGGCACCGACGCGAACCAGGTCGGCCGCGATATCATGAAGCAGGACACCGCCTGGTACGAACGGCAGCTGATCAACACGCAGTTCGTGGGCGAATTCCATTTCGACCGGCTGAAGCTCGACCTGCGCGGCGCCTATGCCAATTCGCAGCGCGAAGCGCCCTATGAGCGCGGTTTTACTTACGTCCGCACCAACCTGCCGACAACGCAGGATCCCACCGGCGACAAGTTCGTCAACGACCTTGGCGGAAACCGCGGCGACGCGACAATCGCCTTCTCGGACCTCAACGAGGATCTGTGGTCGGGCGGCGTCGACCTGTCGTACGAGCTCGCCTCGCGCATCACGGCGACGGTCGGTTATGCTTATAGCGATACGAAGCGTACTTCGGTTCGCCGTGCGTTTCAGTTCCGCGCATCGGGCCTGCCCGTTGCGGTGACGCAGCTGCGTCCCGACTATCTGCTCTCCGACGCGACGATCCAGCTCTATGATATCGGCCTGATCGAAACCTCGGCGCAGGACGGCACCGCGGCGTTCGACGCGGGCCTGACCACCCACGCCGGCTATGCACAGGTGCAGGCCGAGCTGATGTCGGGAATCAATATCAACGCCGGCGTCCGTTACGAGAAAGGCAAGCAGACCGTCGTTCCGGTCGACCTGTTCGGAACGGGCGGCAGCTCGATCGTCTCGACGAACCTCGACAATGATTACTGGCTGCCCGCGGTGACGCTGACCTGGGAAGTCGCACCCGATATGCAGGTGCGCTTCAACGGGTCGAAGACGATCGCGCGTCCGCAGTTCCGCGAACTGGTGGCGCAAATCTACCAAGATCCGGAATCGAACCGCCTGTTCCGCGGCAACCCGTCGCTCAGCGACAGCGAATTGTGGAATGCCGAACTGCGGTACGAATGGTATTTTGCCAAGGACCAGCGTTTCACCGCCGCCGGTTTCTACAAATCGATCGACAAGCCGATCGAGGCCTATACCTCGATCTCGGATTCATCGATCAACACCAGCTATGCCAACGCGCCGAAGGCGACGCTCTATGGTGTCGAACTGGAAGCGCAGAAATATTTCGCGCTCGACACGCTGTCGGACTCGCCCTTCTGGGCCAGCCGCCGCCTCGTGCTGATCGGCAATTACACCTTCACCAAGTCGGACATCAAAGTCGGTGCGGGCGACACCACCGTCATCAACGGGGTGGTGCAGGACGCGAGCAATTATTTCTTCGATGGTTCGCCGCTCACGGGGCAGTCGGACCATCTGGTCAACGTCCAGATCGGACTGGAAGATCAGGACAAGCTGTCGCAGCAGACCCTGCTCATCACCTACGCCAGCCCGCGCGTGACCAGCCGCGGCCCGTCGGGACAGCCCGACCTGCTCGAAAAACCGGGCATCCAGCTCGATTTCGTCGCGCGTCAGGGGCTGACCCTGCTCAACAAGGAAATCGAGCTGAAGTTCGAGGCACGCAACCTGACCGGACGCAAATATCAGGAAGTCCAGACGTCGGGCGACAACAAGATCTATTTCAACCGCTACAAGCTGGGCCGCACCTTCTCGCTCAGCGCATCGCTCAAATTCTGAAACCTATATCCTCCCCGCTGCGGCGGGGAGGATCGTTTCGGGCCGTCGCTGCGGACTCGCCCGGCCGTCAAAAAACTGTAATCTTCCGGTCAACTGATTGTCACCGTTCGCCCCTAGGCGATTCGCGAGACCGATTTTTCAGTTGGGGGACAGGGAAGACTTCATGGCGACGCTGATGTCCGGATCGGCCGTTCGGCTGCCGCGTGCGCTGCCCTCCTGGCTGCGCGCCGGGCGCCGGCACCCACGCGAAATATGGCCGACGCTGCTCGTCGGCCTGCTCGGTGCGCTGCTGGTCTGGCAATGCGTCCGCCTGCTTTGGGTATTGCTCACGCCGCTGTCGCCGCTCGGCGCATGGCAGCCGCAGGCGGCGGTGATCGCTTCGCCCGCCGAGCGGCGCGCGCTCTTCTCCAGCCTCGATCCCTTTTTCCGCAGCAATGCACAGGGCCCCGCTTCGGCGACCGTCACTTCGGCTGGCCTGACCCTCTTCGGCATCAACCTCAACGAGGCGACGGGCGGTGGCTCGGCGATCATCGCGGGCGAGGACGGGATACAGAATAGCTATGCGGTCGGCGACGAGATCGCGCCCGGGCTGAAGCTCGCCGGGGTCGCCTTCGACCATGTGCTGCTTGACCGCGGAGGCGCGCGCGAAAGCCTGTTCCTCGACCAGAGCGGCGCGGCGCCCGTCGCCAATCCTGCGGCGCCGCTTCCCGCGCCGACCCCCGAAATCGGGTCGGCTCAGGCTGGCGCAAGCGCGAGCGGCGAAATGACCCCCGCCGCGATCAAGGCGGGCGTCGGCTTCGCGCCGCGGACCGAGAACGGCCGCGTCACCGGCATCGTCGTCCAGCCGCAAGGCGACGGCGCAGCCTTCCGCGCGGCGGGACTGCGCCCCGGCGATGTCATCCGCTCGGTCGGCGGTCGCGCGATCGGATCGGCGAGCGACGCCGCTGCGCTCGCCAATCAACTTACGCCGGGCGCGCGCATCGCGCTTGAGGTCGAGCGCGGCGCCAGCGTCGTTCCCGTCGCCATTTTCCTTTCGAAGCAATAGAGACCCATGCGCCTGAAACTTTCCCTGATGCTTGCCGCGGCGCTGGTTTCGGCCACGCCGGCCGTGACCTACGCCCAATATACGCTCAACGTCCGCGACGCCGATATCCGCGCCTTCATCCAGGACGCGGCGCGGATTACCGGGCGCACCTTTGTCATCGACGGCCGCGTGAACGGCAAGGTGTCGGTCGTCACCGACCGGCCACTGTCGCGCAGCGAATATTTCGAGATTTTCCTCGCGACCCTGCGCTCGAACGGGCTGGTCGCGGTTCCCGGACCGAACGGCAGCTATCGCGTCCAGCCGATCGACGGCGCGGCGGCACAGCCGGGCCGCATCGGCAGCGGCGGCGCGGCGCAGAACCAGTTCGTCACCGAAATCATCCGCCTCAAGCACATCGACGCGGTCGCGGCGGTCGAAACGCTGCGCCCGCTTGTCAGCGCGCAGGGTTCGCTCACCGCGAACCGCAACGCCAACAGCCTCGTCGTCGCCGACTTTGCCGACAATATCCGCCGCATTCGCGCGCTTGCGTCGAGTATCGACCGCGACAGCTCGACCAGCCAGATCGTCACATTGAAGAATGCCGGCGCGCGCGAGATCGCCGCCGCGCTCACCGCGCTTGTCCCTGCGGCGGGCGAAGGCGCCCGCGCGCCGCTCGCGATCGTGCCTATCGACAGCAGCAACGCGATTGCGCTGCGCGGCGACCAGGCGCTCGTCGCGCGCTTCGTGTCGATGGCGCACGACCTCGACGCCAAGGCGGCGGGCGGCACCGAACTGCGCGTCTACTGGCTCGAACATGCGAACGCCGAAACCTTGCTCCCGACGCTGCAACAACTGATCGGCGGGGGCAGCGACCCGGCACAGAAGGCGGGCCTGCCGCCCGCATCGACCTCATCATCCTCGTCCTCCAGCGGCGGCAGCGCGCCTATGGCGGCGGCCGCCGCGCCAGCCGCGACATCGGTGGGCGGCGGCGGAAGCGGCAGCATCTCGACCCGCGGTCCCGCGATCGTCACCCGCTACGAAGGCGCCAACGCGATCATCGTCGCGGCGAACAGCGAAGTGCAGCGGATGCTCGGCGAACTGATCCGCCAGCTCGACAGCCGGCGCCAGCAGGTGCTCGTCGAGGCGATCGTCGTCGAGATAGGCGACGATGCGGCGAAACGCCTCGGCGTCCAATTCCTGCTCGGCGGCAAGAATATCCCGTTCGTCGCGACCAGCTACAGCAACGCGCAGCCCAATATCCTGACACTCGGCGGCGCCTATGCCGCGAACCGGCTGTCGCAGGAGACGACGACGGTCAACGGCAACACGACGGTCACCCAGACGAACAGCTCGCTCGGCAACAGCCTGCAGGAAGCGGCCGCGGCGTCGCTCCTCACCGCGACGGGCGGTTTTGCGGGCTTCGCGGGCGACATCGGCAAGAACACGATCTTCGGCGCGATCATCAACGCGGTGAAATCGGACACGACCTCGAACCTGCTCGCGACCCCGCATATCGTTACGCTCGACAATCAGGCCGCGAAATTCCTCGTCGGGCAGGATGTCCCGATCACCACGGGCGAAAAGCTGGGTGATAATTTCGAAAATGCCTTCCGCACCGTCCAGCGCGAAGAAGTCGGGATCAAGCTGGAAGTGACCCCGCAGGTCAATGGCGCGGGCGAAGTGAAGATGTTCCTGCGGCAGGAGGTGTCGAGCGTCGCGGGACCCGTCTCGTCGCGCAACAGCGACCTCATTCTCAACAAGCGCGCGTTCGAGACGGTGCTGACGGTCGACGATGGCGAGATCCTCGCGATCGGCGGGCTGCTCAACGACGACGAGCGCAAGACGATCGAACGCATCCCGCTCCTCAGCGACATTCCGTTGCTCGGCGAATTGTTCAAATCGCGCAGCCGCACGCGCTCGAAGACCAATCTGATGGTCTTCATCCGCCCGACGATCCTGCGCAATCGCGAAGACAATGCCGCGCTGACCGCGCGCCGCTACGGCTATGTCCGCGACTTCCAGCTCCAGCGCAATCCGGGCGAAGAGCCCGCGATCGACACGCTAGTGCGCGACTATCTGGGCGCCGTGCCGCCGGTGCCGAGCGCTGCGACTGCCACCGATGTCACCGTCGGTCCGGTCAACCTGCCCGAACTGCGCGGTCCCGACGGCAGCGTCATTTCGACCGAAGTCCCGCCCTCGATTTCACAGGCGCCCGCTCCTCCCGCCGGAGATTATCCGTGACCGACATCGAACCGGCGGCGCCTCCCCCGGCGCCGGTTGATATTCCTTACGGCTTTGCCCGCGCGCATGGCGTCGTCATCGCGCCCGGCGAAAACGGCGTCTGGCTCGCGACCTTGCGCGAAGGCAGCGACCCCGCGGTGCTGATCGAGGTCAAGCGCTACCTCGCGCAGCCGCTGCGCGTCGCAACCGCCGACGCCGCCGATTTCGACCGGTTGCTGTCGGACCATTATGCTGTCGACAGTTCGGCTGCCGCGATGGCGGGCTCGCTCGACGGCAGCGACATCGACTTCAGCCTGCCGAGCGCCGAGGACCTGCTCGACAGCGCCGACGACGCGCCCGCGATCCGCCTGATCAACGCGATCATCGCCGAAGCGGTGCGGCAGGGCGTCAGCGATATTCATATCGAACCTTATGAAAGCGGCCTCGTCGTGCGGATGCGCACCGACGGCGTGCTGCGCGAACATCTGCGGATGCCGCCGCATGTCGCCCCCGTCGTCGTCAGCCGTATCAAGGTGATGGCGCGCCTCGACATCGCCGAGCGCCGCGTGCCGCAGGACGGCCGCATCGGACTGACGCTGGCGGGCAAGGCGGTCGACGTGCGCGTTTCGACATTGCCCAGCCGCGCGGGCGAACGCGTCGTCATGCGTATCCTCGACAAGGATGCCGCTGGGATCGACTTCGACGTTCTCGGCCTGTCGGGTGCCGCCGACCAGATCCTGCGCGAGGCGCTCGCCGAACCCAATGGCATCATCCTCGTCACCGGCCCGACCGGGTCGGGCAAGACGACGACGCTTTACGCCGCGCTCAAGCAGCTCAACGACGGCCAGCGCAATATCCTGACCGTCGAGGATCCGGTCGAATATGCCGTCGAGGGCGTCGGCCAGACGCAGGTGAACAGCAAGGTCGGGCTCGACTTCGCCGCGGGCCTCCGCGCGATCCTACGCCAGGATCCCGACGTTGTGATGGTCGGCGAAATCCGCGACCGCGAAACCGCCGATATCGCGGTGCAGGCGTCGCTGACGGGCCACCTCGTCCTCTCGACTGTCCACACCAACGACGCGGTGGGCGCGATCACGCGTCTCAAGGATTTGAAGGTCGAACCCTTCCTGCTCGCCTCGACGCTTCGTGCGGTGCTCGCGCAGCGGCTCGTGCGCAAGCTATGCGACCATTGCCGCGAGCCGGTGCAGGCCGATAACAGCGTTGCTGCGATGCTGGGGCTCGACATCGGCACTGTCATTTGGCGGCCGAAGGGCTGCGAACAGTGCGGCCACAGCGGGTTCCGCGGGCGCATCGGCGTGTTCGAGGCGATCAAGGTCGACGAGACCGTGCGCCGCTATATCTACAATGGCGGTGACGAGGCGATGATCGCGAAACACGCCTTCCTGAAATCGCCGACGCTGGCGTCCGCTGCGCGTGCGATGGTTGCGAAGGGGCTGACGACCGCCGAGGAGGCGATCCGCATCGCGCGGCGCGAGGATGTCGATGCCTGATTATCGCTATGTGGCGATCGACAGCCAGGGCCGCGAGCGCAAGGGGCGGCTCACCGCCGCGAACGACGATGCCGCGCGCGCCGACCTGATCCGCCGCAAATTCCATATCGTCGCGGTCGAGGCGGCGGGGGCGAAGCCCGCCGGCCGCTCGCTGTTCGCATTTCGCCGCAACAGATTGTCGAGCAAGGACCTTGCGCTTTTCACGCGCCAGTTCGCGACGCTCGCGGAGGTCGCGCCGCTCGAAGAGGCGCTGCGCACGCTGACGCGCCAGAGCGAGGCCGAAAATGCCCGCGCCGTCATTGGCGACGTCCACGCCGGGCTGCTCGAAGGCCGCCGCCTTGCCGACGCGATGGCGCGCCAGCCGGCGAGCTTCCCGCCGCTCTATCGCGCGATGGTCGCCGCGGGCGAAACCACGGGCAGCCTGACGGTGATCCTCGCACGCCTCGCCGACCTGCTCGAACGGCAGGCGGAGGTGCGCGGCAAGCTGATCGCTGCGCTCGCCTATCCGATCGTACTTGCGATCGTCGCAATCGGCGTCGTCGCCGCGCTGATGATCTTCGTCGTCCCGCGCGTCGTCGAACAATTCACCGACACCGGCCAGCAGCTGCCGTTCCTGACCCGCGCGGTGATTGCAATTTCCAGCTTCGCCGCGAACTGGTGGTGGTTGATCGCGCTGCTGATCGCAGCCGCGAGCTTCGGCTGGGTGAGCGCGATGCGGCGCCCCGCGTTCAAGGCGCGCGTCGACGCACGGCTGCTGCGCTTGCCGCTCCTTGGCCGCCTGCTCCGCGATCTTTATGCCGCGCGTTTTGCGCGGACCCTGTCGACGATGGTGTCGAGCCGCCTGCCGCTCGTCGAGGGGCTGCGCCTGACGCTTCCGACGATCCGCAACGCGGCGCTTGCGGGCGCGACCGCGACGATCGTCGATCAGGTGCGCGCGGGCGGCAGCTTGTCCGCGGCCCTCCGCGACGCCGGGGTCTTTCCGCCGCTTCTCGTCTATATGACCGCGAGCGGCGAAAGCGCCGGGCGGCTCGAGCAGATGCTCGAGCGCGCCGCCGATTATCTCGAACGCGAATTCGACCGCTTTACGGCCGCGTCGATGGCGCTTCTCGAACCTGTCATAATTGTCGTTATGGGGTCGTGCGTAGCCCTGATTATCCTCGCCATCCTGCTTCCGATCCTTCAGTTGCAGAACCTAGCCGGACTATGAAAATGTCGCTGATGCAGCTATTCTTTCGCTTGATGCTCGATACCTCCTTTTCCGGCGAGGGCCGGCCCCCGATCCAGCGCCGCCGCAAGAAGGGCGAGCGCGGCTTCACCCTGACCGAACTGATGGTCGTGATCTTCATCATCGGGCTGCTCGCAACGGTTGTGATGATCAACGTCCTGCCCAGCCAGGACCGCGCGATGGTGACCAAGGCCAAGGCCGATATTGCGACGCTCGAAACCGCGCTCGAACAATATCGCCTCGACAATCTGACCTATCCCGCCTCGACCGATGGGCTGAACGCGCTCAGCACGCCGCCGCCGTCGCTCGCGCAGCCCGAACGCTATCGCCGCGGCGGCTATATCAAGAAGCTGCCCGCCGATCCGTGGGGGCGCCCCTATAATTATCAGGCGCCGGGGCCGAACGGAAAGGCGTTCGACGTCTGGTCGCTCGGTGCCGACGGCGCCCCCGGCGGGACCGACGACAATGCGGATATTCGCAGCGACGGCTGAGACGCGCACGCGTCCCCACGCCAACGGCTTCACACTCGTCGAACTGATGGTCGTGCTCGCGATCATGGCGCTCGCCGCGACCGCCGTCGTGCTCACCATCCCCGGCGAGGAGCGCAGCGTGCGCAGCGAGGCCGACCGGCTCGCCGCGCGGCTCGCCGCCGCGCGCGACGTCGCGGTGATCGAGGGGCGCAGCGTCGCGGTCCATTTCGCGCCATCGGGCTATGGCTTCGAGCGGCGGGTATCGGGCGAATGGCAACCGCTTCCCGGCCGTGCCTTCGAACAGCGGAGCTGGCCCGGCGACGTGCGCTTCGTCGCGGGCAACGGACAGGGCGCGGCGCGCATCCTGTTCGACCGCGTCGGCACCAGCCCGACGCCGCAGGCGGTCGTGCTCACCGGCGGCGATGCGCGCGAGATCTTGCGCGTGTCGGCGACCGGGGAGGTCAGCCGTGGGCAGTGAGCGCGCCAAAGGTTCCGAAAGCGGCTTCACCCTGCTCGAAATGCTCGTGGCCCTGAGTGTGATCAGCATCGCCGCGCTCGCGCTCGTACGCCTCGACGCATATGCGGTGCGCACCGCGGGCGACCTCGACGAAAGCACGATGGCGGGCATTGTGGCACAGAATCGCGCGGTCGAACTGTGGACCGACCCGGCGCCGCCGACGATCGGCAACAGCGCGATCGGCGTTGCGAACGCCGGGCGCAACTGGCGCGTCGAACAGCGCGTCGCCAAGACCGCCGACGACGCCTTGCTGCGCATCGACCTGTTCGTTCGTCCGGAAAGCGGGCGCGGACAGGCCGCGCTGACGATCATCCGGCCGTCGCGATGAGGGACGAACGCGGCTTCACCCTCGTCGAGATGCTCGTCGCGCTGTCGATCTTCGCGGCGATCGCGGCGATGGGCGTCGGCCTGCTGCGCAGCAGCGTCGATACGCAGGACGCGGTGCAGGAACGGCTGAAGGCGATGGGGGGCATCAACCGGCTCCGCGCGGTGATGGCGAACGACCTTGCGCAGGCGGTGCAGCGCTCGACGCGCGGGCCGGCGGGGGAGGCGGTTCCGGCCTTCGTCGGATCATCGAACGGATTTGCCTTTGTCCACAGCGGCGCGGGGTCGCTCGACGGAAGCCCGCGCCCGAGTGTCGAGCGCGTCGCCTATGCGCGCGTCGGCAACGAATGGCGCCGCGCAACCCAGCCAATGCTCGACGGCACCGCGCTTGGCGAGGGCGACCGGCTCGTCGGAGAGGTCGCGGGCGTCGCCGTGCGATATCGCGACGAGCGGGGCAATTGGGGTGAGAGCTGGAGTTCCGAACCCGGCGATCGGCTGCCGCGCGCGGTCGAAGTGCGGCTGGCGCGGACCGGGCGCGAGGCGCTGACGATGCTGTTCCTGACCGCGCCGGCCTTGCCCCCGCCGCCGGCGGCTGCCGAGGCGCCGGTACCATGAGGCAGAGCGCAAAGAATGAACGTGGGGCGGCGTTGCTCAGCGTGCTGCTGCTCGTCGCGGTGATGGCGGTGATCGCCGCGACCGCGCTCGACCGGCTGACGCTCGCGACGCGGATCGCGGGCAGTGCAGCAACGGTCGATCAGGGCCGCGCTTACGCCTTCGCCGCCGAGCAGATCGCGCTGCGCCGCGTCGCGGACCTGGTCGGGCGCGATCCCGCGAAACTGACCTTGGCGGGCGGGTGGCTCGGCCGCGATTTCACGCTGCCGCTGCCCGGCGGCGAAGGGCGTGCGAAGCTCACCGATGCGAATAATTGTTTCAACCTCAACAGCCTCGTCGCCGAAACGACGCCGGGGCGTTTCAGTCAGCGTTCGGGATCGATGCGCCAGTTCGGCGAATTGATGACTTTGCTCGGGATCGATCCGGGGCAGGCGCAGGCGATTGCGGGTGCCACGGCCGACTGGATCGACAGCGACAGCAACGAAGGCCCGCTTGGCGCAGAGGATAATGCCTATCGCGCGATGCAGGGCGCATACCTCCCCGCCAACCGCAAGATGGCCGATGTCAGCGAGCTGCGCGCGGTGCGCGGCGTGACGCCAAAGATTTATGCGCGGCTCAAGCCTTGGGTGTGCGTGCTGCCGACGACCGAGCCGGTGCGGCTCAACGTCAACACGCTCGCGCCCGAACAGGCGCCGCTGGTCGCGATGCTGCTGCCCGGCGAAATCACGCTCGCCGACGCGCGGGCGGCGCTGGCGGCGCGTCCCGCCGGCGGCTATGGCAGCAGCGTGCGATTCTGGGAGGCGGGCCCGTTCGAAGGGCGCGAGCCGCCAACCGATGTCGCCGAACAGGCAGGGGTGACCAGCCGCTGGCTGGCGCTGACGACGAATGTGACGATGGGGGACGGTTTCTTGACCGCAGTTTCGCTGATCGATGCCAATGGCGGGGCGCCGTCTGCCGGGCTTGCGCCGCCGGTGATCGTGCGCCGTGACTGGGGCGAGAGCGACTGAAATGGCGAGCACGCTGGTTCTCTGGCTGCCTCCGGTGGCGACGCTTGGCGAAGATAATGCGCCGCAGCCCGCGTGGCTGCGCATCGACGATGGCGTGATCGTCGATAGCGGGCAGGACGACGGATGGGTCGATGCGTGGGAAAAGCCGCGCGACGACAGTCCCGAAGACCGGCTGGTTGCACTGGCACCCGCCGCCGACGTGCCGCTCCGCTGGCTTCATTATCCCGATGCCGCCCCGGCGCAGGCGGCTGCGGCGGCGCGGATCGACACGTTGAAGGCAAGCCTCGGCGATGCCGCATTGCTTCATGTCGTCGCAGGCCAGCCGGCCGAGGCGGGACAGGCGGTCCCGGTTGCGGTCACCAGCCACGCCGCGATGACCGCGTGGACCGGGTGGCTGAAAACGCGCAATCTGGCTCCCCTTGCCATCGTCCCCGCGGCGGCGGCGGTACCGCCGCCCGAACCCGATACGCTGTGGAAGGCCGAGGTGGGCGGAGAAGAAATAGTCCGCGCCGCCGACCATGCCTGGCTGTCCGATCCCGAACTCGATCCGCTGATCGCAGGTGGCCACACCGTCGCACCGCTCGATCCCGACCGGATGCGCGAGGCGCTGTTGTTGACGCTCGCTGCACCGCCGATCGACCTGCTCAGCGGGGGGTGGAAACCCAAACGCAGCTGGTCGGTCGATCCGGCGATGCTGCGGCTGGCGAAGCGCCTCGCGATTGCGCTGCTGGTCGTCAGCCTGCTGGTCCCGATCGTTTATGCCATCCGCCTTGCGTCCGACACGGGCCGCGCCGACGATCAGGTCGTTGCCATGGCGAAAAAGACCGGGGTGACCGCCGTGGACGCGACCGCGGCCGAAGCCGAACTCGACCGCCGTCTTGCCGCCGCCGGCGGCGGGCCGCTCGCTTTTTCTGTTCCTGCGTCGGCGCTTTACGATGCGATGGGCGATACGCCCGGCGTGTCGCTCAAGACGCTGTCGCATCGCACCGACGGGACGCTGACGACGACGCTCGCCGCACCGCGCGTCGAGGATATCAACAAGGTGCTGCTCGCGCTGCAGGCACGCGGTTATCGCGTCACCGCGCAGCCGATGGCGGGTAGCGACGGCCAGCAGATGGCGAACATCACGATCCGGGCGGTGCCATGACCGAGCGATTGCAAAACTGGTGGATCGGCCTGTCGCCGCGCGAACGCTGGCTGGTGGGTATCGCGGGCGTGCTTGCGCTCGGCGTGCTGGTCTGGGGGCTCGGGCGCCCGGCGGTTGCGGCCTTCGTCGATCTGGAAAACCAGCATCGCGCCGCAATCGAACGCGAAGGCCGCGTTGCCGCGAAAGTGCAATTGCTCGCGCAGCGCCCGGCGAAATCGGTCGCCGCAACGGTCGATGCGGTCGCGATCGACCAATATCTGGCGCAATCGGCGGGCGAGATCGGGCTGACGCTCGACCGCAACGAGGCGCGGGGCGAAGGACAGGCGACGATCGCGATCGCGACGGCCAAGGCACCGGTGCTCACCGACTGGCTCGCCTCGCTCGAGGGGCAGGGCTTCGTCGTCGACCAGTTGACGATCACGCCTGCCGCCGACGGCACCGTCGGGCTGACCGCCGAACTCCGGAAGGGCGGCCGATGAGCGCGCGCCGGCGTTGGGGTATTGCGGCGCTGCTGCTCGCGCTCCTCCTTGTCATTGCGACCTTCCCGATGCGGCTCGCGCTGGGCCTTTCGGGCGCGACCGACGCGGGCATTACCGCACGCGACGTGCGTGGTTCGATCTGGTCGGGCGAGCTGGTCGAGGCGCGGCTCGGTGCGCTGCCGCTCGGCACGGTGCGCGCCAGCCTTTCGCCGCTCGCGCTGCTGGGCGGCGGGGTCGAACTCGCTTTTTCGCGCGCCGACGAACGGCTCGGCGCGCTCGCCGGACGGCTGCATGGCAGCGACCCGCGCGGCGTGTCCGAGGTCAGCGGCACGACATCGATGTCGGGCGGGCTCGGCCTGATCCCCGTCGATACGATCCGCTTCGAGGGCGCGACGGTGCGGTTCGACGATGCAGGCCAATGCGCCAGCGCGGCCGGCCGCATCCAGCTCGCGGTCACCGCGCCGATAGCAGGCCTCGACCTCTCGCGCGGCCTGTCGGGACCGCTCTCCTGTGCGAAGGGGCGGGCGCAGGCGGCGCTCGCCAGCCAGTCGGGCATGGAACGGCTGACCTTGTCGTTCGACGGCAAAGGGGCCTATCGCGCGCAGTTCGCGATCAATGTCGACCGCGATCCGGCGATGGCGGGGGCGCTCGCGGCACTCGGCTTCAAGGCTGGCCCGAACGGGTTCGTGCTGGCGACTTCGGGCCGCTTCTGACGTGACCTTCCTCGATGCCTGGCCCTTCGGCATGGGCGTCGCCTTTGCCGGGCTGATCGGACTGCTTCTCGGCAGCTTTATCGCGACTTTGGTACTGCGCTGGCCCACGGGGCGTTCGGTGCTCGGGCGGTCGCAATGCGACGGCTGCGGGCGTTCGCTGGCCGCTGCCGATCTCGTGCCGCTGCTCTCCGCGCTCGCGTCGCGCGGACGCTGCCGGACGTGCGGCGCGCCGATTGCGCCCTTTCACTGGCGGGTCGAGCTGGGGTCGGCGCTGATCGGCGCTGTCGCCCTTGCGCTCGCGCCCGGCACGGCGGGATGGCTCTGGGCGCTGTTCGGTTGGCTTTTGCTGCCGCTCGCGCTCCTCGATGCGCGCCATTTCTGGCTTCCCGACCGCCTCAATGCGCTGCTCGCCATCACTGGCCTGCTGCTCGCGGGGCCGATGCTCGGCACCACGCTGCCCGATCGCTGGATCGGCGCGCTCGTCGGTGGCACTGTGCTCGCGCTGGTCGCCTGGGCCTATCGCCGTATGCGCGGCGCCGAGGGCATGGGGGGCGGTGACCCGAAGCTCGTCGCCGCGATTGGCGCGTGGCTCGGTTGGCAGGCGCTGCCCCTGCTGCTGCTGCTCGCCAGCTTCGGCGGGATTGCCTGGGCGATCACCGCTCAACGAAAAGGGGACCCGCCGCTCAGCGCGCGACGGGTCCCCTTCGGTGTCTTTGCCTGCACCGCCGCTTTCGTGACGGTGCCGCTATGGCCGCTGCTTAGCGCCCGATGACGACCGTCACCGCGCGGCGGTTCTTCGCATAGGCTTCCTCGGTCGAGCCGAGTTCGGCCGGGCGTTCCTTGCCATAGCTGATGACGCTGATCCGCGACGGATCGATGCCGAGCGACGCGAGATAATTTTTCGCGGCGTTGGCGCGGCGTTCGCCGAGCGCGATGTTGTAATCGCGGGTGCCGCGTTCGTCGGCATGGCCTTCGAGCGTGACGCGGACGGCGGGGTTGCGCTGCAGCCACTGCGACTGGGTCTGCAACGTCGCCTGATCCTGTGCGTCGACATTATACTGGTCATAATCGAAGAAAACGCGGTCGCCCATGGCGCCGACGCTGGCGAGGAAATCTTCCTGCGATCCGGGGACGACCCCGGTTCCGGTGTCGGTGCCCGTATCCCCGGTGCCTTCGGGGGCGGGGGGAAGCGTGTCGGGGGCCTTTTTCGCGCAGGCGCCAACAGCAAGCATGGTGATCGCCGCGATCATCGCGGTGCTTTTGCGTATCGTCATGTTTCTGTCCTCTTGTTGTTGAAAATCAATCGTGCGGCCGAATTGGCCCGTTCAGGACGCGATAGTTGAACCCGATCGCATCCCTTTGGTTCCGGTTTTCCTCAGGGAAGTACCGGGCCCCAGCTGGGATCAGATCCGTCCTGCGGGGTCGGCAGGCGGCGCAGGTTCACGCCGGTCAGGTCGACCTGCCACAGGCTCGACTTGCCTTCGCGTCCGCGCGTCGTGCGAAAGAACTGGATCACGCGGCCATTCGGCGACCAGGTCGGCGCCTCGTCCTGCCAACTGTTGGTCAGCATCCGCACGCCGCCGCCCGACGGGGTCATCACGCCGACGCGGAACTCGCCGCCGCCCATGCGGGTGAAGGCGATCAGGTCGCCGCGCGGCGACCATTCGGGCGTCGCCGCCCGGCCGCCGCCAAAGCTGATCCGCTGCTGGTTCGACCCGTCGATGTTCATCGTATAGATTTGCTGGCCGCCCGACCGGTCGCTCTCGAACACGATCTTCTTGCCGTCGGGCGAGAAGCTGCCCCCGACGTCGATGCCGGGCGTGTTGGTCAGCCGCACCGGGGTGCCGCCGTTCGCCGAGATGCGATAGATGTCGGTGTTGCCGTTCACCGCCATCGAATAGAGGATTTGCGTGCCATCGGGCGACCAGCGCGGCGCGAAGGTCGCGTTCGCGCTTTCGGTCACCAGCTTCTGCGACCCGGATGCCACGTCATAGATGAATACGCGGACGCGGTTGTTCAGATAGGAGACGTAGACGATCTTCTTGTAATCGGGAGAGAACCGAGGAGAAATCGCCAGCGCCTGGCCATTGGTGATGAAGCGGTGGTTGCCGCCGTCCGAATCCATGATCGCGAGCCGCTTGATGCGATTCCCCTTCGGCCCGCTTTCGGCGATATAGGCGACACGGCTGTCGAAGAAGGGCGATTCCCCCGACAGGCGCGAATAGATGGCGTCGGCGCATTTGTGCGCGGCGCGGCGCCAGTCGCCGGGCTGGATCTCGAAACCCTGCCGTACCAGCTCGCTGCCGAGCTGGGTGTCGTAGAGATAGCAGCCGACGACGAGACCGCCGGTGCCGCTCGCGCGCACGAAACCATGGACGACATTTTCGGCGTTGTTTCCCTGCCAGTCGGCAAAGCGCGGCGCCGTGACTTCGGCCATCGAGATCGCGCGAAGGCCGGCGGGGCCGACGGGAGCGTAGAGGCCGCTGCGCTCAAGGTCGGCGGCGATGACTTCGGCGATCTGGCGCCCAAGTGTATCGGTGCGCAGCCCGGCGACGGTCTGCGCCGACGGCGTCGCGAGCGCCGGGATCGCGATGACGGTGCGGTCCTGCGACAGCGTGCCTTCGATCGTTTCGCGCGGTTCGGTCGGGGTGACCGCGGGGGGTGCTGGGTTCGTCTGCGCGGCGACCGGTGCCGCGGTGAGCAGCAGGGCGAGCGAAAGGCTGATCGGGCGGAGGAGCATCTCTCTTACCTCTTGATGAAATCGAGCGTGTAATTCTGCCAGAAGCTGTAATTCTCTTCGGGCAGGTCGAAGGGTGCGGCCAGTTCGACCGCGCGTTTGGCGCATTCCTGGTGCCGCTGGACCTGGAATTTGTTGCTGTCGTTTTCGCCCGTCGTGTTGACGCTGGTGAAGCCCGCGAGCGCGCCCGACTGGGTGAGTTTGAACTTCACGACGGTCTTGAGCTGGTCGACATCGACCCCCGATATGCGGCAGCCGTTCCAGCGCGGGCCGACCTTCGCTTTGATGCTGACGTCGATCGAGCGGCGAACCTCGGCGGCGGTCGCCGCCGCGGGCGCGCCCTTGCTCGCAGGCGATTTGGGCTGCGATCGCGAAAGCCCCTCGGCGATGCCATCGAGGCGGCCGGTCGGGCGGGTGGGGCGGTCCTTTGCTGGCGGGGCTTTCGGGGCGGCCTTCGGCTGCGCCTTTTGCGCTGCGGGGGGCTGTTTCGGGGGCGCCGCTTTCGGGCGCGCCACCTGCTTCGGTGTCGGCGCGGGGGGCGGACGGACGACCGGTTCGGGCAGCGGCGGCGCCGGCATCGGTTCGGGTGCCGCGATGTCGACATTGTCCTCTTCGCCGAGCCGCGCGGCGGGCGGGGTCTCGCTGATCACCGGCGCGGTCGATTGGACCGCGGTTTCGGCGATCAAATCGACTTCCATCGGCGGGTTGTCGAAACGGCGGTCGCCCGGGGTCCATTGAAACGAAAGTAGCCCGATAATCAGGACATGCGCCGCCACCGCGATGGCGAACCCGCGTCTTTCATTCCCCCTCACTGCCCGTTGTTCGGCCATCATCTCAACCTAGGGTTGCGTTTCTGAACCGTCGGTGACCGCGGCGGACGCGCTGTTGGCGGCGCCTTCCGAACCTGTCGTCACCAGCGAAATGCGGGTCAGGCCCGCACGGTTGAGCTCGCCCATCACGCGCATGACGCGCCCGTAATCGAGCCCCTTGTCGGCGCGCAGCATGATCTGGCGCGGCTTGTCCTTGCCTTCATTCTCGCGCGCGATCGCGTCGAGCCGCGCGGGAAGCTCGGCCTCGGGCACGACGTCCTCGCCGATATAGAGCGTGTCGTCGGCGTTGATCGACAGCTGCACCGGTTCCTGATCTTCGGTCTCGACCGGCTTCGCCCGGCTTTCGGGCAGGTCGATGGGGACGGCAGAGGCGAGCAGGGGAGCGGTGATCATGAAGATGATCAAGAGCACGAGCATCACGTCGACGAGCGGGGTGACGTTGATCTCGGCCATCGGCGCGCGCCGAGCGCCGCGGCCGCGCCGACCGCCGATGCCGCCCGAAGGTCCGGTCATCGCCATCAGGCTTCGACCTCGAGTTCGCGGCTGAAGGTCGCGTGCAGCCCGTCGGCGAAGCGGCCGAGGCGCGATTCGAGCCGGTTCAGGCGCTGCGAGAAGGCGTTGTAGGCAATGACTGCGGGGATAGCGGCGAACAGGCCGATCGCGGTCGCGAAGAGGGCCTCGGCGATCCCCGGAGCTACGACGGCAAGGCTGCTGTTATTTTCCGCCGCGATCGCGGTGAAGCTGCGCATGATCCCCCACACGGTACCGAAGAGGCCCACAAAAGGCGCGACCGAGCCGATCGTGGCGAGCGTGCCGATCTTTTCGGCGAGCCGGTCGACTTCGCCCGCGACGGCCGAGTTCATCGCGATGCCGAGGCGCTCGCGCGTGCCTTCGCGATCGACGATCTTGCCCTTGGTCGATCGACGCCATTCGCTGATCCCGGCCGAAAGCACCTTGGCGCTCGGCAGTTCCTCGCCGCTGTTCTTGTCGAAGAATTTGTCGATATTGTCGGCGCGCCAGAAATCGCGTTCGAAGCGTTCGGACGCGCTCATCAACTTGCTGACCCCGCGGCCGTGCGTGAAGATCACCATCCAGACATAGATGGAGGCGGCGAGGAGGCCGATCATCACCGCCTTCACGATGATGTCCGCTTGCAGGAACAGCGCGACGGGGGACAGGGTCGCCGCGTCGGCGGCCAGCGAGATATTGTCTAGCAAGGGAAAGTCTCTCCATTCATGATGGCGGTAAATCGGTCGGCCCACCCTGCGGGCTGGCGGCGTGGCCGGCCCTCGGGCGACAGGAAGGCGGCGGTGACTTGCCCGACCGTCAATGTCTCGCCGCTTAACGTGTCAGTTCCGCGAAGGATGCGCTGCGATATGATCACGCTCGCGCCGCGCACCGCCTCGACGGTGCTGACGACGAGCAAATCGTCGTCGAGCTTCGCCGGGCTGCGGTATTTGATCGCGAGGTCGGTGACCGCCCAGCTACCTTCGCCGCCCTCCATCGCCGCGCGCTGGTCGATCCCCGCGATGCGCAGCATGTCCGACCGCGCGCGCTCCATATAGCGCAGGTAATTGGCGTGATAGACGATGCCCGAAAGGTCGGTGTCCTCGAAATAGACGCGCGCCCGGTAATGATGCTCAGCCCCGACGAAGGCGCCGGGGATGAAGGGAGGCGGGACGTTTACCATTGTCCCAACCGATAGCGTCGCAACGACTCGTCGCAAACCCCTAACCAACGGTTCGTCGCAGATCGGGGCCGGTTGGCAGAATGAAAGCCGCGGAAATCCGCCTATTTCGCCTGATCGAAAAGTCCGTCCTGCGAGCCCGCGGGTGGATTGAGCCCCAGATGCTTCCATGCGCTCGCGTTGAGCATGCGCCCGCGCGCGGTGCGCGCGATCAGTCCGGCCTGCAGCAGATAGGGTTCGATGACATCCTCGATCGTGTCGCGCGGTTCGCTGAGGCCCGCCGCGAGCGTCTCCACCCCGACGGGGCCGCCGCGATAGATGTCGGCGATCATGGTGAGGTAACGCCGATCCATCGCGTCGAGGCCCAGTGCGTCGACTTCGAGACGGTTGAGCGCGGCATCGGCCGCCTTCGCGTCGACGATCGCGTGACCCGCGACGGTCGCGAAATCGCGCACGCGGCGGAGCAATCGTCCGGCGATCCGCGGTGTCCCGCGCGAGCGTTTCGCGATTTCGAGCGCGCCGTCGGACGCGATCGGCAACGCCAGCAATCGTGCGGCGCGCGCGATCACCTGCTCAAGCTCGCCATGGGTGTAGAAATTGAGCCGCACCGGAATCCCGAAGCGGTCGCGCAGCGGCGTCGTGAGCAGCCCCTGCCGCGTCGTCGCGCCGACCAGCGTGAATTTCGGTAGGTCGATGCGGACGCTGCGCGCCGACGGCCCTTCGCCGATCATGATGTCGAGCGCGCGGTCCTCCATCGCGGGATAGAGGATTTCTTCGACTGCGGGCGACAGGCGGTGAATCTCGTCGATGAACAGGACGTCGCCGTCCTCGAGATTGGTGAGCAGCGCGGCAAGGTCGCCCGCCTTCGCGATCACCGGACCCGACGTCGAGCGAAAGCCGACGCCGAGTTCCTTGGCGACGATCTGCGCCAGCGTCGTCTTGCCGAGCCCCGGCGGGCCATAGAAGAGCACATGGTCGAGCGCATCGGCCCGCGCCTTCGCCGCCTCGATAAAGATGCGCAGATTCTCGCGCGCCGCCGCCTGCCCGACGAACTCGGCGAGCGACTTCGGCCGCAAAGCGGCGTCGGCATCCTCCGGGGTGCGGATCGGGGTGGTGAGGGCGGGCTCAGTCATAACGCTCTATTGCCTCGCCGAGGATACAAACCCAAGGTAACTGACGATCCTCATAGACTGAAAATTGCGGCTCGAAGTCATGGCCGGGTTCGAAATTGCCGATCGGAACGGCATAGCTGTCGAGCTCCGGGTGATTGAGGAACCAGAGCGTGGAGCCGCAGTTTTCGCAGAAGTAGAAGTCCGCGAGTGTGCCGCTTCCGCCGGGATGCTGGTACAATTTCGCCTGGCCCTCTGTGCGGATATTCTCGGCGGGGAAGCGCGCCTGTGCGGCAAAGGCGCTGCCGCTCCGCGCTTTGCAATTGCGACAGTGGCAGACCGATACGCGGATTGGTTCGCCCGAGCAGGCGATGCGGAGCTGGCCGCAGCGGCAGGAGGCGTTGCGAACGCGCTCGGTCACTTTGCCGCCTTCTTTAGCGCCGCGCGCACCAGCGCGTCGAGACTCGCGCCCACGCCCAGTTCCTCGCTTGCCGCTGCGACCGCCGCGCTGGCTTCTCCGGGTTTGAAGCCGAGGCCGGTGAGCGCGGTGACGGCGTCGCCAAGCGGACCGGCGGTTGCCGCAACTGACGGGGTGCTGCCGGCAATCCCGCCCAACGCGCCCGCCTTGTCCTTCAGTTCATGCGTGATCCGCTGCGCGAGCTTCGGGCCGACGCCGTTCGCGCGCGCGATCATCGCGCTGTCGCCGCTCGCGAGCGCACGTTGCAGGTCGCCGAGTTCGAGCGCCGAGAGGATCGCGAGCGCGACCTTCGCGCCGACGCCCTGCACGCTGGTGAGCAGGCGGAACCAGTCGCGTTCCTCGGCCTTGGCGAAGCCGAGCAGGCGCAGGAAATCCTCGCCGACAAGCATCTCTGTGTGGATGGTGACGTCGCCGCCGACCGGGCCGAGCGCGTCCAATGTCCGCGCCGATGCCTCGACCAGATAACCGACGCCGCCGACGTCGATCACCGCATGGCCTGCGCCGCTGCTGTCGAGCCGTCCGGTGAGTTTCGCGATCATGGATCGGTGCTAGCGCGGGGAGAACGAAAAGGGAATCAATTTCCCTCGATGACGGTGTTCAGACTCGCGGCCGATGGTTCGCGTGGCAGATCGCGACCGCGAGCGCATCCGCCGCATCGGCGCCCGCGACCTTCGCGCCGGGCAGCAGGACGCGGAGCATCGCCTGCACCTGTTCCTTCGCCGCGCCGCCGGTGCCGACGATCGCCTTCTTGACGAGCCGCGGGGCATATTCGGTCACCGCCAACCCGCCGCGCGCGCAGCCGAGCAACACCACGCCGCGCGCGTGCGCGAGCTTCAGCGTCGATTGCGGATTGTCGTTGACGAAGACTTCCTCGACCGCCGCGCAAGCGGGGGCATGATCGACGATCACCGCCGCGAGCACGGTGTCGAGATAAGCGAGCCGGTCGGGCAGCGAAGCCTTCGCGTCGGTTTTCACCTGCCCGTTGGCGATGTGGCTGATCCGGCTGCCCTCGACGCGGATGACGCCCCAGCCGGTACAACTGAGCGAGGGGTCGAGACCCAGGATGATCAGCCGAGCTTCTCCATCACCGCATCGGGGATTTCGTAATTGCCCCACACGGTCTGGACATCGTCGTCGTCGTCGAGCGTATCGATCAGCTTGAACAAAGTCTGCGCCAGCGCCTCGTCGGCGACTTCGCTCTTGAGCGTCGGACGCCATGCGAGCTTCACGCCCTCGGCTTCGCCGAGCTTTGCTTCGAGCGCCTTCGCGACTTCGTGCAAGGAATCGACGCTGGTCCAGATGTCGTGACCGTCCTCGGACGATTCGACGTCGTCGGCGCCCGCGTCGAGCGCGGCTTCGAACACGGTGTCGGCATCGCCGGCACCCGCGCCATAGCTGATCATGCCGAGACGGTCGAAACCGTGGCTGACGCTACCCGAGGTTCCGAGGTTGCCGCCGTTCTTCGAGAAGGCGGTGCGGACGTTCGTCGCGGTGCGGTTGCGATTGTCGGTCAGCGCCTCGACGATCAGCGATACGCCGCCGGGGCCATAGCCTTCGTAGCGGATTTCTTCGTAATTATCGCCGTCGTTGCCCGCCGCCTTGTCGATCGCGCGCTGGATATTGTCCTTCGGCATCGACTGCGCCTTGGCAGCGTTCACCGCAGCGCGCAGGCGTGCGTTCGCGTCGGGATCTGGCAGCCCCATCTTCGCCGCAACGGTGATTTCGCGGCTCAGCTTCGAAAAGAGGCTGCTGCGCTTTTTGTCCTGCGCACCCTTGCGGTGCATGATGTTCTTGAATTTACTATGGCCGGCCACTTGCGGTTCCCGATCGATGAAATGAATGTGGCGCCGCCACTAGCGCGAAGCGAGGTTTCAGACAACCACGGCGGTTCCCGACGCGCTGACCATCAGCATCGAGCCGTTCTGGCCGAGCACCTCATAATCGAGATCGACGCCGATCACCGCATTGCCGCCGAGGCGCGCCGCTTCGGCTTCCATCTCGGAGATCGCTTCCTTGCGCGCGCGGGCGAGGACATCCTCATATTTGCCCGAGCGGCCGCCGACGATGTCGGTGATCGACGCGAACAGGTCGCGGAACAGGTTCGCGCCGACGATCACCTCGCCGGTGACGATGCCCAGATATTCGCGGACCGGACGGCCCTCGACATTGTTGGTGGTGGTGCTGAACATCGTCACTCTCCCTCGTGGTTTTTAGTCGATTCCGAGCGCCGATTTATAGACGTCGAGGATCGCTTCCATTTCCTTGCGGTCGTGGACCGGCAGTTTGCGCAGGCGCACGATCTGGCGCATGATCTTCGGGTCGTAGCCGTTGCTCTTGGCTTCGTTATAGGTGTCGCGGATGTCGTCGGCGATGCCCTTTTTCTCTTCTTCCAGACGCTCGATACGCTCGATGAAAAGACGCAGCTGTTCGTCGGACACGGTGGCTTCGCTCATTTTATACTCCGCTCAGATTGGATGATTGCGTGGCGAGAATCGCCTCGGCGCCCGATTAGCGGGGTCAGGGATTCTTGGCCATGCTTTCTTCCATCCGCGCGAGCTGTTCGGGGGTCGCGGCGACGTGGAAGCGCGCTTTCCACTCCGCGGTGGGCATGCCGTGGACGATCGCGCGGCCCGCTTCCTTGTCCATGTCCGCGGCCTCTGCGATCCAGTCGCCAAGGCAGTTGCGGCAAAATCCGGCGAGCCCCATCAGGTCGATGTTCGCCGCGTCGCTGCGATGCTGGAGCAGGCGAACGAGGCGGCGGAACGCCGCGGCGGCGGCGGCATCGTCGAGCGCGTCGAGCGCATTATTGGAATTCGGCTGATCGTCGCTGCAGGACATGGCTACTCCCTTTGATTGAATAGCTATACGGTTGTTGCCTTCATCGCATCAAGGCGGCATTGCCCTAGCGTCCATCGCATCAAGGCGGCATTGCCCTAGCGTCCCCTGTCATCGGAGCATTTGTGGTTCAGAGCTTTACCCCCCGCCAGCGCAAGGTGCGCATCCTGGCGACCCTTGGCCCCGCAAGCGCCAACCCGGAGATGATCGCGGAGTTGCACCGCGCGGGCGCCGACGCCTTTCGCGTCAATATGAGTCATGGCGACCACGCCGGCCATGCGAAGGTGATCGCGGCGATCCGCGCGCTCGAAAAGGACACCGGCCGCCCGACGACGATCCTCGTCGACCTGCAGGGGCCGAAATTGCGCGTCGGCACGTTCCGGGATGGCCCCGCCGAACTGGTGAAGGGCGAGGCCTTCACGCTCGACACCGACAAGGCACCCGGCGACGCGACGCGCGTCCACCTGCCGCACCCCGAACTCTTCGCCGCGCTCGAACCCGACACGCGCCTGCTGATCGACGACGGCAAGCTGGTGCTGCGCGTCAAGAGCGTCGCGTCCGACCGGATCGAAACGGTGGTCGAGGTCGGCGGCAAGATTTCGGACCGCAAGGGCGTCAACGTCCCCGACGTCGTCGTGCCGCTCGCCGCACTGACCGAAAAGGACCGCAAGGACCTGACCTTCGCGCTCGAACAGCATGTCGACTGGATCGCGCTGTCGTTCGTGCAGCGGCCCGAGGATGTCGCCGAGGCGCGGCGGCTGATCGGCGGCAAGGCGGCGTTGCTCGTGAAATTCGAAAAGCCGTCGGGGGTGCAGCGGATCGAGGAAATCCTCGAGCTCGCCGACGCGGCGATGGTCGCGCGCGGCGACCTGGGGGTCGAACTTCCCCCCGAGGCCGTGCCGCCGCTCCAGAAAAAGATCGTCGCGACCGCGCGCCGGATGGGCAAGCCCGTCGTCGTTGCGACGCAAATGCTCGAATCGATGATCGTCTCGCCCTCGCCGACGCGCGCCGAAGTGTCCGACGTCGCGACCGCCGTCTATGACGGCGCCGATGCGATCATGCTGTCGGCCGAGACCGCGGCGGGCGCCTGGCCGGTCGAGGCCGTGACGATGATGGACAGCATCGCGCGTTCGGTCGAAAGCGACCCCGATTATTATCGCCGCCTCCACTTCACCGAGACGGCACCCGACGCGACGACCGCCGATGCCCTCGCCGAGGCAGCCGGTACGATCATCCAGACGATCGCCGCCGACGCGATCATCTGTTTCACCGCATCGGGTTCGACCGCACGCCGCGTCGCGCGCGAACGGCCGGGCGCGCCCTTGCTCGTCCTGACGCCCAAGAAGGAAGCGGCGCGGCGCATGGGCCTGCTCTGGGGCGCGCATGCGGTGCCGACCAAGGATATCGGCAGCTTCGAAGAGATGATCGCCAAGGGCAAGCGCATGGCGCTGCGCCACGGCATCTGCAAGTCGGGCGCGAAGCTCGTCATGATGGCGGGGGTGCCGTTCGGTACCCCGGGGTCGACGAACGTGCTGCACGTCGCGACGCTGACCGGCGACGAGCTGCGCGGGTATAGCTGATCAACATTCCTCCCTGTGCCGAAGGCATGAGGAGGTGGCAGCGCGAAGCGCTGACGGAGGGGCTATTGCGTGATGTTGCTGCCCCTCCACCACCGCTTCGCGGCGGTCCCCCTCCCCACGGCTTCGCCGCAGGGAGGATCAAGATCGATTCAAATCGGCACAAGAGTTACCGGCTGATTCACAAAATTTCGGGGTTGATTCAGAACGGGACGTCCTAAAATGGTAAATGCGCTTTGCACCATTGACGCCGCGCGGCATAGTTGGTGCAAGTAGCGCGTCGGACCCGCGTCGGGGGGCTCCGCATCGCCAGTCCGGAGGTTGTTTTCGCGTGTCCGCACCGTTCCGTTTTCCGCGCTTTTTTGTCACCAGCCCGGCGCCTTGTCCCTATCTGGCGGGCAAGACCGAGCGCAAGGTGTTCACCGAGCTCAGCGGCAACACGGCGAACGAACTGAACGACGCGCTCGGCCGCATCGGCTTTCGCCGCAGCCAGTCGGTTGCCTATCGTCCGAGCTGCGCCGATTGTTCGGCGTGCGTGTCGGTGCGCGTCTGCGCGGGCGAGTTTACCCCGAGCAATTCGCAGAAACGCAACATCCGGCGCAACGGCGACCTCGTCGCCACCGCGTGCAAGCCATGGGCGACCGAAGAGCAATATGCGCTGCTCCGCTCCTATCTGGGCTCACGCCATCCGAACGGTGGCATGGCCGACATGGACGAGCAGGATTTCGCCGACATGGTCGAACAGACCCCGGTCGATAGCTATATGATCGAATATCGCGAGCCGACGACCGACGGCACCAAGGGGCGCCTCGTCGGTTGCTGCCTGACCGACCGGCAGGGCGACGGGCTGTCGATGATCTACAGCTTCTTCGACGCGGGCCATCCGCTGCGCGAGGGACTCGGTACCTATATCATCGCCGACCATGTCCAGCGCGCCGCGCGTGCCGGACTTCCTTACGTGTATCTCGGCTACTGGATCGAAGGGTCGGCGCGCATGGCTTACAAGGCACGCTTCCGCCCGCTCGAACGGCTCGGTCCCGATGGCTGGTCGCGCTTCGAACCGACCCAGCCCGAGCGCATCGCGGCGATGTTCGAGCTCGCCTGACGGTTCGCCAGCGTTGGCTGGTTGACGAGGCGCTTTTCGCAGGCCATTGAACCCTAAGGGGATTTTCGAGGCGGGGAACATAGGAGATGGCCTTGTTCCAAACTTGTGGCGCCGAAAAATTCCTGCTTTCGACCTTTGCTGCCGGGCTCGCCGTTGCCGCCTCACCGCTCGCGGCGCAGCCGCGTCAGGGCGCGGGAACGCGCGACGGCGCGTCGATCAACGGCGTCGACCAGGCACATCAGATCGATTGCGAAGGGCGCCCGGCCGAGGTTTCGGGTTCGGGCAATCGCATCGACTTCGTCGGCGATTGCCCCGGTCTGACGGTCAATGGCGTCGACAACCAGATCAGCATAATTTTGCCGCCCGGCGCCGACCTTCGTGTTTCGGGTGTCGACAATGTCGTAAGCTGGCGGATCCGCGGCAACGGCAAGCCGCGCATTTCGGTTCAGGGTGTCGACAATCAGGTGCGCCCCTTGCGTTAGCGAAAGTGGCGCCAGCCCGCACAAATCCGCCTAATTGCGAACGTCTCGCAACGGCCAGATTCTCGCCGCCACCGGTTGACCTTTCCTCGCTTTCAAGGGCATAGCTTTGCGCCGAGGACATAAGTCCGGGTCGCATCCGTTATGATTTCGCCGGGGGGCTGGCGACAGGGGGAAAGGATGCCCGTGCGCGCGTTCAGCATCACGGTCAGCGATGGCAGGTGCGGCTTTTGCCGCGCGGTGGCGCGCGCATGAGCGAGCCGGTCAAGGTTGCGATCATCGGATCGGGGCCCGCGGGGCTCAGCGCCGCGTCGCGCGCCGGGCAGCTCGGGCTCAGCCACATATTGCTCGAAAAGACCGACCACCTGTCGGACACCATCTTCAAATATCAAAAAGGCAAGCGCGTCCTCGCGACGCCCGAACGGCTCGACCTGCGATCCGACTGCCGTTTTGCCGAGGGTGCGCGCGAATATATCCTCGGTAACTGGGACGAGGACGCCGCGAACAACAAGGTGAATGTGGCGTATCACGCCGAGGTCGCCGAAGTGACGGGTGAGAAGGGCGCCTTTGCGATCAAGACGGCGAAGGGTGAGGTTTACACGGCAGAGAATATCGTGCTCGCGATCGGTACGCAGGGCAATCCGAACCGGATGCGCTGCGAAGGCGCGGACATGCCGCACATCATCTATCAGGTCGACGATCCCGAGGATTTCAAGGACAAGCATATCACCGTCGTCGGGTCGGGCGACGCGGGGATCGAAAATGCGCTCGGCGTCGCCGAGGAAGCGCTCGAAAACACCGTCACCATCCTCAACCGCTCGAAGGATTTCGCGCGCGCCAAGGCGAAGAATGTCGCCGACATGATGGAGGCGGGCGAGAATGGCTTCATGTCGATCCGCACCGAGACGCAGCCCAAGAAGGTCGAACCCGGCTGGCTGACGCTCGAAACCCCGACGGGCGAAGAGCGGATCGAATGCGACGTGATCGTCGCGCGCCTCGGATCGGTCGCGCCGCGCGGCTTCGTCGAATCGATGGGGATCGAGTTTACCGGCCCCGACCGCGAGGCCTTCCCGAAGCTGTCGCCGACCTTTGAATCGACCGTTCCCGGCATTTTCGTGATCGGCGCGCTCGCGGGTTATCCGCTGATCAAGCATTGCATGAACCAGGGCTATGACGTCGTCGAGTTCTTGGGCGGCAACACCGGCCTGACCCCGGCGGACGAAAAGGATCTGGCGGCGATCTTCGCCGATCTGCCGCAAAAGAAGATGGTCAGCGAATGGCTCGAATATCTGCGCACCCGCATCAGCATCTTCGCCGACGTGTCGCCCCTGCAGATGCGCGAATTCATGCTCGATTCGAAGGTCGCCTTTTATCGCAAGGGCGACATCGTGTTCGAGAAAGGCGAGCCGGGATCGTCGCTGTTCGCGATCGCCGACGGCTTTGCCGAGGTCGAGGTCGGCCCCGGCGTCACCGTGCCGATCGAACAGGGGTCGATTTTTGGCGAGGTCGGCCTGATTTCGGGGCGCAAGCGCGGCGCGACGATCCGCGCGGGCGAAGACGGCATTTTCGTCGAAGTGTCGCGCACGGCGGCGCTCAAGCTGATGGCTGCGGTGCCCGGCGCGAAGCGCGTGATCAACCGCATCTCGCTCGAACGGCAATTGCTCCAGATTTTCAAGGGCGGACTGACCGTCGAGGATCTCGGTCCCGTCGTCGATACGGCCGAGGTCGAGCGCGTGCCCGCGGGCAAGGTCGTGCTGACCGAGGGCGAGCAGGGCGACGATGTCTATGTTATCCGGTCGGGATCGATGGTCGTCGAGAAGGATATCGGCGGCAAGCCGATCTTCCTGCGCTATCTGCCCGCTGGCAGCTTCTTTGGCGAAATGGGCGTGCTGAGCGGCGCGCCGCGCAACGCCACGGTCAAGGCGGCGGTTGGCGCCGAACTGATCAAGCTGACCGGCGAAAGTTTTCGCAAGATGCTCGCCGCGCGGCCGCAGGTGCGTGAGGCGACCGAGGCCGCGGTCGCCGAACGCGCGCAGATGAACAGCTTCATCGAATCGCGCAAGGCGAGCTATTCGAGCGCGGTCGATCTGTATTCGGACACCGCGAGCTTCATCATGAAGGAAGGGCTCGGCGAGGCGACCGACGCGCTGCTGATCGACGAGAATCTGTGCGTCGGCTGCGACAATTGCGAGAAAGCGTGCGCCGACAGCCACGAGGGGCTGTCGCGGCTCGACCGCGAGGCGGGCAAGACCTTTGCGCACCTGCACGTGCCGACGAGCTGCCGCCACTGCGAGCATCCGCACTGCATGGCCGACTGCCCGCCGAACGTCATCCACCGCGGCCCCGATGGCGAGGTGTTCATGGAACCCGGCTGCATCGGCTGCGGCAACTGCATGCGCAACTGTCCCTATGGCGTGATCCGCATGGAGGCCGCACCACCGGAGAAGCCGAGCCTGCTGCGCTGGCTGCTCACCGGCTTCGGCCCCGGTCCGGGCGAGCCGTCGCCCAAATGGACCAAGAAGCAGTTGGGCGACGAAAAGCCCAAGAAGATCGCGGTCAAATGCGACATGTGCAAGGGCATCTCGGGCGGCCCGGCGTGCGTGCGGGCGTGTCCGACGGGTGCCGCGATCCGCGTCTCGCCTGAAGAATTCCTGTCGATCGCGCGGCTCGAAGAGGATGCCGGCTGATGGCGAGCCTGTTTCAACGCCGCCGGTCGAAGGCGACCCAGACCGAGCGCGTCCGTGAGCGCAAGCATGAAGGGTTCCTGCGCTACGCGGGTTTCCGTTGGGCGAAGATCTCGGGCGCGCTCTGCCTGTTGATCATCGTGAGCTACGCCTTGGTCGACGTGACGCCGCGGCACAATGGCGGCAGCTGGTACGGCTATACACTCGGCACGATCGGTGCGGCGCTCATCCTGTGGCTCACCGCAATGGGCTATCGCAAACGCAAGATGACGAGCGATTACTGGTCGCTGAAGGCGTGGACCTCGGCGCATGTCTATCTCGGGCTCAGCCTGATCGTCATCGGTACCTGGCACACCGGGTTCCAGCTCGGGTGGAATGTCCACACGCTCGCGTGGGCGCTGATGATGCTCGTGATCCTGTCGGGACTCTATGGCGTCATCGCCTATGCGACCCTACCCGCGGCGCTTTCGAACAACCGCGACGAGATGACGCAGATGCAGATGCTCGAGGCGATCCGCGCCTTCGATCGCCAGCTGCACAGCGCGGCGCAACCGCTGACGCCCGCCGACACCGCGCCGGTGCTCGCAGCGCTCGACGAAGATCCGTTCGCGGGCGGCATCGGCGCGCGATTGTCGGGCCGCTATCCGAATTGCGCGACTGCGGCGGCGCTGCGCACGCTGTCGGTCTCGCACGAAAGCGACCGCGAGGCGCGCGAGAAGGTCGTCGGGCTGCTCAAGCAAAAGGAAGCCGCACTGACGCGGCTGCGGCGGCATCTACGCATCCGCGCGCTGCTCGAAATCTGGCTCTATGTGCATGTGCCGCTGACCTTTGCGCTGATCGCGGCGCTGTCGGCGCACATCATCAGCGTCTTTTTCTACTGGTAAGGCGGGGAGGGGGATCATGAGCTTCATCCTGCGCCGCATCTCGACGACGAAGACGGGCAAGCAGATCATCCGCGACCAGGCGCTGCCGGGCGACACGATCACGCTCGGCCGCGAGGGCGGCAACACGATCCACGTCGCCGATCTTGCGGTGAACCCGCATCATGCGACGATCAGCAGCGCCGACGGCCGGACCGTGCGCGTCGCGGCGAACGAGGGGCTGGGGTTCGACCTCAACGGCCGCAGCGAAACCGTCGCCGACATCGACAGTGGCTCGGGTGGCGAGCTGCGTTTCGGCGGCCACCGGCTGACGATCGCGCGCGAGGGCGACAATATCATCCTGCTCGTCGAGCGGATCGACGAGCTGTCGCAATCGTCGAAGGACGTCGACGAGGTCAAGGCCTTCTCGCTGCAAGGCGTGATGCTCGGCAAGCGCATGGGGGCGTGGCTGTTCGCGGCGGTGATGCTGCTCGCTTTCCTGATCGGGCCGATCTGGGCTTGGTACAGCTACAAGAATGTGAACGAACGCCCTGACGGCTATCATGCCGACAGCGCCTGGCTGTCGGGGCCGCTGTCGAGTGCGCACGCCAGCCTGAAAAACGATTGCCAGTCGTGCCATGTCGAACCCTTCGTCGCGGTGACCGACAAGGCGTGCGTCGGCTGCCACACCGGCGAGCACAAGGCGATGAGCATGGCGCACGCCAATGCGCCGACCGCGATGCTGCTCGCTGCGCGCCATCCGCCGGGTGTCGGTGAACGCATCCTCGATGGCTTTGCCAAGACCTTCAACAAGCCGCAGGGGCGCTGTGTCGAGTGCCATACCGAGCATGAAGGCGCGGGACCGATGCCCGCGACGCCGCAGAAATTCTGCGCCGATTGCCACGACGGCATGTCGGCGCGGCTCAAGGCCGCGGGCCACCCGACGACGCTCGCCGACGCTGCCGATTTCGGCACGAGCCATCCCGAATTCCGTCCGCTCGTGCGGTCGGCGCCGGGCGCGAAGCCGGTGCGCACCACGCTGGCTAAGGGGACGGTCGATTACAACGGCCTGAAATTCCCGCACGACATGCACTTGCAGGCGACCGGCGGGGTCGCGCGCATGGCGGCGAGCTTCCGCGGCCGCTATGATTTCGGCAAGAAACTCGAATGTGCGAACTGCCACCGCGTCGAAGCCGACGGGGTGCGCGTCAAGCCGGTCGAGATGGAACGCGACTGCGCGATGTGCCACAGCCTCGCGTTCGAGACCGTGGGCGGCGTGACGCGCACGCTGCGTCATGGCGAACCCGACCAGGTCGTCGCCGATCTCACCGCTTATTATCGCTCGACCCCGCCCGCGCGGCCGCTCCAGCTCGGCGGGATGCAGCGGCGGCGCCCCGGCGCCTATGCCGAGGGGCAGGTCTACAATATCTATTTCAACGAAGTCGCGGCGCGGCCGTCGCGCGCGCAGGATGCCGTGCGCGCGGTCTTTTCGAAGGGCGGCGCCTGTTATGACTGCCATACGATTTTCGCCCCGCAGGCGGGAACCGGCTGGCGCGTCGCCTCAGTGACCCAGACGCCGCGCTACCTGCAGAAGGGCTGGTTCGACCATGACGCGCACAAGGAAACCGAATGCGCCGATTGCCACACCGCCGCGCCCGCGTCGAAGGCGTCGACCGATCTCCTCGTCCCCGGGGTGCGCCAGTGCCGCGACTGCCATGTCGGCGAGGGCGGGGCGCGGGTGGTGAAGGTCGAGACCGCGACCGAATCGCCCTGCGCGATGTGCCACGAATATCATTCGGACGGTGGGAAACCGTGGATGCCGCCGCGAAAAACCAAGAAAAACACCGCTGCAATCACAAATAAACCTCTTGCTGCTAGCTATGGTGTGAGCATGATCACAGGAACCGGGGGGCGGGGCCTTTACGATGTGACGTGGCGCACACCTCCCTTGCACGGGGCAAGGCGGGGCGGGTGAAGTTTTATGGGCCGGGACCAGCCGGCCGGAACGGGGGACGGATATGCTGATCGCACAGATCACCGATATCCATATCGGGTTCGATCCGGACAATCCGGCCGAATATAACCGCAAGCGCCTCGACGAGGTGCTCGACGTGCTGATCGAGGGGCCGAACCGCCCCGACCTGCTGCTCGCGACCGGCGACATCACCGATCGCGGCGACGACGACAGCTATCGCCGCCTCGTGACTGCCTTTTCGCGCTGCCCCTTTCCCGTGTGGCCCAGCGTCGGCAACCACGACCTGCGCGATAATTTCCACGCGCGCTTTCCCGGCTTCGACGACGGCAACGGGTTCGTCCAGTACACGATCGAACTGCCCGAGCTGCGGCTGGTGACGGTCGATACGCTCGAGGAAGGGCGCCATGGCGGTGCTTTCTGCGACCGGCGCGCCGCGTGGCTCGACGCCGAACTGGCAAAGGACAGCGCCAAGCCGACCTATATCGTCATGCACCACCCGCCGGTCGAAAGCGGGATCGAGTGGATGAACACCGACCCCGACGAACCGTGGGTCGCGACCTTCACCGACGTCGTGCGGCGGCATCCGCAGGTCCGCGGGCTGATCTGCGGCCACCTTCATCGCAGCGTGACCGTGGCGTGGGAGGGGCGGACGATTGCGATCTGCTCGTCGACCGCACCGCAAGTGTCGCTCGACCTTCGCCCGATCGACGAGAATCATCCCGACGACCGGCCGATGATCGTCGCCGAAGATCCCGCCTATGCGCTCCACCGCTGGAACGGGCGCGAGCTCGTCAGCTTCTACGACCATGCCGGCGCGCACACGATGCTCGCCAAATATGACGAGCGGCTGCAGCCGTTGGTGCGCGAGTTGAAGGCCGAGCGGCCGCGTTAATAGCCTAGCGTCAGATCGACGCGCGGCTCGACGGCCTCGCCCTTTTTCCAGCGATCGAGATTCTCCAGGAAGCGCTGCGCCGAACGGATGAACATCTTGTCCTGCGCGCGGCCCGACAGGTGCATCGTGATATGCGCATTGTCGAGGCTCCACAGCGGGTCGTCCGACGGGAGCGGTTCGGGGGTCGTGACGTCGAGGAAGGCAGACGCGATCTGCTGGCTATCGAGCGCTGCGACGAGCGCGTCCTGATCGACGACGCTGCCGCGCGCGATATTGATCAGCGTCGCGGTCGGCTTCATCGCCGCGAATTCGGCGGCGCCGATCATGCCGTCGGTTTCGGGCGTCGCGGGGACCGCGAGGATCACCCAGTCGAAATCGCCGAGCTGCGCGCGCCACTGGTCGGGCGTGAGCGTGTTCGGCCCCTGTGAGCGGCGCACGACGGTAACATCGACTGCGAAACCTTTCAGTCGCTCCTCGATCAGCTTGCCGATCGCGCCATAGCCGAGCAGCAGCGCCTTCGAGCCGAACAGTTCGACCTTGCCCGGCGAGTCCATCAGCCATTCGCGGCGTTCCTGCGCGCGCACGACATCGCGATACCCCTTGGCGACGGTCAGCATTCCCATCACGACATATTCGGCGATGGTGATCGCGTTGATCCCCGCGCCATTGGTTACCACCGTGCCGCGCTGGTGGAGCAGGTCGAGCGGCATGCCGTCGACCCCGGCGTAGATCGAGTTCAGCCATTTGAGCTGCGTCGCCGCGGTGATGACGGCGGCCATATCCTTCTTGTCGTACATGTCGAACCAGCCGATTTCGGCCGCGGGCGCGAGTTCGAGCGCTTCTTCCTTCGACGCAAAGAAGCGCGGTTCGACCCAGTCGGGCAGGCGGTTTTCGACAAGCGGCCGGATCAGGCCCGACAGGACGGTGACGGTCTTGGTCATGATATTCCTACTGCTGAAATGCGTGCCAGCCCGCCCAGGCCAGCGGGACGAGGCCGATCAGGTCGACGAGCGCGATGGTGCCGAGCTGCGCGGGGCGGCCATATGACTGGTAGAGAAAGAGGAAGCTGAGCATCGAGATTGCGGCGAGCAATGTCGCGAGCTTGCGTCCGCCGGGGTCGAACGCCGCCCAGACGCAGGCGACGAGCACCGCGAAGAACAGCGCCGCGCGGTGATGCATGAGCAGGAAGAGCGGACTGTCGGGCCGAACGCCGTAAAGCCGCGTGATCAGCGCCGGCCGGAACAGGGCCAGCGCCGGGATCAGGTGGACAAGACCGACAAGGAGCCAGCAGATCAGTTGCGACATGCAACGAGGCTAGCAGCCAGCGACGGTGCGGCAAGTCTCTAATTGGCGAGGCGCCAGTCCCAGCCGAGGGGGTCGCCGTCCATCACTTCCACACCCGCTGCGATCAGCTCGTCGCGGAGCGCGTCGGATGCGGCGAAATCCTTTGCCGCGCGCGCTTCCTTGCGGCGCAGGAGCGTGGCTTCGATGTCGGTTTCCGTGATGGTGGCGGATTTGGGACGGATGCGGAGATCGGAGCGGGTGAGGGTCAGGAGCTCAAGTCCGAGAACTTGATCCATGTCCTTCACGACGGCCAGCCGTTCGCCGGCGTTGAATTTCTTCAGGCTTAGGACATCGTCCAGCCAGATCAGTGCTTTCGGAGTGTTCAGATCATCCGAAATTGCGTCCTCAAAAGCACCTAACCGCTCAGTCCACCAGTCAATTGGTTTCACGGGAGGCTGCGAGCTAGCAGACTTCAACTGTTCGACGACCATCACCAGCCGCTTCAACCGCGTAAGCGCGGCGCCAAGGCCTTCCCACGAAAATTCCAGCTCGCTGCGATAATGCGCCTGCAGGCACATCAGGCGATAGGCGAGCGGGTGGTAGCCCCTGTCGACCAGCAGTTGCAGGCGCAAAAATTCGCCGGTGGACTTCGACATCTTGCCGCCGCGGTCGATGAGGAAATTGTTGTGCATCCACATCCGGGCGCCTGAATGTTCGGCGCAATCGAGGCTGCCGCAGCCGCGATACGCCTGATTCTGGGCGATCTCGTTCGGATGATGGATTTCGCGATGATCGATCCCGCCGGTGTGGATGTCGAAGGGCATGCCGAGTTCGGCTTCGCCCATCACCGAACATTCGAGGTGCCAGCCGGGAGCACCGCGACCCCAAGGCGAATCCCATTCCATCTGGCGCGTCTCGCCGGCCGGGGTCTTGCGCCAGATTGCGAAGTCGGCCGCGTGGCGCTTGCCTTCGACCTCTTCGATGCGGCCCTCCCCGTCGTCGGTGACGGCGCGCGCGAGCCGGCCATAGTCGGCGACGGTCGAGACGTCGAAATAGAGGCCGCTATCGAGCTCGTAGCAATGGCGGTCGGCGATGCTTTTCGCGAAGTCGATCATCCGCGGCACATATTCGGTCGCGACCGTCCATTTGGCGGGATCGCGCACGTTGAGCCAGTTCAGGTCGCGCTTGAACTCCGCGGTGTAGAACGCGGCGATGTCCCACGCCGATTTGCCTTGCGACGCCGCCGCCTTTTCCATCTTGTCGTCGCCGGCATCGGAATCGGACGTCAGGTGGCCGACGTCGGTGATGTTGATGATATGGCGTAGAGCGTAGCCCTTGAAGGCCAACGTTCGGCCAAGCGTGTCGGCAAAGACATAGGCGCGCATATTGCCGATATGCTGGAAATTATAGACCGTCGGGCCGCAGCTATAGACACGCGCCTCGCCGGGGTGGACGGGCTCGAAGGGTTCGAGGCTGCGCGTCAGGCTGTTGAACAGCATGAGCGGCGGGGCAGGGGCGTCGGTCATCCCGCCGCCCATGCCTTGCGCCACGGCAGTCCGTCAACCGATACGCTCGTTACTGCCCGGTCGGTGCGGTCCACAGATCGTCATTGCCCGCGCCGGTCACCGGATCGTCGAGCAGCGGCTCGCCGGTCAGCGGATCGAGCTCGCGCATCGTGATCAGCGGCACCGGCAGGCTCTGGCCCTCGGTGCCGTCATCGCTTTCGGTTTCTTCCTCGATCACGTCCTGCACCGGGAAACTGTTCTCGACGTCGAAGGCGACGGTCGTACATGCGGCCGTATTGGCGATGAAGCAGCCGTTGAAGGTCGAGCGCCGGTCATAGGTCCCGACGACCGGTGCTACCCCGCCGATGGTCAGCAGCCCGATCGTATCGAGCCCGGTGATCTGGCCGTTCGGTCCCAGGTGCACGCCGTTGATGACGATCCGCGACTGCCCCTGCGTCGTCACGTCGAGCCCGCCGGCGCCGAAGGTCAGCCCGCGGCGCTGCGCCGCCTCGGTGCCCGCGCCGCTGTTCTGGACATAGAAGCCGCCCGCGACGTTGGCGCGGATGCCGCGTGCAAAGAGCGCGCCTTCGTCGAGGACGATACCGTCATTCTCGCCCAGCCGCGAGTTGATCGCGTCGATGGTCGTGGCGGCGCCGACCGCGGTGATCGCCGCCTGCGTCGCAACGATGATGTCGGCGGACACCATGTTGAGCTGGCCCGCCGGCGCCGTGCCGTTGACCAGCCGGACACTGCCTTGCCCAAGGATGACTTCGAGCGCATCGTCGGCGCGCAAATTGAGCGCGTTGGCGTCGGTCAGTCCGGTGAGCTGGACGTTGCCGATCACGCGCATCTTGCCCGGTGTGCGGATCGTCAGGGCGCCGTTCGCGCCGAGGTTCGAATTCGACGCGCCGCCGGTCATGGTGAAGCCATCGACGATGACGTCGGGCGGGGCAGCCGATCCGACCGAGGTGCCGCCTGCGGCGGCGACTTCGGGCGCGACAATCTCGATCTGCGTGCCGTAGAGGCGCGTCATCTCGTCTGCGCTGAGATGATAGGCGCCGGGTGAGCCGGTGCCGCCAATGAAGGTCTGGTTGGCGTTGTTGTTGTTGGTGACCGACAATGCCTGGGTCACCCCGGCGGTGCCGACGCGGCCGGCTGATCCGATGTCGATCGCGCCCGACGCGAGCGAAATCGACTGGCCCGTGACGACGCCCGTGATCCCGAGCGTCGTGCGCGCCGCGGCGCCGAGCGTTCCCGTCACGGTCACGCCGCCGAGGGTCAGCGAACCGCCCGTGTTTTCGAGCGTAGCATTCGTCGCGGCGAGGTTGCCGACGTTCATCGTCGCTCCCTCCGTGCGCAGGTCGGCGGTGCCCGCGACATTGGCGTTCGCGACCGACAGGTTGCCGGTCGAGCGGACATAGGCATCGCCGGCGTCGGTGGTGAGCGCGGCGAAATTCATGCCGCTCCCGCTTTCGATGCGGATCGCCTGGGCGCTGGCGTCGATCGCGCCCGTGGCGGCGAGGGCGCCGATGCGGATGTTGCCGTCGGCGCTGTCGATGAGGGACGTGCCGAGCGCCGTGACGGCGTTCACGTCGATGCCGTTCGCGCCGATGAGCGCGATATTCTGGCCCTCGACCGCGGTGAGGCCGATCGCCGTTGCAGCGGTCAGCGCCACGTCGCCGGACGCGCGAACACCGCCGCCCGATATGCCCGCAGACGAATTGACCACCACATTGCCGCCGGCCTGCACCGTCGGGGCCGCAGCGCCGCCGGTCCCGGTCAGCGTTGCGAGGCGGACGTCCTGTGCGTTGATTATGACGTCGCGATCCGCCGCCACGGGGCCGGTGAGGTTCGCGAGGCCCGCTGCGTCGACGACGACGTCGCTGAACGCGTCGAGACCGGCAAGCGTCGTCGCGCCGCCCTGCGTGCGGATGCTGCTGTCGCCGCCGATGGTGCCGAGTCCCAGCGTCGTGGCGCCGTTGACCGCAATGCTGCCCGCGGCATTGAGCAATATGTCGTCGCCCGCCGACAGCGTCGTCGCGTCGATCGCACCGGCCGTCGATGCCATCACGATATCGGCGCCGTTGATGCCCTGCGTTCCTTCGCCGGTGCCGATCGTGAAGGTGGGGCTGCCCGACGCGGTCGAGAATTCGAGGATATGCGTATCGGCTCCGGTGCCCGTCGTCCGGACGTTGAGCGCAGTGATGTTGCCCGGCGCGCGGACGGTGATGTCGTCGCCGCCCGTCACATTGGTCAGGTTCGCGGTGGTGCCGGCGAGGATCAGGATATCCTCGCCCGCCGTGCCGCCGTTCACCGCCGCGGCGCCCCCTGCGCTGACGCCGAACATGCGCCCCGCCGAACTGTTCGTCAGCGCCGCATCGCCTGCAGCGACGACGAACAGATTGCCTTCCGCCAGGATGCCGTTGCCATCGACATAGCCGCCATTGGCCTGCGCCGATGCATTAATATTCGCATTGGAATTCAAGAAGATATTGCCACCGGCGACATAGGTGCCGGTCAGGTTGTCGGCCGCGAAGATCGAGATGGTGCCGTCGACATTGGCGTTGTTCACCGCCACCGCGCCATCCGTGCCGAAAGCGAAGAAGGACCCGGTGCCCGTGACCGTGCCGGTCAGCGCGATGCTGTTGCCGAAGAGCGTGGTGTCGCCGCCAGCGTCGATCGACCCGCCGCGAATCCCTTCGGCGCCCGCCGCCGTTCCATCGGCGAACAGGTTCACGTTCAGGCCGGCATCGACATTGTTGAAGACGATCGACTGGCCCGAGACCTGGACGAAGCCGCCCGCGCTCGAATTGCCCAGGTCGACCGCACCCGGCGAGGTGATCGTGATGTCGCCGCCCGTGATGATCGAGTTGAGCCCGGTGCGGAAGCTGCCCGCGCTCGCGGTGAAATCATTGACCGCCTCGGCATGCTCGACGCTTGCGGCCCCGCTGCCGTTGATCGCGATATCGGTCGCGTCGAGCCGGTCGACGCCGATCGTCGCGCCCGGCCCTTCGCCCGTCAGTGAGAGCGTGCCGCCAGCGGCCAGCAGGCTGCCCGCGGCGGCGCTGATGCTCGTTCCCGCGACAATGGCCAGGTCGTCGGTGATCTCCAGCGTCGGTGCGGCATTGGCGCCGCGCTGGTCATGGCGGATGTCGACCTGATCGACCGCACGAAGCTGCGCCGTCTCGCCGACGATCACCCGTCCGGCGCCTTGAGCATAAAGACCGATCGAACCGTCGGTGATCAGCGACAGGCTCCCGGCTTCGATCGTTCCGCCGTTGGCGCCAAGGAAGATACCCGTCGGCGCTATGTCGGTGTTGTTGTTCGTCGGATCGGCGAGGCCGAGCACCTCGACGTCGAGGCTGGCGAAGTTGACCCGGCTGTCGCTGCGAATTTCGACACGGCCCGCCGTGTCGCCGCTCGCAAAGATATTGGTGTTGCCGAGGTCGATAAGCCCGGCCCCCGCGCTGGTCGTCCGCGCGTCGATATTGACGCGGCCGCCCGCAGTGCCGGCAAAGTCGCCGTTCGAGCCGGGCAGGCTGCCGCCGCCGCCCGCAAGGCCGCCCGTGCCGCCGCTTCCCGACTGGCCGCTGACATCGATTTCGAGCGGTTCCCCGGCCGTCGTGATCGTGCCGCCATCGGCGACGAGGCGTACCGATCCGCCGACACCGCCGCCGCCAAGGCCGCCGTCGCCGCCGATATTGCCGGCGCCGAAGTCGGCGGCGCTGCCATTGCCGCCGTTGCCGCCGGTGCCGGTGCTGTGGAGTTCCACCGTATCGCCGGCGGACAGGCCGAGCGTCATCGCCGCGCCGTCGCGTGCGATGACTTCGATCGCGCCGCCTTGCGCGCTACCGCCGTTCCCGCCCGACGGCGCGACCGCCGCCGACGAGGAGAAGCCCAGGTTGCCGTTGCCGCCATTGCCGCCGGTGGCGCCGGTAATGAAATTGGCGTCCGTTACCCTGACGCTCGCATTGGCGCCGTCGGCGAGGACGCTCGACGTTCCGCCAAAGGCATTGCCGCCATTGCCGCCGCGGCCGTCACGGCCATTGGTGCCGTTGCCACCCTCAGCGGTCGAGTCGAGTGCGATCTGGAGCGTGCCCGCGTCGAAATCGTCGATGATCGCCTGTGCGATACCGCCATAGCCGTCGCCGCCGGCGCCGCCGACATTATGCGTACCGCCCAGACCTCCGATGCCCCGCGCGACCGCGCCCACGTCGGCGATCGTCCCCGACGTCGCCGCCAGCCCGATCGTTGCAATCCCGCCCCGGCCGGTGCCGCCGGTGCCGCCGACGCCGACGCCGGTCGCGCCGCCCGAGCTGCTCGAGAAGAAGGAGGAGCCACCCTCGCCGCCGATGCCCGACGCGTCGGCGATCACGCTGCTCGCCGTGACCGAACCGCCTGCCAGGCTGACGTTCGCGGTACCGCCGGTCCCGTCGCCGCCGTTTCCGGGTGTGCCGGGGGTGCCGCCGAAGCTGGAGAAATTGTTGAAGGCGCCGCCGGTGCCGCCGGTGCCATTGGCATAAGCCGCAATGACGCTCGCATCGACGATGGCGGTTCCGCCGATGTTGATGATCGCATTGCCGCCGATACCGGCACCGCCGGTGCCGCCTGCGGTGATATTGGCCGGATCCTGATCGTCGCCGTCGAGGCCCGAACGGCCTTCGCCGCTTGCCGATGCGATGATGTCGGCGGCGGTGATCGTCCCGCCCGACAGGTCGATCCTCGCGATGCCGCCCCTGCCGGTACCCGAAACGCCCGGTGCCGTGCCGCCGAAGCCATCGGCGCTGACGGACATGTCGCTGATCGAGATGTCGCCGCCCGTCTGGGTGAAGGTCGCGGTGCCGCCGGTGCCGTTGGCGCTGCCGCCGCTGCCAAAGCCGTTCGCCGACAGCTCGATGAAACCGCCCGACAGGGTCCCGCCCTGGACATCGACGGCGATCGTGCCGCCAAGGCCGTTTCCGGCGGTATCGATCGGCCCGCCCGGAACCTCGAACTGCACCGATGTGCGGCCGTCGGTCGTGGCAAAAAACTGGCCATAGTCAATTTCGCTGCCGGCGGCTGCGGCGGTCCGGATCAGGATCGAACCGCCGGTGCCCGTCGCCGTTGCGCCCGCCGTCACCGCGCCGCCCGAGGTGCCCGTGGCCAAGAGGTCGGCGCCGACGCCAAGGTCAAGGCGGCCTCCATCGGCGATGAGCTGGATCGTCCCGCCCGTCGCCGCGGTGCCGGCTGCGCTGCTGCCCGACGCCGCGCTGGTATTGAACTGGTTCGTCGCGTCGAGCGTGGCGCGGATCTCGCCGCCATTGCGCGCGAAGAGGTCGATGGTCCCGCCGCGCGCGGTGCCGCCGGTGCCGGTGACGTTGACCGTGCTGCTGCTGGTATCGACGTCATACACTTCGGCCACGATGGTCCCGCCATCGGCGAGGAAATCGACGTTGCCGCCGACGCCGTTGCCGCCGCTTTGGGCCATTGCGAGCGACGAGTTCCCGCCCATCGCCTGGACGGTCAGGCGGTTGCCCGTGGTGATCGTGCCACCCGCAGTCGCGTTGACCGCGACATTGCCGCCCGTTCCCGTGCCGAAATTCTCGCCCGCGGTCCCCATCCCGACAGCGAACAGGTTGATGAAGCCGCTGCTGTCGATGGTCGAACCGCCCGTCGCGGCGAGCGTGACATTGTTGGCGCGCGCGTTGCCCGATTGCCCGGTGGTTCCGCTGGGGCTCGTTCCATTGCCCGCCAGCGCCGATGCGTTGAGCGTGATCGCCGTGAACTGGGCGTTGACGCCGCCGTCCACTGTCAATTGCGCCGTGCCGCCCGTGCCGTCTCCGCCGCTCGCATTTTCGCTGCCGCTCGCATTGCCGCCGCGGCCGAGCGCGCTCGCGCCGAGTGCGCCGAGCGAAACGGTCGACGATGCGCCGGTGTTGATGAGCACTTCGGCGGTGCCGCCTGTGCCGTCGCCGCCATTCTGGCTCGTCGTAAAGCCCGCGAGACTCCCGCCGCCATCGCCGCCGGCCTGGACGAAGCTCTGCGTCGCCGACAGGAAGGATCCGGTGCCCGACACCGCGATCCGCGCGGTCCCGCCGATGCCGTCGCCCGATTGGGTGACGCCGATACCGCCGATACCGCGGGCATCGATCGAAAGCAGGGTCGCGGGACCGACGGCCCCGCCGTTCGACACGGTCAGGCTGGCCGTCCCGCCGACACCGTCGCCGTTGGCTGCCGGCGGGCCGCTGGCGAAACTATTGTCGCCGCGCCCGATCGCGTTGATGAAGATGTTGCCGGCGGTCAGCGAACTGCCGCTGTTGCTGACGGTAATGCTGGCATTGCCGCCGCGCCCGTCGCCGGTTGCGCCGCTCGATCCTTCGTCGGAGGTGCCGTTCGCCTCGACCGTCACGCCCGACGAGGTGACGCTGCCACCGGTGATCGTCAGGCTTGCGGTGCCGCCCTGGCTGTTGCCGGTCACGGCGTCGGGGGTACCTGTGGCCCGGATGGTGAGCCCGCCGGGCGCCGAAAGCGTGCCTCCGGTGACGTTGACAGCGGCAACGCCCGGCGCGCCGCCCCGGCCGCCCGACTGCACGGTGAAGGTGCCGGTGGCGCCGCCCGACTGGTTGGCGCCGATCGAAACTGTCGAGCTGGCGTCACCGATGAAGGTGCCGCTGCCTTCGACGAAGAACTGGCCCGCCGACGACATCGGCGGCGGCGAACCGGGAAGCGGCTGCGTCGGCTGCGCGGCAAAGACGTTGCTGGCGCGCGCGATCGTGCCGCTGAGGAAGCGCGTGTCGCCCGCGGTAATATTGGCCGCGGTCGCGTTCGCGGGCGTCGCCGCGAGTTCGCCGCCGACGACATTATAACCCGCCGACAGGCGTACCCCGCCGTCGACTTCGGTGGCCGAGACGGCATCGTCATAGCCGATCGTCCCCGATACCAGCATCGTGACCGCGTCATTCTTGGGAATGGCGACCATATAGATGCGGTTCTGGTCGATGTCGCCGTCCTGATGCCCCGGGCCGGTCGTCGTCCCCGTGTGCGTGATCACGTTGCCGCCCTCGACGCCGCGAGTCACATTGATGTCGAACAGGCCGTTGTTGATGCGGATATCGGCTACTTCGGCGGCGACATAGGCCGCGGATCCATCGACGCGGACGGCGCCGGCCTGGACGACGCGCGGCGCGACGAGCGCGACATAGCTGCCGCCGGGATTGCCGACCTTGTTTGCATTGATCGCGCCGTTGACGGTAATCGCCGACGTGCTGCCCGCCGTTCCGTTGAAGCGGATCGTACCACCGGGGCCGAACAGGCCGCCCGTTGTGACGATGTCATTGCTGGTCAGGACGAGGCTGCCGACGTTGATGACGCCGGTCGCGCCGATCAGGATGCCGCCGGCGTTATAGAACCAGATATTGCCGCCGCGCGGACCGGTGGTCGACCCGACATAGCTGTTGACCGTGCCGTTGAGCGCGATCTCGCGGCTGAGCGATCCGCCGCCGCCGTTCACGAAGCGATTGAGGACGGTGTAGTCGCCGGTGCCGATGAAGTTCCAGTTTTCGCCGACCGGCAGGAAATCGATAGCACCGCCCGTCGGGGCGGTGTCGGTCGGGACCCAGTTGTAGATGCTCTGCGCCTGGGTGACGGTGACCGTCGTCGTGTTCGTCCCGCTATTGCTGTTGACGCTGCTGCCGGCTCCGGTGAGCACGGGTACGGCGTTGCCGTTGACCTGCGCCAGCGTCGGCCCGCCATAGGCGAGCGCTGCGATCCCGGCGGCGATCGCACAGCTGGTCAGCAGTTTCTGCTTGCCATGGCGGACGGGCGAGCGGGTGACGGTGGCACGCATGGCATTTGTCCTCGATGCAGAAGTCATGGTCAGCGCGCCCTCACGCCGAACTGGGTGGTCAATGAAACGAGCAGTCGCGGATCGGGCTTTTCGGTGAGGAAGCCGCCGCGATTGAGCGGCACCGCCATCGTCACGTCGAGCCGTGCGAGATCGCCATAGGCGGCGCGTATCCCGCCGCCTGCCGAAAAGAGTTTCTGCGGATTGAGGCCGTTGAACGCGCTATCCTTGTTCCACACCCACGCCGCGTCGAAAAAGACGAAGGGCTGGAAGGTGAAGCTTTCGGTGTTGGCCGGGACGAACGAGCCGTAGCGCGCCTCGAGCGCCACCGCGACGCCGCTGTCGCCGATCACCGTGCCGGGGTCGAACCCGCGCCCGACGGTGAAATTGCCGCCCGAAAATTCTTCATAGGCGAGCAGCGGGTCGCTCGCCCATTGCGCGCGCGGTGCGGCCGACAGCGTGAACAATTTGGTGGGGCGCCATTCGGCCAGCGCGTTCGCGCGGACGAGGAAGGCATCGGGCTTGCCTTCGATGCGGGTCAGCGGCACCGCGCCGGGCAGGAAGCAGGCCGCGCCGCCGGGGCCGCAGCCGTCGCTGGCGCCGAGGAAGCTGACCCCCTGCCGCGCTTCGAGCGATGTCGAGAGCGACCAGCGCGGTTCGGCGGGGCCGAAGCCGCCGCGTCCGGCGATCGATGCGGGGTCGATCCAGTTCGCGTCGGCGCGGAGGTTGAAAACACGCAGCCGGTCTTCGTTGATCGGTACGCTGGTCAGGCTGATGTCCTGATCGATGAAATCGAGCCCGCCGCCGATTGTGACGCGGTTCGCCTGCGTCAGGACGAGCGGATAGGCGGCGAACAGGCTGACGATCTGCGTATCCGACTTGATAGGAAGCCCGGTGATGTCGGGGCGCGTCCACGCATAGGTGTAGCTTGCGCCGAAGCGCAGCCCTTCGCCGCCGACCCGGAATTCGTGCGCGACCTGGACCACCTTTTGCTCGTCGAAATCCGGGGTCGCGTAAAAGCTGGCGGTGGTGAGGTCGCCCATGCCCGTCAGGCCCGCAAAGCGCGCGCGCGCGATGCCGCCCCAGCGCCCGACGTCGCGCGAACCGAAATTCTGCGCGTTGAAGTCGAACAGGAAGGGGGTCCGGGTGACGGTGACTTCGCCGACGACTTCGCCGGGGACCGCGCCGGGGCGCAGCGTCAGGCGCGCGTCCATCCCCGGAATGTCGCGCGCGAGCAGCAGATAGCGTTCGGCGTCGACGATGTTGAAGACGGGCTGGTCGTCGAGCCGCGACAGATAGCGCTGCAGCAGCCGTTCGTTCGCCCCTGCGTCGCCGCGCACCTCGATGCGCGCCATCCGCGCGGCGAGGATGTCGAGCTTGACGACGCCGTCGCCGATCGTCTGCGGCGGCACGCGGACCGCGGCCAGATAGCCTTTCGACCGCAGAATCGTCGCCGCGCGGTCGCGAATGTCGCACACGGCGGAAATCGGCAACTCCTGGCCGACACGGTCGGACCAGCTCGGCGCGAGCACCGCGTTGTCGATGCCTTCGACGCTGGAAAATTCGACCCCGCGCAAGGTGAAGCGGACGTTGGCGAATTCGGGATTGGCGAGCGGGCAGGGCGCGCGTTCGACCTCGTCGTCGATCGCGACGATCTGCTCGCTCGGCTGCGCCGCGGGGGGCAGCGTCGGACGCTGGATTTCCTCGCGTGTCGGAATTTGCGGCGTTGCCTGTGCCAGCGCCGCGGCGGGCAAGGCCGCGGCGATCAGAATCGCCGAACCGGCCAGCGCTCTGCGGATCACGGCGCCTTTGCGCACGTCGATCCCGTCATTCCCCATATCCCCCGACACGGCCATCACCACCCCTTGCGTACGGGCGCGCCGCGACAGTCGCTGCACGCCAACTCCACTGCTCCGCCGGCGAACCGGCGGGGCGAATTGCGACCCAAGGAAATGTTACCGCCGCGCGACTGGCGGAATTTCCTTGGATGAATATCAGATGGATAGGGCGGTTACAATGGCCGCCCCACCCACGTTCTTCAGCCGGCCTCGGCTTCCGACATCGTGTCGACCAGCCGGTTGAGCTGCGGCGAGCAGCCCTTGGCCATCAACAGCTCGATCGATGCCTCGACCGTGTCGGGCGCATTGTCTATCGACGTGAAGCGCACCGTCACCGGCCGTGCGAGGCCGCCGCCCGACAGGCGATAGTCGGCACCATATTGCACCGGCAGCACGTCGGTCGGCCATTTGCGGAAATTCGCGCCGTCGACGATTGCGACGGTCGCTTTCTTGCCCGCGCTTTCGATTTCCAGCGCGGTGTCGCCTTCCATGTCGGGACGCCACAGCATCAAGGTTGCCGGATCGGCGACGCAGAAGGTTCCAGCTTCGCGATAGTCGAGCAGCCACAAATTGGGCGCGCGCACATCTGCCGGCGCTGGCGCCGCCGGATCGCCGCGGGTGAACCCCCCGCGCGATCGCATCGTCGGCCCCTTGGCGAGCATCCGCGTCACATTGCCGCCCAGCGACTGGCTGGCCTGTACAGTGCCGGTGGCGCCGAAGGTGCCGGGGCCGGACAGGGTGCGGGTCTTGCCGGCCTGCATCAGCACGACCTTGTCGCCCGCGACGAGGGTCAGCTTGTCGGCGGGTTTGAGCTTGGCGCCCGTCGGGTATTTGGCGGCCGAAGGCCCGGTCGAGCGGACGACCATCGATTGCGCGGCAGCGGTGCCGACGCAGGCGATGGCGGCGATGGCGGCCGCGGCGGTGAGGCCGAGGCGGCGCATCCGGAAGTCAGGAAAGGACATAGCTTTCTCCCTCGTTGGTCTCGTTCAGACGTTCTATCAGAAACATGATGGCTGGATCCTGACCGAAATCCGCCTGTATTGCTGTGGCACAGGTCACATAGGTCTTTTTGTCATTCCCCCCGTGCGCGGCGACCAGCGCCGCGAGGCGCGCGCGCTGTCCGGGGTCGAGGTCGGGGCGCGGCGTGAACACATCGACCGGCTGCGCGCGGCCGCGCAGCGTCACCCGCCCCATCGGGACAAGGTCGTCGCGGCCCGATCGCGCGGCCGCCTCGGCCGAGATCAGGACGCCGGTCTTCAGGCTCTTGTTCGCCGCTTCGAGCCGCGAGGCGGTGTTCATGCTGTCGCCGAGCGCGGTGTACTGGATGCGCCCCTCGCCGCCGAAATTGCCGACGATCGCGTCGCCGACGTGGAGGCCGACGCGCGTCATGCCGATCGGCGGGACGTCTTCGGCGGCAAGGTCGACGCGATATTTTTCGCCTGCCTGATACATTGCGAGCGCCGCGGCGGCGGCCCTTTCGCCATCGTCGGCGCGGCTCAGCGGCGCGCCCCAGAAAGCGACGATCGCGTCGCCGACGAATTTGTCGATCGTCCCGCCATGTTCGAGCACGATGTCGGACAGCCGGTCGAGATATTCGTTGAGCAACCGCGCGACGGTTTCCGGCGTCACCGCGTGGCTCAGCTTCGTAAAGCCTTCGAGGTCGGTGAAGACGCAAAAGATGTTGCGCCTTTCGCCGTGGAGCGAGAGCTGGTCGGGATCGCGCATGATCTGCGCCGCGACGTCGGCGGGTAGATATTTGCCGAGCGCCGATTGCGCGAAGGCGCGCTGGCGCGATCCGATCGTGCGCGCCGCGGTGCCGACCGCGGCATAGCCGAACAGCCAGCCGATCGCCCAGCCAAAGGTCGGCAGCGTCAACGTGTCGACGCCGCGGCCCTGCAGCCAGAAGGGAAAAGCCACGAAAAAGGCCATTTGACCGAGGAAGGCGAGCGCGACCCAGCGCGCGCGCAGATCGATGAGACTGGTAAGCCCGCCCGCCACGACGATCAGGACCGCCAGCACCCAGAGCGCCGGCCCCGCGAGCGGGCGCGACCAGGCGTTGTCGAGCTGCTGCGCCAGCATGTGCGCGTGGACTTCGAGGCCGATCATCGTTTCGTGCTGCCCGGTGATCGGGTCGACAAAGCGGCTCAATGGGGTGTTGAACTGGTCGTTGTCGATGATGTCGCCGCCGATCAGGATATAGCGGCCCTTGACCAGTTCGGCGAAGCCCGCGCGCATCTCGGCATCCATCGGCATCGCGAAAGTGTCGATCGGGATATTGGCAAAGACCGGCTCTTCCTGCCCCTTCGCCGCCCGCGCCGGGACGAGGAAACGGATATTGCCCTGATAGTTCGCATAGGCCGGATCGACCGGGGCGAGCGCGTTCGACATGAGAGGCGGCAGGTTCTTCGGCCGGTCGGGCCAGCGGCGGATGACGCTGTCGTCGTCGGTACGGAACAGGACGCTCGTCGGCTTCGTCTTCGCGGTCGCGACGTCGGCGATATAGGCTTCGAGATATTTCTGCTGTTCGTAAAAGATCGTGTTCGGGTTGCTCGCCTGTTCGGCATAGGCGAGCCAGGTCGGGGTCTGCATCGCGCGCAACTGCGCCTTCAGCACATCGTCGTCGGGGCGCGGCGAGTCGAAGGCGATATCGATCCCGATCGCTTTCGCCCCCATCTGGTCGAGATTGCCGAGCGCGTTCGCCAATATCGTCCGGTCGAGCGGCGAACGGATGCCGGTGTTGAACAGCGTCTCGTCATTATAGGTGACGAGGGTGATGCGCTTGTCCTGTTCGACATGCGGCGCCATCAGCGTCGCGCGCGCGTCATAAAGCGCGCGTTCGGCGGCATCGATCAACGGCATCTGCCAGCTGAAGCGCGCGATGAGCATCGCGATCACAAGGAAGACGATCGTCGCCGCCATCCGCGACGGGCCGAGCTGCATGACCAGCCGGCGCACGCGCTTGCCCAGCGGCACGGCGGCCCGCTGGCCGTCCGGCACGGCCGTGTCCGCCGCGGAAAGGGTGGCTTCGGCTGCGTTCATCGGATCAGCGGGCGGCGCGGCCGGCGGCCTCTCCCGTGCGGGCGGTCGCCGCGGTCGCCGTCGCGCCGTGGAGCAGCGGCTGCGCGCCGTCGCCGATGATCGCAAAGCCCGCCCAATAATAGGGATGCGAGGTCTGCTTGTCGTCCATCAGGCGCATCTGCGTGCTCCACAGCGCGTCGGCGACGCTCGTCCCTTCGTTGGCGGCGAACAATCCGCCGATCAGCCGCTTGGTCGCGTCGAAATCGTCGGGCGCGGGCCAGTGGCTCGCGATCACCGAGCGGCCGCCGGCGCCGATGAAGCTGCGCACCAGCCCGTCGAGCGCATTGCCGCCGCCGCTCGACAGCCCGGCTTCGCGCGTCGCTGAAACCGAAGCCGCGCCCGCGGTGTCGCATGCCGAAAGGATGACGAGGTCGGCGTCGATCTTGAGGTCGAAAATCTCCTGGAAGGTCAGCAGCCCATCCGAATCGCCGCCGCCGAAGGAGGTGACGAGCGCGGGGCGGGCGGGGCAGGCGGGACGCGGCGCGGTGACAAGGCCGTGGGTCGCGAAGTGGATGATGCGATAATCGCCAAGGTCGGTGCGGTTTTTCACCGCGGTGTCGGTGAAGGCGCCGCCCGTGAGTAGCGTGCCCGCCGCCTGGCCCATAGCGTTGCGGGCGGTCACCAGCTCGTCGGCCGAGATCGGGCGCGACCATTGCGCGACGTCCCACAGGCAATCGCCGTCGAGCGCGGCCGCTGCCGCGCCGCGGGTGCCGGTCGAGGGCAACAGCTTGCCATTCACCGGCAGATTCTCGCCGAGGCCGAAATATTGGTTCGCCGCCTTCGACGGTGCGGCTTGCCGCGCGTTACGGAAACCCAGCGTCGAGACTGCGGTGCTCGGCCGTGTCGTACGGCCAAGCCAGGCGATCTGGCGCATGTCGAACGGGTCGGCGTCGGGGTCGAGCACCCGCTGTTCATAGGCGGCAAGCCCGGTGTCGGCGGTGACGAGCAGGTTGATCGGCAGCCGCAGCATCCCGCCGTCGGGTTCGAAGATCAGGTGCGGCACCGCGGGCAGCCGCGCGGCGACCGGGCCGAACAGCTGGCCGTAAAGCTTGTATGCCGTCGCTGCGTCGAACGGATAGGTGACGCGGCGGCCGCTCTCGACGATCGAGATGGTCGAGCGGATCGTATCGACCGCGCTGTCGAGGCCCGCGGCGCTGATGTCTGACTTCCAGAGCTGCGCGCCGCCGGGTTCGATCAGCATCGCATAGACCGCGTCGCCGACGACGAGCATCTTCAGATAGGCTTCGTCGGACCGCAGCACCTTCTGCAATTCGGGAAGGTCGAGTTTGCCCTGTGCGACGACGCGATATTGCGGGAAGGCCGACAGCGCCACGACGGTTTCGGCCTGCTGGAACGCCAGATTGTCGAGCTGGGTCTTGATGTCGGCGCGCAGCGCGTTGATCTCGGGCGATTCGGGAAGCTGCGAAAGGCGTGCATCCTCGATCCGCGCGCGTTCGATGTCGCGGTTCAGCGTCGTCGCCTGGCGGAACAGGCGCGCGCCGTCGTCGCTGCCGCTCGACAATTCGCGCGCCAGCACCGCCTGCGTGTCGGCGACGCCGGGACGAACCTGAAGCTGGCTGGCAACGAAAAATTCGCCCGCGGCGGTCGCGTCGGTCGCCGACCGGCTAGCGAGCAGCCGGTAATAGGGCGCCATCATATTGGCCATGCCGGTGGTCGAACGCTGCGATCCCGCAAGCGCGGTCACGACCTCGCGATAGATGGCGATCGCCTTGTCGTCCTGACCCTGGCGGGTGAGGAAGGCAGCATAACGTGCGCGCGCCGACGCGAGCGCATTGGTTTCGGGATATTCGATCGCGAGCGCATCGACCGATTCGCGAAAGCGCGCATCGGCCGCGCCCGTGTCGCCCAGCGCCTCTTCGGCGAGCGCGAGTTCGCCGAGCATCTGCGAACGCAGGCGGATGATCGAGGTCACGCGGCCCTGCCGGACCGCAAGCGCGTCCGACAAGCCCTTCAATTGCGCCGATTTGGCGGCCTCGGCATTGCCGCGGAGCCGTTCGACGGTACCAAGCAGGTGGATCGCCTGCGCATCGATGATCTGCGCGCGTTCGGCGGGCGCGAGGCGTTCGCGGTCGCCGCTCTGGCGGACTGCGCGGGCGTTGGCGCCGCTGTTCACCCCCGCGACGATTTCGGGGGTCAGCGTCACCGCGCCGCCCGCGACCGTCACGCCGCCCGCCAGCGGGGCGACGGGTTGCCGCAACAGGTTCGCGGCGCCGTCATAGTCGCGCTGGTTCAGCGCGTTGATCGCGCGGAAGTTGCGGCGCAGGCGGACCTGCACGGGATCGCCGGTCGGGACGGCCTCGACCTCGGCGAACAGCCGCTCGGCTTCGGCAAATTCGCCGAGGTTCGAGCGTTGCAGGGCGCGGTTCAGCGTGAACTCGGTCGGGTCGATATCGGCGGCCGCCTGTTCCTCGAGCGTGCGGCGCGACAGCGCTTCGAAAAATTCGGCGGCTTCGGCATAGTCGCCACTGTGGTTGCGGCGATATCCCTCGGCCAGCGCCTTGTCGACGTCGATCGCCCCGGCAAGCGTGCGGGCAAAGCCGTCGTTGCCGCCTACCGATGTCGTCGCGACCTTGATGACCCCGGGGACGATCTTGTGCCGGCGCACCGACTCGAGCGCGATATTCAGCGCGTCGCCATAGGCGGCGAAACCCTCGACGCTATAGACGTTGCTGCCGTCGCTCTCGATCCGCGTCGTCCACTCGATATTGCTGTCCCGGACGGTGCAGGTCCCCCCGGCGGCGCAGCTGATGGTGCCGGCGCGGCCCTGCTCGATCCGCGCGCGCGCTTCGTCGGGGCTGGCGCGGAGCAGGCGGACATAGCCGACCGGCTGGCTCGCATCGCGGCAGATGATCGTCCACGCGCGGTCGAACATCCCCTTGACCACGCCGTCGCGGACGGTCGCCTGCACCTCGCACAACGAGCCGCCCTCGCTGCCGATCGAAAAACTGTCGCGAAGCGTTGGGTCGGTGCCCTGCGCAAGCGCGGTTCCGGGCGCGGCAAGAGCCAGCAGCGCCAGAACCGGCACAAAATGCGGACGTCGAACGGTCATCACCAAATCCCCCAAACACATGCGTAAAGGCCCCGTGCCGGCGCATGTCCGGCAAGGTGCAGTCTTTGTTGCTGCGGTACGACCCATTCCCTTGGCCGCGACCCTAACCCCTTCGTCTGAAAAAGGGAAGTGATCTGCCGCACAGGCGGCTTGCGCCGGTGGGGCGGGCCACCTATCTGCGGGGGACAGCTTAACCGGTGAGGACAAGATGAGCGCATTTGACGATCGTGAACGGGCCCATGAAGCGAAATTCGCACGCGACCAGGAGGTGCAGTTCCGGATCACCGCGCGCCGCAACCGGCTGGTCGGCGAATGGGCGGCCGAACGCATGGGGCTGACCCCCGAGGAAACCGACGCTTATGCCAAGGCGGTGGTGCAGGCCGATTTCGAGGAAGCGGGCGACGAAGACGTCATCCGCAAGCTCGCGGGCGACCTGACCGCGGCGCAGGTCGAGATCAGCGACGCCGAAATCCGCGCGGTGCTGAACGACAAGACCGCCGAAGCGCGGCGTCAGTTCATGGACAGCCAGGGCTGAGGCGATCCACATGGGTATGCGCGAGGAAGATTTGCGGGCGATGATCGTCGGGGCCTTTCCCGATGCCGAGGTGACGATCACCGACCTTGCCGGCGACAACGACCATTATGCGGCGCATGTCGTCAGCGCCTCCTTTCAAGGGATGACGCGCGTTGCGCAGCACAAGGCGGTCTATGCAGCCCTGGGAGGGCGCATGGGCGGCGAACTTCATGCCTTGCAATTGACCACCGCCATCCCTTCATAGGGGCCATATATATTTGCGGCGCGACGGCGCGCCTGCCCGGAGACTGACGATGACCGACCCGACCACCCACGACCGCATTGCCAAGCTGGTCGCCGACAACCCCGTGCTGCTGTTCATGAAGGGCACGCCGCTGTTCCCGCAGTGCGGCTTTTCCTCGCGCGCGATCGCGATGCTCGACCGGCTGGGCATCGAATATGACACCGTCGACGTGCTCCAGGACATGGAAGTCCGGCAGGGCATCAAGGAATTTTCGGACTGGCCGACGATCCCCCAGCTTTACGTGAAGGGCGAATTCATCGGCGGCAGCGATATCATGATGGAAATGTGGGAAGCCGGCGAACTGCACCAGCTGATGGACGGGGTTCCGACGCGCGCCGAATAAGCGCCGCGCGATATCGAATCAAAACCCGCCGGGACGAGCGTCCCGGCGGGTTTTTTGTTTGTCGGATCGAGGATGGGGCGGACGTTCGTTCACCCTCTTTCGTCATCCCGGACTTGATCCGGGATCCATAGCATCGTCGTCGTGGACCCCCGATCAAGTCCGGGGTGACGATGATGGATGGGTCCGCCACCGGTCGAAAGCGGTCGCGCGATCCATTGGTGATAGCGATCGACGAAAAAGCCTCCGGGGGGCGGGGCCTTTCGGCCGCTCCGCCCCCCGTCAGCATCGGGGGCAAGTGGGGATTTCCCGGGTGGGGGCAGGGGGCATCAGGGACCAGACTGATGCCCCCCACCGCTCCATTGAGCGGAACACTCGGGAACATCAGATACTATACAATTGCCGTGCCAATCTGGCGCCCACGCGGATTCCGGCGCGAGACGCTGGTTAGCGATTCCTTACCGGGTGCGCGCAGTGTCAAAAATCCCGACACTTTGTCGTTCAGCTTCGTTCAGCAAGCGTTCAGCCCATTGACTACATCTGTAGTCGTATCGCAGACAGGCGATGCCAATGGGAGGGGTTCGCATGGCAGAACGAGCAAGCGAGTCGGAGATGCAGGTGCTGTCGGCACTGTGGGACGAAGCCCCGCAGACCGCCGCCGACCTGACCTCGCGCATCGGCAAGGCCAACGGCTGGACGCAGGCGACGGTGAAGACGCTGCTCGCCCGGCTGGTCCAGAAAGGCGCGGTCACCGCCGAAGCCGATGGCCGGCGCTATCTTTATAGCCCCGCGATCGAACGCGCCGACGCCGTCGGCGAGGAATCGCAGCGCTTCGTCGATCGCCTGTTCGGCGGCCGCGTCAGCCCGCTGATCGCGCATCTCGCCGACCGCGAGGCGCTGACCGACACCGACATCGCGGAGATCGAGGCGCTCTTGAAGAGGCTCAAGTCATGAGCCCCGCAATGCTGCTTCAGGCATGGGCCGATACGCTCGTCACCACGGGCCTCCTCGTCCTCCTCGTCCTGATCATTCGCAAGCCCTTTGCGCGCCATTTCGGCCCGCGGCTGACCTATGCCCTGTGGGCGGTGCCCGCGCTGCGGCTCGTGATGCCGCCTTTGCCCTTCGCCGACCCGGTGGTCGTGATGCCCGCGCCGGCGACCGAGGCCATCGTGATGGTGCCCGAAGGACTGCCGGTCGCGGTGACCGCGGCGGCGGCCGAGCCGCTCTGGTCGCTCGCCGAGCTGATCCCGGTCTTCTTTGCCCTGTGGGCGGCGGGAATGGCGGCCGTTCTGGTCACCGCGCTCGTGTCGCACCAGCGCTTTCGCCGCGAAGTGCTGGGCGATGCGGTCGAACTCGAACCGATCGGCACGATCCGGCTGGTGATGTCCGATGCGGTCGATGGTCCGGTCGCTTTCGGGCTGTGGCGGCGCTACGTTGCCGTGCCGCATGATTTCTTCGCGCGCTATGTCGCCGAGGAGCGCGCGCTGGCGATCGATCATGAGCTGTCGCACCACCGCCACGGCGATCTGTGGGCGAACAGCGCGGCGCTCGTGCTGCTCGCCGCGCAATGGTTCAATCCCTTTGCCTGGCGCGCCATCCGCGCCTTCCGGTTCGACCAGGAAGCGGCATGCGATGCGCGCGTGCTGACGATGGCCGACCAGGACGAACGGGGCGAGCGCACCGCGCGCTATGCGACCGCGATCGTCAAGGCGGCGGTCGGGCCGCGCTTGTCGCTCGCCGCGCCGATGGCGGTCCACGATAATCTGCAGGAGAGGCTCACAATGTTGACGAGGCAGGATATTTCGAAAAAGCGCGGGCTGGTCGGCCGGTTGCTGATCGGCAGCGCGACGCTCGCGGTGCTTGGCGCGACCGCGACGCTCGTCCCCGCGGGGATCGTGGTGGCGAGGGCCCAGACCGCCGATGTCCCCGCGCCGCCGCCCGCTCCCGACGCGCCGCCGCCGCCCGAGGCGCTCGCAGCCCCCGACGCGCCCGGCGTGATGGTCTTCACCGAGCAGAGCGACGACAGCACAGCCGACGACGGCAAGAATAAGCGCGAAGTGCACCGCATCGTCATCCGCCGCGACGGCGAAGGCGAAAGCAAGGCGCCCACGGTGATGTTCGCTCCCGCCGACGGGAAGGATAAGATGCGCCGCATCGAGATCCGTTCGCACGGCGGCTTGTCGCGCGACGATGTCATCGCGACGCTCAAGGAACAGGGAGTCACCGGCAAGCGCGCCGAGGCGATCGCCGACAAGCTCGAAGCCAAGCGCAGGGAGCGCCTTCGCACGGCCATGGCCCCGATGCCGCCGATGCCCCCGATGCCGCCCATGCCCGTTCGCGCCTGGACGATGGACGGCAAGGCGTTCGTCATGGGCAAATGCGGCAGCAAGCAAAACGCGCCGATCGTCAACCGCGACGAAAGCGACGGCAACAAGCGCAGCCACGTCATGATGTTCGCGTGCAGCGACGGGCCCGAAGCCAAGGCCGCGCGGCTGTCGGCGCTCAAGAAGGCGCGCGAAGCTTTCGCCGAAGGCGAACGTGCGCGCACCCTGTCCGAAGACATGCGCACCAAGGTCGCCGCCGACCTCGACAAGGCGATCGCCGAGATAGAGAAATCGGGCGATTAGCCCGAGCAGCTTCGACGCCGGTCTTTGCTCCCCGGTGGGGCCGGCGGCAGGGGCGGGGAAAGGGAGTGACGCACGTCGCTCCCTTTTTCACGTCCCCTCTTTTTGACGCGCATGTCTTTTCCTTCGCCCCTTGCGATGCCACATGGGCGGCATGAGCGAAGAAAAGCCCTGGCCCGACAGCATCCGCGCCGGCGATTGCGAGCAGCATGAGCCGTTGGTGCGGCGCGTGCTCGCGCCGAACCCGTCGCCTTATACCTTCACCGGCACCCAGACGTGGATCGTCGGCGCGGGCAGCGACGTCGCGGTGATCGACCCCGGCCCGACCGGTTCGGGCCTGAGCATCGGCGACCCCGCCGACATCAATGGCACAGGGCATGTCGATGCGATCCTGCGCGCCGTCGATGGCCAGCGCGTCGCCGCGATCCTGTGCACGCACACCCACCGCGACCATTCGCCCGCCGCCGCGCCGCTGAAAGCAGCGACTGGCGCCCCGATCATTGGCTGCGCGCCGCTGGCGCTGTCCGACGATGGCCCGCGCGCCGATTCGGCCTTCGATGCCGATTATGCCCCCGACCGCGTCCTCGCCGACGGCGAGCGGATTGCGGGCGACGGCTGGACACTCGAGGCGGTCGCGACCCCCGGGCACACGTCGAATCATCTGTGCTTCGGGCTCGTCGAAAGCGGTGCGCTGTTCACCGGCGATCATGTCATGGCGTGGTCGACCAGCGTCGTCAGCCCGCCCGACGGTGACATGGCCGCCTATATGGCCAGCCTTTCGAAACTCTATGACCGCGACGACCGCGTCTATTATCCGGCGCACGGCCCCGCGGTGACCAAGCCGCGGCAGCTCGTGCGCGGGATGCTCGGCCACCGCAAGCAGCGCGAGCGGCAGATCTTGCGCGAACTCGAAAAGGGGACACGCGTCATCCCCGAAATGGTGCAGCATATGTACAAGGGGCTGGATCCGCGGCTCAATGGCGCCGCCGGCCGCTCGGTGCTCGCGCATCTGATCGACCTCCAGACGCGCGGCGCCGTTCGGGCGCAGAATGACGAATGGACGCTCGCCTGATGCTGCTCGCGCTTTTGATTGCTGCCGCGCAGCCCGCCGCCGCGTCCGATCCGGTCGTCATCGCGCTGGTGGCGGGAGAGGGCGACCGGAAATGCCTTCCCGACAAAAGCCTGTGCCTCGACCTGCCGGGGCCGGCAAAGGCGGGCGGGGCCGAGGGCGGGCTCGTCCTGACGGCGCCAATGACCGACGATGCGCGCGATCTGCCGCTTCCGTACAGCCGCGACGACGGCCAGTCGCTCGACCTCTGGCCCTATCTGATCGCCGTAGCGCCACACGGCGACGCGCTGGCCGATGCACGCCAATATCTGATGGGCGTCGTGACCAGCCAGACGGCTATGTATTCGGGGGGCGGCGGTAACGGCAGCCGGCTGCGCCTGCTGCGCCTCGACACCACGCCGTCGAACATGCGCGTCGGCGACGAGGTGCTCGATGTCGTGTGGGACAGCTCGCTGATGATCCGCGCCTGTTTTTCCGAACAGGCGATGAAGGATCGGCGCGAGGCGTGCCACGACGAATATAATTTCACCGGCACGCTGTCCGCCGGGCCTGCCGAGGCGGGCGAGCTCCCCGCGCTGACCTATCGCGCGGTGGCGACCGCCTACCCTCGCACCGCGCGCCGGTCGCAGGACAATGGCGGACTGCGACTCAAGGCAGCGGACCTCGTCCACGCGAAAGACCCCGAGTGCAGCTATGAACGCACGCTGCGCTATAACCCCGCGACGTCGCGCTATGAAATGGACCGGCCGGCGCCCGATTGTTCGGATTATACGACACCATGACCGCCTCCCCCGCTCGCCTCGCCCCCCGTCTCATCCTGCTCGCCGCCGCGGCGTTGCTGCTCGTCGCCGTCTGGTGGGCGGTCGCGGCATGGCAGGACTGGCAAAAGGGCTATGACCCCGAAACCGTCGTCGCCGCGAGCCTGCAGGGCCTCCAGGAACAGAATGTGCTCGTTCCCTTCACCGCGCGCTATGTCGCGGTGGTGACCTCGACGCAGAGCCGGATGGGGCTGAGCGCGAAGAAGACGCTGATCATGCCGGGCACGGTCCGCTACGAACTCGACCTCGGCAAGCTCAGGCAATCGGACCTCGATTGGGATGCGGCGACCAATGCGCTCACCGTCACCTTGCCGCCGCTGCGGCTCGCGGGACCCGAAATCGATATCGATGCGATCAGCGAGTATCGCGATGGCGAAATCCTGCTCACCCTGACCGATGCCGAACGCACGCTCGACGCCGCCAATCGCAAGCGCGCGCAGGAGGAGCTGATCGCGCAGGCGAAGGGCGCGACCCCGATGCGCCTCGCGCAGGGTGCGGCGCGTACCGCGGTCGAGCAGAGCTTCGCCATGCCGTTGAAAGCCGCCGGTATCGAAGCCAAGGTGACCGCGCGCTTCGCCGACGCCCCGACTGGGTAAAACCCGGCTTCCGTATCTTTGGTGCGGTGCTATTCTTCGGCCCGGGTCGGGCAGGGGAACAGGGCATGGCTACGACAGCGGGGGGCGCCGCGCGCGCCGAACTTTTCTGGCATCGCATGGCGATCGGCCTCGCGATCTTCATCGTCTTCGGTTTCCTGCAATTCGCGCTGCGGGGTTTTGTCGATCCGGTCGCGGCGCCCTTTTGGGTCCATGTCCACGGTGTCGCGATGCTCGCGTGGCTCGCGTTGCTGATCGCGCAGCCGACGCTTGTGTCGCAGGGCAATCTGGCGCGGCATCGCCAACTTGGGCGGATCGGCGGGCTGCTCGCGATCTTCATCACCTGCCTCGGCGTTTTCACCGGCATCGCGTCGCTGGTACTGAACCGCTTTCCGCCCTTTTTCACGCCGCCCTATTTCCTCGCGCTGACGGTGACCGAGTCGCTGGTATTCGGCGCGATGGTCGCGTGGGCGATCCGGCGGCGCAGCGCGACCGACTGGCACCGGCGGCTGATGATTGGGGCGACGATCGTAATCCTCGAACCCGCGCTCGGCCGGTTGCTTCCGATTCCGTTGATGGGGCCATGGGCGGAGCCGGCGGTGGCACTTTGCCAGCTGGCGGTCGTCGCGATCGTCGCGGCCTATGACCGCCGGACGCGCGGTGCGGTGCATCCGGCGACATGGGCGATCGGTGCGGTTGTCATCGCGACGCGCGTCGCCATATCGCTGTTGGCGATGACGCCCCCTGTCATCGCGCTTGCGGAGCAGCTTGCCGGTCGATAGCCGAATTGCCCTCCCGCGGGCAGCGGTGTAGGGGGTGCGCCAAGGCAAAAGCCATATAAGGAAACGCCATGACTGCTCCCGTTCGCGAGAATCTCTCAGGCCTCGACCTGCGCGCCGAAATCGAGCGCCTGCGCAAGGAACGCAACGCCGTCATCCTCGCGCATTATTACCAGAAGCCCGAGATTCAGGATCTGGCCGATTTCGTCGGCGATTCGCTCGAACTGTCGCGCAAGGCGGCCGACACCGACGCCGACGTCATCGCCTTTTGCGGCGTCAAGTTCATGGCCGAGACTGCAAAGATTCTCAGCCCCGAAAAGACCGTGATCCTGCCCGACATGGACGCGGGTTGCAGCCTCGAGGACAGTTGCCCGCCCGAACAGTTCAAGCGGTTCCGCGAGGCGCATCCGAACCATATCGCGCTGACCTACATCAATTGCTCGGCGGCGGTGAAGGCGCTCTCCGACATCATCGTCACCTCGTCGAGCGCCGAGACGATCATCAGCCAGATCCCCGAGGACCAGCCGATCATCTTCGGTCCCGACCGCCATCTCGGCGGCTATCTCAACCGCAAGTTCGGGCGCGAGATGCTGCTGTGGCCCGGCGTGTGCATCGTGCACGAAGCGTTCAGCGAAACCGAGCTGATCAAATTGAAGGCCCAGCATCCGGGGGCCCCCGTCGCGGCGCACCCCGAATGTCCGCCGCATATCGTCGATCATGCCGACTATGTCGGATCGACCAGTGGCATCCTGCAGTTTGCGAAAAGCTTCCCCGGCGACACGCTGATCGTCGCGACCGAGCCGCACATCATCCATCAGATGGAGCTCGCGCTGCCCGAGAAGAATTTCATCGGCGCGCCCGGCGCCGACGGTAACTGCAACTGCAACATCTGCCCGTACATGGCGCTCAACACGATGGAGAAGCTCTACATCGCGCTGCGCGATTTGAAGCCGCAGATCGAGATGGAAGAGGGGCTCCGCCTCGCCGCGCGCAAGAGCCTCGACCGGATGCTGGAGATGGCATCGGGCACCGTGGGCAAGGGCGACCTCGGCAAGCGATAAGTCGCGCTATCCGGCCCCGCGATGTTGCATTTGCGGAAAATGATATAAGTTCCGCCTCCTAAGGCGCGAGTCTCGCCCCCCGTGCGAGCGTCTGACGGCGAATTCTTGCGTCTGGCAGGAGGATAATCGCATGGCAGAAGATTGGCTGGCGGATGTCAGGAAATATGTCGCGGACGCCGACGAAGCGGTGGTGTCGGCGATCATCAAATATCTGGGCATCGCACTTCGAAATCGCGATTCCTCGCTTGTCTCCTTTACCGACAAGAAGGAAACCGACCGCGTTCGCGAGAATTTCCTCAAGAAGAAGCTGGGACTGACCGACGACGATGCGACGCTCGACGCGGCGATCGCGAATGTCGGCGAACAGATGAAGGGCGACCGGACCAAGAACCGCGTCACCGTCTATTACCTCCTCGCGCGGCATTTCGGCCTGCTCACGCTGTTCGGCGGTGCAGCGGGCGCGGTCGGCGGCGCCGGTGCGGCCGCAGCGATGGCGGCCATTGGCGGCGCGGACGGCGATGCTCCCAAGGACGATCCGGGCGCATCCGCCGCACCGCTCGCTGCGGCGGGCCTCGCCGGGGCTTCCGCGGCGGCGCCGGCGGCCGCTGCACCTCCACCGGCCGCCGCGCCCGTGGACCCGGCGCCTGCGGCGGCCAGTCCGCAACAGGCCTATTCGGGCGGCACCGGCGATATCGGCAGCAGCGGCGATAGCGGCGGCGGCATGGGCTGGCTCGGTTGGCTGCTTCTCGCCCTTGTCCTCGCCGCGCTGATCTTCTTCGGCCTGCGCTATTGTTCGAAACAGGACGCCGCGGTTGCGCCGGCCACCGACGACACGGCGATCAGCGAGAGTGTGGCGCCGGGCGATGGCACCGTCGACACAACCGGCGCGGCCGGCACGGCCACTGCGGCGGCGATCCCCGCAGGCGCGGGCGTCGTCGCGGCGGACCGCGAGGGCAAGCCGATGCTCACCGTCTACTTCGACACGGGCAAATCGGAGGTGTCGAACGACCTGACAACCGCGGCATCGGCGGTAAAGGCCTATCTCGACGCCAATCCGGCCGCGACGCTGGCGGTTTCGGGCTATAACGACCCGACGGGCAATGCGGCGGCCAATGCCGAACTGTCGAAGAACCGCGCGCAGAGTGTCAAGGCGGCGCTCGAGAAGCTCGGCTTCGCGGCCGACCGGGTCGTGCTGGAAAAGCCGGCCGAAGCGACGACGACGGGCACCGACAATTCGGCGGCGCGCCGGGTCGAGGTGACCGTGAAGGGTTGATCGTCCTTCGACCCTTATGAAAAGGGAGCGGGGCCTGCGGGTCCCGCTTTTTTTTGGCCCAGACGCCGAGTCGCGACTCGCGGAGCTGATCGGCGGGCGCGATTCGGCCTGAAACCGAATCCGAAAATGCTGCACTGCTGTTACAAAAATGCTGCGGCGAATCCGCTTGTTGCTAATGCCGGACTTATCCACAAGCGGGGGCGATCCGCGGGGGCTTTTCGCTCCTTTTTTGTTGGCGCGTCCAAAGCTTCATGTCAGCTTCAAATCATCGGACGACAGAGACGACGAACCACCGGGACATCAAGGGTAGTTGCAAGACTAGCCGGAAGAGAACGGACGGATTGACGAGGAAATCGACCGATAGCCTGGTCACGGAACGCAGCGATTCCCACGAGTTGATGCGGACCCGATCGGGTACAGGAAATGCAGTCCATCGCTTGGACAGCGACCGCTTCGGCGGACGCAAGAAGAGATGATGAAGGGCTTTCCAGGTGCGGCCGGCCCCCGAAAGGGGGCCGACCAAACCGTCGCCGGATTGTTCCGGCGTGCGCCGCGACGCATCGTTTTGCGGGCCGCTGATCGCAAGAAAAGCGGAACGGGATGAGGTGGAGCGAGGTACGTGGGGCAAAGCCGGATAGTGGGGGTTGGCAGCGATGCCGGCCCCCATTTCGTATGCGCGTTCCTTGTCGAGCGCTCGCGTGCCGGGCGGGACCTCCGCATCGCGTAGCAGCAGCGCCGGCCGCTGCCTCCACGCCCGCCATTTATTTTCGCGGCTGTGCGCTTCGTCACAACAGCGTCAAACGCGGCTGCTTAATCCCGAAATTGCGACCCGGAGACGTTCCCGATCAGGAACCGATCCCACTTTCCCGGCCGAGCCCGCGCGGGCCGGCCGGGAACCTTTCGCTCCCTGGCCGCATTCCTCTGTCATCGTTGAAACGATGTCCGGGCGCGACCGGACGTTCGCATGGGAGCCGGGTGTCGGCGTTTGCCCGGCCGCTTCAGGGAAGGGAAAATCATGGGTTTGATCATCACTTTGATCGTCGGCGGCATCATCGGCTGGCTCGCCAGCATCGTCATGCGCACCGATGCGCAGCAGGGGATTATCCTCAACGTCGTCGTCGGGATCGTGGGTGCGTTCCTCGGCAATTTCCTCGGCAGCTTTTTCGGCATGGGGGCCAGTCTCGATACCTTCAGTCCGGTCGGCCTGCTGTGGGCCTTTATCGGCGCGGTCGTGCTGCTGGGCATCATCAACCTGATCCGGCGCGGCAGCGTCCGCTGAACCGGGCGGCGGCGAGGCGTCGTGGCACCGCCGCCATTCCGCTAGGCGATATCAAATATTTGAGTTACCAATGTGATGCCTGCAGGGTCAGGCGCCAACAACGATCGTAGGGGGTCAATGTCATGGATTTCATTATCGCAATCATCATGGGCGGCGTTATCGGCTGGTTGGCGAGCATCGTCATGCGCACCGATGCGCAGCAAGGTATCTTCCTCAACATCATCGTCGGCTGTATCGGTTCGATCCTCGGCCGCTTCCTGTTTGGCCGCTTTCTTGGCGGAGGCCATTTGCGCGGCGATGCATTCGACCCGATGACCCTCCTGACCGCGTTCATCGGTGCGGTGCTTCTGCTCGGGATCGTCAACCTCGTCCGGCGCGGGCGCGTTCGCTGACCGCCGCTAACTGACAGCCGGTTCCTTCGCGACCGGCGCCAAGACAAGAGGGTGGCCGCCCCCCGGGGCGCGCCGCCCTTTTTCATGTCCGTAACCACTGGAAATCGCACGCAGATACGCCTATGGCCCGCCGTCCGGGGCGCGGGGAGAGGGCGAAGTTTCGCCTCTTGCCAGTGGTGATTTAATTAGGTAATACACCTCGTGCAGGATCGATCCTGTCGCGCGGGGTGAAGGGGGATGGGCGCTGCCGTGCCTGCCGTACCGGAAGCCGCGCAAGTCAGGGAGGGAATCGGCGTGAACTACGAGCGGAAAGTGGATTCGATGGACAGCCTGGCGGGCACGCAGAGCTATTATGAAGAGGCGGACAGCCGCCGGAACCGGACACGGCTGATCGTCGCGCTGGTGCTGATCGCGCTTGCGCTCGCGGCGACATGGTACGCCTTCAGCTCGAGCAAGGGCGGCGCAGCCGGCGGCGAGGGCGCTGCGGGCGGTCCCGGCGCGGCCAGCATTCCCAACATCACGGTCGTCATCCCCGGCCGCCAGTCGGTCGAAGCGACGATTTCGACGAACGGCACGATCGCGGCGCGCCGTGAAATGCCCGTCGGCGTCGTCGGCGAAGGCGGTCAGGTCGTCCGCGTGCTCGTCGAGCCCGGCCAGTGGGTCAACGCCGGCCAGCCGCTCGCGATCATCGACCGCTCGGTCCAGACGCAGCAGGCGGCGAGCCTTGCCGCTTCGATCCGCGTCGCGCAGGCCGATGCCGACCTGGCGCAGGCCGAACTCGAACGCGCGCAGGCGCTGGTCGGCCGCGGCTTCATTTCGAAGGCCGACATGGACCGCAAACGCGCGACCCGCGACGCCGCCAATGCGCGCGTCCGCGTCGCGCAGGCGCAATATGCCGAGGCGCAGGCGCGCAACGGCCGCCTCAACATCGTCGCCCCGGCGGCGGGCCTGGTGCTGACGCGCCAGGTCGAGACCGGCCAGATCGTCGGTGCGGGCAGCGGCGTGCTGTTCCGCATGGCGCGCGGCGGCGAGATGGAAATGATGGCGCAGATGGCGGAGGCCGATTTGCAGCGCGTCCGCGTCGGCACGCGCGCGACGGTGAACCCCGTCGGCACCAATGTGCAGATCACGGGGCCGGTGTGGCAGGTGTCGCCGGTGGTCAATCCCGACACGCGGCAGGGCATGGTGCGCATCGCGCTTCCGTACAGCGCGGCGCTCCGTCCCGGCGGCTTCGCCGACGCGCGCCTCGTCGCGGGCACCGAGCAGGCGCCGATGCTTCCCGAAAGCGCGGTGCAGAGCGGTCCCGAAGGCAATTTCGTGCTGATCGTCGACAACAAGAACCAGATCCAGCGCCGACTGGTCAAGGTCGGTACCGTGACCGACGATGGCGTGTCGATCGCGTCGGGGCTCGACGGCACCGAACGCGTCGTCGTGCTCGCCGGCGCCTTCCTCAACCCCGGCGACAAGGTGAAGCCGGTGGTCCAGAAATCGTCGCAATAAGGCAATCCGGGCCGGTCTCGCACAAAGGCGTCTGAATCATGAGCTTCCGCAACATCTCCGCCTGGTGCATCCGCAATCCGGTGCCGCCGATCGTCATGTTCGTGCTGCTGTTGCTGGCGGGTATCGTCAGCTTCAACCGGATGGACGTCAACGACAATCCGGACATCGAATTCCCGGCGGTGCAGGTGATCGTCGCGCAGCCCGGCGCGGCGCCGTCGGAGCTTGAAACGCAGGTGACCCAGCGCGTCGAGGCGGCGGTGCGCGGGGTCAGCGGCGTCGACGAAATGTCGTCCTATGTCGGCGAAGGCAACAGCCGCACGATGGTGCAGTTCGCGATCGGCACCCCGATCGACCGCGCCTATAACGACGTGAACCAGGCGATTTCGCAGATCCGCAGCGACCTGCCCGACGGTATTCTCGAACCGCAGGTCGTGCGCGTCGACATCGCGGGCGGCCCGATCACCTATTTCGCGGTCGAGGCGTCGGACATGACGCTCGAACAATTGTCGTGGTTCGTCGACAACAGCGTCGCCAAGGAATTGCTCTCGATCCCCGGCATGAGCCAGGTGCGCCGCTCGGGCGGCGTCGACCGCGAAATCCGCGTGATCCTCGATCCGGCACGGATGCAAAGCTATGGCCTGACCGCCAGCCAGGTGAACCAGCAGCTGCGCCAGACGAACGTCAACGCCGCGGGCGGGCGCACCGAAATCGCCGGGTCCGAGCAAGCGGTGCGCGTGCTCGGCAACGCCGCCAACGCGTTCCAGCTCGGCGAAACGCGCCTGTCGATCGGCAACGGCCGCACCATTCGCCTGTCGGATATCGCGAAGGTGACCGACGGCTATGCCGAACAGCGCAACCTTGCGAAGATCAAGGGGCGGCAGGTGCTCAGCTTCTCGATCGAGAAGGCCAAGGGCGCGTCGGACGTCACGATCCACGACGAGACGATGAAGAAGCTCGCCGAGATCAAGAAGAACAACCCCAAGGTCGACTTCAAGATCCTCTTCACGCGCACCGAATATACCAAGGAACAATATCGCAGCTCGATGCTCGCGATGATCGAGGGCGCGGTGCTCGCCGTCGTCGTCGTCTTCCTGTTCCTGCGCGACTGGCGCGCGACGCTGATCAGTGCGCTGGCGATCCCGCTGTCGGCGATCCCGACCTTCTGGTTCATGGACTTGATGGGTTTCTCGCTGAACAGCCTGTCGCTGCTCGCGCTCAGCCTCGTTGCAGGCGTGCTCGTCGACGATGCGATCGTCGAGATCGAGAATATCGTCAGACATATGCGCATGGGCAAGACCGCCTATCAGGCTTCGATCGACGCCGCCGACGAAATCGGCCTCGCGGTCGTCGCCACGACGATGTCGATCGTCGCGGTCTTCCTCCCCGTCGCGCTGATGCCGGGCGTGTCGGGCCAGTTCTTCATCCAGTTCGGGATGACCGTCGTCTTTGCGGTGCTCGTCAGCCTCGCGGTCGCGCGTATGATTACGCCAATGATCGCCGCCTATTTCCTGTCGGCGCAGGGCGAGCAGGACCATGCGTCGGGACCGTGGGTCGACCGGTACGAAAAGGTACTCGCGTGGACGCTCGACAGCACGAAGCATCGGGCCGTGCGCGCGCGTTACGAGGAGGCGACGACGAAGCTGGCCTATCTGGGCGTGCCCCTCGTGCTCGCGGGCCTCTACGTCCTGTTTGCCATCTACAACTATTTCCAGCCGGTCCCGGCGGGGCAGGACGGCCCCAATCCGGCGCTCTACTTCCTGCTGCAGACGCCGTTCACCGCGCTCTTCGTTTTCCTCGGGGCAAGCCTTGTCGCGATCCTCCTCGGCGCGCTCGCGCATGTGCTGGGCATGCGCCAGTGGGCGTACACGCATTGGGCAAAGTTCATGGTGCAGCGCGCCTACGCCCGCCTGTTCGACCACCGCGTGTGGATTGTCGGCATCGGTTTCCTCGCCTTCGCGTCGAGCATCCTCTTGTTCATGGTCCTGCCGCAGCAGTTCCAGCCGACGATCAACAGCGATTACAGCCAGGTGCGTTATGAGCTGCCGCCGGGTTCGACGCTGGCGCAGAGCGAGGAAATCGTCCGGCAGATCGGCGCGATCCTCGACAACAGCCCGGTCGTCGAAACGGCATTCTACGACGTCAATGTCGGTGGCGGAAACGCCTTCATCACGCTCAAGAAAGAGCGGCCGATGAGCAGTGTCGAATGGGAGCGCAGCCTGCAACCGAAGCTGGCCGCCATCCCCGATGCGCGCGTGTCGTTCCAGAGCCAGTCGGGCGGCTTTTCGGGCCGCGATATCACCATGGTCATCGGCGGCGACGACCCGGTCGCGCTCGAAAAGCACGCGCGCCTGATCGTCGAGCAGATGGGCGGGGTGAAGGAACTGCGCGCGCCGCGGATCGAGGGCGACATTCCGCGCCCCGAAATCATCGTCAACCCGCGGATGGACCTTGCCGCCGAACTCGGCGTGACGACCGCATCGCTCAGCCAGACGATCCGTATCGCGACTTTGGGCGACATTGATCAGAATGCGGCGAAATTCTCGCTCTCGGATCGCCAGATCCCGATCCGCGTGCTGCTGTCCGAAGATTCGCGCCGCAGCCTCGCGACGATCGAGAACCTGCCGGTGCCGACCTCGCGCGGGACCACGGTGCCGCTGAAATCGGTCGCCGAAATCGGCTTCGGCGCCGGGCCGACCGAGCTTCGCCGCTATAACCAGACGCGGCGCATCGTGATCGGTGCCGACCTCGCTCCCGGACTCGTTACGGGCGAAGCGCAGAAAAAGATCGATGCGCTGCCCGCGGTCAAGAATATGCCGCAGGGTATCCGCAAGGTCATCCAGGGCGACGCCAAGTGGCAGGCCGAGCTGATCACCAACTTCATGATCGCGGTCGTGTCGGGGCTGATGCTCGTCTTCTCGACGCTGGTGCTCCTTTACCGCCGCTTCCTGTCGCCGCTCGTCAACATGTCGTCGCTGCTGCTCGCGCCGCTCGGCGGCCTGCTCGGCCTCGCGGTCACCGGCATGGAAATCTCGATGCCCGTCTATATCGGCCTCCTGATGTTGCTCGGCATCGTGGCGAAGAACTCGATCCTGCTCGTCGATTTCGCGATCGAGGAGATGGACCATGGCGTCGCCAAGATGGAGGCGCTGCTCGACGCCGGGCGCAAGCGCGCGCAGCCGATCGTGATGACGACCGTCGCGATGGTCGCGGGCATGGTGCCGACGGCGATCTCGCTGTCGGGCGACGGGGCGTGGCGCGCACCGATGGGCGTGGTCGTGATCGGCGGCCTGATCCTGTCGACGCTGCTGACCTTGCTGATCGTCCCCGCAGGCTTCAGCCTCGCCGACAGCATCGAAAAGCGCCTCGGCCGCTTCTTCTCGCGTAACCTGCTTACCTACAAGAAGGGCGACGATAGCAAGCCGCACGGGGCGCCCGTGCCCGAACCGGCGGAGTAAAGGGGATCGGCCGGCGCGGTAAGCCACTGCGCCGGTTGCAACCTTTGCGGCATTTCGCCATTTGGTGTGCATGACGGACCGTACGCTTCACCGCCCGATTGGCGTCGCCATTCCGGCGAAAGGGTCGAATATCCGCGTCGTCGCGACGGGTCTGCTCGTCGTCATGGCGTTTGTCTTCATCGGCGCCAAATATTTTCAGGACGTCCATCCGGCGATCGGTTTCGTTCGCGCCTTTGCCGAGGCGGCAATGGTCGGCGGGCTCGCCGACTGGTTTGCGGTGACCGCGCTGTTTCGCCACCCGATGGGGCTGCCCATTCCCCATACGGCCATCGTCCCGCGCAACAAGAACCGCATCGGCGACACGCTCGCGCGCTTCCTGCTCACCAACTTCCTGCTGCCGCGCCTGATCGCGCGCAAGATGCAGACGGTCGACGTCGCGGGTGCGGTCGGCAAATTCCTCTCCGAACCCGGCGAGGGCGGCGGGCGGCTGCGGCTCGGCGCGTCGCGGATCATCGCCGACGGGCTCGGCGCGCTCGACCAGCAACGCCTCGGCGGCATGGTCAAGTCGGCGATCGCCGACCGCTTGCGCGAGCTCGACGTCGCGCCCTTGCTCGGACAGGCGCTGCAAGCGGCGCTCGCCGAGGGGCGGCACCAGCCTCTTCTGGATGCGATGGTCAAATGGGGATCGAAGACGCTCGAACTCAACGAGCATCTGATCCACCAGATGGTGCACGACAATAGCAACGCGATCGTGCGCTTCACCGGGCTCGACGAAAGCATTTCGAATCGCATCGTCGCGGGGCTGTCGAAGCTGCTCAGCGAAATGGCGGTCGACGAGACGCACCCCTTGCGCATCCGCGTCGAGGAAGGGCTCGCCAAGATGGCGCTCGACCTTCAGCACGATCCCGAGGTGAAGGCGAAGGTAGCCAAGGTTCGCGACGAACTGCTCGAGAACAAGGCGGTGAAGCGCTGGCTCGACGGATTGTGGGAACAGGGGCGCACCGCGCTGCTGAAGGCCGCGCGCAACCCCGATACGATGCTCGCGGGGCGGATCGGCGAACTCGTCACCCAGTTCGGTGCGATGCTCGGCGAGGATGCGGGGATCAAGCGCACGCTCAACCGCTATGCGCGCCGTGCGGTCGTCGGCATGGTCGACAGCTATGGCGAGACGGCGCTCAAGCTCGTCTCGGATACGATCCGCGGCTGGGATGCGAAGACGATCACCGACCGGCTGGAAAATGCGGTCGGCGACGATCTGCAATATATCCGCATCAATGGGACTTTGGTCGGCGGCCTCGTCGGCGTGCTGATCCACACCGTCGACGTGCTGATCTAGGCGCTCGCCGCTAGACCTTCGCGAAAGCTCGGATAGCGCGGGTTCCAGCCGAGCAGGCGTTTCGCCTTGCCGTTCGCGACGCGGCGGTTCTCGGCATAGAAGGCGCGCGCGGCGGGCGACAGGCCGGCCTCGTCGAGCGACTGGAGTGGCGGCAGCGGCGCGCCGAGCATCGCGCAGCCCCATTCGACGAGGCGGTTCTGGTGGCAGGGTTCGTCGTCGGCGAGATTATAGACCCCTGCCGGACCCCGGAACGAGGCGATGACGCCGCCCGCGATGTCATCGACATGGACGCGGCTGAAAACCTGCGCGGGCAGGTCGGTCCTGTGCGCGCGGCCCTCGGCTATGCGCTCGAGGATCGAGCGGCCCGGGCCATAGATGCCGGGGAGGCGGAAGATGCGAATATCGCCGCGCAGGCTTCCCCATGCCGCATCGGCGGCGTTGCGGTCGGGACGGCGGCCTTTGACGGGCGCGCTTTCGTCGACCCACGCGCCCGCTGTGTCGCCATAGACGCCGGTCGAAGAGAGATAGCCTGTCCATGTGGCCGGGGCGAGAGCGATCGCTTCGCCGTAGCGCGCGAGCACCGGATCGGCGCCGTCGGCGGGCGGCACCGACGACAGGATATGCGTGGCGCCGCGTAGCGCCGCGAGCACCGCGACATCGTCGGCAAAGGCGATACTGCCCGCGCGCCCGTCCCGTGTCGTTCCCGCGACCTCCCAGCCGCGCGCGCGCAGCCGGTCGGCGAGATGGCTCGCCGCATAGCCCGTTCCGAAAATCAGCATCTGTCCCATCGCGCGCCTTATTGCGTGTCGAGGGCGCTGTGCCTAGATCGATCGCATGACCGACGCCTCTTCCACGCCCGCCGTTCCCGTCACCATCCATCGCGGCGATTATCGCCCGCCCGAGTGGCAGGTTCCCGACATCGCGCTCGATTTCGCGCTGGGGGTCGATGAAACCAGGGTCGGTGCGGTGCTGTCGGTGGTGCGCGATGCCGATGCGCCGGCGGTGTTGACGCTACGCGGTGACGGGATCACCCCGGCGGCGGTGCGCGTCGATGGCGAGGTGTGGAATGATTGGCGCATGGGCGGCGGCGACCTGATCGTCGACCTCGGCGAGCGAACCGCGGCGACGGTCGAGGTCGATACGGTCGTCAACCCGGCGACGAACACGCAATTGATGGGCCTTTACGCGTCGAACGGCATGCTGTGCACGCAGTGCGAGGCCGAGGGATTCCGTCGCATCACCTTCCACCCCGACCGGCCCGACGTGCTGAGCCGCTACAAGGTGCGTATGGAAGGCGACAAGGCGCAGTTCCCGATCCTGTTGTCGAACGGCAATTGTATCGAGCAGGGCCAAGGAGCGGGCGGCACGCACTGGGCGCTGTGGGAAGACCCCTGGCCCAAGCCTTCCTATCTGTTCGCGCTCGTCGCCGGCGACCTCGTCGTCAACAAGGACAGCTTTACGACGATGTCGGGGCGCGAGGTCGAACTGGGCATCTGGGTCCGGGGCGGCGACGAAGCGCGTACCGGCCACGCGATGCAGGCACTGAAGGACAGCATGGCGTGGGACGAGCGCGTCTATGGCCGCGAATATGACCTCGACCTGTTCAACATCGTCGCGGTCAGCGATTTCAACATGGGGGCGATGGAGAATAAGGGGCTCAACGTCTTCAACACCCGCTATATCCTCGCCGACCCCGACACCGCGACCGACGTCGATTATGACGGGGTCGAAGGCGTCGTCGCGCACGAATATTTCCATAACTGGTCGGGCAATCGCGTGACCTGCCGCGACTGGTTCCAGCTCAGCCTGAAGGAAGGCTTCACGGTCTTTCGCGACCAAAATTTCTCCGCCGACATGGGCTCGCCCCCGGTCAAGCGGATCGAGGATGTCCGCCTGCTTCGCGCCGCGCAGTTCCCGGAGGATGCGGGGCCGCTCGCGCATCCGATCCGCCCCGACAGTTTCCAGGAAATCTCGAACTTCTATACCGCGACCATTTATAACAAGGGCGCCGAGATCATCCGCATGATGGCGACGATGGTCGGCCCCGACCGTTTTCGCAAAGGCACCGACCTCTATTTCGATCGCCACGATGGCGAGGCGGCGACGTGCGAGGATTTTGTGCGCGCGATCGAGGACGGCGCGGGCATCGACCTGACGCAGTTCCGCCTCTGGTACGGTCAGGCGGGCACGCCGCGCATCACCGCGCGGATCGACACCGACGCGGCGACGGGTGCGCGAACGCTGCACCTGACGCAAGCCGTCCCGCCGACGCCGGGCCAGCCCGACAAGGCGCCGATGCTGATCCCGCTGCGCATCAAGGCCTATGACCTTGACGGCGGCCATGGCGAAGAGGCCGAGCAGCTCGTGCTGCTGGACGGCGCCGAAATGGCGGTGCCGCTCGGTCATTATCGCAGCCGCCCGATGCTTTCGATCAATCGCGGCTTTTCGGCGCCGGTGATCGTCGATTTCGCGCGCGAGGAGGGCGAACTCGCCTGGCTCGCCGCGCACGATGACGATCCTTTCGCGCGTTATGAAGCGCTGCAACAGCTGATGCTCGACACGCTCGTCGCTGCGGTTGCCGGAAAGACAGCCGACAATGGCGCGGTGATCGAAGCGGTGGCGCAGACGCTCGCGGGCCGCGACAGCGACCCGGCTTTCGTCGCCGAGGCGGTTTTGCTGCCGAGCGAAGCCTTTATCGGCGACCAGATGGTCACCGTCGACCCCGACGCGATCCGGCGCGAACGGCTCGCGCTGCAAGCGGCGATCGGCGCCGCGCTCGACACCGAGTGGCGTTCGATCCTTTCCGGGCACGCGCCGCCCGCGACCGATCTGTCGCGGGGCGCAAAAGGCGGCCGCCGCCTGCGCGGCGTCGCGCTCGCCTATCTCGCGGCAACCGGGGCGGACGACGCGCCCGCGCTGGCATTCCGCATCTTCTCCGACGCCGACGGGATGACCGAACGGCAGGCCGCGCTGGCGACGCTTGCGCACGGCGACAGCGACGAGCGCGTGGCCGCGCTCGACATTTTTTACCAGCGTTATCGCGACAATCCGCTCGTGCTCGACAAATGGTTCCAGGTGCAGGCCTGGTCGCTGCGCCCCGATACCGCCGATGCGGTGAAGGAACTGGCGGAGCACGCCGACTTCACGCTCGCGAACCCCAACCGCGTGCGTTCGCTCTATGGCGCACTGACGGGCAATCAGGCGGCGTTCCACCGCGCCGACGGCGCGGGCTACCGGCTGATCGCCGACCTTGTCATCGCGCTGGATCCAAAGAACCCGCAGACGGCGGCGAAGATGACCCCGCCGCTCGGCCGCTGGAAACGGTTCGACGAGGCGCGCGCCGCGATGATGAAAGCCGAACTGGCGCGCATCCTCGCGCAGCCCGGCCTGTCGCGCGACGTCACCGAGCAGGCGTCGAAGAGCCTGCTCGGGTAAGGCGCCTCAGGTCGTCGAGAACAGCTTGGTCCCGGCGACGCCGATCACGATCAGCGCCATGAAGCCGACCTGGACGGCGTTTACCTTCTCGCCGAACCAGAAGATGCCGCCGATGATCACCCCGACCGCGCCGAGCCCGGTCCATATCGCATAGGCGGTGCCGGCCGAGATGCCGCGCATCGCGAAGGCGAGCAGCGCCATGTTGAGGAAGCTGAGCGACACGGGCACGATCGAGGCTTGCCATGTGCCGATCGTCGCAGCCCATTTCAGGCTCAGCGCCCAGATGATTTCGGTAACGACGGCGATCGCGAGGATGACCCACGCCATAAGACGGTCCTTTCAAGTCGGCGGGCTCGAAAGGAAGTGCGCGGCCGGAAACCCGGAAGAGGCGGCGCATCGATGGGTGATGTGCCGCGGCCCTTAAGCGGCTCCGGCCGAAATGGCAACTGCGCCGAGGGGCGGGTTCAGCCGCCCAGCCAGCCGGTCACGTCGCTTGCGACCTTGTTCGCGGCGCGGGTCAGCGCTTCGCCGACGGGTTTCGCCTCGACCTTGCCGCCGATCGCCTCGCGCGCCTCGAACCGGCGTTGGGTTACGGTCTTGCCGCCTGCTGCCACCAGCATCGCCTGATAGACCACGACCGCCTCGTTCGTGCGCGCATCGACGCCGAATTCCATCAGCTGGCCCGCGAGCTGCTCGCCCGGCGCCGTCAGATATTGTCCCTCGTCGAGCACGACGCGCGACGTCCGCGCCGACACGGTCTCGGACACGAGCCGCTGGAACAGGCGCGAAGGTGCCTCGACCCATTGCGCATCCTTGACATAAGCGACGCTCGCCTCGTCCTGCTGCACCGGGATGCGCGTCGTGCGCAGCTTTTGCGGCGCGGTAGGAATCAGGATCGTCAGCGTCGCGGCTTCGGCGGCGGTGCGCGCTCCCCCGGCCGGGGGAGCCGCGTCGGCGTCGAGCGTCAGCAGGAAGGGCGGGGTCTTGCCGCCGAGGCCGATGCACGCCGACAGCGAAACGGCGGCGGCAGCGGCGAGCAGCGGGGCACGGAGGCGGCGGATCATGGCGTGGGTCCTCATTTCTTGTAATCGGGCAGCTGGCTGCCGCCGAGCACGGCGCCGGCACCCTGCTGGTCGAGCTTGTCGGTCAGGCTGGATAGCGAGGCGGAGGTGCGGCGCAGGTCGCGGATCAGCGCATTGGCTTCGGGGATCGTCGTTTCGCTGAAGGTCTTGAGACCCGGCCGTGCGTCGGAAATCGCCGACTCCAGCGTTGCCATTGACGCATTCGCGGACTTCAGCGTATCGCGCAGATTCGCCATCGCCGGGTCGACATTGCGGTCGATCGTGCCTTGCGCCGATGCGGCGAGGTTACCGATCTGTTCGGCGGCATTGCCCGTCTGCTGGATCGCGATGCGCGTGTCGGCGAGCGCGCGTTCGAGCGCCGGGCCGTTGCGCGCGAGGATCGCGGTCGATGCCTCGACATTGTTGAGGATACCGCGAAGGCTGGCCTGATTTTCATCGTCGGCGAGTTCGGCGAGCCGCTCGGTCAGGGTGGACAGGCGCTGGAGCAATTGCGGTGCGGTGTTGAGCAGTTCGCCCAGACCGCCGACTCGCGTCGGGATGACCGGCTTGCCTGCGGGCCCCTTGTCGGCGATCGGCGGCGCCCCCTTGACCGCGCCGTCGAGCGAGATTTGCGAAACGCCGGTGAAGCCGACGCCCTCGAGCGCCGCGGTCGTGCCCTGCAGCACGGGGACGCCTTCGTTGACCTCGATGCGCACGCGCACGAATTGCGGGTCGTCGGGCCACAGCGCGATCTCGCGGACCTGCCCCGACGGCACGCCCGAAAATTGCACCTGCGCGCCCTTGTTCAGCCCGTCGACCGACTGTTTGAAGAAGATGTCATATTCGCGCTTCTCGCCGCCGCTGTCGTTCGCCAGCCAGACTACGAAAAAGGCGAGCGCCGCGGTGAAGAAGAGGACGAAAGCGCCGACGAGCACATTGTTCGACCGTGTTTCCATCAGCTTTTCCTATCCTGCCGCTCCAGCGCGATATTGCAGTTTGCAGCCGCGCGCCCGCGGGGTCCGTTGAAATAATCCTGTATCCACGGATGCTCGGTGGCAAGCAATTCGGGGATGGTGCCGACCGCGATCACCTTCTTTTCGGCGAGCACCGCGACGCGGTCGCACGTGGCATAGAGCGTATCGAGGTCGTGCGTGATCAGGAAAACGGTCAGCCCCATCGTATCGGCGAGGCCGCGCAGGAGCTCGTCGAACTTCGCGGCGCCGATCGGATCCAGCCCCGCGGTCGGTTCGTCGAGAAAGAGCAGCGCGGGGTCGAGCGCGAGCGCGCGCGCAAGACCGGCACGCTTGACCATGCCGCCCGACAGCTCGGCGGGATATTTGGGGCCCGCGTCGGAGGGCAGGCCGACCATCTGGACCTTGTACGCCGCGATTTCGTCGAGCAGGCGCTGGTCGAGCCGCGGATAATATTCGCGCAAGGGGACCTGGATATTCTCGGCGACGCTGAGGGTCGAGAAGAGCGCGCCGCCCTGGAACATCACCCCCCAGCGCCGGCGCAGGTCGCGCGATTCCTCTTCGTCGGCGATGGTGTCGAGCGTCTTGCCATAGACCTCGATTTCGCCCGCGGCGGGCGTCTGGAGCCCGATGATCGAGCGCATCAGCACGGATTTCCCGGTCCCCGATCCGCCGACGACGCCAAGGATCTCGCCCGAGCGGACGGTGAGGTCGAGGCCGTCGTGGATCACCGCGTCGCCGAACTGGTTGCGAAGGCCGCGAATGCAAATCGCCTCGTCGAATTTTTCGGGGCGCACCGCGTCGGCGGCCGCCAGCTCTTCCTTGATTTCCTGTTCGATCTCTTCGCTCATCAATTCCATCCCAGCGAAGAGAAGAAGACGGCGAACATCGCATCGAGGACGATGACCAGGAAGATCGCGGCGACCACCGCCGACGTCGTGCGCTTGCCGACTTCTTCGGCATTCTGGCGAACCTGCATGCCTTCGTAACATCCGGTCACGCCGATCAATATGCCGAACACCGGCGCCTTGATCAGCATGATCCAGAAATCGGTCATCGGGATGATCTCGCGTAAGCGCTGGATATAGGTGAGCGGCGGCATATCGAGCCCGATCCAGCAGAAGACGCCGCCGCCGGCGATCGCGCACAGGCTGGCGTAAAAGCCGAGCAAAGGCATCGTGATCGTCGACGCGGCGACGCGCGGCAGCACGATCGCCTCCATGGGCGACACGCCGATCGTGCGCATCGCATCGACCTCTTCGGTCAGCTTCATCGTGCCGATCTGCGCCGCAAAGGCCGACCCCGATCGGCCCGCGACCATGATTGCGGTCATCAGCAAGCCGAGTTCGCGGATCGAGGCGCGGCCGACGAGGTTGATCGTGAACACCTCGAGTCCGAATTGTTCGAGCTGGACCGCGCCCTGCTGCGCGATGACGATCCCGATCAGGAAACTCATCAGGCCGATGATCGGGAGCGCGTCGACGCCGACCGCCTGAAAGCGCGTGACGACCGCGTTCCAGCGGAGGCGGCGTCGCGCGCGAATCTGGATGCCGAGCGCGACGATCATCGCGCCGAAAAAGCCCACGATACCGATCAGTTCGTGCCAGATGGCGACGCTGGCGGTGCCCACCTGCTCGAGCATGCGTGTCCACATCGGGCGGCGGTCGCGGTGGACGCGATATTCGCTCTTGTCGCTCGCCAGCGCGTCGAGCAGGCGCTGCGCTTCCTCGGTCGCGCCAACGACCTGCGCGCCATGTTCGTTGACGGTGCGCGTCACGATCCACGCGCCCACCGTGTCGATGCGTTCGAGCGCCGAGAGGTCGAGCGTCGCGATCGGGCCGAGCGCGTCGAGCCGCGCGGGGACATCGCCGAGACGCGCGAGCGTCAGACGGCCCGTGAAGCGAACTTCGGCGCCATCGGCGCCGTCGCTGTGTTCGAAATCCGCCCGGGCCACCATCGTGCGGAGGACATTGTATTATTTGCCCCGTGACGGCAAGCGAATCCATGGCTGGCATCGCGGGTCTTGGCCACGTCGCGCGGTCACACTATGGGTGGGGGATGGAAGAGCCGCTCACCACGACGATCCCCGACTATGCGCATCGCGTTGCCATGTACGACATGGACCGGACGATAACGCGTTCAGGGACTTACAGCGGTTTCCTCATTCATGTTGCGCGGCGGCGCCAGCAATGGCGATTGCTGCTTTTGCCGCTCGTCGGGCTTGCCGGCGCGGCTTATTCGCTGCGCCTGATCGACCGGTCGCGGCTGAAGGCGATCAACCTCAGGCTCCTCGTCGGCAAACGCTTTCGCCGGACCGAAATCGCGCCGCTGGCCGAAAGCTACGCCGACAAGGTGGTCGCGCGCGGGCTGCATCCCGCCGCGCTCGAACAGATCGCTGCCGACCGCGAGGCAGGGTATCGGCTGCTCCTCGCGACCGCGTCCTTCCACCTCTATGTCGATGCGATCGCCGAGCGGCTCGGCATGGACGATGTCCTCGCGACGCAGCTCGACGAACCCGACGGTGCCGATCACATCCATGCGCGCCTCGCCGGCGACAATTGTTATGGCGAGGCGAAGTTCGCGCGGATCGACGGCTGGATGGCAGCGAATGATATTACGCGCGACAGCGCGCATATCCGGGCCTATTCGGACCATGTCTCCGACCATCCGATGCTGCATTTCGCCGACGAGGCGGTCGCAACGACGCCCTCGCGCGGGCTGAGGAAGCTCGCGCCGCAAATGGGGTGGCAGGTCGTCGACTGGCGCGCGCGCCGCGGTCGTTAGACCGCGTCGAGCGCCTGCGCGAAGTCGGCGATCAGATCGTCGGGGTCTTCGATGCCGATCGATACGCGCACGAGGTTGTCGGTGATGCCGAGCGCCTTCTTGCGTTCTTCGGGGACCGACAAATGCGTCATCGCCGCCGGATGGCTCGCCAGCGTCTCGGTGCCGCCGAGGCTGACCGCGAGCTTGGCGATCTTCAGCGCATCGAGGAAGCGGAAGCTTTCTTCCTCGCCCCCCTTGATGAAGAGCGAGAAGGTCGATCCGGCGCCCGTGCAGTGGCGATCGAAAATATCCTTCTGGCGCGGATCGCTGATGAAGCCGAGATAGCCGAGCCCTTCGACCTTCGGATGATCGCGGAGGAAAGTGCAGACCTTCAGCGCATTTTCGCCCGCGCGGCTCATGCGCAGTTCGAGCGTTTCGAGGCTGCGAAGCAGCATCCACGCGGTGTTGGGGTCGCAGATCGTACCGATCGTGTTGCGCATCGGGCGGATCAGGTTGAGCAGATGCTGGTCGCCCGACACGCCGCCCGCGACGAGATCCGAATGGCCGCCGGCATATTTGGTGAGGCTATAGACGACAAGTTCGGCGCCCTGGTTCAGCGGCTTTTGCCACAGCGGGCCGAGGAAGGTGTTGTCGATCGCGATCGCGGGTTTTTGCTCGCCCGGGAAAGCGGCGTCGCGCGCGGCGCGGACCGCCTCGACATCGACAAGCGCGTTGGTCGGGTTCGCCGGGCTCTCGAGATAGACGAGCGCGACCTTGCCGCCCTTTTCGTCGGCGAGCGCCTGCGCGCGCGCCAGGATCGCGTCGATTTCCTCGCGCGTCGCGCCCGCAGGGAAGTCGACGAAGCTGACGCCGAAGCGCGACAGGATGCGCGCGATCAAGGTCTCGGTCGCGGCATAGAGCGGGCCCGAATGGACGATCACGTCATTCTGGCCGACCAGCGCGAGGAGCAGGGTCGCGATCGCCGACATGCCGCTGGAAAAGACAAGGCTGTCGTCGGCGCCGTCCCAGACCGCAAGGCGGTCCTCGAGGATTTCCTGGTTCGGGCCGTTGAAGCGCGAATAGACGAGGCCGTCGGCGGGGCCTTCGCGCTTGCCCGTGATATGCTCGAAGAAACGCTTGCCTGCGGCCGCGCTTTCGAACGCGAAGGTCGAGGTGAGGAAGATCGGCGGCTTCAGCGAACCTTCGGAGAGCATGGGATCATAGCCGAGTCCCATCATCAGCGTGGCGGGGCTGAGGTCGCGATCGCCGATTTTCTTCGTGTTCGTCTTGGGTTTGCCGCGCATGGCCATTGGGGGATGCTCCTTGAGTGTGGCGGCCCTTATAGCGCCTGAAGTTTCGTTTGAAACTATATTGCGTGGGATCATCCGATCATCGCGATGGTCCAGATCACTCCGATCAGCAGCGGCACGCCGATGATGTCGAGTGCGAGTCCCGCCTTCAATATGCGTGGCAGCGCGATATGGCCGGTTGCCCACGCCAGCGCATTCGGGCCGGTTCCCGACGGCAGCATGAAGCCCCAGCTCGCCGCCATCGCGACGGGCAGCGCGAGCAGGACGGGGTCGACGCCGGTCGCGGCGATCAGCGCGGCGAGCACGGGCATGATCCCGCTCGCGGTCGCGACATTGCTCGCAAACTCGGTGATCAGGATGGTGAGCGCGACGATCGTGGCGGCGAGCAGGATCGTCGGCACATTGCCGAGCGGGGCCAGCACCGCGCCGAGCCAAGCCGCCAGCCCGCTCGCGGTGATCGCCGCGGCGAGTGCGAGGCCGCCGCCGAACATCATGATGACGCCCCACGGCGCGCGGTCGGCCTCTTTCCACAGCAGTAGCGGGCGCCCGGTGCCGTCGGGAAGGATGAAGAGCAGGAGGCTGCCCGCGACCGCGATCGTCCCATCGGTCAGCGCACCCTTGGGCAGCATCGGTTCGAGCCAGGGCTGCGCGATCCACGCGACGAGGACGATCAGGAAGATCGGGACGACGCGCCGTTCGGCGGTCGACCAGATCGCCTGATTGCCGAGCGCGGCGGCGGCCGCCGTGCCGTCGAAGGGATGATCGGCAAGCCGCTGGACGCGTGCGAGGATCCACATCGCGATCGGGGTCGACAGCAAGACGATGGGGACACCGTAGACCGCCCAGTCGAGGAAGGAGATGCGCAGGCCGAGCGCCTTTTCGATAAGTCCCGCGGCGATGGCGTTGGTCGGGCTGCCGACGAGCGTGCCGAGCCCGCCGATCGACGCGGCGAAGGCGATGCCCATCATCACCGCGCCGGCGAAGCCCTCGGTCTCGCCGTCCCGGACGCCGCCGGCGCGCACGACGGCAATCGCGATCGGAATCATGATCAGCGCAGTCGACGTGTTCGAGATGAACATGCTCAGCAGCGCGGTTGCCGCCATGAAGGCAAAGAGCAGACCCGATGCGGTGGGCGACGCGCGTTTGAGCAGCGCGAGGGCTAGGCGCCGGTGCAATCCGACGCGCTCGATCGCGAGCGCGAGAAAGGCGCCGCCGAGGATCAGGAACAGGATCGGCGAATAATATTCCTTCGCGATCGCATTGGCGTCCATGACGCCAAAGGCGGGTACGGTCAGGAAGGGCAGGAGCGCGGTGACGGTCAGCGGCAGCGCCTCCGTCATCCACCAGATCGCCATCAACACCGTCAGCGCCGCGACGCGCCAGGCGGTGACCTCCATCCCGGCAGGCGCCGGGAGCAGAAGCATGATGCAAAAGACGACGAGCCCGCCGATCAACCCCAACCAGCGCGTGCGCGTCATCGACCCCTTATCCTCCCGTCAGTCCGATCACCGACAATTGGCGGCCATAGGAATTTTCCCCTTTGTGGCACGCGCGGCGATAGCTGAAATAGTCTTGCCCCTCGGCATAGGTGTCCTGCCCGCCGATGGCAATTCGCGTCACGCCCGCCGCGGCGAGCCGTGCGGCGACATAAGCGGCGATGTCGAACATCGCATGGCCGGGCTTGCCCGCCGCGAAGAAGCGTTCGTTCGCGGGATCGTCCGCAAGGAAGCGCTCGACGAACGCCTCGTCGACTTCATAGGAGGCGCGGGCGATGCACGGGCCGATCGCGACGGCGATATCGGTGCGGCGCGCGCCAAGGCTTTCCATTGCATCGAGCGTCGCGTCGGTGACCCCGGCCAGCGCCCCCTTCCAGCCCGCATGCGCTGCGCCGACGACGCCGGCATCGCGGTCGGCGAACAGCACCGGCACGCAGTCGGCGGTCAAAATGCCGAGCAATATGCCCGGCGTCCGGGTCGCGAGCGCGTCGGCCTCGGGCCGCGCGCTGAGATCGGTGTTACCATCGACGATCACGCAGCGATTGCCATGGACCTGATAGACACCGGTCAGCGCCGCGCCCGGAAGCACCGCTTCGGCGACGCGCCGCCGGTTTTCGGCGATCAGCGCGGGGTCGTCGTTCGATCCGAGGCCGCAGTTGAGCGAGGCGAGCTCGCCTGCCGATACGCCGCCGCGGCGGCCGAAGAAGCCGTGCGCGATGCCGTCGAGCGACGGGGCGGTGACGAACGGCGCCGTCACAGGTCGAGCCTGAAGAAACGGTCCTCGTCGATATGGTTGCCGACGCGAAAGGCGTTGCGGCCGACGTCATAGAAGCCGTAGCGGCGATAAAAGGCCTGCGCGCGGTCATTCTCGGTAAAGACCGAGAGATAGAGGATTGCGGCGCGCTCGCGCGCCCAGCCGATGCCCCAGTCCATCAGCGCCGCCGCGACGCCCGTGCCCTTCGCGGCTTCGGCGACATAAAGCTGGTGCAGTTCGGCGGCCTTGTCGGTCGGCTGGTCCGCGGGCAGGTCGAAGTCGAGCGGACCCATCTTGATATAGCCGAGGATCGCGCCCGCAGAGTCGCGCACGACCCCGATATCATGGTCGTCGCTCGCGATCTGTGTGCGCACGCGGTCGGGCGGGTTCCAGCTCGACAGGAAAAGCGCAAGGTCGGCCGGGTCATAGATATGGCCGAAGGTGTGCGTGAAGGATGCTTCGGCAAAGGCGGCGATCGCCTCGGCATCGTCGGGCGTCGCCAATTGGACGGCGGTCATGCGGTGTCTCCTGTAAATCCTGCGGGTGCGGGCCAGCCCGGCGCGGTGAAGGCCATCACCTTGAACAAATCGCCCATCGCGCGCGGTTCGACCAGGCGGTCGCGCTGCCCCTTCAATTCGTCGGCGCGGGCGGGTGCTGCGGCGGTCAGCGATTGCAATCGCGCGTCGATACCCAGCCTTTGCAGCCAGTCGCCCTGCGTCGTCAGCGGGCTGACCGACGCGCGCGCACTTTGCGCGGCTTCGGCGAGCGCGGTGAAATCGACGTGCGCGGTCAGGTCGACTTCACCGGGGTCGGCGAAGGGGTCGACGAAGCGGTGCGCCTTCACCGCCTGCAGCGTGTCGCCCGCGGCGGGGCCGGCATAGCCATAGTCGATCGCGAGCATCGCACCGCCTTGCCGCGCGAGGCGAAAGGCGCAGCGCTGCATGATCGCTGCCGAAACCGGCGTCGTTTCGACGATCGTCGCTTCGGGCTTGTCGCGCAGCACCGCCGGTATGGCGTCGTCGGCGGGGACACTGCCCGCGACCGGCGCCAGCGCGCCGGCGCCGCGCTCGACCATGCGCTCGCGCCAGCCATCGCTGGTGCGGACATATTGGTGGATCGGCAAGGCGTCGAAAAACTCGTTCGCGACGATGATCAGCGGCGCGTCGCCGGGCAGCGCGTCGACCTCGTCATGATGCTCGGCGGCGGGCAGGCGCGTCAGCTGGGCGGCGCGCAGCGTCGGACTCGTCTCCACAAGGTCGATGCCGGCTGGGGTGCAGCCGAAGCGCGCCATCGTGCGCAGTGCGTCGGCGGCGAGGGTGCCGCGACCGGGGCCGAGTTCGACATAGCGAAACGCGGGGCTGCCCGCGCGCGACCAAAGGTCGGCGATCCAGATGCCGACCATTTCGCCGAACATCTGGCTGATTTCGGGCGCAGTCGTGAAATCGCCCGCGGCGCCGAGCGGGTCGCGGGTCGCATAATAATGGCCGTTGGCCGCCGCCATATAGTCGGCGACTGTCATCGGCCGCGCCGCCGCGATTTCGTTTATCAGCTCGTCGGGGCTTGGCGGTCCGTCACGCAACGCTGTCGAGTCCGGCGACCGGCTCGATCCGCTTGCGGCGGCCCTTTGCGGTGGCGACGAGCCAGAAGCCGATCAGCAGCATCGGCACGGTGAGTGTCTGGCCCATCGTCAGCCCCCACGACAGCGTGCCGAGCTGGACGTCGGGCTCGCGCACGAACTCGACCGCAAAGCGGCTGAGGCCATAGATGATCGCCGCCATGCCGAACAGGAAGCCGGGCTTGTAGCGCGCGTCGGTGCGCCAGAAGAAAAAGGCGAGGATCGCCATCATCACGATGCCTTCGAGACCCGCTTCGTAAAGCTGGCTCGGGTGGCGCGGATCCATCGTGCCGCTGTCCGGAAAGATGATCGCCCAGGGCACAGTCGTCGCGCGGCCCCACAGCTCGCCGTTCACGAAATTGGCGAGGCGGCCGAAGAAGAGTCCGAAGGGGACGACGCACGCGACATAGTCGCAGAAGCGCAGGAAGCTGAGCTTTTCCTTCTTCGTCACATACCAGATCGCGATCAGCACGCCGATCACGCCGCCGTGGAGCGACATGCCGCCGTCCCACAATTTGAAGATTTCGAGCGGCTTCTGGAGATAGTTGCCGAGGTTGTAGAAGAGCACATAGCCGAGGCGGCCGCCGAGGATGATCCCGAGCATCGCATAGAAGATCATGTCGTCGGCATGGCGCCGCGCCATCGGGGCGCCGGGCTGCGCGATCAGCTTCAGCAAATACCAGTAGCCGACGAAAATCCCGGCGAGATAGGCGAGCGCGTACCAGCGGATCGGCAGCCCGAAAACGCTGAACGCGATCTCGGAGTTTTCACCCATCAACTCGTGGAAGTTCACATATTGCGTTGCTTCGGCTAAGGTTGCAAAAAGAAACATATCGTCGCGCTGTCCTTCCCCAGGAGAGGCCTCCCCATAAGGGGTTAGGCGAGCGAGACCAAGAGGAGAGATACAAGATGCCATCAGCGCTCGATTTGCGCCTGGAAGCCGCTTTTAATCTGATCACCGGTCCGGGGGGACCGATCCAGCTCGGGTCCGTCGAACGCTTCGGTCAGCAGTTGCCCTTCATCACCAACGCGCCGACCAACCTGGCCGATTATGTCGCGTTTTTCTCGGCGATGCACGGCGACGCGACATTCCTCGTCGAAGGCGACGAGCGGCTGTCGTTCAAGCAGGTCTATGGTGCGGCGCGGCAGGTGGCGGCGGGGCTGATCGAAGGCCATGGCGTCCAGCGCGGCGACCGCGTCGGCCTCGCGATGCGCAACGCCAATGCCTGGTGCGTGACCTATATCGGCATCTTGATGGCGGGCGGCTGCGCCACCTTGCTCAACGGCTGGTGGCAGGGGGGCGAGCTCGCTGCCGGGATCGACGATGCCGAGGCGAAGCTTGTCATCGCCGACGTCCAGCGCGCGGCGCGGCTCGAAGAGCCGGGCGTGCAGCACGGCGCGAAGGTCATCACGCTCGATATCACCCAGCCGATCGATCTTGCGATCGCGCCGATCACCGGTGCCGGCGGCAGCGCGGAGACCGAGTTGCCGCGCCTGACGGGACAGGACCTCGCGACCATCCTTTTCACTTCGGGTTCGACCGGCCAGTCGAAGGGCGCCTATTCGCGCCACGAAGCAGTGTGCCAGGCGATCTTCAACTATGTGACGCAAACCGCGAGCATCGTGCATCTCTTGACCGAAGACGGGCAGATGTCGGACATCCAGCCCGCGACCTTGATCTGCACCCCGCTGTTCCACGTCACCGCCGAAGTCCCGGTGTTCCTGCAAAGCTTCGCACTCGGCCGCAAGCTGGTGCTGATGCCGAAATGGAATGCCGAAGAGGCGATGCGACTGATCCAGGACGAGCAGGTCAATTATTTCGTCGGCGTGCCGCTGATGAGCTATGAAATCCTCGTCCACCCGAACCGCCAGAATTACGACCTGTCGACGTGCAAGAGCTACGCCGGCGGCGGCGCGCCGCGCCCGCCCGAGCATGTGAAGCGCCTCGCCACCGAGATGGGCGAGGGCAAGCCGCTGCTCGGCTATGGCCTCACCGAAACGAACGCCGTCGGATGCGGCATCATCAACGAAAATTACCTCGCGAAGCCGATGTCGACCGGCCCCGCCTCGAAGCCGCTCGTCGATCTCGCGATCCTCGACGATGACGGCAATCCGGTGGCGCAGGGCGGGGTCGGCGAAGTGTGCATCCGGTCGGTGTGCAATTTCGAAGGCTATTGGAACAATGAGGCGGCGACCAAGGCGGCGTTCTTCGACAATGGCTATTTCCGCTCGGGCGACCTCGGCTATCTCGACGAGGACGGCTATTTGTTCATCGTCGACCGCAAGAAGGACATCATCATCCGTGGCGGCGAGAATATCAGCTGCCAGGAAGTCGAGGCTGCGATCTACGAGCATCCCGAGACGAACGAATGCGCGGTGTTCGGCCTGCCCGACGAACGGCTCGGCGAGTGCGTCGGCGCGGTCGCGTGGATGAAGCCCGGCAGCAATGTGACCGCCGACGATCTGATCGCCTTCCTCGCCGCGCGGCTCGCACCCTATAAGGTGCCGTGCCAGATCTGGTTGGCGAACGACGCGCTGCCCAAGCTTGGCAGCGAAAAGATCGACAAGGTCAGCTTGCGCAGCCAGTATCGCGAGGAATATGCGGCAAAGGTCGTCGCGTAACCGGACGAAGCGAAGGAGCGAACCGGGACCATGGCCGAGGCTGAAACTCCCGTCGCTCCTTCGGAAGGCGCATCGCCGGTTCGCGTTTATCGCCACCGGCTGCCGGCGCGCATCTGGCACTGGGTCAATGCGTTAACGCTGCTGGTCCTGCTGATGAGCGGGCTGATGATCTTCAACGCCCACCCGCGCCTCTATTGGGGGCAATATGGCGCGAACCCCGATTATGCGTGGCTCGCGGTAGGCTCGACGCCGAAGACGGGTTTCCTGCGCATCGGCGAAACGCGGATCGAGACGACCGGCGTGCTCGGTCGCTGGACCGACGCCAAGGGTGTCGAGCAGACCTGGGCCTTTCCCGGCTGGGCGACGATCCCGACCACCTACAGCCTCGCCGACGGGCGCCGCTGGCATTTGCTGTTCGCATGGGTGCTCGCGATCAGCCTGACGCTCTACATGCTGTGGAGCCTCTTCGGCGGGCATTTGAAACGCGACCTGCATGTCCGCCGCGCCGAATGGTCGCCGCGCCATATCTGGCACGACGTGAAGGACCATGCGCAGCTGCGTTTCCCGAAGGGCGAGGCCGCGGCGCATTATCATATCCTCCAGAAGCTCAGCTATATCGGCGTCATCTTTGTCCTGCTGCCGCTGATGATCGCAACCGGCCTTACCATGTCGCCGGGGATGAATGCGTCGACGCCCTGGCTGCTCGACCTGTTCGGCGGGCGCCAGTCGGCGCGGTCGATCCATTTCATCGTGGCCTGGCTGCTCGTCGCCTTCTTCCTCGTCCATATCGCGATGGTGCTGCTCGCGGGGCCGGTGAACGAGGTTCGCTCGATGATCACCGGCTGGTTCCGGCTGCCGCCCGAACGCAAGGCCGGGCGATGAGCGGGCTGATCCTTCCGCGCCGCCGGTTGATCGCCCGCGCCGGCGGGCTGGTCGCCGCGGCCGGGACCCTGCCGCTGCTATCCGGCTGCGACGCGATCAACGAGGCGCCGGCGGTGCGCAAGATCCTGTCGATGGGCGAGGAGATGAACCGCGCCAGCCAGCGCGCGCTGATGGACCGCGACGCGCTCGCGCGCGAATTCACGCGCGCCGACCTGTCGCCGACCTTTCGTTCGAACGGGACCAAGCTGCCGCCCGGTGCGGCCTATGCCGCGCACGCGGCGGGCGGCTTTGCCGATTGGCGCGTCGAGGTGACCGGCCTTGTCGCACGGCCACTGTCGCTGTCGATGGCCGACATTCGCGCGATGCCGCAACGCACCCAGATCACGCGGCACGACTGCGTCGAGGGATGGAGCGCGATCGGCCAGTGGACGGGGCCGCAGCTCAGCCACGTCCTCGCCGCGGCGGGCGTGAGGGACAGCGCGCGCTACATCGTTTTTCGCTGCGCCGACCGGATCGGCGGCGATCTTTATTATGAAAGCTGCGACATGGTCGACGCGCTGCACCCTCAGACGATCATGGCGTGGGCGCTCAATGATGCGGTGCTGCCGATCGCCAACGGTGCGCCGCTGCGCCTCCGGATCGAGCGCCAGCTCGGCTACAAGCACGCCAAATATCTTACCGATATACAGGCGGTGGCCAGCCTCGATGCGATCGGCGCGGGCAAGGGCGGCTATTGGGAGGATCGCATCGATTATGAATGGTATGCGGGCATCTGAACGCAACCCTTTTGCGGCCCGGATGTTCGGTTCGTAAAATGTCGATCTTGCGTCCGTTTCTCTCCCGGATCATCCGTCAGGGGCGGCTGACCGTCGTCGCGCCCGACGGTTCTCGCGAAGAATATGGGCAGCCGGCGTCCGGTTTTCCCGAGGTCACGATCCGCTTCACCCATCGCCGGGGGATGCGCCGCATCATCCTCGACCCGCGCCTCGGCGCTGCCGAGGCGTTCATGGACGGCGAGATGGAGCTGGCCGAGGGCGACATCATGGACCTCGTCGGGCTGATCCGCATGAACACACCGTGGGACCGGGGCGCGCGGCTGCACGACAAGACATGGCTGGGCCGGCGGGCCGAATGGGTGAAGACGCGGATCGGCTCGATCAACCGGCAGCGGCAATCGCGCGCCAACGTCAAACATCATTACGACATCGGCAACGACCTCTACCGCCTCTTCCTCGACGACGACATGCAATATAGCTGTGCCTATTGGCCGCGGCCGGGGATGACGCTCGACGAAGCACAAGCGGCGAAAAAGGCGCATATCGCCGCGAAACTGGCACTCAAACCGGGGCAGCGCATCCTCGACATCGGCTGCGGCTGGGGCGGGATAGCGATCACGCTCGCGAAACTCGAAAAGGTCGAGGTGCTCGGGATCACGCTTTCCGAGCAGCAGCTTGCGCTCGCGCGCGCGCGCGCCGAAGCGGCGGGCGTCGCCGACCGCGTGACGTTCGAGTTGATCGACTATCGCGATCTCGCCGCGCGCGAGGCCGGGCGCTTCGACCGCATCGTGTCGGTCGGCATGTTCGAGCATGTCGGCGCGCCCAATTTCGAGACCTTCTTTCGCGCCTGCGCCAACCTGATGACCGCCGACGGGGTGATGCTGCTTCACACGATCGGGCGGTTCGGGAAACCGGGGGCGACCGATGCCTTCACACGCAAATATATCTTCCCGGGCGGCTATATCCCCGCGCTCAGCGAGACGCTCGCGGCGAGCGAGAAGAGCCGGCTGATCGTCACCGATGTTGAAACATGGCGCCTCCACTATGCGCTGACCTTGCGCCAATGGTACGCAAGGACGCTCGCGCACGAGGCGGAAATCGTCGCCATGATGGGCGAGCGCTTCTTTCGCATGTGGACCTTCTACCTCGCGGGTGCGACTTCGGCGTTCGAAAGCGGCGGGATGGGCAATTACCAGATCCAGTTCGCGCGCAGCCGCCACGCGCTGCCGCTGACGCGCAATTATCTTGGCGACGCCGAGCGCGAATTCGGCACACGCGGCGTGTGACGGCCGGCATAGCGGGCGCGGCGCGGTTCGGTCAGGGCGCGGGCCGTGAAGGAGGGGGCGAATGGACGACGCCGACTGGGACAAGCGCGACGAGTTCAGCCGTTACCGGCTAGGCAATTGCTGGTCGCTACGCCGTGCGGGGCTGAAAGGACTGCGCGTCGAGGCGCGGATTGTCGGCGACGCCGCGCCGCTGTTGATCCTGACCGGTTCGCGGCGCGGGCGCGCCGAAATTCCCCTCGCCGACATTCGCTGCCTTCGCGCCGCGGTCGATCAGGGCAAGACCCGCGCGCTCGATTTCCATCGCTGCATGATCTGGCGCGACGGCGAGCGAAAGCTGATCCTGCGCCCGATGTGGGGCGGAAAGCTGATCTATGGCCGTCTCGTCGTGCACCTGGCCGAAGAGATGAAACGGATCGGCCGTTTCGATCGCGTCGAGCGCGGGCTGCAGGGCTGGGAATCGGCACTATATGCGCTGCTCATGGTCGTGCTGGCCGGGTTCCTGGGCTATGTCGGCTATGACACGCTGAAAGGCCTTATGCGGCCGATCGAAACGAAAGACATGATTTTTGCCGGCATTGTCTGGGGCTTCAGCGCCTTGTTGCTGATCGGCAGCGTCGTGATGTTGAGCAAGGCGAACCGCCCGCGCGCGGTGCGCAGCCTCAACGATCTGAGGCAGGTCCTGCCTTAGCGTGCCTCAGCCGGGATATCTTTCGTTCATGACATCCCAGCTCAGCACGACGAGCTGTTCGAGCACCTCCAAGTCCACGTCGGCGAGCTTGTTGATGTAAAGGCACGACTTGCCGTTCTTATATTTGCCGAGCCGCGCGAGCAGCGCGTCGGCCTCGGGCTGGCGGTCGCAATAATGGCCCATCAGATAGAGTGTCATCGCGGCCTTGCGCGGGCTGAACCCGGCGCGGCACATCGTCCCCGACCGGCCGCTGTCATAAAGATAGTCGTAGCTGCCATAGCCGATGATCGAGGGCCCCCACATTTTCGGGTCGAGGCCGGTCACGCGGCGGTGCATCGCGTCGATCAGCGCGGCTTCTTCGCGGCGGCGTGCGTCCGGAACTGCCGCGATGAAATCGGCGACGCCGGCTTCGGTGGCCTTCGTCTTGATGTCGGCTTTGCCCATGACCTTTCTCCCTTGCGCCAGATTAGCGCCTTGGTGCCGCAAATCCAGTCAGGCGTGGCGAGCCGCAATCGCGCGCGCGAGCGTGCCGATGCGGCCGCGAAAACTGGCGGGTGCGATCACTTCGACCTCGGCGCCGAGCGCAAGCATCTCGCGTGCGCCATGGTCGCTGTCCTCGATCATCAGCGTCATTTCGCACCAGCCGTTTCCGTCGCACGCGCCTGCCGTCGCGACCGCGTCCGCGCCGCGCGGCGATTGCTGCGCCAGCCGCTTGCAGCCTTCGGGCGAGGCGCGGACGGTTGCGGCGGTCGCGAAAAGTTCGGCCTCGAAACGCGCCTGTTCGGCCTGCCACCATGAGGGCAGGTGGAAATCCCTAGGCCAGTCGAACGTCGCGTCGCGGGCCTCGGGCGCGTGGATGTTCGAAACGCGAAAGACCCTTATCTTTCCGGCGCCGCGCGCCGCGAGGTACCAGGTGCCGGCCTTCATCACTAGGCCGAGCGGCTCGACCGTCCAGTCGCGCAGGCCCTGCCAGCTTTCGTAACGCATCGCGAGCTGGCGCTGGTCGAGCACCGCGCGGGCGATCGCGGGGAGCGAGGGGAGGCTTTCGCGGCTCCGGTACCAATTGACCGGATCGAGATGGAAGCGCGCCGCCATGCGGTCGGCGACCACGCCGCCATCGCCTGGAATCGCGGCGAGCAGCTTGCCGCGCGCCGCGCTCGTCGCAGCGCCGAGTCCGAGTTCGGCGGCTGGACCGGGCAGGCCGATCATCGTCGCCGCCTCCGCCTCGCCCGCCGACAGGCCGGTCAGCCGCGTGCGATAGCCGTCGAGCAACTGGAATCCGCCGCCCGGGCCGCGGTCGCCGTAGACGGGTACGCCCGCCGCCGACAGCGCGTCGATGTCGCGATAGATGGTGCGTTCGGACACCTCGAATTCGGCGGCGAGATCGGCGGCGGTGAGCCGCTGGCGCAATTGCAGCAGGATCAGGATCGAGAGGAGACGGCTCGCACGCATTTTTTCGCTGTAGCAGAAAATAACTGACAGCGAATGTCAGGATGAGCGGCGTAGCAGGGCGGGGTCACCGAGGGAGCGACCCCATGACCGATATCGACCGCCGTACCATCATCGCGCTTAGCACAGGAGCCTTCATGTCCAGCCTCGTCCCCATCGCCGTTTCGGCCGCCATCAATCCCGTCCCCGTCGGCAAGCCCGGCGATTTCGATTTCCTCACCGGTGAATGGCGCATCCACAACAAATTCCGCGAAGGTGAAAAATGGATCGAATTCCCCGGCGAGGCGACCGTCGTCGGCATTCTCGCGGGCATCGCCAGCATCGAGGAGCTGCGCATTCCGGCGCGCGGTTTTTCGGGAATGGGACTTCGCCTGCTCGACGTCGAAAAGAAAATCTGGTCCGACCATTTTGTGAACGCCAAGTCTGGCGTCGTCGCGGTGCCGGGCCAGCTCGGCGTGTTCGAGGACGGCGTCGGCACTTTCCTGTCCGAAGGCGAAGGCGGCGCCGACGGAAATGGGGGCCCCGAACTCTATCGCGGCGTGTGGGACCGGATCACGCCAAAGAGCTGCCGCTGGTTTCAGGGCACCTCGCGCGACGGCGGCAAGACGTGGGACGACAACTGGTTCATGGACTGGACGCGCGTCGCCTGAGGAGGGCCAAGCCGGTTGCACCTTTGGCGGCGGGCTGCTAGCCGCGCCCGCGTCTTTCCCTCGCCAAAGGTGCCATCATGTCCGAGTCCTTCAAGCGCGTTGTCCTCGCCTATTCGGGCGGCCTCGATACCAGCGTCATCCTGAAGTGGCTGCAGGTCACCTATGGGTGCGAGGTGGTGACCTTCACCGCCGATCTCGGGCAGGGCGAAGAGATCGAGCCCGCGCGCGCCAAGGCCGAGCTGATGGGCGTGAAGCCCGAGCATATCTATATCGACGATGTGCGCGAGGAATTCGTCCGCGATTTCGTCTTCCCGATGATGCGCGCCAATGCCCGCTACGAGGGCGATTACCTGCTCGGTACCTCGATCGCACGCCCGCTGATTTCGAAGCGCCTGATCGAAATCGCCAAGGAAACCGGCGCCGATGCCGTCGCGCACGGCGCGACGGGCAAGGGCAACGACCAGGTGCGCTTCGAACTCAGCGCCTATGCGCTGAACCCCGACATCAAGGTCATCGCGCCGTGGCGCGAATGGGACCTGACCAGCCGCACCGCGCTGATCGACTTCGCCGAAAAGAACCAGATCCCGGTGCCGAAGGACAAGCGCGGCGAAAGCCCGTTCAGCACCGACGCGAACCTTCTTCACACCTCGTCGGAGGGCAAGGTGCTCGAGGATCCGTGGGAAGAGACGCCCGACTATGTCTATTCGCGCACGGTGAACCCCGAAGACGCGCCCGACACCCCCGAATATATCACGATCGATTTCGAGCGCGGCGACGGCGTTGCGCTGAACGGTCAGGCGATGTCGCCCGCGACCTTGCTCGCGGCACTCAACGACCTCGGCCGCAAGCATGGCATCGGCCGCCTCGACCTCGTCGAGAACCGCTTTGTCGGCATGAAGTCGCGCGGGATGTACGAGACGCCGGGCGGCGAAATCTATGCGCGTGCGCACCGCGGCATCGAAAGCATCACGCTCGACCGCGGCGCGGCGCATCTCAAGGACGAGCTGATGCCGAAATATGCCGAGCTCATCTACAACGGCTTCTGGTTCGCGCCCGAGCGCGAGATGCTGCAGGCGGCGATCGACCACAGCCAGGCGAATGTGACGGGCACCGTCCGCCTCAAGCTCTACAAGGGCAATGCCAGCGTCGTCGGCCGCAAGTCGCCGCTCAGCCTCTACAGCGAACGCCATGTGACCTTCGAGGACGATGCCGGCGCCTATGACCAGAAGGATGCGGCGGGCTTCATTAAATTGAATGCCTTGCGCTTGAAATTGCTGGCGAAACAGGGTCAGTAAAGCGGCCGGGCACGGACCCGGCCGTTACAGGAGCCTGGTTCATGTTCTCCCTTTTGCTGGCGGCCGCCAGCCTGACGCCTGCGTTCAGCGATGCCAGCTATGCCGACCTCGGCTATGTGAACCGCACCGCGGGCGAGTGTATCGCGCGCTTCGGCACCGGCTCGATCGAGATTCGCCAGGCTTTCAATGAAGCCGACCGCACGATGATCAATGTCGCGGTCGTTACCGGCAAGCCGACGCGCGCGCTGCCTGTGGGCGCCAAGCTGTGGACGAAGTCGAGCTATGGCCCCGCGTGGCGCGCCGTCGTGATCGAATCCTCGCCGCAGCGGCTTCGTTTCGTGGCGCATAATCGTTTCGTCGGCGATCTGTTCGTCGAAGATTCGCTGACGATCGCGCTTCACGAACGCCTCGATGCGGGCAGCATCGGCGATGCTGTTCTGGTTGATGTGGGCCCGGATGTTTCCGGTTTCCGAGGTAAGCTTGCATCGGTGTTCGACTGCGCCGATGGCCTTGGAATCTGAGCATGTCAGCCTAGCCAAATCGATGAAAATGTGAAAGAAATGGGTAGTCGCGCCGTTTAGGTGTGATGCTCCATGCCGAACAAAGATCCCTTTCCCGTCGCGGAATATGAATGGCAACCCTGCCATATCATCGTTCCGCGTACCGGCTTGTGGATCGACCATCATGGCGTTCGTAGCCGACTGCTCCTGCCCGGCCGCTATCTGGTCCGGCGTTCGCGAACCTTCGGGCGCAAACTATACCGTTTTGACAACCGCTGATCGGTGGCGGCCGCGCAGCATGGTGCCAAGCGCCCGTCGACGACGCCGCAGACGTATCCGTCGATACGCAGCAAAAATGAAGGGTTAGCAGCGACGCGCGCCTGCGCTAAGGCGCGGTCCATGACTGCGACCCGCTTTTTCTCCGACAATGCCGCGACCGTCCACCCCGTGGTGATGGAGGCGCTGGCGGCCGCCAACCATGTCGACACCGCCTATGACGGCGATGCGCTCAGCCAGTCGCTCGACGCGGCCTTTTCCGAGCTGTTCGAGACGACGTGCGAAGTCGTCTGGATCCCGACCGGGACCGCGGCGAACAGCATCATCCTCGCGCATTTCGTGCGCCCTTGGCAGGGCATCCTCTGCTATGAGGAAGCGCACATCGAGGTCGACGAATGCGGTGCGCCGACCTTTTATTCGGGCGGTGCCAAGCTGATGACGCTGCCCGGACGCGGGGCCAAGATCGACGCCGAGGCGTTGAAGACCCGGATCGCCGCGATCCGCAAGGATGTGCATCAGGTCCAGCCCGCGGCGATCAGCATCACCAACGCGACCGAATATGGCCTGTCGTGGCGCGCGGGTGAAATCGGCGAGATCAGCGAGATTGCCAAAGGCGCGGGCATGAAGCTCCACATGGACGGCGCCCGCTTTGCCAACGCCGTTGCGTTTCTCGGCTGTTCGCCGGCCGACGTCACCTGGCGTGCCGGGGTCGACGCGCTGTCGTTCGGCTTCACCAAAAATGGTGCGATGATGGCCGAGGCGATCGTCTTTTTCGGCGGCAGCGGCGGGCCGGGGGTGCGCGAGCTCAAGAAACGCGGCGGGCACCTGCTCAGCAAGGGGCGCTTTGTCGCGGCGCAGATCCGCGCGATGCTCGCGAACGACCTGTGGCTCGCCAACGCCCGCGCCGCAAACGCCGGTGCCGCCAAGCTCGCGGCCGCCTGCGGGAGCCGGCTGATGTATCCGGTCGAGGCGAACGAATTGTTCGTCCGGCTGACGGCCGAGGAAGCCGCGAAGCTGCGCGGCGCCGGGTTCGATTTCTACGATTGGGGCGAGGGCGCGGCGCGCCTCGTGGTCAGCTGGGATCAGGATGCCGAAGCCGTCGCGCCGCTGGCGTCCGCGATCGGCGCGCTGTGAGCGCCGAGCAGCCGCTCACGCTGCTCAGCCCGAGGGTGCTGTTGCCCTTCATGCTGGTGACGTTGATCTGGGGTTCGACATGGATCGTCATCACCGGGCAACTCGGTGTCGTGCCGCCCAGCTGGTCGGTGACCTATCGCTTTGCCGTCGCGGCGATCGCGATGTTCGCCTTTGCCGCAATGCGCCGCGAGCCGCTGCTGCTCGCGCCGCGCGCGATGCTTTTCGCGCTTTTGCTCGGGATCGCGCAATTCGCCTTCAACTTCAACTTCGTCTACCGGGCGGAACAGCATATCACCTCGGGCCTCGTCGCAGTGCTGTTTGCGCTGTTGATCGTGCCCAATACCTTGCTTGGCCGCGTCTTCCTGAAGACGCCGCTCGAGGGGCGTTTCCTCGCGGGTGCCGGGATCGCGATCGTCGGCGTCGGGCTGATGATCCTGCAGGAATATCGGGCCGCGGCGCTCGATGCGGGCGAGGTGCTGCTCGGCACGGCCCTGACGCTCACGGGGGTGATGAGCGCGTCGACCGCCAATGTGATGCAGGGAACGCATCTGGCGCGCGCGCAGTCGATGGTGGTGATGATCGCCTGGGCGATGCTCTTCGGCGCGCTCGCCGACGGCAGCTATGCGTGGATCACGACCGGGCCGCCGGTGGTCGAGCCGACCGCGACCTATATCGGCGGCGTACTCTACCTTGGCGTGATCGCGAGCGCGGTGACCTTCCCGCTCTATTTCAACATCATCCGCGCGGTCGGGCCGGGGCAGGCGGCTTGGTCGAGCGTGCTGATCCCGATTATCGCTATGGGCTTTTCGACCGCGTTCGAAGGCTATCGCTGGGCGATGCTGTCGGTTGCCGGCGGTATCGTCGCGCTGATCGGGCTGGTGATCGCGGTCGCGAAGCGGCCCGAACGGCCGTCGGTCAGCGGCAATATGGTGTCGGTGCCCGTCGAACCCGAAAGCTAGTTGCCATTGCTGTGTTGGTTATATAACACAGTCTTATGAAACATCTCCTCGGCGGCATCGCCCTTCTCCTCGCTCTTCCCGCAACGCCGGCCCTGGCGCAGGTCGCCTGCGCGCCCGGCACCTATGCGGCGCCCGACGGCGATTTCGTCGTGCTCGTGAAGTCCCCGGCGGTGGCGGCTCCCGGGCTGCGCTATCTGTTTCGTGACGGCCGCCGCGGTGCGACCACCGATGCCGGCGTACCCCTTAAGTGCGGAACCGGCGACGTGACCGTTGGCGGCAAGGCCTGGACACCGATCGCCTTTCGCGAGACGCCCGTGACCTTCGACAGCGTGGGCACGAAAATGACCGGCGTGCTGATCGAGCCGCCGGGCGCCGACACCAAGCGCCCGCTTGTCGTCATGGTCCACGGGTCCGAACGCACCTCGCCGATCGGCGGTATCTATGGCTATGCGATGGCCGCGCAAGGGATCTCGGTCTTCGTATACGACAAGCGGGGCACGGGCGGATCTGAGGGCGAATATACGCAGAATTTCGAACTGCTCGCCGAGGACGCGGCGAATGCGCTGGGGCAGGCGCGCAGCATGGCGGCCGGCCGCTATGCCCGCGCGGGCTTTTTCGGCGGCAGTCAGGGCGGCTGGGTCGCGCCGCTCGCGGCGACACGGACCAAGGCCGATTTTGTCGCCATCGGCTTCGGCCTCGTTGCCTCGCCGATTGACGAAGACCGCGAGCAGATGGTATCCGAGGTCCGCGCCGCGGGGCTGGGCAAGGATGCAGAAGCGCTCGTCAATCGCCTGTCGCAGGCGACGGCAGGGCTGCTGTTGTCCGATTTCCGCATCGGCTATGACAAGCTCGACGCGGTGCGGGCCGAAATGGCGGGCAAGCCGTGGGCCGCGAAGATCGAGGGCGAATATAGCGGCGCGATTGCGCGGATGCCGAGCGACATGCTCAAGCGGATTGGCCGTGCGCGCGTCGACAATCTCGAACTGATCTGGGACTATGACGCGGTCGCGGCGTTGAGGAAGCTCGACGCGCCGCTGCTCTGGGTGCTCGCGGGCGAGGATCGCGAGGCGCCGATCGAGACGACGCGCGGCGCGCTGCTCGGCCTCGCGAAGCAAGGCAAGCCGGTCGACGTCTATCTCTTTCCCCAGACCGATCACGGCATGTGGGAATTCACCACCGACGCAAACGGCGAACGCCAGGTCACGCGGATCACCGATGGCTATCTGAAATTGCTCGCCGACTGGATCAAGCGCGACGAGCGCGGCTCTTATGGCCGCGCCGAGCGGCTTACCCCGCGCTGATCCGTTCGATATCGGCGCCGACCGCCTGCAGCTTCTCCTCGAGCCGCTCGTAACCGCGGTCGAGGTGATAGACGCGGTTGACCTCGGTCGTGCCTTCGGCGGCGAGGCCCGCGATGATCAGGCTCATCGAGGCGCGCAGGTCGGTCGCCATCACCGGCGCGCCGATCAGCTTCTCCACCCCGCGCACGACGGCGCTACGTCCGCGCACGTCGATGTCGCAGCCCATGCGCGCGAGTTCGGGGACGTGCATATAGCGGTTTTCGAAGATGGTTTCGGTGAACAGCGACGCGCCCTTGCCGAGCGTCGCCATCGCCATGAACTGCGCCTGCATGTCGGTCGCGAAGCCCGGATAAGGCGCAGTCGACAGGGTGACGGGCTCGGCGCGGCCCGACATGGCGACGCGGATACCGCCCTTGGTCTCCTCGACGGTCGCACCCGCCTGGCGGAGCGCAGCGAGCGTCGCTTCCATCTCGTCGGCCTTCGCACCGACCAGTTCGACATCGCCCTCGGTAATCACGGCGGCGCAGGCATAGCTGCCCGCCTCGATCCGGTCGGCCATCACTCGATAGGTTGCGCCGTGCAGGCGGTCGACGCCTTCGATCGTCAGCGTTTCGGTGCCGATACCCTCGATATGCGCGCCCATCGCGACAAGGCAGTTGCACAGGTCGACGATCTCAGGCTCGCGCGCCGCATTTTCGAGCACGCAGGTGCCTTTGGCGAGCACTGCGGCCATCAGCGCATTTTCTGTCGCGCCGACCGACACGACGGGGAAGGTGAACTTGCCGCCGGGCAGGCGTCCGCCGCCGGGCGCACTTGCCTTCACATAGCCCGACGCGAGTTCGATCTCGGCCCCGAAAGCTTCGAGTGCCTTCAGGTGGAGGTCGATCGGGCGGTTGCCGATCGCGCAGCCGCCGGGCAGCGACACCGTCGCTTCGCCTGCGCGTGCGAGCAGCGGGCCGAGCACCAGGATCGACGCGCGCATCTTGCGCACAATGTCATAGGGCGCGACGGTCGAGGTCAGCGTCGTCGTGCGTGCGGTCATCACGCGGCCGAAATCCTCGGGGCGCGAGCCTTCGATCGTCGTCGAACAACCGAGCTGGTTGAGCAGGTGCCCGAACCCGTCGACGTCGGCGAGCCGCGGCAGGTTGCGCAGCGTCAGCGGCTCGTCGGTGAGCAGCGCGCAGGGCAGCAAGGTGAGCGCCGCATTCTTGGCGCCGGAGATGGGAATACGGCCCTTGAGTCGCTGGCCGCCGCGAATGACGATTTGATCCATCGGCTGTCTTTAGCGCATGCGCGAAGCCGCGCAAGCCGACTAGCTATGTAGGATGATAGCCCCCGTCACCGTCGAACTGGGTCCTTGCCTCGCGTTCGCCCTTGCCCATGAAGATATAGCCGACGACGCCGAGGATCAGCAGCAATATGGCAAGCAGCGGGACATCGCCCTCGGTCGCGATCCGCAACGCCATCCACACCACCGAAAGCACGCCGGTCAGCAGGAATAGCTTCTGGTTGTTGGTGGCGAAACCGTAAGTGGCACGGCCGTCCGGGGTTCGGACGACGTGAACACCCTTCTGGTCGAAGGCGTTGTAAAGATAGAAGCGGCCTTGCGTCCCGGGGGTCAATTCGTCGGCGACATTCTGTTTGACCACGGCATTGCGGATAGTGCGCGTCGGCCCGCTATCGGGCTGGAAGGTGATGGTGCGAAAGACGGACAGGCCGCCCCGCGCGCGCCGCAGTTCGGCGGATTCGACGCGTCCGTCGATGATCGATGTCGTCATGTGTCGGCTCTCCCTGTTGCGGTGGCGCGACCCGGCGCGAAAGCTAATCGATCAAAGGCGGCAAGGAAAGCCCGGTGATTGGTTAAGTCATTCGGTGCATTCCACGCTTTCTTCGTGGCGCTGATGCCCGAAATATGAAACCATGGCGGCTTAGACGGAATGCGTAAGGGCTGCGTTTTACGGAAAAGCATTTGTCGAAAAGGGGAAAGACATGCGGAATCCTGTCGTCGCGATCATCACCTCGCTTTCGCTGGTCGGAACGCAGTTGGCGCTTCCGGTCGCCGCGCAGACCCGGCCTTGGCCGCCCACCGGCGGACCCCAGATCCAGCCGCCGAGGCCCGGCACCGGCTATGCGGGAACGATCCGCTGCGAATCGCGCGGCAATCGCGAGCAGCGCTGCTATGTGCGGACCGACAATCGCGTCGAAATCCAGCGCATTCTCGGCGGCGATTGCGCGCGTGGGCGCGGCTGGGGTTATGGCAGCGACCATATCTGGGTGACCGGCGGGTGCCGTGCCGAATTCGGCTATGGCTATGCCAATGATGGTGGCTATCCGACCCCGCTGCCGCAGCCGGTCGACGATTTTGCCGGGATAATGAACTGCGAATCGTGGAGCTATCGCTACCAGCAGTGCAATGTCCGGACGAACAATCGCGTTGAGCTCACGCGCAAGATTGCCGGCAAGTGCAATGCCGGACGCCAATGGGGCTATACCGAGGATTATATCTGGGTCGACAAGGGCTGCCGCGCCGAATTCGGCTATGGCTATCGCAACGTTCGCCCGCCCGAAAAGGACAAGGACAAGGGGCCGAGCACCGGGCTGATCATCGGTGGCATCGTTGTCGCGGGCGGGTTGCTAGCGCTGCTGGCGAGCAAGAAAAAGAAGAAACCCGACGGGACCGAGGAAGCGGCGGTGACGCATCCGCCGAAGGGACCCGCCACGCTGAGCGCGAACCTCAGCGGCCTGCCGAGCGCGGCGCGGCCGTCGGTGCAAAATTGCATGAACGACGCGGCGCGCCAGATCGGCATCACCGGCGGTACACGGCTGTCGTATGACAAGCTGGTCTCGCTCGAACAGGGCAATGGCGGCTGGCGCATCCGCGCGACGATGACCGCGACCTATCCCGACGGCGCAAAGCAGGTCGAGATGTATTGCCGCGCAACCCCCAGCGACATCATCCAGCTCGACTTTACCTGAGGTCGGGCTAATCCCGGTCCGTCATCCCCGCCTGCGCCGGGATGACGGAGGGTCGGGGACGCAGCGGGAGCCGGAAATATCATGCGAAACGACGGCCCGGCTGCGGCGCTTTGGTCGCGGGCCTATCCGTTGCTCTCGATGACCGCGCTGTTCTGGGCGGGCAATTCGATCGTCGGGCGCGCCGCGCGCGAGCTGGTCCCGCCTGCCGCGCTGTCCTTCTGGCGCTGGACCTTCGCGCTCGCGCTGCTGCTGCCGCTCGCCTGGCCGCATCTCAAACGTGACTGGCCCGCACTGCGTCAGCACTGGCCGATCATGGCGATCCTCGGCGCGCTCGGTATCGGCGCCTTCAACACCCTGCTCTATAGCGGGTTGCAGACGACGACCGCGCTCAATTCGATGCTCATCCAGTCGGCGCAGCCTGCGCTGATCCTGATGCTCGGCGGGCTGGTGATGCGCGACCGGACGAGCGCGCGGCAGGTCGCGGGGGTGCTGGTGTCGCTTGCCGGGGTGCTGATGGTGATCGCACGCGGCGATTTCGCGCTGCTTCTCGCACTGCGGCTGAACGCCGGCGATGCGATCATCGCCTTCGCGGTTCTGCTCTGGGCGCTCTATTCGGTGCTGCTGCGCAAACGGCCGCCGGTGCATCCGCTGAGCTTCCTCGCGGCGTCGATCATGGTCGGGCTGGTGGTGATCGCCCCCGTCTACCTGATGGAGCTCGCTTCGGGGCGGCGGATCGTGCCCGAAACGGGCAGTGCGCTCGCGATCGCCTATGTGTCGATCTTTCCGTCGTTCCTTGCCTATCTCTTCTTCAATCGCGGGGTCGAGCTGATCGGTTCGGCGGCGACCGCACAGTTTATGAATGTGATGCCGCTCATGGGCGCGGGGCTTGCGATGCTGTTCCTCGGCGAAACGCTGCACCTGTTCCATGTCGCCGGGCTGGCGCTGGTGCTGGCGGGAATCTGGGTCGCGGGGCGCTCCGCAGCAAACTGACCCGTCAGCCGAGCGCTTCCTCGACCTGCGCAAGGCGATCCTTGCCGAAGAACATCTCGCTGCCGACGAAAAAGGTCGGGATGCCGAACACGCCGCGCGCGACCGCGGCTTCGGTGTTCTGGACCAGCTTCGCCTTGATCTCGGGTTCCTGCGTGCGCGCAAGCAACGCGGGGCCGTCGAAGCCGTTCGCCGACAGGAAGGTCGCGATGACCTCGAGGTCGTCCATCTTCAGCCCTTCTTCCCACATCGCGCGGTTCACCGCGTCGACATAATCGTCGAGGCTTCCCTCGTCGGCCGCGACGATCGCACCGCGCATGATCGTCAGCGTGTTGACCGGGAAATGCGGGTTGAGGCGGAATTTGGCGAGGCCGTGCCTTTCGATGAAGCGCCGCATTTCCAGATTTTCATAAGCGAGCTTCGCGGACGCGTCGGCATATTGGATCATCGGCGCCTTGTTGCCCGTCGCCTTGAAGATGCCGCCAAGCAGGCATGGCGTGATGACCAGGTCGGCGCCGGTGCGGTCGAGAAGTTCGGGGAGCGCTTTCATGCACAGATAGGCGTTGGGGCTGCCGAAATCGAAGATGAGTTCCAGACTTTTGGTCACCATTTTTCTCCCCAGGGACGGAGGTCGAGTTCGTGCGTCCACGCACTTTTCGGCTGATTGTGGAGCATGACATAATTGGCGGCGATGGCATCGGGGTTCAGGATCAGCTGCTGCGCCTTCGCATTGTCGAAATCGGGGTGGCGGCCCTTGATGAAGTCGGTGTCGATCGCGCCGTCGATGATCGTATGCGCAACATGGATGCCCTGCGGTCCGAGTTCGCGTGCCATCGACTGGGCGAGCATCCGCAGCGCGCCCTTGGCGCCCGAAAAGGCGGCGAAGCCCGATCCGCCGCGCAGGCTGGCGGTGGCACCGGTGAAGATGATCGTGCCGCGGCCGCGTGGATTCATCCGCTTCGCGGCCTCGCGCCCCATCAGGAAGCCACCGAGGCACGCCATTTCCCAGACCTTGGTGTAAACGCGCACCGTCGTTTCGGCGATCGGGAAGTTCACATTGGCGCCGATGTTGAACACGGCGACCTCGACCGGGCCGACGTCGGCCTCGACCGCGTCGAACAGCGCGATCATTTCGTCCTCGACGCGCGCGTCGCCGGGAAAGGCGCGCGCCTTATGGCCACCATCGCGGATCGACTGCGCGAGCGCTTCGAGCTGGTCGGCGTTGCGCGCGCGGCGGTTGACGCAGGCGGTCAGCCCCTCGGCAGCGAAAGCGCGGGCGATCGCGCCGCCGGTGGCATCGCCGGCTCCAATGATGACGGCAGCTGGATTGGACATGCGACTCTCCTCTTGCTGCTCATCGTAACTATGATAATCATAGTGACAAGTGATTTCTGTTCCCCGCCGAAGGAGGCTAAGGACGCGAGATGCCCAGGCGCACGGATCTTTCGGATACTTATTGCCCCGTCGGGCGGTCGGCCGAACTGCTCGGCGACCGCGCCGTGCTGCTGATCCTGCGCGACCTGTTCTTCGGGCGGCGGCGGTTCGAGGCGATCGCCGCGAACACCGGCCTCGGGCCGCAGCTCGTGTCCGCGCGGCTCAAATTGCTGGAGAAGGAAGGCGTCGTGGAACGCCAAGCCTATCAGGACAAGCCGCCGCGCCACGAGTACCGGCTGACCGACAAGGGCAAGGATTTGTTCGGTGTGCTCTATGCGATGCGCGGCTGGGCCGAGCGCTGGGCCTATGTTGACGGCGAGACCGGGGGCGGGCTGGCGATGCGCTATATCCACCGCGCGTGCGGGACCGATGTCGGGACGGCGATGGTCTGTCCGGGGTGCGGCGCGCCGCTGGGCTATGGCGATCTGAAGGGTGAGCCGTCGCCCGCGCTGAAGGCAGAGCAGGCGGCACGGGCAGGGTAGACCCCGGGGCGCGTTCTGATACGCTATCCGCTTGATATGAGGGGGACGAATATGCGCGGCCGATCATTCGTCAGTCTTGTCGCGCTCCTTGCTTTCGCGATGCCGGCGCATGCGATCCCGCCGCCACCGCCGCCACCCGATCCGGCGGTGATGGCCGAAGCCAATGGCCTGGCCAAGGAACTGGTCGCTCCGAACGACGGCGATTTGCGATTTCGGACGCGCTCCGCAGTGGCCCGAGAAGCGCTCGGCTGGCTCGCGGTCGCGCATCCAGATGTTCGGGACCAGCCCGTTCTTCAGGCGTTTGTCGGGGCGATCCATTCCCGCGTCGATGCGGTATGGCCCGAAGAACAGGCCAATATCTACGTGCCTCTGGTCAACCAGTTTCGCCTGATGTCGGCCGCCGATCTGGCCGCCGTCCGGCGTTTCATCGCAACGCCGGCCGGGCAGCAATTTGCGGAGATGCTGGTCGATCCCTATTTCGGCCTCGCCGACAGGGCGGCGTCCGACGTCGTCTACCGCCGTCTGTTTCCGGAATTACCCAAGCTGCTGGACGCGGCGCAAAAACAGCCCGCCGAATAAGGGTCAGGCTTTTTCCAGCGTGCACTGCAGCGGGTGCTGGTTCTGCCGCGCAGCGTCCATCACCTGGTTCACCTTGGTCTCGGCAACCTCATAGCTGAAGACGCCGCACACGCCGACGCCCTGCTGGTGGACGTGCAGCATGACCTGTGTCGCCTGCTCGATATCCATGTTGAAAAAGCGCTGGAGGACCATCACGACAAATTCCATCGGCGTGTAATCGTCGTTGAGCAGCAGCACTTTGTACATCGAAGGTTTTTTGGCCTTGGCGCGCGTGCGCGTCGCAATGCCGACGCCGGGGCTGCCCGGTGCGCCGTCGTCCTTGTCCGCCATGGCGCGGACATTGTTTGACTCCGCCATCGCGCGGGCCGGAAACAGGGTGGAAACTCGAAACATCATGTCAGGAATATCGCAAGCCGCAGTCGAAGCGCAAGGGGCGCGCGCGCGGATTTTAACCTCTTGTTCGCCAGCGTGGCGAACGGGTCCCCACAAAAACAAGTACCGCCCGCTTCCTGGGGAAGCGAGCGGCCTTGGGGTGTCGGCGCAGGCGGGGAGGGAGGGGGAAGGTGCCCGCGCCAACGGAAGGTGAAAGCGCCTTAGGCGGCCTTCATCTTCGAGGTGATGACCGAAACGCGGTTCGAGATCGGCGCGAAGCTGTCGTTCGTCAGCTTGACGACGAGTTCGCTGGTCTTCGAGGTCTGCGCAACGGCGGCGTCGAACGCCTTCTTGCTGTTTTCGGCATAGAGCTTGAAGAAGTCGGCCGGAGTCTTGACGGCGGTGTAGCCCTTCAGCGCAGCGGTCGTGTCTTCAAAGCTCTTGCGAGCATAGGTCACGCCTTCCTGGCCGAGCGTTTCGATGCCCTTGGCAGCGATCTTGCCGGCTTCGACGAGGGCTTCGACGTTCGCCTTGTTGAATTCGACGGCTTCTTCGGCGAGCTTGCTGGTCTTGCTCATCGCTTCCTTGGCCTTCTCGTTGAAGTCGGCGGTCAGGGCTTCGGCGCGGGTCTTCGCTTCGTCGGCGAACTTCTTGACGGTGTCGTTCATGGTCTTGAATCCTTTGGTGGCGGCAGCGACCGGCTTCGGCGCGGCCTTGAGGGGCTTGGATGCAATTTTCACGGTCGCCTTCTTGGGAGCGACCTTCTTGGCGGCGGCCTTGGGGGCAGCAGCCTTCTTCGCGGCCGGCTTGGCTTTTGCCTTCACCGTCTTGACCGGGGCAGGGGCCGCGGCCGGAGCGACTGCGGGTGCAGCAGCCTGGGCCGGGGCAGCAGGAGTCGCCACCGGCTTTGCGGGGGTTTCCAGCGTCGCGGCTTCGAAAGCCTTTTCGGCACTATCCATCTTGGTAGCCATAGGGACAACTCCTTTATGTTGCAGTGCACAATATAGGAGCGGCGCGGCGATTTCAAGAGTATTTTTTGTGCACTGCACAAAATTCTGCTGCCGCGCCCCGACGGCGAAGATATTCGCTAGATATTACCGCTGTTTGACATAGCGTCCGGGTGCGTCCTCGATCGCCTTTTTGGCGCCCTTTCCGGGGATGCGCGCGCCCTTTACGGCGGTTTTTGCGCTATCCTGTGCCGAAATCCAGCCGATCCAGTGCGGCCACCAGCTGCCCTTGGTCTCGCAGGCGCCCGCGACAAAATCGTCGAGCGTCGCGGCGCTACTATCGCCTGTCCAATATTGATATTTGCCCGCGGCGGGCGGGTTGACGACTCCCGCGATATGCCCCGAACCCGCGAGCAGGAAGGTCTTTGGCCCCGACAGATGGTCCATCAGGCGCCAGACGCTCGAAAGCGGCGCGATATGATCCTCGCGCCCCGCCTGAATGAACGCGGGGGTTTCGATCTTCCTGAGGTCGATCGGCGTCCCCATCACTGACAGGCTGTTCGGGATCACCATGCGATTGTCGCGATAAAGGTCGACCAGATACTGGCGGTGCCATTTCGCCGGTAGGTTCGTCGTGTCGCCGTTCCAGTAGAGCAGGTCGAACGGCGGATAGTCGTTGCCGAGCAGGTAGTTGCTGACGACATAATTCCAGATGAGGTCGCGCCCGCGCAGGCTGTTGAAGGTCGCGGCCATATAGCGCCCGTCGAGGAAGCCCGGCGCCGAAAGCTGCTGGAGCAGCGCCAGATAGCTGTCGTCGACGAACATCTTGAGGTCGCCGGCCTGTTCGAAATCGACCTGCGCGGTGAAGAAGGTCACCGACTTCACCTTGTCGGCCTCGCCGCGCGCCGACAGCATCGCGAGCGTTGCGGCAAGCGTCGTGCCCGCGACGCAATAGCCGATCGTGTGGACGTGCGGGACGTCCAGCGTTTCGCGCACCGTGTCGATCGCATCGACCTGCGCCGCGACATAATCGTCCCAGACGATCTCGCTCATCGACGCGTCGGCGGACTTCCACGACACGACGAACACGCTGAGGCCCTGTTCGACCGCCCAGGCGACGAAACTTTTCGCGGGGTTGAGGTCGAGGATGTAGAAGCGGTTGATCCACGGCGGGAAGATGACGAGCGGGACGGTGAAGACCTCCTTCGTCGTCGGCGTGTAGTGGATGAGCTGGTAGAGGTCGGTCTCGTGGATCACCTTGCCCGGGGTCGTCGCGATATTGACCCCGACCTCGAACGCATCGGGATCGACATGCGAAAGCTGTCCGCGCGACAGGTCGGTTAGCATGTGCTTCAGACCCTTGAGCAGGCTTTCGCCGCGCGTCTCGACCGCACGCCGTATCACTTCGGGGTTGGTGAGCGCGAGGTTCGTCGGCGCCATCGCGTCGGCCATTGCCTTCGCGGCAAATTCCATTTTCGCGCGCGCCGCGGGATCTAGCCCTTCGAACTGGCGCGTCGTCTCCAGCATCTGTTCGGCGAGCAGGCCATAGGTCTGGCGGATCATCGCGAAGACCGGATTGGCGATCCACTCGGGGTCGGTGAAGCGGCGGTCCTTCGCGGCCTCGGGCGCGTCGGGGACGATCGGCTGGCCGATGCTGGCGAGCGAGGTCCAGAAGGCGACGCCTTGTTCCCACATTTTAGACGACTGCTCGGTCCACAGCTTCGTCGCCGGGTTGTCGAGCCATTTGGCGGGATCGAACAGCGCCGCAGCGCTGGTGTTGCCCTCGTTCGCCTGACCCAGCGCATATTCGAGCATCATCTGTTGCGCGCGCCCGATAACGCTCGCCCAATGCTGCATGTCGTCGGGGGATGGCATGAAGGGATTCGGCGTTTCGATCGTGTCGTCCTTGCCCGTATCGTTCATGCTCGTTCCTGCTGGTCAGTGCGGATATTATGCCTATAACAAGCCGCGATGCCGCTGGCGAGATTGCCGCGCGCGTCAACCACACCTAACGCAAAGGAGTTGTTCTAGTTTCCCATGTCCGAAGATGAATTCTATCGCATCAAGCGCCTGCCGCCCTACGTCATCGCCGAAGTGAATGCGATGCGTGCGGCCGCCCGCGCTGCGGGAGAGGACATCATCGACCTGGGGATGGGCAACCCCGACCTGCCGCCGCCCGCGCATGTGATCGAGAAGCTCTGCGAAGTCGCGATGAAGCCCGATGCGCACGGCTATTCGCAGTCGAAGGGTATTCCGGGCCTCCGCCGCGCGCAGGCCAATTATTACGCGCGCCGTTTCAACGTCGAGCTCGACCCCGAAACCGAGGTCGTCGTGACGATGGGCTCGAAAGAGGGGCTCGCCAGTCTTGCGACCGCGATCACCGGCCCCGGTGACGTCGTGCTCGCGCCGAACCCCAGCTATCCGATCCACACCTTCGGTTTCATCATCGCGGGTGCGACGATCCGCAGCGTGCCGACGACCCCCGACGAGAATTACTGGCGCGCGCTGGACCGCGCGATGGCGTTCACCGTGCCGCGCCCGTCGATCCTTGTCGTCAACTATCCGTCGAACCCGACCGCCGAGTCTGTCGACCTCGCTTTCTACGAGCGCCTCGTCGCCTGGGCGAAGGAGAATAAGGTGTGGGTCCTGTCGGACCTTGCCTACTCCGAGCTTTATTACGACGGCAACCCCACCCCTTCGATCCTGCAGGTGCCGGGCGCGAAGGACGTCGCGATCGAATTCACTTCGATGTCGAAAACCTATTCGATGGCGGGCTGGCGCATGGGCTTCGCGGTCGGCAACAAAAGGCTGATCGCCGCGATGACGCGCGTCAAATCCTACCTCGATTATGGCGCCTTCACCCCGATCCAGGCCGCGGCGTGCGCGGCGCTGAACGGCCCGCAGGACATCGTCGCGAAGAACCGCGAACTGTACCAGAAGCGCCGCGACGTGATGGTCGAAAGCTTTGGCCGCGCGGGCTGGGATATCCCGAGCCCCAAGGCGTCGATGTTCGCCTGGGCACCGCTGCCCCCCGCGCTCAAGGAGATGGGCAGCCTCGAATTTTCGAAGCAACTCCTGACTCACGCCAAGGTCGCGGTCGCACCGGGCGTCGGTTATGGCGAGGACGGCGAAGGCTATGTCCGCATCGCGATGGTCGAGAACGAACAGCGCATCCGCCAGGCGGCGCGGAACGTTCGCAAGTTCCTCGCCATGCACGGCGTGAACACCCCGTCGGTCGCGGCGGGCAGCGGGGGATAATGACCCTCGACGCGAGCGCGATCGCGCAAACGATCCAGTTGTCGGTCACACCGGTATTCCTGCTGGTGGCGACCGGCAGCCTGCTCAACGTCATTGCCGGCCGGCTCGCGCGCGTCGTCGACCGGTCGCGCAACCTGATGGAGCGCTGGTCGGAGACCGAGGGCCTCGAGCATGATCGCATCGTCGCCGAACTGCGCATCGCCGACCGAAGGATGGGGATCATCAACAATTCGATCCTCTCCGCGGTCGCGTGCGGGATCGTCGTCTGCGTGCTCGTCGCGCTACTGTTCACCCAGGCCTTCACCGGGATCAACCTAGGGGTCGCGGCGTCATGGGCCTTTGCGGCGGCGATGCTGCTGCTGCTCGTCTCGTTGATCCTGTTCCTTGTCGAGGTCCGGCTCGCGGTGCGCGCCATTCACGTGCCGATGGAACTGCTCGAACTTGAGGAAATGGGCTGGAAACGGCGTAGCGACCGGCGCTGATCGCCGCGCGGCGACCGCTGGTCGAACGCCGCTCGCGATCCGTTTTCCCCGGTTTCAGATAATGCTGAAACCGGGGAGAGATATTATGAGCCAATATCGACTGCTGACGCCGCTGTTCGGGGCTGCCCTTTTGCTGACCCTGCCCGCGGCAGCCGCCGCGCCCGACAAGGCGGTTGCCGCCGCTGTCGCCGACAAGGACCGGCTTGCCGACAACCGCAAGCTCGACGAAGGGCGCCATCCGGCCGACGTGCTCGCCTTTGCGCAGGTGAAGCGTGGGTCGACCGTCGCCGACCTGCTCGCGGGCAATGGCTATTACAGCGAAATGCTCGCCGATCTCGTCGGCCCCAAAGGCACGGTGATCCCGATGAATCCGCCGCGGTTCCACAAGGCGGAAACCTGGGCGATGATCGCCAAGGCCTATCCGAACATGGCGCCGATGGTTCGGCCGGTAAATACGATCGTGCTGGCGCCGAAAAGCGTCGACATGATCTTTACCCACCTCGTCTATCACGACCTCTATTGGCAGAGCGAGAAGTTCGAATTCCCGCGCGTCGATGTCGATGCGATGCTCGCCAACTGGCTCAGCGCGGTGCGCCCCGGCGGATCTGTGATCGTCGTCGATCATGCCGGTCCCGCGGGAGATACGCGCGAACTCGTCGAAAAATTGCACCGCATCGACCCTGCGAAAGTGCGCGCCGACATGGAGCGCGCGGGCTTCGTCTTCGACGGCGACAGCGATGCGCTGCGCATAGCGGCGGACGACCACAGCAAGAATGTGTTCGACCCCGCGATCCGCGGCAAGACCGACCGTTTCATGATGCGGTTCAAAAAACCGGCGTAAGGGTCAGGGCGCGGCGCTGGCCCGATAGGCCGGCGTCACGCGCTTCCGGCTCGCCTGCTCATAGGCATGGCCCGCCGCCAGCACGTCGGCGTCGCTCCACTTGGCCCCGATGAACGAGATGCCGATCGGCAGCCCTTCGACCGCGCCCATCGGGACGGTCAGGTGCGGATAACCGGCGACGGCGGGGAGCTGGCTCGTGCCGGGGCTGTTGTAGCTATCGCCTTTGGCAAGGTCGCTGACCCAGGCGGGGCCGTTGGTGACCCCGACGAGCAGGTCGACGTCATGGGTCTTGAGCAGCCGGTCGATCCCCTCGGGCCCGGCGAGCCGCGCCGCCTTTTCGCGCGCGGCGAGATAGGCGGGACTGTCGAGCCCGCCCTTGCTTTCGGCCATCTCGAACAGCGACTGGTCGAACCATTTCAGCTCTTCGGGATTGGCCTTGTTGAAGGCGATGAGGTCGGCCAGCGATTTCGGTGCATCCGCGTCCGGCAGGGTGCCGAGATAGGCGGCCATGTCGGCCTTGAGTTCGGTGAGCAATATTTCGAACTCGGCGGCACCGAGCCCCTCACTGCCTTTCCGGCTGTCGGCGATCTCGACCAATGTCGCACCCAGGCCTTCCATCTGCTTGAGTGCGGCGCCGAAGAGCGCCGCGACATCGGCGCGGTCGCCGACACGGTCGCGCATCACCCCGACGCGTTTGCCCTTCAGCGCATCCGGCGACAGCGCGGCGACATAGTCGATCTTGCGGGCATCGGCCTCGGCTGTCGCGGGATCGGCGGGGTCGCTGCCCGCGATCACGCTCATCACCGCGGCGGCGTCGCGCACCGTCAGCGTCATCGGCCCGGCCGTGTCCTGACTGTGGCTGATCGGCACGATATGCGTGCGGCTGACGAGGCCCACCGTCGGCTTGAAACCGACGATACCGTTGACCCCGGCGGGGCAGGTGATCGAGCCGTCGGTTTCGGTTCCGATCGCGAGCGGCGCGAGACTGGCTGCAACCGCGGCGGCGCTGCCCGATGACGAGCCGCATGTGTTGCGATCGAGCGCATGGGGATTTTTGGTGAGGCCGCCGACCGCGCTCCATCCGCTCGTCGAATTGTCCGACCGGATGTTGGCCCATTCGCTGAGGTTTGTCTTGCCGAGGATGATCGCGCCGGCTTCGCGCAGGCGCGCAACGAGCGGCGCATCGCGGCCGGTCACATTGTCCTTCAGTGCGAGCGATCCCGCAGTCGTCGGCAGCCCGGCCACCTCGACGTTGTCCTTGATCAGGATGGGAATGCCGTGAAGCGGCCCACGCGCCTTGCCCGCCATCCGCTCGTCGTAGAGCCGCTTGCCTTCGTCACCGAGCTCCGTCTGAGACCGCGTCGCGATGACGGCATCGAGCTTCGGCCCGTAATCGTCAATCCGGCCGACCCGGTCGAGATAGACAAGTGGAGTCAGACCTTCGTAGATTTGCCCGCTTTCCATTTCCGCGCGCAGTGTCGCGGCATCCTTGCCCTCGACCTCGGGAAGCGGCGGCGGCATCGCGGCGGCCGGGGTGATCGCGAGCAGGGCGGAAGCGGCGAGCAGCGAAATTTTTTGCATGCGCCGCAGGCTGGCAGCCGTAGCGGCAATTGCAAGTGGGCATTTTCGGCTCGCCCCAATGGCGTTGACATGGATGCCGTGTGTTGCTCCCATGTTGTCACGGGAGAAAATGATGAGCCAGAATGAGGCGATGACGGCCGCCGCAACGGCGCCGGCAGGTGGTGCGGCGACACCGGTTCGACGGATGCTGTGGGTCTTGCTCGCGGTTTACATCCTGAACTTCCTCGATCGCCAGATCGTCAACATCCTCGCCGAGCCGATCGCGCGCGACCTGTCGCTTTCGGACGCCGATATCGGGCTGCTTACCGGCCTCGCCTTTGCGCTTTTCTACACCTTTCTCGGTATTCCAATCGCGCGTTACGCCGACAAGCCGACGACCAACCGCATCGGACTGATCTCGGTCTCGCTCGCCATCTGGTCGGGAATGACCGTGCTTTGCGGCATGGCGCAGAATTTCGTGCAATTGCTCCTCGCGCGGATTGGCGTCGGGGTGGGCGAGGCGGGATGCACGCCCGCGGCGCACTCGCTGATCACTGATCGCGTCGAGCCCGCAAAGCGCGCGTCGGCGATTGCCTTCTACGGACTCGGTATTCCGATCGGCAGCCTGCTCGGGCTGATCGTGGGCGGGCTCATTGCCGACGCATGGGGCTGGCGCATCGCTTTCATGGTCGTCGGCGTTCCGGGCATCCTGCTTGCCCTCGTCCTGCCGTTGATGATCAAGGAGGTGCGCCATAAGGCGTCGGCCGATGCCGCCGCCCCCGCTACCGAGTTCAATGTCGGCGGCGCGCTCAAGGAAGTCTTCGGCACGCGCGCGTTCCTCTACATCGCCATCGCCTCGTCGTTCACCGCTTTTCTCGGTTACGGCAAGGGCGTGTGGGCATTGATCCTGTTCCAGCGTTCGCACGGGCTGAGCGCGGGCGAGACCGGGCTGCTGCTCGGCGTCGCGCTTGGTGTCGCGGGCATCGTGGGAACCTGGCTTGGCGGCTATCTCGCCGATCGTTTCGGCAAGGTGGACAGGCGGCACATGCTGACGACTCCGGCGGTCGGCATGGCGATCGCCGCGCCGATCCTCTTTCTCGGCTATTGGGTCGACGAATGGCATGTCGCGATCGCGCTGCTCTTCATTCCGACCATGCTCAACGCTGCTTATTACGGGCCGACCTTTGCCTGCGTCCACGGCCTCGTCCGCCCGCAGGCGCGCGCGATGGCGAGCGCGGTGATGCTGTTCCTCCAGAATCTGATCGGCCTCGGGCTCGGCCCGCTGTTGTTCGGAATCGCCTCGGAGATGCTGAAGCCGGCGGTCGGGGTCGAGAGCGTGCGCTATGTCCTTTACGGCGCCGCCTGGCTGGGACTGATCCCCGCCTTCTTCTTCTGGCGTGCGAGCCTGCGGCTGAACGCCGAGCTCAAATCGGGCTAGAAGGGCGGAGCCCCTGCCGCGCGCTGCGCGTTGGCGGCGTCGATCCACCAACCGAGGTCGTCGGCAAAGCGCGCGAAGGCCCGCGCGATCCGCGTGCCGTCCTCGCCCGCGGGATTGCCGTCGGCATCGAACGCACCGCCGATGCGGGCAAGGCCGAGCGGGGTCGAGGTGACGACCATCCCCATCGCACCGAGCGTCGTGCGCCATGCCGTCGCCGAGCGAACCCCGGCGAACGGACCCGCCGAATAGGAGGCGATCGCGGCGGGGCGCCACGCGAAACCGTCGAGATAATGGTCGACGAGATTTTTGAGCCCCGGCTGGAGCCCGCCATTATATTCGCCGGTGACGAAGACATAACCATCGGCGGCGGCAATTTTTGCGGCGAGTTCGGCCATCGCGGTGGGCGCCTCGCCCGGCGCATAATCGCTGAACCGGCGGTCGAGCATCGGCAGGTCAATGGCCTTGGCGTCGACCAGTTCCGCGCTGTCGCCGCGGGCGTTCAGCGCCTCGACGATCCAACGCGCGAGCTTGATGCCCTGCCGGTCGCGGCGATAGCTGCCGTAGAAAACGAGGATATGACGGGGCATGGCGGGTTCCTAAGGTCTGATGGTGATCGGGATACCGTCGGGAACGATGTCCCACAGCTGTTTTATCTCGGCGTTCGATAGCGCGATACAGCCATCGGTCCAGTCGCGCGCGATGGCGGGGCCAGGCCAGGCGTTCGGCTGGCCGTGGATGAAGATGTCGCCGCCGGGCGAACGGCCGCGCGCTTTTGCATAAGCGCGGTCGGCGGCATTGGGGTAGGAGATGCGCAGCGACAGGTGATACGCACTCTTCGGGTTGCGCCCGTTGATCGTGTAGCGCCCCTCCGGCGTGCGCTCGTCGCCCTCGAACTGCTTGTGTCCCTGCGGCGCGTCGCCGAAGCGAATGCCCGTATAGCGCACGACCTCGCGGTTCCCGGCAAAGGCGATCAGCACCCGGTCGCTCTTGTCGACAAGCAGGCGGTCGACCTTGGTCCCCGCGGGCAGCGCCGGCTGCGAACTGGCGGCGCCGCACGCACCGAGCAGCAGGGAGGCGGAGAGGATGCACGAACGCATCGCGCGACCCTGACGGTTTTGGCGGTGCCCGGCAAGTGGTTGCCAGTGCGGCCGCGGCGGTTAAGATGCGTTTGGGGGGATCGACATCATGACCAATTATCGCACGCCCGATGCGCGCTTTGCGGCGTTGCCCGACTGGCCTTATGCGCCGAACTATCTGGAAATCGCAGACGGGCTGCGTGTCCATTATGTCGACGAGGGCGAACGCGCCGCGCAGCCGGTGCTGATGCTGCACGGCGAGCCGACCTGGTCCTATCTGTACCGCCACATGATCGGCCCGGCGACCGCGGCGGGCTTTCGCGTCGTTGCGCCCGACCTCGTCGGTTTCGGCCGGTCGGACAAGCCGCTCGATCGCGGCGCCTACAGCTATGCCGCGCAGGTTGCGTGGATGCGCCAGTGGATCGAGGCGCTCGACCTGAAAAACATGATCCTCGCCTGCCAGGATTGGGGATCGCTGATCGGGCTGCGGCTGGTGGCCGAAATCCCCGAACGCTTCGCCGGGGTCGCGCTGTCGAACGGCGGCCTTCCCGAAGGCCAGCCCGCGCCGCGCGCCTTCGCCATCTGGCGCGCCTTCTCGCGCTACAGCCCGGTCTTCCCGATCGGCAAGATCGTCAAGGCGGGGACGAAGCGCGAATTGAGCGTCGAAGAGATCGCGGCCTATGATGCACCGTTCCCGACGCGCGCGTCGAAGGTTGCGGCGCGCGTCTATCCGTCGTTCGTCCCGCTGGGCGACAATCTCGCGGTACCCGACCAGAAGCGCGCATGGGCGGCGCTGGAGGGATTCGACAAGCCGTTCCTTTGCTGTTTTTCCGACGGCGATCCGATCACCCGCGGTGGCGACGCGCTGTTCACGAGCCGGGTTCCGGGAACGCGCGGCATCGCTCACCGCACGCTGAAGGGCGGGCATTTCATCCAGGAGGACGACCCGGCAGGCTTCGTCGCGGCGATCCGCGACGTCGCCGCCGTCAGTCGCTGAACGGATCGCGAATCAGGATCGTGTCCTCGCGCTCGGGGCTCGTCGACACGAGCGCGATCGGGGTTTCGATCAGTTCCTGCACGCGCTGGATATATTTGATCGCCTGCGCGGGCAGGTCGGCATAGCTGCGCGCGCCCGCGGTCGATTCGTGCCAGCCGTCCATTTCCTCGTAGATCGGCTCGACTTCGGCCTGATCGGCGGCATGCGCCGGGAAATAGTCGAGGATCTTGCCGCGGAGGCGATAACCGGTGCAGATGCGGATCGTGTCGAAGCCGTCGAGCACGTCGAGCTTGGTCAGCGCGATGCCGGTGACGCCCGACACGGCGCAGCTCTGGCGCACGAGCACGGCGTCGAACCAGCCGCAGCGGCGCTTGCGCCCCGTGACGGTGCCGAATTCATGCCCGCGCTCGCCGAGCCGCTGGCCGATCTCGTCCTCGAGCTCGGTCGGGAAGGGGCCGCTGCCGACGCGCGTCGTATAGGCCTTGGCGATGCCGAGCACGAAACCCACCGCCGAGGGGCCGAGGCCCGAACCCGACGCAGCGGTGCCGCTGACGGTGTTCGAGCTGGTGACGAAAGGATAGGTGCCGTGATCGACGTCGAGCAGCACGCCCTGCGCGCCTTCGAACAATATGCGCGCGCCGGCCTTGCGGACCTTCTTCAGGCGCTTCCACACCGGCTGCGCATATTCGAGCACATAGTCGGCGATTTTGCGGAGGTCGGCGACCAGCCGTTCGCGATCGATCGGCGGCTCGCCGAAACCGGCGCGCAGCGCGTCGTGGTGCGCGGTCAGGCGGTCGAGCTGCGGCTCGAGCTTGTCGAGATGCGCAAGGTCGCAGACGCGGATCGCGCGGCGGCCGACCTTGTCTTCATAAGCGGGGCCGATGCCGCGCCCGGTGGTGCCGATCTTGCCCGCGCCCGCGGCGGTTTCGCGCAGCGCGTCGAGGTCGCGGTGGAAAGGCAGGATCAGCGCGCAATTGTCGGCGATCGCGAAATTCTCGGGGTTGATGGCAACGCCCTGGCCGCGCAGCTTCGTAATCTCGTCGCGCAGCGCCCAGGGATCGAGGACGACGCCGTTGCCGATGATCGACAGCGTGCCGGTGACGATGCCCGAGGGGAGCAGCGAAAGCTTGTAGACCTGCTCGCCGACGACCAATGTATGGCCGGCGTTGTGACCGCCTTGGAAGCGGACCACGGCATCGGCGCGGCTGGCGAGCCAGTCGACGATCTTGCCCTTGCCCTCGTCGCCCCATTGCGACCCGATGACGGTAACATTTGCCATGACGATGTCCTGCTGTGCGAGGCCCTTCCGGCCCGGCGCGGCCTTAGCGGATTTGGCCGCAGAGGCAACCCAAAGCGGGATGATTTTGCGACATTTGCGGCCGAGAACGGCACCGCCGGGACAGCGGAGACGCGCCATGACGAAACGAAACTGCTTTGGATATGCGGTGTTGGCCGCCTTCGCGGTCGCGAGTGTGACGGTACCGGCGCCCTTCGCCGACGCGCGCGAGAAACTGCGCGACCGGCTGCGCGAGCGCCTCGCCGAACGCATGGGTGCCGACGAGGGGCCGAAGGCGCCCGGCAGCGAGACGATTTCCTATGGCAGCGATGCGTTGCAGACTCTCGATGTGTGGCGCGCGAAGAATGCAAAGCGGCCGGCACCGCTGGTCGTCTTCGTCCACGGTGGCGGCTGGAAGCGCGGCAGCAAGGACAATGCGACGGGCCGGTACAAGCCGGTGCATTATCCGGGCGAAGGCTATGCCTTTGCGTCGATCAACTACCGCCTCGTTCCCGATGCGACGGTCGAGCAGCAGGCGGCCGATGTCGCGAGCGCGGTGAAGGCGCTGATCGACCGTGTGGACAGCCTTGGTATCGATCGGCGGCGGATCGCGATCATGGGACATAGCGCAGGTGCGCATCTGGTTGCGCTCGTTGGCACCGACGAGAAATATCTGCGTGCTGCAGGGCTGGGCTTCGCCGACATCGCCGGCGTCATTCCGATCGATGGTGCCGCCTATGACGTACCCGCGCAGATGAAGGACGGGCCGCCGATCATGCAGAAAACATACGCTCAGGCGTTCGGGACCGATCCGGCGCGGCAAAAGGCGTTGTCGCCGACGCTACAGGCGGCCGCACCCAATGCGCCGCAATTCCTGCTCCTCCATGTCCAGCGGCCCGACGGGGTTCGACAGGCGGAGGCGCTCGACAGGGCGCTGACTGCAGGCGGGAGCAGAGTCGAGCGCGGGAGCTTTTCGGGCGAAGGCTTGCAAGGACACGCCGAAATCAACCGGCGGCTGGGCGATCCGTCCTATGCGCCGACGGCGACGGTCGATGCGTGGTTGAAGCGGGTGTTCGCGCGGTAGGAACGGCTAGCGGTGACTGGTTGCCGTTCCGCTATGCCGGTTCCCGCAAATTCCCGATGCCGCTGCTAGCAGTTGCCTTTCACTCCATCGGCACAGTCGCCAACGGATTCAACGTCTTTCCCTGCACCTTCCACTGTGTTGCAAGCCGACAGGACCAATAGCGAGCTGCCAAGTGCGAAAATTGTGAGAAGCTTTTTCATTCTCTTTCTCCGACGGCGAGGGCGATCCGCCCTCGATTTCAGTTTCGATATTCCGACAACAGCTGTTCGTGGCGATCGTTCCGTTGCATCGGCATCACGCTAGCCGAAGCGTTCAAAATGATCGCCGGACCGGGGAATAATCCGGGGCTTGACCCCGGACCCGCCTTTTCCTTCAAGACAGGCAGGCCCGGGATCAAGTCCGGGGCGATGTGACCCGGAAAGCGATGCCTGTATGACAAACCCCGACGCGCCCTATCACGCGCACATCTATTATGATCCTGCCGAGCGCCCCGTAGCGGCGGCGCTGCGCGACGATTTCGGGCGCGATCCCGCGATCCTGTTCGTCGGCGCGATGACCGACCGTGCGGTGGGGCCGCATCCGATCGCGCAATATGAGGTGCATTTCCTCGCCCGCGCACAGGATGCCGTCGCCGCCCTGATCGCGGCGACGGGGCTTCGCGCGCTGGTCCATCCGCTGACCGATGACGATCTTGCCGATCATACGACGCTGGCGCACTGGATTGGCGAACCCGTCGAACTCGACGTGACCGTGCTCGACCCGCCGGGGGTCAATCAGGGGATCGCGCGGTTCGGCGGGGCTGACTTTTAAGCCTCTACCGGTCCGTCCGGGCCGAGAATAAACCCGCAACCGAGCGCGCGGGCGTCGTCGCCTTCGGACAGTGCCGCGACCGTCTGCCAGTCGTCGGCGCGCAGGCTCGCCGCGAGCGCGGGATCGTGGCCGAGCGGCAGGAAGATGCGGCGGTCGGCGTCGTCTTCGGCGCCGAGGCCCGCGTCGATCAGCGGATCGGGATAGAGCGAGAAGCCGACCGCCGACTCCTCCTGTTCGCCGACGGGGATCGAATAACCGCCGCCGCGGCCCACCGCGTCGCCCTGTCCCGGAACGAAGATCTGGAAGCCGAACCAGCTTTGATAGGCGAAGCCGTGGCGCTCGGTCGGATCGAGCGTCAGCGTCACGCGATCGCGGATCGGCGCGGCAATCGCTTCGAGCGCATCGATGCGCGCCGCGAGGACGCCGCTGATGTCGAACGCGCGGAGGTCGGCGATCGCCTGATCGAAGGGCCCCGTTGCGCGGAGCAAAGGCAGGTAGGCCGCGGCGCCGATCCGCGTAAGCGCGCCAGCGTCCTTGGCATCGAGTTCGTCGCGGAGTTGCTGGATATCGGCGTCGACGGGAAGCGGGCCGTTCGCAAGCAGATCGACGACGTCGGGCAGGGTGAAGTCGATCGTGACGGGGCCGATTCCCGCGGCTTCGAGCGCGTCGATCGCGACCGTGACGATCTCGCGCGCCGCGGCGACGCTGTCGCTGCCGATCAGCTCGGCGCCGACCTGGAGCATTTCGCGCGCGGGGCGGAGCTGGCTCGCACGCAGCTTCACCACCTGTCCGGCGTAGCAGAGGCGCAGCGGGCGCGGCGCCTTGGCGAGCAGCGATGTCGCGATGCGGCCGACCTGCCGTGTGATGTCGGGGCGCAGCGCCAGCGTGCGCTGCGATACCGGATCGGTGAAGCGGAGCAGGTCGCGCGAAGACCGATCGTCGTCGCCGCCCAGCGTTTCACGGAATTCGGCGAGCGGCGGCGACACGCGGCCATAGCCATGCGCGCGCATCGCATCGACGAGCGCGCGGGTGACGCGCGACGCGGCCTCCGCCTGTCGGGGGAGGCGGTCGCGCAAACCTTCGGGCAGCAGGGCAGGGGCCTTGGTCATCGATTGCGGCCTTAGGCGGGTGGCGGGAGCGTTTCAACCGCTCCCGCCGTAACGTGTCAGAACTTGAGGCCCTTCACCGTCTTCACGCCGGGAAGCTGGCAGAGCTGCCACAGCAAAGGTTCGGGCATCGGCGAGTCGAGGCTGAGCAGTAGCACCGCTTCCCCGCCCGCAGCGCGGCGGCCGAGGTGGAAGGTGCCGATGTTCAGCCCGGCTTCGCCGAGTGCGGTACCGATACGGCCGATGAAGCCCGGGGCGTCCTCGTTGACGATATAGAGCATGTGGCCGTCGAGGTCGGCCTCGACCTTGATCCCGAACATCTCGACGAGGCGCGGGTCGCCGTTGCTGAACAACGTGCCCGCGACCGAGCGGTCGCCCTGTTCGGTCGCGACGGTGACGCGGACGAGCGTGTGATAGTCGCCGTCGCGGTCGTGGCGCACTTCGCGGACATCGAGCCCGCGTTCGCGCGCGAGGTGCGGGGCGTTGACCATGTTCACGCTGTCCGAATAGCGACGCATCAGGCCAGTGAGCACCGCGGCGGTGATCGGCTTGAGGTTGAGCTCGGCGGCGGCGCCCTCGACCTCGACCGAGATGGTCGTGAGATTGTCGTGCGCGAGCTGGCCGACGAGGCTGCCGAGCTTTTCGGCAAGGCTCATATAGGGACGCAGCTTCGGCGCTTCCTCGGCCGAGAGGCTGGGGACGTTGAGCGCGTTGGTGATGCCGCCGGTGAGCAGATAGTCCGACAGCTGCTCGGCGACCTGGATCGCGACATTGACCTGCGCTTCATCGGTCGATGCGCCGAGGTGCGGGGTGCAGATGAAGTTCGGTGCGCCGAACAGCGGATGGTCGGCGGCGGGCGGCTCGGTCTGGAACACGTCGAGCGCGGCGCCCGCGACATGGCCGCTGTCGAGCGCATCCTTCAGCGCCGCTTCGTCGATCAGGCCGCCGCGCGCGCAGTTGATGATCCGCACGCCCTTCTTGGTCTTCGCCAGATTCTCCTTCGACAGGATGTTGCGCGTCTGGTCGGTCAGCGGCGTGTGCAGCGTGATGAAATCGGCCTTGGCGAGCAAGGTGTCGAGATCGGCCTTTTCGACGCCGAGTTCGATCGCGCGCTCGGGCGTCAGGAAGGGGTCGAAGGCGACGACCTTCATGCGCAGGCCCAGTGCGCGTTCGGCGACGATGCTGCCGATGTTGCCGCAGCCGATCAGGCCGAGCGTCTTCGACGTCAGCTCGACGCCCATGAAGTCGTTCTTCGGCCATTTGCCCGCCTGCGTTCCGGCATTGGCTTCGGGAATCTGGCGGGCAAGGGCGAACATCATCGCGATCGCATGTTCGGCGGTGGTGATGCTGTTGCCGAAGGGCGTGTTCATCACGATCACGCCCTTCTTCGACGCTTCGGGAATGTCGACATTGTCGACGCCGATGCCGGCGCGGCCGACGACCTTCAGGTTCGTCGCGGCGGCGAGGACGTCGGCGGTGACTTTCGTCGCCGAACGGATCGCGAGGCCGTCATAGTCGCCGATCATCGCGATCAGCTCTTCCTTCGTCTTGCCGGTGATGACATCGACGTCGATGCCGCGTTCCTTGAAGATCGCGGCGGCTTTCGGGTCCATCTTGTCGCTGATGAGGACTTTGGGTGCGGTCATTTTATATCTCCGTATCCCGGCGAAAGCCGGGACCTTTGGCGGAATGGGGAAATGGGCCCCGGCTTGCGCCGGGGCTCACAATCAGGCGTTGAGCGAGGCGTAGGCCCAGTCGAGCCAGGGGCCGAGCGCTTCGATATCGGCGGTGTCGACGGTCGCGCCGCACCAGATACGCAGGCCCGGGGGTGCGTCGCGATAGCCCGCGATGTCGAACGCGGCGCCTTCCTTCTCGAGCAGCCCCGCGAATTTCTTGATGAAATCCGCATCGGCGCCGGCGACCGACAGGCAGACCGAGGTCTTCGAGCGGCTGGCGGGATCGGCGGCGAGGTGGCTCAGCCACTCGCGCTCGGCAACAATCTTGTCGAGCGCCGCGGCGTTTGCGTCGCTGCGCGCCTTCAGGCCGTCGAGGCCGCCCAAGGACTTCGCCCATTCGAGCGCGAAGATCGCATCCTCGACCGCGAGCATCGACGGCGTATTGATCGTCTCGCCCTTGAACACGCCCTCGGCAAGCGCGCCCTTCGAGACGAGGCGGAACACCTTCGGCAGCGGCCAGGCGGGGGTGTGGCTTTCGAGCCGTTCGACCGCGCGCGGGCCGAGGATCAGCACGCCGTGGCCGCCTTCGCCGCCGAGCACTTTCTGCCAGCTGAAGGTCGCGACGTCGATCTTGTCCCACGGCAGGTCGTAAGCGAACACTGCGCTGGTCGCGTCGGCGAAGGAGAGGCCCTCGCGGTCGGCGGCGATCCAGTCGCCGTTCGGAACGCGCACGCCGCTGGTGGTGCCGTTCCAGGTGAAGAGGACGTCATTCGACCAGTCGACTTGACCGAGGTCGGGAAGCTGGCCGTAGTCGGCGCGGATGACGGTCGGGTCGAGCTTGAGCTGCTTCGCGGCATCGGTGACCCAGCCCTCGCCGAAGCTCTCCCAGGCGAGCGTCGTCACGGGGCGGGCGCCGAGCATCGTCCACATCGCCATTTCGAAGGCGCCGGTGTCCGATCCCGGAACGATGCCGATGCAGTGCGTGTCGGGCAGCTGCAGCATCTCGCGCATCAGGTCGATGCAATATTGGAGGCGCGTCTTGCCGATCTTGGCGCGGTGCGAGCGGCCCAGCGATTCGGTTGCGATTTTGGAGGCATCCCAGCCCGGCGGCTTCGCACAGGGTCCGGAGGAAAAATAGGGGCGCGTCGGGCGCACCTGTGGCGTCGTCACTTCACTCATTTAGTCTCTCCTTGCAGAGAGCTCGCGCGGCGTTGGGACCGCGTGGCCCGGCGCCGCGTTTAGGGGCGGGGACGCAACTGTCAAACAAATTGCACGGGCCGCGCGAAATTTTCGACGAGTGGAGGAAAAGGTATACAGCTTGTTAACCATTTCGTCGGTAATTTGACGGCCATGCCGATCCCGAACTTCTTGAAGCCCCGGATCCTGATCGCCGCCACGGCGGCGCTGGCACTTTCCGCCTGTTTCGGCGCGCCGGAGGCGATGAAGAACAGCGGCGGGAAGCGTCCGGAAGCGAGCAAGCCGAACCGTCCGCAGGCCGTCGGCACCCCATCCTTTGTCAGCGCCGAAGCACAGCAATGCGCGTTCGACCTCAAACAGGCCGGGGTGCGTTTCACGCCGCTCGCCAACGAGGATCATGGCGGCGGCTGCACCTCGATCGATTCGGTGAAGCTGCTCGACATCGGTACCCCGGTATCGGGGCTGGGCGCGATGACCTGCCCGCTCGCAAAGAATTTCGCGGCGTGGGCGCAATATGCGGTGAAGCCCGCGGCGCGGAAATTTTTCGGCACCGAGGTCGTGAAGATCGAGACCTTCGGCACCTATAGCTGCCGCAACATCTATGGCGGCCGTTCGGGGCGGCTGTCGCAGCACGCCTATTCGAACGCGGTTGACGTGTCGGGTTTCGTGCTTGCCGACGGGCGCCGCATCATGCTCGACGGCGGGTGGACGGGTGACAAGCCGTCACAGGATTTCCTTCGCGCGCTGCACAAATCGGGCTGCCGCCGCTTCGGTACGGTCCTTGGCCCCGATTACAACGCCGCGCATTATAATCATTTCCATTTCGACATGAGCGGCAACGGCTACTGCCGCTGACCCCCATTCGTCTTGGCAAAGTCACGCGAAGCGGCTAGCCGTCCGCTAATGGCAGAAGACAAACAACCCCATCGTTCGCGTTTCCACAAAGCCAAGGACGACGCAGAGTTCGCCAAACAGGCGACAACCACCCCGCAGACGGCACATCCCGCCTACAAGCTGGCGTTCCAGGACAAGGATTTCCTGCTGCGCGAGGATTTGCGTCCCGTCCGCTTCCAGCTCGAACTGCTGAAACCCGAATTATTGCTCGACGAGGCCGGCATCGAATCGATGCTGGTCATCTATGGCTCGGCGCGCATCCCCGAACCGTCGCAGGCCGACGCGCTGGAAGCCGCGGCGACCGACGATGTGCAGCGCAACATCGCGCGCCGCCTGAAGGCCAAGGCGAAATATTATGACGAGGCGCGCGCGCTCGCGCGGCTGGCGAGCCAATATCCGTGCGACGACAAGGGCTGTCGTCATTTCGTCGTCTGTTCGGGCGGCGGCCCGTCGATCATGGAAGCCGCGAACCGCGGCGCCGATGATGAAGGCCGCGAATCGGTCGGGCTCAACATCGTGTTGCCGCACGAGCAGGCACCGAACCGCTTCGTCACCCCGTCGCTCAGCTTCCAGTTCCATTATTTCGCGCTCCGCAAGATGCACTTCCTGCTCCGCGCGCGCGCGGTTGCGGTCTTCCCCGGCGGGTTCGGGACGTTCGACGAGATGTTCGAACTGCTCACGCTGATCCAGACGGGCAAGATCAAGCCGATCCCGATCGTGCTGTTCGGCAAGGAATTCTGGCACCGCGTCGTCAATTTCGAGGCGCTGGTCGAAGAGGGCGTGGTGAGTGCGCGCGACCTCGATCTGTTCAAATTCGTCGAGACCGCCGACGAGGCGTGGAAGATCATCACCGATTTCTACGCGAATATCGAACATCATGGCTGATCGCGTCGCCCTCGCGAAGGCGGGGGCGACGATATTATTTTTTCGACTGTTCTTCCAGGAACAGGATCAGCGCCTTGCGGTCGGCGTCGTCGATCACCCCGGCAAAGGCCATGCGCGTACCCGGAACCGCCTTCATCGGGGCCTTGAGATAGGCGTCGAGCGCGGCTTCGTCCCAGACGCCGCCTTTCGCCTTCATCGCACCCGAATAGGAAAAATCGGGCTTCGACGCGACGGCGGCACCGACGACGCCGTGCAGGTTGGGACCGATTCCATTGGAACCGCCCTTGTCGACCGTGTGACAGGCGACGCAGCGCCGGAAGATTTGCTCGCCCATCGCCGCGGTCGGTGCGACCGTGGGTGCCGGTGCCTCGATGCCGGGTTCGCCTGTCGCAGGCGCCTCGGCGGGTGGCTCGCTCTTGCCGCAGCCGGCGAGCGTCAGCGCGCCCGCCAGCAGGACGGGCGCGATGCGCATTATTTCTTGGCTTCGGCGGGGGCGGGCGCTGCCGCAGCGTCGGCCGCCGGGGCGGCGGCGCCTTCGGCTGCGGGGGCCGCAGCGGCGGCTTCCGCAGGCGCGGCGCCGTCGGCGGGTGCAGCGGCCGCTTCGGCGGCGGGCAGCGGCAGGTTCGAACCCTGGCTGTTCAGATAGACGATCAGGTTTGCGCGATCTTCGGCGCTGCTGAGGCCGGCGAACGACATCTTGGTGCCCGGGGCATATTTACGCGGGCTTTTCAGCCATTCGTCCATGCCCGCGAAGTCCCAGTTGCCGGGGACGCCCTTCAGCGCCGCCGAATAGGCGAAGCCCGGGACGTGGCCGTGCGCCTTGCCAAGCGCGCCCCACAGATTCGGGCCGATGCCGTTGGCGCCGCCCGATGCGATCGTGTGGCACGCCGCGCATTTTGCGAACACGGCTTCGCCCTTCGCCGGATCGGCGGCAGCGAGCAGGTTGGGAAGCGGTACGGCCGATTCGCCGCCACCGGCGCCGCCGTCGGCGTCTTCGATCGGATAACCGGGCTTTTCGGGGTTGTGGCTGGCGAACAACATGCTCGACCCGACAGTCAGGCCCAGCGCGCAAATGCCGGCGAACAGTACCCATCCGGCAATAGTATTGTTGCGATTGTCCATGCGTAGCAGCCCCGTTAGCTGACGCCCGCTTGCCGGGCGCATATTTGATTTGGACGCTCCCTTACTGGTGCGGCGACGGCGGCGCAAGGGGATGAAATCGCGCGACGACACGGTAAGGGCGCCGGTTGCGCGGGCGCGGGCAGACGGCTATGCGCCGCGGCTCAAGCTTGGGAAGGCAATCATGGGCAGTTATTCGGCTTCGGCACAGCATCTGGTCGATGGAATGCGGACGGCGGCGCTCGCCGAGCCCGCGCGCGGGCTGGCTTTCCAGGGCGCGCCGGGCGCGAACAGCGATCTTGCCGCGCGCGAATATGATCCGAATTCGCTGCCGCTGCCTTGCTATGCGTTTCAGGATGCCATCGATGCCGTGCGCGACGGCCGCGTCGACCGCGCGATCATCCCCATCGAAAATAGCCTGCACGGCCGCGTCGCCGACATCCATTTCCTGCTGCCCGAATCGGGCCTGTCGATCGTCGGTGAGCATTTCCTGCCGATCCGCTATGGCCTGATGAGCCGCGACCTCGGCCCCGTGACGCGCGCGATGAGCCACGAGCAGGCGCTGGGCCAGTGCCGTCACTGGCTGCGGACAAACGGAATCGCCCCCGTCGCGCACAGCGACACCGCGGGCGCCGCGGCGTGGGTTGCCGACAGCGACGAGGTCGGGCTGGCCGCGCTGGCGCCGCCGCATGCGGCCGAACTCTATGGCCTGACGCTTCACGGTACCGGGATGGAGGACGCCGACCATAATACGACGCGCTTCGTCGTGCTCGCGCGCCAGCCGCTGACCGATTTTGCGGGCGTCGAAGGGCCGCTGATGACGACCTTCATGTTCGAGGTGAAGAATATCCCCGCCGCGCTCTACAAGGCGCTCGGCGGCTTCGCGACCAATGGGGTCAACATGACGAAGCTCGAAAGCTATCAGGCCGGCGACAGCTTCGCCGCGACGCAATTCTATTGCGACATCGTCGGCGCACCGGGCGACGAGCGGATCGACCGCGCGCTCGAGGAACTCGATTTCCAGACCAAGTCGCTGCGCCTGCTCGGCACCTATCCGCAGGCGCGGGTTCGCAGTTAGGGGCTAACCGCCGCGGCGACGCAGCATCCGCGCGGTCGCCGACGTCTGGACGATGAACAGCGTCACGAGGATGCTCGAGACGACGAGCGCGAACAGGTCGAAGACCGAGAAATTGGTGCCGCCGATATCGCCGCCGCCGATGATCGGCATCGCGATCGTCATCGCCATCAGCATCAGCCGCAGCTCGGTCGGCCCGCCCGCCATATAGGACAGGCGGAATTCGCCGAGGATTTTCGCGGCGATGAAGGTGTGGATCGACAACAGGAAATAGCCGATTACCGCCATCAGCGCGACGTCGAGCCGCATATAGGGGCTCATCCCGATCGCGCTGATCATCAGCAAGGTCGCCAGCGCGTCGACGCTATGATCGACGAAATAACCATAGTTCGGCCGCTCGATGCCGCGCCAGCGTGCAAGGCTGCCGTCGAGCGAGTCGCCGAACCAGTTGACGATATAGCCGACGAGCGAGAGGCCGAGCCATTCGCTGTCGAACCAGCTGAGAACATAGCCCGCGGCGACGAGCACCGCGCCCGCAAAGCCCAATGTGGTGAGCTGGTCGGGTGTCACCCAGCCGGGAAGGCGTGCGCATAACCAGTTGAGAAGTCGGCGTTCGCTGCGCGCGAGAATATTCTGCTGGATGCGGACCGGCGCCTTCGCGACGGGTTCGAACTTGCTCATGAGGACCCTTTGTTGCCGGCTGTCACAAAAGTGCCGGCCGGATGTCATCGCGGCGTCATAGAGGCAAAGTCCGGTTTGCGAAAGGGCAGGGCGGTCGCGCGCCGCATGCGTGCGACGATCAGTCCTGCCAGGGACCGATTTCGCCGACCTCGCCGATGTTGCGGTACCGCACGGCGTCGTCGACCCATGCGACTTCCCACATCGGCGCAGGGCGCGCCCATTCGCCGATCACGAACAAGGGCAGCTTGTTCGCAGCGACGAAGGCGAGGTCGTCGGGGGTCGGGCCGGGGATGGTGGTTTCGGACCGCTGGTGCAGCCGCACGACCGCGAGCGTACCTTGCGGTGGCGGCGGCAGCGACTGGCGCGCGGATATCGCGAAGCTGGCGCCGATTTCGGGATTGCCGCGATCGTCGCGCGACAGGATCAGGATCTTGTCGGCGGTCGGATACGGGCCGCTGACGGGGCGCCCCGCCACCTTTCGCCCGGCGATCGCCGCGAACAGCCGGACGTCCTCGTCGGGGATCGCCGGCGTTGCCGCGACCGCGGTGCCGTGCGTGACGGGCGCCGGTGCGCCGGACGGCTGTGCGGCGAGGGCTGCGAGCAGGAAAAAGGCAGGGGGACTCATCGTCGGCTTCTCTCGATTCGATGGCCTATAGCAGGACCGGCAGAATCTTTTCGGATTGTTTGCGCGGGATTTCGGTCAGCAGTTCGAGCAAGCTCGTGGTGACGATGCACGTATCGAGGTCGTTGGAATCGCGCGCGCTGATGGCGGCGCGAACGCGCTTTTCGCTGAGGCCCGAACGATCGATCAATTTCCCCACAAGCTCGCCCGGCAACACGAATTCGTTGGGCGCGAACGCCCATTTGACCGTGCCATAGTCGTCATGCAGCACCGTATAGATCTGGTTTCGATAGGCTTCGGTCAGAATGACCGGCGCATTGCCGCTGCGGGCATATTGCGCGGGCTGGACGATGAATTGCACGCAGCCTTGCGGATCCTTTCGCAGCTTTTTCAGCGCCGCGACGCGGAGCATTGCATCGGCGACCTGACGATCGGACGGCAATTTGTCGACCGTCATGAAATAGGCGTCGGTCAGGTCCGTCATCAGGACATTGTCGGCATTCTTTTGATCGTCGGGAAGATATTTCGCCCGCTCGCGGAGCTTTTCATAGATCGCCGGGCTTTTGGCTTTCAGCGATTCCAGCGTGCGGCCCTTGGCAACGGCCTCGGGAAAATTGCGGCCGAGAAACGCGGTGACCGCCCGATCGGCATTTTCTGCCTCCAGCGCCGCGGCCATGACGGGATTGGCATCCCTCTCGAGCGACTTGGTATCCAGCGCCGAACATTGCGGCAGCGCCCCAAAGAAAATGCAGACGAAGACAAACCATACCCACGGGTTCGGCCCGCCGACGCCGCCGCTCCGTTCGACTTTCTTTTCCCAGCGCGCGACAAGTTCGGGCTGCCAATGCTCCTGCTCCAGCCAGGGGTAGTCGCGTCGCACCGTCGCGATCAGGTTGGTCATGCGCGGCTTGTCGATAGCCCGCGTCCACAACGGGCCCTTGGGCTTTCCGCTCGTCAGTTCCAGCCATTCGCGATGATAAGCGTGGCCGGGCGTGCCGAGTTCGTGGACCAGCGACCGGCCGTCATGCGCGTTGAAGAGCCACGGAATCGCCGGATGGATGCCCAGTTCGTGCGCGCGCTCGGCCCAGTGGAAATATTCGGCGACCTTGGGGAACAGGTCGGCGCCGCGCGGAAAGCGGTCGGCGAGCAATTGCGCGAGCCAGCCTTCGACGCGTGCATAATGGCCGAGATCGGCCATGCGTTCGTCGCCCAACAGCGCATCGACATGCCGCCCAAGTTCCTCGGCATCGGCCGGTGCCAATTCGTCGTCTTGCAGGAACAGGTCGACGACGCGCTGAAAACGCCGGTCGTCCTCTTCGCTGTACGTGACCGTGAAAACAGGTTTTTCTTCGGGTTCGCTGATCGCCGGCTGCAGTGCTTCGGGTTCGGCGCCGTCGTCGAACAAGTCGCCGAGGCCGAAATCATCCTCGTTGTCGTCGTCGGCCGACGGGGCATGGAGGAACTGGCCCGAAAGCGCCGCGTCGCGCGCATCGCGCAATTCCATATAGGCTTCGGTCTCGGCCTCATGGTCGAGCGCCTTGAGCAGCCGCGAATAGGCTTCGCGGATCGCCTTGCGGTCCTCTGTCGGCGCGATGTCGAGGACGGACCACGGCCAGTGGACGCTGGTCACAGCCGGTGATCCTGCTCCATTTCCCGCAGCGCAACTGCCATCGACCCGCGGGCTTCCTCGATCGCGCGCGGATCCTGCGTTTCGAGCACGCCTTCGAAATGGAGCAGCATTCGCGCGATATGCTCGCGCCGCTCATCGATAAATTCTTCATAAAGCCGCGCCGCCCAGCCGGCGATATACTGGTTTTCGGCGACGTCGCGCGGGTGCGTCTTGAGCGCCGCGAGCTGGTCGCGCCGCGCTTCGAGCTGCTCGGCCGTCAGCGCCTCGCTGTCGTCGGCGATCAGCATCGACCGTGTCTCGCCCGTTTCGGGAATCGTCACGTCGACGTCGAGCAGGCCCGAACTGTCGTAGGTAAAGCGGCAGTCGATCGAGACTTGTCCTGCCGGCTTCTTTGGAATGGGGAATTCCATCGTCCCGAGCAGGATGTTGTTCGCAACCTCGCGCGATTCGCCCTGGTAGATGTTGAGTTTGATGTGCGACTGATTGTCCGACATCGACGCATAATTGTTGGTGCGGCTGATCGGGGTCGGGCTGTTGCGGCTGATGATCGGCGAAAACAGGCCATCGCGAAGGCGGCCATGGCTGTCATATTCGGTGACTTCGACGCCCAGCGTAAAGGGGCAGATATCGGTGAGCCGCACTTCGTCGAGCGCGGCGTTACGCGCGACCAGCCCGGCCTGGATCGCGGCGCCGATGGCGACCGCATGGTCGGGGTGCACGACATGATTGGGAAAGCGGCCGAACATCTTCGTGATCGCTTTCCGGATGATCGGCATGCGTGTCGCGCCGCCGACGAGCACGATGTCGCTCAGCGCCTCGATGCGCAAATTGCTGTCGCGCAGCGAACGCAAGATCGGATCGCGGAGGCGCGCGAGCAGCGATCCCGACAGCGTTTCGAACTGGTCGGCGGTAATCTTCAGATCGAACTGCTGGTCGGAGAGGGTGAGCGTGACCTGTGCCTCATTCTGGTCGGTCAGCATCCGCCGCGCCATGTCGGCAACCTGGAACAGACGAGCGTCGAGCAGGTTGCGCCGGACGTCGGAAGGGAATGTGTGGTTTGCCGTCCAATGCGCGACGATCGCATTGGTGAAATCGTCGCCGCCCAGCCGGTTGTCGCCCGACGAAGCACGCACTTCGACGATCGCATCGAACATTTCGACGATCGAGACGTCGAAGGTGCCGCCGCCCAGGTCGAAAACGAGGAAGGGTTCGCGATCCTCCTTGTCGGCGATGCCGAAAGCGAGCGCGGCGGCGGTGGGTTCGTTGAGCAGCCGCGCGACCTTCAGCCCGGCGAGTTCGCCGGCGCGCCGCGTCGCCTTGCGTTGCTTGTCATTGAAATAGGCAGGGACGGTGATGACCGCTTCGGTCACCTCCTGACCCGTCGCCGCCTCGATATCTTCTTTCAGGCTGCGCAGGACGATCGCCGACAGATCTTCGGCCTTGAACGAATATCGGCCGATCTTGATGGCGCGGCTGGTTCCGATGAAACGCTTGAAGCTGGTGATCGCTTCGGCGGGTTTCACCACCCAGTGATTGAGCGCCGGCTTGCCGACCAGGGTTGTTCCGTCGGGCAATATGGCGACCGCCGACGGCGTCAACAGATCGCCCAGCGCATTGGGGATCAGCCGCGTTTCGCCATTTTCAAAGATTGCCGCTGCGCTATTGGTCGTACCCAAGTCGATGCCGACGATCATCTTGCCCCCGAAATTCCCCGCGACGTGGCGGATTCGCCATCATCTGCCTTTCGGGGTGCAACATGTCTTTTATGCAATCAACGGAAAGTTGGTCCGGCCATCAATGCGCTTCGCCCCAGCTCTTGCCGATGCCGATCTCGACTTCGAGCGGGACCGACAGCGTCAGCGCGGGTTCGGCGGCGCCCGACATCACCGCGCGGATCACCGCGCCCGCGGCTTCGGCCTTGTCCTCGGGCGCCTCGAACACGAGTTCGTCGTGAACCTGGAGGAGCATCTTGACGTCCGAAAGCCCCGCATCGGCCAGCGCCGTCGGCATCCGTGCCATCGCGCGCTTGATCAGGTCGGCGCTGGTACCCTGGATCGGCGCGTTGATCGCGGCGCGCTCGCTGCCCGCGCGTTCGTTCTGGTTCGCCGCCTTGATGCGCGGGAACCAGGTTTTGCGGCCGAACAAGGTCTCGGTGTAACCCTTCGCGCGCGCGCTTTCGAGCGTGTCGGTGATATAGTCCGAAATTCCCGGGAAGCGTTCGAAGTAGCGCGCGATCAGCGCCTGTGCCTCGTCGGGCGTGACTTCGAGCCGGCCCGCAAGGCCCCAGCGTGAGATGCCGTAGAGGATCGAGAAATTGACCGTCTTCGCCTTGCCGCGCGTGTCGCGGTTGACCTCGCCGAACAACTCGATCGCGGTCGCGGCGTGAATATCCTGCCCCTGCGCAAAGGCTTCCTTGAGTTCGGGGACGTCGGCCATATGCGCCGCGAGCCGCAGCTCGATCTGGCTATAGTCGGCGGCGATCAGCACATGGCCGGGCGCCGCGATGAAGGCATCGCGGATCTGGCGGCCGGTTTCGGTGCGGATCGGGATGTTCTGCAAATTGGGGTCGGTCGACGACAGCCGCCCTGTCTGCGCGCCGACGAGGCTGTAGCTCGTGTGCACGCGCCCGGTCGTCGCGTTGATCTGCTGCTGCAGCGCGTCGGTGTAGGTCGACTTCAGCTTGGCAAGCTGGCGCCATTCGAGGATCTTGCGCGCGATGGGCACACCGTCGCGTTCGAGCCGTTCGAGCTCGTTCTGGTCGGTTGACCAATCGCCCGACTTGCCCTTGCGGCCGCCCTTCAGGCCGAGCTTGTCGAACAATATTTCGCCGAGCTGTTTCGGGCTGCCGATCGCGAAGGGCTGCCCGGCAAGCTCGTGGATCTCGCCCTCGATGCGCAGCATCTCGTTCGCGAACTCGCCCGACAGGCGCGCGAGATATTCGCGGTCGACCATGATGCCGGCGCGTTCCATCCCCTCGACCACCGCGGCGAGCGGGCGATCGACCATTTCATAGATGCGCGTCCCGCCCTCGATCGGGAGGCGGAGCTTAAGGAGCTTCCACAGCCGCCACGCGACCTCGGCATCCTCGGCGGCATATTGGGTCGCGCGGTCGAGCGGCACCTCGGCGAAGCTGATCTGCGATTTGCCCGTGCCGCACACTTCCTTGAACGAGATGCAGACATGGTCGAGATGCAGCTTGGCCAGCTCGTCGAGCCCGTGCTGGTGCTTGCCCGCGTCGAGCGCGAAGCTCATCACCAGCGTATCGTCATAGGGGGCGACGGAGATGCCGTGCTGGGCGAGCACGCCGATGTCATATTTCAGATTGTGTCCGACCTTGAGCACCGCTTCGTCGGCGAACAGCGCGTGGAGGCGGCCAATCGCTTCGGCGAGCGGCACCTGCTCGGGCTTTTCGGCGAACATGTCGGTCCCGCCGTGGCCGAGCGGGATGTAGCAGGCCTTGCCGGGACCCGTCGACAGGCTGACGCCGACGAGGGTGCCGGTGACGCTGTCGAGCGTCGCGGTTTCGGTGTCGATCGCGACGACATGTGCAGCCTTTGCCGCGTCGATCCAGCGGTTGAGCGCCTCGACTGTCGTCACCGTCTCGTAAAGCGCGCGGTCGATCGCCGGCATGGCGGGCAGCGTCGGCGTCGACGGCCCGGCAGGCGTCGCCGCCGCCGGAGCGGCCGTCGCGCGGGGCAGGGTCGGGGGACCGCCGGGGGTACCGCCAAGGTCGAGCTTGGCCGAGAGCGAGCGGAAGCCATGTTCGTCGAGGAACAGCTTCAAGGGTTCGGGCGGGATCGCGCCGAGCTTGAGAGTGTCGAGTGCGTCGGGCAGCGCGACGTCGCGTTTCAGGTCGACGAGGATGCGCGACAATTCGGCAAGTCCGCGGTGCTCGATCAGGTTTTCGCGCAGCTTCGACGCCTTCATCGTCTCCGCGCCGTCGAGCGCGGCGGTGAGGTTGCCATATTCCTGGATCAGCTTGGTCGCGGTCTTGGGCCCGACCCCGCGCACGCCCGGCACATTGTCGACGGCATCGCCCATCAGCGCGAGCACGTCACCCACCAGATCGGGCGTGACGCCGAACTTCTCGTTCACCGCGTCGAGCCCGAGCCGGACATTCTTCATCGTGTCGAGCATGTCGACATGCGGCGAGCCATCGGTCGGCTCGCGGATCAGCTGCATCAAATCCTTGTCCGACGACACGATCGTGACGTCCCAGCCTTCGCGCACTGCGGCCTCGGCGTAGGAGGCGATCAAGTCGTCGGCCTCGAAACCCTCCATCTCGATGCACGGCAGCGAGAAGGCGCGCGTCGCGTCGCGGATCAACGGGAATTGCGGGCGCAGATCCTCGGGCGGTTCGGGCCGGTTCGCCTTATACTGGTCGTAAATCTCGTTGCGGAACGACTGGCTCGAATGATCGAGGATTACCGCGAGGTGCGTCGGCCCGTCGGCGTCGTGCAGGTCCTTCGCGAGCTTCCACAGCATCGTCGTATAGCCATAGACCGCGCCGACGGGCACCCCCTTGGGGTTCGTCAGCGGCGGCAGGCGGTGATAGGCGCGGAAGATGTAGCTGGAGCCATCGACCAGATAGAGATGATTCTTTTCCGACATGGCGCGGGGTGTAGCAGGGCGGTTGCAGGCTAGCGATAGTCGATCACGAGTTTCGCCGCCGCGGCTACCGCGGCGTCGCGGGCTTCGTCGGTGGTGCCGCCCGCAACCTTCGCCAGCGCGACGCCCATGCGGCGATACGGCCGCGTGACCGGCTTGCCGAAAATGCGCGCATCGACCGACGTTTCGGCATTCGGCGCCGTGAGCGCGCCGGCAAGCCCGGTGATCGCAAAGTCCGATGCGTCGCGGTCGGCAAGGAGCACCGCGCTCGCGCTCGCGTCGGGCACCGCAATCGCCGGGATCGGGAGGCCGAGGATCGCGCGCGCGTGAAGGTCGAATTCGGAGAGCGGCTGCGAGATCAAGGTCACCATGCCGGTGTCGTGCGGGCGGGGCGAGAGTTCGGAAAAGATCACCTCGTCGCCCTTCACGAAATATTCGACCCCGAAGATGCCGTGACCGCCGAGCGCATCGACGACCTTCGTCGCCATCGCCTGCGCGGCGGCGAGCGCCGCATCGGACATCGCCGCGGGCTGCCAGCTTTCGCGATAGTCGCCGCGTTCCTGCCGGTGTCCGATCGGCGGGCAGAAGGCGACACCATCCTTGTGGCGGACGGTGAGCAAGGTGATCTCGTAATCGAAGTCGATAAAGGCCTCGGCGATGACGCGCAGCCGGTCGCCGCGCATCCCTGCTGCGGCATAATCCCACGCCGCGTCGATGCCGGCGGCGTCCCGGACCGTGCTCTGGCCCTTGCCCGACGAGGACATGACGGGCTTCACGACGAGCGGGAAGCCGATGCGTTCGGCGGCCGCCGCCAATCCCTCGCGGCTCGTCGCATATTCGAAGGTCGAGGTTTGGAGGCCGAGTTCGCTCGCCGCGAGGTCGCGGATCGCGTCGCGGTTCATCGTCAGCTGCGCGGCGCGCGCCGAGGGGACGACGTGGAAACCTTCGGCTTCGACCTCGGCCAGGATTTCGGTGCGGATCGCCTCGACCTCGGGGACGATATGATCGGGGCGGTGCTTCGCGATCGCCGCGCGCAATGCATCGCCGTCGAGCATCGAAAAAACCTCATATTCGTCGGCGACCTGCATCGCGGGCGCGCCTTCATAGCTGTCGCACGCGACGACGCGGCAACCGAGCCGCTTGGCCGAAATCACGAACTCGCGTCCGAGCTCGCCCGAACCGAGGAGGAGGATGGTGGCGGTGGGGGTCATGCGTTCGCTCCGATTCTGTCGGGCTTCTCACACCCGATATCGCGCCCGGACGCAATGCACGTTTGTTCAACGCGTGCGGGCGTGCGGCGCGTAGGTTCGTCGCACAACAAGGGAGAAAGTCGATGTCCACCGCACAGCTTGAAAAAACCCTGCCGACCGAAGCGCTGTTCGACCGCTACCATGTCGGATGGGAAACGAAGGACGCCGAGCTGATCGCGTCGCTTCACTCGGCGGATACGATCTTCCAGCTTCACGACGGGTCGGAGCCGATCGTCGGTCGCGCCGCACTCCGCGCGCATTGCCGCACGCTGTTCGACACCTATGATTTTTCGCAGACGATGGGCCGGCGGCTCTATGGTCACAATTATTGGGTCTTCGACTGGAGGATGGTCCTGTCGCTCGCGCTTCCCGACGACAGCCGCTTCGTCGCGCATGTCGAGATGGTCGACGTCGTCACGGTCGATGCCGACGGGCTGGTCACGGCCAAGCATGTCTATCCCGACGCACAGCAGATGACCGCCGCCTTTGCCCGGGCCGGAATCGCGCGATAGCGTTAGCTTGCGTGCCGCGCGCGCCGGGAGGATAGTCGCGGCCATGCCCGACCCGGTTTTGCCCTTCCTCAATTCCTGTTTCCCGGTCGGGACCCGCCGGCTCGCGGCGCACGCCAATCCCGTGGCGGCGGTGCTGGTCGGGCGCACCGGGCCGCTGCGGCTCGAACGCGACGGGCAGCGCGTCGAGGGCGATGTCGTGCTTGTCCGGCCCGGGATCATCCATGCGGTCGACTTTGCCGAGCGCGGCGCCGACGTCCTCTATCTCAACGGCCTTGCCTTTCCCTTCGACGCGCCGCTGGGGCAGGCTCTATCGGGCAAGCTCGCCTATGCGGCGCACGATGCGATGCAGGGCGATGCTTCGGCGGTTGCCGCACTGCGCGACCGGCTGGCCCCTTCGGCGGGGGCGATCCCGCCCGCGGTCGCGGCGGCGGTGGCCGCGATCCATGCCGACCCGATGTGGCGGATGCCGCAGAGCGAGCTGGCGCGGCGCCTCGGCATGGAGCGAACACAGGCACTGCGCCTTTTCAAGGCCGCGACAGGGCAGGGCTTTCGCGCGTTCAAGCTCTGGTCCGCGCTGCAATATGCGACGCAGCAGCTGGCCGAGGGCGCGCTGGTGCGGACCGCGGCGATGGATGCGGGCTTTGCCGATACGGCGCATCTTTCACGCGCCTTTCGCCACTTCTTTGGCCTGACCCCCAGCGCCGCGATAGCAGGGTTGTCCGTGAACTGACGTCCCGCGCGGCTATTCGGGCCAGGCGTCGGTGTCGTGGTCGGGGTGCTGGTGATTGCTCGCCCGGATCGCGCCGACGAGGCTGCTCATCGTTTCCTCGGTCGTGCCTTCGGCCTGGATCGGCAGGCCGGCAAAAACCGGCAGGCGGCCTTCGACACCGAATTGCATCTTTGGCGCAAAGCGCGCCGGTTCGTCGAACGACCCGGTCGTCAGGTTGATGTGCCGGCTTTCGGGATAATCATAAAAGAGCGGGGTGCCGCAGTCGCGGCAGAAACCACGCGCGGCCTTGTCCGAACTGTTGAAGGCGGCCGGCTCGCCGCGCGTCCATGTGATCGCGTCGCGCGGCACGCCGATCAGCGCGATGAAGAAATTGCCCGCCGCCTTCTGGCACATGCGGCAATGACAGATGTGCGAGCTGTCGAGCACCGCGGTGACATGATAGCGCACGGCGCCGCACTGGCACCCGCCCGACGCTTCGGTTTCGATCCTGTCCATGGCGTCTTGCTATCAAAGGTGGCGGGCGCCCACAATCGCGCAAGCGGGGGACGGGTGCGCAGCGGCAGTGCGCCGCGCACCCGTCCCATCAGGCACCGTAACGCTCGATCACTTCGGCGAGCGGGACATGGCCGAGGCAAAAGCCCCGTCCCGGCACCGTCTCGCCGCTTTCGAGCGCGGTGGCATAGGCAACGGCCGGATCGGCCTCCAGCCTTGCGCGCAGCGCCGCGAGCCTGGGCCAGCGAACGGGCTCGGCGACCTCGTGAAACTCCAGCCAGCGCGCGACCCCGATGAACAGCGCGTCGGCCAGCGTCGGCCGATCGCCGACCAGATAGGGGCCATCGCCGACCATTTTCTCCAGCCGGTCGTGGCGCCCGATCACCGCTTCCTTGCCCCATTCGCGGAGCGCCGCTTGCAGCGCGGGGCGCGGCGGGTCCATTTCGAGCGCGACCCACAGCGGGGTGAAAGACCCTGTGAAGCCCGAATTGATGAACCCCATCAACTGGGTCATCCGGTCGGCTTCGCGCGACAGCGGGTCGAAACTGATGCGCCGTTCGCTGTCGCGCGCCGCGAACCAGCGCGCGATCGCCATGGTTTCGGTGAGCACATGGCCCTCGTCGGTAATCAGCGCCGGGGTTTCGTGCCGCGCGTTGATGCCGGCATAAGCGGGCTCGCGCATTTCGCCGAGCATGTCGACGCGGCACAGGCGATAGGGTTTGCCCAGCCATTCGAGCGCCGCGACAAGGCCCATGGAACTTCCCAGCGGGAAGCCATAGATAAGGATCGGTTCCAATGTATTGCTCCATCTTCTGAAGGGGGGAGCTGCGCAGCGAAGCCAGGTATAGGGCGCGCTATCGCCACGTAAATTACGCACCTTTTTGTAACCATGAGGCCCCGATGAAAGATCTGGTTTCGCGCTGTCCGATCGAGGAAGTGATGCAGGTGCTAAGCGGCCGCTGGCCGACCTTGCTCCTCTATTATCTCAGCGACGGAACCAAAAGATTCAGCGACCTGCGCCGCGACAATCCGACGATCTCGCACAAGATGCTGACGCTCGAACTGCGTAAGCTCGAGGATGCGGGGATCGTCCAACGTACCGAGTTCGAAGGCTATCCGCGGCGCGTCGAATATGACCTGACCCCCGACGGCGAACGGCTCGTGCCGCTGATCGATGCACTGGGCGATTGGTGGGATACGACAGCGGGCGGGGCCGATGCCGTCGCGGCCGTCGCCGCCGCGGGCGATGGCTGAAATCGCCCGGCAGCGGCGCTGCTTCGCTTTGTGCGGATGAAAGCTTTCCCGCAGGGCGCATCGGCAAGCCGGAGCGAGCCTCTGCGGGAGCTTGCCGAATATCCGCACCGTTCGATCTGGGCAGCCCGGCGTATCAGCAGGGCGCCGACGTCGGCGGCCCCGGAAAATGGCAGCGCTGCGCATAGGTGTAGCTGTGACCCGTCTCATTGTCTTCGAGTGTGATCTGGCTGTAGCTCGCGGGCCAATTCGCAAAGATGCGCGTCTTCATCAGCTGCATATAGGCGGCGTCGAAGACCTGCGTGGGCTCGGCGGGCACGATGCCATATTCGGCGAGGCGGTTCTTCCACATCTGGCGCGTCGTGCTGTCGACGCCCATCGCCGATGGCACGCCGCTCGCGCGCGCGAAGTCGCCGTTCGCGGGATCGGCAAACACCGCGGCGAGACGCAGGATCGAAGCATATTTGCCCGCGTCGGCGGCGATACCCGACAGCGTCGCATTGGCGGCGACATTGGTGAAGGCCTGCTGGAAGTCCTTGATCGTGACGCGATTGCTGCGCGGGTGGAACAGATTATTCTCGATCGTCTCCGCGTTGGTGCTCTGGAGGCTCAGTTCGCCCGTGTTGACGATACGCGCGTTGAGATAGAAGCCGTTCCGCCGCACCGTCGCGCGGTCGAAGGTGTTGAAGCCGAGCCCGCTTTTGCCGTTCCACATCGCAAGATTATTCTCGACCAGCGCGCGGCCTTGGAAGGTCGAACGATTGTTCTGCATATGCAGGCCATTGCCTTCGTCGACCTCGAGTTTGACGAAACCCTTGGAAAAGACGTGCGAGATGATCAGCGACTGGTTGCCGAACGCCATATTGCCGGCCATCACGATGGTCTGCTGCGCCGCATTGGCGGGACTGGTGGTCTTGAGATCGGACAGCGAGATGCCGTGCACGCCGCCGGTCGACCACCAGGCGTTGTTGTAGACGATATTATTCTCGACATTGACGAACTCGGCATCGTTGTTGGCAAGGCCGACGCCGGGGAAGTCATGGACGACGAGGTCGCGCAGAACGAGATGGTCCGAACTCGACGCGGGGACGCCGCGTCCCGACAGCGGGTTGATGTCGTCGTTCCACCAATTGTCCATCGCAATGTTGAAATTGAGCGACTGAGCGTTGCCCATGATCTCGAAACCCTGGATCGTCCAGTAATCGGCGCCGCTCATCGCGATGCCGCTGACGTCGCTCACCAGCTTGGCATATTCATTGCCGAACGGACGCAGCACGATCGGCTGCGCCGCGGTGCCGTCGCGCGTGATACGAACGAGGCTCGCTTCGGTGCGCGCGCCATAGGGCTGGCCATATTCGGCGTTCCGGTATTCGCCGCCGCGCACGAAGATCGTCTGCCCCGGATTGACCGTCTGCACCGCCTTGCGCAGCGTGCGGAACGGGCTGGTCGCGGTGCCGGCATTGCTGTCGGCGCCGCTTGTCGCAACATAGAGACCGGCTGGATCGGCGGCGCCCGCACCGACGGTCACCGTGAAACTGCGGTTCTGGCTTTGCGATCCGTTCGTGACGGTCGCGCTGACCGCGAAGCTGCCCGTCTGCGCCGCCATCGGGGTCCAGCGGATCTCGCCCGATTTGGGCTGGACGATCATGCCTTCGGGCACGGCTGTCGTGAAGGTCCATGTCACCGGGCCCGTCAGCGAGGTCGACAGCTTGCAATCGACGGGCGAATTGGTCGTGACCGTCATCGTGCAGGAGGACGCGGACATCGCGGAGGCATCGCCTCCTGGCGCCGGGGCCGTCGCGGTAATCGTGACGGGAGGAGGAGCGTCATCGCCGCCGCCGCATCCCGCCAAACTCATTAACGCCGCCATCCCAAGCGACGATGGAATCATTGCTCGCTTCATCATTGCCTCCCTGTTTTGTCGATTGCGGGGTCACCCGCATTGCATCTCGCTCGGCTCAGCAGGGCGCGCTGGTCGGCGTGTTCGGATAGTGGCAGCGCTGCGCATAGGTGTAGCTGTGGCCCGTGACGGGATCGTCGAGGCGGATCGTGCTGCGCGACGCCGGCCAGGTGTCGAAGATCCGCTGCTTCATCGCGGCGAGATATGCGGCGTCGACCGTCTGCGTCGGTGCGACGAATGGGATGCCATATTCGGCCAGCCGCTTGCTGAGCGCCTGACGGACGGTGGCGATCACGCCCATACCCGATGGCACACCGCTTGCCGGGGTAAAGTTGCCAGCCGCCGGATCGGCGAACACGGCCGCCAACACCTGGATGCTGGGATATTTGTTGCCGTCGTTGCTGGCGCCGGTCGTGGCGTTGGCGAGGATACCCGAATATTCGTTGGTATAAGAACGGATGGTATATTTGTCGGGGCGCGGGTGGAACAGATTGTTCTCGACCGAATAGAGTCTGGAATCGCGCTTGGTAATCTCGCCCGCCGCCTCGGCGACGCGCGCATTGAGATAGAAGGAATTGCGCGAGAAGCGCACCTGACCGACGATCTTTCCGATGCCGTTGAGGCCGACGCCGCCCTTGCCATTATAGGCGAGGATATTGTTCTCGATGCCAACGCGATTGCGGAATGTGCCGGGAGATACGTCGGTGACGCCTTCATTCTGCAGAAACATGCCAGCGCCTTCGTCGATTTCGAGGCTCACAAAGCCCTTCGAGAAGACGTGCGACATGATGAGCTGCTGGTTGCCGAAAACCAGATTTCCCGAGTAGATCACCGTTTCCAGCGTCTCGTTTGCGGGTGCTGTCGTCGCCATCGAAACCGATGAGACGCCATTCGTCCCCGAAATCGTCCACCACGCATTGTTGTAGACGATATTATTCTCGACATTGACGAATTCCATGCCGCGATTGTTGATCCCGCCGCCCGGAAAATCGTGGATCACATTGTCGCGGATCGTGACATGATCGCTGCTGTTGTTCTGGATTCCGCCGCCGGTGATCCGGCGCGAGGCGTCGCCGTCGGTCCACCACATCCCCATTACGGTTTCATAATCGAGTGCTTGGGCGCCCCCCATGATCTCGAAGCCCTGGATCGTCCAGTAATCGGCGCCCTGCGCCGCGATCGCGGTGACATCGCTCGTCAGCTTGGCATATTCGTTGCCGAACGGGCGCAATATGATCGGCTGTGTGGCTGTGCCCGGCGTGGTGATGCGGACAAGGCTCGATTCGGTCCGCGAACCCCAGGATTGGCCGTATTCGGCATTCTTATATTCGCCGCCGCGCACGAAGATCGTCTGCCCCGGCGCGACCGACTGTACCGCCTTTTTGAGCGTCTTGAACGGGCTGGTCGCTGTGCCGGCATTGCTGTCGGCACCGCTCGGCGCGACATAGATACCGGCGGGGTCGGCGGCGCCCGCGCCGACGGTAACCGTAAAGTTGCGGTTCTGGCTTTGCGATCCGTTGGTAACGGTCGCGTTGACCGCGAAGCTGCCCGTCTGCGCCGCCATCGGGGTCCAGCGGATCTCGCCCGATTTGGGCTGGACGATCATCCCTTCGGGCGCGGCGGTAGTAAAGGTCCATGTCACCGGGCCCGTCAGCGAGGTCGACAGCTTGCAATCGACGGGCGAATTGGTCGTCACCGTCATCGTACACGAGGATGTGGACATTGCAGCGGCGTCGGCTCCTGCCGCCGGAGCCGTTGCCGTAACCGTGACGGGAGGAGGGGCATCATCGCCGCCCCCGCCGCATCCGGAAAGCGTGATCATCGTCACCAATGCCGATGCCAAAACAGATCCACGATGCCCCATCATTTCTCTCCCTGTTTGTGATTTATCGCATTGTTTTAATTCAGTATTTTATGGATACTGCGAACGCCCATTCGAACTGTGCACCGGGTTCCAGCCGCACCGCGCCATCGCCTGTCGCGAGCGCATTTTGTTTCCCCCACCAAGGTTCGGGGCTGAAAAAGCCCTTCTGAAGGTCGCCCCACATGTTGAAGCCAACGGGGTCGCCCGATGCGGGTGTGCTGCCGCTATGCTCGACCGCGATCGACAGGCCGTCGGCGAAGTCGAGCCGCGCTGCGGGACGTGGGCCATAGCCTGCCAGCGGCACTGCGGGGCCGGTGCTGAACGGCGCCAGACTTGCGCCTTCGAGCGGGCCGATCGCTTCCGATCCGCCGGTCGGCCGCGCCTGTCCATCGAGGAGCAGGCGGCGCGTCGCCGGGGTGGTCAGCGCCGCGCCGCCCGGCGGCAAGGCGAAGGCGATATGATTGCCCAGCGAAAAGGGCATCGCGCTGCGATTGTCCTTGTCGGCGCGGATGCGGTGCTCGACCGATACCGTTGAGCCGCGCAGGACATAACGAAGCTGGAAGCCGAAGCCGAAGGGATAGCGCTTTCGCGTTTCGGGCGTGTCGACGAGTTCGAGCGTCACGCTCGCTTCACTGCCATCGCGTTTTTGCGCCACCACCCGCCACGGCAGGTCGCGCGCAAAGCCATGGACGGGCATGTCGTATGCCTTGCCTTGCCACAGCCAGCCGCGTTGCGGCTTTTGTCCCGGCGTATCGGGCAAATAGGTGCGGCCGGTCGCGGGCCACAGCACCGGCGCCTTGCCGTCGAACCCGTCGGCTTCGCAGAAATTGCCGCCGCGATAGAGAAGCTCGCGCCGCTCCTTGCCCTGAAGCAGGCGAAGCGACACCATCTCGCCGCCGCGGGCGGGCGCGATTGTCGCGGTCAGCGCGCCGTCCGGGCTGTCGAGCGCGATCAGATCGGCCGGCGCCCGGTCGGGGCAGGTGCCAGCCTCTTCAGCCGCCGTTGCCGGGGTCGCGGCGAGGCCGAGCAGCGACATACCAACCAAGAGGAAGAGGCGGTCTCGCGCCACGCGGTCCGGTCCTCAATCTTCGTCTTGTTCGCGGGCGGTTTCCTTGCCCTTGGCCGCGCGGCGCTTCTCCTTGCGCGCCGCCTTCTTGTCGGCTTCGGCACCGCGCCCCAGGTGCGGCTTCGCGGCGCCGATCGACGCCAGCCATCCATCGATCTGCTGGCGCATCGACGCGGCGCGCTTCGGGTCACTCGCCGCAAGGTCCTTGTTCTCGCCGGGATCGACGGCAAGGTTGAACAGCTCGCCCTTTTTCGACGGATCGTAGTTGCGCACCAGCTTCCAGTCGCCGACGCGTACCGCGCCCGCGGCGGTGTCGCCGGTCTGGTTGGGTCGCGGGCGTGGGCTGTACCAGTAAGTGACGCGCGCCGGATCGCCCTTTCCGCCCGCGAGCAGCGGCAGGTAGGGGACGCCGTCGACATGCGATTTCGGGCGCAGCGCCGCGCCGGCCATTTCGAGCCACGAGGGATAATGGTCGGTGTTGCTGACAAAGGCGTTCGATCGGCTGCCAGCCTTGGTGTGCCCCGGCCACAGCACGATCATCGGCACGCGGGTGCCGCCGTCATAGACATGGCCCTTGCCCGCGCGCAGCGGCAGGTTGCTCGTCGCGACCTCGCGATTGCCGCCCGCGCCGCGATTGCTGAGTCCGCCATGGTCGGAGGTGAAGACGATGATCGTATTATCGGCGATGCCGAGCCGGTCGAGCGCGGCGCGCAGCTTGCCGACGCTCTCGTCCATGCTCGCGAGCATCGCGGCATAGGTGACATTGTCCTGATATTTCTTGGTCTCGCCATCGCGCGCCAGATAGGCGTCTGCCTTCGCGCCGCCCATCGCCGCCAGCTTCTTGGAGAACTTCGCCTTCAGCTCGGGCTTCGCCTGCAGCGGCGTGTGCACCGCATAGTGAGACAGATAGGCAAAGAAGGGCTGCCCCGGTTTCGCCTTCTCGTGCGCCTCGATCAGGCGGATCGTTTCGTCGGTCAGCCGGTCGGTCAGATATTCGCCGGGCTTGCCGGTATCGAGCCCCGGGCCCATCGCGCGGCCCTTTTCGGCGCCATAGGGAAAGAAATGCGATCCGGGGGCGCCGGCCGAGCCGCCGCCGATATTGACGTCGAACCCCTGTGTGTCGGGCATCGCGTCGGGGGTCTTGCCGAGGTGCCATTTGCCCACGAAGAAGGTCGCATAGCCCGCGTCGTGCAGCGCTTCGGCAACGGTGAACTCCGACGCTGCCATCACTTCGCCGCCGGTGCCGCCGGGAATCTGAGCACGCGCCGGGTTGCGACCGGTCATCAGCGCGTAGCGCGACGGCGTGCAGCGCGGATAGGCGACATGCGCATTGTCGAAGCGCATTCCGTCGCGCGCGAGCTTGTCGATTGCGGGTGTCTCGTAAAATTCCGATCCGGCATAGCTGACGTCGCGCCAGCCGAGGTCGTCCATCAGGATGACGAGGATGTTCGGGCGCGCGGCGGCCTTCTTTGCGGCCGGTGCCGGTGCGGGCTCGGCGGTGGCCACCGGGGCGAAGGCGAGGGCGGATGCGCCGAGCAGCGCGGCAGCGGTGGCCGTCAACAGGACAGGACGCGGCGAAAGTGAAAGGAACATGGTCAAGCTCTCCGGTTATCGGATGGAAAGAATAGCGCGTGTCGGCTGACGTGAGGGTGAAGGCGCGATGTCATGCGCCCTCCGCTGGTGGTGTTTTCCTGGGTTTCCGCGGCGCGGCCTTTTCCTCCGGCTTGCCGGTGTCGCCAGCTGCGTTCGGCGGCAAGCTCTTGCGCCACGCGGCATAGCGTTCGCGCATCGCGCTATAGATGTCCGGGTTCGCCGCGGCGAGGTCGCGGCTCTCGCCCGGATCGCGGACCAGGTCGAACAGCCGCGGCGTACCGCCATTTTCGATCAGCAGTTTCCAGGGACCGCGCCGGACCGCACCCGAATCGATGCAGCCCTTGCCCGGTTTGCAGGCGCGTCCGGCCCAGAAGAGGTCGCGTTCGCCGAGTGTACCCGCGCCCTTGAGCAGCGGGGAGAGGTCGGCGCCATCGACCGGGACGGCGGACGCCGGAGCGCGGCCGCCCGCGAGCGAAATCAGGGTGCGGTATAGGTCGACGGTCACGACGGGCTCGTCGCGGACCTGCCCCGGCGCAATCGTGCCGGGCCAGCTGATGACGAAGGGTTCGCGCACGCCGCCTTCGCGGAAGGTGCCTTTCATGCCGCTAAGCTGCCCGCGCGCGCCGAGGATCTCGGCCGGCCATTCGGGCTTGTAACCCTTGAAGTCCGATTTGGCGGGGCCGTTGTCGCTGGCAAAGATGACGATCGTGTTCTTGTCGAGCCCGCGCGCGGCGAGTTCCTTGCGGACGCGGCCGACGCCTTCGTCGAGCGCGAGCAGCATCGCGGCGTAAAGCCGCTTCGGCTCGCTATCGAGATGCGCGACGCGATCGCGGAAACGATCGGCGGCCTCGAGTGGACTATGCGGCGCATTATAGGCGAGATAGAGGAAGAAGGGCTTCGATCCGTCGCGGCGATCGAGGAAAGCGACCGCTTCGTCGGTGAGCTTGTCAGTGAGATAGAGGTTGCCGGGCTTCGAGGCGTCCCATTTGCCCGAATCGCCGCCTTCGGCGCCCGATCCCGATCCAACCCCGATATATCGCCCGTCGGCCTCGGGCCAGTATCGGCCGCCCCAGATCATCTTGTCGGCGACATGCCCGGTCGATTTTGCGGGGTTGTTGGGCAGGTTCCACTTGCCAACAACCGCGGTGACATAGCCTGCCGCGCCGAGCACTGCGGGCAACAGCCGTTCGTCGGGAATGCGCACCTTGCCCGTGTCGGGGTTCCACTGCGCGCCATAGCGCGCGGGGAAGGCGCCCGTCAGCAGTGCGACGCGGCTCGGGCCGCACACCGGCGCGGCGGAATAGCCGTTGGTGAAGCGCACGCCCGATGCTGCGAGTGCGTCGAGGTTCGGCGTTTCGACCCACGCACCCGCCTCGTTCGCGCTCATGTCGCCATAGGCCATGTCGTCGGCGTAGATCAGGACGATATTCGGGCGCGGCGCGCTTGTTTCGGCGCGCGCCGGCGCGGCGGCCAGGGTCGCAAAAATCAGCGCAGATGCCAGGAATCGGGCCGTGTGCCGGTGCATCAAACTCTCCCAGGTCGATCCGAATCTCTCGTTCGGCCTGGAGCTATAATGATAATATTGTCATTTGCTGTCAATATTGTCATATAGGGCATGCAGGGACGATGAGGCGACCCAAATTTTGCGCCTCTCATCACTGAGATTTGACGATATTTGAGGCCGGTGACATGCGAATCACCCGCCCGAGGGGAGAGGTAGAATGATCCGTAGTCACGCCAACCGTCCGTCCGCGGCATCGCGGCACGCGCTCGCCGGCGTATCGTTGCTGGCCGTTGCGATGATGGCGATGCCCGCCGCGGCGCAGGAAAGCCCGCCCGCTGATGCGCCGACGACCGAGGAAATTGTCGTCACCGGCATTCGCGCCTCGCTGGCGAACGCCGCGCGCGACAAGGAACAGGCAGACCAGATCAAGGATGTCATCAGCGCCGAGGATATCGGCAAGCTGCCCGACACCAACGTCGCCGAGGCGATGCAGCGCATCACCGGCGTGCAGATCAACCGCGACTTTGGCGAAGGGTCCGAAATTGCGGTGCGCGGCTTTGCGCAGAACCGCGTCGAGATCAACGGCCAGACCCAGATCGGCACCGACGCCGGCGGCGGCATCGCGTTCAACACGATCCCGTCCGAAGCCTTTTCGAAGATCGAGGTGGTGAAGACGCCGTCGGCGAGCGATATCGAAGGCTCGCTCGGCGCCACCGTCCGTTTCAACACGCGGATGCCGCTCGACAACAAGGGCAAGTTGATCCTGTCGGGCAACGTTCAGGCGCAATATGCCGAGCGTGCCGACGCATGGACCCCGAACTTCAGCCTGCTCGCGAGCAAGGGCTGGTCGCTTGGCGATGGGGAGATGGGCGTGATGCTGAGCTACACGCGCAACCATCGCAAGCTGCGGCAGGACTTTTTCGACGTGCGCGGCTGGGAAGCGGTGAACGGGATCGGGCGCGACCTCGACGGCGACGGGGTGGTCGGCGAAGCGATCACGCGCGACGGCACGAGCGGCATCATCACCGACCTGCAGGACGGCGTCTATGTGCCGTTGCAGACGCGGCTGCGCGTGACCGAACAGGTGCGCAAGCTGCAAAGCTGGACCGGCGCGATCCAGCTCCGGCCCTCGACGCGTTTCGAATTCTACATCAACGGCACGTACAGCAAGAGCAAGGCGTCGGACGAAAGCCATCAGGTCGTCGCCAACCTGTCCAACGCGATCACGCCCGATACGGTGAACGGCGGTAGCCGGCTCGGCCCGCAATATGCCAATCTGGCGAGCCTCCTCGTTTCGCCCGACCACACGGTGCTTCAGGGCCTGACCGGCTTCTTCAACAACCAGGGGCGGCCGCAAGGTATCGGGTTCAACCTGTCGGGCGCATCGAACCCGCCGCAGCAGGATGTTCTGTCGCTGCAAACCGGGATCAAGTGGGACGCGACCGACCGGCTGCACGTCGAATCGCAATTCTCCTTCGCCTCGGGCAAGCAGTTTAACCAGTTCATCAACACGACGAGCGGCATCAACAATGCCGAGCGCCCCTTCTTCTACTTCGACTATACGACCGGCAGCGACATCCCGACGATCGTTCCGCTCCAGTCGGTGGTGAACGGGCAGCGGGTGACGGCGTTCCGCGACGACGCGCGGTATGATTTCACCAACCTCGCGACCTATAATTTCGCGAATATTGCGATCAATCGCGACCGCCAGCGTACGCGCGAGACCGCGATACGCCTCGACCTCACCTACGAAGTCGATTCCGGGCCGATCAAGTCGATCGAGGTCGGCGGGCGCCACGCGCATTACCGCGGCTACCGGTCGCGGATGCGCGCACGCGACGCCGCCGGCGCCGCCGATGGTACGCTCGGCGGCACGCTCTACCCGGCGCTCGACGCCGCCGAGCCCGGCCTGATCGTCGGCTTGCCCTTCGATGACCTGCTCGACGGCGCGACCGGCGATTTCCAGCGCTTCTGGTTCAACCCTGACCCCGGCTATCTGAACGAAAACCTCGACCGGCTTCAGCAGAAATATGGCTTCGTCTTCGCCGCCGACACGACCTATGGCTTCGATGTCACGCGCAAGGACCAGGCGCTTTATGCGAAGATGAACCTCGAGGCCGACCTGGGCGGCCTGACGGTCTTCGGCAACGCCGGCGTCCGCTGGGTCCGCACCGATCAGTCGGCAAGCGGTATCATCCCCGGCGGGACGCAGGGAGCGATCACCTTGCAGTCGCTGACGGTCGGCAACAATTATTCCAAGTTCCTGCCGAGCATGAACCTGACCTTCGAGCCGATGAATCGCCTCTACGTCCGTCTCGCCGCGGCGAAATCGATCGCACGGCCCTCGCTGCTCGATTCGGCCCCGACGGTGATCATCAGCGATTCTTTCGATCGCGCGCGCGGCGGCAATCCGCTTCTGGAACCGCAGGAGGTCAAGCAGTTCGACCTGTCGATCGAGAAATATTTCGGCAAATCGAACCTGATTTCGGCGGCTTTCTTCTACAAGGATTTCGTCCAGCGGATCGAAGGCGGGATCAGCGAAATCTGTCTTCCGACCCCCGATGGCGGACTGGAGACGACCCCGGGCAACGATGGCTGCCTTGTCGGTCAGGATCGCACCCGCCTCGAACAGCCGCTCAACGTCGGCGGGGCGAAGGTGAAGGGGGTCGAACTCGGTTGGCAGCAGAGCCTCGACTTCCTGCCGTCGCCGCTCGACGGGCTCGGCTTCGTCGCCAACTATACCTATGTCGATGCCAGCGGCGGCTCGACCAGCGCGGGCGGCACGGTGTTGCCGGTGCAGGATTTGTCGAAACACAGCTACAACCTCATCGGCTATTTCGAGAAATGGGGTTTCCAGGCGCGTGCGGCGTACAACTGGCGCAGCAAATTCTACGACGAGCGCACCGACACGAACCAGGCGTCGTTCGCCAAGGCCTATGGCCAGCTCGACGCTTCGATCAGCTATGACATCACGCCGAACATCAGCGTCAGCGTCGAGGGGCTCAACCTGCTCAACGAACCCGAGCTTCGTTATCAGGAAATCCAGGAGCGGCTCTTGTCCTACCGCGTCAACGATCGGCGTGTCCTGATCGGGATCCGCATCAAGAACTGACAATCCCCGCCGGGTCCGCGTGGTCGCTGCGGGTCCGGCATCAAGGAAAGGGGCCGGGGATCATGACGATCCCCGGCCCCTTTCTCTTGTGGCTTGTCGGCAGGATTAGTCGGCAGCGCCGCCTTCGGGGGCGGCGGGCTTGGCGGCCGCAGCCTGCATCTCGGCCTGGCTGACGGTGCCATTGCCGTCGGTGTCGGCTTTCTTGATGAAGCGCTTCACCTTCTTCGGATCGGCGATCTCGGGCTGGCCCTTCTTTTCGGCGCGCGCTTTCAGCAACGCGGTGACTTCGCTTTCGTCGAGCTGGCCGTCGGCATTGGCGTCGAACTTGGCGAACATCTTGCCGCGCCCTTCCTGGGCGTGAGCGGGTGCGGTGCCGGCGGCGAGGCCGATGGCGGTGAAGGCAATGATCAGTTTACGCATGTGCAATCCTCTATTTCGTCCCGATGGTCATTGGTTGGCGGTTATTGGACGGCCCCTCGGGCCGCCTGTCCGGTCAGCGCGCGTCGGCGAGCGGGAATTCGACCGGCTGGTCGTCGACCACGCCTGTCACCCGGTCGTCGCGCACGACGAAGCGGAACTTCTTGCCGTCGCTGCGCTTGCCGCGGATGATCCGGTTCGCGCCGCGCTGGAAATCGACCGCGCGATAGCGCTGGCCGTCGTATTCGAAGGTCGTCGGCGCCGGGGCAGCATCGACGGCGCTGGCGGACAGGAGCAGGGTGGGGAGCAAGGCAATCATGGAGTTTCTCCTTTTTTATGACTGCCGTGCTCCTACCATTCACATCGCTCGATCTGATGCCATCGCTGTATAAAATTGTCGCAGAGTGTCGCGACAGAGGGGGCATTGTCTGTCTCAGCGCCCGACGCGTTCGCGCACCGGCTTCCAGCCTCCTTTGCGGATCGCTTCGAGTTCGGTGGCGGCGCTCTTGTACCCGGCTTCGTTGATCCGGTTCACGCTTTCGGCCGGGTCCTTCTGGAGGTCGTAGAGTTCGGCGCGGACGAGCTTGCCCGCGGCGGTGACCCAGCCGGTGTAACGATAGCGGTCGGTGCGGACGGTATAGCCGGTCAGCGCGCCATTGCCCTCGGTGAGGCCGCCAGCGCGGCCATATTGGGCGAAGGCGGCCTGTTTCCATGCGCGGGCCGGTTGTTCGAGCACGGGCACCATCGACAGGCCTTCGAGATTGGCGGGCGCCGAAAGGCCCGCGAGTTCGGCGATCGTCGGATAGATGTCGACCGTCTCGACCAGCGCCTTCGTCCGGCTGCCCGCGCGGGTCTCGCCCGGCGCGCGGATGATCAGCGGGATGTGGATGTCGATGTTCGCGGTGCTGTGCTTCGACCATTTGGCGTGGTCGCCGAGCTTCCAGCCATGGTCGCCCCACAAGACGACGATGGTGTTGTCGTCGAGCCCCGAGCGTTTGAGTTCGGCCATGAGGTTGCCGACGAGATCGTCGGCATAGCTGACCGCGGCCAGATAGCCCCAGCGCAGTTCGTCGGCCTTGTCCTTCGGCATGTCGGGTTGGAAGGGCTTGGTGTCGGGATAATTCCACACCTCATAGGCGACGAGCGCCCATGGCGGCGCGCCTTTCTGACCCTCCGGGTTGATCGGCGGTGGGACCTTCGCTGCGGTGTAGCGGTCCCAATCCTTCTTCGGCGACACGAAGGGCAGGTGGGGGCGGTGGATACCGACCGCCATGAAGAAGGGTTCGCCGCTCTTCGCGAGCTTGGGCAATTGTTCGAGCGCGAGATTGACGTTGATCGTGTCGGGCAGGTCGTCGCCGCTCGCGACGCGGCCGACCGCGACCTTCTCTTCGCCATCCTTGCGCTTCTGGCGCTGGAGGACCTTTTCCATGTCGGGTTTGCGGACCGTCCAGCCGTCGGCATTGTCGTCGGTGTGGTGATAGATCTTGCCATAGCCATAGGTGCCGTACCCGGCGCGCTTGAACATGTCGGTCAGCGTCACCGCGTCGGGAACCGCCTTGTCGACGGGGGTCTGCAAATCCTGGATGCCCGTCGTGTCGGGGCGCAGTCCGGTCATCAGCGCCGCGCGCGACGGCCCGCATACGGCCTGGCTGACGAAGGCATTTTCAAAGACGATCCCCGACTTGCCGAGTGCGTCCATATTCGGCGTCTGCGCGGTCGGATGGCCATAGATGCCAAGATCGGGGCGCAAATCGTCGATCATGATGAAGAGGATATTGGGCTTGCCCTTGGCTTTGGGGGCAGGGGCCTGTTCCATCGCCGTAGCAGGCGCCGGCGTGGCGGAGGCACCGGTCAACGCGCACGCGGCGAGGGCGAGGCCCGCGGTGGCCAGCGAGGTCGAACGCAGCAGGGGAAGCAATCCAGACATACTCATCCATATCCCATATTTTTCTTGACTAGCCCGGTCATTCCTTAAATAGACAACATTGTCAATCGCGCAATTGTCGCAGTTTTGTCGCAGAACTGGGGCGTCGCGCCAGGCCGGATCACCGGCAAAGGGAGAATATGATGGCCAAAGGTTTCCGCCCCTCGCTCTGGGCTCTCGCGATGCTGCCGTTCGGCATGGCCGGTTGCTCGGCGGCGGCGATCGCCGGCGATGGAGCGGCGAAGCCTGCGCGTCTTCCCGCGGGCGAGGTCCAGCTCGACATCAAGAGCTGGCCGGTGATCGGCTCGGCGGTTCCGCAAGGGCCCCGCGCGAAGACCGAGAAGCGCATCGACGCGATCCTGAAGCGGATGAGCGTCGAGGAAAAGGTCGGCCAACTGCTCCAGCCCGAGATCATGAACATCACCCCCGAAGAGGTGAAAAAATATCACATCGGGTCGGTGCTGAACGGCGGCAACGGGCGTCCGAACAAGAATGTCTATGCGCCCGCGGCGGACTGGCTGAAGCTCGCCGACGCCTTCTGGACGGCGTCGACCGACAAGGCCGATGGCGGCGCCGGGGTGCCGATCATCTGGGGCATCGATTCGGTCCACGGCAATAATTCGGTGTTCGGCGGCACGATCTTTCCGCACAATATCGGGCTCGGCGCCGCAAACGATCCGAAGCTGATGGTCGAGATCGGGCGCGTCACCGCGGTCGAAAGCGCCGCGATCGGCACCGACTGGACCTTTGCGCCCGCGCTCTCGATCCCACGCGACGACCGCTGGGGCCGTACCTATGAAGGCTTTTCGGAGGACCCGAAGATCGCGGGTATTCTCGGCGCCGCCTATACCAAGGGGTTGCAGGGCGATCCCAAGGGCAAATTCTTCCCGGCGGGGTCGATCATCGCGACCGCCAAGCATTTCGTTGCCGACGGCGGCACGCAGAACGGCCGCGACCAAGGCGACGCCGTGGTGCCCGAGGGCGAATTGCGCGATATTCATTTCGCGCCCTATGTGCCGACGCTCCAGGCGGGCGCGCAGACGATCATGGCGTCCTATTCGAAATGGAACGGGGTGCGGATGCACGGCCATGGACCGCTCCTGACCTCGATGCTCAAGGAGCATGGCGGCTTCGACGGCTTCGTCGTCGGCGATTTCAACGGCCATGCGCTGATCCCCGGCTGCTCGAACGGCAATTGCCCCGACGCGCTGCTCGCCGGGGTCGACATGTACATGATCCCCGTCGACTGGAAGCCGCTCTACGAAAATCTCGTCAAGCAGGTCGGTGACGGGACGATCCCGATGGTGCGGCTCGACGATGCGGTGCGCCGCATCCTGCGCGTCAAGGAACGCGCCGGGCTGTTCGATGCGCCCAAGCCGTCGGCGCGCGCCTTTGCGGGGCAGCAGCATATCGGCACCGCCGAACATCGCGAGGTCGCGCGCCGTGCGGCACGCCAGTCGATGGTGTTGCTGAAAGACGATCCGAAAATCCTGCCGTTCCCGGCGAACTCCAAGGTGCTCGTCGCGGGCGCGGCGGCGGACAATGTGCCGATGCTCGTCGGCGGCTGGTCGATGAACTGGCAGGGCACCGGCCTCGCCAACAAGGATTTCCCCGGATCGACGAGCGTTAATGCCGGGCTGAAAAAGGCACTGGAGGCGAATGGCGGCGCCGCGACACTGAGCCGCGACGGCAGCTTTGCCGACAAGCCCGACTATGCCGTCGTTGTGTTCGGCGAGACGCCCTATGCGGAATATCAGGGCGACCGCGAAAGCGTGATCTACAAGGCCGCGGACAGCGATCCCGACCTCGCCACTATCCGCAAGCTCAAGGCCGCGGGCATCCCGACGATCGGCGTATTCCTCAGCGGCCGGCCGCTGTGGATCAACCCGCAACTGAACGCGAGCGACGCGATGATCGCGGCGTTCCTGCCGGGAACCGAAGGCGGCCGCGCCGTTGCCGACCTGATCGTCGCCGACGCCGACGGCGGGCCGGTCCATGATTTCACCGGCCGCCTGTCCTTCTCGTGGCCGAAGCTCGCGAGCCAGAGCGCGCTCAACGTCGGCGACAAGGGCTATGATCCGCTGTTCCCCGTCGGCTACGGCCTCTCGCTCGCCAGCCGCAAGCCGCTCGGCAAGCTGGGCGAGGACCCGGGCATCTCCGCCGATATGTTGCGCGCCGCGAGCAACGGCATCTTCTTTTCCGAAGGCCGCGCAATCGCACCCTGGCGCGTCTATCTCGGCGACAGCGCGGAGGCGCGGCTGAAGACCGAAGGCGACCGTTTCGTCACCAGCCGCACCGGCGCGGTGAGCTTCGAGAGCGCCGACCGCAACCGGCAGGAAGATACGAAGATCGCGCGCTGGTCGGGCAAGGGAAGCGGCAAGATGTTCGTGCTCGGCTATAATGATGTCGACATGTCGAAACGCGTCGCCGACGACGAGGCGGTCGTGATTTCGGCTTCGCTTCTCGATGCGCCGACGGCCAATGTAACCGCCAGCTTCGGCACCGTGCCGAAAAATGGCAGCGTCGACCTGACGCCGCTTCTGAAGCAATTGACCGTCGGCCAGTGGGAGGAAGTCAGCATCCCGCTCAAATGCTTCACCGGCGCCAATGTCGATTTTTCGAACGTCGACATGCCGCTGATGCTTGCCACCGACGGTCGCTTCGCTATCCAGCTTGCTAGCCTGGGCCTCGGCCCGGCGCGTGGACGGAAACTGTCCTGCTGATGCGAGGGAGAAGCATGTCCGACGGGGAGAGCCTCGACACCCAGGTGCGTCGTTCGACGATCACCGATGTCGCGCGCCTTGCGGACGTGTCGATCAAGACGGTCTCGCGCGTCGTGCGGCAGGAACCGAATGTCAGCGAGGAAACGCGCAAGGCCGTCCGCGCGGCGATCGAGCAGCTCAACTATCGCCCGACCATCTCGGCGCGCAGCACGACCGGGTCGCGCTCGTTCATGCTCGGCCTCGTCTTTGACAACCCCAACCCAAGCTATACCTTCGACCTGTTGATCGGGGCGCAGCAGGCGGTGAAGGAGCAGGGCTACCAGCTCGTGTTCGAGCCGCTCGAACGTAACGGCAAGGGACTGGGCGCGGCGATCACCCAGCTCGTCGTCCAGGGCAATCTCGACGGCGTGATCGTACCGCCGCCGCTGTGCGACGATCCGTCGGTGCTCGGGGCGCTGTCGAAGCTGGGGCGTCCGTTTGCGCGGATCGCGCCGAGCCGCGAACTCACCCTCGGCTTCGGCGTGTCGATGGACGATGGTGCCGCCGCCGCCGCGATGACGCGCCACCTGATCGAACTGGGGCACCGGCGCATCGGCTTCATCAAGGGCCGTGCGGGGACCGCGACGACTGAAAACCGCCTGCGGGGCTATCGCGAGGCGCTGGCCGCCGCCGGCATCCCCTTCGACGAGGCGCTGGTGCAGCAGGGCGATTTCCAGATGCGGTCGGGGCTCGTGTGCGCCGATGCGCTGCTGGCGCTCGCCGATATGCCGACGGCGATCTTTGCAAGCAACGACGATATGGCGGCGGGCGCGCTGATCGCGGTGCAGCGCCGCGGACTCCATGTGCCGGGCGACGTTTCGGTGGCGGGTTTCGACGATGCCGCGACGGCTGCGGCGATGTGGCCGCCGCTGACGACGATCCGCCAGCCGGTCGCCGAAATGGCTGCGACCGCCGCGCGCAAGGTGATCGAATATCAGCGCGACCCAGAGGCGACGCTCGACAGCGTCCAGCTCGACTATGAACTGGTCGTGCGCGAATCGACGGGCGCCGCGCCGCAGCGGCGGTGAACTACCGGCTCGGTCTCGCGGGGCGGCTAACTCTGCTCGCCGTTTTCCTGAGCTGGGGCGTCGTCGGCGTGCTCGTGCGGATGACCGTTCCGCATTTCAAGGCGGCGTTCGAACTCGGCTATCGCGACGCGCTGCTCGTCCAGTCGGCGTTCTTCATCACCTATTTGCTCTTCTCGCGGGCCGGGGGAGCGATCACTGCGCGCATCGGCTTTCGTAACGGCGCGATGCTCGGTCTCTTGCTCATGGGGCTGGGTGCGCTCGGGCTGGCCTTGGCGACGCTCGCGGGCGAATTCGTCGCGCTGCTGCCGTCGATCTTCGTGCTCGCGAGCGGAATCACGCTCTTGCAAGTGTCGGCGAACCCGCTCGCGGCGGTCGAGGGACGATTGCGCAGCGCGTCGGGCAATCTGACCTTTGCGCAAGGGTTCAACTCGCTGGGGACGGTCGCTGCGCCGATCATCGCAGGGGCGGCGTTTCTCGGGACCCCCGACAATGCACTCGAACCCGTGCGGTTCTTGTTCGTCGGCGTCGCGATCTTCGTCCTCGCGCTCGCGCTCCTCGCGCGGCTGACGCTGCGCGAGAATGACGCCGCGCAATCGCCCCGTCCGGAGGGACCGGGACGGACGATGGGACCGGCCGAAGCGGCGCGACTGCGCGCCGGGGTCGCCGCGATCTTCCTCTATGTGGGGGCGGAGGTCGCGATCACCACCACGCTCGTGAACCTGCTCGAAGACAGGCTGATGGTGACGCGCGATGCGGCGGCAGCGCTGGTTTCGCTCTACTGGCTCGGTATGCTGGCGGGACGCTTCGGCGCGGTGCCGCTGCTTGTGCGCTTCGAACGGCAGAAGGTGCTGGCTGCGGCGGCGCTGGTCGCGGCCGCGCTGTGTATGGTCGCGAGCAGCGCAGGCGGTCTTGCGGCGGCGGTCGCAATCCTTGCCGTAGGCCTGTTCGGCGGACCGCAATTCCCGACCGTCTTCGCGATCGCGAGCGCGGACCTCGAGCCGCAGGCACGCGCGAAGGCGGCGGGCTGGCTTTGCACCGGCATCGTCGGCGGCGGTGTGATCCCGCTTGTCTATGGCGAGGTCGCCGATCGATTCTCGCTCGCCGCCGCGCTGGTCGTGCCGGCGCTCTGCTTTGCCTGTATCGCGCTGTTCGCGTTGCGCTACGGACGCGCGTTCAGCACCGTGGAACCCGCGCCGGATCGATCGTGACCGCGGCGCTCGCGCTGTAGCCATAGCGGATCGCTGCCGCCATGAAGGGCGCCCCTTCCGCCAGCGGCGCGGCATAGAGGTTGGCCTTGCCGTCGGTGCCGCCCCAGCCGATCGACGCGCCGGGCGTCGCCGACTGCAGGCGCAGCTTACCCGGCGCTATCCGGCACGCGGTGACGGGCGCGGTCGCTGGCTGCTTGCCGCCCGGCCACATGCGCGCGACCATCACCGCCTCGCTGTCGCGTCCCTGGTCGCCGCTCGCGGCGATCCACGTATCGAGCCGCGCCGCCAGCCGTTTCTGCACATCGGCGTAACGCGGGTCGCCCGCAAGGTTCGTCACTTCGTCGGGGTCGGCGGCGGTATCGAACAGCAGCTCGCGCGGCGCCGGGCCTTCGAGATAGGATCGCTGGACCGGCGTCAGCCCGCCCGCGGCGAGCATCCGGCGCCATTCGCGCATGATCGGGTTGACGTTCTGGTACGCCAGCGACGGGATGACGGGCAGGTCCGAGAAATAGCGGATATAATGGAACCGCGCCTCGCGCACGCCGCGGAAGCGCTGCGTGACCTCGTCGAAGCGGTCGCCGCCCATGAAAATCGCTTGCGGCGCCTTGCCGCCGAACAGGTCGCGGCCCTGGATCCATTTCGGCACCGGTGCCTTCGCCCAGTGGAGCAGGGTCGGTGCGAGGTCGACCGCGCTGACCAGATCGTCGCGCTTCGTGCCCGCACCGCGTTTGTCGGGAAAGCGGACGATCAGCGGGACCTGCGTGCCGCTGTCGAAGATCGTCCGCTTGCCGCGCGGCAGGCCGTCGCCATGATCGGTCATGAAGATGATGATGCTGTCGTCGAAGCGCCCCTCGGTGCGCAGCCGGTCGAGCAGGCGGCCGACCGCCGCGTCCATCGCGCGGACATTGTCATATTGCCGCGCAATATTGGCGCGAACGATCGGGGTGTCGGGGTAATAGGGCGGGACGCGCACGATCGCGGGGTCGGTGGGCGCGAAATTCTTCTCGGCGTCGAGGCGCGCGTTCTGCTTCATCACATTCGGCACCGACGAGTGCAGCGCGGGGTCGGTACCCGGCGGCCAGGTGCGGCTTTCGTGCGTATGTTCGTGATTGATCATCGCAAAGAAGGGCTGGCCGGAGCGGCGCGCATTCCAGTCGGCGCCGTCGCGGTTCTGGTCCCAGACGGTGAAGGGATTGCCGAACTGATAGTCGGTCTTCTGGTCGTTGATCGTGAAATAGCCCGCGGCGCGCAGCAGTTCGGGAAAGGCTTTGACCTCGGCGGGGGGTACCGCTTCATAGGGCGTGCCGTCCTTACTCTTCGTCCCGAAATCGCGCGTGCGCATGTGCATCGTGCCGAGCGTTTCCTGGTGCACCCCGGTGATCAGCGCCGACCGCGACGGCGCACAGACGCCCGCGGTGGTGAAGGCGCGCATGAAGCTCACGCCTTCGGCCGCCAGCCGGTCGATGTTGGGGGTCACCGCGACGGTGTCGCCATAGGCGCCGAAACGCGGGCTCAGATCCTCGGCGGTGATCAGGATGATGTTGGGACGCGCCGCCACGGGCGGGGCGACCCCGGCCGGCTGCGCGGACATCGCGCAGCCGGCGAGGAGCAGGGGCGCGAGCGCGGCCAGCGCACGGCTCATTCGGAAATGCTCTCTTTCTTGCCGCCCTCGGTCTTGAGGTTGTCGCGCAGGTCCGCCTCGTCGCCGTTGCGCATCCAGCGATCGGGGAAATCGGCCGCCTTTCCGCCCTTGCGATTGCGGAGCACCGCGCCCTCGCCATTGCGCTCGGTAAAGGTGACATAGGCGCGCGCTTCTTCGGGATCGAGCCCCGCGAACAGCGCCGCGCGCATCGTGCGGACGATATTCTTCAGCGACGGGTCAGCGATCAGGTTGCGCATTTCCCTGGGGTCGTTCTGGAGGTCGTAGAGCTCTTCGGTGTCCCACACCCCGTGATACTGGATATATTTATACCGGTCGCCGCGCAGCGCGAAGGTCGTCGGCGTCTGCGGGTAATTATATTCCCAATAATATTCGTAATTGAGCGCGGTGCGCGGCTTGCCGGTGACCGCGCGGCCCATCAGCTGGTCAGCGAAGCTCATCCCGTCGATCTTCGCATCGGTCTTTGCGCCGGCGAGGGCGAGGAAGGTCGGGGCGATGTCGATGTTGGCGACGATATCGTTGACGACGCGCCCACCCTTCATCCCGCCGCTGAACGCGATCAGCGGGACGCGCATCGATTCCTCATAGGCGTTGCGCTTGTCGATCAGGCCATGCTCGCCGAACATGAAGCCATTGTCGCCCATCATCATGATGATCGTGTTGTCGAGCTGGCCCTGCTCCTGAAGCTGCTTGATGATCGCGCCGATCCCTTCGTCGACCGCCGCGAGCGTCTGGTTATAGCGAAGCTTGTAATCCTTGATGTCGAGCGTCGAGTGATAGGGGAAGTCGACGCCGTGCCAGCTGTTGCGCTGGTTCTGCACCCACATCGGCTTGCCGGCGCGATTCTCGGGCGTGTCGGCCATCGAATCGGGCACCTTGATGCTGTCGCGCGAATAGAGCGCCTTGTGGCGCTCGGCAGGGACGAAATCGGCGTGCACCGCCTTGTGCGACAGATAGAGGAAAAAGGGCTGCTTGCCGCTCTGCTGCTTCAGCCAGTCGAGCGCATATTGGTTGAGCTCGTCGGTGATATAGCCGCGCTGTTCGACGCGCTTGCCGTCGATGTTGAGGACGTGGCGCGGCCCACCTTTGCCGTCGTCGGGCAGGTAATTGCCCTGGCCCTTGAAGCTGATCCAGTGGTTGAAGCCCGGCTGCGGCGCGTCGGTATGCCCGCCCATATGCCATTTGCCGATGAAGGCGGTGGCATAGCCGACCTGCTGGAGCGCCTGCGGGAAGAAGAAGGTGCCGGGGCGGAACTTGATATTGTTATCGGCGATCCCGTGGTTGTGCATATATTGCCCGGTCAGGATCGAGGCGCGGCTCGGCGAGCAGAGCGCGGTGGTCGCAAAGGCGTTGCGGAAATGCACGCCCTCGCGTGCGATACGATCCATGTTCGGCGTTTTGATCGACGGGTCGAGGAACCCCATCGCGTCATAGCGCTGGTCGTCGTTGAGGATGAAGATGATGTTCGGGTGCGCGGGCTTCGCGGCTTCGCGCGCCAAGGCCGGATTCGCCGGCACCAAGAGCGTGAGCGCTGTCGCGGCAAGGGCGATCCGCACCGCGCGAAAATGTCCCGGCTTGTCGTTCTTCATTGTCATTCCTCACCCGATACGGCGGATCGGTATCGTTCGGCCGCCGTGGCCTGCCCGATCGCGCCAACTGTTCATAAATGGCTGATTCGCAGTTATGACAATATTGACATAAGATGGCAACCTGCCAATGTCGCCGCGTCGCCGACGATTTGATTCGGCAGCGGGAGAGCCAATATGAACGACCGGGCCGAAGCCCCGACGCGCGCCGCGTCCCAGGCCACTGGCGCCTTCGCCAGCGTCACGACCCTGTTTTTCGCGTGGGGCTTTATCACTTCGCTGATCGACCCGCTCGTCGCGGCGGTGAAGGGCATTTTCTCGCTTTCGAACGTCGAGGCACAGCTCACCGCCTTCGCCTTTTTCATCGCCTATGGCGTCGTTTCGATCCCCGCGGCGCTGCTCGTCGCGCGGCTGCGCGCCGTCCCGTCGATCGTGCTCGCGATCCTGCTGATGATCCTCGCCTGCGCGGTGATCCTCGGCGCGAGCAATCTCGCGACTTACGAAGGCGTGCTGCTCGGCCTGTTCATCCTCGCGAGCGGGATCACGATCCTGCAGGTCGCGGCGAACCCGCTCGCGGCCGCACTGGGCTCGCCCGAACGCAGCCATTTCCGGCTGACCTTCAGCCAGGCGTTCAACTCGCTCGGCACCGTGCTCGGTCCGCTGCTCGGCGCGAAGCTGCTGCTCGAACGCGTCGAAGTGCCCGAGGGGCAGGTGATCAGCGCCGCCGACCGCTCGGCCGCGCTCGCCTCGATCGATCTCAGCTTCCTGATCGTCGCCGCGCTGCTGGCATTCCTTGCGGCCTTCATCTGGCGTTCGCGCCGCCGGATCGCCGACGCCGCGCCCGCCGCGGTCGGCGCGGCACCCGGCTTCATCGACACGCTGCGCCAGGTTTTTTCGTCGCGTTGGGCGCTGCTCGGCGGGCTCGCGATCTTCCTTTATGTCGGCGCGGAGGTCGCAATCGGGACGCAGCTTGCGCTCTTCCTCGCGGACGATGGCGTGTGGGGTATCCCGCTCCAGAAGGCGGGCTATTTCGTCAGCCTCTATTGGCTCGGCGCGATGATCGGCCGTTTCGCCGGGTCGGCGCTGCTGACGCGGATCCCCGCGGCGCGGCTGCTCGCGGCCTTTGCGGTCGCCAACGCGCTGCTGTGCCTGTTTGTCTATATGACGCCCGGCGCGGCGGCGGGCTATGCGGCGCTCGGCATCGGGCTGTTCAACTCGATCATGTTCCCGCTGATCTTTACGCTGACGCTCGAACGCTCGGCGGCGTCGGCCGAAGCAACCTCGGGCTTCCTCTGCACCGCGATCATCGGCGGCGCGCTGTTGCCGCTCGCCGCCGGCGCGGTGGCGGACGCGTCGGGCTATGCGGCGGCCTTCGTCGTGCCGCTCGCCTGTTATGTGCTGCTCATGCTCTTCGCGCTCGCCGCCGGGCGCGCAGAGCCGCGTGCCGCCGCCCAGGGAACGCCCGCACTTGCCCATTGACCTGCCGCCGGATGGCGTTCAGCCCCGGTAGCCTGATGGCCGTTACCACGGCCCGCGTGGAGAAAATGATGACCCGTTCGACCCTGTTTCCGATTCTCGGTGTCGCGCTGCTCGGCCTTGTGTCGGCGTGCAGCGATGGGGACGCTGCCAAGGAAACCGCGGCAGCTGCGGCGACGCCGCGCAAATGTCCCGCGATCGGGGACACGCCCGTCAAGCTTGCGGGCGGCACCTTCGCGATGGGCGAAGACGATGTTTATGCCGAGGAAGGCCCGGTCCGCGAAACGACCGTCGCGGGCTTCTGGATCGATCCGCACGAGGTCACGAACCGCCAGTTCGCCGATTTCGTCAAGGCGACCGGCTATGTCACCGTCGCCGAAAAGCCCGTCGATCCGAAGCAGTTCCAGGTGCCCGTGGAGCAGATTCCGGCCGATATGCTGAAGGCGGGGTCGGCGGTGTTCACCCCGCCCGATTTCCCGTCGAACAACTATTCCGACTGGTGGAAATATGTGCCCGGCGCGAACTGGAAAAAACCCTATGGCCCGACCGGTGCCGATAGGATCGCGAACGAGCCCGTCGTCCACCTCGCATGGGACGATATGGTCGCTTATGCCAAATGGGCGGGGGGGCGCTTGCCCACCGAAGCCGAATGGGAATATGCCGCGAGCGCGGGCAAGCGGTCGAAGAATGTCCAGCCGGAGGAAGCAAACAGCTGGCAGGGCGCCTTCCCGAACTACAATGCCGAAACCGACGGGTTCAAGGGCGTCTCGCCGGTCGGCTGTTACAAGCCCAATGCGAACGGGCTTTACGACATGGTCGGCAATGTCTGGGAAGTGACGACCGACTTCTTCAAGCCCGGTCACAACCCCGACGACAAGGATAACCCAAAGGGTCCGGACGAGAATAACGCCTATGACCCGCTGAACCCCGGAATGCCGTCGCGCACGGTCAAGGGCGGAAGCTATTTGTGCGCCCCCAATTATTGCCAGCGCTACCGCCCCGCATCGCGGCAGGGCCGCGACCCCGGCCTCGGCACCAGCAATGTCGGCTTCCGCCTTGTCTATGATCAGGCGCCAAAGGCCTGAGATGCTCGGTCGTCGTTCCTTCATCGCCAGCGCCGCCGGCGCCGCGCTCGCCGCAACAGCCGCGCGCGCGGCCGAGGCCGGGACGCTCGAGGCCATCGCGCGGCGCCGCGGCCTGCGCTTCGGGACCGCCGCGTCGTTCGACCAGCTGAAGCGGGCTGACTCGCGCGCGCTGATCGCGCGCGAGTGCGGGGTGCTGACTGCCGAGAACGAGTTCAAGTGGAAGCATCTCGAACGTATCGAGGGCAAATATCGCGAGACCGAGGCCGACGCTTTCTATCGCTTCGCTGCCGACGAGGGGATGCAGCTGCGCGGTCACACCTTTGTGTGGAGCCAGGACAATCGCATCCCCGACTGGATGCTCGCGAAAGAGGCCGATCTGGCGAGGGACGGCGGCAAGCCGCTCGTCGCGCTGATGCAGCGGCATTGCGACTATCTGGCAAAACGCTATCCGACGATCCCGTCGTGGGACGCGGTGAACGAGGTGGTGCAGTTGCAGGATGGCGCACTGCGCAGCTCGCTCTTCCTGCGCGTTCTCGGCGAACGCTTTATCGACATCGCCTTTGCGATGATGCGCGAAGCGCTGCCCAAGTGCCAGATGGTCTATAACGACTATATGAGCTGGGACGCGAAGGCCGACCATCGCGACGGCGTGCTGCGGATGCTCGAAGGCGCGCTGGGGCGCGGCGTGAAGATCGACGCGCTCGGCATCCAGAGCCATATCGGCGGCACGCTCGGCCGCAAGCGCGACGAGCTGGCGTGGCGCAAATTCCTTGAGGCGGTGCAGGGCATGGGGCTCGACGTGCTGATCACCGAACTCGATTGCAGCGACCGTAATGTCGCCGCGACCGAGCCTGCCGTGCGCGATGCCGAGGTCGCAGCGTTCACCAAGGGGTATCTCGACCTGACCTTGAGCTTCACCAATGTGAGGCAGGTCGTGACATGGAGCCTGACCGACTTCGATTCCTACCTTAACCGCCCGGGCTATCCCGGCGAGCGCCGTCGCCCCGACGGCCTTGCGATGCGCGGCCATCCCTATGATGCAGAGATGCGGCCGAAGCCGCTGCGCACTGCGATCGCCGAAGCGCTCGCCGCTGCGCCGGTCCGCAAGGCGTAGACCGATCGTCCGTTGAATGGCGCGGCCGGCGAACCGGCCGCGCTCCTCCCTAACTTATATGGAATCCGGCTGGGCGGGATCGCTTCGCCCTGACGGCCCGCGACCGTGAGCGCCGCTGCCTTTCAGACACCGGTGGCAAATTGTCCGGTCTATGACTTTATTGTCAATGGCGGAAAAATAGGATAGACAACATTGTCAAGAAGGAAGGGGTAACCTTCTTTCGGTGGGAAATCCGCGGTCGAATCGGCCGGGACAGGGGAGAGTTGACGATGCAAGGGACCAGCAACCGCGCGCGCGAATTTTCGGCCTTGGGGCGAGGCGCGAAGATGGCGCTGTTGCTCTCGGGATGCGCAGTAATTGCTTTCCCGGCCGTCGCTCTGGCGCAAAATACGACGGTCGCTGCAGGAACGCCGCGTACCACCAACCTCAACATGGACGCCGACGATACGCTGACAGTCGATCCCGGCGCGAGCTTCAGCGTCAACGGCCCACAGGCCGTCAATATCAATGCGGTCACCAGCGGCGCCGGTGTCGTGATCACCAACTCGGGGCTGATCGAGGCGACCACCAACGCGAACGCCCGCGCGATCAACAGCAATGGCGACTTCGCTGCGCGTAATGTCACCATCACCAACAATGCGAGCGGAACCATCCGCAGCACGATCCGCAACGCCATTCGCTTCGCCCCGACGAACCCGGGGTTCAGTGCGCCGGGGTCGGTGATCCGCATCGACAACAGCGGCCGCATCGAAACCACCGGTACGAGCAATGCGGCGATCGAGATCGGCGACATCGGCGGGGCGCAGTTCGTTCTGACCAACAATGCCGGAGCGACGATCGCAGCGGCCGGACTGCAGGCGATCATCTCCGGAACGGCTTCGACGATCACCAACAACGGCACGATTACAGGGGTTGGTAATAGCGCGATCGTGCTGAACGGCGCTTCGACGATCACCAATAACGGCACGATCACGGGGTTCGGCACCGGCGCGATCGTGCTGAGCAGCAATGCAGGCAATACCGTCACCCTCGGCGCATCGAGCCTGACGCAGAACGGCAACGCACCCGGCGCAACGCCCGCCCCGGCGACGCCCAGCACCAACGCCAACGCCGTCAATTTCACGGGCACGGGCGCCAATATACTCAACCTCCATGCCGGCGCGACGGTGATCGGGCGGCTCAACGGATCCAGCGCCGGCGGCGACCGGCTGAACCTGCTCGCCGGTACGGGGCCGGCGACGCTTGGCGTCGTCAGCAACTTCGATGACATCCATGTCCAAAGCGGCGACTGGACGCAGAACGCGACGATCAGCTCCGAATCGGGGGCACCGCTGACCAGCGTCACGATCGACAGCGGCGCGACCTTGCGCTGGGTCGACAGCCCCAGCGGGGTGGGCGGCGGTTTCCTGCGCGGTGCGATCACCAACAACGGGACCTTCGTCGTCGGCCGCACCGGTTTCACCTCCCAGTCGAGCACATACGACCCCGGCGACGGGACGGCCGTCACGGTGCACTCGGTGCTGTCGGGATCGGGCGACCTCCGGATCCAGAACGGCGGCACCTTCGTGCTGACCGCGCCGAATAGCTATACCGGCACGACCTTCATCGAAAATGGCGGCCTTCGCGGCGACGCGGCCAATGTCTTCGCGCCCGGATCGGCGGTCGACATTTCGGCGACGGGAACGCTGAACGCCAATGGCTTCGACCAGACCGTCGCCAGCCTTGCCGGATCGGGCAAGGTACTGCTCGGAACGGCCGGGAATTCGACGCTGACCGCCGGCGGCAACAACGCCTCGACCAGCTTTTCCGGTACGATCGAACAGGCGGGCAACCTGACCAAGGCGGGCAGCGGCACGCTCACGCTGTCGGGCGCCAATAGCTACACCGGCAACACCTCGGTAAGCGGCGGAACACTCGCGATTGCGGGTGCCGGCAGCATCGGCGCGTCGGCGTCGCTGGTACTCGCCAATGCGGGAACCAGTTTCGACATCGCGGGCGCAAGCGGCGCGCAATCGGTCCAGAATCTCTCGGGCGCCGCGGGCAGCAGCGTCCAACTCGGCGCGGTCGACCTGACCGCGACCTATTCGGCCGATGCGGTGTTCGCGGGCAATATCGCGGGCAGCGGGAAGTTCACCAAGGCGGGAACGGGGACGCTGACCCTGTCGGGGGCGAACGCGCTGACCGGGCCGCTCGAGCTGGGGCTCGGACGGTTGCTCCTGACGGGCAGCGTCGCGGGCGACGTCTCGGCGCTCGGCGGAACGATTCTCGACGGCGCGGGGACCATCGGCGGCACGCTGACCCTGGCCGACAATGCGACGCTCAATATCGGCAATGGCGGCGTGGGCACACTGACCGTCGGCGGGCTCATCCTCGGCTCGACCTCGGTGCTGAACTACGACCTCGGCGCACCCGGGGTCGGCGGGGCGAGCGACCGTATCCAGGTAAACGGCAATCTGACGCTCGACGGGCGGCTCAACGCAAGCGATGCCGGCGGCTTTGGCGCGGGGGTCTATCGCCTGATCGACGTCACCGGGTCGGTGACCGACAACGGCCTCTCGGTGACCGGATTGCCCGCCGGCTATTTCCTGTCGCAGGGTACGGTCCAGATCGCGCCGAACCAGGTCAATCTGGTGATCTCCGCGACCGCGTCGGGAATCCAGTTCTGGGACGGCGCGGGCACGGCCGATGACGGTGTGATTGCGGGCGGCAGCGGCAGCTGGACCAATGCGGCGACCAACTGGACCAGCCTCGACGGCGCGACAAACGCCGCATGGGAAGGCGCGTTCGGGGTCTTCCAGGGCGCCGCCGGAACGGTCAGCGTCGACGATGCGATCGTCTTCGACGGCCTTCAGTTCATGACCGACGGCTATGTGATCGCCGCGGGGACGGGCAGCCTCTCCACCGATACCGCCGAAACCAGCCTGCGTACCGACCCCGGCGTTACCGCGACCATCGCGGCCGCGATCGGCGGCACCGGCGGCCTGTCGAAGCGCGACGGCGGCACGCTGATCCTGTCGGGCGCGAATATTTATAGCGGCGCCACCCTCGTCGAAGGCGGCACATTGCAGGTGCAGGGCGGCGCGGCGATCGCCGACGCCAGCGCGGTCACGCTGGCGGGGGGATCGACGCTCGCACTGGTCGATGCCGAAACCGTCGGTTCGCTCTCCGGGGCGGGCAATGTCGCGCTCGGCGCGACGCTGACCGCGGGCGCCAACGGCGGCTCGACCAGCTATTCGGGCGCCATGACCGGCGCGGGAGGCTTCACCAAGGCCGGCGCGGGGACGATGACGCTGGCAGGCGCCAGCAGCTTCGACGGGCTGGTGACAGTGGGGCAGGGCACCCTCGTGCTCGGCGTCGCCAACGCGCTGCGCAGCGGCGCCGACGTCCAGGTCGACGCAGCCGCGACGCTTGCGCTCGGCGCCAACAGCGTGCTCGGCACGCTCACCGGCAGCGGCGCGGTCGCGGGCGGGGCCAGCCGGCTCCAGATCGACGACGGCAGCTTCGCGGGCGTGATCTCGGGCACCGGGAATATCGTGAAGAGCAGCGCCGGAACGCTGACGCTGTCGGGGGCGAATGCCTATACCGGCACGACGAACGTCATGGGCGGTACCCTCGCGCTAACCGGCACTGGCAGCGTCGACGCGACGAGCGGCTTCAACATGTCGGGCGAAAACAGCGTGTTCGATATCAGCGGAGCGAATGGCGCGCGCACGATCACCCGTCTGCAAAGCGCGGTGACGACGTCGCAGATCCGGCTTGGCGCGAACCAGCTGACGATCGTCAACGACGGCGGCAGTCTCAACTATCTGGGGACGATCACCGGCACCGGCGGCATCCGCAAGACGGGCACCGGCCAGATCAGCTTCAACAACAGCAATAGCTATGCCGGCGGGACGATCGTCGAGGGCGGCACACTCCGTGCGCAGGCGATCGACGCCCTCGGCACCGGGTCGCTCGACGTGCGCGCGGGCGCGACCGTCAACCTTGCCGGTTTCGGAGCGCACGCCAGCGGCCTCCTCGGCGCGGGCGCCGTCACGCTCGGCGCGGCGAGCGGCGGGCTGATGCTGACCGGCGGCGGCGACTTCGCCTTTACCGGCGTGATTTCTGGGGGCGCGGGGCTGGCGAAGGGCGGCAGCGGTACGCAGACGCTGGGCGGTGCGAACAGCTATACCGGCGCGACGACGATCTCCGGCGGTACGCTGGCGCTGTCGGGCGACGGGGCGATCGCCGGATCGGCGGCGGTCGCGCTCACCGGCGCGGGTGCCACCCTCGACATTTCGGGCGCCTCGGGCACGCGATCGGTGAACAACCTGACCGGGGTCACCGGCACCGTGGTTGCACTCGGCGGAGGCAGCCTGACCGCAACCTATGCGGTCAATGGCGAATTTGCGGGATCGATCGGCGGCAGCGGCAGCTTTACCAAGGCGGGTGCAGGGACGCTGACCCTGTCGGGAAGTAACGGCCTGACCGGTGTCACCAACGTCACCGCGGGTACGCTTCTCCTGACGGGCAGCGTCGGCGGTGATGCAACGTTGAGCGGCAGCGCGACGCTCGCCGGCATGGGCAGCATCGCGGGAACGCTGACCGCAGGAAGCGGGATTATCGAGGCGGGCGGCAATGGCGTCGGCACGCTGACCGTCGGCGGGCTCGTGCTCGGCGCCGACACGGTGCTGAACTATGATCTCGGCGCGCCGGGCAATCTCGCGGCGAGCGACCGCATCCAGGTGGGCGGCAATCTGACGCTTGATGGTACCGTCAACGGGCGCAATGCCGGCGGGTTCGGCACCGGCGTCTATCGCCTGTTCGACTATGGCGGCACCCTTACCGACAACGGCCTGTCGGTCGGCGCACTTCCTGCGGGCTTTTCGCCCGCACAGGCGCAGATCCAGACCGCGATCGGCGGGCAGGTCAACCTCGTCATCGCCGAGCAGATCCCCGACATCCAGTTCTGGGACGGCGCGAATCCCGCCGCCGACGGCGTCATCGCGGGCGGCAGCGGAAGCTGGACGAATGCGGCGGCCAACTGGACCGGCATGACCGGCGCCACCAACAATGTCTGGGGCGGCAATTTCGCGGTCTTCGCGGGCGCGGCCGGAACGGTCACCGTCGACGACACTATCGCACTGCGCGGCATGCAGTTCATGACCGACGGCTATGTCATCGCGAACGGATCGGGCGCGCTTGTCATCGCCGATGCGGCGACGAACCTGCGCGTCGACCCCGGCGTCACCGTGACGATCGCCGAAACGATCCGCGGCGCCGGCGGCATCGTCAAGAACGACACGGGCACACTTATCCTGTCGGGCGCCAACAGCTATGCGGGCGATACCAAGGTCGCGTTCGGGACGCTCCGCGCCCTCGGCGGTTCGGCGATCCCGGTGACGAGCGCAGTCACCGTCGACGGCGGCGCGACGCTCGATATCGCGGCGGCACAGGAAATCGGCAGCCTTGCGGGTGCAGGGTCGGTGACTTTGTCGGGTGGTTCGCTGACGGCGGGCGGCAACGGCACCTCGACCCTGTTCAGCGGTACGATTTCGGGCGTGGGCGGCCTGACCAAGAAGGGCGCGGGCACGCTGACCCTGACCGGTGCGAACGCCTACACCGGAGCGACGCTTGTCGAGGGCGGCACGCTCGCGGGCAAGATCGGCGGCGGCGACCTTGGCATCGCCGCGGGCGCGAGCTTCGATCAGGCGGGAACGGTCAACGCAGTGGCAACGCTGTCGGGGGCGGGCACCATCCTGCTCGGCGGCAATGGTTTCAGCGCGGGCGGCGCGGCGAACAGCGGCTTTGCGGGATCGATCGGCGGCAGCGGCAGCTTCACCAAGACGGGCACGGGCACGCTGACGCTTTCGGGGACGAACAGCTATGACGGCGCGACGCTCGTTGCGGCGGGGGCGCTGCAGGCGGCGAGCGCCGGCGCGCTCGCGGACACCGCGCGGGTAACGGTCGCGGCGGGTGCGACGCTCGGGCTTGGGACGAACGAGACGCTCGCGATGCTCGACGGGCGCGGCGCGGTGGCGCTGGGCGCGAATTCGCTCACCGTCGGGGCGGGAAGCTTCGAAGGCGCGATCGGCGGCACCGGCGGGGTGACCAAGGTGGGCGCCGGCACGCTGACCCTTGCGGGAACCAACACATATAGCGGGGCGACCGCAGTCAACGGGGGCGTGCTTGCGATCGGTCCGGGCGGCTCGATCGCGGCGACGTCGAACCTGACGCTTGCGGCGGGCGCAGCGTTCGATATTGCCAATGGCGGCGCGCAGACGGTCGGCGGCCTGACGGGCGCGGCGGGCTCGCAGGTGCGGCTCGGCGGCAATGTCCTCACGGTCAACCGCGCCAGCGGCAGCCAGAGCTTCGGGGGCACCATCGCTGGCAGCGGGGGACTGACGAAGGCAGGCGGCTCGACGCTGATCTTCTCCGCCGCCAACAGCTATAGCGGTCCGACAACCGTGCAGGGTGGCACGCTGCGCGCCGCTGCGGCGGGCGCGTTCGGGTCCGGGCTGCTCACCGCCGGCACCGGGGCAACCGCCGATATCGACGGGTTTGCGCAGTCGGTGGCCGGGCTTTCGGGCGCGGGTACGGTGATGCTCGGCGGCGCGACGCTGACTGTCGGCGGTGCGGCGGACAGCGAATTTGCCGGAATTATCACCGAAAGCGGCACGCTCGCGAAAGCCGGCAGCGGGACGCTGACCCTCTCGGGCGCCAGCAGCTTCACCGGCGCGACCAATGTCCTTGCCGGACGGCTGGTCGTCAACGGATCGCTGGCCTCGACGGTCAACGTCGCGAGCGGCGCGACGCTGGGCGGCAGCGGCCGCGTCGGCGGACTCGTCGTGACCGGCGCTATCGCGCCCGGCAATTCGATTGGCACGCTGAATGTCGCGGGTAACCTGACCTTCGCCGCGGGATCGACCTACCAGGTCGAAATCAATCCGGCGGGGGCGTCGGACCTGATCGCGGCAACGGGCACCGTCACGATCCAGGGCGGCACCGTTTCGGTCCTCGGCGACGGCAGCACAAATTTTGCCAACCGCACCGATTATACGATCCTGACGGGCAGCGCGGTGACCGGCACCTTTGCCGGTGTCACCGACAATCTTGCCTTCCTCGACGCGTCGCTCCTCTATGGACCCGCCGCGGTACAGCTTCGCATGACGCGCAACGACGTCAGCTTCGCCGGGATCGGGGCGACGCCGAACCAGCGCGCGGTCGGTGCGGCGCTCGACGCGGGCGGGCCGGGCACGCTCTACGACGCGGTGCTCAACCTCGACGGCGACCGGGCGCGGCGCGCCTTTTCGGCGCTGTCGGGAGAGGTTCACGCTGGCGTCCTGGCGGCCGCCGGGCGCAACGCGGCCGACGATCGCCGTCCGATCGCCGAACGCCTCGCGGGAGCGAGCGGTGAGGGCGGATCGGCGTGGGGCGATGCGATTATCGCCGACCGCAAGCTCGACGCACGGGGCGGCTATCAGGGCATGGACGGCGTCCGCTACGGGCTGGCCGGGGGCTTCGAATATGGCCTTGGCGGCACCGGCAAGATCGGCGTCGGCGCGCTCTATGCCAAGGATGACCTCGACCTCGGTGCGCTGGCGGGCGAGGCGAAGATCGATACGACGTCGCTCTTTGCCTATGGCGGTTTCGATTTCGGCAAGGCGGCCGTGCGGCTTGGCGCAGGATATAGCTGGCTCGGCATCGACACCAGCCGCCGCGTTTCGCTCGGAACGATCCAGAATGCGCTGAAGGCGAAGCAGGAGGGTGAGCAGTGGCAGGCCTTCGGCGAACTCGCTTATAAGGCGCAAGCCGGATCGCTCGCGATCGAACCCTTCGCGGGAGCAGCCTTCGTCCGTACCGAACTCGATGCGGCCAGCGAAGGGAGCTCGGTCGCGGCGCTCGACATCGCCCGCGCGGCACAGGAGGTCGTGACCGGTACCGCAGGCATCCGCTTGCGCGGCCCGTTGTTCAGGCTGGGCAAGACGCCGTTGGCGCTCGATGTCGAAGTGGCGGGCGAGCATCGCTTCGGAAACGACCGTGCGACACGGGTCGCCAGCTTTGCCTCGAACGGCGAACGCTTCACCGTCGGTGCGGTCAATGCCGGGCGTGACGTGATCCGGCTGCGGCTCGGCGCGACGACCGAAGCGATGGGCGGCGAATTCGGCTTCGGCTTCGTCGGCGCCCTCTCGTCCGCACAAAAGGACTATGGCGTGCGTCTGCGCGCACGCTGGGATTTCTGATCATGGTCGCCTTGTGCAGCGTTGACCCGCTGTGGCGGTGCTTTCGCGCGCCTGCGGGGGTCTCGTGGCCCGCGCTGACGGCAAGGCGGCCCACCACCGCCTAAGTGGTAACAGCGGCTGGCGATTGCGGTGACGTCTCGGCGGCGAGATGGGAATCGATCGTCGCGTACACAGTCGGGGCAGTGGGCTGCAAAATTCCTGTGCTCTCCAATGCCGCCATCTCGGCAGCGCCGAGGCCAAGCCAGGTCGCAATGACCTCGTTTGTCTGCTCGCCCGACAGGGGTGCCGGCTGGTCGGGCGGAGCCGCGAGGTTGCGATAATGTGCCGCAGCGCGTTCCGATACGACCGGTTCGGCGAGGTACGGGTGTCGATCGCTTCGAAAGCAGTCGCGCTCCACGCAATAGGCGAAGCCGGGCAGGTCGGCGACCCGAAGCATCGGTGCTGCTGCGATGCCCCGGGCCTGCAAGGCCTGCGCGGCGTCGATCGGCGATCGGGCGCCGACCCATTCATGGAGCGAAGCACCGCCGAGCAGACCCTCCAACGATGACGCGCGGCCGGGAAGGGTAAGTACGCACCATTCGTCGTCACCTAGCGCGCGCATGACTATCGAGGGGCCGGCGGATTGCGGCGCGTCGTCCGCCATCAACAGTGCGGCAAACTGCCCCAGCATCACTTCGGCCTGCGACACGCTTGCGGTGCCGCCGCGTCCGGTGCGCAGTCGCCGGATCAGCAACGCGGTCGCGCCGAGTGCGCTGATGCGGCCCGCGACATGGTCGGGATAGACTGTCACCGCGTCGCTGTAGCTTGCCGGATCGTCTTCATATCGCCACATCCCGGTCAGCCCCGTCGCGGCGCGGACGAGCGGGCCATAGCCGAGCCGCTTCGCCCACGGCCCCGTCGGGCCGAAGGCCGAGCTGTCGGCCATCACCAGCCGCGGGTTCGCTGCCGTCAGCACATCGGCGCCAAGACCGAGCGCGTCGAGCGTCCCCGGCTTGAAGTTCGAAAGCAGAACATCGGCCTGGCGCACCAGGTCGAGGAACAGCGCGCGGCCTTCATCTTGCCGCAGGTCGAGTCCGAGGCTGCGCTTGCCCCGGTGCCCCGCGGCGAAGCTCGCCGAGAGACCGTAGGGCAGGTAGGATTGGCGCGATCCGTCAGGAAAGGCCGCGCTTTCGATCTTCACCACATCGGCGCCGCCGTCGGCGAACATGCGCCCTGCTTCGGCCCCGACGACGATCACGCCGAGATCGAGGACTTTCAGGCCCTCGAACGGCCGGGCGAGCGCCTCGTCGCCGGTTGCCAGCGATGGCGTATCCTCTACCGCGCCGACCGGTCCCATGCGCGCGCCGTCGATCGTCAGCACCCCGTTCGGAAGCGTCACGCGCCGCCCGTCTGCCAGTGCCACCTCGGTCAATGCCTCGCGCGCCGCGACCTGCTCGCTCGCCGCAAACTCGTCGAAACTCAGCAACCCCGCAATCGGCACCCCGTGCGCCTGGCCCTCCGTTTCCAGTTCGGCGCGCTTCCGCGGCGCGAAAAAGGCGGCGAGCGCCGCCTGCAGCTCTTCCGACTGTTGCCGCGTGCCGATCTTCGCAAATTCGGGCCCGGCAAAGGCTGCGGGCTCACCCATCCAGCGGAGCATCCCCTGCCACTGGCGCGGCGCGAGCAGGCAGATGCGGACCTGACCGTCGGCGCAGGGGAAGATCGGATATTGCGTGCCCTTCGCGGGCCGGTCGCGCGACAGCAGGTGAACGGGGCGTCCCATCGTCGCGCTGCCGTTGATGCCATAGCCCGGATCGAGCGCCTGCATCGCACCGTCAAGCGCCGAAAAGTCGATGCGGTCGCCGACGCCCGAACGCAGCGCCTTGAAACAGGCGGCGAGTAGCACATAAGCGCCCTGCGCCGCGGCGCATTGCCAGGCGAGTTCGCCGGGCGGTAGCAGCGGCGCCCGCCCGCGAATGCCCGAACGTGACAGGCTGCCCGACAGCGCGTGCAGGACCGCATCGCTCGCCTGCCAGTCGCTCAGGCTGTTGCCGATGCCGAAAGCGCTGACCTCCATCAGCACGAGCGCGGGATTGGCCACGGCGAGCACATCATAATCGAGCGCAGCCGGCGGCGCGACGATGATATCCGCCTCGGCCAGTGCATCCGGATCGACCGGCCCGGCGTGAACGATCTTTCCCGCATTCGCCGCAATATCCGCCGCATCGCCCGTCACCGGACCATAGCGATCGACGCGCGCTCCCAGTTCGGCGAGGTAGCGTGTGATCGGCGCCAGCGGCCCTTCGACGAGATCGACGACGCGCAGCCCCGCCAGCGGCCGGTCGGCGCTCATCCGGGGTTGCGGGGGAATTGCGGCAGGTTCGCGGGGATTTCGACCCACGGCAGCGCGGTCGAGGTCCAGACATGGATCGCCGGTTCGAAACGCCCCGGCTCGTCGGCGGTCCCTGCCTTGACGATCGCGACCTTGGGCGAGGCAGCGGAAAGCGACCGGATCGGCGAGCCGCAGGTCGCACAGAATTGCCGCAGCACCGGCTGGCCACTTTCGGTGTCGGAATCCTCATAAGTGGCGAGGTCGCCCGTCAGCGTCATCGCGCCTTCCGCAACGATGACGTTGACCGAAAAGGCGCTGCCCGACTGGCGGCGGCAGTTCGCGCAATGGCACACCGCGACGGCGATCGGATCGGCGCTCAGCCGGTAACGCACCACGCCGCAATTGCACCCGCCCTCGATCTCGCTCATCACTCTCTCCCATATCTTTGCTGTTGCGCTTTTATCTAATGACATTAGTTTATGGAGTCGGCAACAGACAATCGGTCGGCGCAAAACCGGCCGCAAGAGGTGGAGAGGTAAATGAGCGAGACTTTCGCGATGACGATCGATGGCCGCGCGGTGTCTGCGGCGCGGACGATCGATGTACGCAACCCCGCGACGGGCGAGATATTCGCCGCCGCGCCCGATGCCGATGCCGCCGATCTCGACACCGCGGTCGCCGCCGCGACGCGCGCCTTTCCCGCATGGCGCGACACGCCGATCGCCGAGCGCAAGGCCGCGCTGGCGAAGGCGGCCGACGCGATCGAGGCGCATGCCGACGAACTCGCCGCGCTGTTCGTCCGGGAACAGGGGCGTCCGCTGCCCGGCGCGAAGATGGAAATCCTCGGCGCCGCGATGTGGATGAAGGCGACGACGATGCTCGACATCCCCGTCGACGTCACCGAGGATAGCGATACGCGCCGGATCGAGGTGCATCATGTCCCGCTCGGCGTCGTCTGCGGCATTGTGCCATGGAATTTCCCGGTGCTGCTCGCCGCGTGGAAGGTCGGCCCGGCACTGATGGCGGGCAACACGCTCGTGCTCAAACCCTCGCCCTTCACGCCCCTCTGCACGCTGCGTATCGGCGAACTGATCCGCGATGTCTTTCCCGCGGGCGTGATCAACATCATCAGCGGCGGCGATGCGCTCGGCCCGCTGATGACCGCGCATCCGGGCTTTGCGAAGATCAGCTTTACCGGCTCGACCGCGACCGGCCGCCGCGTGATGGAATCGGCGGCGAAGGATCTCAAGCGCATCACGCTCGAACTCGGCGGCAACGACGCCGCGATCGTGCTGCCCGATGTCGATGTCGACGCGGTCGCGGCGCAATTGTTCGAAGGTGCCTTCCACAACAGCGCGCAGGTCTGCGTCGCGACCAAGCGGCTCTATATCCACGCCGACATCTACGATGCCTTGCGCGACCGTCTCCACCAGCTCGCAAAGGACCTGCCTGTCGGCGACGGGGCGGAGCAGGGCAATCGCTACGGCCCGATCCAGAACGAGCCGCAATATCGCCGCGTCCTCGCGCTGCTCGACGATGCGCGCGCCAATGGGCTGACCCTGCTCGAAGGCGGGGCGGTGCCCGATCGCGGCTATTTCGTGCCGTTGACGCTCGTCGACAATCCGCCCGAGGACAGCCGCGTCGTCGTCGAAGAAGCCTTTGGCCCCGTTTTGCCGCTCCTCAAATTCACCGACATCGACGATGTCGTCGCGCGCGCCAACGACAGCGACTATGGCCTCGCCGGCGCGGTGTGGTCGGGCGATGTCGAGGCGGCGACCGCGATCGCGCACCGGCTCGACACCGGCACCGTCTGGATCAACCAGAATCTCCAGTCGACGCCCTTCACTCCGCTCGCGGGCGCGAAGCAGTCGGGCTTCGGACAGGAAAATGGCGTGCCCGGCTTGCTCGAATTCACCCGCCCCAAGGCGATCTTCATCCCGAAGGCGGCCCGATAACATGCAGCTTAGCCCCGAAGACGACGCGTTCCGCGAAGAGGTTCGCGCCTTCTTCGCGGCCGAGCTGACCCCCGAACTGCGCCGCGCGGGCAAGCTGATGACCTCGGTTTACGCCGACCACGCGTCGCAAATGGCCTGGCAGGAAAGGCTGCACGCGAAGGGCTGGGCGGCGCCCGCCTGGCCCGCCGAGCACGGCGGCTGCGACTGGAGCGTCGTCCAGCATCATATCTTCGCGAGCGAGCGGGTGCGCGCCGGCGCGCCGCCGGTGTCGCCGATGGGGATCAGGATGTGCGGTCCCGCGATCATCGGTTTCGGCACCGATGCGCAAAAGGCTTTCTTCCTGCCGCGGATGCTGAACGGCGAGCATTTCTGGTGCCAGGGCTATTCCGAACCCGGCGCGGGATCGGACCTCGCCGCGCTGCAGATGAAGGCGGTGCGCGACGGCGACAATCTTGTCTGCACCGGCACGAAGATATGGACGACGCACGCCCATGTCGCGAACTGGATATTCTGCCTCGTCCGCACGGCGAAGACCGAACGCAAGCAGCAGGGCATCACCTTCCTGCTCATCGACATGACCTCGCCGGGGATCGAGGTGCGCCCGATCGTCATGGCGTCGGGCGAGCATATCCAGAACCAGATCTTCTTCGACAATGTTCGCGTGCCGGTCGCGAACGTGCTGGGCGAAATCGACGACGGCTGGACCGTCGCCAAATATCTGCTCGAATTCGAACGCGGCGGCAGCGCCTATGCGCCCGAGATCGAGGTTGCGCTCGATGAACTGGCGCAGCAGGTCGCGGCGCAGCCTGCCGGCCCCGCGCGTGCCTTGCTCGACGTGCGGATCGCCGAAGCGCGCATCCGCTGCGACATCCTCGCCCGGCTCGAAAGCGATATCCTCTCGCGGCTGTCGGCGGGCGCACCGACCGGCGCCGATGCCTCGATGATGAAAATCCTCGGCACCGAATTGCAGCAGCGCGTGACCGAACTCGCGCTCGACGCTGCGGGGCCGCTCGCCCGCGCGTTCCAGCCCGGCGTCGCGATGCCCGGCGGTCCGATCCCCGGCCATATCCTCGACGACTATTGCAGCGGAGAGGTGTGGCAGGCGATCGCACCGCTCCACTATCTCAACGAACGCGCGAGCAGCATCTACGCGGGGACGAACGAAATCCAGCGCGGGATATTGGCGAAGGCGGAACTGGGGATTTGATTCCCGTAATCGCGAACCCGTCCTTCCGGTGGACGTCAAGGACGGTGCGGGAAGCGGACGATTGCACCACCGTCGCCCCTGCGAAGGCGATTTGTTCTAGTCGCCCAACCAGTCGGTCGTGATCTTCCCCCTATGCCCCTCGGGCGCCAGCGCCGCGCGCAGCGCTTCCAGCAGAGGCGGCAGCGCCTGCGTGAAGGCGTAGGGCGGGTTGACGATAAAAAGGCCCGCGCCGTTATAGCCCGCGCCGTTATAGATGTCGGGCTGGTCGCTATCGTACAACCAATGCTCAACGTTCAGCATTTTCGGGATGCCAAGATTGCGGAGTTGCCCTTTCCAGCGCGCATGCGTGGCGCGGTCTTTAAGCGGATACCAGATCACCGTCACGCCATGCGCCCATTTGCGGTGCGCGGTGGCGAGGGTGGCGGTGATACGTTCGCGTTCGTCGGTCTGCTCGTACGGCGGGTCGACCACCACCACGCCGCGAGGCGTTCGGGGCGGCAGCATCGCCAGCCAAAGCTCGTAGGCGTCGCGCTGATGCACGGCGGCGGAAGTGCCGCGCATCGCGCCGCGCAGGGCATAGACGTCGTCGGGATGTTTCTCGTTCAGGACCAGAAAATCCTGCGGGCGCAGAAGCTGCGCCAGAAATCGCGGCGATCCGGGGTAGAGACGCGGCTCTTCGCCGGCATTCACCGCCCGCACGGCGGCGCGATAGTCGTCCAGCAAGGGGTTCGGGTCGGCAAAGGCGCGCAGCACGCCCTGTACAGCCTCGCCGGTGCGCCTCGCCTCCTCGCCCCCAAGGTCGTACAGCCCGCAACCGGCATGGGTGTCGATCAGGGTCAGCGCGCCCGGTTTTTGCTGCAAGGCCCGCACGAGGGCGATCAGCAGGGCGTGCTTTACGACATCGGCGCTGTTGCCGGCATGGAAGCTATGGCGATAATTCATTGTAATTCAGAATCCCGGCGATCTGCCTTCATCGAACGGCCGGGCGCGGAAGCCGGGCGAGGCGATGGAAGCAACCAATCCGGTGCCCGTATAGCGTCGGGCGGCAACCTTCAAAGCATTCCGTGCAAGGCCTCAAGTCCGCGTTGCGATCCGACCAAACCGGCAGAGACCGTCCGCTTTGGGGTGGAGAGCGGACGTTGCGGTGATGAACTGATTTCCCCTCTCGCTTGCGGGAGGGGCAGCGAGGCTTGCGAACTTGTTCGTTAGCCGCAGCGGGGTGGGCCTGATCGTAACGTGGCTGCCCACCCCCGACCCCTCCCG
>NZ_DASYHG010000017.1:0-33926 GCF_035998905.1 Sphingopyxis sp. | reverse complement strand
ACCACTGTCTCCACGATCAACATCCCGTTCTCGCCAACTGATCAAAACCAGTCGGCCGACTAAATCCCCGGGATGAAGGGGTCCTTTTTGCACGCCGATCACCCCACGAAGGGGGTGCCTATTGCACGCTGATCCTCAACCAGAAGAACGCAGTGATACAAAAATTCCGCTGCTTGATGGGTATCGAAGGCAGCTTCTTTTAGCCTGCCCTGACCGCGAGTGTATTGCGCTGTGTCGAGCCGACCCGCAGCACTCGGATACCACTCGTCAAAATACTCCTTCGCCGTCGCAAGCGCCTGCTGGGGCGTCTTCGGCTTTGGCTGGTGCAGTTCCTTGTCGTCATATTCGTAGAGCGCGATACCGTCCCTCGCGACGTCAATGAAGAAATAGCGCCCATGTGCGAGCCCGTCGTTCACCTCCTGTAGGGTGTGCACGATGAAGTTGACCGGAGTGCGAAGCGTCTTGTCGATAGCAAGTTCGCGGTTGAACCGGTCCTCGAGCTTGCTCCAGAAATCGACCTTGTCGGTAAGCCTTTTGTCGTTGACGATGATGAGCAGATCAAAGTCCGAGCGGTACCCCTTGGCAGTGTGCGGCTCGTCGACCCAGCCTCCGCGCGCATAGCTGCCGTAGAGAATGATCTTGTCGATCCGCCCCTTTTTCTTCCAATCCATGGTGCCGAGCGCAAGCGCGTCCTCAAACTCCTCGAAGACGATCGCCTTCACTCGATCGAGTTCGCGCTGCTTGTTGGACGGAAGATGATCGAGATCGGTACGCATTGTTTTCACAATGTAGTTGCGCTTGCCGGATGGCAAGCGCCATCCGGACGACTTGCTCTCACCGTGGCCAGAATCTCCACCACCATGGATCCTTCTGTTCGACAGCGCGCACCAGCACATCAAGGCTCGCGGCGAAGTTTTGCTCGACCTCAGCAATGCTAATCCCAAGCTCCGTGGCCACTTCCGCATAGCTCATTTCATCGACGCGGATCGCCAGAAACACGCGACGCTCCAGATTGCTCATCCGGCGCGCCGCTCGTTCGACGCGGCGGAGGTCAAGCCGATCATCACCCGGCGCTCTCATTACCCTTCTCCTTCAAACCACCGCACCCCGGCCCGGAAGGGGGCGGGGTGGGCGGCAGGAAGGAGCCGGCAGACCCGCGATAGTGCCGGGCTGCATCCGAAGGACCGGAACGAAGTGGAGGACCCGCGGAACGCGGGTTGCGGCCCGGCCGCGCGGGGCTAGAGGCGAGTGACACCCACCCCGCTCCCGCCACGCCGGGAGATCAACGCCGCCGCGTAGCGGCGACCGTCTGGAGCAAAGCCGATTTTAGCTCCTCCGAATCGGGCGACGCCCGATGCGCGTGATGCCGATTTCCCGGATATCGCCGTCTCTGGTGCCGCCCATACGCCAAGAGCGTAGGAATCAGTCAGTTCGGGAGAAATTTTTTTATCGTACAATCGGACACGGTAGGACACGCCCGGATACGTGAAGAACTATTGGAGCAATTCTCAGTACAGGCCCTAATCTCCAGCAGTATTGATCTTGAGCGAGCCTTCATCAAATTTATTCCTCGGGGCATCAAAACGCAACTGAGCCATGAAGGAAGTTTCCATGTTATCCATATCCATGCGTGACCGCTATATCCGCCTAAACGCCGTTCAAGAGCTCACCGGGCTCAGCCGGACGAAGATTTACAGGAAGATCGAGACCGGCACCTTCCCGCGCCAAATACTGTTTTCCAAGCGCTGCGCCAGGTGGAGCGAGGTGGAAGTCATGAATTGGCTGCGCGACCAAATCTCTTTCACCGCCGATCGCTTTCCACCGGCGAACCCTCGATAACGCCTGCACTGCTTTTCCCCGCGCCAAGGAATGGCGCGGGGCCTGGCGAGCGGGCCGACGACGGCTGACATCCTAGCTTGCCACGGCCGCGCCAAATTGGCACCATTCCATCACGCGAACGCAAATCTGGCAGCATTCGCGCGATCAATTCGCCAGTCATCATGAACGCCAGTCCGTAACAGGACCGGCGGCCGTACCGGACCATGGTCCGCATAGCGACCAAACGGCGGCACAGCATTGGGATACGGATATCTGGCCGTCGTCGGCCGTGTCCGTTCGTGCCGTCCGGAAACCGCGTGCCTTCCTCTTTTTCCAACTCGCTCGGTGCCGAGTGCACCCTCCTTCCTGATTCCTCTGATAGTTCAGCGCTGTCGGCGGACCCGCCCCGCTTCGTCGCGCCGACGTCGAGAAGTGAATGCCAGCTGGGTGCAGCCTATCGAGAGCATGGCGGCGCACTCCTCGGCTTCCTTCGACGCAAGGCCGGAGCCGAAGAAGCACCGGACCTCGTGCAGGAAGTATTCGCGCGCGCCGCCAGCAGCGCTCAATGCGGCAAGCTATCCAATCCGGGAGGATTTCTTCGCCGCATCGCGCAGAATTTGCTGATCGACCGCGCCCGGCATTCTCGAAATCATCGCCCCCTCCCCCATCCTTTCGACGAACAGCGCGACGCCGCCTGCGATCCCCAGCAAGAGTGGCGGCTGGAAGCGGACGACCTACTCGGCCTCTATGAGCGAGCGGTCGATACGATGCCATTCAAGACGCGGCGCGTGTTTCTCATGCACAGGGTCGATGAACTCAGCTACCGCGAAATCCACGAGCGGCTTGGCATCACTATCGCCACAGTCGAATATCATATGATGCGGGCGCTCGCCCATATAGCGAACGCCTTGGGGGTCGAACGATGAGCCCAGAATATCGGCCCGACGAGATCGCCCGGGCGTGGCTGGTCAAAATGCACGGCGAAGATGCGCCGGGTTTGCAGGCGGAGTTCGAGGCATGGCTCGCGGCGTCGCCCGAGCATCGCCTAAGCTACGACCGCGCCGCGCAAACGTTGCAGCAATCTGCGATCCTTAAATCGTCGAGCCGTTACGGGTCGGCGCGCGCCGGTGCCCGCTCACCATTGGGCCATCGGCGCTGGCTCCCCGCGGCGGGGGTCGCGATAACCGCACTTCTACTGGCCGCCCTCGGCGTGAACGTCCTGATGCCTGCGAGCTCAAGGGACAGCCTGATCGCGGCGCGCGCTGCCGAGCCGCTTATCACCCGCCGCGGCGAAATCAGGACCTTCCGCCTCGCCGGCGGCGCGACAGCGACGCTCGATACCGATAGCAGGCTCGAATTCGTCGACGCGAACAATGCCCGCCACCTTCGCCTGGCACGCGGTCTCGCAAGATTTGATTTCGGCGACGGCGCTGTCCCGTTCCGCGTTGAAGTCGGCGGCTCGGTGATAAGTGGGGACAGGGCAGAACTCGACATCGGCATTGCCGACGGCAGTGTAATCATCATGAGGGTGCTCAGCGGCAGCGCGCGAATGGGATCGCGCGCTGCAAGCAGCGCCGACGGTACCATTCTCCCACAGACCAAGCCACTGCGGGTCCGCGAGTTACCGCCTCCCGACTGGCCAACCGGTTGGTCGGAACATCGATCGATCTCGCTGGCTGCGCTCGCGCGCGAAGCCAACCGTTATGCCGCAAGGCCTATCATCATCGACGATGGCGCGACGGGACAGCTCGAAGTCTCAGGGCGCTTCCGGATCAGCCGGCCGGCAAGTCTCGTCAACCGCCTTGCCAAACTCTTCGATCTTTCAGTCGAGAAGCGAGCCGACGGCATTCATCTTCGCCGGCAATAAAAATTTTCCGACCTGACTAAGGTCTGCTCCCACCCTCCGTCATGTCCCCTCACCAGCCGTGCATTCCGAGCACGGCTCAACAATGAAGGGGGAGAGAAATGTCCGGAAAATTGCCTTCGCTGGCCACAATGATGGCCGGCGCTGCCGTCATTCTGACGCCGAGTCAGGCACAGGCCGTCCAGCGTGAGGAGCGAAGCTTCAACCTGCCGCGGCAGGATCTCGGCGACGCGCTGCGCAGCGTCGCCGCGCAGGCAGGTATCGAACTCTATGTCTCGGCCGGCGATCTTGAAGGTCGCTCATCACCGCCGCTTGTCGGCAAAATGACGGCGCGCGAGGCCATCGACAGACTTCTGCGCGGAACCGGTCTTACGGCGCATTACGACAAGGGGACGGTCATGATCGGGGGGCGAGCCGCAGAAGAAGCGCAAGCCGAAGCCCTGCCAGAACCGATCATCGTGACGGGCACCCGAATTGCGGGCGCGCCGGCGGCGGTGCCGGTGACCGAGGTCTCCGCAGAGGAAATCCGCGACAGCGGCCGGGCGGACCTTGGCGAAGTCGCACGCAGCCTGCCGCAGAATTTCGGCGGCGGGCAGAATCCGGGCATCGGCAATAGCCAGGGAGCGCCCAACGAGAATGCCAATGCCAATGGCGCCTCGACCTTCAACCTGCGCGGTATCGGTCCCAACGCGACGCTGACTTTGCTCAACGGCAACCGCTTTGCCTATACCGGTGTGTCCTCAGTCATCGACGTCAGCGCGATCCCCGTATCTGCGGTCGAGCGGATCGAGATCGTCGCCGACGGCGCGTCGGCGATCTACGGCGCCGATGCCGTCGCGGGCGTCGTCAATATCCTCCTCAAGCGCGCCTATGACGGCCTCTCGGCGATGGCACGCGTCGGCGCCTCGACCGACGGCGGCAATGTCCAGCAGCAATATGGCTTGCTCGGCGGCAAGAGCTGGTCGTCGGGCGGTCTGCTCGCTGCCTACGACTATAGCAAATCGACGGCGATCCGCGCCGGCGACCGCGATTATGCCGGTGCCGCCAATCCTGAGACGACGCTCTTTCCGGCGATCTCGCGCCACTCGCTGTTGCTTAGCGGTCATCAGGCCATCGGTCCCGACGTCACGCTGGCTGCCGATCTTCTCTACAAGAAGAGCCGCCTTCGCTCTGCGACCGGCTACAGCCTTACGATTGCGCCCGAAGAATGCGGGCTCGACAATCTCAGCACTTCCGAGATTTTCGGCATCGCGCCAAGCCTCACGGCCGAAATCGGCGGCGACTGGCGCCTGAAAGCGAGCGGCTTCCTCGGCACCGACCGGACGGGAGGGTTCACCGACCTCTTCTTCGGGGGCGATCGCCTTCAGCGCACCGACAAGCATTTCTTCAACCGCAACCTAGCGCTCGAAGTGGGCCTTCAGGGGCCGCTCTTTGCGCTGCCGGCGGGCGATGTGCGCATCGCCTTCGGCGGCGGCGCCCGGCGCAACCATTTCTTCGCAGCCTCGCCGACAGGCGATATCCGCCGGCGGCGCGACAATATCTTCGCCTATAGCGAACTGTTCGTCCCGCTCACCGCGCCCGCGCAGGACATCGCCGGCCTGCACCGTCTGTCGCTGACGGGCGCGCTGCGTTTCGAGGATTATTCGGACGCAGAGACGATCCTCACTCCCAAGATTGGCGTCGTCTGGGAGCCGGTCGAGACACTGCGCCTCGGAGCGTCCTGGGGCCGCTCCTTCAAGATGCCGACCCTCTATCAGCAATATAGCGGCTATTCGGCGGTGCTTGCCCGCGCCGCGCGATACGGCAGCGGCTACCCCGCGAGCGCCGACATCATTTTTGCGGCGGGGCCGGACAGCCGGATCGGGCCCGAGCGATCTAAGAACCTCACGCTAAGCGCCCAGTTCACCTCGGCGCGCGGTCTCGAACTGACCGCCGCATGGTACCGGATCGATTACAGCGACCGGGTGGCCCCGCCGATCCCGTCGCTGCTCGGCGTGCTCGACAATCCGCTCTACTCCGGCCTTGTGACGCTGAACCCCAATGCCGCCGATCTTGCGGACATCATCGACGGAGCGCTGCTCGGCCTCGAGAATGGCGCCGGCCGACCACATAATCCCGCCAACGTCGTCGCCTTCATCGATGCGCGCGACCGCAATATCGCCCGTCAAAGATATTCGGGGGTTGACCTTGCGATGCGCTATCGCGTTGAGGTCGCGAACGGCAAGGAACTGACGCTTTCCGCGGCGGGGAGTTTCCTGCGCAGCCGCCAGCAGCTCCTTCCGGGCGCTGAATGGACAAGCCTCGCTGGCACGCTCTTCCATCCGGCACGCTTTCGCGGGCGCGCGGGGCTGACCTATGGCGGCGAGCGTTTCTCGCTGGCTGCCTTGGTCAATCATATGAGCGGCCTCGACGACAACCGACAGGCAGCGGTTGTGCGCATTCCCGCCTACACGACGGTCGACTTCACGGCGCGCGTAAAGATTGGCACAGGCACCGAAATCTCGCTCGCCGCGCTCAATCTTTTCGACGCGGAGCCGACCGCGATCCCGGCCGCGCTGCCCGCCGATACGCCGTTCGACACCACCAATTATTCGGCGGCAGGTCGCTTCATCGGCATCACCGTCCGGCAGGAGTGGTGACGATGGCGAGACATAAACTCCTCGCTGGCGCGGCGCTCGTTGCCAGCGGCATGCTCGTTCCGCACGCCACCGGCAATGAAGGCAAGCGGGTCTGGTCGCTCGGCGATCAACTCGCCGTGCCAGAAGTCCGCGCGCTCGCGATTGCCGCCGATGGAAAGAGCGCCGCCTATGTCGTCCGCATCGCCGACCGGGAGAGCGACCGCACCGTCGCGATCCTGCGGCGGGTCGATCTGGCCAACGGAGAAACGCGCGAACTGCTGCGGGCACGATGGATCGACCAGCTCAACCGGATTCCCGACACATCCGACTGGAGCGCACGGATCGACGTGGGTGCAGGCGTCCAGCTCTACCGGATCGGGGCGAACGGCGAGACGCACCCGATTGTCGTTCATCCCGCGACGGCCATCTTCGGCGACAGCGAGGGTGCCGTCTTTCCCGGCTATGGACATGCACCGCTTCGGACCGGCGTGCGGGCACACAGCTGGTCGCCGGATGGACAGCGGCTCTTCTATGTCACGGTCGATGCCGAGCTCAAGGGTAAGGCTATCCGTTACGACGGTGAGGTCACAAGCGAGCGCGCGCGGCGCCGTTCGCCGGGGCAGGCAAGAGCGTCGATCTATCTTCGCGAGCCGGACGGTACGGACACTCTCCTTGCTACCCGTCCGCAAAGCGACCTTACAACCTTCTTCGACCGCAACCATGTCCGCTGGGAAAAGGATGAGGTCCGATATGATGTGATGGAAATCGGGTCGGGCGGCCAGCAAAAGGTTGTCACCATGGCTTGGGCATTCGCGGACCGGAAAGCGCGTGTGCTCGATCCCAAGGTCGAGCGCGTTTACTGGCTGCTGCCGGGACCGAGAGGCGGGCGACTGTCCTCGCAGGGCAATGGCGATAGCCGTGACCTCGTCGAAACCCTGCCCGGCGGGAAGACCCATAATTATGGGCGCTTTGCCTTTGCGGTCGGTGACGGACGCGCGGTGGGCGGCTTCCGCTCGCAAGACGGTCAGCGCGCGATTGCGGGAACGCGAATGATCGACGATCCGCGTTTCGGCCTCGCGGTCATCGAGAAGGACCGCGTACATACGATCGACACCGAGCACAGCCTCAGCCATTGCGATTTCGTGCCGACGCTCGATCACGGCGCCTGCATCGCGCAAGGCCACACAACACCGCCAGCGGTGGTCGCGGTCGATGTACCGCGCGGAGCGGTCGAGCGGGTCGCGTCCGTGTCGCCCCTCCATGACGGGATCGATCCGTTGAAAATCGAGCCGCGCACATGGGTCAATCGCCACGGCTATAAGGCGACGGGCTATGTCGTCTGGCCGCGCGGTTACGAGAAGGGCAAGCGCTATCCCGCGATCGTCGTCACGCACGGCACCGATGGCGACGATCGCTTCGCGAACCGTGAGAATCAGTGGGAATATCCGGTCCAGCTCTTTGCTGAACGCGGCTATTTCGTGCTGCTCGTCAACGATCCAAGCTCACGCCAGAACGCGGAAATCCGCGCGGCCTATGACGCGTGGATCAACGAAACCCAAGATTTACCGCCCGAGACGCTGCGGCAACTAATCTGGCTCAACGGCGTCGCGAGCTATGAGGATGCGGTGAAGGAGCTTGTCGATGCGGGCGTCATCGATCCGGCGCGCGTCGGGATCGCGGGCTACAGCCGCGGCTCGCAGATGGTCAACGTCGCGATGACCAACTCGCATGTATTCCGGGCGGCTTCGAGCGGCGACGGCGGCTATCTCGAGCCAGCCCTCTATGCCGATGTCGCGGGTTCCTATGATGCGGTGTTCGGAGGGCCGCCAACCGATCCCGCCGCGCTCGTCCATTACCGCCGGCTTTCACCCTCGCTACGCGCGGGGGAGGTGTGCGGCGCGATCCTCCAACAGGTTGCGGCGCCTTATGTTCCGTCGATCGATTTCCACGCAGCGCTGCGCAAGGCGGGTGTGCCGGCGCAGCTCAGCCTCTACCCCGGAGAAGATGCCGCCTCGGACGAGACGCACATTTTCCATATCCCGTCGAACCGGATCGGCGCGATGCAGGAGAATATCGCCTGGTTCGACTATTGGCTGCTCGGCAAACGCGATCCCGGCTCGCCCTTCGCCGACCGCTATCCGCTCTGGGACAAGATGGGCGCCGCCGCGCCGCGCTGCGACGCCAAGGGAAAGGAACCGGACGGATAAGGCCCCTCCTCCCACCAGCGAACCCACGCCTCGGCCGCCGCGAAGGTCAGGATGCGGTGATCGCGGCCATCGTCCTGCCAAAGGCCCTCGCCGGCGCGATCCAGCCAATCGGGATCGAGCAGCCCGGCCTCGACGAGACGCCCGACGCGAAGCGTCGCGATGGCCGCTTCGCCCTGCGCGTCGAAGACGCGCCGGATGAAGCCGCTCGGACTGCCTTTGGTTCGGCGTTCTAGAATGAGTTCGGGGAGAAGGCCGTCGAAGGCTGCGCGCGCGACCGCGCGGTCGCGGCCGCCGCGTACCCAATACCAGGTCGGGATCGACAGGCAGAGTTCGACGATCGGCTGGGATAATAGGGGTACGATCTGCGGTGGCGCGTTGCTGCGCGGATAAAGTTCGATGCTCTTTTGCGCGCGCGCCAGCATGGCGACATGCGCGGCCTTGCCGGGTAGCGCGCGCGGTGGAGCCGAAAGCCACGGATGGCGATCGCCATCGTCCATCGCTGCCGCGCGTCCGATAGCGCCTAGACCGCTCAGGTCGCGGCGCACGCGATGCCCGGCCTTCCGGCGTCGAACCCGCTCCCAAGCCTTGCCCGCGACCGCGGCCATTCCCGATCCGGTGAGATCGGCGAGGTCGCGCGCGGTCCGGATCAAGCCGGGCCGAAGGCCGCGCGCGAGCAGTCGGTCGGCTAGCGGCACGGCGCTGCGCAGGGCGCAGAAGATATCGTCGCCGCCATTGCCCGAGAAATAGGCATCGACTGGATCGCCAAGCCGCCGATGCTCCGCCTCGATCGCATGAAAGAAGTGGAGAGCGAATGGCAGCGGCAAATTCGGTAAAACCGGCTGCGTAACATCGACGGCGCCAAGATCGTAAATCGGCGCATCGAGCCGCACCCCGAGTTTGCCGACAAGCGCTTCGGCATAGCGCTGTTCGTCACCGTCGGTTCCGGGCTCGACCATGGTCAGGCAACGAAGCCCCGGCGTTCGCGGGCCGAGCGCGGCGGCGACAATCGAACTGTCGAGCCCGCCCGATACACCGACGAGAATCTTGTCGAAACAGGTCGACCAGGCCCCGATGCTGTCCTTGAGCGTAGCGCGCAACGTTTGGGCGGCCGAAGCGAAGTCCAATCCAGCAAGTGGCCGAACATGATCCCATGGCGACCATGCCTGTTCGATGCGGATTGCCGACGGCGTGACCGTCAGCCGTTCGCCAGGGAAGAGTTCCTCGACCCCGGCGATGCCCGTCCGGCGTCCGATCACGTCGATGCCGGCGAACATCCGCGCGAGGGCAGCGAAGTCGACCGCGGCGGCGCCCGGCGTGGCAAGCGCCGTCATGTCGCTTGCCAGCATTGCTCCGCCCTCCATGCGCTGCATATAGCAAGGCATCATCCCCGAGGGGTCGCGCAGGACCGACAGCGAGCCGTCTTCCGCGATCAACAGCGCGATATAACCGCCCCAATAGTTGGCAAGCAGTGCGGCCCCGTCCGTATCCAAGATGCGGCGCCGCTCGGCGGGATCGAGGTCGGTCACCCGCGTTGCCGGGATTTCGCGACGGAACAGCGCGCCGACGATGAAGCCCCGGTCGACGAGGTCGATCCGCGGCGCCGGGCTCCATAGCCTCGCGGCGCGGGCTTCCCATGCCGATGGAACGCGTTCGGCATGGTCGGCTGCGAGCGCCGCGAGGCCGGACGGAGCGATATCGAGGCGAAAGGAGAACCTCATCGCACCGTCAGCAAGGGCGTGAAATTGACGACGCGATCCAGCGGATCGCTGAGCACCGTGGTGCCCGATTGAATCCAGCAGTGCGCGGCAAAGGGTAGCATGACGCCGATCACGAGATCGGCGCGCTGGCCCCGGCGCGCCAACATCGCACGCATTGCGAGGCCGCGCGCAAGGCATTGATCGGTCGCATCGCGATAGCGCGACGCGCGTTCGATCGCGGCGGCGATGGGGCGGCAGCGATCGAGGTCGGCTTCAAGCCCGACATGGCGGGAGGGATCGAGAAGCGAACCGAGCGAGCGGCGGGTCAGCAGTCGTTGCGAGCGCATCTCCGCGAGCATCGCTTCGGCGAGAAGCCAGGGCCGGGGCGTGCCGAGACGGGCGTCGTGGAGACTGGCTATCGGGGACGGCGCCATGAATGGTGCTGGCGAAGCGGCGCCTGTCTCGATCAGGCCGCGATCTTCCAGCCAGGATATGGCGCCCTCGCTCGCCTCCCCCGCGACGAACGCCTCCATATGTTCGGCGCCGACATCTTCGAGAAGAAAATAGCGACTTGCCGCGCGATCCAGAAAGATCGCGCGCGAACCGATGAAGCAGAAGCTCAGATGGGAGCGGAGGCGGTGCGATGCCATGGAGCAATCTGCGCGCGTGCGTGCGGCACCGTTGCCGGCACCGCACGCCCGTCGCGTCAGTCGTCCGACTGGATGCCAGCGTTGTAAGTCCGCTGGAACGTCTGGATGTCCAGCGGGCCGAGTTCGCCGACGCCGCGGGTTTCGACGCGAGCATCGCCAAGGTCGACGATGCCGTTTTCACTCTTCTTCATGGCTATACCTCCACACCATGTCGCGACCAAAAGCGAGTCGCACGAGGAATGATAAGCCATTAATTTCATTTGGGAATTTTATACGATAAATATACGTCGAATATATACAATCGAAAATCTAACGCTGATTTTGCTGAATATATTCCAAATATATTGAATTTTTTACCGCCGGCGGTGCCAATTTACTCCAATTTTTAGATTTATGTGTCCAATTTGACTAGGAAATCCGTTTTTCCACAGGCATGGTAGGTGACATCGGTCAAATGCCCGATGCCGCCGCCCCCAAGCCGAACCTATGCGCGCACGATCCAATCCACCCGGCTTGACTTGGGCAGGGTCAATCCCATCTAGCGGTCAAATGAGCTTCTCTCTGTTGGACTTCTACGACACATGAACAAAGACCTGACTCCCAAGGCGATCGTCGCCGCGCTCGACACGCATATCATCGGCCAGGACGCCGCCAAGCGCGCAGTCGCGGTCGCGCTCCGCAATCGCTGGCGCCGCCAGCAATTATCGCCCGACCTGCGCGATGAGGTGAGCCCCAAGAATATCCTGATGATTGGCCCCACCGGCTGCGGCAAGACTGAGATTTCGCGCCGTCTGGCGAAACTCGCCGACGCGCCGTTCATCAAGGTCGAGGCAACCAAGTTCACCGAGGTCGGCTATGTCGGCCGCGACGTCGAACAGATTGCGCGCGACCTCGTCGAGGAAGCCGTGCGGCTCGAAAAGGACCGCCGCCGCGAGGCCGTGCGCGCCGCCGCCGAGGAGGCCGCGATGGAACGCCTGCTCGACGCCCTCACCGGCAAGGGCGCGAGCGAGGCGACGCGTCAGAGCTTTCGCCAGCGCATCCGCGAGGGCCATCTCGACGACAGCGAGATCGAGATCGAGGTCGCCGACGCGCCGAACATGCCGTTCGACCTGCCCGGCCAGCCGGGCCAGATGAACATGATCAACCTGTCCGACATGCTCGGCAAGGCGATGGGCGGTCTGCCCAAGAAGCGCCGCAAGCTGAAGGTGATCGACGCCGCAACGCGATTGATCGAGGAGGAGCAGGACAAACGCCTCGACCAGGACGATGTCGCGCGCGTCGCGCTCGCCGACGCCGAGGCCAATGGCATCGTATTCCTCGACGAGATCGACAAGATCGCGGTCAGCGATGTGCGCGGCGGCTCGGTAAGCCGCGAGGGCGTCCAGCGCGACCTGCTGCCGCTGATCGAGGGCACGACCGTCGCGACCAAATATGGTCCGATGAAGACCGACCATATCCTGTTCATCGCGTCGGGCGCCTTCCACGTCGCCAAGCCCAGCGACCTGCTTCCAGAACTGCAGGGCCGCCTGCCAATCCGCGTCGAGCTGGGCGTACTCTCTGAGGAGGATTTCGTTCGCATCCTCAGCGAGACGAAGGCTGGCCTCCCCGAACAATATGTCGCGCTGCTCGGCACCGAAGGCGTGACGCTGAACTTCACCAGCGACGCGATCGCACGCGTCGCGAAGCTCGCGGCGGAGGTCAACGAGAAGGTCGAGAATATCGGCGCGCGCCGTCTCCAGACGATCATGGAACGGCTGGTCGAGGAAATCAGCTTCACCGCCGAAGACGCTCCCGACACGACGCTCGACATCGACGCCGCCTATGTCGACAACCAGCTCGCCGAAGTTGTCGGCGACACCGACCTCAGCAAATATGTGCTTTAGGATGTAAAGGCCACTTACCGTCGGCCAAGGTCGTTCGGTGTCCTGTCGCTTGATCATTCCGGCGAACGCTGGCGCACCATTGACGATCTCTTCGGGCGGCAAGGGAAGTCTGCTTTGACCGGACATCCGTCTGAAAGGAGAAACGGGACGAAGTCAGTTACGCCAGCCCTTGTCGCGCGCAGCCCGCTCGGCTTCGGCGTCGAAGGGATCGCCCGCCATCATCGCAGCGGCATCGGACGCAAGCGCGCCCGATGCCGCTTGGCGATAATCCGACCCCGCCTGTCCCGCCATGGTGCGCTCGAGCGACCAGCGGCCGGCGTCGCGGCACCCGATACCCGACAGGATGCGGCCCTCGAAGCTGCGGCAATAGCGGCCGTCGCGGTCGCGAAAGCTGAGCCCGATCCGCACCGCACCGCCCTGCGGCTGGTTCGAGGCAAGCTGGGTATCGAGCGCCTCGGCAAGCGCACCCGACGCGGCGAGCGTGCCGTTCGAACTGATCACATCGACGGGCTGCACCCATGGCCGCAGCCCGAGCGTCAATCCAAGCACAAGCGAGGCCGCGATCGCGCCCCAATGAACAGCGGCAAAGCGCCTGCGTTTCGCTTCACGCCGGTCGGCAAGGCTGGTATCGACGCCATCCCCGGCCAGCAGCGCGCGCAGCCGGTCGGGCACCGCTTCGGCCGCTACCGGCGCGTAATGCGCCGCGAGCTGCGCCTTCAGCGCGCGGTGGCGCGCGATCTCTGCCGCCAGCGCGGCGTCGCTTTCGGCCTCACGCTCGACCCGGCGCGCGGTGAGGTCGTCGAGTTCGCCGTCTACAAAGGCGGCGACGGTTGCGGGATCGAAACTCATGCCGCCTCTCCCAACCAATGCATCAGGGTTTCGCGCCCGCGTGCGAGGCGCGAGGTGACGGTGCCGATCGGCACCTCCAATATTTCGGCCGCCTCGCGATAGGCATAGCCTTCAACGAGGACGAGCATCACCACCTCGCGCTGTTCGTCGGGCAGGCGCGCCATCGCGCCATCGACATCGCCACGCAGCGCGCCGGCCTCGACTTCCGCGGCACCTTCGCCGGCGACCTGCGTGACGGCATCGTCGATCGGCGCATGGACGCCGCGCCGGCCGGCGGCACGGCGCTCGTCAATCCAGATATTGCGGATAATGCGGTACATCCAGCTATCCAGTCTTGTTCCCAGTTGCCATTGACCCTGCGATTTCAGGGCCCGTTCGATCGCCGCCTGGCACAGATCGTCGGCGTCGCCGACATCGCGCGCCAACCCGCGCGCAAAACGGCGGAGGCGGGGTAGCAGTTCGACCAGTTCCTCTTCGAAGCGCATCTTCGCCGTTTCCAGGTGTTCGCAGGAAGAAACGACGCCCTTCTATCGTTTCTTCCACAACCTGCTAAATTTTTTTCGGGAAAGGTCGCCCGTTCGGGACGTTGTGAGAGACAAGATGAAGTTCCGCACCATAATCCTGTCGTTCGCCTGCCTTTTCCTCGGCGGAACCGGAGCGCATGTCGCCGCGCAGATCGAATTGCCGCCAGTCCAGCTTCCCGACGCGGCGCGCACGCTTCCGGCGCTCCCCGAACTCGACACCGGCCCGTTGATATCGGTCGGCGACCAGCTCACTCGGGTCAGGCTCGACCGCATTGCCGCATTGGTGCGTGGCAATCGCGACCATATCGAACTCGACGATCGCGGCGAACCCGCGGTGCGCGGAATACTGATCGCGAGCGGTGTTGACGCGGCAATGATCGCGCTCGCCGCCGACAAAGGCTTTGTGCTGATCGACCGCGAAAGCATCAAGGGTCTCGGACTCCAGATCGCGCGCTTTCGCGTGCCCGACGGACGCAGCCTCGGCCGCGCGCGCAAGCAGCTTGCGAAACTCCTCCCCGGCGCCGAAATCGATGTCGACAACATCTATTTCGCGAGCGGATCGGGCGGCGCCCTTCCGCATGCCGCGCTGGCCGCTTCGGCCGGTGATGGCACGGCGAGGCTGGGCCTGATCGACAGCGGCGTCGCGGCGCACCCGTCGGTTGCGGGACGCGTCGAACAGCGTGGTTTCGCCAAGGGCGCACCGTCGGCCAGCCGCCATGGCACCGCGGTTGCGTCGCTCCTCATCGGCGACGGATCGGTGCGCGGCGCCGCGGCGGGGCAGCGGCTGCTCGCCGCCGATGTCTATGGCACCGACCCGGCAGGCGGCAGCGCCAGCGCGATCGCGCGCGCGCTCGGCTGGCTTGCGCAGAGCGGCGCCGCGGTGACGACGATCAGCCTCGTCGGCCCCGACAACAAGCTGCTTGCCTCCGCGGTTGCGCGGGCGCAGCAGCGCGGCATGCTGATCGTCGCAGCGGTCGGCAACGACGGCCCCGCAGCACCGCCCGCTTATCCGGCATCCTATCGCGGCGTGTTCGCGGTCACCGGTGTTGATCGCAAAGACCGCGCGCTTCCCGAAGCGGGCCGCGCACTCCATGTCGATTTTGCCGCGCCGGGGGACGGCGTGCTAGCGGCGACCGGGGTGGGCAGCATGGATCGCCTGCGCGGGACCTCTTTCGCGGCGCCGCTGGTCGCCGGGCGGCTTTCGCTGCGCTACCCGGCCCCCGCGATCGACCGCATCGGTCCGGCGGTCGCCGCGCTCGTCATGGAAGCCCGCGATCTCGGCAAGACAGGCCGCGACAAGACCTATGGCCACGGCCTGATTTGCGGCACCTGTGGCGACCGCTGAACTTTTCCCGGAATAAATTCAAACGCGCCGTCGTTCTCTTCACAGGCCCACCCCCTCCGGGCCAAAGATTTGAGGAGAAGGACAATGGCACATCGCATTTTCATTTCGGCTCTCGCGCTCGCCGCGTCGGCCATGGCCCTTTCGACGCCGGCTTCAGCGCAGTTGCTGGGCGGCAGCGGCGGCCTTGGGGGCGGCCTTGGCGGCGGCTTGGGTGGCAGCCTCGGCAGCACGCTCGGCAACCCCACCGGACCCATCGGCGGCACCCTTGGGTCCGCCGGCGACCTGACCGGTTCGGGCCGCGGCGACACGAGCATCGATCGTCGCTCGGGCCGCGTACAGGGCAAGAGCAGCGCCGACGCGAACGGCAAGGGTTCGGCAAACGGCAACGGCAACCTGCTCGGTAACAGCGTCGGCGGCGACGCCAGCGGCTCGGGCAGCGCGTCAGGCAGCGGCAGCCTCGATGCGCAGGCAGTCGGCACCGATTTCGTCGGCAGCACCGCGCGCAGCGCGGTGGGGACTGCAAGGGGCGCCGCTTCGGCCGCCGCCGACACGGCACGCGGTGCGGCCGGGACTGTCCGCGACCGGACGGGCTCCGCGCTGTCGAACGTCTCGGGCAGCGCGAGTGGCGCCGGCTCGGTCGCGGGCAGCTTCCAGGGCAGCCTTGGTCAGCTTGCCGCCGCCGGCAGCGGGGCGGCGAACGGAGCTGGCATGTTCGCGATCGAACCGGGCATGGCGGTGACCGATGCGCGCGGCAAGGTGATCGGCTATGTCCAGGAACTGCGCCAGACCGGCGGCGGGGTCGTGCAGGCGGTGACCGTCGAGGTCGGCAATCGCGTCGCGACACTTCCTGCTGCGAGCTTCGCAGGCTCCGGCAACGTACTCGTCACGGGGATGACGAAGGGCGAACTCAAGGATACGGCCAAACAGCAGGAAGACACGAGCGCCGACTAAGACATCAATTGAAGGAAGGAATGCGCCGACCTCCGGGACGGCGCATTCCTTTCATCCGATAACAGGCACCTGCAAAGCTGACGCATGCCGATTTTCGGGCGCAGCAACGTTCCTCAAGACCGAAGTCAGACGGAAGGTAGCCGACCGTCAGCTGATCCCGCGTTCAAACGCCTGTTGCTCGCAAGTTATATTATCGGGGTTCCCGCTTTCGCGCGAAGGCGTCCGTTCACCGCTCCCGAAACCCGCCTTCCATTGCACCGCAACGCGAACGATCCGAACGCCGCTCCAACGATCCCAGATCTGCATCTTTTCAGCCGGGCGTTTACCGAACTTCATTTGACTTTCGCGCGTTCCCAATGCGATGAACGGGCGACACGGTCGATCTGGGTCAAACGGCCGGCACGGAGACAGCAATGACGGATGAGGACGTCGCCCCGGAGCAGGGCGAGTTGGCGATCACGCGCACCGGCGATCGGCTTCGGCTGGCGCGGGAAGCCGCGGGGCTGTCGCTTGCCGATGTTGCGACGCGCACGCGCATCACCCAGCGCCATCTGGCTGCGATCGAAAAGTCCGATTTTTCCGAACTTCCGGGCCGGACCTATGTCACCGGTTTCGCGCGCGCCTATGCCCGCGCCGTCGACCTTCCCGAGGCCGAGATCGGCGCCGCGGTTCGCCAGGAACTCGAAGAAGACGCCTATGGCTCGCGGCCGCTTTACGAAGCCTATGAGCCGACCGACCCGGCACGCCTGCCGACCGCGCGGCTGACCTGGACGCTGGTCATCGTCACCTTGTTGCTGGCGTCGGCTTATGGCGTCTGGCGCTTCCTTTCGGTCGAACCCGACGAAGCCCTGATCGCCGCGCAGAATCGCGACGCCGATGCGTCCGAAGCGCCGCAGAATGATGCCGCCGCTGCGCCCGCGACAAAGGCCGGGGCGGCCGCCATCGCGGCGAACGCACCCGTCGTGCTGACGGGCTTGTCGGAGGTCTGGATCGGCTTCGACGACGCGCAGGGCAAGACCGAGAATTGGCGGACGCTCGATGCCGGCGAAACCTATCAGGTGCCGCCGGATTATATCGAGAAGTTCACGCTGCGCACGAGCATCCCGCAGGCCTTGAAGGTCACAGTCGGCGGCCGCGACGTCGGCGCGATCGGCGCCGCCGACACGCTGGTCAAGAATGTCTCGCTGAAGCCCGCCGACCTTGTCGCGCGCGCCGAAGGCAATGGAGCCACCGGCGCTGCGGCACCGGCGGCACGGGCGCAGCCCAAGGGCTGAAACGCCGATCATTCGGGCCGGTTCGAGCGGCAGCGCACCGAAATGGGTTTGCGCTGCTGCGCTTTGCCGCGTTATGGACGACAAAATGGTTAATTTGTGGGGACCTTACGGCAGATGATGATGCGTCAGATTACCTTCCTCGGAGCGGCAACGCTGGCCCTCGCAGCGACAATGCCCGCCGCGGCGCAGGACAACACGATCGGCAAGCGCGTGGAACGGCTCGAAAAGGAAATGCGCGCGGTCCAGCGTTCGGTCTTCCCGGGCGGCAGCCCGACCTTTTTCGAAGGCGAGATCGCGCCCGACAACACCCCCGGCGAGCGGTCGCGCACCACCGCCCCGGTGATCGACCTGACCGCGCGCGTCGACGCGCTCGAATCCCAGCTCCAGACGCTCACCGGCCAGACCGAGCAGAACGCCTTCCAGCTTCGCGAACTCGAAAAACAGTTCACCGCCTATAAGGCCGAAATGGAGAAGCGCTTCGCCGATCCCGCTGCGGTCGCCGCTCCGACCGCAACGCCCGCCAGCCTCGCGCCGGTCGTGAAGCCGCCCGCGGCCGCGACCACCGTCGCCGCAACCCCGGTGAAGAAGCCCGCAGCGACGCCCGCTGCAAAACCCGCAGCCTCCGACGCAGCGCGCCTCGCACTCGTCAAGAAGGTCGAGGTCCCGGCGAGCGGCAACGAGACCAAGGACGCCTATGATTACGGCTACCGCCTTTGGGAAGCCAAGCTTTACCCCGAAGCGCAAGCCCAACTGAAGCAGGTCGTCACCAAATGGCCGAAGAGCAGCCAGGCGAGCTTTGCGCAGAACCTCCTCGGCCGCGCCTATCTCGACGAAGGCAAACCCAGCCTCGCCGCCGTCGCCTTCTACAATAATTACAAGGACCGCCCCAGCGGCGCGCGCGCGCCGCACAGCCTGATGTACATGGGCGTCGCGCTCGACAAGCTTGGCCGCAAGGCCGACGCCTGCAAGGCGTTCCGCGAACTCGACGAAGTCTATGGCGACAAGGCGCCGCAGGATGTCCGCACCGATGCTGCCGCCGCAAAAGCAAAAGCAGGCTGCTGATCGCGACGTCGCCGGCCGACTGGCTGGCGACCTCGCCGCGCTCCTCGGCCCGGGCTGGCACCGCCTTCACTATGGCGTCGCCGTTTCGGGGGGCCCCGACAGCATGGCGCTGCTGTGGCTGATGGCCTCGCTGCTGCCCGGACAGGTCTGGGCAGCGACGGTCGATCATGGCCTCCGCAAAGGGTCGGACGAGGAAGCCCGCATGGTCGCGGGCTTTTGCGAACGCGAACATATCCCGCATTCGACGCTGCGCCCGCCGACGCCGATCAAGGGATCGCAGCAGGCTGCGGCACGCACCGAGCGTTACCGCCTGCTCGAACAATGGCGCGAGGCAAATGCGCTCAATCATATCGTCACCGCGCATCACGCCGACGACCAGCTCGAAACGATCGTCATGCGGCTCAACCGGTCGAGCGGTGTCGGCGGCCTTGCCGCGATCCGCGCGAAGAATGGCGTCATCCTGCGCCCGCTACTCAACTGGCGGCGGCGCGAACTCGTCGACCTCGCACTCGACAACGACCTACCCTTCGTCGACGATCCGTCGAACAGCGACAATCGCTTCGACCGCGCGCGGCTGCGCCATGCGCTCCGGTCGCAGACCGCGCTCGATCCCGTCGCGGCGGCGCGCTCCGCCGCGTGGCTTGCCGAGGCCGACGAGGCACTCGACTGGGCGGTCGAGCGGCTGATCGCCGGCTGGCCCGACGCATCGGACATCGCAGTGATCCGCGACGACGGCTATCCGCCCGAGATGTTCCGGCGCATCGTCGCGCAGCGGCTGCGCGCCAATGCACCGCAGCTCGTGCTGCGCGGCGCGTCGCTCGACGGCGTGATTGCCGCGATGCACGAAGGCCGCCGCGCGATGGTCGGGGCGCTGCTGATCGACGCGGTGCGGGGTCTTGAAGGGACGATTTGGCGCATTTCCGCGGCGCCGCGCCGGAAAGTCCCTAAAAAGGGCTGATTGCCTCATTGTCATTTAACCCGATTATCCTATCTTGTGCGGATAGGAGCGCAGTGCCGCGCCGTTGAGGAAAGATTCCGAATGCAGGACGACAAGGAACCGCAGGGCAATCCCTGGATGAAGAGCGTGATGATCTGGAGCGGCATCCTGCTGGCCATGCTCCTCGTCGCCTCGATGTTCGGCGGCGCATCGCAGCCCGCGGGCAATCCGCTTGCCTATTCGGAATTCCGCCAGAAGGTCGAGGAAGGCGCGGTCAAGGAGGTCGTCCTCTCCGAAGACAAGGTGACCGGCACGCTGTCGAATGGCGACCGCTTCACCGCGAACGTCGTGCGCGACCCAGAACTTTTGAAGATGCTCAACGACAATGGCGTCAAATATGACGGCAAGCCTGCCGAAGTGCCGAATTTCTGGATGTATATGCTCGTCCAGTCGCTGCCCTTCCTGCTGATCCTCGGCATCGCCTTCTTCGTCTTCCGCCAGGTGCAGAAGAACAATGGCTCGGGCGCGATGGGCTTCGGCAAGTCGCGCGCCAAGATGCTCACCGAAAAGCAGGGCCGCGTCACCTTCGACGATGTCGCGGGTATCGACGAAGCGCGCGAAGAGCTCGAGGAAATCGTCGAGTTCCTGCGCGATCCGACCAAATTCTCGAAGCTAGGCGGCCAGATTCCGAAGGGCGCGCTGCTCGTCGGCTCGCCCGGCACCGGCAAGACCTTGCTCGCCCGCGCGATCGCGGGTGAAGCGGGCGTTCCCTTCTTCACGATTTCGGGTTCGGACTTCGTCGAAATGTTTGTCGGCGTCGGCGCGAGCCGCGTCCGTGACATGTTCGAACAGGCGAAGCGCAACGCGCCGTGCATCGTCTTCATCGACGAAATCGACGCGGTCGGCCGCCATCGCGGCGCCGGCCTCGGCAACGGCAATGACGAACGCGAACAGACGCTGAACCAGCTGCTCGTCGAAATGGACGGCTTCGAGGCGAACGAAGGCATCATCATCGTCGCCGCGACGAACCGCCCCGACGTGCTCGACCCTGCCCTCCTCCGCCCGGGCCGCTTCGACCGCCAGGTCGTCGTCCCGCGCCCCGACATCGAGGGCCGCCAGAAGATCCTCGAGGTCCACACGCGCAAGAAGCCGCTGGCACCCGACGTCGACCTGCGCCGCGTCGCGCGCGGCACGCCCGGCTTCTCGGGCGCCGATCTGGCCAATCTTTGCAACGAAGCCGCGCTGCTCGCGGCGCGCAAGGGCAAGCGCCTGATCGCCAACGACGAGTTCGAGGAAGCCAAGGACAAGGTCATGATGGGCGCCGAACGCCGCTCGATGGTCATGACCGAGGACGAGAAGAAGGCGACCGCCTATCACGAGGCGGGTCACGCGCTCGTCTCGCTGCACGTCGAGCATAATGACCCGCTGCACAAGGTGACGATCATCCCGCGTGGCCGCGCGCTGGGCGTGACGTGGAACCTGCCCGAACGCGACCGCTATTCGCAGAATATGAAACAGATGAAGGCGCGCCTCGCGCTCTGCTTCGGTGGTCGCATCGCCGAACAGCTTATCTACGGCAAGGACGAGCTCAACACCGGCGCGTCGAACGATATCCAGCAGGCGACCGACATGGCTCGCGCGATGGTCATGGAATATGGCATGTCCGAAAAGCTCGGCTGGCTGCGTTACCGCGACAATCAGGACGAGGTGTTCCTCGGCCACAGCGTGTCGCGCGCGCAGAATATGTCCGAAGAAACCGCCAAGCTGATCGACGCCGAAGTGCGCCGCCTCGTCGAGGAAGGCGAAAAGGTCGCGCGCAAGGTGCTCACCGACAATATCGACGAGCTCCACCTGCTCGCCGGTGCGCTGCTCGAATATGAGACGCTGTCGGGCGAGGAAGCCAAGCGCGCGATCAAGGGCGAAGACATCGGCCGCGAGGACGATGCCGACAAGCGCGGCAAGCCCGTTTCGGGCCATGCCGGCGGTATCCCGCAGATCAAGCGCAAGCCGCGCCCGTTCGGCGACGCCAATCCGCAGGGCGCCTAGGCCTCGCGCCTAGCCCCTTCGATTCAGGGACTATTCATTGGGTGAGGGCAAGTTGCGGCATATGACCAACCGGACATATGCACGCCTCTTGCCCGCCCTGCTCGCAGCCCCCTTGCTTTGCGCGATGGCGCCAGGCGACATGAGCGTCGCTGCGTTCCTCGCGCGCGCAGCATCGCTCGAACGGCTTGGCCCGCTCGCGCTCGCGACGCCGCAGGGCAACCAGCTCAAGGGCGAAGTCGTCGCCGCGGGCAAGCGCTACAAGGCGCGGATCGACGCCGAACGCCGCGCAGGCCGCAAGACGACGAGTTGCCCGCCCGAATCGGGGAGCCTGAGCCCCGATCAATGGCTCGCCCATCTTCGCAGCTACCCCGCTCCCGTACGCAGCAAGGTCAGCGTCTATTCGGCGTTCGATGCGCTGATGAAGAAACGCTATCCCTGCCCCGCCTGATGCGCCAAAGGTGCGAACAGGACCAAGGGAGAGCGAGACGATGGGCAAGAGGCGGGACATTCTGGCTGCGGCGGCAGCGCTTCTGGCGATCGGTACCCAGCCGGCATTCGCGCAGGGTACCCCGGCGCTAACAAGCAAGGTCGAACTCGAAAAAACGGTCCCCGGCCAAAACGGCCAGCCCGCGACCCAATCCTATATCACGCCTGACGTCGTTGTTCCGGGTGACCGGGTACGCATCTCGCTCACTTTCACCAATAACGGCACGAAGCCCGCGTCGGGGGTCGTGATCGCCAATCCCATTCCGCAAGCGCTGATGTTTGATGGCACGAACGATGTGGAGGATTTCAGCGTATCGGCCGACGGAGGCAAAAAATATGGCGCGCTCGCGTCATTGACCGTTCCGGTCGAAGGCGCCGCTCCCCGCCCCGCCACGGCGGCCGACGTCACCCATGTCCGTTGGCAATGGCCAGACGCCATTGCGCCAGGTCAGAGCCGCTCGACCGCCTTCTTCGGACGCGTGCGGTAACCGCGAAATGACCATCTATTGCGATGAATCGGGCGGCCTCAACGCCGGGGCGATGACCTTCTCCGCAGTGATGCTGACGCCGGACACCGCAAGCGAAATCCACGAACGCTTTCGCGGCGTCACCGGGCTGCGCGGCGAGCTCAAGGGCAGCCGGATCAGCCTTGTCGAGCGCGCCTATCTGCTCGAACTCTTCGATCGCGCCGGCGGACGCGCATGGGTCGCGGTTGCGGAGCGCGACAAGCTCGCGCACAATCCCGGCGGCACCCTCCCCAGCGACCTCGCGCTCTATGCCGCGCTGCTCAATCTCGCGATCGGGCGCTGGCTTCCCGAAACGGGCGGGGTCTGCACCGACGTCGTGATCGACGATGGGCGCTACGACCCCAAGATCCTTGCGCACGTGCGCGAAGAGATCCAGGCGGGGCTCGGCCAATGGGGTCGCGCCTCGCTCGCCGACAGTCGTCGCAGCGACGGCGTCCAGATCGCCGACGTCATCGCGAACAGCCTGTTCAACATCACGATCGGTTCGCCGCGCGCGCATCGCATCCAGCGAATCCTCGATCCGATGCTCGCGTCGAAAGCGATCCGCATCGCCGAGTTGACGCACGTTTCATAACAAAAGGGCCGCAGTTTCCTGCGGCCCCCTTGGTGATATCGTCGACGCAGCGCTTATTCGAAGTCGCTGCCACCGCCTGCGGGGCTGCGCGGCGGCGCCGCTGCGGTCAGGCGAAGCGCCTCCGCCGAACGGCTGATCGAGCTGATTTCATCGGGCGTATCGTCATCGTCGACGACGACCTTCTGCATCGAACCGACGAGCGTTTCCTTGAGGTCCTTCGGACGCACGGTCTGTTCGGCGATCTCGCGCAGCGCGACGACGGGGTTCTTGTCGCGGTCGCGGTCGACGGTCAGTTCCGAACCGCCCGAGATTTCGCGGGCGCGGTGCGCCGACAGCAGAACCAGGTCGAAACGGTTGGGAACTTTGTCGACGCAATCCTCGACGGTAACGCGGGCCATGTTGTTTCCTTAGATATAGGAGAGGCCAGCCTTTTTGGGGGCGTGGCGGCAAGCGCTGCGCGCTAGCAGCCCGGCGTGCCGATGTCAATCAAAGCGCGGCTTTCGCGTCGCCCTCCCCTTGCGGGGCGCACGGCGGCCAGCCTATGAGCGGGCGATGACCGCAGCCTGCGCCCCCGTCGACCTGTCGCCAAGGCTGACGGCAGATGTCGCCGGTCATCGGCTGGAGCTGATCTTCGACGGCGGCGAACGGCTGGTGCGGTTGCTCGACCTGATCAACGGCGCGGCGCACAGCATCGACATCATCATGTATATCTTCGAAGGCGACGCGGCGGGCACACGCATCGTCGACGCGCTGCTGGTAGCCGCGAAACGCGGCGTCCGCGTGCGCGCTGTCATCGACAGCTTCGGATCGGGCGACACCCCCGACAGCCTGTTCGCGCCGCTGCGCACGGCAGGCGGCAGCGTCACCTTCTTCTCGCGCCGCTGGCGGTCAACCTATCTGATCCGCAACCATCAGAAACTGATCCTCATCGACGACCATGTCGCAGTCACCGGCGGCTTCAACATCGCCGACGATTATTTGAGCCCGCCGCGCAGCGATTGCTGGTTCGATATCGGGATGATCGTCAAGGGACCCACGGTGGCGCGCGCCGCGCGCTGGTTCGACGAAATCCACGATTATGCGGTCAACGACGACGGCAAGCTGCTGATGCTGCGGCGGATGATCCGCGAATGGCCGATCGACGGCGGGGCGGTATCCTGGCTCGTCGGCGGCCCGACCCAGCGCCTGTCGCCATGGGCGCGCGCGGTGCGGGCCGATCTTGCCGACGCGCGCCAGCTCGATATGGCGATGGCCTATTTCTCGCCCGGACAGGGCATGCTCCGCCGGCTCGGCCGCGTGGCGCGGCGCGGACGGGCGCGCTTCGTGATGGCGGGCAAGTCCGACAATCCGGCGACGATCGGCGCGTCGCGGCTGCTCTATGGCTATCTGCTGCGTAAGACCGCGGATATCTGGGAATATCAGCCGTGCCGGCTGCACATGAAGCTGATCGTCATCGACGATATCGTCTATATCGGGTCGGCCAATTTCGACGTGCGCAGCCTGTTCGTGAACGTCGAAGTGATGGTGCGCATCGCCGATGCGGGTTTTGCCCAAAAGATGCGCAATTTCCTCGGCAGCCTGAAGCCAGACTGCGACATCGTCACCCCGGATTCGCACAAGGCGCGCGGCAACTGGCTGACGCGCATCCGCTGGACGCTCGCGTGGTTCGTCGTCGGTTTCGTCGATTATACGGTATCGCGAAAATTGAACTTCGGGCTCGGCGACCCCGACCCGGAAGTTTAGTCTTTCCAGCCCCAGAACAGGAAACAGGGCGGGACGTTCACCCATTCGAACGCATTGTCGATGCGGGTGAAATGCGCGGCGAGAAAATCGCGCGCGCGGGCCCGGAACTGATAGACGAGGAATGCGCCGCCGGGGCGCAACACGCGGTGCGTCGCCGCTGCGATCGCGGGGCCGACGCCGGCGGGCAGCGTCGAGAAAGGCAGGCCCGAAAGGACATAATCGGCGTGCTCGAACCCGTGTGCGCGGACGATATCCTCGACATCGGCCGCCGATCCGTGGACCGCGATGAAGCGGCTGTCCCGGATATCCTTGCGCAGATAGTCGATGAAATCCTCGTTCGTGTCGATCGCGATCAGCGTCGCATCGCCCGCCATGCGTTCGAGCACAGGGCGGCAGAAGGTGCCGACGCCCGGGCCATATTCGACGAACAGCTTCGTGTTCTTCCAGTCGACGGGGCGCAGCATGTGGCGGATCAGCGTCGGCGACGACGGCACGATCGATCCCACCATGACCGGATGCTTGATGAAGCCGCGGACGAACATGCCCCACGGCCCGAAAAAGCGCTGAAGCCCCTCGCGAACCCGGCGGGCCAGCGGAGCTTTTGTTTCTTGGGCCTGCGCCCGCGGATTGGTCATGGTGGCTTTCGCGTTGTTGCGGTTAGCAAAGGCGTGGCAAAATCGACGCCGGGGCGCAAGGAAAGAGTCTGTCTTGACTCTGGACAGCGGGGCGCCCGCGTGTAGGGAGAGGCTGCGTTACCGACCAGAGCCAAGGAGGGGGCGAACATGGCGACCACATCGCATTCGATCCCCTCTGACCGCATGGCGGTGCTGTTTGCGGTGATGCTGGTCGCCGCCGCGGGCAACACCGCGATGCAGTCGATCCTGCCCGCGATCGGCGCCAAACTGCACATTCCCGACGTCTGGGTCAGCCTGGCGTTCAGCTGGTCGGCGCTGCTCTGGGTGCTCACCGCACCGCACTGGGCGCGCCAGTCGGACAAGCGCGGGCGCAAGGCGCTGATGGCGCTCGGCGTCGTCGGCTTCCTGTCGTCGATGGCGCTGTGCGGCCTCGTGCTATGGTCGGGCCTTGCGGGCTGGCTCGCGGCGGGGACGACCTTCATTCTCTTCGCGCTGTTCCGCAGCCTCTATGGCGGGCTCGGATCGGCGGCGCCGCCCGCGGTGCAGGCCTATGTCGCCGCGCGCACCGACCCCGACCAACGCACGCAGGCGTTGTCGCTGGTATCCTCCTCATTCGGGCTCGGCACCGTGATCGGACCCGCGATCGCGCCTTTCTTCATCCTGCCGATCGTCGGCCTCGCCGGCCCGCTGCTCGTTTTCGCGGCCATCGGGCTTGCGGTGCTCATCGCGCTGCGCTGGCGCCTGCCCGATGATGTGCCGCGCTTCGCGGCGCGCGGCGCGATCGTTTCCTACCCCACGACGGGTGGCTCACCGCAAACCGCCGCCGAAGAAGCCGAAGACCAGATTCTCGATCCGGGCGCCGACGCCCCTGCCCTGCGCTGGACCGACACGCGCGTGCGCCCCTGGCTGCTGGCCGGCCTGTTCGGCGGCCAGGCGCAGGCGATGATGCTCGGCGTGATCGGCTTCCTGATCCTCGACCGGCTGCACCTCCGCCTTCGTCCCGACGAAGGCGCCGCGATGACTGGAATCGTGCTGATGGCGGGTGCCTTCGCCACCTTGCTCTCGCAATGGGGGCTGATCCCGCTCCTGAAAATGTCACCGCGCGCAGCGGTGCTCAGCGGCGCGAGCCTCGGCGGAATCGGCACGGTGATGACGGGGCTGTCCTTCGATTTCCACGGCATCGTGATCGGTTTCGCGCTCGCTTCGCTCGGCTTCGGCCTGTTCCGTCCCGGTTTTACCGCGGGCGCATCGCTGTCGGTGCCCCGCCGCGATCAGGGCAGCGTCGCGGGGATGACCGCATCGATCAACGGGTCGGCCTATATCGTGTCGCCCGCGATCGGGGTGCTACTCTATAACTGGCACCCGATGGTCGCCTACGGCCTGATGGCCGGTTTTTGCGGCTGGCTGGTCCTGTGGGGCTGGTCGGCGTTGAAGCCTAACCAGCCCTAGGATCCTTGCAGCTCAGTCTTTCGGTTCCTCATGCTTGCGCTCGCGCGAGGGCTTGAGCATCCCCGGCGCGAAGAAGCCGATCGGATCGACGCTCATCGCCGCCTGCTTGATCTCGCCCTGGATCTTTTCATAATCCTTTTCCATCGCCTCGGTCACCGAAGCGCGCGTGTCCTTCAGCGCGGTCTCGAAATCCTCCATCGTCACCGTGTCGCTGTCCATCGAGCGCTTGAGCGCGGCCAGCCCGGCGCGGCGGGTCAGATCCTCAAGGTCCGCGCCGGTGAAGCGATCGGACTTTTCGGCGAGCACGCCGAGGTCGACATCCTGCGCCAGCGGCATCTTGCCCGTCTGGATTTCGAGGATGCGCTTGCGGCCCTCGGCATTGGGCACCGACACATAGATCAATTCGTCGAGGCGACCTGGACGAAGCAGCGCCGGGTCGATCAGGTTCGGGCGATTCGTTGCGCCGATCACGACGACCGACTGCATCTCCTCGATCCCGTCCATCTCGGCGAGGATCGTGTTGACGACGCGTTCGGTCACCTGCGGCTCGCCCGACGTTCCGCTGCCGCGCGCGGGCACGAGGCTGTCGAGTTCGTCGATGAAGATGATCGTCGGCGCAACGGCGCGCGCGCGCTGGAACAGCCGTGCGATCTGCTGCTCGCTCTCGCCATACCATTTGGAGAGCAGGTCCGACGATTTGATCGAAATGAAGTTCGCATCGGATTCGCGCGCCGCGGCTTTCGCCAGCAAGGTCTTGCCGGTTCCAGGCGGGCCATAGAGCAGGAAGCCCTTGGCTGCACGGATGCCGAGCCGCCGGAACGCCTCGGGATTTTTAAGCGGCAGTTCGATCCCCTCGATCAGCTTGTCGCGCGCGGCGTCGAGCCCGCCGATGTCGCTCCAACGCGTCTTCGGCGCCTGCACCATCACTTCGCGCATCGCCGACGGCTGGACGCGCTTCAGCGCATTGTTGAAGTCGTCGCGCGTGACGCGCAATTCCTCGAGCACCTCGGCGGGGATCGTCCCTTCCTCAAGGTTCAGCTTGGGCATGATCCGCCGCACCGCCTCGATCGCGGCTTCGCGCGTGAGCGCCGCCATGTCGGCGCCGACAAAGCCAAAGGTCGTGCGCGCGAGCTCGGCGAGGTCGACATCCTCGGCGAGCGGCATGCCGCGCGTGTGGATGCCGAGGATTTCGCGGCGCCCGCTCTCATCGGGAACGCCTATCACGATCTCGCGGTCGAACCGGCCTGGACGCCGCAGCGCCTCGTCGATCGCGTCAGGCCTGTTGGTGGCCGCGATCACGACGAGGTTGGTGCGCGGTTCAAGGCCGTCCATCAACGTGAGCAATTGCGCGACGAGGCGCTTTTCGGCCTCCCCCTGCACCTGCCCGCGCTTCGGCGCGATCGAATCGATTTCGTCGATGAACAGGATCGACGGCGCCGACTTCGCTGCCTGTTCGAAGATATCGCGCAGCCGCTTTTCGGATTCACCATAAGCGCTACCCATGATCTCGGGACCGTTGATCAGGAAGAATTGCGCTTCGCTTTCGTTCGCAACGGCGCGCGCAAGACGCGTCTTGCCCGTTCCCGGCGGGCCGTGCAGCAACACGCCGCGCGGCGGATCGACGCCGAGGCGACGGAAGAGTTCGGGGTAGCGCAGCGGCAGCTCGACCATCTCGCGAAGCTGGTCGATCGTCTCGCCCAGCCCGCCAAGGTCGTCATAGGTGACGTCGGTGCGGCGCGCGTCCTGCGGCTCCTGATATTCCGGCAGCAGCTCGATTTCGGTATTCTCGTCGATGAAGACGACGCCCTTGGGGCTCGCTGACACGACGAGCAGGCGCACCTCGGCAAGCGCATAGGCGGGCGCGTTGAGCATCTGGCGGAGCTGCGGCGGCATGTCGCCCGACGGCAGTCGCTGCTGCCCGGCGGTTGCGACCGTATCGCCCGCGACGAGCGGACGGCCGAAGAAGCTGCGTTTGAGCGCATTGGCCGACCCCTGCAGCCGCAGATTCTCCTGCGCCGGAGCAAACACGACGCGCGTTGCGGGACGCGTCTCGACGCGGGTCAGCACGACCATGTCGCCCGCGCCGGCGCCGGCATTGGCGCGCTGGAGGCCGTCGAGGCGGATCACCTCCAGCCCCTCATCCTCGGCATAGGGCAGCACGACGCGCGAAGCGGTCTCGCGCTTGCCGCTGATCTGAATAATATCGCCCTCGGTGACGCCCAGTTCGGCCATCGCCGAGCGCGGAATACGGGCGATTCCGCCGCCGCTTTCTTCGGCACGGGCATTCGCCACCTGCAGTTTCACCTGTTTTTCTTTTACCGCTGCGTCGGCCAATGCGCGTCTCCCTCAAAAAGGTCAGAATGCCGAAGATAGGATGGTCGTTCCCGATTTACGACCCCCACGCGTCGCGCCAATTTATGACGCACTGCACAAAATTCTGGCATGTCCGCGACGGTCATGTCATCATCGGCAACGGATATGCCACGCCTACCCCCTATCAGCAGCATGGAAGCCTTTCTGGAGGTTGCCCGCCATGGCACGGTCAAGGCCGCAGCGATCGAGCTCGGCCTGTCGATGCCCGCGCTGTCGCGCCGGATCCAGACGCTCGAACATGCCGTCGGCCGTCCACTGTTCAATCGCCACCATCACGGGCTGAGCCTGACCGAAGCCGGACGCGCGCTCCACGAACAATTGTCGCCGATCCTCGATGAACTGCGCACGGTGATCGGCCAGGTCGGCAGCCCCGACGCGTCGCTGCGGCTCCACCTCAACGTCCTGCCGCTGTTCGCGCAGCAGCGGCTTTTCCCGCGTCTTCCCGAACTCAGGCGTCAGCATCCCGAGCTCCATATCGACATCGACACGATGTCGCATGCCGAGGCGCGGCTGGGCGACGGGATCGACGCGGCGATCGCGCTCGCGCGGTCGATCGACCCCGCGCTCTACGCCGCGCGCCTCGATCAGGACAAGGTCTTCCCGATCGCCTCGCGAACGCTGATGGACGGCAACCGGCCGATTACGGTGCCCGAACAGATGCAGCGGATGACGATCCTGCTCCACCGCGAAATGCCCGAGACCTTCACCGAATGGAAGAAGGCGATCGGCATGCCCTATCTGGAACCCGCCGGGATCGACTATTTCGATTCGGGCCCGCTGATGCTCGAGGCCGCGGCGCAGGGTATCGGGGTCGCCTTCATGCACGGGCACCATCTCGACGACGCGCACGACCCGCGGCTCATCCGCCTGTTCGACTTCGACGTCGACAGCCCGTACAGCTATTGGTTCGTGTGCCGCCCGCGCGCGCTGCGCCAGCCCGCGGTCAAGCTGTTCCACGACTGGCTGCTCGCCGCGAAAATCTAATCTGCGACGTCAGGCCTTTGCCGCGGCGGCCGATTCGCGGCGCATGTCGGCGGCGATATCCCAGACGGCGATGAACATCGCGGCGATCACCGGGCCGATGACGATGCCGTGAAACCCGAAGAGCTGGAGCCCGCCCAGCGTCGTGATCAGCACGACATAGTCGGGTATGCGCGTTTCGCGGCCGACAAGGATCGGGCGGAGGACATTGTCGACCATGCCGATGACGAATAGCCCGCAGAAGACGAGGACCACGCCCTGCCAGATCGCGCCGGTAACGAACAGATAGAGAGCCATCGGCACCCAGACGAGGCCGGTGCCGACCGCGGGCAATAGCGACGCCGCCCCCATCAGCACGCCCCATAGCAAAGGCGCCTCGACGCCCAAGGCCCACAGCACCAGCCCGCCGATCAGCCCTTGCAGGATCGCGACGACGATGCTGCCCTTGATCGTCGCCCGCACGACGATGATGAAGCGTTTGACGAGCAGTTCGAGATGGTCGGTGCGCAGCGGCACCGCCGCAACGATACGCCGCTGTATCTTGTGCCCGTCGCGGATCAGGAAATAGGTGAGGTAGAGCATCACCGCGAGCTTGATCAGCAAGCCGAACAGGCTTTGCCCGAACAATAGCGCCTGTCCCAGGATCGCGCGAACGCCGTCGGCCGCCCCGCCGCCCAGCATATCGCGCGCCGCCGCAAAGTTGGTGAGGCCGAGCCGCTGGAGCGCCGCCGATGCCCATTGCGGCAGCCCCGCCCGGAAATCAGCGAGAATCTGGACGGGGTTGATCTCGCCCGACTGGATCCGGCTGTAAATCGTCGTCGCCTCGCCCACCAACGCGCCGGTCAGGATCGCGGCGGGCAGGATCACGATAGCGATGATCAGCAGCAGGGTGAGCAGCGCCGCGCTGCTTGGCCGCTGCGGCATCCGGTCGAGCAGGCGCTGATAGACGGGTGTGAACAGGATCGCCGCGATCACCGCCCACAAGATCGCCGCAAAAAAGGGCGCGAGAACCAGCGCGAACGCCAGCGTGATCGCAATCAGGATGGCGAGGAAGGACCAGCGATCACCCGCCGCGCGGTAATTTCGCTTGTCCGTCATGCCCTACCCCTCTTGCGCCAGATCAGCCGCTTTTTCCTAGCCCGGACAACGGGTTTGGCAAAGCACCGAAAACAGCGCGGCCGCCGGCGGGGTGTCGATGATGGAAGGAAATGCCGTTGCCCCTTACGACGTTCGCAAAGGGCAATCGGTATCTCAAGGAGTTATAGCCAAATCTGCTACTTAAGCGAAGTGGGGTTTTTGGCACCCCTGCCACTTATCAGGTTCGCTGGATTGAACGCAAAAAAGCGACATTCTGGCCGACATGATGTGGCTGATCACGAAGGCCAGCATACGCGAGCGTTGTTAATTTAGTTATCGCGGGTGTGGTTCAGCCATGAGCAGCCCAAGCGCTCCCTCAATTACGGGGGCGAACCGGACGTCGTCGCGATGAACTGCCCCGCCATTCACGTAAGCATTTCCATTCCAGATTATCGGCTGCGCCCCGCCGAAGCAGCCCCTACCCTACCGCGCGGAGTCACACAGTAAGACCTCCCGCTCCGACGATAACCGACAACAAATGGCTTGTAAGCGCAGACGCGCCCTTTCGGTAAGCGATTTCACCCCAATCATCCCAACGGTGCACTCGCTCGGCGAGCCAGGCGAAGAGGTCATCACGCGATTCTGCATCGGCGAAGGACTGCGACCACGCGATATTGCGCGTCGGCATCCGCGCGCCAACCTTAAGTCCGGTCAACGTCACCAGGTATCGACTTCCGAAATCTTCGCGCGCGAACAGATGGCGACGAAATCCAACCTGCTGCTCAAAGGTGATCAGCGCACGCTCTCGTGCCTCGGCGTCGAGCCCCTTGCTCGCACTTACCGCGGCGACAACCGCCGACATTGGCAAGCGCTCGAATTCCGGCTCGCGCGTGGCCTGCAGCATCATGAGGACCGAATTCCCCAAAGAGGTCAGTCCCCCGTCGAAAAAATTCCTCTCGTTCGATTTCCCGACCATTCCGATGCTGGCGAGCCAGCACTGATAGAAACGCCAGAACATCATGTCCCCGCCAAAAATGTCGTGCTGACGCTCTTCGCCGCACCACATCGACTTTATCGCGGTCATCACCCTCAGCATCAGTTCATGCTGTTCGGGCACGAAGTGGACCGGCGGGAAGCCAAGTTCACCTTCCCAGAAGGCGTCCCTGACGCTTGCCCAATTTCGCCCAGCCTCATCCTCGTAGCCGCGCGGATTGGCTCGAAGCCACCAGCCCCACGGGAGTTCGCCGAGGTGACGCTCAAAGTCAGCCACGGCGACCCCCGCGACCAGGATCGAGGCCGAGCGGCGGCGGCGCGCTATCGCGCGCGGGCGCCGCGCCTCCTTCAGCGATTGCTCGCAGCTGAGCCGCGAGGGCAATCGTTTCCCTGACAACATATGCGTCGTCGCGATATATCCGTGCAAGCTCCGACGACTTCGATCCGGAGGAACTCGGCGTAGCGTTCGGAATAAGATCGTAGGCATGATCGCAACTGAAGCCGAACCACCACGCATGCGGATCTTCGACCCTGTGGTCGGTTGCGTGTTCGACCGGATGGTAAACCGCCGGTCGTAATGTCACGTGGCAGATGCGTCGCGCCTCGACGGCTAACCGACGCATCGGACTCGGCCCTTCTTCGCACAGTCTTGAATAAGTCAAACCCCCATGCACATCGATCCCGATGTCTGGCGGAACTGCGTTGGCATCCCAGCCCCAGAGGGGGTGGTCGTGTGGAATGCCGACAAATCCGGAGAGAAAACCATCGCCCGTGTTACGCAACATGATGCAGTCGTATCCGCTCGTCGCATCGCGCCAACTCACCTTGTCCGCCTCACCAAGCCACGGCCCCTTGCCGCCGGGCCGCGCGGCCTGATCGTAGAATATTTCTTCCGCGGGAACGACGCATTCGCGGGTTGCATAGGCGCGGCCGCTGACGAGACCGACGCCGCCTTCTCGCGCGACTTCGCCTCCAACGCCGATTAGTTTTGCCAGAGCGAGTTCGGAGTCGACGATCGACAGCAGCGTGTCGTCCGTAGCGGGCCCGACAGCAAGCGTGGCAGCCTTTCGTTTGACGGGCGCCTTATGCCTTCCGGTCGGGACGAGCCTGGTGGACTTTTTGGTCATGCCTTTTCTCCAGTCTAATAACGGGTGCCGATGCGCATAGTTTCTGGCTGAGCGTTCATGGCGGTCGGTTCGATGGCGCTGTCGGTGCGTAGCGTTCCCGCCACGTCAGCCGCTCGATGATCGGTCCAAGAGCTCGGGGATTGGCCTCCATCGAGTAGACATGACTGGCGAGCCACCATTCCTCCTCGGCGCGACGGGCGTCGGGCACTTCTCGCCACCAGCATTTCGGATTGCTC
>NZ_DASYHG010000016.1:0-294287 GCF_035998905.1 Sphingopyxis sp. | reverse complement strand
CTGCGCGCGCCTCCGGTCGGGCTACGCCCGCCCTCCGCCGCACGCAGCGCAAGGCCATCTTCAACAAACCAACATCATATCCGAAAAGGGGTCCCTCTTCGACGCCGATCGGGGGTCCCTTTTGAACGCCGTTTGACACGGCAGAGCGTTCATTCGGTGTCGTCGACACGGTCATCGCGAATGCCGGCGCCAGTCCCGCTGGAAGCGCGCTCGGGCTTTCGGTCGACGATTTCGATCTCACGGTGAGCGTGAACCTGCGCGGTGTCTTTTTGACGGTGCGCGAGGGCGCGCGGCGTATGGTGGCCAGCGACATAGGCTCAACAGGGTCCGGACGCGTCGTGCTGATACGCTCGGTTATTCCAAACTTTTGTGCTGTTGGAGGATGTCTATGGTCTAAGTGGTCAGCAGCGAGTCATTAGTGAAGCGGCGAAGCAGTATGATATTTCAGTGGATTGCGTGGAGCGTATCGCAAGGAACGCGACAATCGACCACCCGGGGTGGGTTCCATAACTTCAGTAAGTATCGACGAGGGCAGGCCATGCCCGGCTCCTAAAGGGCTCTATGGTGAAGGGTTGAGGCTTACCGGTCTATGGCGGAAATCATTGTCAGCATAACCAATCAGCACCGCGCTACCAAAACTTCCCAGTGATTTGAGTGCCCATCACTCTCACTTCGGGTGCACCATCGATCATTTGAATTCGAAGAGGGTCGGTTCGTCGGGGGCCGGGGTTTCGATGACCAGCAGGCCGAGGTGCATCGCCTGCGTTATCAGGTGCGCGCGGTTTCGCGCATTCAGTTTCAGACGGACATTTTCGATGTGTCGCTCCACGGTGCGTGGCGCGATACTGATTTCGAGCGCAATCTGTTTGGCCGACCACCCGACGGCGACCAGTTCCAGGATTTGATGCTCGCGAAAAGTTAGATGCGGTTCAACATTCAAGGCGTTTCGATGCACGGCGCAATCCCCTGACACCCAAGGCGTGGACAATGGCGACCGACAAGCAGCTTTAACGCGCGGCAATGCCGCTACCCCACCTGCTCTGCGTGCATAATATCGCTTTGCGTCCTGTTTAGCAATTAACTCGGCTTGGCAGGAAATGTAGCGGCACTGTTGATGCCGTTTTGCCTATGATACTGGAATCAAATGCTATATTCTAAATAACTGCTAAGGAATTATACGTAGTGATTTTTGCTAGGTTAATTGGGCACGCGAATTCCTACGTCTTTCTTCGGATGGATTCACGATGCCCAAAGGCACATGAGACTCGCAAATGGGGTCGCCGCAATACCAATTCAGTTGGAGACGTGGCGTGCAAGGTCTGGCAGAATTTCACCGCGGGGGGATCCCCCAGGACACCATCCTAAAATTCCGGAAAGGAGAGATCATATTCTCTCAAGGCGATCCCGGGGATTGCTGGTTTGAAGTCGTGTCGGGCACCGTCCGCACATGCCATTTCCATCTCGACGGGCACCGCCAGTTGACGGGCTTCTTCTATCAGGGCGATGTCTTCGGTGTCGGATATGGCAACCGCGACGCGGCGGCCGAGGCGGTCACCAACACGATCCTGGCCCGCCGACCGGTGTCGAACGACGAACCCGCCGCGTCGGGGCAGAGCCGCGCGCTCGAACGCGCGCTCGACAGCGCGAATCAGTGCATCTTCCTGCTGGGGCGCCGTAACGCCAACGAGCGCGTTGCGGCCTTCCTGCTGATCGCGGCCAAGCGGTCGTCGGCGCTGGGCAGCATCCCGCTGCCGATGACGCGCAGCGATATCGCCGACCATCTGGGCCTGACGATCCACACCGTCAGCCGGACGATTTCGGGCTTTGTGCGTCAGGGCCTTATCGAACTCGAAGGGCCGCAATTGTGCCGCCTCGTCGATATCGAGGGGCTGCGCGCCATCGCCGGCGAAGAGATTGGCGCGGCGATCGACAATATCGCGGCGGTGCGCCAGCGCGGCGAGTTCGCCGGGCGGGGAGCGGGGCTGTGATCGTCCTGTCCTCGCCCGCGCGGCTGCGCCACATCGGCGTGGCCGCCGTCGGCCTCTCGGCCATTTTCGTCGTCTCCCCGGCAAGGGCCCAGGAAGCGCTGGCGCTCGAATGCCTGTGCGAGACGTTGCCCTTCCTCGACGCCGCGACGACGTGGCGCGCGGCTGCGGTCGCGGGGTCGGGCGGCGTTGCCGAAGGCCAGCCGGCGGCCAGCGTCGAAAGCGAGATCGAGGCGCAGCGCCGGATCATTGCCGAACAGCGCGCGCTGATTGACCAGCAGAACGTCATGCTCGCCGAGCAGCGGCAGCATATCGTGAAGATGCAGGGACAGCTGATCACCCAGCAGGCGCAGATCGACCGGCTCTCGTCCTTTGCGCTGGCCGAGGCGCCGCTCGACATGTTCCGCGGCACCGGCATGGGGCAGGGCGTCGGGCCCGGCCCGGCGCTTCCCGGTCCGGGCAGCACCGCCGTCGCGCTGCCCGACGCGCCCGTTGGCGAGGCGCCGCCGCCGAGCGAGTCGACCGCCGAACGCGTCGCGGCGGTTCCCGAAGGGCAGGGCGTGCTGACGCGCGCCGGCCATCTCATTTTCGAACCCTCGTTCGAATATACGCGCTCGTCGACCAACCGCCTGGTGTTTCGCGGGATCGAGCTGATCCCCGGAATCCAGATCGGGCTGATCGAGGCGACCGATGCCGACCGCGATACGCTCGTCGGGACCGGGTCGCTGCGGTACGGGATTTCTGACCGGCTCGAGGTCGAGGTTCGCGTTCCCTATCTTTATCGCAACGACCGCATCGAGGTCGTCCAGCAACGCGACGAGGGGATCGTCCGGTCGATTGCATTGCGCGAGGACGGGGTCGGCGATGCCGAGCTGTCGCTGCGCTATCAGTTCAACCGGCCGGTCGGCCAAAAGCCGATCTTCGTCGGTTCGCTGCGCGTCAAATCGGACACGGGCAAGGGGCCGTTCGACATCGGCTATGACGAGTTCGGCGTCGCGACGGGGCTCGCCACAGGGTCGGGTTTCTGGGCGGTGCAGCCGGGGCTCAACTTCCTGATGCCGTCGGACCCCGCCGTGATCTATGGCGGCGTCGCCTATCTCTACCATATCCCGCGCGACGTGAACAAACTGGTCGGCGAGGTTATGGTGGGACGCGTCGACCCGGGCGATGCGGTCAGCGCCAACGTCGGCTTCGGCTTTGCGCTCAATCCGCGCTTTTCCTTCTCGCTCGGCTATCGCCACAATTATATCTTCCCGACGCGGTCAGAGATTGGCGATACGATCCAGAAGTCGAACTATATCCACGTCGGTTCGCTTAATTTCGGAATGTCGTACCGCCTGACCGAGCGCGACGTGCTGAACCTCGGCTTCGAGATCGGGGTGACCGAGGATGCGCCCGACGTGTCGATCACCTTGCGCATGCCCTTTGGCGGGAAGCTCTAGGACCAATCGACATTCAGCCCTGAGGGCCTGCAAACGACGGCCTTCCGCGCGTCCGGTTCTCACGTGCCATTTGCACGCTGCGCTCCGGTTCATGGAAAACCGCCATTTTCGGCTCGTCATCTTCTGAATGTCGATCGGTCCCAGCCCCCACGTCCGGACGCGATGGACGACAGGAAGAAAAGCCCCGCCGGAAGGCGGGGCCAGTTGGACCGTCCCCGTCGAAACGGGAGCGGGGGGTCGTTCAGTTGCCGAGCGCGTTCACCGTCTGCGCGCCCATCACGGCGCCGATCGCGTCGCTCATCCGCGTGGTCGCCAGCGCGTCGCGGAAGCCTTCATAGCCGCTGATGTCGAGCACCGCGTCGACCTGCTGGTTCAGCGATACGTTGCTTGCGGTGTTGATCAGCACATTCTGGATCGCGTCGGTCTTCTGGATCAGCGCGGTCTGGCCGTTATTCGCGAGGAAGACCGACTCGTCGCCAACGCGCATCGTGATGCCGCCGCTCGTCAATATGCCGCCCTGGATCTGCGCCGCATCGACCGCGGTCAGCGCCGGCGAAACGAAGCGTTCGATCGTCGACCCCTCGGGCGTCCAGCTGATGATCGTGCGCAGCGCGAGCTCGTCGTTCACGAAACTGCGGATATCGGCGCCGAACGCGATGACCATCCCTTGGAACGCGAAGCCGCCGCGTTGCTCGGCCAGCACCTCGTCGGGCACCGTCGCGGCATCGGCCAGCGGGTCGTTGGCCGCCGCCGGCTCTCCAGCCGCAAGCAGCGCCGGGGCGAGAGCGAGCAGGAGGAGGCGTCGGGTCATGGCGGGTCTCATTTCACGGTGCCGACGCGCACATCGAGCAGGATCTGCGGCGTCAGTTGATATTGCGGGGGGAGGTTGGTCGTCAGATCGCCGATCGAGACGTGCAGCGAGCCATCCTTTTCGAGTGGGGCCTGCGACCAGGGACCCCAGTCGCCGGCGAGGTTGAAGGCCGGGCGTTTCTGGCCGCCCTCGACGATCGCGAGCGCGATGCCATTCCAGTGCTTCTCGAAATCCTTGAGCGAATATTCGTTGAGGCCGAGGACCGAGTCGCCGGTGAGCACGCGGTCGCCGCGGACGCCCTTGATCACAACGAAATGCTTGAAGCCCTTGAGGTCCATCAGCACGATCGTCGGGCGCTTGACCTGCTTCAATTGTTCGGCCGTGATCCGGAAGCCTTCGGCGCGATAGCCGCGCGAGGCGAGGTAGGTTTTCATGTCGAGCATCGAGAAGCCGACCTTGCGGATCGCCTCGCGGTCGCCCTTTTCCCACATCGCGCGGAAGGGCATCGTTTCCGACGTCGGTTCGCCATAATGATAGGTGAGGAGCGTCGCGAGCGCCGCGGATCCGCAGCTGAAATCGTAACGCTGGCGGATGACCGACCGGAAGGGGATGTCCCACCAGGTCATGACCTGGAGCTGGTAGCTGCCGCCGGTCTCTGGCCCGGTAAGCCGGACCTCGGCGGCTGCGGGCGCCGCCGCGAGGGCACACAACAGGCCCGCGATCAAGGCGCGCATGGGCCGCACGGCGACCTCAGTTGCCGAGGTTGATCGTCAGGTTCATGCCGCTCTGGGCACTGACCTGCGCGCCGGTGTTGATCAGCAGGTTGCCGACACCGTTGAAATTGGACAGGGCGAAATCGCTCAGCGTGACTGCACCTGCGGTATAGTCGCCCTTGAGGATGTTGCCGCTGACGATCGAATCCATCGTCTGGTTCGTGATGACCAGCGACTGGCCGCCGCGCTGCGTGTCGAGTTCGCGGTCGTTCAGCATCGGCGATTTGCGTTCGGGGCGCATCGGGATAGCCGGAGCCGCGTCAACCGGAACCGCATAGGAAAGCATGGGGCCGGCGGCGGGGGCTGCACTTTCGGGTGCGGCTGGTTGCGCGAAAACGGGGGCGGAAAAGCTTGCCAGGATCAGCAGAGCCGGAAGCGTCGCGGGTTTCATGACAGGAATACTCCTGAAAACTTCAAAAAAGGGTGATGGCCGGCGCCCCTGGGGGCAGGCGCGCCGACCATCCGGGGGGACGTGTTAGTCGCCGCCGCCGCCGCCGTTGCCGTCGCCACCGCCGGTGCCGAAGTTGACGGTGCCCTGCGCCGCGATGTTCGTCGCTGCCTGGGTATTGGCATTGATCCCGGTGTTCCATGCCGCATTCAGGATGCCGGCATAGGCTGCGAACGCATTGCCACGGACCGAGTTGTTGCCGCTCTGGTAGCCGACGTTCGTGTCGCTGTCGTCTTCACCGTCCATGTCGACGACTTCGTCGAGATTCTGGTTGGTGTTGTTGGCGCTCAGCGACTGGGTCGCGACAACGAGGCTGTTGCCGTTGAACGAGCCATTGCCGTCATTGTCCTGATCGTCGTCCGAGAAGGTGTCGGCAGCATTGTCCTGAACAAACAGGTCGATCAGGTCGTTCACAACGACCGTGTCATTGTCGCTGTTATTCCCCGACGCCCCATTGTTGTTGGCGTCATTTTCGGCTTGAGTTTGCGCAAATGCCGGCGCGGCCGTTGCGGCGAGTGCGATTGCCGACACCGCAAGCATGACTTTCTTGATCATGACTATTTCCTCTCAAAAAGGGGATGGCTCGCGATGCCCCATGGCATGGCTGATGCGGATCCTCCCCGACTCCGTCCGCATCGGTGCGAACAAGGCGATCATGATCCGCCGCGACGCGAACCGCTTTGCGAATTGGCAATGTCGGGGGTGGAGAAATACCCAGATGATATCGGTGGGAGGATTGCGCGGCGTCAGACCGTCACGTCGGCGCGCATCGTCGCCCGTCCCGCCGCGTCGCGCGCCCACAGCCGCGCCCCCGCGCCTTCGTGCGCGAGGCACAGGTCGAAAGGTGCCCCGTCGATCAGCGGCGCTTCGGCGCGAAAGCGGAAATGGCGCGGCGCGGCGCCGGGGCCGACACGCAGAAAGTGGTCCATCAGCAGCGTCGCGATCAGCGGGCCATGGACGACGAGTCCCGCATAACCCTCGACGTCGCGCGCATAGTCGCGATCGTAATGGATACGATGCGCGTTGAAGGTGAGCGCCGAGTAGCGGAACAGCATCACCGGATCGGGAACGACGCTGCGCGTCGCGTCGCTGGAGTCGGGTATCGCGGGAGCGACGGCCACGGGGGACGGTGCCGACGCCCCTGCGGGCGCGCGAAAGACGATGTCCTGCTCTTCGCGGATCGCCGCCACGCCGTCCGCCGCGATATCGTGGCGCAGCGTGACGAACAGGAGGTCGCCGCTCGCGCCGCGCTTGGGTTTGATCGCGTCGATGGTGGTGACGCGGGTGAGCGCGGCGCCGACCGCGACCGGCGACAGATATTCGATGCGGCTTCCCGCCCACATCCGGCGGGGCAGCGGTACGGGCGGCAGCAGACTATGCTCATCGCGGCGCGGGTGGCCGTCGGCGCCGATGACCGACTGGCGCGCGTCGGGCAGGAAATAGAGCCAGTGGCCGAGCGGCGGGACGATATCCGGAACCGCGTCATGGTCGAGCAGCGCGGCAAGTCCGCGGAGCGGCGCGATGGTGGCGATATCCTCGCGCGTTTCGCTGCGGCCGACCCAGGCGGAATAATCCTCCATCAGAAACTCTTGGGAAGACCGAGCGCGTGGGTCGCGACATGGCTCAGGATCAAATTCGTGCTGATCGGCGCGACCTGATAAAGGCGCGTCTCGCGGAACTTGCGCTCGATGTCATATTCCTCGGCAAAGCCGAAGCCGCCGTGCGTCTGGATGCACATGTCGGCGGCGTACCAGCTCGCCTCCGACGCGAGCATCTTCGCCATATTCGCCTCGGTCCCGCCATCCTGCCCTGCGTCGAATAGCCGCGCCGCCTTGTCGACCATTTCGGCGGCGGCGGCGATCTGGACATAGGCGCGCGCGATCGGGAACTGGATACCCTGATTCTCGCCGATCGCGCGGCCGAAAACCGACCGGTCTTTCGCATAAGCGGTCGCGCGGTCGATGAAGAAGCGCCCGTCGCCGATACATTCGGACGCGATCAGGATGCGCTCGGCGTTCATGCCCGAAAGGATATAGCGAAAGCCCTTGCCTTCCTCGCCGATCAGGTTCGCGGCCGGGACTTCGAGATCGTCGAAGAAGAGTTCGGTCGTTGCATGGTTGAGCATCGTGCGGACGGGGCGGATCGTCAGGCCGTTACCCTGCGCCTCGCGCATATCGACGAGCAGGACGCTCATCCCGTCCGATGGTTTTGCGCATTCCTCGCGCGGGGTGGTGCGGCACAGGAGGACCATCAGGTCCGAATGTTCGGCGCGGCTGATCCAGATTTTCTGGCCGTTGACGATATATTTGTCGCCGACCCGCTTCGCGAAGGTGCGGATGCGCGTCGTGTCGGTGCCCGCGGTCGGTTCGGTGACGCCGAAGGCTTGCAGGCGCAGCTCGCCGCTGGCGATCGCGGGCAAATAGGTCTGCTTCTGCGCTTCGGAGCCGTGCTTGAGCAAGGTTCCCATCGTGTACATCTGCGCGTGGCAGGCGCCGCCGTTGCAGCCCGACCGGTGGATTTCCTCGAGCACCGCGGTCGCGGCGCCGAGCCCGAGGCCCGATCCGCCATAGGCTTCGGGGATTAGAACCGAGAGGAAACCCGCTTCGGTGAGCGTACGGACGAACTCGGTCGGATAGATGCGGTCGCGATCGAGCCGTTGCCAATATTCGCCGGGGAAACCGGCGCACAGGCGGCGCACCGCGTCGCGGATTTCGGGAAAGCTCTGCGGCTGGGCTTCGGACATCGGCTTTCGGCTCTCCCCTGATCGTCGGGGAGAGCCTTAGAATGCGAAGCTGTTTCGGTGCAACTGAAACAAATGTCAGATGGAGGGCAGGTCGAGCCCTTTCTCGCGCGCGCAGTCGATCGCGATCTCGTATCCCGCGTCGGCGTGGCGCATCACGCCGGTGCCGGGATCGTTCCACAGCACGCGTTCGAGGCGCTTCGCGGCTTCGGGCGTGCCGTCGGCGACGATCACCATGCCGCTGTGCTGCGAATAGCCCATGCCGACGCCGCCACCATGATGGAGCGACACCCAGGTCGCGCCCGATGCGGTGTTGAGGAGCGCGTTGAGCAAGGGCCAGTCCGAAACCGCGTCCGATCCGTCACGCATCGCCTCGGTCTCGCGGTTCGGCGAGGCGACCGAGCCCGAGTCGAGATGGTCGCGGCCGATCACGACGGGCGCTTTAAGCTCGCCCGACGCGACCATCTGGTTGAAGGCGAGGCCGAGGCGGTGGCGGTCGCCGAGTCCGACCCAGCAGATGCGCGCGGGCAGGCCTTGGAACTGGATTTTCTCGCGCGCCATGTCGAGCCAGTTGTGGAGGTGCTTGTTGTCGGGGAGCAGCTCCTTCACCTTGGCGTCGGTCTTGTAGATGTCCTCGGGATCGCCCGACAGCGCCGCCCAGCGGAAGGGACCGATGCCGCGGCAGAAGAGTGGGCGGACATAGGCGGGGACGAAGCCGGGGAAATCGAAGGCATTTTCGACGCCCTCGTCCTTCGCCATCTGGCGGATGTTGTTGCCATAGTCGGTCGTCGGCACCCCCGCGGCTTGCAGGTCGAGCATCGCCTGCACATGCACCGCCATCGATGCTTTCGCGGCCTTGGCGACCGCGGCCGGATCGCTCTCGCGCTTCGAAAACCATTGGTCGAGGGTCCAGCCCGCGGGGAGGTACCCGTTGACCGGGTCGTGCGCCGAGGTCTGGTCGGTCAAGAGGTCGGGGCGGATGCCGCGGCGGACGATCTCGGGCAGGATCTCGGCGGCGTTGCCGAGCAGGCCGACCGACACGGGCTTGCCCTCGGCATGGCTTGCTTCGATCATCGCGATCGCCGCGTCGATGGATGAGGCCTGCTTGTCGAGATAGCCGGTGCGCAGGCGCATCTCGATGCGGCTCGGCTGGCATTCGATCGCGAGGCAGCTCGCGCCCGCCATCACCGCGGCGAGCGGCTGCGCGCCGCCCATGCCGCCGAGGCCGGCGGTGAGGAGCCAGCGTCCGGCGAGGCTGCCACCATAATGCTGGCGGCCCATTTCGACGAAGGTTTCGTAGGTGCCCTGAACGATGCCCTGGCTGCCGATGTAGATCCAGCTGCCCGCGGTCATCTGGCCGTACATCATCAGGCCCTTTTTATCGAGCTCGTGGAAATGCTCCCAATTCGCCCATTCGGGGACGAGGTTCGAATTGGCGAGCAGCACGCGCGGGGCATTTTCGTGGGTGCGGAAGACGCCGACGGGCTTGCCCGACTGGATGAGCAAAGTCTCGTCGCCTTCGAGCCGCTTCAGCGTCTCGACGATCCGGTCGTAGCTTTCCCAGTCGCGCGCGGCGCGGCCGATGCCGCCATAGACGACGAGCTCGTGCGGCGCCTCGGCGACGTCGGGATGAAGGTTGTTCATCAGCATCCGCATCGGGGCCTCGGTGAGCCAGCTTTTCGCGCTGATCTCGGGGCCGGTTGCCGGGCGGATCACGCGGCTGTTGTCGAGCCTCTGATTGAGGGGGCGGGTCATGCTTTTCCTTTCGCAAAATCGAGGGTCGCGCTGATCACTTGCTCCAGCACGGGCCGGATCGCGGGATTGGGGGCGAGCGGCGCGGTTTCGGTCAGCGCGGCGGATTCGGTCATGTAACCGCGCTGCGCGAGTTCCATCTGGATCGCGTGCACGCCTTCTTCGGGGCGGCCATAGTGGCGCGTCGTCCAGCCGCCCTTGAAGCGGCCGTTGACGACATGGCTGTGGCCGCTCGCCGCGCAGATGTTCGCGATCACGGTTTCGAGTTCGGGGGCGCAGGTCGCGCTATCGTTGCTGCCGATGTTGAATTGCGGGAGCTCGCCGTCGAACAGGCGCGGCACATGGCTGCGGATCGAGTGCGCGTCGTAGAGGACGATGCGGCCATGCTGCGCCTTCAGCCGGTCGATCTCGCCCGCGAGCGCTTCGTGATACGGCCGGTGATAAAGGTGGAGGCGCTGCGTGATCTCGGTCTCGTCGGGGCCGCCGAAGCGATAGAGCGGCTCGCCGTCGAAGGTCGTGGTCGGGCACAGCTCGGTTGTCGCCTGTCCGGGATAGAGCGACACGCCCGACGGGTCGCGGTTCATGTCGATCACACTGCGCGAGATGTCGGTCGCGACCAATGTTGCGCCGAGGTCGGCGGCGAAGGCGTAAAGTTCGGCAATCCACCAGTCGGTGTCGAGCTGTGCGCGCCAGGGCGAAACGAACTGGTCGTCGAGCCCGGCGAGCTCGGTGCCGCCGTGCGGGAAGGCGAGGATGAGCGGCGCGTCGCCGCGATGGACGCGCAGCCAGTCCATCAGGCGAGTCCCGGCAGGCGCGCGGGAACCGCGACGACGAGGCTGCCCGTGCGGATCAATGCGGTCGCGGCTTCCATGTCGGGATGGAAATGCCGGTCGTCTTCGAGCGTCGGGACCGCGGCGCGGAGGTGCCGGTGCGCGGCTTCGAGCGCGTCGCTCGATTTCAGCGGCGCGTGGAAATCGATCCCCTGGCACGCCGCGAGCAGTTCGATGCCGATCACCGCGCTGGCATTGTCGGCCATGTCGAGCAGGCGGCGCGCGCCGTGCGCGGCCATCGAGACATGGTCTTCCTGATTTGCCGAGGTCGGGATCGAGTCGACGCTCGCGGGATAGGCGCGCTGCTTGTTCTCGCTGACGAGCGCGGCGGCGGTAACCTGCGGGATCATGAAGCCCGAATTGAGGCCGGGGCGCGGGGTGAGGAAGGCGGGGAGACCCGAGAGCGCGGGGTCGACGAGCATCGCGATGCGGCGCTCCGAAATCGACCCGATCTCGCACAATGCCATCGCGATCATGTCGGCGGCGAAGGCGACGGGCTCAGCGTGGAAATTGCCGCCCGACAGCGCCTCGTCGGTGTCGGCGAAGATCAGCGGGTTGTCCGACACGCCGTTGGCCTCGATGCCCAGTGTCGTGCCGGCCTGCCGGAGCAGGTCGAGGGCGGCGCCCATCACCTGCGGCTGGCAGCGGAGGCAATAGGGGTCCTGCACGCGCGGATCGTCGATAGCGTGCGAGGCACGGATCGCTGATCCCGCCATCAGCGTGCGCAACGTATCGCCGACCTCGCGCTGCCCGGCATGGCCGCGCAGCGCATGGATGCGCGCGTCGAAGGGTGCGTCGGAGCCTTTGGCCGCCTCGGTCGAGAGCGCGCCGGTAATCAGCGCCGAGCGGAAGATGGTTTCGGCGCGGAACAGGCCGGCGAGCGCGTTGGCGGTCGAGAATTGCGTGCCGTTGAGCAGCGCGAGCCCTTCCTTGGGGCCGAGGTCGAGCGAGACGAGGCCAGCCTGCGCCAGCGCGTCGGCGGCGGGCAGGGTCTGGCCGCCGACCTCGATTTCGCCGACGCCGATCATCGCCGCGGCCATGTGCGACAGCGGCGCGAGGTCGCCGCTCGCGCCGACCGAACCCTGCGACGGGACGACGGGAGTGAGGCCCAGTTCGAGCATCGCTTCGATCATCGCGACCGTCTCGCGGCGCACGCCCGAGGCGCCCATGCCGAAGCTCGCGAGCTTGAGCGCCATCATCAGCCGCACGATGGGGGCGGGCGACGGCGCGCCGGTGCCCGCGGCGTGGCTGAGCACAATATTGCGCTGGAGCGTCGACAGCTCGTCGTCGGCGATGCGGACGCTCGCGAGCTTTCCGAAGCCGGTGTTGATGCCGTAGACGGGCGCGCCCTTCGCGACGATGCGCGCGACCGCGGCGGCGCTCGCGTCGATCGCGTCCCATGCGCCGTCGCTCAATTCGGCGCTCGCGCCCTCATAGATTTCGCGCCAGTCGGCGAGCGTCATGGCGCCGGGGGTGATGATCATTGTCCGTCCTTGATGCGTTGGTGAAGCGGGTTGAAGCCGATGCGGTAGACCAGCTCGGCGGGGTCGGTGACGTCCCAGATCGCGAGGTCGCACGCCTTGCCGGGCTCGAGCGTGCCGGTTTCGGCGGACAGGCCGAGCGCGGCGGCGGCGTTGACCGTGACGCCGCGCAGCGCTTCGACCACCGTCAGCCCGAACAAGGTCGCGCCCATGTTGAGCATCAGCAGCAGCGAAGTCGTCGGCGAGGTGCCGGGGTTGTTGTCGGTCGCGAGCGCGATGCGCGTCCCGTGGCGGCGCATCGCGTCGATCGGCGGCAATTTGGTCTCGCGCATGAAATAATAGGCGCCGGGAAGCAGCACCGCGACGGTGCCCGCCGCGGCCATCGCGCGGACATCGTCGTCGGTCGCATGTTCGAGATGGTCGGCTGAGAGCGCGCCGTGCCGCGCGGCGAGTGCGCTGCCGTGGAGCGCCGACAATTGTTCGGCGTGGAGCTTGACCGCGAGGCCGTGCGCCTTGGCCGCCTCGATCACGCGCTCGCATTGCGCGGGCGAGAAGCCGATGCCTTCGCAAAAGGCGTCGACCGCGGTCGCGAGCGGCGCGGCGGCGGGGATCATCTCGCCGACGACGAGGTCGATATAGGCGTCGCTGTCGCCCTTATGTTCGGGGGGCAGCGCATGGGCGCCGAGGAAGGTCGGCTCGACGCGGATGTTGCGGTGCTCGCCGAGCGCGCGCGCGGCGCGCAGCATCTTGAGCTCGTCGTCGGTCGAAAGCCCGTAGCCCGACTTGATTTCGATCGTCGTGACGCCCTCGGCGATCAATGCGTCGAGGCGGGGCAGGGCGCTTGCGATAAGATCATCTTCGCTAGCTTCGCGCGTCGCGCGCATTGTCGAGACGATGCCGCCGCCCGCACGGGCAATCTCTTCATAGCTCGCGCCTTCGAGGCGCATCGCCCATTCGTTCGCGCGGTTGCCGCCGTGGACGAGGTGCGTGTGGCAGTCGATCAGGCCCGGGGTGATCAGCCGGCCTTCGCAGTCGACGACCTTTTGCGCGGTCGCCGGGGCGCCGTCGGCGGGGCCAGCGTAGACGATCCGGCCATTCGCTGCCGCCACGACGCCATCGTCGATCAGGCCGAGTGCGTCGTCGGCCATCGTTGCGAGTCGGGCGTTGATCCAGATCTGCTCCATCTGGACAGTGTCGTTCGAATGCGCCATTATGTCTAGACATAATATGAGGACGGACGATGACTTCTCTCTGGTTCGAACGCGCGTGGCTTCGCAACGATTGGAAAAAGGACGTGCGCCTGCACATCGCCGACGGCCGGATTGCGAAGGTCGAGGTCGGGGTCGAGGCGGCCGAGGGCGACGATCGTCACCGCGTCGGCCTGCCGGGGCTATGCAACGTCCACAGCCACGGCTTCCAGCGCGGGATGGCGGGGCTTTCGGAGCGCCGCAGCCGTCCCGACGACAATTTCTGGAGCTGGCGCGAGATCATGTACCGCTTCCTCGACCGGCTGACGCCCGAGGATGTCGCGGCGATCACCGCGCAGGCCTATGCCGAGATGCTCGAAACGGGCTTCACGCGCGTCGGCGAGTTTCATTACCTGCATCACGATCCGGCAGGCGCGGCCTATGCCGACCCGGCCGAGATGGCGGGGGCGATTGCGCAGGCGAGCGCGGCGACGGGGATCGGGCTGACGCTGCTTCCCGTTTTCTATGCGCACGGCAACTTCGGCGCCGCGGCGCCGAGCCCCGGCCAGCGGCGCTTCCTCAATGACATCGACGGCTTTGCCAAGCTTCTCGGCGCTTCGCGGTCGAAGCTGTCGGGCGACGCGAATTTGGGGGTCGCGCCGCACTCGCTGCGCGCGGTGACGCCCGAAGAACTGACCGCATTGCTGACCATGTCGCCGACGGGGCCGGTGCATATCCACGCCGCCGAGCAGGTGAAGGAGGTCGCCGATTGCGTCGCGTGGAGCGGCGCGCGGCCGGTCGAATGGCTGCTCGACAACACCGGGGTCGACGAACGCTGGTGCCTGATCCATTCGACGCATCTCGACGAGCGCGAAGTGGTGCGGCTCGCCGCGAGCGGCGCGGTCGCGGGGCTGTGCCCGATCACCGAAGGCAATCTGGGCGACGGCATCTTCCCGGCGGTCGATTACCTCGCTGCGAGCGGGCGTTTCGGGATCGGCACCGACAGCAACATCCTCGTCGACGCGGCGCAGGAACTGCGCGCGCTCGAATATTCGCAGCGGCTGGCGCAGCGCGCACGCGCGTTGCTGGCGCGCGAGGACGCGCCGTTCGTCGGGGCGAACCTGTTCGGACATGCGGTGACGGGGGGCGCGCACGCGCTCGGCGTGTCCGCGGGTCTCGCCGTCGGCCATGCCGCCGACATCGTGTCGCTCGACCTCGATCATCCCGCCTTTGCCGGGACCGACGATGCGACCTTACTCGATCGCTGGATTTTCGCCGCGCGCGCAGGCGCGATCGACGGCGTGTGGCGCGCGGGCGTCAAATGCGTCGAGAAGGGTCGTCATGTCGATGCCGAACCCATCGCCGCCGCCTATCGCGCGTGCGTCGCGCGGTTGCTCGCGTGAACCCCGCACGGCGCATCCGCGAAGAGATCGCCGCCTCGATCCAGTCGGGCGAGTGGCGCCCCGGCGACCGCGTGCCCACCGAACAGGAACTCGCGGCGCGCTATGGCTGCGCGCGCGCGACGGTGAGCAAGGCGCTCGGCGAACTCGCCGCCTCGGGGCTGGTCGAGCGGCGCCGCAAGGCGGGGACTTTCGTGGCGCATCCGCCAGTCCATTCGGCGGTGATGACGGTGCCCGACCTTGCCGAGCTGATCGCGGCGCGCGGCGAGGCCTATTGCTGGGAGTTGGCGTCGCTCGAAGCTGCGGACGCGGCTGACGACCTGTTTGCCGGACCGGCGTTGCGGATCGAGGGCGTGCACCGGGCGGCGGGCGAGCCCTTCGCGCTCGAACGCCGCTTCATCGCGCTCGGTGAAGTGCCCGCGGCGGCGGGGGCGGACTTCGCGAAGGAGGCGCCGGGAACCTGGCTGCTCGGTCATATCCCCTGGACGCAGGCGCGGCACGTCATCCGGGCGGTGAACCCGGTGCGAAAGGAGGCGGCGCTGCTGGGGATCGGTCCCGGCGCGGCGTGCCTCGAACTCGACCGCACGACGTGGCGCGCGGGCCGCGTCGTCACGCATGTCCGGCAATTGTTCCGCGGCGACCGTTTCGATCTGGTGGCCGAATTCAACGCGGGGCCGTGACTGCGCTGTTCCCGTGGGGAACCATCGGGACGATGCGCAGCATCGCGATGGCCGCGATCACCCATGCCGCCGCCGCGAAACCCATCGTGTAGACAGGCTCGCCGGGGAAGAGCGCTTTCATGACCTGCCCCATCACCGTCGCGACCAGCAGCTGCGGCACGACGACGAAGATGTTGAACAGTCCCATATAAATGCCGAGCTTGGCCTGCGGCAGGTTCGAGGCGAGGATCGCATAGGGCATGGCGAGGATCGACGCCCAGGCGATGCCGATCGCGATTTCGGACACGAGCAGCGCTTGCGGGTCGCGCAGGAAAAGGAAGCTCGCGAACCCCGCCGCGCCGACGAGCAGGCAGATCATGTGCGTGCGCGCCTGCCCGACGCGCCGCGACAGCCAGGGGAGGAGGGTGAGCGCGGCGATCGCCGCAACGGCGTTATAGGCGGCGAACAGGACGCCGACCCAGTTTCCCCCTGCCTGGTAGGCGGGCGACGCGGGATCGCTGCTGCCGAACATATATTGCGCGACCACCGGCGTGGTGTTGATCCACATGATGAACAGCGCCGACCAGCTGAAGAATTGCACCAGCGCGAGTTTCTTCATCACCGGCGGCATGCCCGCGAAATCGCCGACGATATGCGCGAGCATGTTGTTGCTGCGCCCCGCACGCGCGAGCGCGATCGCGGTCGCGCTGGCGAGGCCATAGCCCGCGACGAGCGTGGCGAGCAGATACATTTCCTTTTCGAGGCGGAACTCGGCGACAAGGAAGGCAATGGCAAGGCCGGCGGCCGCCCAAATCGCGCTGCCGGTGAAGCCGCGCGCAGCGAGCAGGCGGAGGGTGTCGGGGCTGTCGGCGACGGTATCGCTCTCGGCGAAGGCCGCCATGTCTTCGGGCGAATATTCGCGCGTCGTGAGAACGGTCCACAGCACCGAAAGGAAGAAAGCGAGGCCGCCGGCCCAGAAGCTGTAGCGCACCGTGTCGGGGATCGACCCCGGCGGCGCGGTGTTGGCGATGCCGAACTGGTCGAGCAGCCAGGGAAAGGCCGATCCTGCGACCGCGCCGACGCCGATGAAGAAGGTCTGTACCGCATAGCCGATGCTGTGCTGGTCGCGGCGCAGCATGTCGCCGACAAAGGCGCGAAACGGCTCCATCGAAACATTGATCGACGCATCGAGCACCCAGAGCATCAGCACCGAGAACCAGAGCACCGAGGATTCGGGCATGATGAACAGCGCGAGCGCGGCGAGGATCGCGCCGGCGAGGAAATAGGGGCGGCGGCGCCCGAGGCGTCCGAGCCAGGTGCGGTCGGACATATGGCCGATGACCGGCTGGACGAGCAGGCCGGTGAGCGGCGCGGCGATCCACAGCGCGGGCAGCGATTCGAGTTCGGCGCCGAGCGTCTGGAAGATGCGGCTCATGTTCGCATTTTGCAGCGCGAAGCCGATCTGGATTCCCAGAAAACCGAAGCTGATGTTCCACAGGCCCCGAAAGCCCTGCCGCGGCTTTTCCATCTCACTCTCCCCGGCGGCGGCTGATGCGGCTCGCGCGCCGCGAAGATTGCAGCGCGGGGGAGCGAGGGCAAGCCGCGCGGCGGGTGCGTATACGAATACGTTAAACCGCGGTGCTCTGCCGCTTGATCAATCGTGTGGGCAGGACTGCGCGCTCGACGGGGAGGTCGTCGAGGCGGCGGAGCAGCGCGTCGACAAGCAGTTCGCCAGCGCTCTTCATATCCTGCATCACGGTGGTCAGCGTCGGCGAGGTGAGGTTGGCGGCCGGGATGTCGTCGAAGCCGATGATCGCAACATCGTGCGGCAAGCGAAGTCCCGCTTCGGTCAGCGCGCGCATCGCGCCGATCGCGATCAGGTCGCTTGCCGCGAAAATGGCGTCGAAAGACCGCCCGCTCGCGAGCAGCGCGCGCGCCGCGGCGTGGCCCGATTCCTCGGACGATACCGCGTCGCGCTGCAACGCGGGGTCGGGCGACAGCCCCGCCGCCTTCATCGCCCGGCACAGCCCGGCGTAGCGGTCCTGGAATTCGGGCGCATGGTCCGACGCATCGCCGAGGAAGGCGATGGTGCGCCGCCCGATCTCGATCAGGTGCCGGCCCGCCTGCACCCCCGCGCCGACATTGTCCGACCCGACGGTCAGCCCGATGCTGTCGTCCGACACCGATCCCCAGCGCACGAACTTGGTGTCCATTTCGACCAGATGCTCGAGCTTTGAACGATAGAGTTGATAGTCGCCGTAGCCGAGGAGGATGATGCCGTCGGAGCGGTGGCTGTCCTGATAGGCGACGTGCCAGTCGTTGTGCATCTGCTGGAAACTGATGAGCAGGTCATAGCCGCGCAGCGCGCATTGGCGCGTGATCGATCCGAGCATCGACAGGAAGAAGGGGTTGATCATCGACTGGTCGGGAGTCGGGTCCTCGAAGAAGAGCAGGGCAAGCGTGTGCGTGCGCTGCGAGCGCAGGCTCGAGGCGTTCTTGTCGACGGTGTAGTTGAGTTCGCGCGCGATGCGTTCGATGTTCGCGCGCGTCGCCGCGCTCACCGATTTGCTGCCGCGCAGCGCACGCGACACGGTGGGCTGCGAGACGCCCGCCAGATAGGCGATATCGAAGCTCGTCGGCTTGGCGGAGGGCTGGCGCCCCATGCTCGTCTCCCGGTCATGGCGGCCTTGTCGCTGGCGGCTGCCTTGCTGCGAGCCTAGCGATTGGTCCGGTCGATGCCAAGAATTTGCATGGGCCCCGATGCCGCGGCGACAGGCGCAAAAGCGTGACATTTCGGCGACACGGTACCCCACTGCATATTATGCGTATACGTATACCCTATGGCGGCGCGGCGTGATTGGTTTCAATTGCGAGGCTCAAGATGGGTAAAGCCCACGTGCCGGAGAGGAGCCTGACGGACGCCTTGCGGCCCCCCTCCCGGTGCATGGGTCAAGACCGCCCGTCCGTGCCAGGGGAGCCACTATGACCATGCCGACCAATCTTCGCCGCGGTGCCAGCGCCATCGCGCTCGGCCTTGCCTTGACCGCTTTCATGCCCGGCGCCGCGATGGCGCAAGACGCCGGCACGGCCCCCGTCGATGAGGCGCCGGCCGAAGGCGAGATCGTCGTCAGCGGCATCCGCAGCGCGATCAACAATTCGGTCCAGGCGAAGAAGAACAGCACCTCGATCGTTGAGGTCGTCTCGGCCGAAGATATCGGCAAGCTGCCCGACCTCTCGATCGCCGAATCGCTCTCGCGCCTGCCGGGCCTCGCGACGCAGCGCCTCGATGGCCGCGCCAATGTCGTGTCGATCCGCGGCCTCGCCCCCGATTTTACCACGACGCTGCTCAACGGCCGCGAACAGGTTTCGGCGAACAACAACCGCGGCGTCGAGCTCGACCAATATCCGTCCGAACTGCTCAACGGCGCCATCGTTTACAAGACCCCCGACGCGTCGCTGATCGGGCAGGCGATCGGCGGCACGATCGACATGCGCACGGTGCGTCCGCTCGCCTATGGCAAGCGCGCGATCGCGGCCGGGGCGCGCTTCGAAATCAACGACCTCGGCAAGCTCAACCCCGATATTTCGAACAAGGGCTACCGCGCCAATATCTCGTACATCGACCAGAATGCCGACGGCACGCTCGGCTGGGCGATCGGCTATGCACGCATGCAGTCGCCGACCGCCGAAGAGCGTTTCAACGCGTGGGGCTACCCCGAGGCGACCGATGGCACGAACACCGGCTTCATCATCGGCGGCGCCAAGCCCTATGTGAAATCGAACGAGCTCAAGCGCGACGGCGTGATGGCGGTCGTCGAATGGCAGCCGAGCGACAAGTTTCACACGACGATCGACGGCTATTGGTCGAAGTTCAAGGACGAGCAGCGCCTGCGCGGCATCGAATTCCCGCTTTTCTGGGGCAATTCGACGCTCCAGCCGGGCTTCACGATCGAGGACGGGCTCGTGACGAAGGGTGTGTGGACGGGCACCGAGGCGGTGATGCGCAACGACGTCGTCCACCGCAACTCGACGATAATCGCCGGCGGCTGGAACACGCAGTTCAAACCGAACGAGAAGCTGACGCTCGAACTCGATCTTGGCTATTCGCGGGTCAAGAAGACCGAGGAAAATCTCGAAATCTATCTCGGCACCGGCCGCGGCGCAGGCGTCGGTGCACGCGAAACCGCGCTGGGCTTCGAGATGCGCCGCAAGGGCGGCATCATGTTCGACCCGTCGCTCGACTATTCCGACCCCAATCTGTTCGTGATCACCGACCCGCAGGGCTGGAACAGCTGCGGCGGCGCGGTGCCCAACTGCCAGGACGGTTTCGTCAACACGCCGCGTATCAAGGACGAACTGAAATCGCTGCGCGTGCAGGCGACGCAGGAACTGGACGGCGTGCTCAGCAGCATCCGTGTCGGCGCCAATTATTCGGACCGCAAGAAGAGCCTCGACGACCGCGGTTTCGTGCTGACCAGCGAAAATTATCCCGCGAATACCGCCGTACCCGCCGACTATCTCTATGATCCGGTGTCGCTCGACTTCATCGGCATCCCGGGCATGGTCGCGTTCGACAGCTGGCGTTACTATAACGACGGCAATTATACGCTGACCGACGGCGCGGGCTTCGATCCGGCGCGTGTGTTCAACGACTATACGATCCGCGAAAAGGTGCTCACCGGCTTCGTGCAGGCGAATTTCGACGCCGATGCGGGCAGTACGCCGATCCGCGGCAATGTCGGCGTCCAGATCGTCCACTCGGACCAGACGGGATCGAGCTTCTATGCGCAGGTCGTCGGCGGCGTGACCCAGTCGACCCCCGTCACCGACGGTACCAAATATACCGACATCCTGCCGAGCCTGAACCTGTCGGTCGAATTTGCCGACAACACTTTCCTGCGCTTCGGCGCCGCCCGCGTGCTGGCACGTGCGCGCATGGATCAGCTGAAGCCCGGCGGCGGCGTCAATTTCGACACGTCGAAGCGCAACAACACCGACGTCAACGCCTCGCCCTGGTCGCTCGACCTCGGCAACGCACGGCTGCGTCCGCTGATGGCCGACACGGTCGATATCGGGCTCGAGAAATATTTCGGGCAGGGCGGCTATGTCTCGATCGGCGGCTTTTACAAATATCTCGAAAATTACATCTATCGGCAGGTCAATCCGTTCGACTTCACCGATTTCGAGGTCCCCGATGGCGGAACGGTCGGCACGCGCGCCGGCCTCAGCAAGCAGTGGCTGAACGGCAACGCCGGGCGCATCTATGGCGCCGAAGCCTCCTTCTCGTTGCCCTTCGCCAATTTCACCCAGTCGCTCGACGGCTTCGGCGTGCTCGGCAGCGCCTCCTATACCAAGAGCCGCGTGCGCGAAGGTGGCGAGGATCCGATCTCGATGCCCGGCCTGTCGAAATGGGTCATCAACGGAACCGCCTATTTCGAAAAGGACGGCTTCCAAGTGCGGGCGTCGGGTCGTTATCGTTCGAAGTTCCTTGCCGAGGTGTCGACGATCAGCCTCGCGCGCGACATGTTCATGGCAAAGAGCGAATTCGTCGTCGACGCGCAGATCGGCTATACCTTCCAGAGCGGCGCGCTCGAAGGGCTGGGCATCCTGTTCCAGGCGTCGAACCTGACCAACGAGCCGTTCGTGACCTATTACAACAACGACCCGCGCCAGATCCGCGACTATCAGAATTATGGTCGCAACTTCATGGCCGGCATCACCTATAAGTTCTGACGGGATCGGCGGGCCGGCCGGCAAGTCCGGCCCGCTTCCGGACGAAAGGGAAGGAACAGGGTGGGCGACAGCCGCATCACGAAGGTCGTCATCGTCGGCGGCGGAACCGCGGGCTGGATGGCCGCCGCGGCGCTGTCGCGAACGATGGACAATCTGTCGATCCACCTGGTCGAAAGCGACGAGATCGGCACCGTCGGGGTCGGCGAGGCGACGATCCCCGCGATCCGCCTGTTCAACGCGCTGATCGGCATCGACGAGAATGAGTTCATCCGCGAAACGGGCGGGACGTTCAAGCTCGGCATCCAGTTTCACGATTGGGGCCGGATCGGCGACGTCTATACGCACGCCTTCGGCCAGATCGGCCGCAGCCTCGGCATGCTGCCGTTCCAGCAATATTGGCTTCGCGGCCGGAATGAGGGTGCCGCGGGTCGGCTCGGCGATTATTCGCTGAACGAAACCGCAGGGCGGCAGAACCGCTTTGCACGGCTGCCGCAAATCCCGAACACCAGCCTCGACGGCATCGCCTACGCCTTTCATTTCGACGCCGCGCTCTATGCGGCCTATCTGCGCAAGGTGTCCGAGGCGGCCGGGGTCGAACGCACCGAAGGCAAGATTGCCAGCGTCCGGCGGGGCGGCGAAAGCGGCCATGTCGAAGCCGTCGTGCTGGAAAATGGCTCCGCGATCGAAGGCGAGCTTTTCATCGACTGTTCGGGCTTTCGCGCGCTGCTGATCGAAGGTGCGCTCGAAACCGGGTTCGAGGATTGGACGCAGTGGCTCCCCTGCGACCGCGCGATCGCGGTGCCGAGCGAAAATGTCGGCCCGGCGCGGCCCTATACGCGGGCGATTGCGCACAAGGCCGGCTGGCAGTGGCGCATCCCGCTCCAGCACCGGACCGGCAACGGGCATGTCTTTTGCAGCGATTTCATCAGCGAGGATGAAGCGACCGCAACCCTGCTCGCCAATATCGAAGGCCGCCCGCTCGCCGACCCGCGGACGTTGCGCTTCAGGACGGGCATGCGCAAGCAGGCGTGGAACGCCAATGTCGTCGCGCTCGGCCTCGCTTCGGGTTTTCTCGAGCCGCTTGAATCGACGAGCATCCACCTGATCCAGAACGGCATCGCCAAGCTGCTCGCGCATTTTCCCGACCGCGATTTCGACGCCGCCAATATCGATGCCTATAACCGGCGCGTCCGCTTCGACTACGAGCGCGTCCGCGACTTCGTCATTCTCCACTATCACGCGAACGAGCGCACCGACTCGCCCTTCTGGATCCGCTGCCGCGAGATGGCGATCCCCGATACGCTGGCGCAGAAGATCGCGCTGTTCCGCAGTCAGGGCCAGATCGTCCGCGAAGCCGACGAGCTGTTCGTCGAAATCGGTTGGTTCCAGGTCCTGACCGGCCAGAATATCGTGCCGCGCGGCTATCACCCGATGGCCGACCAGCTGACGCGCGACGAGCTGGCGGGTTTTTTCGCCGATGTGGAAACGATCGTCGCGCGCACTGCGTCGCAGCTACCCGCCCACGAGGATTTTATCGCGCAGCATTGCGCGGCAGGAGTGCCCGCATGAGCCTTTTGGCATCGATACTCGCAATGACCCTCGGCGCCGCGGGACCGGCCAGCGATTTCCGCCAGCGGCCGCCCGAAGACGAGGTGATCTATTTCGTCCTTCCCGACCGTTTCGAGAATGGCGATCCGAAGAATGACCGGGGTGGGCTCAAGGGCGACCGGCTCGCGACCGGTTACGACCCTTCGGCCAAGGGCTTCTTCCACGGCGGCGACCTTGCGGGGCTCACGAAACGGCTCGATTATATCGAGGGCCTGGGGGTCACCGCGATCTGGTTCGCGCCGATCTTCAAGAACAAGCCGGTGCAGGGAGCGAAAGGCGACGAGAGCGCGGGCTATCACGGCTATTGGGTGACCGACTTCACACAGGTCGATCCGCATTTCGGCACCAATGCGGAATTCAAGACGTTCGTCGATGCGGCGCACGCGCGGGGGATGAAGGTCTATATGGACATCATCGCCAACCACACCGCCGACGTCATCACCTATAAGGAGGGCGCGGGGGAAGGCTTCCGCTATCGCAGCCTCGCCGATTATCCCGCTTCGCGGCGCGGCGGCGTGAACGGCGCGCCGATCAATCCGGGTTTCGCGGGCGACCATGTCGCCGACGCCGGCAACTGGCAGAAACTGACCGATCCGGCGTTTGCCTATACGCCCGTCGTGCCGAAGGGCGAGGAGAAGGTGAAGGTCCCCGCCTGGCTCAACGACCCGATTTACTACCATAATCGCGGCAACAGCGACTGGGTCGGCGAATCATCGCTCTATGGCGACTTCGCCGGGCTCGACGACCTTGCGACCGAGAATCCGCGCGTCGTCGAGGGCTTCATCGACATCTACGGCCGCTGGATCGACGAATTCGGGATCGACGGTTTCCGCATCGATACCGCGAAGCATGTGAACCCCGAATTCTGGCAGGCGTTCGTGCCCGCGATGCTGGCGCGCGCGAAGGCGCGCGGCATTCCGAATTTCCACATCTTCGGCGAAGTCTATGTCGATGCCGTCGATCCGGGCGCGCTCGCCTGGTACACGCATGCAGCGGGCCTCCCGGCGGTTCTCGACTTCGGTTTCGCGCGCGCGGCGATCGATGCGGTGAGCGGGACGAAAGGCACAGAACAGTTCGCGAAGCTGTTCGACGGCGATGCGCTCTACAAGGGCGGAGCAGGCGGGGCGCAGGAGCTTCCGACCTTCCTCGGCAACCATGACATGGGCCGTTTTGCGATGTTTGTTAAGCAGGCGAACCTGGGGGCGAGCGAACCCGAACTGCTTCATCGGGTGATGCTCGGCCATTCGATGCTGCTGACGCTGCGCGGGGTGCCGACCATCTATTATGGCGACGAGCAGGGCTTCGTCTCCGACGACAAGGACCAGCTCGCGCGCGAGGATATGTTCGCGTCACAGGTCGCAGCCTATAACGACAATGACCTGATCGGCAGCGATGCGACGACGGCGACCGCCAATTTCGATCCCGCGCATCCGCTCTATCGCCACATCGCGGCGCTGTCCGAAATCCGGCGTAAGACCCCCGCGCTGACGCGCGGGGCGACGAAGGTTCGCGCTTTCTCCGACAAGCCCGGATTGCTTGCGGTGTCGCGTTTCGATCCCGACACCGGGCGCGAAGTGCTGCTCGCGTTCAATACGTCGGCGGCGTCGCTGTCGGCGAATATTGCCATCGATATGAAAAGCGCGGGCTTTACCGCGCTCCATGGCGATTGCCCGGTAAGCCCTGCCGCGCCGGGCAGCATCCATCTTTCCATCCCCGCCTTTGGCACCGCCATCTGCCAGGCCAGCGAATAAGCGAAAGTACGCGTGACCACGACCAGCCCCCTCGTTCAGGACCAGATCGCAACCAGCCCCGCCGCCCCGTGGTGGAAGGGCGCGGCGATCTATCAGGTCTATCCGCGCAGCTTTGCCGATTCGAACGGCGACGGCGTCGGCGACCTCGCGGGCATCACCGCGCGGCTCGGCCATATCGCCTCGCTCGGCGTCGACGCGATCTGGCTGTCGCCCTTCTACCCCTCACCGATGGACGATTTCGGATACGACATCGCCGATTATTGCGGGGTCGATCCGATTTTCGGGACGCTCGCCGATTTCGACGCGCTGGTGGAGAAAGCCCACAGGCTGGGGCTGAAGGTCACGACCGACCTCGTGTTTGCGCACACGTCCGACCAGCACCAATGGTTCGCCGAAAGCCGTGCGGGCAAGCATGGCGACAAGGCCGACTGGTATGTCTGGGCCGACGCGAAGCCCGACGGCTCGCCCCCGACCAACTGGCAGTCGGTGTTCGGCGGCCCGGCATGGACGTGGGACGCGCGGCGCGGCCAATATTATCTGCACAATTTCCTCGCCAGCCAGCCGCAGCTCAACGTCCACAACCGCGCGGTGCAGGATGCGTTGCTGGGGGTCGTGCGCTTCTGGCTCGACCGCGGCGTCGACGGCTTCCGCATCGATGCGATCAACTTTTCGATGCACGACCCCGAACTCCGCGACAATCCGCCGGCACCGCCGTCGAACAAGGTGCGCACGCGGCCGTTCGACTTCCAGCAGAAAATCTACAATCAGTCGCACCCCGACATCCCACTGTTCCTCGAACGTATCCGCGCGCTGACCGACGAATATCCCGGCCGTTTCACCGTCGCCGAAGTCGGCGGCGACGATGCGCTGCGCGAGATGAAGAGCTTCACCGAGGGCGAAGGGCGGCTCAACAGCGCTTATGGCTTCAACTTCCTCTACGCCGACCGCCTCACGCCGAAGCTGGTGCGCGAGGCCGCCGATGCCTGGCCCGATACGCCGGGTACGGGCTGGCCGAGCTGGGCGTTCGAGAATCACGATGCGCCGCGCGCGGTGTCGCGCTGGACCCCGGAGGGCGTCGACCGCCAAGCCTTTGCGCGGATGAAGATGGCGCTGCTCTGCGCGCTGCGCGGCAGCATCATCCTCTATAATGGAGAAGAGCTGGGGCTGGGGCAGGTCGATATCCCGTTCGAGCTGGTGAAGGACCCCGAAGCGCTCAAGAACTGGCCGCTCACGCTGTCGCGCGACGGCGCGCGCACGCCGCTGCCGTGGGTCGCGGGCGCGGCGCATGCCGGTTTCTCCGATGCCGCGCCCTGGCTGCCGCTCGGCGCCGACCACGCCGCGCTCGCGGTCGACCGGCAGGACGCCGACCCGCAATCGATGCTCGCGCTCACACGGCGCCTGATCGCGCTGCGCGATGCGAACCCGGCGCTGCGGCACGGCGCGAATGCGCGTTGGGTAACCGAGGGCGACCTGCTCGGCTTCGACCGGGTGGCCGGCGGCCAGCATATCCGCTGCCTCTTCAATTTCGGCGCCGCACCGGTGGCGGTCGCCGCGCACACGGCGGGCGGCGCGCCGATGCTGACGGTGAACGGCGCTGACATGGAAGAATTGCCGCCGGCGGGTGCGCTGTGGCTCGATATGAAAGAAACGAAAAATGCGTAACCTGTTGCTCCTCGCCGCCGCCGTCGCGGCCCCCGCCGCGGCGCAGGAAGCGCCGCCGACCGCGACCTCGCCCGACGGGTCGATCACGCTCACCGTCGCGACCGACAACGACCAGCGCCCAACCTGGTCGCTGTCGCGCAAGGGCAAGTTGCTGATCGCGCCGTCGAAGCTCGGCTTCATCCTCGCCGACCGGATCGGCCTTCAGCGCGGTTTCGCGATCGAAAGCGTCGAGCGCGCGAAGGGCGACGCGCGGTGGGAATTGCCGTGGGGCGAACGCCGCTTCGTCCGCGACCATCATAACGAGTTGCTCGTCCGTTTCCGCCAGAATGAAAGCTGGGGCGGGCATCTGATGAATGTCCGCTTCCGCCTGTTCGACGACGGCATCGGCTTTCGCTACGAACTGCCCGAGCAGCCGGGGCTGAAGACCGCGAAGATCGCCGACGAATTCACCGAATTCGACATCGCGCCGAAGGGCACCGCCTGGTGGATACCCGGCGGCGAATGGAACCGCTACGAGCAGGTCTATCAGGAAACCCCGATCGACGCGGTCGCGACCGCGCACACGCCGATCACGATGCGGCTCGACGACGGCACGCACCTTGCGTTCCACGAGGCGGCGCTCGTCGACTATTCGGGCATGTGGCTGAAACGCGCCGATGGGCAGAAGTTCCGCGCGACGCTGTCGCCCTCGTCGCGCGGGCCGCGTGTTATTCGCGACCTGCCGTTCGCGACGCCCTGGCGTACGATCCGCATCGCCGACGACGCAGCGGGACTGGTCGAAAGCGATCTTGAGCTCAACCTCAACGAACCGAACAAGCTCGGCGATGTCAGCTGGTTCAAGCCGATGAAATATGTCGGCATCTGGTGGGGCATGATCCGCGGCGACTGGAGCTGGGCCGAAGGGCCGAAGCATGGCGCGACGACCGAGCGCACCATGGCGACGATCGATTTCGCGGCGAAGCACGGCTTCGGCGGGGTGCTGGTCGAAGGGTGGAACAAGGGCTGGAATGGCAACTGGTTCGGCCATGGCGACGAATATAGCTTCACCGAGGCGACCCCCGATTTCGACCTGAAGGCGGTCACCGATTATGCACGTAAGAAGCGCGTCCAGCTGATCGGGCATCACGAGACCGGCGGCAATATTGCGGTTTATGAAGCACAGCTCGACGATGCGATGAAGCTATACGGCCGGCTCGGCGTCGGGACGGTCAAGACGGGCTATGTCGCCGATGCGGGCGGGATCATAGCGCCGGGCGACGCACCGGGGGAGACGCGGATGGAATGGCACGACGGCCAGCGTCAGGTGCAGCACCATCTGAAGGTCGTCGAGACCGCGGCGAAATATCATGTCGCGGTCAACGCGCACGAACCCGTCAAGGACACGGGGCTGCGCCGCACCTATCCCAATTGGGTCGCGCGCGAAGGCGCGCGCGGGATGGAGTATAATGCATGGGGCGCCTTCGCGAACGGCCCCGAGCATGACCCGACGCTCGTCTATACGCGGATGCTGTCGGGGCCGATGGACTTCACCCCCGGGGTGCTGAGCCTTGAGGGCGCGAACAAGGCGCCGCTCGCCTCGACGCTCGCCAAGCAGCTCGGGCTTTACCTCGCCATCTATTCGCCGATCCAGATGGCAGCCGATTTTCCCGAGACGCTGGAGAAATATCCGCGCGAGCTCGAGTTCATCAAGCGGGTGCCCGCTGACTGGGCCGAGAGCAAGCTGATCGCGGGCGCGGTCGGCGATTATGCCATCTTCGCACGCAAGGACCGCGCGGGCGCCGACTGGTATGTCGGCGGGGTCAATGACGGCACCGAACGCACGCTGACGCTCGGCTTCGATTTCCTCGAACCGGGCATGACCTACACGGCCACGATTTACCGGGACGGTGAAGGCGCGACCTATCTGACCGAGGCGCGGCACCGGATCGCCTATGAGACAATCAAGGTGAAGAAGGGCGACACCTACAAGCTGTGGCTCGCTCCGGGCGGTGGCGCTGCGATGCGGCTGGCAGCCGTCCGATAAGGAACGACCCGCTGCGGCGTTGCACGTCAACGCCGCAGCGGGGCTTTGTCACTTCATCTTGAAGCGCACGCCGAGGCGGAAGGTACGGCCGAGCAGGTCCGAGAAGGTGCTGTTCGCGGCGAGGCCGGTTTCGGGCAGCAGCAGCGGATCGGCGTCGAACAAATTGGTGACGTTGAAGAAGATCTCCGCCTCCGAGCCGCTCTTGACGGCGACCTTCTGGGTCAGGTTGAGGTCGACGTAGAACGTCCCCTTGACGTGGTTGTTGTCATAGGTCGGTGCCTGGCTGGTCGAAGTCGGGCACGCTGACGTGCATTCGATCGCATTGGCCAGATATTTACCCGAGCTGACCCCGCGGCCGACGAGGGTGCCGGAGAAGGTCGGCGTCTCGTAGTTGAGGCTGGTGCGGAAAATCCACTTCGGCGTGCTGGCCTGCCCGCCGTTCGCGCCGACGGTGTTGACCGGCGTGACGCCGGTGATGCCGGTGTCCGAGAGATTCTCGATATAGCGCGTCGCGGTGCCGCGCAGCGTGACGCTGCTGTCCCCGCCGACCGGCAGGCGATAGGCGGCGTCGAAGTCGATGCCGCGCACCAGCTTTTTGACGAAGTTGAACGGCTGGCTGCGGATCAGCAGGTACGGCACGCGCGGCGGGCCGGGCTGCGCACGCGCCGGATCCTCGGTGATCGCAGCGCAATATTCCTGCCGCCCCTCGTCGCAGCGGTTGACGATTTCCTGCGCTGTGATCGTGTCGATCGCATCGTCGAGATCGATGCGGAAATAATCGACCGACGCCGAGAAGCCGGGCAGGAAACGCGGGGTGATCACCGCGCCGATATTCCACGAATCCGCCTTTTCAGGCTTCAGGTCGGGGTTGCCGGTCGTGAGGCCCGAATAGGGGAAGAATTGCGGTCCGCTGGTCGGGTCGCCCGCGACGAATTTGGGGTTGCGTACCGAATCGCTGTTCGCGGTACCCGCCTGGAACAGCTCGTTCAGGTTGGGCGCGCGAATGTCGCGCGACCGCGTCACGCGGAAGCGGATATCCTCGATCGGCGCCCAGGTCGCGCCGAGTTTCCAAGTGGTGACATAGCCCGAGGTCGAATAATCGGTCGCGCGCACCGCGCCGTTGAACTCGAGGCCAAAGCCCAACGGGACCACGGTCTCGAGATAGGCTTCCTTCACATTGTAGCTGCCCTTGAAGGGCAGATAGTTGCCGACCGACCAGGCGTTGCGGAAGCCGGGCCGCCCGGTGCCGTCGACCGTCGCGATCGGCTGGAATTCCTGCGGAACGCTGCCGCGGATCTTCTCCTTGCGATACTCGGCGCCGATCGCGATGCTGACGTCGCCCGCCCAGGTAGCGAAGGGCGTCAGCGACAGGTTGGCGCCGGTGACGAACTGTTCCAGCACTTGCTTGCGATACGGATCGCCGAGCACATAGTCGATCGCCGCCGGATTGGCGACGCCGATGCCGAGGCGATTGAGCGGGACGCAGTTCGGATCATTGTTGGTCGTGCTGGCGTCGACGTTGATCAGGCACTGGATCGAGCCCGCAGCATAGCCACCCGCGTTACCGGCGGGGGCGAAGGCGGCGTCCGACGCCGCGGTCATGCGCGCGACGTGCATGATGTTGCGGAGCTGTTCGCGAAGGTCCGAGCGGCCATATTGGCCATAAACGTCCCAGCGCGCCGGCTTGTCGAACGCGTCGAACTCGCCCTCGGCGCCAACGACGTAGCGCTGCACCGCGCGCTTGTTGTTGATGCCGCGGAACGGCAGGTCCGCCGCGGTCGTCGTGATGCTGATGCTGTTGACGCCCGCGAGGCGCGCGGCACCCAGCGTTTGCAGCGCGAAGGCGTTGCAGGTCGTGGGGACGGGGACGACGGTACAGCCGACCGTGCCGAGCGTGGCCGAACCGAGGTTGGGGCCGGCGTTGAAGAAGACTTCCTGCTTGTTGTACGACCCTTCGGCGAAGATTTCGACACCGTCGGCGACCTCGTAGCTGAGGCGGCCAAAGACGCCCCAGCGATCGTCCTTGGGCGCGAGGCCGATGCGGCGGCCCGAATCATTGAGGCGCCAGTCGCCGCCGACGGTGCGCGTCACTGCAGAGCCGCTGTTCAGCGCCGGCGAGTTGAACGAGCCATAGTTGAACTGGTTGACCTGGCCATTGTCGCCGAAATAGAGGCCGCGCAGCCCGTTGTTGTTGCCCGCCGAACCCGTGATGAAACCGCCCGGCGCCTGGTTGGTCTGGCCGGCGTTCTGGCGGAAGGTGATGAAGGCCGGCTGGCCGTTGCCGACGCCGTTCGTCACGACATAGGCCGGGTTCGCGAAGGCCAGATAGCCGCGATGGTTCCACGGCCGGTCCTTCGGATCGATCTCGTAGATGCCGTCCTGATGCGCGATCTCGGCGTTGAAGATGGCGTGGCCGCGACCATCGGCGAACGACAGGCCGCCCGCGACGCTGCCCGAATAGTTGAAACCGTCGCCCTTGTCGGTGACGCCGATGTCGCCGGTGATGCGCAGCCCCTCCATCTTCTTGTTGAGGACGAAGTTGACGACGCCGGTGACGGCGTCGGAGCCATAGGCCGACGATGCGCCGCCCGTAACGACCTCGACGCGATCGACGAGAGCCTGCGGGATCGTGTTGATGTCGACCCAGCCGAAGATCGTCGAACCGACCGAGCGGCGGCCATCGACGAGGACGAGTACGCGGCTTTCACCGAGGTTGCGCATGTTGAGCGCGTTGATGCCCGCCGAGCCGTTCGAGATGTTGAGGCGCGAGTTGGCGGGCCGCGTCGAGCCGGCGAGTTGCGGCATCTGGTTGACGAAGTCGGCGATATTGTTCGACGGCGACGTATTCTGAATATCCTGCTGCGTCAGCACGACGAGCGGGGTCGGGGCCTGGAAGCCGTCGCGCGCGACGCGCGATCCGGTGACGATGATCTGGTCGCCCGGCGCCGCTTCGACATTCTCGGTCGTGGCGGTCGCCGCGTCCTGCGCCAGCGCCGGGGCGCTATGGACCAGCGCGATGGCGGTCATGGCGGCGCCGAGGCGAGCCTTTCGGCTCAGCGGCAGGCGAATTTGTTCACGATTACGCATGTTATGCAGTCCCCTTTTTATTTCCAAGGGATGAGCCGCACGCCGCCCGAGGCGTGTCCCGGCGCAGCGCCGGGTCGGCTTACCCTATTGTCCCACCTGACTGTTCCGGCGGATGTCTCGCTCCGCCTTCTTATGTTCTATGATATCCGTTCGTACGGCCCTGCTATCGCGACGGCCAAGGCGCGCGGACAGCCGGTTCCATGACAGCGAGGTTACAGGGTGGCGGCAGCAGGTCAACAGCTAGGCTAATAACCTGAATATATGGATATATAGCTCAAGGGAATGATGTCGCCGAAACGCGTTGAGCCGCGCGCAGATAGCTTGCAGTTATAGGGCGCTGCGTGCTTGTTATGGCATGGCCGCCCTGCCGTGCGATAGGCTGGACTTTCGTCCATCCCCATTCCTTGTCGGAGAGACATGTTGATCCAGCGCCGTGCGTTCCTGCTGGCTTCCGCCGCGCTCGTTGCGATGCCCGGAAGCCTTTTGGCGAAACCGAGGGTCAAGGGTGCGACGCGCACCGCCCGGTTGTCGGGCGCGCGCGCGCCGGTCGAGGTGATCGAAGACGAGCTGGGCGTGCCGCACGTCCGCGCGGCGTCGCTGCACGATGCGTTCTTCGGGCAGGGCTATCTGGTCGCGCGCGACCGGCTGTTCCAGATCGACATGGAACATCGCCGCGACATGGGGCGGATGGCCGAAGCCTTCGGACCGCGTTTCGTCGCCGCCGACAAGGCGGCGCGGCTGTTCCTGTATCGCGGCGACGTCGAGGCCGAACTGGCGGCGCTTCCGCCCGACGTGCTCGAATGCGCGCGTGGTTATGTCGCCGGGGTGAACGCGCGGATCGACGAACTGGCGGCCGATCCCGCAGCGCTGCCGCTCGAATATGGCATCCTCGGGATCAGCCCGCTGCGCTGGGATATCGCCGACTTCGTGCGCAACCGCGGGATCGGCATGGGCGACGCCGACGACGAGGTGCGCCGGGCGCAGCTCCAGGCGCGCGGGCTTCTCGAAGCCGACGAGTTGATGTCGCCGCTGCGCCCCGCATGGTCCTTCACCATTCCCGAAGGGCTCGACTGTGCGGCGGTGAGCGAGGCCGACCTTGGCGTCCTCGATCCGGCAAATCGTCCGACCGCTTTCGACCCCATTCAGGAGGCGCAATTCGACGCCGAAGGGCGCCGCGCCGACCGCTTCGCGCTGGGCAGCAATGCCTGGACCATTTCGCCGTCGCGCAGCGCGACCGGGCGGCCGATCCTCGCCAACGACCCCCATCTCGGCATCGGGCGCGCGAGCCCGCGTCATATGTGCCACCTCTCGGCGCCGGGGCTCGATGTCATCGGGGCGGGCGCGCCGGGGCTGCCCGGCATCATGCAGGGGCACACCGATCGCTTCGCCTTCGGGCGCACCAATTTCCACATCGACCAGACCGACCTGTTTATCCTGCGCACCAAGGAGGGCGATGCCGGTCGCTATTGGCACAAGGGCGAGTGGAAGGCGTTCGAGACCTTCGAGGACGAAATCCTCGTCAAGGGCGCGCCGAGCGAGCGCGTTACGCTGCGCTATGCCGCGGGCCGCCCGATCGTGTCGCAGGACGCCGCCCGAAACCGCGCGGTCGCCTTTGCCACGGTCAGCATGTTGCCCGGCGCCAACCAGCGCTTCGCGATCATCGCGATCAACCTGTCGAAAGACTGGGCCTCGCTGCGGCAGTCGTGCAAGCTGCACGTGTCGCCGACCAACCTCCATTATGCCGACATCGACGGCAACACCGGCTGGCAGACGATCGGTTTCACGCCGCGCCGGCCGAAGCACGACGGGCTGTTCCCGGCGCCGGGCGACGGCGATTTCGACTGGACGGGTATCTTGCCGGTCGAGGATATGCCGCATGTCTATAACCCGCGCGAAGGCTGGTTCGCGTCGGCGAACCAGATGAACCTGCCGGCGGGATATCCGTATCGCGAGCGGATCATCAGCTTCAGCTGGAGCGACCCCTTCCGCTACGACCGCATCGCCGAGGTGCTGCGCAATCAGCCGAAGCACCGGATCGAGGACAGCGTCGCGCTCCAGCACGACGTCCAGTCGCTTCCGGCGCGCGCGCTGCTGAAGCTGCTGCCCGCCAGCCCCTCGGCCGACGCCGCGCCGGCGGCCGCTTTGCTCCGGCGGTGGGATTGCGGGATCGAGGCCGACAGCGCCGCGGCGCTGCTCTATGAAATGGTGATGCCGGCGCTATCGACGGCCTTTTACGACCGGATCGTGCCCGCCGCGGCGCGCGACCTGATCCCTTCGGTGAACCTCTCCGAGATGCTGCGCATCCTCGCCTCGCTCGACAAAAGGCTGGGCGACGATCCCGCAGCGGCGCGCGATGGGCTGGTCGACGGAGCGCTGGCCGCGGGATGGAAGAAAGCGGTCGAACTCGGCGGTGCCGATCCCGCAGGATGGAAATGGGGCGACCTCCACCGCGTGACGATCGCGCATCCGCTGTCTGCGTCGCACCGCGCAATCGCCGCCGCCTTCCCGAATATCGCGGGCGGCCGGTCGGGCGGCGACGGAACGACGCCGATGGCGCGCGGTTTCAACCCCAAACGCAGCTTCGACGTATCGCACGGCGCGAGCTATCTCTTCGTTGCCGATGTCGGCGCGTGGGACAACAGCCGCTTCCTGCTGCTGCCCGGCCAGTCGGCCGATCCGCGCTCACCGCACTATCGGGATTTCTATCCCAAGTGGCTTGCGGGAGCGATGCAGCCCCTGTGGTTCAGCAAGGCGGCGGTCGAGCGGTATGCCGCGTCGCGGCTCACCCTGACGCCCGCCGCCGACTGACCTAGAGCGCTTCGGCGATCGCGACGAGCGCGCGGTCGACCGCGGCGGTGGCCTGCGCGGCGTCATCGTCGGGCATGTCGTTGGCGAGCGCCGAGAAGATCAGCGTCTTGCCGCTCCGCGTCGTCAGATAGCCCGACAGCGCGCGCGATGCGTTGAGCGATCCCGTCTTGGCGAACAGCTTGCCCTCGAGGATCGTGCCCTTGAACCGGTTCTGCAGCGTGCCGTCGTGCCCCGCGATGGGCAGCGTCGCGCGCCATGCCATGTTCCACGACTGGCGCGTGATCCAACCGAGCAGGCCGACCGCGGCGCGCGGGCTGATACGGTTGTAGCTCGACATGCCCGACCCGTCCGAAAAGTCATAGCTGGTCCGGGGGAGTCCCGCCTCGGTCATCACCCTGTGCATCACCGCCTGCCCGTCGGCGATCGAGCCGCTGCCCGCGTGCCGCGCGACGCGGCGCAGCATCAGCTCGGTGTGGAGATTCTGGCTCTCCTTGTTGATGCGCACCATATTGTCGGCGAGCGACGGGGCGGGCAGCTCGGCGAGCATCGCGGGCTCGGCGGGCAGGGTGGGGGCTGCGCCCTTGCGGTTTTCGGGGTCGTCGGCGGCGGTCAGCGGGCGGTGGCGGACCATCGGCTCGCCATCGACGGTGACGCCGCGCGCGCGGAGCAGCTCGCGCATCCGCCATGCGGCATAATGCGCCGGGTCGTCGATGCCGTAGCGAAGCGTCATCGGCGCGACATCGGCGCCGACCGTGCCGGTCAGGCGAAGGATGCGGCTGTTCGGCATGCGGTCGGCCTCGATCGCCTCTTCCTTGCCCGCGACGGTGACGATCCGGTTTTCGATGGCATAATAGCCCGGCGCCTGAATAGCCGGCGCGGCGCCGACCGCTCCCGGCGCCAGCTTCAAGACCAGCTCATTGTCGTCGAGCGTCAGCGCCGACACGCCGGTGCCGTAGCGCGACTGGATATTGTTCCAGCTCATCCCGGGGCTCCAGCGCTCGTCGGGGAACCAGCTGTCGTCGCCGACGATGTTGCGGACATGGCGCGTTTTTGCGGCGACCGCGTCGGCGAGCGTCTGCAGGCAATCGCTCTTGCAGTCGTCGGCGCTCGAAAGCACCGCGTCGCCGCGTCCGTGCAGCACGACATCGGTCGCGCCGTTTCCTGCGGCTTCGAGGCGGACGCCGGCGCCTTTCGCCGTCTGCTGGAGCAAAGGCAGTTCGGCATAGGCGATCGCGGTCGTGAACATCTTGGTGTTCGATGCGGGGATGAAGCGCTGGTCGGGGGCGATCGACACCAGTATCTCGCCGTCGAGCGTCGTGACGAGCATGCCGAAGCGCGAACCCGGGGGGGCTTCGGCCAGCTTCTGTTCGACCAGGGTCTGGAGCGGGACGGGCGCCGGGGCTGTCCGGGCATGGGCCGAAGCCAGGGAAAGCGACAGTGCGAGCGCCGATGCGAGGGCGAAGCGTCCAATCGATGTCGTCATATTATGTCCGTTCGTCCCAAGCTGAAATGACGTGCTCGCCCACGGCAGGGCGGAGCGTCGCGATGCCGCTGTCGGCGTGGCGGGTCGGGTGGACCCGGTTGGTGAGCAGGGTCCATGCAAGGCCGCGCTCGAAATCGATCCACAGGCCCGTGCCGGTAAAGCCGGTATGTCCGATGCTATCGGCCGAGCAGGCGTCGCCGCCGTGCCATCCGGCAAAGGCCCGCTCCCAGCCGCAGGTGCGATGGCGCTCGCCCGCGGTGCGGATTTCGGCGAGCATCGCCGGCGACAGGATTTCGCCGGCCATCAGCGCGCGCGCGAAGCCGAGCACGCCGTCGACGGTGCCGAACAACCCGGCGTGGCCCGGCGCCCCGCCGAGTGCGAAGGCATTTTCGTCGTGCACTTCGCCCTTCAGGACGCGGCCGCGCCAGCTGCAATGCTCGGTCGCGACGGCCGGGCCGGGGGGCGGGCCGAAGCCGAGCCCGTCGCCGAGCGGCCAGTCCGAGAGCGGTGCGCCGGTCAGGCGCTCGATCGCGATGCCGAGCAGGATGAAGTTGATGTCCGAATAGACCGGCGGTCCGTGCCGCCATTCGCGCTGGAGGACGAACGCGCGCAGCCGCGCGGGATCGCCGCCATAGGTATAGAGGGGCTCGACCGCGGGTAGGAAGCTGCGGTGCATCAGGCAGTCGCGAAAGGTCAGCCGGCGTTCGGCGGCGTTCGCGACGTCATATTGGCGGAGGTCGGGGATCGCGTCGGTCAGCGGCCGGTCGAGATCGAGGCGTCCCTGTTCGGCGAGCCTCAGGATCATCACCGTCGTCGCGATCACCTTGCTGAGCGAGGCGAGGTCGAACCAATGGTCGCGGGTCAGCGTCTCGCGTTCGGGGACGAGTGCGGCCATTCCGGCGAGGCGCACGGCGCTTTGGCCGTCGGCGCCCACGACGCCGAGCGCCGCGCCGCGGATGCGGCCGCTTTCGACCGCAGCGAGCGCGGGCGCGAAGCCCTGTTCGCAAATCGTCTCGATCGTCATGCCGCGATGCGCCCCTTCACCCGCGCGATCACGGGTAGCAGGAAGATCGCCGCGAAGCTGAGCGCGCCCGATAGCAGGAAAAATCCGTCATAGCCGATCTGCGTCTGCATCGACCCCGACGCGCCCGCGAGCAGGCGCGGGAGCAGGAAGGCGAAACCCGACAGCAGGGCATATTGCGCCGCAGGATGCGTCGGGCTGACGAGCATCGAGAGATAGATGACGAACACGGTGCCCGCGAAGCCATTGCCGAACTGGTCGATCGCGACCGAGGTGTAGAGGACGAAATCCGAGGGCGCGCTGTACGCCAGCCAGACATAGATCCAGTTGCCGACGGCGGCGGTCACCGCGCCGATGCCGAGCGCCCAGCCGAGCGACAGCCGTGTCGACAGAAAACCGCCGAGCGCGACGCCCGCCATGCTCGCCGACAGCGCGACCACCCCCTGCGCGACGCCGATCTGGTGCAGGCTGTACCCGCGATCGTTCATCAGCACTTGCGAGAGCGTCAAGGTCAGCACGTCGCCCATGCGGTAGAGCGACACGAAGGCAAGCACCGCGAGCACGGCATAGCCGTAACGCCAGAACAGCTCGACATAAGGCGCGGCGAAACCCGATTTGCGGGCGATCGCGTCGGCGCTCAGGCGGTTGATACGGGGGAGGGCGAGGCCGAGCAGGACGAAGGGGAGCAGGGCGACGGCGAGAACGATGGGGGTGACATTGGTCTTCGCCGAAATGCCCGCCCCCTGTGCCGCCGACAGGAGGAGCCAACCGATGCCTGCCGTGACGAGCGTCGCCGCGAGCAGGATGACGAGGCTGGCGCCCAGACCCGTGAGGAGCGCCGTGACGCGGCCGTTCGCGCCTTCGCGCGCGGGCCGCATCGCGGCGAGGATCGGGAAGGGTGCGAAGGCCGCCACGGCGACGACCAGATAGGCGACCGTCCAGTCGGCCCAGGCGGCAACCAGGACCGCGCCGCTGCCCGCCGCGACCATCGCGCTGCGATAGCCCCACAGGTTGGCCGCGACGATCGGCGCCTGTTCGGCCTGCGTGGGGGCGAGTTCGATGCGCCAGCCGTCGGCGGCGACCTCCAATGTCGTCGTCCAGAAGGCCAGCAGGATCGCGAACAACGCGGTCAGTGGCAGGCTTTTGTCGCTGGACGTGAAGGCCATCGCGACCATTGCGGTAAAGATGCCGAGCTGCGACAGCATGATCCAGCCGCGCCGTCGCCCCCAGAAGCGCGCAAAGCCCGGCACGTCATAGCGCTCGATCAGCGGCGCCCAAGCGAATTTGAACGTCGGCAGCAGCGCGATCCACGCGAAGAAACCGATGATGACGATGTCGACGCCATGTTTCGACAGGCGGAGTGCGAGCACCGCGTTGAACATGTAAAAGGGCAGGCCGGCGGCAAAGCCGAGCAGCAGGTAGAGTCCGAGCAGGCGCCGCGCCGATGGCTTGGCGGGCGGCTGATGCTCCCAATCGACTGGAAGGGCGCTGGTCACGGCGTTCGCGTCGATTGCCGACGCGGTCACGCGCTCGCTCCGCACGCGACCGGACGATCGTCGTGAACCATGCCTTGCTGCAACAGCGCCGCGAATGTGCGGCGAAGAAACCCTCTCATCGACCCGTTTGCCCCGATCTTGTCTATGCCGACGTCAAGCGCGCGACCTTCTGCAAGGCGGGGCGGCGCGTCAAGCGCGGCGACGATCGTCGGCTTCTTCGTATAACTTTCGGCTATAGCTTCGCATCGTCTTTGAAGGCGCATCGATCCCGAACTTCTCGCATGATGCCCTTGTCCCCCACCAGAGAGGCACTTCATGATCGCGAGCCCCTATCTTCTCTACCTCGGCCATGTGAACGACGAAGTCGGTATCAAGACTTCGCGCGGTCTGGCGGTGTTCCGCCCCGACGAATGCGTCGGCGAATTCCGCCACGACGATTGCGAGCTGACGCTCGGACTGCCGCGCATGGGCTTTGCCGAAGCGGTCGCCGCGGGTGCGAAGACGCTCGTCCTCGGCATTGCCAATCCCGGTGGTAAAATGGGCGACGCGCTGGTGCGCGATGCGCTGGCCGCGGTCGAAGCCGGACTCGACGTCGCATCGGGGCTGCACAACCGGCTGCGCGACGAACCGGCGCTGGTCGAAGCCGCGGCGCGCCATGGCCGCCAGCTCCACGACGTGCGCGACCCGCGCCCCGACATTCCCATCGGCAATGGCAAGCCGCGCGCCGGCAAGCGGTTGCTGGCGGTCGGCACCGATTGTTCGGTCGGCAAGATGTACGCGACCTTGTGCCTCGAAAAGGGGATGCGCGCGCGCGGTATGAAGGCCGATTTCCGTGCGACCGGCCAGACGGGCATTTTGATCGCGGGTAGCGGCGTGCCGCTCGACGCGGTGATCGCCGACTTCATCTCGGGCGCGATCGAACAGATTTCGCCCGCCCGCGACGATGACGGCTGGGACCTGATCGAAGGGCAGGGCTCGTTGTTCCACCCGTCGTTCGCGGGCGTGTCGACCGGCCTGCTGCACGGTGCGCAGCCCGACGCGCTGCTGCTGTGTCACGATCCGGTGCGTCCGCACATGCGCGGCCTGCCGCATTATCCGATGCCGGGTCTCAAGGAGACGCTGGAAGCGAACCTGCAGGTCGCCCGGCTGACCAGCCCGCAGGTGCAGGCCGTCGGCGTCGCGCTCAACACCTCGAAGCTTTCGCCCGAAGAAGCGGTGCGCCTCTGCGCCGAAACCGCCGATCTGCTCGGACTGCCGTGCACCGACCCCTTTGCCCATGGCGTGGACCCCATCATCGACAGGATCAATGCATGCTTCGAACCATCGTCGCGCGAAGCGACGCTTTCCCTCTAGCGCAGCCCTTCCGCATTTCGCGGGGGGTGAAGACGGTGGCCGATGTCGTCACCGTCGAGATCGCGGCCGATGGCGCGACCGGGCGCGGCGAGGCGGTGCCTTATCTGCGCTATGGCGAAACGATCGCGGGCGCGCTCGATGAAATCGCGAACGCGCGCGGCGCGATTGCCGACGGGGCGACGCGCGACGAACTCCTCACCTTCATGCCTGCCGGCGCCGCGCGCAACGCTGTCGATTGCGCGCTGTGGGACCTCGAAACCCGGTTGACGGGACGCAGCGTCACCGATCGCCTCGGCCGGCCCGATATCGCGCCCACCCCCACCGCGATGACGGTCAGCCTCGACACGCTCGATGCGATGGCCGCCGCGGCGCGTGCGCTCGCCGATGTCCCGCTGATCAAGATCAAGGTCGATCGCTCCGATCCCGCGGCGCAGATCCGCGTCGTGCGCGACGCGGCGCCGAACCCGCGGATCATCGTCGACCCCAATGAAAGCTGGACGATTGCCGAGGTCGAAGGGTTGCAGTCGCTGCTCGCCGAACTGCGCATCGACCTGCTCGAGCAGCCGCTGCCTGCGGGCGAGGACGATGCGCTCGAGGGATTCCGGTCGCTCGTCCCGATCGCGGCCGATGAATCGGCGCATGTCGCTGACGACGTCGGCGCGCTTGCGAGCAAATATCAGGTCATCAACATCAAGCTCGACAAGACGGGCGGGCTGACCGGCGCGCTCGCGCTCGCCGATGCCGCCGCCGCCGCGGGGCTTGGCGTGATGACGGGCAGCATGATTTCCACCTCGCTGTCGATCGCCCCGGCGCTGGTCGTCGCGGCGCGGTCGAGCTTCGTCGATCTCGATGGCCCGCTGTGGCTGGCCGCCGACCGCGCGGGCGGGGTCAAGGGTGTGGACGGCGTCTTGACGCCGCCGGAAGCGGGCTTTTGGGGAACGATTTAGCGTCTTTGTAAAACAACCAAAAAACGGGGTGTCGCAATGATCCGGTATATCAAGTCCACGACGGCAGTGACCGCGCTTTTGTCCGCGACAGCCCTCGCGGTGCCGTATGGCGCCGCCGCGCCGCAGGACGGGGCCGATCTCGTCCTCCGTGGCGGCACGATCTACACCGGCGATGCGGCTCCGTTTCGCGGCGATGTCGCCATTCTCGGCGACCGGATCGTCTATGTCGGGCCGAAAGCGCCCGGCACCGCCGCGAAGACGATCGATGCGACGGGGCTGATCGTCGCACCCGGCTTCATCGACCCGCACGCGCATGTGAACGATGCGCTCGCATCGGGCGACCCCGCGGCGCGGCTGGTCCTGCCGTTCCTGACGCAGGGGGTGACCACCGCCTTTATCGGCGTCGACGGTTCGGGCGACCCCGATGTGGCACGCACCTTCGGCATCACCAGCGCGGGCGTGCCGGGCGCCGTCGCGGGGCTCGAGCAATCGTCGCGCGACTTCGGGATCAATTTCGCGACCTATGTCGGCCTCGGCGCGGTGCGCGCGAAGGTGATCGGCGCCGACGACCGCGCGCCGACCCCGGCCGAACTCGGGCAGATGACCGCGCTGGTCGACACCGCGATGTGCCAGGGCGCGCTCGGGCTTTCGACTGGGCTTTTCTACGCGCCGCAGAGCTTTGCGAAGCGCGACGAGGTCGTCACGCTGGCAAAGGCGGCCGCCGCACGCGGCGGGGTCTATGACAGCCATATTCGCGATGAATCCAGTTATACGATCGGGCTGAAGGGCGCGGTCGAAGAGGCGCTGGCGGTCGGGCGCGATGCCCGCATCCCGGTCCATATCGCGCACATCAAGGCGCTCGGCGTCGACGTCCACGGGCAGGCCCCGGCGATCATCGCGCAGATCGAGGCGGCGCAGAAGGCGGGGCAGATCGTCCATGCCGACCAATATCCCTGGTCGGCGTCGGGGACCGGGCTGTCGGCGGCGCTGCTGCCGCGCTGGGCGCAGGATGGCGGCCGTGCGGCGATGCTGAAGCGCTTTGACGACAGCGCGGCGATGGCGCGGATGCGTCCCGAAATGGCAGAGAACCTCCGCCGTCGCGGTGGTCCGGCGTCGCTGCTGATCACATCCGGCCCCGCGGGTTTCGAGGGCAAGACGCTTGAGCAGGTCGCCAAGGATCGCGCGATCGATCCCGTCGACGCGGCGATCCTCATCCTGAAACAGCGCGAGGCGGGCGTCGCGTCCTTCAACCAGGACGAGGCGGATATCGCCGCCTTCATGAAGCGGCCGTGGGTGGTGACCAGTTCGGACGCCTCGCAGGGTCACCCGCGCTATTATGCCTCCTTCGCGCGCAAATATGCGACCTATGTCAAGGACAAGGCGGTCATCGACCTTCGTACTTTCATCCGGCAGAGCACCGCCACCCCGGCGCGGATGTTCGGGCTCGAAGGGCGCGGCGAGCTCAAGGCCGGTGCCTTTGCCGACGTGATCGCATTCGACCCGGCGACCTTCGCGCCGCGCGCCGACTATGCCCGGCCGACCTTATTCTCGACCGGGATGCGCTTCGTCACCGTCAACGGGGCGCTGGCGATCGAAGATGGTGCACCCACAGGGCTTGCGGGCGGCCGGCCGCTTCCGCGCAAAGCGGCCGGCACAGGCTGCAAATAATCAGAGCAGGAGGACAAACCGTCGCGACAGGCGGGTCCAACGGGCGTTCTTCACGCCCATGAAAACAGGAAAAGGGGAAGATATGTCGAGATCCACGTCGATCGCATCCACCACGGCACTGGCGGTGGCGATGCTCTGGAGCGCGCCTGCATTTGCACAGGACGACCTGTCCGACAACGATGCGAGCGTCACCGAGGCGCCAACCGAGATCACCGTGACGGGCACGCGCATCCAGCGCGACGGCTATCGCGCGCCGACCCCGCTCACCGTCCTCAATTCGGAGGATATCGAAACTTCGGCGCCGGCGAACATCGCCGACTATGTTAACGACATCCCCTCGCTCGTCGGAAGCCACACGCCGGCGAGCACGAACCTCAACATCAGCGCGGGTACCGCGGGCGTCAACGCGCTCAACCTGCGCGCGCTCGGCACGGCGCGCACGCTCGTGCTGCTCGACGGGCAGCGGTCGGTCGGATCGACGCTCGGCGGGCTCGTTGACGTCAACACCTTTCCGCAAGGGCTGATCAAGAGCGTCGAGATCGTCACGGGCGGCGCGTCGGCGGCCTATGGATCGGACGCGGTGTCGGGGGTCGTCAACTTCATCCTCGACAAGGAATATACGGGGATCAAGGGCACCGCCGAATATGGCATCACCAAATATGGCGACGCGCCGAGCTATCGCGCGTCGCTGACCGCGGGCACCGGCTTTGCGGGCGGCCGCGGCCATTTGCTGCTGAGCGGCGAAATAGCGATCAAGGAAGGCTTGCACGGCGTCCCGCGCGACTGGAACAACCGCGGCTGGTACATGATCAACAATCCCGCCTACGCCGTGGGCAACGGCCAGCCCGAACGGCTTATCGTGTCGGGTGCGGGGCTCAGCCAGGCAACGCCGGGCGGGATCATCACCAACACCGCGTTTCGCGGCACCGTCTTCGGGCAGGGCGGCGCGGTCAGCCAGTTCAACTATGGCACGGTGCGCGATCCGTGGATGATCGGCGGCGACTGGGAATCGACGCAGGTAAACGGCTTCCAGTCGCTCGACCCCGAAGAAAATCGCAAGAGCGCCTTTGGCCGATTGAGCTTCGAGGTAACCGAGGGGCTGAACCTGTTTGTCCAGGCCTCCTACGCCAAGTCGAAGAACCTCGGCTGGCTGGGTGTCCAGCTCAATCAGGCGAATGTGACGATCCGCTCCGACAACGCCTTCATCCCCGAACCGCTGCGTACGCAGCTCGCCAATGCCGGGGTCGCCCAGTTCACGCTCGGGACGACGAACGCCGACCTGCCGATCCGCAAGAATGACACGAAGCGCGAATTGCAGCGCTATGTCGTCGGCGCGAACGGCGAATTCGACCTGTTCGGGTCGACCGCGCGGTGGGACGTCTATTATCAAAAGGGCATCAGCAAGACGCGCGAAATGGCGCGCGATATCACGAACAACGCCCGCCTCGCGCTGGCGCAGGACGCGGTGTTCGCGCCCGCGGGCAATGCGCTCGGCGTCCCCGCGGGCACGATCGTCTGCCGCTCGTCGCTGACCAGCCCGACCAACGGCTGCGTCCCGTACAACCGGCTCGGCATCGGGGTCGCGAGCCAGGCGGGGCTCGACTATGTCCTCGGCAATCCGTTCCGCGAGCAGAAATTCCAGCAGGACGTCCTTGCCGCCAACCTGTCGTTCGACGCCTTCGACCTGCCCGCGGGGCCGGTGTCGGTCGCGATCGGCGGCGAGCATCGGCGCGAGAAGGTGTCGGGCGAGGTGCCGACCGAATTCCAGTCGGGCTGGTTCGTCGGCAATTTCCTGCCGAGCTTCGGCAAATATAATGTCAGCGAAGCCTATCTCGAACTGCTCGTTCCCGTCATCGACGGACTCGATTTCAACGGCGCGGTGCGCGGCACCGACTATTCGACCTCGGGCTATGTCACGACGTGGAAGGCGGGGCTGACCTATGAGCCGATCCCCGACATCCGCTTCCGCGCCACTCGCTCGCGCGACATTCGTGCGCCCAACCTCGGCGAACTCTACACGGCGGGGTCGACGCGCATCAACGTCCTGATCGATCCGACGCAGAATAACGCCTCGGTACAGTTCGCGGGGACGACACGCGGCAACGCGTTGCTCAAGCCCGAACGCGCCGACCAATGGGGCGTCGGCGTGGTCCTGCAGCCGCGCTTCATTCCGGGCTTCGCCTTTTCGGCCGACTATTATGACATCAAGATCGAGGGCGCGATCGGATCGGTCGCGGCGCAGACGATCGTCGACCGCTGCGCCGAGGGCGTGCAGGCCTTCTGCAGCGCGGTGGTCCGCGGACCCAACGCGTTCGGCAACAATCTGCAGGTGTTCGAAAGCCCGTTCAACTTCGCGTCGCAGCGCGCGAAGGGCATCGACTTCGAAAGCTCGTACCGCGTTCCGGTGGGGGCGGGCGACCTGACGCTGCGCGCAATGGCGACGCGTTACATCAAGAATTATTTCGACAATGGCATCGATGCGCCGACCGATACGGTGGGGCAGAATGCCGCGGGCGGCGCGCCCAAATGGCTTTACCGCGTGCAGGGCACCTATGCGAACGAGGGTTTCACCTTCAACCTGACCGGCCGCGGCATCAGCAGCGGCGTCTATGACAACAGCTTCGTCGAATGCACGTCGGGTTGCCCCGCGTCGACCGTCACCAACCGGACGATCGACAATAACCGCATTAAGGGCGCCTTCTACCTCGACGCCGCCCTGTCCTTCGATGTCGAGGTCGGCGAGCGCGAGCTGCAATTCTTCCTGAGCGCGAACAATCTGTTCGACAAGGATCCGCCCGTCGTTGCGCCGGGACCGGCAGGCAGCGCCTATGCGACGCCCGCGACCAATCAGGCGCTCTACGACCTGCTCGGCCGGACGTACCGCGTCGGCGTCCGCTTCAAGATGTGACGGGAGAAAGACGATGAAACGGGCCCTGCTATCGCTTGCCGCACTGCTCCCCACCACCGCTCCCGCGTGGGCGCAGCATTATGATGTGCTGATCCGCGGTGGCACCGTCTATGACGGCAGCGATACGCCGGGCCGCGTTGCAGATGTCGCCATCGCCGGCGACCGCGTCGTCGCCGTGGGGCTCGTCCCGCCCACGGCGACGGCCACAACGCTGGTCGATGCCACCGGCAAGGTCGTCGCGCCGGGCTTTATCGATCCGCATTCGCACGCCGCGCCGAACATCCAGACCGCGAAGCTCGCGGCGGCGCTGCCGATGCTGCACCAGGGCATCACGACGCTGGCGATCAACCCCGATGGCGGCGGGCCGGCCGAGCTCGGCCCGCAGATCGCCGACCTTCGCACGAACGTTCCGGGGGTGAATGTCATCCCGCTGATCGGGCACAACGCCGTGCGGCGCGAGGCGATGGGCAATGTCGCGCGCCTCGCGACGCCCGCCGAACAGGCCAAGATGGAAGCGCTGGTCACCGCGGCGATGCAGGCGGGCGCCTATGGCCTGTCGGACGGACCCTTCTATATTCCGAGCAAATATTCGAACACCGCCGAGATCGTCGGCCTCGCCAAGGCGGCAGCGCATTTCCCCGACGCGATTTACATCAGCCACATCCGCGACGAGGGCAATTACGACATCGGTGTCGTCGCCGCGGTCGACGAGGTGATTGCGGTCGCGCGCGAGGCCAAGATTCCGGGCGTCGTCACGCACATCAAGGTGCTCGGGCCGCAGGTCTGGGGCAAGTCGGCCGACGTCATCGCGCGGATCGACGCGGCGCGTGCGTCGGGGTTGCAAATCTGGGCCGATCAATATCCCTATACCGCCTCGGGATCGAGCCTGATGGCCTCGCTCGTCCCCGGCTGGGCGCAGGAGGGCGGTGCCGAGGCGCTGGCCAAGCGGCTCGAAGACCCGGCGATGCGGGCAAAGATCCGCGCCGAGATGGTCCCGAACCTCGAACGGCGCGCGGGACCGCACGCGATCATGATCCGCGGCTTCCCGCCCGAACCGGCGCTGGAGGGCAAACGCCTCGACGAAATCGGCAAGCTGCAGGGCAAGGACCCGCTCGACGCGGCGATCGACATGCTGAAACGCGGCGGCGCGCCGACCGTGTCGTTCAACATGAGCGACGACGATGTCGCCGCCTTCATGCGGCAGCCATGGACGATGACCTCGACCGACGGGGGCCTGCCGCCCTTTGGCGAGACGTCGGAGCATCCGCGTGCCTATGGCGCCTTTCCGCGCAAGCTGCGCAAATATGTGCTCGATACGCCCGTGATCAGCATGCAGAAGGCCATCTATGCCGCGACCGGATTGCCCGCGAAGATCTTTGCGATCCCCGATCGCGGGGTGCTGCGCGACGGCGCGTTCGCCGACGTGATAGTCTTCGAGCCCGCGACGGTTGGCGATGCCGCGACCTATGAAAAGCCGCACGCCTATTCGGTCGGGATGGACTATGTCTTCGTCAACGGTCGCGCCGCGTTGGTAAAGGGCAAACCCGCCGCCGAACGTTATGGCCGGGTGCTGCTCCGCACACCCGGATAACGCCATGCGGCACAAATTGACTTGCCGCGCAGCGGGACGGCGGTCACGATGGCCGGGATGAACCTGCGTCACATCGAGATATTCTACGCCGTCTATACCAACGGGTCGGTCAGCGCCGCCGCGCGTGCGCTGAACATTTCGCAGCCGTCGGTGTCGAAGACGCTTCGCCACGCCGAATCGATCCTGGGCTTTCCGTTGTTCGAGCGCGCCAATGGCCGCCTTGTCGCGACCGAAGACGCCCATGCGCTGTTCGACGAGGTCAGCGAAATCCAGGGGCGTGTCCATGCGCTGCGCGAAGGCGCGCGCAACCTGCGGCGCGGTGCGGGGATGATGCTGCGCATTTCGGCGCTTCCCTCGCTGGCGCTGGGGGTGCTGCCGGAGGCAGTCGCGCGCTTCCTGCCCGACCATCCCAATGTGAATTTCGACCTGCAGACCGTGCATCACGACGATCTCGTCCGCAAACTCCACGAACGCGAGACCGACGTCGCGATCGCGGTCGAAGTGCCGCAAAATGCGCCGATCGGCAGCCGCTGGCTGGGCGAGGGCGAACTGGTCGTACTGTACCGCGAGGCGGACATTCCGGGCGCGCCGCCGCGCCTCGCGCTGCGCGACCTGCGCGAACATCATTTCATCAGCGTCGCCGCCAGCGGCCCGATCGGGCAGATGTTCGTCGAGGAACAGCGCCGGCTGGGGCTCGAGTTCGACCATGCGATGTCGGCCCGGACCTTTTACATCGCGACCGCGCTGGTGCGCGCAGGCGTCGGGCTGACGGTGGTCGACAGCTTTACCGCGCAGGCCGCGCTGGCACCGGGGCTGGCGATCCGTCCGCTGACGCCGCCGCTGACCTTCGACCTCTATGCGATGTACCTGAACAACCGGCCGCCGACCGCGCTCGCGACCGACTTCCTGAAGGTGGTCGCACAGGTGATCGACGGGATATAGAAAATGGTTATGGGGGCGCGCACAATCGATATGCGGGGCGGGAAGCCTGTCCGCCTAGGCTGGCGGGCGATGACATATAGGCCCGCTCTTCCAGCAATCGTGCCCGCCGCGCAGAGGTCCGCGTCCTGATGCGCTGGTGGTTTGCCGTCCCGCTGTGGAAGCGCGTGCTAGGCGGGCTGGTTGCCGGGCTCCTGCTCGCGCTGGTCTGGCCCGACGCCGCGCCGAAGGTCGCGGTTTTCGGCGACCTGTTCGTCCGTGCGATCCGGATGCTCGTCGCGCCGATCGTGCTCGTCACCATCGCGGCGGGGATCACCTCGCTCGCCGATCCGAAGCGCCTCGGGCCGCTGGGCGGGCGAACGGTCGGGCTGTTCGCGCTGACGACGGCGATCGCGGTGTCGGTCGGCATGGCGGTCGCGCTGCTTATCCAGCCCGGGGTCGGCGTCCCCGTCGGCGACGCGGTGCCGAAGGCGCTCGGCGATCCGGTGCCGCTTTACGACCAGCTCATCGGTATCATCCCGCTCAACATCGTCGAGGCGCTGGCGAAGGGCGACATGCTCGCGCTGATCTTCGTTGCGATCCTCGTCGGGGTCGGCACCGTGCTCGCGGGCGAGGCGGGCAAGCCCTTTGCCGGCGTGTTGCAATCGCTGTCGGCGGTGCTGCTGAAGATCGTTGGGCTGGTGATGGAAATGACCCCGATCGGCGTCTTCGCGTTGATCGCCAATGCCGTCGCGGCGAACGGCGCCGCGGTGTTCGTCAATATCGGCTGGCTGGCGCTCGCCGTCGTTATCGGCTCGCTGATCCAGATCATCCTCGTCCACAGCCTGATCCTGCGGCTTCTGGCGCGGCTGCCGGTGATCCCCTTTTTCCGCGGCATCATCGACGCGCTGGTGGTCGCTTTCTCGACCGCCTCTTCGTCGGCGACGCTGCCTGTCGCGATGACCGTCGCGGGCAAGAATCTGGGCGTGTCGTCCAGCGTCTATTCGACCGTGCTGCCGCTCGGCGCGAGCATCGGCAAGGACGGCACCGCAATGTACGTCGGGCTGCTCAGCATCTTCAGCCTTCAGGCTTTCGGCGTGCCGATCGATGCGGGGGTTCTTGCGATTGTGCTGCTGACCGGCGCGCTCGCCGCCTTTGGCACCGCGCCGGTGCCGTCGGCGTCGCTCTTCATGCTGGCGGCGGTGCTATCGGCCGTCGGGGTCGCGCCCGAGCAAACGGCGCTGATCGTCGGCTTTGTCCTGCCGTTCGACCGGTTGCTCGACATGACGCGCACCGTGCCGAGCGCGAGCGCCAACCTGACCGTCGCGACGACCGTCGCGCGGTGGGAAGGCGAGCTCGATCAATCCATCTATCGCGCGCCGCCCCAGCGCTGATCATCAGTCGGCCTGCGCTTCGGCGGGTTTGACGTCGCGGGCGGGGCTTGCCCGTTCGGCTTCGACCGGCGCGGCCGGGCTGGCGCCATATTCGGACTGCGCGGCACGCAGGTCGGCGAGGAAGGCCTCGTCGCCGTGCAGCCGGGTCAGGACGGCGGCGGCAACCGTTCGCGCAGCCTCGGTGTCGGTCGGGAAATGATAGCCGCAGATCACCCGGCTCAGCGCATAGTCGCGGCCGCGTTCGAGGATCAGCGGTGCGCGGCCGGGCGCCACGTCGGCAAGGAGGAGGGCGGTCGCCCAGCCATAGACGGTGTGGCCCGAAGGATAGGAAGAGCCGCCGCGCGGTTCGCGATCGGGTGCGGGGATGGGGCTGCTGCCGCAGCGGCGCGTCAGCTGGTAGCGTTGATAGGGACGCGGACGCTGGAACGTATCCTTGGCGGTCCAGACCGGGTCGGCGGCATCGCGCATCACGCGGTTGAGCAACTGGACGAGCCGCGGGCTGCTCGCGCGATCGATCGGCTTTCCGAACGCGTCGGCGAAACGCGGATAGACCATCTTGCTGTCGAGCTCGGCGGTGTCCCAGCGATCGGGTGCGATCTCCGCCTGAAAGCGCTGCGACACCGCCATGTCGAGCTGGTCGAGGACCGAACCGGGCGCGGGCGGCGGCCCGACGAGAAGGCGATAGTCGGTGCTGTCCTTGGGCAGATAGCCGACGGGCTTCGCTTCGCCTTCGGGGCGCTTCACCCCTTCGAGCGACTGGCCCGCAGCGGGCGAGGCGGCGAGCGCCAGCGACAGGGCGGCGAGGCAAAGGGTGATCCTGCGACGGGTCATCGGGGGAACTCCAGCAGAAGGGCCGCGCCGTCGTCGCCGACAAGGGCGACGATGGCGCGGGGGAGGGTCAGAATTTGGCTTCGAACCCGAGATAGAAATAGCGGCCGATCACGTCATAATCGCCCGAGATATTCTGTGAGCTGCCCGACGCGGTTCCCGACGGGAGGAACGGGCTGACGCTGTTGAAGGCATTGTTGACGCCGGCATAGGCGCGGAAGTCGTTGCCCGCCGACGGCACGTCGACGCTGGCATAGAAATCATGGCGTATCCGGTCGCCGATCCGCAGGAAGGGCGGGTTCGATCCGGCCTTTTCAGCCGCCGCGAGGCGCAGGTTGCTGTCGACCGCCTTGCCCGTATAACGGAGCTTCCAGCGCAGCCGGAGGCCCCCGTTGCGATAGCCGAGCTGAGCCTGCCCGGTATTGAGCCACGATCCGATCTGGCCCTTTTCGTTCGTCCGCGACACGCCGTTGACGCCGTCGAAGACGGTGTAGAAATCGAGCAGGCGCGAATAGAGCAGCCGGATATCGAACTTGCCCGTCGACGACAGGAATTGCGGCGCATCGAAGCGGTATTCGAGCGCGACATCGACGCCCGAGCGGACGATCTGGTTGAGATTGAGATCGCGGTTGAGGATGCGGGTGATCTGCCCTTCGTTATTGCGCGTAATCTCGTTGCAGAAGAAGTTGTCGGTCAGGCCGTCGGGATTGCCGAGGCATTCGCGCAGCAGTTCATCGGGTTCGAGCGCCGAAATGGCATCCTTCACCTTGATCTTGAAATAATCGACCGTCAGCGACAGCCCCGGAAGCGCGCGGGGCATGAGCACCGCGCCGAGCGTGATCGTGTCGGCGGTTTCTTCCTTGAGGTTGGGGTTCCCCGCCGAGGGGCCTTCGATATTGTCGGTGATCTGGGTGAACACGCCGTTCGCCGCGATCGCCGCCGCGATGGCCGGGATCGAGCGGCAATTGGTCGCGACAGTGCCTGCCGTCGCGGCGGTCACGCCATCGCACAGGTCGACGACGTCGTCGGCGTCGTCGCGCGGCGGCGAATAGAGGTTGGTGACGGTCGGGGCGCGCTGGGCGCGGGCATATTGCGCGCGGAAACGCAGATCCTCGATCGGCGCCCATTCGCCGCCGACGCGGTAGCTGAGCACCGAGCCGACGTTGGTGATGTTATAGTCGCCGACGCGCACTGCGGCATCGAGGGCGAGGCGATGGGCGAACGGCTGTTCGCGCAACAGCGGAACGTTGATTTCGCCGAAGACTTCCTTCGCTTTGACGTTGCCTTCATATTCGGCGATGAACGACGCCGACCCGAACCCGCGACGGGTTGTCTCGTCGGTGGTCGAGCTTTGCGCATCGCGGCGATATTCGCCGCCGAACGCGACCGACACGGGACCTGCCGGCAGGTCGAAAAGCGAACCGCTCATATAACCCTGCACCACGTCCTGCCGCATGATGCCGTCGAGGTTCAGGTTGGCGCGGATATAGTCCGCCGCCTGCGGGGTGATCGATCCGGGGCCGAACAGGTTGACCGGGACGCAGCCCGCAGCGCGCGCCGCCGCATTGACGCAGCGGACGCGGCTGAGGTCGCCGGGCGCGGCGGGGTCGAACTCGGTGTTGATCGCATTTTGCAGGTTCTTGAGGTTCAGGACGTTGACGCGATCCTGATCCTGATGGAAGCGGCCGTAACCGTAGCTGATTTCCCACTTCCAGTCGTCGGCGAGCGTGCCCCGCAGCCCGGTCCAGGCGCGCCACGTCTGGCGATCGTTGAGGACGCGATAATGGCCGAGCTCGCTGAACCGGCGCGACCATTGCACGCCAGAAGACGAGGCCAGCGCGCGGATCGCGGCGGGAACATAGGGGCTGTTGCGTGGAATGCGGCCGATCGTCTCGAGATTGTTCGGATCGCCGAACTCGTCGTCATAGGCCGCGGTTTCGGCGCCGCCGCGTTCGGACGATGTCTTCACCTTCGAATATTGGACCTGACCGAAAAATTCGATGTCGCTGCCGAGGTCGACCGAAAGCTTGCCCGCCGCGAGGTACGAGGTGCGCGGTCCGCTGATCTGCAGGTCGGGGCGCGTTTCCCAGCCATAGACGGCACTCGACGCGCTGCGGGCGAGATTGCCGTTGGCGTCGTAATAGAAATAGCCGCCGCCCGTGGTCGAGCTCGACAGGAAGCGTCCGCCGGGGACGCTGCTGCTCTTCGCGGGGCGCGTGATGCCAAGGTCGCCCTGATTGAGCGGATTGGCGTCAGCGGACTGGCTATAGGACAGCGATTCGAGCGAGCGGGCGCGTTGATAGCCCATGATCCCGTCTTCCTTTTCATAGCTCGCGCCAAGGATGACGGACACGCGGTCGTCGAAGAAGCGCTTGCCGACGAGGAGGTCGAGGTTGAGCCGCTGGCTGTCGCCTTGGCTCGAAATGCCCGCACGGCCGCCGACCCGGACGCCGTCGAACTTGCGGCGCGTGATGATGTTGATGACGCCCGCGATCGCGTCGGAGCCATAGACTGCCGATTGGCCGCCGGTGATGACCTCGACGCGCTCGACGAACATCGTCGGGATCGAGCTCAGGCTGACCGCATTGCCGGTGATGCGGTTCGACACCGTCCGCCGCCCGTCGATGAGCGTCAGCGTGCGATCCGAACCGAGGCTGCGCAGGTCGACCGACGAGGTCCCGGCGCCATTGATCTGGTTGTTCGAGTTGGCGAGGTTCAGGCTTGGCGTGACACCCGGATAGTCGGCGAGGATTTCCGACAGTTCGGTCGCCCCCGACGCCTGGATATCCTCTTCGCTGATCCCGATGATCGGCACGGGCGAGTCGGTGACGACCGGGCGTGCGATACGGCTGCCCGTCACGATGATGTCGCGGTCGGCTTCCTGCACCGCCGCGCTCGCCGGCACGGCGGCATAGGCCGCACCCGATGCGTCGGCGACCCGCGATGCGGCGCGGACGACCAGCACGCCCGACCGGCCCCAGCTCGCCTCGAGTCCCGACCCGGCGAGCAGGCGTGCCACGCCGTCGCGCACCGTGAACGTCCCGCGGAGTGCCGGCGCCCGCTTGCCCTTGAGCGCGCCGCTGTCGAAGGTGATCTGCTGGCCCGATGCGCGGGCGAGCGCGCGCAGGCTCGACTTCATGTCCTGCGCCGGGATTGAAAAGCTGAAGGTGCGTTCCTGCGCGATCGCCGGAACGGCGAGCGCCGATGCGACGAGCGCGGTGGTGGCGATCGAGCCACGGAGTGCGGATCTGAAAAACGGCATGATAATCCCCCCTGCTGCGCCTGGCTTTTGCCGGGCAGTCACAGGACAAGGACGCACGACGCCGCCCGAGGGACATCGGCGCGGCGACAAAAAAGGGTCATCGGCGTTCCAATATGATTTCGCCGCCGATATTTTTCGGCCGGAGCGGGTGCAGCGCGGCGATGCCTTCGACGAACGCATCGACGTCGCCTGCCTTGAACATGCCGTCGACCGGGATCTCGCCGAGCGCGGGGTCGGATATCCGGATCTGCTTCGTCGAATAGCGGTTCATGCGTTCGACCGCGCTCGCCAGCGGCTCGCCGTCGAAATTGATCAGGCCCTGCTCCCAGCTCAGCGATTGGGTGAGGTCGGGCCGGATGACCTGCGCCGGTGTGGCCGAACCGACCGAATCGACGAGCTCGCTGCCGGGCCGCATCATCAGCCGCTGCGGCGCCGCGGCCGCCGAGCTTGCGGTGTCGGACCGGTCGCGGACTTCGACCTGGCCTTCGTAAAGGATGACGCGCACCTCGCCGTCGATCAGCTCGACGCTGAACGATGTCCCCACCGCCACCACCAGCTTGTCGCCGGCCGCCACGGTGAACGGGCGCAGCGGATCCTTCGCGACGTCGAATTTGGCGCGGCCGCCGACGAGTTCGACCTGGCGGGCTTCGTCCTTCATGCGGACATTCATCACGGTCACGGCATCGAGCGATACGCGCGATCCGTCGTCGAGCACCGCGACCTGCCGCTCGCCGATCCCGGTTTCATATTCGCGCGGCCGGTCGAGGTGCCAGAACAGCGCGAGCGTGACCGCAAGCAGCAGGGCGGCGGCGAGGGCGGAAATCGAGGCCAGCCGCCGCGGCGATGCCGCGAGCCAATGGCGCTGGTTCGCCTTGCGGAATTGCGTGAGCGCCTTCGTCCGCAGCGCGATGACCTGCGGCCAGTCGGCAACCGCGCCCGAATCCTGCCAAAGCGCGCCTGCTTCCTGGAACAGGTCGGCGTGGCCGGGGACCGCGAGCCAGGCTTCGAACTCGGCCCATTGGCTCTCGCTCAACGCGCCTTCGGACAGCTCGATGCACCAGAGCGCGGCGGCTTCGATCGCCTCGTCGGCGGCGGGCATGGCAGTCGTTTCGCTGCTCATGGCGCGCTCCTCATTTCCTTCATCAATCCCGCCATTGCGCGTGCGACATGTTTTTTGACCGCGCTCACCGAAATGCCGAAGGTTTCGGCGATCTTGTCCTGCCCCAGGTTTTCGAGCCGGTAGAGGATGAAGATGGTCTGCGTGCGCTCGGGCAGCGATGCCAACGCCGTCGCCAGCACCGACAGCTCGGCGCGGCCTGCGGCAACGCGAAACGGATCGATCGGGTCGATCCCGGCGTCTTCGCTGCGGCCGAGCAATTCGCGGTACTGCGCGCGCACCTTCATCCGGCGCGACCGGTCGGCGAGCAGGTTGGACGCCATCTGGAATATATAGGCCTCGGGCGAAGCGAATTGGTCGCCTTCATGCTTGAGGAGCTTCGCAATCAGTTCCTGCGTCAAATCCTCGGCCTCGGCATGGTCGCGTACGCGCCGGAGGAAATAGGACAGCAGCGCGGGCCGCCAACGGCGACCAAGGTCCAGCTGGTCTTTAGCGGGCTGCATGGGAAGGCGGCGTGTCCTGCGAAACTATGGGCATGAGGCTGTAGACGCGCGAGCGCGCGAGCGGGACACCTGAAATCCAAATTTTTTCGCAGCCGCCCGGCAGAGCCATGTTTCGCGATGAAGGACGGCGGCGTCAGTCGTGACCGGTTTCGGGCACCCGCCGCCGCTGCGCCGCGCATTCGTCGGCGAGGAAGTCGAGCAGCGCCCGGACCGAGGGAAGCAGCCCGCGCCGCGATGGAAAGACCGCATGGACGATTTCGTTCGACGGTTTCCAGTCGGGCAGCAACGTCACCAGCCGTCCGGCTTGCAGATCGTCCCAAACGACCAGCGTCGGCAGGCGCGCGGCGCCGGCCCCGGCGAGCGCGGCGTCGCGCAGCACCGCCATGTCGTCGGTGATCAGCCGCGGCGCGTGGCGCACCTCGGCGATGCTGCCGTCGGCATGGGTCAGCCGCCAGCGATGCTCGCCGCCCGCCGGCCCGAAGTCGACGCTGGGCAGGCCGGCGAGGTCGGCGGGCAGGGTGATCGCCCGTTGCTTGAGCAGGTCGGGGCTGGCGACGATCCGGATCGTGCGCTCGTCGAAACGCCGCATGACGAGTTCGCTCTCGGCAAGCGGCGGCGGACGGACGCGGATCGCTAGGTCGAAGCCTTCGCCGATGACATCGACGCGGCGGTTGGTGCTTTCGACATGGAGCTCGACGTCGGGATAGAGCGCCATGAAGCGGCCGAACAGCGCGCCGAACTGGAAGGCGAGCAGGCCCGTGGGGCAGCTCAGCCGCACGACGCCGCACGGCTCGGCGCGCGACTGGTCGATGACGCTTTGGGCGCCTTCGGCCTCGACGAGCATGGCGACGCAGCGGCGGTAATATTCCTGGCCGATCTCGGTCACCGAAAAGCGCCGCGTCGAGCGCTGGATCAGGCGCACGCCCAGCCGGTCTTCGAGCAGGCCGATGCGGCGGCTGACCTTCGATTTTTGTAAGCCCAGTGCGCGCGCGGCCGCGGCGAACCCGCCATGATCGACCGCCTGCACAAAGAGATAGAGGTCGTTGAGGTCCTGCATTGTCCTATTTTTAGGACTGTGAGTCCATTTTTGCAATCTTTTGGCGTCTTTGGCGAAGGATTATTGTGCATTCAACAGATGCCTCCCCCTGGAGGCGCAGGAGATGCACGATGAAGACGATCCTTGGCACTTACAGCAATCCCAACCAGCATTGGGTCGGCGACGGCTTTCCGGTCCGCTCGCTCTTTTCGTACAACAGCCTCGGCGACCGGGTCAGCCCGTTCCTGCTGCTCGACTATGCCGGCCCCTATAATTTCGCGCCGACGACCGACCGGCGCGGGGTCGGCCAGCATCCGCACCGCGGGTTCGAAACGGTCACGATCGTCTATGACGGCGAGGTCGAGCACAAGGATTCGGCGGGCAACGGCGGTATTATCGGCCCCGGCGACGTCCAGTGGATGACGGCGGCCGGCGGGATCCTGCACGAGGAATATCATTCGCCAGCGTTCGGCAAGACGGGTGGCCCCTTCCGGATGGTCCAGCTGTGGGTCAACCTGCCCGCGAAGGACAAGATGGCGCCCGGTGGCTACCAGGGCATCACGGCGGCGGACATCCCGGCCGTCGAGCTGCCCGGTGGCGCCGGCCTCGGCCGGGTGATCGCGGGCGACATGCTCGGCGTGAAGGGCCCGGCGCGGACCTTCACCCCGATCAACGTCTGGGACGTCCGGCTGAACCGCGATGCCGACCTGACGCTCGACCTGCCCGAAGGCCACACCGCGATGCTGGTGGTGCTCGCCGGTCACGTCACCGTGGGCGGCAGCGAGGAAGCGGGCGAGGCCGAGATGGTGTTGCTGAGCCGGGAAGGGGGATCGATCGCGATCCACGCCGACGGCGATGCGACGATCCTCGTCCTGACCGGCGAACCGATCGACGAACCGATCGTCGGCTACGGGCCTTTCGTGATGAACAGCGAAGCTGAAATCCGGCAGGCCATCGACGACTTCAACAACGGCAGGCTCGCGCCCGTCGCAGCCTGACCCGGACCCGGCTCCCTCCCCCACCTCCCGGGAGCCGGGTCCCTCTCTCCCCTCGATGAATTGACGGTGGACCCGCGTGCCCCGCCGCGACGGCAGCCCTCTGCCGGCCCTTCGGCGCGCCCTTATGCAGGAGAAGACCCATGACAAGCGAAGCCATCCGCGACCCGAAGGCCGACCATCTGCTGACGCCGCAGAATTCCGCCTTCATCATCATCGACTACCAACCGGTGCAGGTGAATTCGATCGCCTCGATGGACCGGCAGTTGCTGCTCAACAATATTGCCGGCTGCGCCCGCGCGGCGGTCGCTTACGACCTGCCGATCGTCCATTCGACGGTGAATGTCGAAACCGGCCTCAACAAGCCGCCGGTGCCGCAGGTTCGCAAAGTGCTGGGCGACTATCCGACCTATGACCGCACGACGATCAACAGCTGGGAAGATATCGAATTCCGGAAAGCGGTCGAAGCCACCGGGCGCAAGAAACTGATCATGACCGCGCTCTGGACCGAGGCTTGCCTGACCTTTCCCGCACTCGACGCGCTTGCCGAAGGCTATGAGGTCTATGTCCCGGTCGATGCGGTGGGCGGCACCTCGCTCGCCGCGCACGAGGCCGCGCTGCGGCGGATCGAGCAGGCGGGGGGCAAGATGATTTCGGTCTCGCAGCTGTTCTGCGAATTGCAGCGCGACTGGAAACGCAGCGAAACCGTCCCCGCCTTCATGAACCTGTTCATCGAGACGGGCGGCACCGCCGGAATCCAGTTTTCATACGACAAGGCTGATTGAGCCGAAACACCTCCGCCGGCGCGGCATCGGTCGCCCGGCGGAACCTCTCGAATACGGGTGCGGATGGACCGCGAATATGCGGGCTGGACGGCCGGCACGCGAAAGGCTTGCGCCTTGGCGTCGTTTCGGGTGCGTCTGGAAAGAAATGGCTCCCCAAGGTGGATAGCAGAGGGCACCACTGGGTAGATGATATAGAAGCCCCGGAACTTCAAGAGGTTACGTCTAAAAAATCACTCCTTTCTGACCCCAAAACTGTTACAAAAAAAGTGGCCCAAATCTCTCTTCGGGACCGGGCGGCAGAACTCGCGGCCTCCCGATTAACAGTTCGGACGAAGGATTTTGAGGCCATCGGCGTGCCCCGCCAGTACATGACGATGATGTGCGAGGAGGGCATTCTGGAGCGCGTCGGGTTCGGCACGTACCGCCTCGCGAAGGCACGAGGAAATTGAGACGAGCGACCTTGCGTAAGGGCTCGATGACGTGCATCTTTAAACAAACAAATGTTCGTTTCAGGAGTATTCTCGATGGATCGCTTGGCAGGCAAGGTGTCGCTCATAACGGGTGGAGCGCGTGGGATGGGTGCAGCGCATGCCCGCCTGTTCGTGTCCGAGGGGTCACGGGTGGTCCTAACCGACATGCTCGAAGACGAGGGGGAGGCTTTAGCGGCTGAGCTCGGAAGCGACGCCTTGTTTCTCAAACATGATGTCGCCAGCAGGGATGACTGGACCCGAGTTGTGGGCGAAAGCGAGGCCCGCTTCGGTCCGATAACGATAGCGGTGAACAACGCCGGGGTTCTCGGTCCTTCCGCGATGACCGCGGACCTGTCCGACGAGGATTGGGACCGCATCATCGCAATAAACCAGACGGGTGTCTTCTACGGTATGCGCAGCGTCATACCCTCGATGCTGCGCGCCGGCATAGGATCGATCGTCAACATCTCTTCGGTTGCGGGTACGGGCGTCCCGCGCGGCGCGCCCAACCTGGCATATGTCGCAAGCAAGTTTGCCGTGCGCGGCATGACGAAGCTCGTCGCGGGGCAATATGGGAAACATGGGATCCGCGCCAACGCAGTGCTTCCGGGCTTTATCGAAACGCCGATGGCTACCGCGGTGGGGTCACAGCGGGGGCTTCGCGAGCAGATGACGATGCTCAGGCGGATCGGTGAGCCGGGCGAGGTATCGGAACTCGTCCTTTTCCTGGCGTCAGACGCTGCGTCCTACATCACCGCCAGCGATCATCTGATCGATGCCGGGCTTATGGCGGAGTGAGACGCTTCTCCTGGCCCGGCGAGCGGCCGATGCTACTCGCACCGCAGGACCTTGCGAGCATCTCGATGACAGCGGCGACCTTGGAAGGCACCGAGATAAAAGCGGAGTGGTCACCGCTCACGCTGGCCGAGGTGACCATCCTTCGGCTCATGCTGCTCTGATATCCTGGATCGACTGCGCGATCCTCTGTGCACTGAATATAGGTCGACGGGCGCTCGAGCCAGGCTGGGCGCGCGACCGCCTCGCCGAAAATCGAGGCCTGCGCCGAACGGTGACGGGCAATGCTCGCCGCCGCGTCCTCGGAACTGCTGAGATGGTACCAGGCTGCCGGCGCTTGCTCCGGGTCGATGCTGATCGTCTGGCCGTCGTCGGACGGGATCATAGCGGCATTGCACAGATCGGTTACGCAGCCAGCCGCGACGTCGGCGGTGGTCTGCCCGGGCTCAGGAGCGAGCGCGGCGAGATACGCAAGATGGGTCGCGTCATGGCCGGCCTCGGAAATCACCATCCCGCCATAGCTATGGCCGATGAGCAGGACGGCGCGACCGGCAGCAACCGATGATGCGACCTGGCCGCGTACCAGCGCGGCGTCGGAGGCAAGCGATTGAAACGGCAGTTCGGGCGTATGGACGGTGAACTCGTCGGGCAGATGTTCGCGTACCCGGTCCCATGCCCATGGGCCGATAAACAGCCCGTGCACCAAGATGATGTCGACGTCTTTTTCGGGCCGGATTGCGGTCATGGCTCTTTCCTCTCAGTCCTTCCGCCCGACCTTCCACTGCGGCTGCGTCGTCGGGAACGCGAATGGACCATCGTCGATCACTTGCAGCAGCTCGACAACATTTCCGTCGGGGTCGCGGCCGTAGGTCGCAACGAGCGGACGCCCGCCGGCTACCGTCGGAGCCGAGAAAAATTCCATGCCTGCGGCGCTGAGCCGCGCATGCTCCGCGACGATGTCGTCGACCGCGAAGCAGATGTGCGTGAAGCCCGGCTTGCAGACGGGGCGGCTCGGCGTGTGCTCGCCGCGCTCGGGCGAACTGAACTCGAACAGCTCGATGCAATGATTGCCGCCGCTCAGAAGCATGAAGCGTGCCGCGGAATTGTCGAGGCCGACAATCTTGTCGAGTTCCGGAGCGTCGGACCAGCCGTCGTCGCACAGCTTCTCGAGCCCGAACATCTCGATATACCAGGCCGAGAGTGCCTCGATATCATGTGTCGAGATCGCGGTGTGATGGACGCCGATGATCATCTTTCTCTCCTCGTGGGCCGCTGCTCAGCGCCGCGTCAACTTTTCCTGCATGATATAAATTGCGTCGCCGCGGTCGCGCTGACCCGTGGTGAAATCATCGAGCGGGATCGGCGCGCTCTCGGCGCCCCAGCTCTCGACCTTGTGCCAATCGAGCACCACGGTGCGCTCGTCGATCTTCCAAACCCCGTCGCGGCGCGAGAAACGGTCGACATAGCGCGCCCCCATCACGTCCACGAGCACAGGACCCGCGCCGCGTCGCTTCAGATGCACCATCACCTGGGACTCGCACAGCGCCTTGTCGCCGCGCAGTTCGATCAGGGCATTGGTGATCGAATGTGTCGTCCAGTCGTTCGCCTCGCGCAGCCGGCCAACCACGAAGGGCGCGAAATCCCAGCCGCGGCCCTTCCAGTAGCCGTGATCGTCATACGCATCCTCATGGTAGATACCGCGTACGAGTTCCTCGTCGAGGCGATCGACTCCGCGGCAGTACATATGCAGGACTTCGATGATATCCTGCTTGGCGAGAAGTTCGTCGAGATCGGCCATAGTTCGCCTTTCAACCTGTCAGGTGCCAAACGGCGCGAGGACGAGTTTGCCGGCGACCTTGCGGGCCAGAAGCTCGTCGAGCGCTTCGGCCGCCCGCTCCATCGGCAACACGCGATGGATGTGCGGCGCGATTTGCCGGGACGCGAGCAGCTCCCAGAGATGCGCGAAGTTGCGTGCGTTGCCCTCGGGATCGCGTTCGGCGAACCGGCCCCAATAGACGCCGACCGCCGAAAAGCCCTTGAGCAGAAGCAGGTTGACCGCGAGCGACGGGATTTCGCCGCTGGTGAAGCCAATGACGAGGAGCCGGCCCTCCCAAGCCATCGCGCGCGTCATTTCGGTGAAGGCCGATCCGCCGACGAGGTCGATGCAGATGTCGGCGGCGCCGCCGGTCGCTGCGCGGACATCGGCAGACAGCTGTCCCTCGCGGTAGACGAGCGTCGCCGACGCCCCCGCCTTGCTGGCGAGCGCTAGCTTCTCTTCCGAAGAGCCGACCGCGACGACCTTGGCGCCGAGCGCCGAGGCGATATCGACTGCGGCGAGACCAACGCCGCCCGTCGCGCCCAGCACCACCACCCAGTCGCCCGCTTTCACGCCGCCGCGTTGGACGAGGGCGTGATAGGCGGTGCCATAGGCGGTATAGATGGCGGCGGCAGTTATCTCGTCGATGCTGTCGGGGACGCGAACCGCCTCGGCGGCGCGGACGTCGGCATATTCGGCGAAGCCGCCATAACCTGCGGCGGTAAGCCCGACGACATAATCGCCGGGCGCCAGGTCACGAACGTCGGCGCCGCATTCGACGATGCTCCCCGCCACTTCGAACCCCGGCGCGAAGGGGAAGTCGGGGCGAAGCTGGTAGCCGCCCTTGATGATCAGCGTGTCGGGGAAATTGATGCCCGCGGCGGCGACCCGCACCCGCACGCAGTCGGGGGCAAGCGGTGCGGGCGTCATTTCGGCGACCTTGAGCTCGCTCGGCGGGCCATAGGCCTCGCAGATCACCGCCTTCATGGCAGGCCGCGCGGCTGGGGTGAGCGATCGTCGTTCGCGGGCTGGGGAGGAAGGCCCGTCAAGCGACATCCCATTCGAGATGAATATTCTCGACCGAGGCGACGACGCCCGATTCATAATGCGGCTCGGATCCGGCCTTCGCACGGAATTCGGGAATGCGCTGGATCCATTCCTCGAGAAGGATCGTCGTCTCGAGCCGCGCGAGATGCAGGCCTGCGCAGCGGTGCGGTCCTTCGCCGAAGGTCGAATGGGCAGGGCGGCCGCGCTTGACGTCGAGCTTCCAGGGATCGGGATTCTGCCGCTCGTCGAGGCCCGAGAGCGCGGTCGGCAGGAGCACCATTTCGCCCGCCTTGAGTTCGACACCGTCGAGTTCGATGTCGCGCGCGATCATCCGCGCCGCGGCCACGAGCGGGAAGCGGCGGAACATCTCCTCCACCGCACGCTTGATGTCGGCCGGATTGTCGGCGAGCTGGCGGACGGTGCCGGGGTGCCGCGCGAGGAAATCCATCATCATGTTCATGAAGTTGGTGACCGAATCGAGACCTGCGAGCAGGAGCAGCGAGATCATGCCGAGCAATTTCTGGTGCGGCATCGGCTTGCCGTCGATTTCGCTGTGGATGCACAGGCTGATGATGTCGGTGCCGCCCTTGCCGCGGCGCTCCTGGATCAGCACTTCGACATAGTCGAAGAAGCTCTTGTTCGCGCGGTCGAGATTGGCGGCCATTTCCTCGGGCGTGTTGCCGCCGGGACGCGTCATGCCCGAGGCGAAGGCGCGGAGCTTCGGGGCGTCGGCCATTGGCAGGTCGGCGATCGCCATGAAGACGCGGATCGGGAACTCGTCCGAAAAGTCCTTCCCGAAATCGCAATGGCCGCGCTTCGCGAAGGAATCGAGCAGCTCGACCGCGATCGCACGGACCTGCGGCTCGCGTTCGCGGATCGAACGAAGGTTGAGGCCGCGGTCGACGACTTCGCGGTACGAGCGATGCTCGGGCGGATCCATCTTCGAGGGGACCATCGAATAGGCCTCGCCAGCGGCTTTCGGGATGAAGAGAACCTGGCTCGAAAAGCGCTCGGGATCCTTGTAGATTTCGCTGATCAGCGCGCCGCGCGTCGCGACCCAGTGGCCGCCGTTGAACGGCGACCAGACGAGGCCCGGCAAATCCTTGTCCTGCAGCGTCTTCCACGATTTGAGATAGCCCTCGGTCTCGATGCCGTCGGGCTTGTACATGTCGATCTCATAGACCCGGTCGGCCGGGACGTGCGGCGGCCGTTCGGTGCGTGCACGGTCGTCGGTTGCGGGTGCTTCGGTTGCCATCTCGGCGTCTCCCAATTACCTGGCCTGCCGCAGCAAGCCGTCTTGCGGGCCAAAAACCGCGGGGGGACCTCGCGGCCCCGCCGGGTCCCCCCTTATTTGTCGAGCAGCGGCATCACCTCCTGCGACAACCGGCGGAGCGACTCGCGGGTCGGCTCGGGATCGTCGATGCTGTCGTGCGAATTGACGCATAGCTGGCCAAAGCTGCCGGCCTTCTCGACCACCCAAGCAATCTTCTCGGCCACCGTTTCGGGCGAGCCGCAGAGCCAGACATGATCGGCAAGGAAATCCATGTCGAGGTCGTCGGGCGAGAGATCCTTGCCCGAGTCCGCGATGATGCCGGGGAAGAGATTGAACTTCTTGTAGATGGGGAAGAGATAATGCTCCCAGCTCTCGGCCATGCCGCTCTTGAGCGCGAGGCGTTTTGCCTCGGCGTCGGTATCGGCGACGAAGACCTCGCGGCAGATCGAGAAACGCTTGCGCTCGGGCGTGTGGCCCTTCGATTCCATCGCCGCGGCCCAGGTTTCATAATGGAGGCGCATCTGCTCGGTGCCGCCGAAGAAGGAGATCGGCGTATAGTTGCGCTCTCCCGCGAACTTCATCGAGTTCGAATTGGCCGAGAGACCGGTCACCGCAATCTCCATGCCCGGCCAGGGCGTCGAATCCGCGATCTCGACATGATAGCCGGGCATATTGTCGGGTCCCGGGAAACCCGCCTGAAAATATTCGCCGATCTCCTGGAACGGCTCGTTCTTCCAGACGCGTTCCATCAGGTGGAGCGCTTCGAGCTGGCGCGGCGGCAACGGTGCGATGCCGTCATAGCCGTGGAGGATGGCGTCGGTGTGGTGGCCCCCCGGCGCGACGCCGAGATAATAGCGATCCTCGAGAACACGGCTCAGCCAGGCGACGCGCACCGCGAGGGTGGCGGGATCGTGATAGGGCAGGAGATGCGCCATCGGCGCGAAGCGCAGCGTTTCGGTCATCGTCGCCGCCGCCGCGATCACCGAATCGGGGCAGGGGATATTTTCGCGGGCCAGCGTGAAATGCTCGCCGATCAGGAAGTCGCGAAAACCGGCCTCGTCGGCGGTCCGCGCCATGTCGAGCGACCATTCGAAGAGCTGCTTGGGCGACCGGTTCGGCAAATTATAGGGGGTATGAAATATTCCGCAGTCCATGCCGCTGATCCTCTCTCCAGGCATCGTGTCGGGACTCGCGAGAGCTTGTGTTCGCGTAGTCAACGAGAGTGTTGATAACGGGGCTTGGGTGGAGCGTCAACACCGGTGCTGACAGATAATTTCAAGGCAGCGAGATGGGGAGCGGGCGCGCGTAGCTGGGGTCCGAGCGATCGCGCGCCGGCTGCGGTCCGGCGCGCATCCGCGCCCGCGTCGCTTCGTCGAGCGCGACGACGGTCAGGGTCGATTGGTCGAGCGTTTCCGGAATCTCGGTGAGCGGCGCCCAGTCGCGCAAGCAGAGGCGCGCGGCGATGGCCCAGCGGCCGTCGCGCTTTTCGAGGCGGTCGATATAACGCCCGCCCGACCTGGCAAGCGGAGTGCCGGCGCGGTTGAGGCCGACGAACATATAATAGGTCTCGGCATGGGCGGTGTCGCCGTCGAGCTCGATCGTCGAATTGAACTGGCAATGCTGATGCGAGAGATGCGCGCGGCTGTGCATGTCGATCACCCAGTCGGCGAACTCGACCGGGCTGCCGACGAAGACGCCATGATCGTCGATCGCATCGTCATGATAGACCGAAAGCAGGAGTTCGCGGTCGAGACGGTCGACCGCGCGCGAATAGGTCATGAGGCAATCGTGGATCTGCTGCCGGTCCCAGAGGGTGCGAACCATCGTCTCGAAGTCGGTGTCCATATGTCGGCTCCTGTCAGCTGGCGGTGCCCTTGGCGGCGATCGCGCCGAGCTTGTGGTGCAGCGCGGCGGCATGGGCGAAGTCCGGAACGGTAGAGGGCGCGCCCGCAAGCGCGGCGTGGATCGCCCGATATTGCGCGGCGATCGCGCGCGCATGCGGCGGCAGCGGGTCGGCGGGAAGGGCGAGCGGCGCGAGAGCCTTGCCGGTCTTTGCGAGCGCGATCTCGACCAGCCCATATTGCAGATGGCCATCGCCGCCGGTGACGAGGATATCCCCCTTGGTGCCGTTGATCTCCCAGCGGAAATTGCCCGCCGCCGACAGACCGCCACGGTAGTGGAGCGAGGCGGCGGCGCCGCTCGCGAGGCGGCCCGCGACCATGATCTGGTCGGCGACGTCGGTCGGGATTATCACCCCCTCGTCCTTGACGAGCGTCTCGGTGCGGCGCGTGACAAGCTCGGCGCTCCACTGCGCATAATCGCCGAGCACCAAGGTCATGGCATCGAGACAATGGCCGAAGGGAATGGTGAGCATCGTCGCACCCGAGGCGGTGCGATTGAGATAGGTGCGGCTGCTGTCGGTGACGCCGGCCCATGGCACACCGACCGCCGCGCTGATGTTCGAGGCGAGGATATCGCCGATCGCGCCGTCGGCTATCAGCTGGGCAAGGCGCTGCACCGCTGCCGTGCCGCGCGCCTGGAGCCCGACGAAGGTCTTTATGCGGGCGTCTGCCGCGGCGCGGGCGAGACGATCGGCCTCGGCGGCATCGACCGCGAGCGGCCATTCGCACAGCACCGCCTTGCCCGCGGCAAGCGCCGCTTCGACGAGCCGGCGGTGCTCGGGGACCTTCACCGCGACGACGACGAGGTCGACGTCGGCGTGCGCGGCCAGCGCATCGGCCGAATCCGCCGCAAAGGGGATAGCATAGTCGCTCGCAGCGGCGCGCGAGCGCTCGGGCGACGAGCCCGCGACCGCGGTGATCGCGAACCGGTCGCCGAGCGCGCGCAGCGCGGGGAGATGCGAGCGCGCCGCCCAGCCTGCGCCGGCGCTGAGCCCGATAATGCCGACGCCGATGCGGCTCATTGCCGATACTCGCGCGCGGCCATCACTGTTCGAGGGCGACGCGGCGCGCGACCTCGGCATGGAAGGCGGTCAGCCGGCTCTCGGCGGTGTTGAACATATATTGGCTCGCGCCGAGCGACTGCGACACGGTGCCCCAGTCGTTGAGGACCTCGGCATCTTCGGCCGAGACCGCGCAGAAATGCTTCCAGTCGCGGTCATTCTGCGCCTGCCATTCCTCGTCGCGCAGACCCTCGGGGGTCGGACCGACGACGCCCCAGGCGGTGAACAAGGTCTTGTCGACACTGACCGGCCAGATGTTCCAGCTCTGCAAATGTGTCGGGAAGCAGCTGAAGATCGTGTTCGGGAAAGCGAGATAGTGGCAGATGTTCTTCAGCCGGTGGTCGACATCGCCCATCCGGTCGGTGAAGCCTTCGAGCGGCAGCGTCATCCAGCTATGGGGATTGGCTATGCGCAAATGCGCGTCGCGCCAGTGGACGAGCTTGCCGAGGGTGCGCGGATGGGTGAAGGGGACGTGCCAGGTCTCGTTGAAGGCATCGACGACCATCTTCCAGTTCGCGTTGAGCTCGAGCGTGAAGCGGTAGCGCGTCTCGAAATTCTCGAGACCGTAGAAGCTCAGTTCCTCGCCGATCGTCCCCAGATAGGGAAGAAGGTCGGGCACCTCGTCGGAGAGGCAGATCCACACAAAACTGCCCCATTCCTTGACCCGCACCGCGGGCGCGCGGAGGTCCTCGAGCCGTTCGGCCTCGAACGAGCCCTTGAGCGGCACCATCTTCACCTTGCCGCTGAGATCATATTGGAAACCGTGCCAGGGGCAGGCGAAGCGGCCGCCCTTGCACGAGCCCGACTCCTTGAGCAGCCGCGCGCCGCGATGCTGGCAGACATTGTGCCACGCCGAGACCGAGCCGTCGTCGAGCCGCGAGATGACGATCGACTGGCCGAGCCGGTCCCAAACCACATAGTCGCGCGGCTCCTTGAGATCGACCGACGGGCAGGCGGGGAACCAGCTCTTGTGGAAGACCGCCTTCATTTCGCGGTCGAACAGCGCCGGATCGGTATAGTTTTTGGCATCGACCACGCTTGGCGGCAGCGGATATTGCTCCTCGGCCGGGGTGGGGAAGGCCCGCGCGGCCTCGCTTGCGAGATGCTGCTCCTCGGTCGCGCTTTCGCTCGTGCTGGCCATTGTCATCGATCCTCAAACAAACAGTTGTTTTATTCGCATAGCGCGATCGGGCCGAGGACACAATAAGGCCTTCGGCAATCCGTTCACCCTAGCACGGAAGTGGCGGCCGCCAACGCGCGCTGGTGCGATTGAAATCGCTTTGCGCGCGCGGCTTGCCGTTGGGGCGCCTTCGGTAGTAATCGGAACGGATGTACGGCAATTGCGTGCCTCCGACATCGGGGCGCGACCAGGATTAGGCAACAGATACTTCCCATGGGCACGGCTCCAGCAATATCCCCATCGACGCCGCGGTCGTCGATCCTCGACATCGCCGTCCGGCTGTTCGGCAGCCAGGGTTATACGGGCACCTCGATGCGCGATATCGCCAAGGCCTTCGGCGTCCTGCCCGGGAGCCTCTATGCGCATATCGACAGCAAGGAGACGCTGCTCGTCGAGATCGTCGAGACCGGGATCAATCATTTCCTCGAAGCGGTCGAGCCGATCGCCGCGGCCGAGGGATCGGCGGGCATGCGGCTGCGCGATGCGATCCGCGCGCATATCATCGTCGTCACCGAGAATCCCGAGCGCTCGCTCGTCGTCTTCCATCAGTGGCGCTTTCTCGGCGACGATTATCGCGAGGCGGCGATCGCCAAGCGTCAGCGCTATGAGCGGGCCTTCATTCGCATCCTCGAGGACGGCATCGCCGAGGGTGTGTTCGATCAGAGCCTGAATGTGAGGATCGCGGTGCTGACGATCCTCGGCGCGCTCAACTGGACCCCCGAATGGTATTCGCCGAAGGGGACGGCGAGTCCCGCCGAAATCGGCGACATGATGGCGAACATGCTGCTGCGCAGCCTGATGTTCAAAGGCTGACACCGCGAACGGCAAGCGCGCGATCGTCATGGCCTAGTCCGCCATATCGACGACGATCTTCGCCGCCGATCCGGGAAGCCCGTCGAACAGCGCGCCGATATCGCCGGCGGTCTTGAGGGCGTTGAAGGGGACCAGCTCGGTCTGCGGCGGCGGCGCGGCGAGGATGCCGCGGCCGATCGCGTCGAGCGTCACCTGCCAGTCGCCGCGATCGCGCCCGCCGCGCGCGGGCTCATTGCCGAAGAAATTGCCGAAGTGGCGGATCGTCAGCTCCTTGAGCCAGGCAGTCGAAGGCTGGATGCGCGCGAAGGGCTCGGCGCCATAGGCGCGGATCAGGATCACGGTACCCTGGATGCGCGCGAGACGGTGCGCCAGCGCCAGATAGTCGGTGGCCGCGGGTGCATAATCCTCGAGCGCCACGACGACGACATCGGCGCCGAACGGCATCGCGGCGCGCACCGCGCGGACGATATTATCGCTGGAAGGATCGAGGCAGGTGGCGGCGCCGAAACCGCGCGCCGCCTCGCGGCGGACCGACGCGCCGTCGACGCCGATCACGAGCCCGCCCTGGGCTTTCAGCCACTGCGCCACGAAGAGATTATAGTCGTCGAGACCGAGCAGGACGACATTGTCACCCGGCACGATCGCGCCCGAGCGCAGCGCGCGCGTCGCGCAGCAGGCGGCCTCGACGCAGGCAGCCTGGAGCGGCGAGACGGCCTCCGGCAGTCGGTAGAGACCATAAGCGGGTGCGACGCAGAGATCGGCCAGGCCGCCGTCGGCGCCGCGAACCCCAAGGAAGCCGCCATCGGGACAGAGCGTCTCGAGACCGGCGCGGCAGGCGAGGCAGGTCCCGCAGCGGATGCGCGGGTCGACCGAGACGTGGTCGCCCGGCCTCCAGTCGTCGACCCTATCGCCGAGCGCCACGATCTCGGCGCTGAACTCATGGCCGATGACGATGTCGGCGGCACGCTCGACATGGCCGTCGAAGAGATGCTTGTCGGTGAAACAGAGGCCATTGAACAGCGGCCGCACCAGCACCTCGCCCGTGCCGGGGCGCGGATCGGCGCGGCTCTCGATCCGGAAGTCTTTTTTGCCGTGGCTTACGACTGCGCGCATGTCGCCTCCAGGCCGAGCCGTTCGCGCGCCATTTCGGCGAGCTGGAATTTCTTCGCGCGGCCGGTCGGCGTGACCGGGATCTCTCCCGCCTCGAAGAAGAGGATATGGCGCGGCACCTTGAAGCGCGCGAGCTTGCTTTCGCAGAGCGCGATCAGCGCCGCCGCAGAGGGCGGGACTTCGGTCGCGACGACGCAGGCGCAGCCGACCTCGCCCATGCGGTCGTCGGCAATCGCGACGACATGCGCCTCGCGCACCTGGCCATGCGTTTCGAGCAGCGCCTCGATCTCGCGCGGCATCACCGTCTCGCCGCCGCAGCGATAGACGTCCTTCGAGCGGCCGGCGAGGGTGAGATAGCCCTTGGCATCGACGCGTCCGATGTCGCCGACCCGCAGCCAGCCGTCGGACGCGAAGGCCGCGGCGGTCTCTTCGGGCTTTTTGTAATAGCCATGCGTCACGCCGGGGCCGCGGACGAGGAGTTCGCCATTGGTGCCGGGTGGCAGCTCGCCGCCGCTCTCGGCGTCGACGACCCGATATTCGGCGAGCCAGGGACTGCTCGGAGGGGCGGCCGCGCCTGCATCCTTGAACCGCCCGTTCCCCGTCATGACGCGCGCGATCGGTTCTTCGGGGAGCGTGCAGGTCGTCGAGGCGGTGGTTTCGGTCATTCCATAGCCGGTGACGATCTCGCGCGCCCCCAAGATGGATCGAAACTCCTCCCAGATCGTCTCGCGGTGCATGCCGCCGGTGCTGAAGACGCAGGCGAGGCTTGGGCAGACGAAGTCCGTCCCGCGCGCGGCATCGAGCAGCTTCTCGGTCAGCGTCGGAACGCCGCTGATCTCGTTCGCCTCGTGGCGCACCGCGAGCGCGAGCAGCTCGGCGGCATCGAAACGGTCCTGCGGGATGACCGCGCCGCCCGCGAACAGCGCGGCGACGAGGCATTCGACGAGCCCGTGCACATGATACATGGGCGCGGCGAAGATCAGGCGCCTTCCATCCTCGAAAGCGCGCACGCGCGCGCTGGCATAAGCGGTGCGCAGAACCATATCGTGGGTCAGCATCACGCCTTTGGGCGAGCCCGTGGTTCCCGAGGTGTAGATGATATCGGAGAGATCGGCGGGGCGCGCCGCGATCGCTCCGCGCGCCGGCGCGTGGCGCTCCCAGTCGTCCAGCGCGTGCCAGCGGTGCAGCGCGCCTGCGGCGCAATCGACGAAGACCGGGAAGCCGGGGCGAAGGATCGCCTCGAGATCGGCGATATAGTCGCGGCCGCGAAATCCGTCGATCGCGACGAGCGCCCGCGCATCCGACTGGCCGATCACATACGCGAGTTCGTCCCGCTGCAGGTTGAAGTTGAGCGGCACCGCGACCGCGCCGAGGCGCACGATGGCAAGCTTCACCGCGACGAAGGCGATGCCATTGGGTAGCAGGATCGCGACATGGTCTCCGGCCCCGATCCCGTGGGCGGCGAGCATCGCGGCGGTGCGCCGCGACCGGTCGAGCATGGCGCCATAGGTCTCGACCGCGGTGGCGGTCATCACGAACGGCCGCTCGGGATAGTCTGCGGCCACTTCCTCGAACAGGGCGGCGAGGCTGCGATAGGCCCAGGGGCCATGGCGCGCTTCGAGCGCGGCACGCCGGATCTCGGGCGCCGCGAGCCTCATGCGGCCGCCGGGGCGGCCATTTGCCCGAGGATCGTGCGCGCCTCGTCGGAAAGCGGACAGGCCTTGCGGCTCGGCCGGTCGACCTGCACCATCACGCTGTCCGAGGTCGCGGCGCAGCGCCCGCCCTGGAACAGGACCTGCCGGATGCTGATCGAGCTGCCGCCGAGCTTCTCGATCCGCGTCCCGATCTCGACATCGCCCGGCCAGTGCAGCTCGTCGAGAAAGTCGATCGTCGAGCGCGCGAGCACATAGGCGCAGTGATCGGGGGGCGAGCTCCCGCGCATGAAGAGGACATCGACACGGCCCGCCTCGAAGAAGAAGGCGAACAGCACATTGTTCACATGGCCCTGCCGGTCGGTATCGCTGTAGCGCACCTTCTCGCTGATCCGGACTGGATAATCCTCGATCCTTTCGGGCGCGGTCACAGCGCCTCTCCTGCGGCCCGCGCGCGCTCGACGACCGTCCGCTCGCTCTCGGGGAGAACGCGCGCGCAGCGCCAGACGAGCAGGAGCAGGATCGGCATCAGCGCGAAGAGCGAGAGGATCGCGAGCCTAAGATCGCCCGTCGCGTCGCTGATCAGCCCGACCATATAGGGACCGAGACCAAGCCCGACGAGGCTGCTCGCGAGCGTCTGCACCGCGAACCCGACGCCGCGAAGGCGCGGAATGACAAGATCCTGCGCGGTCGCGAGCATGATCGGTGGCCAGACGGTGAGCAGCAACAGCGCGAAGAAATAGGTGACGAAGAAGGTCTGGCGGTCGCCGGTGTTGAATTGGACGAAGGTCAGTGCGGTGAACCCGAGCAGCGCCGCGAACAGGAGATACATGCGGCCCGCTGGATAACGGCGCTTGATGATGTCGCCGAGCGTGCCGCCGATCGCGGTCCCGCTCGCACCGGCGATTGCCGAAATCGCGCCGAGCGTGAATCCCGCTTCGGGGCCCATGGCCAGGAATTGCGAGCCATAGAGGAAGACGAAGGCGCCGATCGCATAGGTGTAGATACCGAGAATGCCGCCCGCCGCGGCCATGGTGCGATAGGCGGGCGCGCCGACGGTGAGCGCGAACGCGATCGGATCGCGGAGGCGAATGGCCTGGATCCAGCTTGTCGCCGCATAGGCGCCGATCCCGATCGCGAGCCACTGGATGAGGCTGCTCGTGACGTCGAAATCGCCGATCGAAAAGACGACCGGGCGGCGGTCGGGCGGCAGGATCGCTTCCGAGCCCAGGGTCAGAAGTGCGATCATGAGGGTCACGAAAGCGAGGGCGCCGAGATTGGCGCGAACGAGCGCCGGGCTTGCGCCGAGCTTCTTCAGCGAGCCGACGCTCCATGGCGGGAACATCGTCGCCGCCTCGACGAACACGTCGCGGAACGGATGCGGGCTGCCGGGCTGCGGCAGTCCGTCGAGCGCGCCGCGGACCGGCTCGCGGATCGTGAGATAGACGATCGCACCGAGCAGGATGCCGGGCAGGCCGACAATGATGAAAGCCGCCTGCCAGCCCGCGAGCCCGAAGCTGCCGGGCCAGGTCGCGACGACATAGCCGCCGATCATCAGCGACAGGCCAAGCCCGAGATACATGCCCGTCGTGTAGAGCGCGAAGACCGAGGCGCGGATGCGCTTGGGGAAATAGTCGGCAAGGAGCGACACCGCGGCAGGCGAGCCGCTGGCCTCGCCGATCCCGACCCCGAGCCGCGCGGCGCCGAGCTGGACGAAATTGCTCGATAGGCCCGAAAGCGCCGTCATCGACGACCAGAAGGCGAGCCCGATCGACAGCGTCTTCACCCGGCTCCAGCCGTCGGCGAGTTTCGCGAGCGGGATGCCGAACAGGGCATAGAACATCGCGAAGGCGGTGCCGTAGAGGAGACCGATCTGCGCGTCGGTGAGATCGAGGTCGGCTTTCAGATAGGGCGCGAGGATGGTGACGATCTGGCGGTCGATGAAGTTCATCGCATAGATGAGCATCAGGACGCCGAGGACATACCAGCGATAAAGGCCGCCTTCGCGGGGAACATCTTTCAGCACGGCGGCGCTGGTGGCCATATCTTATTATCCCATCGATGCCGCGGTGCCCGTGCCGCAGCTTGCGTATCTGTCCCCCGCTTGTCGAAGACGGTCCGCCAGCCCCCAGGCGGACCGTCTTGCTCCCGCTAGAAGTGGAAGCTTGCCTGCAGCGACACTTCGCGGCCGCGCGAGACGACGCCGCGCTGTTCGCCGATCATACCCGGGACCCCGGCGCCGCCGGTGCGGTCGGCGGCATAGAGCAGATAATATTTGTTGGTGAGGTTGCGTCCGATGAGTCCCACCGTCCAGCGGTCGTCGACCTCGGCGAAGGTGATGCTGGCGTTGAGGCGCCAGAAGCTCTTCTGCTCGGTCGGCGGTGCCAGCGTATCGGCGGCGAAATAGCTGCCGCTGTAATAGGCGTCGCCGGTGATCCGGATCTCGTGATCGTTCGAGACGGGCAGGGCGAGTTTGGCGCCCGCATTGCCCGCCCAGTCGGGCGAACGGGCAGGCGCGCGGCCATCATAGACCTGCTGGAGCGTGAGCGCCGTGGTGTTGACGAACGAACAGTTCGGCGGCGGCACCGCGGTGGCGCGCGTCGTGCCGGTCGGGAAGGTATAGGAATAGCATTGGCCGGTGAAGTCGTTGAAGCGATTGCGCACATAGGCGACCGCGCCATGGATGGTCAGCTCGGGGGTAACGCGGAAATTGGCGTCGAGTTCGAAGCCGCGCTGCTTGACCGCGCCCGCATTGTTGATCGTGTAGGAAATGCGCGCGGGATCATAGGTATTCACCTGAAGATCCGAGAATTTATAGTTGAACAGCGCCGCGCTCATGTTGAGCCGGCCGTCAAGCCCGATCAGGCGGGCGCCGAGTTCGAAGCCGCGCGCCTTTTCCGAGCCGAAGTCGACGTCGCCGATCCGTGTGGCGGTCGACAGCGGGTTGGTGAGGCCGAAGCCCCCCGACTTGAAGCCGGTCCGATAGGCGGCGAAGATCGTGTGGTTCGAGTCCGGGCGCCAGTTCAGCGTGACTTCGGGCGAGACATTCTCGTCCTCGAAATCGCCCTTCAGATGACCCGGCGTGTCCGATCCCGGATAGACGGTCGCCGCATTGTTGAAGGCCCCGATGCCGTAGAGATTGAACTTGTCGAACTTCTTGGTCTCGCGCGTCCAGCGCGCTCCGCCCGCGAGTTCAAGTTCGGGGGTGATGTCCCAGAGCAGCTGGCCGAACGCCGAATAGGTGTTGCCCTTCTGCTTGGCGAGCGTCTCGAACGAGGTGTAGCGGCCCGCGGCGGCGTTATAATTGCCGAGGCTCAGCATCGTGTCCGAATAGGAACTGAGCGAGGTGTTCTGGTAATAGGCGCCGACGACGAAGTTGAGCGGTCCGTCGAACTGGCTCGACAGGCGCAGTTCCTGGCTGAACTCCTTGGCGTCGAGATTCTCGGCCTGGGCGAGCTGCGAATAGGTCGTCTGGTCGAGGCCCGAGAAGGTGTCATAGCCCATCTTGTTGTAGCCGGTGAGCGAGGCGACCGAGATCGACCCGAAATCCCATTCGAGCGACAGCGAGGAGACGATCGCGTTGAGTTCGCCCTTCTGCGGCCCGTTCGAGTCGGTGCCGCGGAAGGTCTCGGCGACCACCGAGGGCAGGTCGCCGACCGTCGTGCGATTGTCGATCACGCACTCGCCATAAGGATCGGCGATCCCCGACACGCGCGGATTGGGGCCGGTGCAGGGCCCGATATTCTGGGTCGCGACGCCGGCGCCGGAGTCGGTCGAATGTGCGCCGAAGACGCGCAGCGTGCCCTTGAAATTGTCGGTCGGCTCGAAGGCGAGCGTGACGCGGCCGATGATTTCCTCTTCGCCCGGACGCCGGTCCGACGCGCCGGGGAAGGCGGCGGCCGCAGCCGGCGCGCCCGTCGCCGGATTGTAGAAGGGGTTGGTGAGCGGTCCGGCGGTGTTGCGCAGGAAACCGTCCTGGTTGCGGTAACGGATGGCAAGGCGCGCGCCGATGCGGTCGGTGAGCGGACCCGAGATGAAGGCGTCGATCGTCGCTTCGTCGGCGACAAACTCATAGGAACCGCGCACACCCGCTTCGAAATCATTGCCGGGCCCCGCGGTGCGGATCGAGATCACGCCCGCCGGGCTGTTCTTGCCGAAGAAGAGCGCCTGCGGTCCCTTGAGGACTTCGACCTGTTCGATGTCGAAGAAGCCGAGCTGGGCAATGCGGCCGTTGCTCGTCTGGACGCCGTCGATCGCGACCGACACGGCCTGCTCGAAACCCGTCTGGTTGGCGGGCGAGCTGATGCCGCGGATCGCTATCGTGCCGCCGCCATTGGCGCGATAGGCGCCGACGATGACGGTCGGGGTGAGTTCGCCGATCGCGGTGAGCGAGTTGGAATTATATTGCGAGATGGTCTCGGCGCTGAGCGCCGACACGACCACCGGCACGTCCATCAGCCGCTCGTCCTTGCGGCGCGCGGTGACGACGATGTCGCCCGAACCGCTGTCTTCGGTTTCGGCGGCTGCGGGAGCGTCGGGAGCCGGTGCGGCTTCCTGGGCGAGGGCGGGCTGGATCGCCCCGAGGGCCACGCTAGCGGCAAGCCATAGACGCAAGTTTCTCATCACAATCCTCTCCCACCGCGGATCTACGTCCACAAACAATCGTTTGTTTAGTCGATTCTCGCCGAAGGTCAAGCTGGATCGGTTTTGGCGCCGGCGACCGGTTTCGGGCCTTGTCGTTCGCAGCATCCCTATCGCCATAATCCGCTGATTTCCGTTAATAATGACGCAGGAAGCGGGCATCGACGGACCCGCATGAGTGCTGGCGTTCGGCCGCGAGAGTTGCTATCAACAAGGTTGTTGACTATGAAAAAACGAATGGTTGTTTTGCGACTCCGCAGAAATGGCCGGTTCGATAATCATTGGGAGAAGAGATATGGGCAGGCTGAGCGGCAAGGTCGCGATCATCACGGGTGCCTCGCAGGGGATGGGCACGTCGCACGCCCAGGCCTTCGTTCGCGAAGGGGCCAAGGTCATCCTGACCGACCTCAACGACAGCGCGGGCGAAGCGCTGGCGGACAGCCTCGGCGACAGCGCCCTTTATATCCATCATGATGTCGCCGATGCCGCCGGCTGGCGCGACGTCGTCGCGCGCGGCGAGGCCGCGTTCGGAACCGTCACCATCCTCGTCAACAATGCGGGCGTGCTCGGCAAGATCGGCGGCACGCTCGATTTCGCGCAAGGCGATTTCGAGGCGGTGTGCAACGTCAACCAGCTCGGCGTCTATCTCGGCATGCAGGCGGTGATCCCCTCGATGCAGAAGGCGGGCGGCGGCTCGATCGTCAACATCTCGTCGATCGCGGGCATCGTCGCCATCTACGGCGCGCCCAATCTCGCCTATGTCGCGAGCAAGTTCGCGGTGCGCGGCATGACCAAGCAGGTCGCGGTCGAGTTCGGGCGCCAGAACATTCGCTGCAACTCGATCCACCCCGGCTATATCAAGACGCCGATGATGGCCGCGGCGACCGACGAGGGCGGCGGCGAGGCCACCAAGATGATCCCGCTCGGCCGCCTTGCCGAAGTCGAGGAGGTTTCGAACCTCGCGATCTTCCTCGCGTCGGACGAATCCTCCTTCATCACCGGCGCCGAGCATATCATCGACGGCGGCATGACCGCGCTCTGACCCGCGGCCGCGCCGGGGACGGCGCGGCCCACTCAACGAAGGGACGTTGCCATGAGCCGACTTTCGCCGCGTTTCGACAGCTACCGCGAGCGCTACAACAATATCGCCTTGAGCCGCGACGCGGCGGGCGTGCTGTTGATGCGCTTCCACACCGGCGGCGGTCCGTTCGTCTGGTCCGAGGAAAGCCATGAGGAGCTCGGCCATTGCTTCGCCGAGGTCGGCGCCGATCGCGGAAACCGCGTGATCGTGATGACCGGAACCGACGGCGTCTGGTGCGAGACGATCGACTTCGCGAGCTTCAGCCTGTCGAACCCGTCCGAGTGGGACCATACATTCTACGACGGGCGCAAGCTGCTCGACAATCTGCTCGCGATCGAGGTCCCGGTGATCAGCGCGATCAACGGGCCCGCGCGCATCCATCCCGAAATCCCCGTGCTCGCCGATATCGTGATCGCGTCAGAGACGGCGCTGTTCCAGGACGCGCCGCATTTCATGGGCGGCATCGTTCCCGGCGACGGCGCGCACGTCGTCTGGACCCACGTCCTCGGCCCCAATCGCGGACGCTATTTCCTCCTGATGGGCCAGGAGCTCTCGGCCGCCGACGCGCTCGCGGCCGGCGTTGTCGGCGAGCTGTTGCCGGAAGGGGAGGTGGTGGACCGGGCGTTGGCGATTGCTGCCCAGTTCGCGGCGAAGACCGACCTTGCGCTGCGCTATTCGCGGGTGCTGCTCACCCAGCGCTACAAGAGGCTGATGCAGGAAGGCCTCAGCCTCGGGCTTGGCCTCGAGGCGCTGGCGGCGATCGATCTGCTCGCCGGCATGGACAAGTCATAAGGGCGGCGGTCCGCCTTGCGCGGCCCGGCCGGAGGGAGGCGGCGGCCCGGTCAGCCCGCCGTCTCCTTCACGCGGTCGGCGGCGATCTTGGCGAGCAGGAATTTCTGCGGGCGCCCGGTGACCGTCATCGGGATCTCCTCTGCCGCGAGCCACAGGACATGCTTTGGAACCTTGAAGCGCGCGAGCCGCTCGGCGCAAAACCGGATCAGCGTCTCTGTTTCGAGGCGTGCGGCGCTTTCGGGCACGAGGCAAAGGCAGCCGACTTCGCCCATCTTGGCATCGGGGACTCCGACGACGAGGGCCTGCGCGATCCCCGGATGATTGTCGAACAGCTCCTCGATCTCGCGCGGCATGACCATTTCGCCGCCGCAGCGGTAGCTTTCCTTGATCCGCCCGGTGAGCGTGAGCCAGCCGCCCTCGGTGAGATGGCCGATGTCGCCGGTGCGCAGCCAGCCGTCCGCGGTGAACGCCTCGGCGGTCTCTTCGGGCTTGTTGAAATATCCGCGCGTGACAACCGGACCGCGGACCTGGAGTTCGCCGCTTTCCCCGTCCGGCATCGCCTCGCCCGTCTGCGGGTCGACCGCCCGATATTCGGCGATGCGGCCTCCGAGTACCGGATCGCCGGCGACGCCCGCGAGCTTGATGCGGCCGTTCGAACGCAGGAACCAGCTCTCGTCATCTTCGGTATGGGTGCAGACCGCGGAGGCGGTGGTCTCGGTCATTCCGTAGCCGGTATGGATCTCGCGGACGCCGAACACATCATGGATATCGTTCCAGACGGTCGGGACATTGACCCCGCCGCTGTTGAAATAGGCGCGCAGCGCCGGTGCGTGAAAGCCGCGCACGCGCGCCCTGTCGAGCAGGCGGTGGGTCATCATCGGCACGCTGACGATGTCGTTGCTCTGCAGGCGTTCGGCCCAGTCGAGCATCTCGTCGGGGTCGAACAGCACATGCGGAACAAAGGAGCCCGCGACGATCATCGCGGCGACGAAGCATTCGACATAGCCGAACACATGATACATCGGCATCGCGAACTGGATCCGCCGGCGGTCCTCGAACGAACGGGTGAGTGCCGACGAATAGGCGGCGCGCAGGATCATGTCGTGCGTCAGCATGACCCCCTTCGATCGGCCCGTCGTCCCCGACGTGTAGATGATGTCCGACAATGCGTGGCCGTCGGACGCGGCTTCGCGCCGCGCGCGTTCGGCATCGCTGCCGGCTGTTGCGCGCGCGGCGAGTTGTTCGAGCCCCGCTGCGTCGCCGGCCGCCCCGGTCTCGAAAGCGAAGGTTTCGCGAAGGCGGGGAAGGTCGCTTGCCATCGCGGCGAGGTCGGCAAGATAATCATGTCCGCGAAAGCTATCCATCGTGATCAGCATCGCCGCCTCCGACTGACCGAGGACATAAGCGAGCTCGCGGCCCCTCAGCAGGAAGTTGACGGGAATGCAGACGGCACCGGCGCGCGCGATCGCGAGCTTCGCCACCGCATATTCGGGATAGTTCGCCATGATCAGCGCCACATGCTCGCCGGGCGCGAGGCCCGCCGCGATCAGCCCCGACGCCAGCTGGCGGCTCCGTGCCTGGACGTCGGAATAGGTCAGCTCGCGGTCGCCCGTGACGATCAGCGGGCGGTCGGGATATTCGGCCGTGACCCGATCGGCCAGTGCACTCAGCGTCAGCGGCTCCCAGCGCGGGAAGCGCGCGGCAAGCGCGGTGCGGCGCTCTTCGGCAAGTTTCACCTTCGTCATCCTCTTATCATTGACCGTTGCTTCGAATCATCTTAACAAACGTTTGTTTAATGGCAATGGCTTTAGCGGTTGCGAGCGATTTTGGTTCGAGGAGAGGCGGCATGGACTATTCATTCAACGACGAGCAGCGGATGTGGCGCGATGTCGTCTTCAGCTTCATGGATCGCGAATTTCCGCGCGAAAAACTGCGCTATCATGACCAGAATCGCGAGTTCCCGGAAGCCCTCTATCGCGAGATGGCGGCGCAGGGCTGGCTCGGGCTCCTGATCCCCGAAGAGCATGGTGGACTCGGGATGGACCGCGATCCCGTCATGTTCGCGATCTTCTGCGAGGCGATCGGCAAGGACAGCCTCGACACCGCGGCCTGCATCATGACCTCGATGTTCACCGCCACCAATGTCTCGAAACATGGCACCGAGGCGCAGCGCCAGCGCTATCTCGAGCCCTTCCTGCGCGGCGAGGCCAAATTCTGCATCTCGATCAGCGAGCCGCAGTCGGGCTCCGACGCCGCGGGCGCGCGCTCGACCGCGCGCCTCGAAGGCGACGAATGGGTCGTGAACGGCAACAAGGTCTGGTGCTCGGGCGCGCATCATCCGAACAGCTGCATCGCGATGATGCTGCGCACCGGCGAGGGGCGCTATGATTTCAGCGTGCTGCTCGTGCCGAACGACACGCCGGGGCTTGAAGTCCAGAAGATGGACACGCTCGTGCGCCGCTCGCTCGGCACCACCTCGCTCTTCATGGACAATTTGCGCCTGCCCAAGGACGCGCTGCTCGGCGAGGTCAACAAGGGCTGGCAATATATCGGCGAGCATCTCGATTTCGAACGCCTCTCGATCGCCGCCTCGCAGATCGGCAATGCCCAGACCGCACTCGACGACACGGTGAAATATCTCTCCGAACGCTCGGCCTTCGGCAAGAAGCTCGCCGAATTCCAGGTGCTGAAACATCGCATGGCCGAAGATCGCGCGCGCCTCTCGGCGGCCTTCTATCTCGTCTATGCGGCGGCCTCTTCGATGGCGCGCGGCGAAAAATCCTCAGCGCTCGTCGCGCAGGCGAAGCTCATCTCGTCGCAGACCCTGTTCGAGATCGCGACCAACGGCATGCAGGCGCTCGGCGGTTATGCGCAGCTCCCCGAATATGACATGGAGCGCTACTTCCGCGAGGCGAAGCATGGCATGGTCGGCGGCGGCACCAACGAGATCCTCCGTAGCATCGTCGCCAAGTCGATGGGGCTCGGCCGCTGATGGCGAGCGACGGCCCCGCAGGCGCAGCGATCGCGGAAGCGGCCGGCGGCGACGGCGCGGGGCCGCGCGGCTCGATCCTCAATGCCGCGATGCATCTTTTCGGCAAGCAGGGCTTCACCGGCACCTCGATGCGCGACATCGGCAACGCCGTCGGCGTGCTGCCGGGCAGCCTCTATGCGCATATCGACAGCAAGGATGCGTTGCTCGTCGCGATCGTCGCCGACGGCATCCGCCGCTTCCTCGCCGCGGTCGAGCCGCACGCCAATGGCGAGGGCGATCCCGTCGCGCGGCTGCGCCGCATGATCGTCGCACATCTCGAGGTCGTCGCCGACAATCCCGAGCGCTCGCTCGTCGTCTTCCACCAGTGGCGCTTCCTTGGTCCCGACAATCTGCCGGGCGCGGTCGAGCAGCGGCGTGAATATGAGCGCATGTTCGTGAAGGTCGTCGAGGAGGGGGTTCGCGAGGGACGCTTGCGCGCCGATTTCAACCGGCGCGTCGTCGTGCTCACCATGCTCGGCGCGCTCAACTGGACTCCCGAGTGGTTCTCGCCGGACGGCCGGCTCTCGCCCGCCGAGGTCGGCGAGCTGATGGCCGATACCCTGCTTGGCGGAATCCTCGCCGACCCCTGAAATCGACCGCGCGGGATTGACAGCCGCGAGGCGCTGGCATAGCTAAAACAAATGATTGTTTGGAAGTGAACATGGCACGACATTTTATCGATCCGGAACCCAAATTCTTCGAAGACTTCGAGCCCGGCGACTCGATGACGACGCGCGGCCGCACGGTCGATATCGGCGACATCACCAATTATGCGGGGCTCACCGGCGATCATTATCAGCTCCACACCGACGAGGCCTTCATGGCGACGAGCCGGTTCGGCAAGCGCATCGCGCACGGCCCGCTGACCTTTTCGCTCGCGGTCGGACTCGTCGGGCTGAGCGGCTTCTATGGCGACGCGATCGCCGCGCTGGTCGAGATCACCGGCCTCAAGGCCACCAAGCCCGTGTTCGCGGGCGACACGCTTCACGTCCTCGCGACGGTCAGCCGTCACGAGGCGACCGGACCCAAATATGGCACGCTCGGCGTGACCTATTCGGTCCGCAACCAGGACGGCGAGGAAGTGCTGACATTTTTGCAAACGATGCTGGCGAAGCGCCGGCCAAGCGAGGGCTGAGGATATGGCGGAAAACTGGAAAATGCATGTGGCGGCGGGCGATGCCAACGACCCCGTGTTCGTGGGCGTCGGCGAGATCCCGACCGGGAAATTTCCCGAGCGCGGGTTCATCCAGGCGCTGACCAAGGTCGCGCTGCTCGCGCTCAAGGATGCCGCTATGGTGCCGCGCGACATCGACACGATCATCCTCATCCCGAACCTGCACTCGGCAGCCGACCAGGCCGATCTCGTCTTCTCGCGCATGGTCGAGGAGCTCGGCATCCATGGCAGCTGCAAGGCGAGCTACATGGTCCATTCGGGCGGCTCGACGAGCGACAATGCGGTGCGCGCGGCGCACGGGCTGATCACCGCGGGCCATGCGCAGAATGTGCTCGTCCTCCAGTGCGAACGCTGGGGCTCGGCCGATCTCAACGAGATGATCACGATGCTCTCGAAGAACGGCATCCCCGGCGAATGGGAGCTGCCGACCGGCATCCAGTTCAACGCGATCGGCGCGATGATCACGCGGCGCTACATGCACGCCTCGGGTAGCACCGCCGCCGAAATGGCCTCGATCTGCGTGACCTTGCGCAATTGGGCCAATCTCAACGAAAATGCGATGTTCTACACCAAGCCGCTGACGGTCGAGCAGATCCTCGCCTCGCGCATGGTCGCCGACCCGCTGCACAGCTATGAATGCCCGCCGATGGCCGATGGCGCCTGCGCCTTCGTGGTCACCAGCACCGAAAATGCGAAGAAGCGCGGCATCGGCCATGCGGTCCGCGTCGCGGGCTCGGGCGGCTGCGTCAGCCATTATTGCCTCAGCCAGGAGCCCGATCAGGCGGTCCTCGGCTGGCCGCTCGCCGCCGAACGCGCCTGGGCGCAATCGGGCTGGGGCCCGGGCGACGCCGATATCGCGCAGATCTACGACAGCTATGCCGCGGTCACCGCGATCGCGATCGAGGGTATGGGCATTTGCGAGAAGGGCGAGGGCGCCCGCTGGTTCGCTGCCGGCCATGGCGATCCGGGCGGCAAGCTCCCGATGAACACCAACGGCGGCCTGCTTTCGGCGGGCCACACCGGGGTCGGCGGCGGCACCGCGCTGCTCGTCGAGGGCATCCGCCAGCTCCTCCACCGCGCCCCCGACAAGCGCCAGGTCGACGGCTGCCAGCGCGCCATCATCGGCGGCTCGGGCGGCAGCTATATGGACGCCCAGATTCTCCTGCTCGAACGCACCAGCCTCGGAGCCTGATCATGACCCTTCCTGTCATCGTAACCGAATTTCGCGACGGCCTCGCCAAGGGCGAGCTCCTGATCCAGCAATGCGGCGATTGCGGCAAACCCAATATGTGGCCGCGCTACGCCTGCCCGCACTGCCAGTCCGAGAATCTCGGCTGGGCGGCGAGCGGCGGCGCCGGCACGCTCCACAGCTTCTGCGTACTGCGCCAGGGTGCGCCCGAAGGCCATGAGGAAGATCTTCCCTATGCGATCGGCGTGGTGAAGCTCGACGAGGGCGTCCAGATCGCGGTCCGCCTCGAGCCCGACGCCCCCGAGGACTGGTCCTCCTATCAGTGCGACGACCGGGTCGAGTTCGTCGCCAAGGATGCGGCGCACATCGCGCGGCGCCCTTGCGCGACCTTCCGCCGCGCCGGGTCATGAACAGCTTCGCCTTCCTGGAGAAGTCGGCGCGCCAGCAGGGCGACGGCCTCGCGCTGATCCATGGCGACGAGCGGATCAGCTACCGCGACTTCCACAAGCGTGCGCTCGCGGTCGGCGGCAACCTCGTCGCGCTCGGCTGCAAGCCGGGCGACCGGGTCGCCTTCTGCCTCGCCAATTCGCCGCGCATCATGGAGGTCATCTTCGGCTGCTTCGCCGCCGGCCTCGTCGTGGTGCCGGTGAACGCGCGGCTCCACCCGCGCGAGATGGCCTATATCGTCGAGAATAGCGGCGCGCGGATCCTGATCCATGGCGGCGAATATGAAGAGGGGATCGCGGCGAATGCCGCGCTCTTCGCGGGCGTGCGGCGGATCAGCCCCGATGCGGCCGGCAGCGCGGAACCCTATTCGATCCTGCTCGACGAGGCGAATGCGCTCGGCGCGGCGGTCGAGGCGGCGCCCGAGGATCTCTGCTGGCTCTTCTATACCTCGGGCACGACCGGCAAGCCCAAGGGCGCGATGTGGAACCACCGCATGGTCCGCACCGTGATCATGAATTATCTCGCCGACCTCCATAATATCCAGCCCGGCGAGATGGTGCTGCACTGCGCGCCGATGTCGCACGGCAGCGGGATCGTCGCGCTGCCGACGGTCGCGCGCGGCGCGGTCAACGCGATCAGCGACAGCGCGAGCTTCGACGTCGACGCTTTGCTGGCGACGGTCGAGCGCCTCAAGGTCTCGCATATCGCCTTCATGGCGCCGACCCAGATCGTGAAGCTGCTCGAGGATTATGTGCCCGGGCGCTACGATATCTCCTCGCTGAGCGCGATCTGCTACGGCGGCGCGCCCATCTATGTCGAGCAGCTGAAGCAGGCGATGGCGACCTTCGGGCCGGTCTTCGTCCAGCTCTACGGGCAGGGCGAGGCGCCCATCACCATCACCGGCCTCAGCGCCGCGGCGCATGCGCGGCTGCTCGCCGCCGACGATCCGCGCATCGGATCGGCGGGGCAGGTGCGGACCGACGTCGAGGCGCATTGCGTCGACCAGAATGACAATCCGCTGCCGCCGGGCGAAGCGGGCGAAGTGGTCGCGCGCGGCGACGTCGTGATGCCGGGCTATTGGGCCAATCCCGAGGCGAGCGCCGAGGCGCTGCGCGGCGGCTGGCTCCACACCGGCGACATCGGCTATTTCGACGAGCAAGGCTATCTCTTCCTGCTCGACCGCGCGAAGGACATGGTCATCTCGGGCGGCAACAATGTCTATCCGCGCGAGGTCGAGGAAGTCATCATCCTCCACCCCAAGGTCGCGAACTGCGTCGTGTTCGGCATCCCCGACGATTATTGGGGCGAGGCGGTCCATGCCGTCGTCGTCCCCAAGGAGGGCGAGACGATCACGGCGAAGGAGATCATCGACTTTTGCGGCGAACATATGGCGGGCTACAAGAAGCCGAAGGCGGTCGATTTCGTCGATGCGCTGCCGGTGAGCGGTTATGGCAAGATCCTGCGGCGCGAAGTGCGCGACCAATATTGGCAGGGGCATAGCGGCCGGATCGGCGGCGGTGCCGCGGCGCAGGCGGGCGGCCGTTGAGGCGCGTCATCATCGCCGGGGTCGGCATGACCCAGTTCGGCAAGCAGACGGGCCGCGGCGTTCGCGACATGTCGCTCGAAGCGGCCGATCTCGCGCTGCGCTCGGCGGGCATGGACACCGACAGCGTCGAGCGCGTCTATTATGGCAATGCGATCGCCGGCACGGTGACCCAGCAGGTGATGATCCGGGGGCAGGTCGCTTTCCGCAACCATCCGCTCGGCGCTCTGCCGCTCATCAATGTGGAAAATGCCTGTGCCTCGGGCGGCTCGGCCTTCCTGCTCGCGATCGAGGCGGTCGCGAGCGGCTCGATCGACTGCGCGCTTGCGGTCGGCGCCGAGCAGATGAGCCATCCCGACCGCAGCCGCGCCTTCAACGCGCTGCGCGGCTCGACCGATATCGAGGATATCGGCGAGGTCGAACCCGGCTCGATGAGCGCCAACTCGATCCTCATGGACTATTATGCCGAGGTCGCGCGCTCCTATCTCGACACCTATGGCGCCGAGCCCGCCGACTTCGCGCGCGTTGCGGTGAAGAACCGCGACCATGCCGCGCTCAACCCGCTCGCTTTTCTGCGCACCCCGCAGACGGTCGAGGAGGTGCTCGGCGGCCGCATGATCGTGCCGCCGCTCACCCTCGCCATGTGCTCGCCGGTCACCGACGGCGCCGCGGCGATCATCGTCTGTTCGGAAGAGGAAGCGCGTCGGCGCGGCATCCCGCTCGTCGCGGTACGCGCGTGCCGCAACGCGTCCGGTGCGAAAGGGCGGCCGGTTTTCGACTCGGCGCAAGGCGCGTTCGAGGCGGCAGGCTTCGGGGCGGCGGATTGCGATGTGATCGAGCTGCACGATGCCGCGGCGCCCGCCGAACTGCTCCAATATCAGGAAATCGGGCTGTGCGGCGAAGGGCAGGGCTTCGAGCTGCTGCGCAGCGGCGCGACCGCGCTCGGCGGCGCCCACCCCGTCAATGTCAGCGGCGGGCTCCTCAGCCGCGGACATCCGCTCGGCGCGACCGGCTGCGCCCAGCTGCACGAGATCGTGACCCAGCTGCGCGGCGAGGCCGGGGCGCGCCAGGTTGAAAATGCGCGTATCGCGATGGCGGTCAATGGCGGCGGGTGGCTGGACGGCGCCTATGCGCTGGCGATAGTCACCATCCTCGAGCGGCTGGATTAGGAAGACGCTTCATGGACTATGACACGATCAAGCTCGAGCGGCCCGCCGACGGGGTGGCGCTGATCACCCTCAACCGGCCCGACCGCGGCAATGGGGTGGTCCCCGAAATGGCGGCCGACCTCATGCACGCGCTCGACGAGCTCGAGGCCGATTTCTCGGTACGCGTTCTCGTCGTGACGGGGGCGGGCAAGCAGTTCTGCGCCGGCGCCGATCTCGTCGAGTTCCAGAAATATCTCGCCGAACAGCATCACGCCGCGCAGGAACCCTATAATGCCCGCGTGCTCTGGCCGGTGACCCAGCGCCTCGTGTCGAGCCGGCTGCCGGTGGTCGCAGCGATCAACGGCGGCGCCACCGCGGGCGGGCTCGACCTCGCGCTCGCCTGCGACATCCGCCTGGCTTCGACCCACGCCAAGCTTGGCGAAACCTATATCAAGCTCGGGCTCAATCCGGGCAATGGCGGCACCTATTTCCTCCCCAGGCTCGTCGGCAGCGGCATGGCGGCCGAGATGGCGCTCACCGGCGATATCTTCGACGCCGAGCGGGCGCTCGCGGTCGGGCTCGTCAACCGGGTGGTCGAACCCGAGGCGCTCGTCGCCGAGGCGGTCGCGCTCGCCGCGCGGATTGCCGAGCGGCCGCGCCTCGCGCTCGAGGCCACCAAGCAGCAGCTGCGCCAGAGCTGGCACATGGATCTGCAGGGATCGATGAACGCGAGCTTCTGGGGGGTCGCGGCGCTGACCTACAGCGACGATCTGCGCGAAGGGGTCGCCGCCGCGATCGAGAAGCGCGCGCCGCGCTACAATCAGGACAAATGACCGGTGCTTGACGGCCAGCTTATCATCGATGCCGTCGTGCATCCCTGGAACATGTCGCCCGAGAACCAGAACCCGGCGGCGATGCCGCAGGTCGAGGCGGTCTATGCGTCGCACAAATTGTCGTTCGACGAGGCGAACAGCCATTTCGTCCTGCAGCCCGACGAATTTTATCGCGACCTGAGCTTCGACGTGATCGGGCGCGCCGAATTCGCCGAGAGCCCGGTCGATTTTGCGGTGCTGCACTCGCTCCCCAACCTCGGCTTCGGGCTCGGCCCGATCACCTTGCCCGAGAAATGCGTCGCCTTTCGCAATGCCTATCCCGACCGGGTCAAGATGTACGGGACCGTCGGCACGCCGATCGTTGCGAGCGCGATCGACGAGATCAGGCGCCAGATCGACGAATATGGCATCGACGGGGTCAAGCTCTATCCCGCCTTCTTCTACGACAATATCGGCCAGGGCTGGCGGCTCGACGGCGAGGATTGGGCGACGCCCTTTCTCGAATATATCCAAAAGGCGGGGATCAACCGCGTCGCGGTCCACAAGGCGCTGTGGCTCGAACCCGCGCCGCGCGAGGCGTTCGGCATCGACGATTTCGCCTCGCCGCTGTCGCGCTTCCCCGACATCCGTTTCGAGATGGTGCATGGCGGCGCCGCCTTCCTCGACGAGACGATCGCGCTGCTCCAGCGCCACCCCAATCTCTATCTGACGCTCGAGACGGTTTTCTCCTACATCCTCGTGAAGCCGCGCGTGTTCGCCAAGATCCTCGGCCGCCTCATCACCGAGGTCGGCTCCGAGCGCCTGCTCTTCGCGAGCGGCAACAATCTCGCGCATCCGCTGCCGCTGATCGAGGCCTTTCGCGGCTTCGAATTCGCGCCCGAGCATGTCGCCGAGTTCGGCATCCGCCAGCTGACGCAGCAAGACCGCGACAATATCATGGGGCTCAATTCGGCGAAGCTGCACGATTTCGATGTCGACGCGCTGCTGCCGCGCATCGCAGCCGACGAATTTTCTGCGATCCGCGCCGAAGGCGTACCGCAGCCCTGGAGTCTGCTGCGCGAATGAGCGACCATGGCCATCTCCTGCGCGACATCATGGCGCGGCTCGGCGAGATACCCGAGCCGTGCAGCATCTCGATGCAGAGCCCGATGACCATCGTCGAAATGGGCCTGATCGACGATGTCACGATTTCGGCCGACGGCAAGGTCTCGGTCGCGCTCTGCCTGACCGACACGGGCTGCGTCCATTATATGTCGATGACGCGCTTCATCGCCGATGCGCTGACCCCGCTCGACGGGGTGACGGGGGTCGAGGTTCGCCAGGTGCTCGACAAGCTCTGGACCGACGACCGTGTGCAGCGGCGCGCCTCATGAGGTTCGACGAGACCTACAAGGGGCTTCGTGTCCTCGACCTTGCGACCAACATCGCCGGGCCCTTCTCGGCGATGATCCTCGGCGACATGGGCGCCGACGTGATCAAGGTCGAGCGGTCCCCCGCGGGCGACGATACGCGCGGCCTGCCGCCGACGCATGACGGCACCGCGACGGTCTTCCTCGCGGTCAACCGCAACAAGCGCAGCCTGCTCCTCGACCTTCGCGATCCCGCCGACCGGGCGCTGCTGCTCGATCTTGCCGCGAACGCCGATGTCGTCGTCGAGAGCTTTCCGCCCGGCGTCGGCGAGAAGCTCGGCTTCACCTATGAGGCGTTCCGCAGCCGCAATCCCGACATCATCCTCTGCTCGGTATCGGCCTTCGGCGACGGGCCGGTGGGCAGCCGGATGCCCGGCTATGATGCGCTCGTCCAGGCGGTCAGCGGGCTCATGAGCTTCACCGGGAGCGCGGGCGATCCGACGGTGCGCATTGCGCCCTCGGTGCTCGACCTCGGGACCGGCATGTGGGCGGCAATGGGCATGATGGCGGCGCTCGCGCGCCGCGCCGCGGGCGGCGGCGGCGAGCATGTCCGCCCGGCGCTGATCGACACCGCCTTCAACCTCATGAACCACCAGCTGCTCGGTTATCTTGCGACCGGGAACGAGCCCGAGAAGCTGGGCTCCGGCGCGCCCAGCGCCGCGCCCTATGGCGTCTTTCGCGCTTCAGACGGCGAGCTGATGATCGCGACGGCGAGCGAGCCGCAGTTCCCGCGGCTGTGCGCCGCGCTCGGCCTGCCGCCGCTCGGCGAGGAAGCGCGCTTTGCGACCATCCCCGACCGCATTGCCAACCGCACCGACCTCGATGCGCTGATCGCGGCGCGCATTGCCGGGCGGAGCGTCGCCGAATGGCTCGACATATTGGGCGAGGCCGGCATCTCGTGCGGGCGGGTCAACAGCGTCGGCGAGGCGATCGCGCTTCCCGAGGTGAGCGAACGGGGGCTATTCGTCGATCTCCCCGGCGAGACCGGTACGGCGCCGCTCAGCCAGCTCCGGCTCCCGATCGACCGCGCCGGCGCGGGCGTGCGCGCTGCGCCGCCGGCGCTCGGCGCGCACAGCGATGCGATCCGCGCGGCGCTCGGCGCGGCGAAGGACTGGCCCGCAGCCGGGTAGACAGTCCGTGCGGAGGCAGCTTGGGAGTGGTGGCGGGGCGGCCGCGCGGGCCAGTCAACGTTATCGTTGACAAGTCATATTCCCCGCCGCATGATCGGGTGAGGACAGCGCGAGGCGACCCTTTACCGCACTTGTCGCGCCCGGTCGAGAGGAAGTCGATCGCTGTCATATTCGCCGGCTTGCCCGGCACCGCGCTGCGACGGCAACCGGTGTCGGACCAGCCTAGTTCCAGTTGACGAACGTCCGCCCAAGCTGTTTGGATCGGCTGTGGGCGTTCAGCTAGGCAAGACTTATGACAAAAGCACCAGCGAGTAATATCTCGCGTCGCCGCAAGTCGGCTCTCGTCGACGGCAATAGCGACTATATGGCGAAGCGCGAGGAACTGGTCGAGATCGCGGGCCGCCAGTTCAAGGCCAATGGCTTTCGCGCCACCACCCTCGCCGAGATCGGCCACAAGGCCGGCATGGACCGCGCGACGGTCTATTATTATTTCGGCAGCAAGGAGGAGTTGTTCCGCGAGTGCGTCCGCCTCAGCGTCGACGCCAATATCGCCGAATGCGAACGCATCGCTGCGGACCTCAGCCGCGATGCCAAGGACCGGCTGCGCGCCGTGATCATCCAGCTGATGCTCGCCTACGACCGTTATTATCCGCACATGTATGTCTACATCCAGGAAGAGATGGAGCGCATCGCGAGCGAGAAGAGCGACTGGGCGCAGCAGATCATCACCCAGACGCGGACCTATGAGCGGATCGTGCTGAGTCTCATTTCGGAGCTGATGAAGAAGGGCGAGCTGCGCGACGACATCGCCGTGTCGATCGCGGCGAACGCGATCTTCGGAATGCTCAACTGGACCCACCGCTGGTATCAGCCGGGCGGGCCGCACTCGGCCGAGGAAATCGCCGACAGCTTCTGCAAGATTTTCTTCGGCGGGCTCGACGCGAAAAAGGCCTGAGCCCGCCTGTCCTGATCAGAGCCGCTCGCGCAGCGCCCGCTTGTTGACCTTCGTCGCCGACATCGGCCACTCCTCGGCGGTCATGAAATAGACCGCGCGCGGTACCTTGTAGCTCGCGATCTTGCCCTTGCAGAAGTCGATCAGCTCGTCGGCACCGGCGGTCATGCCGGGGCGCAATTCGACGAAGGCCACCGGCACCTCGTCGAGGCGCGGGTCGGGTTTACCCACCACCTCGGCGATCCGCACCGCGGGATGGCTTGCGAGATAGGCCTCGACCTCGATCGCCGCGACATTCTCGCCGCCCACTTTGAGCATATCCTTGGCGCGGCCGTTGAACGTCAGCCGGCCTTCGCCGCACCTTTTGTAGAGATCGCCGGTGTGGAGCCAGCCATCCTCGTCGAGCGCCTCGGCGGTCTTCACCGGGTCGCGATAATAGCCCGACATCACGCAATAGCCGCGCACCAGAATCTCGCCGACCGAATCGGGCGGGAGATCTTCGCCCGTCTCGGGATCGACGATCCGGACCTCGACGCCGGGGACCGCCTTGCCCTGGCAGTTGGCGCGATTGAAACGCGACTCGCCTTCATCCATCAGCGCGAAGATGCCAGCGGTCTCGGTCATCCCGCACGCCTGCATGAACTCGGTCTGCGGCAGCAAGGTCATCGCCCGCTCGACGAGGCTCTCGGGGCCGATCAGCAGCACCGAGCGCAATTTGTCGAGCTTCGCGGGATCGAACTCGGGATGGTCGAAGAGTGGCTGCAGGATCGCCGGGAACCACGGCCAGGCCGCGGTGACGCCTTCGCGTTCCATCAGCTTCAGCGCGCGGCCGGGATCGAAGAAGACGTCGGTGATATAGGTGCCGGCGCAGCCGACCGAGCCGATGAAGGGCGCCAGCGATCCGATGTGGAAGAGCGGGCCGCCGCCCCATGTCACTTCATGGTCGGCCGAGCGGAAGCGGTTCTGGGCACGGAACACCGGACCCCGGGTCATCGACTCGTGCGAGAGCATGCAGCCCTTGGGATTGGCGGTGGTGCCCGAGGTATAGATGATCACCGCATTGTCGCAGATCCGCGTCGAGCGGCGGCGATGGTCGATCTCGGCCTCGCTCACCGGCTCAGCGGCGGCCGCGAGATCGGCGGCGCCGAGGAAGCCCGCCTGCTTGTCGCCCGACAGGAGGATGAGGTGGCGGAGCAGCGGCGCTTCTTCGAGATGGAGCGCCTGCGCATCGGCCGCCGCGCCGACCGAGGGGAGGGCGGTGGCCAGCACCTCGCGGAAATCGAGATAGCTGGTGTCCGCCGCGGCCGTCAGGATCGCGCAGAGATCGGCGTTGGCGATAATATATTGCAGCTCATGCGCCTTGTGGCGCGCATTGAGCGGCACAGCGACACAATTGGCGAGCAGGATGCCGAAGAAGCCCGCGACCATCTCGGGGCCATTGTTGCAAAGGAGACCGACATGCGAGCGCGGCGTGATCCCGAGTCCCGCGAGCCCGCGAGCGACGTCGGCCGCGCGGCCGAGCAGCTCGCCATAGGTGAGCGATGCGTCGGGGAAGGCGATCACCTTGCGATCGGGATGGCGGGCCGCGCCGCGAATCAGCAAGTCGGCAATCGGTGCCACTTCGGTCCATTGCGTGAACGCCGTCATTCGTCATCCTCTCCTGTGCGCGGGGGTCGCCTTCGCGCCTGCGCGTTGTTTCCCGGTCTTTTGTGTCGCCCACCTTGCCGCCTACAAATGGTCATTGACAAGGGGGGTGCCCCCTATCTATCAACGCATGTGTTGATAAACAAGAATTGATTGGGCGGAGGAGCCGGAAGATGAAGTTTCACCTGATGCAAACAGGCGTGGTCGGTCGTCGCAAGGAGATCGAACAGGGCATGGCGGGCCAGCGTCCCGAGCTGTATCAGCGCTTTCTCGAAGAGGTGCGCGGCTATGTGAAGCTCGCCGACGAGCTCGGCTATTATGGCTATTGCCAGCCCGAGCATCACCTGCAGATCGAGGGCTTCGAGGCGAACAACCATCCGGGCATGTTCAGCCAGTTCGTCGGCCAGCACTCGAAGCGCCTGAAGGCGGGGATCATGGGTTACACCATGACCACCCACAATCCGGTCCGCGTCGCCGAGGAAATCGCGACTCTCGACCATATGCTCCAGGGCCGCCTCTATTGCGGCTTCACGCGCGGCTATCATGCGCGCTGGGTCGATGCCTATGGCATCAAGGAAGGCGTCGGCGCCACCACCCCCGACAATGTGAAGGCGCGCGACCAGCAGGACGCCCGCAACCGTTCGCTCTTCGAGGAGGGCGTGCGCGTCGTGAAGAAGGCCTGGACGAACGATGTGTTCGACCACAAGGGCGAAAATTGGCAGTTCCCGCCGGAGGGCGGCTCGGGCGGCCACCCCGCCTACGCCAAATATGGCAAGGGCCAGGACGAGAATGGCATCGTTCGCCAGATCGGCATCGCGCCGCGCTGCTACCAGGATCCGCACCCCCCGATCTACGGCGGCTTCGCCGCCTCGGGCCGCACGATCGACTTCTGGGCCGAGGAAGGCGGCAAGCTGATCGTCCTCTCGGACAATATCGAATTCTGCGAAATGCTGAACAACCGCTACATCGCCTCGGCCGCGAAGGTCGGCCGCGAGGTCACCAACACCCAGGCCTCGGCATGGGGCGGCTTCCTGATGCTCACCGACAGCAAGGACCGCGCCGCCGAGCTCATGGCCGAGCATATGTGGTTCTGGGACGAATGGTTCATTCCGCTCGGCCAGCGCCCGCCCAACGTCCTCATCGGCACCGCCGACGAGATTGCCGACAAGATCGGCAAGGCGCATGACAAGCTCGGCTTCGACGAACTGTTCCTGATGTTCGGCCAGGGCCATCTCGAACCCGAGGCGAACCAGGAAGAGCTTGAGCAGTTTATCGCCAAGGTCGCGCCGCGCTTCTCGACCAAGGACGCCGACGGCACCTGGACCTGATCGCCGCACAAGCAAAAAACAGAATTTGAGGAGAGAGAGAATGTCGATGCAGTGCGGGATCTTCATGACCCCCTACAATCCGCCGAGCCGGACGCCGCGCCAGGTGTTCGACTGGGCGCTCGATATCGCGCGGATTGCCGACGAAGCAGGCTATGCCGATTTCATGATCGGCGAACATTATACGCTCGGCTGGGAGAATATCCCGATGCCCGAGGCGGTGATCGCGGCCTGCGCGCAGACGACCAAGAATATCCGCTTCGCGCCGATGGCGCATCTCCTCCCCTATCACGACCCGGCGACCCTCGCGATCCGCATCGGCTGGCTCAGCCAGGTGATGGAAGGCCGCTACTTCCTCGGCGTCGCGCCGGGCGGCCACCACACCGACGCCATTCTCCACGGCTTCGACGGTATCGGCCCGCTGCCGCCGCGCCAGCTCGAGGCGCTGCGCCTGATGGAGCGCGTGTGGGAACAAAAGCCCTTCAAGGAGAAGGGCGAATGGTTCCAGGCCGGTTTCCCGGGCCCCGACACCATGCCCGAATATGACGTGATCATCGCCGACAACAATCCCTATGGCGGGCGCGACAATCTCGAGATCGCGGTGACCGCGCTGTCGATGAACAGCAAGTCGATGGAGTTCGCAGGCTCGCGCAACTACAGCCCGATTTCCTTCTTCGGCGGCACGCCGCAGATGAAGGCGCATTGGGACACCTGGGCCCGCGCGATGGAGGCCAATGGCTTCACCCCCGACCGCAAGCGCTTCCGCGTCTGCCGCGACGTGTTCATCGCCGATACCGATGCCGAGGCGAAACGGCTCTTCCTCAAGAGCGGCATGATGCGGACGTGGAAGGAATATCTGAAGGAAATCTACGTCAAGTTCGGCCTGTTCAACGGCATCATCGAGGATAGCGGCGTCGACATCACTCCCGACAATATCGACGAGGATTTCCTCGCCGAGCATGTCGTGCTCTGCGGCTCGCCCGAAACGGTGATCGAGAAGCTTGAAATCCTCGCCGACAAATGCGGCGGCTGGGGCCAGATCGTGGCCAACCAGCATGACAGCCTCGACGATCCCAAGCCCTGGGAAGAGTCGATCCGCCGCCTGGCCACCGAGGTTTGCCCGAAAGTGCGCATGTCGATCTGAGCCCGTCTCCGGGGGCAGGCGCCCCTCCGCTCCACGGCGCCGGGAGAGATAAGATGAGCACAGGCAAAGCCTGCGTATTGGTCGAGCCGAACCGGATCGAGACCTGGGAGGTCCCGATCGTCGATCCCGAGGCCGGCGGGGCGCTCGTGCGCATCGTCGCCGGCGGCGTCTGCGGAAGCGATGTCCATATCGCCGACGGCGGGGCAGGGGTGATGCCCTTTCCGATCATCCTCGGCCATGAAGGCGTCGGGCGCGTCGAGAAGCTCGGGCCCGGCGTGTCGACCGATTATGCCGGCGAAACGGTGAAGGTCGGCGACCTCGTCTATTGGGCGCCGATCGCGCTCTGCCACCGCTGCCACAGCTGCACCGTGCTCGACGAGACGCCGTGCGAGAATTCGCAATTCTTCGAGCATGCCGAAAAGCCCAATTGGGGAAGCTATGCCGACTACGCCTGGCTCCCCAACGGCCTTGCCTTCTTCAAGCTTCCCGAAGGGGCTTCGGTCGAGGCGGTGATCTCGCTCGGCTGCGCCCTTCCGACCGCGCTGCGCGGCTTCGATCGCTGCGGCCCGGTGCGTCTCGGCGAGACCGTCGTGGTGCAGGGCGCGGGGCCCGTCGGGCTCGCCGCGATCCTCGTCGCCGCGCAAATGGGCGCGCGCGAGGTCATTGCGATCGACATGCATGACAGCCGCCTCGCGGTCGCGAAGTCGCTCGGCGCGACGGCGACGGTGTCGCTGAAATCGAGCCCCGAGGAACGCCGCCGCCAGATCTACGAGCTCTGCGGTGCGAACGGGCCGAATGTCGTCGTCGAGGCGGCAGGCGTGCTGCCCGCTTTTCCCGAAGGCGTTTCGCTCGCGGGCAATCATGGTCGCTATATCATTCTCGGTCTCTGGGGCGCGATCGGCGAGCAGCCGATCAGCCCGCGCGATCTGACGACGAAGAATCTCACCATCGCCGGGGCGACCTTCCCCAAGCCCAAACATTATCACCAGGCGCTCCACCTCGCGGCGCGCCTGCAGAACGATGTGCCGCTCGCCGATCTCGTGACCCACCGTTTCGGGATCGAAGGAGCGGTGGCGGCGCTCGAGGCGACCAAGGCCGGGGAGGTGATCAAGGCGATCATCGACCCCGAAAAGAGCTGAACCAGGAGAGTATCAATGGCTTCGAGTATCCAGGACGACCGCGTTCGCGCCCCGCGGCCCGACCATATCCCCGCCGAACTCGTGCGCGAGATCGACATGTATGCGCTCGACGGCATCGAAGAGGGCTATCATGAAGCCTGGAAGGCACTCCAGACCCCCGACATGCCCGAGCTCGTCTGGACCCCGCTGACGGGCGGACACTGGATCGCGACGCGCGGTCATATCGTCAAGGAAGTCTATGAAAATCCGCCGCTCTTTTCGAGCGAGGTCATCTTCCTCCCCAAGGAAGCGGGCGAGAAATATCAGATGGTGCCGACGCGGATGGATCCGCCCGAGCACACCCCGTACCGCAAGCTCCTCGATTCCGGCCTCAAGCTTGCGAAAATCCGCAACGTCGAGGAGCAGGTGCGCGAAGCGGCGATCAAGCTGATCGAGCCGCTCGTCGCCAAGGGCGAATGCGACTTCGCGCGCGACTATGCCAATATCTTCCCCGTCGTCGTCTTCATGACGCTCGCCGACCTGCCGATGTCCGACGTGCCCAAGCTCTCGAAGTTCGCGGTCGACATGACCCGCCCCGCCGGCAACACCCCCGAGGAGATGGCGGCGACGCTCGAGGCCGGCAACAATGGCTTCTTCGCCTATGTCGAGCCGATCATCCGCGCCCGCACCGGCGGGACCGGCGACGACCTCATCTCGATCATGGTCAATGGCACGATCGACGGCGAACCGATCGAGCATGAAAAGGCGCTCGGCCTGATCTCGCTGTTGCTGCTCGGCGGCCTCGATACGGTGGTCAATTTCCTGAGCTTCTTCATGATCTATCTCGCGCGCCACCCCGAGAAGGTCGCCGAGATCAGGGACGACGATCTGAAGCTGCGCCGCGGCGTCGAGGAACTGTTCCGCCGCTTCCCCGTCGTGTCCGAAGCGCGCATGGTCGCGGTCGACCAGGTCTATCGCGGCGTCGAACTGAAGCGCGGCGACATGATCCTGCTGCCCACCGCGCTGCACGGGCTCGACGAGGCCGACAACAGCAATCCCTGGGAACTCGACTGGGATCGCCGCGCGCCGCAGCATTCGACCTTCGGCGGCGGTCCGCACCGCTGCGCGGGTCTGCATCTTGCGCGCCTCGAGGCGACGGTGACGCTCCAGGAATGGATCAAGCGCATCCCCGACTTCAAGCTCAAGGATGGCGCCAACCCCGTCTATCACTCGGGCATCGTCGCTGCGGTCGAGAATGTGCCGCTCGAATGGCCGGTGCGTTGACCGCCGGCGGTGGCATGGGGCCGCGGCTCGCGGGCCGCGTCTGCGTCGTCACCGGCAGCGGGCAGGGCATGGGCCGCGCCTCGGCGATCGCCATGGCGCGCGAGGGCGCGAAGGTCGTCGTCGCCGACATCAATGCCCATAGCGGCAACGAGACCGTCGCGATGATCGAGGCCGAGGGCGGCACCGCGAAATTCATCGCGGTGGACCTGCGCAATTCGGCGTCGATCCAGGCGCTGATGGATCAGGCGGCCGCGACCTTCGGCGGCATCGATGTCGTCCACGCCAATGCCGCCGTTCACGAAACCGACCTGACCTCGGAAACCTCGATCGAGGATCTCGACGAGGCGGTGTGGGACATGGTCCACGACATCAATCTCAAGGCGGTCTGGCTCTGCACCAAATTTGCGGTGCCCTATCTGAAGGGATCGAAAGCACCCGCGAGCGTGAATGTCGCCTCGACCGGCGCGCTCGTCTCTTATCCGATGGCGGGCGCCTATTGCGCGTCGAAGGGCGGGGTCGCGATGCTCACCAAGGCGAGCGCCACCGACCTTGCGAAATATGGCATCCGCGTGAACTGCTATTGCCCGGGCGCGATCCGTACCCCGATGCTCCAGAATTATATCGATGCCGCCGACGATGGCGCCGCGGTCGAGGCGAGCCTGCGCGGCGCGCATCTGCTGCCGCGGCTCGGCGAGCCCGAGGAAGTCGCGAAACTCGCGGTGTTTCTTGCGAGCGACGATGCGTCCTTCATCACCGGCGCCGCCTATCTCATCGACGGCGGCGCGCTCGCCTGGCGCGGACAGGCTGCCTGATCAGGGCGTGCCGCTGTGCTTGGGGGTCCGGGCAGCGATCCTCAAAGTCTCGCGCACCATCGTCTTGCTCGCACCGAGCGCGATCGCATTGCGCAGATGCACCTTGAAGCCGGGGACGAAGCGATGCGAGGGCGTCGCGTCGCTCGCCATCGCGATCAATTCCTTGGTGACGGCACGGACCTTGCCGCTCTTCCACGGGATCGCGCAATAGGTGAAGAAGCCCTCGAAAATGTCGGGCGAGAGAATGAGCATCGATTGCAGGAAGCCCGGCACCTCGGCCTCGAACCCCTTCCAGAACGGATCGTCGCCGACGTAGCGATCCCACAGGGCGACGCGCTCGGCATCCATCGTCGTCTCGATTCGCCCGTGCCGGCGCGCGGCCTCGAGAACGGGGACCGAACTCACCATCAGGCTGTGCACGCCGAGTCCCGAAATGAGCGCGATCACCTCCTGCACCTGCTCGAATGTGGCACCGGCGGCGAAGGCCTTTTCGATGCTCTGATCGATCGCGGCGCGGTCGAGCGAACAGACCGAAACGCAGCATCCAAGCTGGATCAGCGCGGTGGAAAGTTCGTCGAGCGGCGCGCCGTCGGCAGCGCCATTTAACGCTACGACAGCCAAGGCTTCCAGGTCTTCGAGGTTCGTCATGCGAGGCACCCTAACGCTTCGTCGAAAGCTGTCAACTTTAGTGTTGACTGGCGCTTCCAAGCGGCTATCTAGAGTCCATAACAATAGATGGAGGGGGTCGTCTTGGCGACGCTGGAAGAACGGATCAGGAAGCTCGAGGATCGTGCGGAATTGCACGACCTGGTGATTGCCTATTTCCGTGCGACCGACGACGATGACTACGACACCATGGCCGCCTGCTTCGCACCCGACGCGCGCTTCGTGGCGTCGGGGTTCGACGGTGGTTCGGGCCGCGACAAGGTGATCGAATTTCTGCGCGCGGCCCGTGCCGGCATGAAGCAGACCGTTCACACCCCCAATTATGTCCAGATCGAATTCCAGGGCGACGACCGGGCCACCGGCCTCATCGCCGCGCATCTCGAACTCGGGATGGGAGACGACACGGTCTATGCCGCGGTGCGCTATATCGACGCCTACCGCCGCATAGACGATCGCTGGCAGATCGAGAGCCGCGAAATGCGCGCGATCCATGTCGGCACCTGGGACCAGGCGGGCAGCTCGCTGTCGACGCCGCTCAATGTTCGTTGGCCGGGCGCCGAGCCCGCTCCATCGGATCTGCCACGTAAACTGACCTGATTTTCGGAGCTTAATACCAACGACCCGCTTTCGTGCGCCTAAATCGTCAACGTAGTTGTTGATATAGAATGAACCGCCGACGCGCCGAAGAGCACGGCCGGCATATTGGGAGGAGAGACATGATGACCCAGGAGAAAATGCGCTTCCGGTCCACGCTGCTTGGCAGCGGAGCCGTGCTGATGGCCATCGCTGCGGCTAGCCCGGCCGTCGCCCAGACGACGCCGCCCCCGCCCACCGAAGAAACGAGCTATGACGACAATGCGATCGTCGTGACCGCGCAGAAGCGCGAGCAGAACATCAACGACGTCGGCGTCACGGTGCAGGCGATCAGCGGTTCGATGATCGAAGACCGCCAGATCAACAGCCTCGCCGATCTCGCCAATGCCGTCCCGGGCCTCTCCTACACCAACAGCGGCTCGAACACGCCGGTCTATACGCTGCGCGGCGTCGGCTTCTACGAAACGACGCTTGCCGCCTATCCCGCGGTGTCGGTCTATCTCGACGAAGCGCCGCTCGCCTTCCCGGTGCTCACCAACAATCTGGCCTATGACCTCGAGCGTGTCGAAGTGCTGAAGGGTCCGCAGGGCACCTTGTTCGGCAATAATGCGACCGGCGGTGCGATCAACTATATCGCCGCCAAGCCGACCGACAGCTTCGAGGCCGGCGGCAGCATCAGCTACGGCCGCTTCGACACGATCCAGGGTGAAGCCTATGTGAGCGGCCCGCTGTCCGACAAGATCGGCGTTCGCCTTTCGGGTAAGGCGATCCATTCGGGCGACTGGCAGAAGGGTTATACGAACGACGCGACGACCGGCAAGACCGAGACCTATGCCGCGCGCCTGCTCGTCGACATCAACCCGACCGAAACGCTGCGCGTTCAGCTCAACGTCAATGGCTGGGTCGACAAGAGCGATCCGCAGGCCGTGCAATATATCCTCTATCGTCCGAACATCCCGGGCGTGCCGACCGCGGTCGAAAATTACCCGAAGGCACCCGAGCGTCCGCGCGCGGCCGACTTCACCGAGTCGATCAACCCGAGCTCGAACAACAAGTTCTGGCAGGCCGTCGGCCGCATCGATCTCGACATTTTCGACAATGTCACGCTCACCTCGCTGACCTCCTATGTCCATTATAATCAGGACATGCCCTATGACGGCGACGGCGTGACGCTGCAGGATTTCGACGTCGCCGAGTTCACCGGCAAGGTCCGCACCTTCTCGCAGGAACTGCGTCTCGCCAACTCGGGCAGCTCGGACTTCCGCTGGGTCATTGGCGGCAACTATTCGCGCGACAAGGGCGACGATTATTACATCCTGACCTATCCGGACTCGACGGTCGCCGCGGCGCTCGGCATTACCCGTTCGGGCTATCAGAGCCAGCAGACGATCAAGAATTACGCCGGCTTTGCAAACGGCGAAATCGACTTCGGTCAGATCACCGCGAAAGCGGGCATTCGCTACACCAAATCCGAGCGCAGCGCGACGTCCTGCTTCTTCAGCCTTGCCGGCCAGCCGCATGGCGTGATCTTCACCGGCATCAGCGACCTGCTCCGCGCGCAGAACGGATTGCCGCCGTCGGGCATGACCTTCGACTCCGATCAGTGTCTGACGATCGATGTGACGGGGATCAACGGCGCGGCGCCGACCTATCTGCCGGGCGAGTTCGCCGGCACGCTCAACGAGGACAATATCTCATTCAAAGCGGGTCTCGACTGGAAACCCAACCGCGACACCTTGCTCTACGCCAACGTCACCAAGGGCTACAAGGCGGGCAGCTTCCCGTCGTCGGCGGCCGCTACCACCGCGCAGCTTACCGGCGTGAAGCAGGAATCGCTCCTGTCCTACGAGCTCGGCGTCAAGGCGACCCTGCTCGACGGCAGCCTCCAGGCGAACGCTGCGGCCTTCTATTACGACTATAAGAACAAGCAGCTCCGCTCGAAGCTTCTCGATCCCGTGTTCGGCGTCCTCGATGCGCTCGTGAACATCCCGACCTCGGACGTGAAGGGCTTCGAAGTCGAACTCAACGCGCAGCCGACCGACGGGCTCAACGTCTATGCGAACCTCGTTTACGTCGACTCGAAGATCAAGGAGTTCCAGGGCTTCAGCGGCGCCGGCGTGTTCGACGACTTCTCGGGAGCGCCTTTCCCTTACTCGCCGAAATATTCGGTGGGCGCGGGCTTCAACTATGAATTCCCGGTCTCGAGCAGCATGGCGGCCTTCGTCGGCGCCGATCTCACTCATCGCAGCAGCACGACCGCGATCATCGGCAACGCGCCGGGCTACGAGATCGGCGACTATACACTGCTCGACCTTCGCGCAGGCGTGAAGAGCCAGGACGACCGCTGGCAGTTCTCGATCTGGGGCAAGAATGTCGGCAACGAATATTATTGGACGAACGTCGCGAGCTACTACGACACCGTCGCACGCTACGCGGGCCGGCCGGCGACCTATGGCGCCACCCTGTCGTTCAAATACCGGTAAAATTGGGCAAACTCGGAGGGGGCTGCGGTTCCCTCCGGCATTTTTAGACCTGTAGGAAGACCGCTAGTGAATAATGAACAGACATTGAGCCGCCTTGTCGAGACGCAGGCGATCGAACGCATCCTGTTCGACTATGCCTATTATCTCGACATGAACATGCCGGACAAGATGGCCGAGATGTTCACCGACGACTGCGTCGTCGACTATGCGCCGAATTTTGGCGCGACGGGGATTGAAGCCTATAAGAAGACGCTCGATGGAATCGGCACCTTCTTCAAGGCGACCAGTCACCATGTCTCGAACATCTGCGTCGATTTTGTCAGCGATACCGAAGCCACCGTCCGCGCGGTCGTGCTCGCCATCCACCGCTACGCCAAGGACCGCCCCGACGGCATCCTTTACGGCCAATATCATGACGTGGTCGTGAAAGAGGACGGCGTCTGGAAGTTCAAGGTTCGCGTCCTCAAGACGACGATGGGCACCGACTATCATGTGAAGACGGCGAACCCGACGGAGCGCGTTGCGTGACATCGCCGACCGATCGATTCACCGAAATCCGGATCGATCACGCCGGCAGTATCAGCTGGATCGTTCTCAATCGCCCTGACCGCGCCAATGCGCTGTCGGCGGCGATGTTGGAGGAGTTTTCCGAAGCGCTCGAATATCTCAAGGACAATGGCGGCCCCGTGATCGGCATTCGCGCCGAAGGCAAGGGCTTCTGCGCGGGCTTCGACCTCGATCAGGTCGGCAAGCTCGGCGGCGCCACCAGCCTCGACCCGATTGCAGATCGCGACCGGCTCCAGCGCAATCTCGACCGGTGGATCGCCATCTGGGATCATCCCAAGCCGGTGATCGCTGCGGTCCATGGCTATTGTATCGCGGGCGCGACGCAAATGTGCGTCTTTGCGGACATCACCGTGGTGGCGGAGGATGCCCGCATCGGCGAGCCCGCAATCCCGATCGGCGGCGGCTATCTCGCGCCCATCTGGTCGACCTTGGTCGGCCCGAAGCGGGCGAAGGAATTGTCCTTCGTTCCGGGCAATTCGATCGACGGGCGCACCGCGGTCGAATGGGGCTGGGCCAATCATGCGGTTCCCGCCGAGGATCTTGTCGCCTCGGTCGAAGGGCTGGCCGACCGGATCGCGCTGACGCCGCCCGAGGTGCTGCGCATCAAGAAACTCTCGATCAACCGCGCCGCCGAGGCGCAGGGCTTTGGCCAGGCAGCCGCCCATGTCGCGGACATGGATGCGCTGCTCCATCAGGCCGACGCCGTGAAGGCGGTGAAGGCGCGCGCAGCCGAGATCGGGATGAAAGACCTTATTGCGGAATACCGGCGCGAGCCGACGACGCCGCTCAAACCGATCAGAAAAGAAAACGGGGAATAAGATGGCTGATGTCGAATATTCGGTAACGGGCAATATCGCCCATGTACGGCTCAATCGTCCGCAGGGGCTCAACGCGATCACCCCCGAAATGGACGACCTCCTGTTCGAGGCATGGACCGCGATCAACGAGGATCCCAACATCTGGTGCGCGATCCTTTCGGCCGAAGGCGAGAAGGGCTTTTGCATCGGGGCGGATGTCTCGGGCGGTGCCGAACGCAAGTCGCGCATGGCGCTCGCCGGCGGCTTGACCGGCATCGGCGGTCCGATGGTGACGCTGAAGAAGCCGCTCGTGGCCGCCGTGCAGGGCTTCTGCGTCGGCGGCGGTTTCGAGCTTGCCATGTGCGCCGATATCATTGTCGCTGCCGATACAGCGCAGTTCGGACTTCCCGAAACAAAGGTCGGCATCATCGGCGAGTGCGGCGTCGTCCACCGCGCCGTGCGCCAGCTGCCTTACCGCATCGGCATGGCGATGATCCTCACCGGCGACCGCATCAAGGCCGACGTCGCCGAACGCTACGGCCTCGTGAACGAAGTCGTCGCCTTCGCCGATCTCGCCGACACCGCGCAGAAATGGGCCGAAAAGGTCACGGCGGCATCGCCGCTCGCGAACCAGGCCGCGAAGGAAGCCGCGAATGCGAGGTTGGGGCATCCGCTCGAGGTCGCGCTGATGAGCCGCTTCGAGTCGATCGAGCAATATGCATCGACGGCCGACAAGCGCGAGGGCGAGGTGGCCGGCGCCGAGCGGCGCAAGCCCGTCTGGACGGGGCGCTGAGGGACTGAGCCATGACCACGCCGATCGATCCCCGCCACTTTCGCAATGTTCTTGGATGCTATCCGACCGGCGTCTGCGTCGTCACAGCGACGCACGACGGCGCACGGCACGCGATGGTGGTCGGCAGCTTTACCTCGATCTCGCTCGATCCGCCGCTCGTCGGCTTCTTTCCGGACAAGAAGTCGACGAGCTGGCCCCAGATCGAAGCGACCGGGCATTTCTGCGCCAACATCCTCGCTGCCGACCAGAAGCATCATTCGAGCCGCTTCGCCGCCAAGGGCGAGGACAAGTTCGCCGGGATCGATTGCGGCACCACGCCCGCCGGCCTGCCGCTTCTCGACGATGTGCTCGCCTGGATCGAATGCTCGATTGCGTCGGTGACCGAGATCGGCGACCATCTTCTTGTTGTCGGCGCCGTGCAGGCGCTCGAGATGCGCGACACCGGCACCCCGTTGCTCTTTTTCCGCGGAGGCTATCATGACCTTGCAGCCTGTATCGAAACCCAGGCATGACCCGGTGACGGCGATATCGCCCATCGCGGACATCATTGCCGAAGCCCGCAACGGGAAGCCCTTCATCCTCGTCGATGCCGACGACCGGGAGAATGAAGGCGACATCATCATCCCGGCGCAATTCGCGACGCCCGACCGTATCAACCAGATGGCGACGCACGCCCGCGGTCTCATCTGCCTCACCATCACCGCCGAGCGGGCGCGTTTCCTCGAACTCGAGCAGATGTCGCAGAACAACCGCTCGGGCCATGGCACCGCCTTCACCGTCTCGATCGAGGCGCGCGAAGGGGTGACGACGGGCATCTCGGCCTATGACCGCGCCCACACCGTGTCGGTGGCGATCAATTCGCGCGATCCGAAGCGCGACATCGTCTCGCCGGGCCATGTCTTCCCGCTCGTCGCGCGCGACGGCGGCGTGCTTGTGCGCGCCGGCCACACCGAGGCGGCGGTCGACATTTCCAATCTCGCGGGGCTCATCCCGGCGGCGGTCATTTGCGAGGTGATGAACGACGACGGCTCGATGGCGCGCCTCGCCGATCTCATCCCCTTTGCCGAAAAACATGGCATGAAGATCGGCACGATCGCCGACCTCATCGCCTTCCGCCGTAAGTCCGAAATGCTCGTCGAGCGCGTCGCCTCGGGGCCGTTCGTCAGCCACTATGGCGACGACTTCACCATCCATGTCTATCGCGACAAGGTCGACGGCGGCGAGCATGTCGCGCTCACCCGCGGCACGATCAAGCCCGACAGCGACACGCTCGTGCGCGTCCACCAGTTCGATCTCACCGCCGATCTGCTCGGCTATCGCAACGCCCATCCCGATTATGTGCCGGCGGCCTTGAAGCAGCTCGCCGCGCATGACGGCCCCGCGGTCGCGGTGTTCATCCAGGATCCCGATCCGCAGTCGATCTCGCGCCGCGTCGGCGGCGGGCGGCGCGAATATGCCGAGCGCGCCAGCGACCGCGACTATGGCTTCGGCGCGCAGATCCTGCGCGATGTCGGCGTCGGACGCATGACGCTGCTCACCTCGAGCAACCGCAAGATGGCCGCCCTCGAAGGCTTCGGCCTCGAGATCGTCGGCCGCCAGCCCATCGTGGCGAGCGATGATGGCTGAGGCGGGCCTCGCCGCGAACAAGGAAGTGGTGCGCCGCTTCTTCGAGACTTTCTCGAGCGGCGATGTCCCGGCGATCCTCGATGCGATGGCCGACGACGGCGGCTGGTGGGTGTCGGGGCGGCTCGACGGCATGTCGGGGCGCTACGACAAGGCGAGTTTCGGGCCGTTGCTCGCCGGCGCGACGCAAATCTACAAGGACGGATGCCTGCGGATCGAGCCCAAAAGAATGATCGCCGAGGGCGACCATGTCGCGGTCGAGGCCGAGGGCCGCGCCGAACTGCTCGATGGCCGGGTGTACACGCCGCACTATCATTTTCTCGTCGAGGTGCGCGGCGGGCGCGTGCAGGAAGTGCGCGAATATATGGACACGCAGCATGCGAAGGAGATTTTCTTCGCCTGACGGCTCAGCCGGCGGGGTCGCCGGCATAAGGAGCGGCCAGCGCCGCTTCGATCTGGCCGATCGTATCGTCGAGCATCAGCTCGAGCTTCTCCGACTGTCCCATCATCCCGCGCGAATGGATCACCAATATGTTGAGGAACATGAAGCAGGCGGTGATCAGGCGGCGCTGCGCCGCGGTGTCGGGCATCGCGGGCATATGAGCGCGCAGCAGCATCAGCGTGCGCGCGAGCGCGGGCGGCAAATCCTCGCCGAAATTGCCATAGCCGCGCCCTTCATGGCGCATCAGATACTGGCTGAGGAAGGCCGCATAGGCATAGTCGCCATGCGCATCGATGAGCTCGATCTGCGGCAGGAAGACCGTGCCGATCAGCGTCCTGAGATCGATCGCCTCGTCGGGCCGGTCGCCGAGCATGACGACGCGCCCGGCTTCCATCTGCCACATCCGGTAACTGAAAACCGCTTGCACCAGCGCCTCGCGGGTACCGAAATGATATTGGACGGCGTGGTGATTGCGCTGCCCCGCAGCGGCCGCGATCTCGCGCAGCGAGGCGCCCTCGATGCCGTCGCGCGCGAAAATCGTCTCGGCCGCATGGATGAGCGCGCGCTTCGCCTCGCCGGGCGGCGTCGGGATCGTCTGGGCAATGGCGGCATTGATCATGGCCCGGTGTGGCTCGCTCGCGCAGGCAGGTCAACCGACCCGCGCAGATTTTATCAACGCCTATGTTGATTCTTCTTGACCCCGATGCCCCAAAAGGTCAATTTAAGCCGACTGGCTTAATGCCGGCTGGGAGAGACATTATGAGCATGGACACGGGTCTGATCTTTCACCCCTATATGCGTCCGGGGCGCACTGCGCGTCAGACGTTCGAATGGGGGGTGCAAAGCTCTATCGCCGCCGACAAGGCGGGCTTTTCGACGATGATGATTTCCGAACACGCCTCGCAGATCTGGGAGAATATCCCGGCGCCCGAGCTGATCATGGCGGCCGCCGCGCTCCAGACCGAGAAGATCAAGTTCGCGCCGATGGCGCACATCCTGCCGCACCATAATCCGACCAAGCTCGCGATGACCGTCGGCTGGCTCTCGCAGATCCTCGAAGGCCGCTATTTCATGGGCATCGGGGCAGGGGCCTATCCGCTCGCTTCCTATATGCACGGCATCAAGGAAGAGGATCAGAACACCGAGCATCTCAACGACATGGTGCGCGAATCCCTCTTCATCATGGAGAAGATCTGGGCGCGCGAACCCTTCTTCTACGAAGGCAAATATTGGGACGCGGGCTTCCCCCAAGAGGAGGAAGCGCTGACCGAGGAGGACGAGCAGCACAAGCTCGCCAATTATTCGCCTTATGGCGGCGGCTTCCCCGAGTTCGCGGTCACCGGCTTCAGCGCCAATTCGCCCTCGATGCGGCTCGCCGGCGAGCGCAACTTCAAGCCGGTCTCGATCTATTCGGGTCTCGACGCGCTGAAGCGCCACTGGGAAATTTACTCCGAGGCGAACATCAAGGCGGGCTTCACCCCCGACCGCTCGCGCCACGCCGTGTCGCAGACGGTGTTCGTCGCCGACACCGACGCCGAGGCCAAGCGCCTCGTCATGGAGGGGCCGATCGGCTTCTGCTTCAATCGCTATCTCATCCCCATCTGGCGCCGCTTCGGCATGATGGACGGCTTTGCGAAGGATGCCGGCATCGACCCGCTGGCCGCCGATCTCGAATTCCTCGTCGACAATGTCTTCGTCGTCGGCTCGCCCGACACCGTCGTCGACAAGCTCAACCATCTTTTCGAAAAATGCGGCGGCTGGGGAACGCTCCAGATCGAATCGCACGATTATTATGACGATCCCGCACCCTGGTTCCATTCGCTCGAGCTCGCCGCAAAGGAAGTGGCGCCCCGGGTGAAGCTGCCTGGCGCGGCCAACTGAGAGGATAAGGGGCGCGATGGCAGGGGACGCGATGGACTTTGATGTGGTGATCGTGGGGGCAGGGCATGGCGGCGCGCAGGTCGCCGTCATGCTCCGCACCCAGAAGTTCGAGGGGACGATCGCGATCATCGGCGACGAGCCCGAGCTCCCCTATGAGCGCCCGCCGCTCTCGAAGGAATATTTCGCGGGCGAGAAGGAGTTCGAGCGCATCCAGCTTCGCCCCGCCAAATATTGGGACGAGCGCGGCGTGGCGATGCTCCTCGGCCAGCGTGTCGTCTCGGTCGATCCCGCCGCGCACAAGGTCACGACCGACCGCGGCGAGACGATCGGCTATGGCAAGCTCGTCTGGGCAACGGGCGGTTCCCCGCGCATGCTGCCGATACCCGGCGGCGATCTGCCCGGCGTCCAGGGCGTGCGCACGCGCGCCGACGCCGATGCGATGAAGGCGGCGTCGGAGACGGCGCGCCAGATTGTCGTCATCGGCGGCGGTTATATCGGGCTCGAGGCCGCGGCGGTCCTGCGCAAGGCGGGCAAGAAGGTGGTGCTATTGGAAGCGCTCGACCGCGTGCTCGCCCGCGTCGCCGGCACCGACCTGTCGCGCTTCTACGAGCGCGAGCACCGCGAACATGGCGTCGACCTGCGCCTCGGCGTTTCGGTCGAAGCGCTTGAGGGCGAGGGCCGCGTCACCGGCGTCCGGCTTGCCGATGGCGAGCTCATTCCCGCCGATCTGGTCATCGTGGGTATCGGCATCATTCCCGCCGTCGAGCCGCTGATCGCGGCCGGCGCCGAGGGCGGGAACGGCGTTCTCGTCGACCGCCTCTGCAAGACCAGCCTCCCCGACATCTACGCGATCGGCGACTGCGCCGCGCATGAGAATGACTATGCCGAAGGCGTCGTGATCCGGCTGGAATCGGTCCAGAATGCCAACGACCAGGCCAATGTCGTGGCCAAGGGCATCGTCGGCGACGAAGCCCCCTATCATGCCATTCCCTGGTTCTGGTCGAACCAATATGACCTCAAGCTTCAGACCGCCGGACTGTCGACCGGGCACGACCGCGCCGTGCTGCGCGGCGATGTCGCGAGCCGCAGCTTCTCGGTCGTCTATCTGAAAGCCGGAAAGGTGATCGCGATCGACTGCGTCAACGCGACCAAGGACTATGTCCAGGGCCGCATGATCGTGACCGCCGGTCTCGTCGCGACCGCTGAGCAGCTCGCCGATCCCGAAACGCCGCTCAAATCCTTGCTGCCCGCGGCAGCCGCATAACCAGATGGAGTTTAGTGCATGCCAAGTTTGACCGTGGTCGATCGCGAGGGGACCGCCCACACGCTGGAGGCCGATGCCGGGCTGACCTTGATGGAGGTGATCCGCGACAATGGCTTCGACGAGTTGCTCGCGCTGTGCGGCGGCTGCTGCTCGTGCGCAACCTGCCATATCCATGTCGATCCCGCCTTTGCCGGCAAGCTGCCGGCGATGAGCGACGATGAGAACGATCTTCTCGACAGCTCGGAGGACCGCAACGAAACCTCGCGCCTCTCGTGCCAGATTCCGTTCGACGACGCGCTCGACGGCATCAAGGTGACGATCGCACGCGAAGATTGAGCGGCCCGGCCCGGCGATGAGGCCCTGCGGTCGGTCCGCCGGGCCCTTTTGCATGAGCGGGCAGTGACCTTGCGCCGCAGGCGCACAGCTGAACGGAGACGGATATGGAAGTGAACAATCTGACCGCGGTGGTGACCGGCGGTGCCTCGGGCCTTGGCGGCGCGACCGCGGTGATGCTCGCGGGGCTCGGCGCGAAGGTGACGATCTTCGATCTCAACGAAGAAGTCGGCGAGGCGCATGCCGCGGCGATCGGCGGGCTGTTCGCGCGGGTCGATGTCGCCGACGAGGCGAGCGTTGCCGCCGGTCTCGATGCTGCAGAGGCGGCCCATGGCGTCACGCGCCTCCTCGTCAATTGCGCCGGCGTCGCGCCGGCGATCAAGACCGTCGGCAAGGAGAATGCGCCGCATCCGCTCGCCGCCTTCCGGCGCGCGGTCGAGATCAATCTCGTCGGCAGCTTCAACGTCATCGCTCAGTTTGCCGCGCGTCTCGCGGCAGCCGAGCCGGTCGGCGAAGAACGCGGCGTCATCGTCAACACGGCCTCGGTTGCGGCGTTCGACGGGCAGATAGGGCAGGCGGCCTATGCTGCCTCGAAGGCCGGCGTCGCGGGCATGACGCTTCCTGTCGCGCGCGATCTTGCGCAGCACCGCATTCGCGTCGTCACCATCGCGCCCGGCATCTTTCTGACGCCCATGCTGATGGGCCTGCCGCAGGCCGCGCAAGACAGCCTCGGGACGCAGGTTCCGCACCCGAGCCGCCTCGGCAAGCCTGAGGAATATGCGCAGATGGTCCGCGCAATCGTCGAGAATCCGATGCTCAACGGGGAGACGATCCGCCTCGACGGCGCGATCCGCATGGCGCCGCGCTAGGGCCCGAAGACACCGAACCTGCCGAGGGCAGGCTCCGGCGGCCACCTTCGGTGTCCGAAGAGGAAGAGTCCGGCCGGAAGCCGTGACGGAAAGAGGTTGGGAGAGAGGCTCCCGGCGTCCGTCATGGAGCAAGGTCATGACCCCACTCACCCAAAATCCGGCGCCGGGCCAGCCGCTTGGCTACAAGGTCGATATCTCGCGCGGCCAGCGGCTCGGCCGCGTCTCGTCCGAATGGTTCTCGCGACCCGACGACGAGCGCTATCTCTCGCTGCCCGACCTCTATGAAGCGGTGCGCGCGCGGGCCGACGCTGCCACGACTCGCACCGTCGAAACGCGCGCGATCCATGTCGAGGCCGCATCCGACAATCCCGAGCGGCTGGTGCTCAGGCTCCCCGACCGCAGCGAGCCCGTGGCGCCGACCCATTGGTCCTTCGGCCAGCTCTGCAGCCTCGTGGGCGCGCCGGCTGGCTATTTGCGCCAACTGCCTGCAGCGCTTGCCGGCATCAACATGCAGCATGGCTTGCTGTCGCATCGCGCAGAATTGGTGAAGACCCTCGAGACCGGCGACGGCCGCACCGAGCTGCGCGCCGTGACCGGCCCCGACTATGGCCGCATCTGGGACCATGAACTCGTGTCCGCCGTGATGAAGATTGCGGGCAACGGCACCGGCGACACGCGCTGGAAGATCCCCGGCATGCTCGACTGGTCGACGATGCATCACAATCCCTTCGTCGAGGTGACGAAGGACACGACCACGCTGTACGCCAGCGACCGCGACGTGTTCCTCTTCCTCGTCGATGACGCCAACCCGATCGAAGCCGGGCGCCTCCCGAACGGCGACCCCGACCTTTTCTTCCGCGGCTTCTACTGCTGGAACAGCGAGGTCGGGTCGAAGACGCTCGGCATGGCGACCTTCTATCTTCGCGCCGTGTGCATGAACCGGAACATCTGGGGCGCCGAAGGTTTCGAGGAGATCAGCATCCGGCACAGCAAATTCGCGGCCGGCCGCTTCGCGCAGGAAGCCTCGCCCGCGCTCGAGCGCTTCGCATCCTCGTCGCCGGGGTCCTTCCTGAACGGGATCAGTGCCGCGCGCACCGCGATCGTCGCCAAGACCGTCGAGGAGCGACAGACCTTCTTGCGCAAGCGCGGCTTCTCGAAAGGCGAGACCGACAAGATCATCGCGACGGTCCTCCAGGAAGAGGGCCATCCGCCGACGTCGATCTTCGACTTTGTGCAGGGCATCAACGCGCTCGCGCGCGACCGGCCGCATCAGGATGCGCGTCTCGATCTGGAAGGAAAGGGCGCGAAACTGCTGGCTTCGGTTCGCTGACGCCAGCTCGGCGCGTCGGTCTGGCGTGGTCCTGTTCCCAAGAGGAAGAGGGCTGCGCCGGAGCCATGACGGGCCAGGGGTCGAGAGAGAGTCTTTCGGCGGCTCGTCATGGAGACAAGTCATGACGAAGCATGTGAAAATCACCCTCAGCGGCGCGCGCGACATCCCGTTCAGCGCGCTCGTCCTGAGCCAGGCAAATGTCCGCCGCGTGAAGGCCGGGGTGTCGATCGACAGTCTGGCGGCCGATATCGAGCGGCGCGGCCTGCTCCAGAGCCTGACCGTTCGCGCCCAGCGCGACGAGGAAGGCCAGGAAACGGGCAAGTTCGAGGTGCCCGCGGGTGGGCGCCGCTTCCGCGCGCTGCAGCAGCTGGTCAAGACCCGCCGCATGGCCAAGACCGAACCGGTCCCGTGCATCGTGCGCGACGACGACATCGTGTCGGCCGAGGAGGATTCGCTCGCCGAGAATGTCCACCGCGAGCCGCTGCATCCGCTCGACCAGTTCCGCGCCATGCAGAAGCTCGTCGAACAGGGCAGCGACATCGAGAGCATCGCCGCCACCTTCATGGTGACGCCTGCCGTCGTGAAGCAGCGCCTCAAGCTCGCCGGTGTCTCGCCGAAGCTGCACGACATCTATGCCGAAGACGGCATGACGCTCGAACAGCTGATCGCCTTCGCGGTCGCCAGCGATCATGCGCGGCAGGAGCAAGTCTGGGAAATGCTCCAGACGAGCAACACGCAGCAGCCCTGGTTCATTCGGGCCCGCCTCACCGAAGACAAGGTGCGCGCGTCCGACAAGCGCGTGCGCTTCGTGACGCTGGCCGCCTATCTCGCAGCCGGCGGTCATGTCCTTCGCGACCTGTTCGAATCCGATGACGGCGGCTGGCTCGAAGACGTCGCGCTGCTCGATCGCCTCCAGACCGAGAAGCTCGAAGCCGAAGTCGCAGCGGTCGCAGCCGAAGGGTGGAAGTGGGTCGAGCAGGCGGTCGACTTCCCCTATGGCCATACCTACGGTCTGCGTCCGATCGACGGCGAGGAACCCGCGGCGAGCGAGGAGGACGAAACGCGGCTCGAAGCGCTTCGCGAGGAGGCCGACCGGCTCGAAGACCAGTGGGCCGGCGAGGAGGACATCCCCGACGAGGTCGCCGCCCGCATCCAGGCGATCGACGAGGAAATTGCGCCCCTGGTCTCGAAACCGCTCGTCTATGATCCTGCCGAGATGGCGATCGCCGGTGCCTTCGTCAGCATCGACGTCGATGGCTCGCTGCACATCGAACGTGGCTATGTCCGGCCCGAGGATGAGCCGGCGGGCGAGGTCGAAGAGACTGCAGCCGACGGTGAGGCGGGCACTGGCGATGCCGAACAGGCCGGCGAGGGCGGCGACGGCGATGACGAGGGCGCCGGTGCGCCGGCCGATGGGACCGACGAGGAGGATCCCGACGATCTTCTTCGCCCGCTGCCCGACAAGCTCGTCACCGACCTGACCGCGCATCGCACGCTTGCACTGCGCGACGCGGTGGCGTCGAGCCCCTTGGTCGCCTTCGCCGCGATGCTCCATGCGCTCGTACTCGAGGCCTTCTACACTTACTCGTCGTCGGCGAGCTGTGTCGGCATCTCGATGCGCAGCAACCGGCTGATCGGTTAAACGGTTCGAAGGGCTTCTTCCCCCCGTCGTCGCCGCGCCGACCTTTGCGATCCGCAAGCCCGCCGTCGCGGTGTTCACGCTCGGCGACTATGTCGCATCGGGCATCATGGCGATGGGCGCCGCCGAAGCGCTGCGGCGCGCGGTTGCCGATCGCCTGAACATCCTCGTCGCCGGCGGCACGGGGACAGGAAAGACCACGCTCACCAATGCCTTGCTCGCCGAGGTTGCGAAGACCTCGGATCGCATCGTCCTGATCGAGGATACGCGCGAGCTGCAATGCGCTGCCCCGAACCTCGTCGCCATGCGCACGAAGGACGGCGTCGCCTCGCTATCCGATCTCGTCCGTTCGTCGCTGCGGCTCCGGCCCGATCGCATCCCCATCGGCGAGGTTCGCGGTGCCGAGGCGCTCGACCTGCTGAAGGCGTGGGGCACCGGTCACCCCGGCGGCATCGGCACGATCCATGCCGGCAGCGCGATCGGCGCGCTCCGCCGGATGGAGCAGCTCATCCAGGAAGCGGTCGTCACCGTCCCGCGCGCGCTTCTGGCCGAGACCATCAACCTCGTCGCGGTTCTGGTCCGCGACGGCAACGGCCGCCGCCTTGCCGAACTGGCGCGCATAGGCGGGTTGGACCCGGCGACCGGCGACTACCGCATCACTTCGCTCATCACCCCTGAAGGAGAAATCCGATGATCCATGCCCTCCGGCATGGCGCGCTTCGCGCCATGCTGTCCACTACCGCGCTCGCCGCCGCGCTGACCGTCTCGGTTCCGGCCTGGGCCGGCGGCTCGTCGATGCCTTGGGAAGCGCCGCTGCAGTCGATCCTCGAAAGCATCGAAGGGCCGGTCGCCAAAATTGTCGCGGTGATCATCATCATCGTGACCGGGCTCAGCCTCGCGTTCGGCGACACCTCGGGCGGTTTTCGCCGGCTGGTGCAGATCGTGTTCGGCCTGTCGATCGCCTTCGCCGCGTCGAGCTTCTTCCTGTCCTTCTTCTCCTTCGGCGGCGGAGCGCTCCTCTGATGAGCCGGGAAGGGGAGGTGCCGGGCTTTTTCGCGCCGGTGCACCGCGCGCTCGCCGAACCGATCCTGCTCGGCGGCGCGCCGCGCAGCCTTGCGATCGTGAACGGAACGCTCGCGGGCGCCATCGGCCTCGGCCTTCGCCTCTGGCTCGCCGGCCTCGCCATCTGGGCGATCGGCCATGCTCTCTCCGTATGGGCAGCCCGCCGCGATCCCCAGTTCGTCGACGTAGCCCGGCGTCACCTCAAATATCCCGTCTGGATGCGGCCATGATGAACCTCGCCGAATATCGCTCGAAATCCGCCCGCCTTGCCGACTTTCTCCCTTGGGTCGCGCTCGTGGGCGAGGGCGTGGTGCTGAACAAGGACGGATCGCTCCAGCGCACGGCGCGCTTTCGCGGTCCCGATCTCGAAAGCGCCACGCCTGCCGAGCTGGTCGCGGTCACCGCGCGCCTCAACAATGCGCTCCGGCGCCTCGGCTCGGGATGGGCGGTCTTCGTAGAGGCGCAGCGCGTCCCGTCGAATGCCTATCCGGTGTCCGACTTTCCCGACCCGGCCTCGGCGCTCGTCGACATGGAGCGGCGCGAACAGTTCCGCGAGGAAGGCGCGCATTATGAGAGCGCCTATTTCCTTACCCTGCTGTGGATGCCGCCGGCCGAGGACGCCTCGCGCGCCGAGGGCTGGCTGTACGAAGGCATGGCGCGGAGCGGCGTCGATCCGAGGGAGCATCTCAAGAGCTTTACCGACCGGACCAACCGCATCCTCCATCTCGTCGAGGGCTTCATGCCCGAGGCCGAATGGCTCGGCGACGCCGAGACGCTGACCTATTTGCACAGCACGGTGTCGACCAACCGGCACCGGGTTCGCGTGCCCGAGACCCCCGTCTATCTCGATGCGTTGCTGACCGACCAGCCACTCGCCGGCGGCCTCGAGCCGCGGCTCGGACGGTCGAACCTGCGCACGCTGACGATCACCGGCTTTCCGACCGCGACCTGGCCGGGCCTGCTCGACGAACTCAATCGGCTCGCCTTCTCCTACCGGTGGTCCACCCGCGCAATCATGCTCGACAAGACCGATGCAGCGAAGCTGCTGACGAAAATCCGCCGGCAATGGTTCGCAAAGCGCAAGTCGATCGCCGCGATCCTCAAGGAGGTGGTGACCAACGAGCAGTCGGTCCTCATGGATTCGGACGCCTCGAACAAGGCAGCCGACGCCGATATGGCCTTGCAGGAACTCGGCGCCGATCATTCGGGCATCGCCTATGTGACCGCGACGGTGACCGTCTGGGACGTCGACGCTGCGCTCGCCGCCGAGAAGCTCCGGCTCGTCGAGAAGGTCATCCAGGGCCGCGACTTCACCTGCACGATCGAAGGGATGAACGCGATCGAGGCCTGGCTCGGGAGCCTGCCCGGCCATGTCTATGCCAATGTGCGCCAGCCGCCGATTTCAACGCTCAATCTCGCCCACCTCATCCCCCTCTCGGCGGTGTGGGCGGGGGCGGAACGGGACGAGCATTTCGGTGACGCCCCCTTGCTGTACGGCAAGACCGAAGGCTCGACCCCGTTCCGCCTTTCGCTTCACGTCGGCGACGTCGGCCACTGCCTCGTCATCGGCCCGACCGGCGCCGGCAAGTCGGTGCTTCTCGCGACGATGGCGATGCAGTTCCGTCGCTACCCGCAGGCGCAAATCTTCGCCTTCGACTTTGGCGGCTCGATCCGCGCCGCGGCGCTCGCGATGAGCGGCGACTGGCAGGATCTTGGCGGCGCGCTGCACGATGGCGATGGCGGGGTCGCGTTGCAGCCGCTGGCGCGGATCGATGAAGCCGCCGAGCGCAGCTGGGCTGCCGAATGGCTTGCGGCGCTGCTTGGAAGCGAAGGGGTCGCGATCGATCCGGCGGCGAAGGAGCATCTCTGGTCGGCGCTGACCTCGCTCGCGACTGCACCGGTCTCCGAACGAACGCTGACGGGCCTTGCCGTGCTTTTGCAGTCGCAGCCGCTCAAGCAGGCGCTCGCGCCCTATTGTATCGGGGGCCCGTGGGGTCGGCTGCTCGATGCCGACGACGAACGGCTCGGCGAAGCCCGGGTGCAGGTGTTCGAGACCGAGGGACTCGTCGGGGCCGCGTCGGCTGGCGCTGTGCTCACCTATCTCTTCCACCGAATGGCGGGCCGGCTCGACGGCTCGCCGACGCTCATCATCATCGACGAGGGCTGGCTCGTTCTCGACAGTCCGGCGTTCGCCGCGCAGCTTCGCGAATGGCTGAAGACGCTGCGCAAGAAGAATGCGAGCGTCGTATTCGCGACCCAGAGTCTCGCCGATATCGAGACATCGAACATCGCGCCCGCGATCATCGAAAGCTGCCCCACCCGCATTTTCCTGCCGAACGAACGCGCGGCCGAACCGCAGATCGCGCGGATTTACGAGCGCTTCGGGCTCAACGAGCGCCAGATCGAGATATTGAGCCGGGCGACCCCCAAGCGCGACTATTATTGCCAGTCGCGGCGCGGAAACCGCCTTTTCGACCTCGGGCTCGGCGAGGTGGCGCTCGCGTTCACCGCTGCTTCCTCGAAGACCGACCAGACGCGCATCGGCGAGCTCTTCGCCGCGCATGGAGAAGACGGATTTGCCGCCGCCTGGCTCTCCCACCGCAAGCTCGAATGGGCGGCCGAGCTGCTCTCCACCATCGCCGCCCCCAATGAGGAGTCCTCCCAATGAAGAAGAATTTTGCCCGTGCCGTCGCTGCTGCGCTGCTGGCATCGGCGGCCACCGGACCGATGGTTGCGGCGCCGGCAAGCGCGCAGATCGGCGGTATCGTCCATGACCCGCGCAACTATTCCCAGAACATCCTGACCGCCGCGCGCACGCTCGAGCAGATCAATAACCAGATCAAGCAGCTGCAGAACCAGGCGACCTCGCTCCTCAACGAGGCGCGCAACCTCCAGAGCCTCCCGGTCTCGACGCTCGGCGAGCTGCAGGCGCAGGTCGATCAGACCCGGCAGCTGCTCAGCGAGGCCGAGGGCATCGCCTATGACGTGACCGACATCCGCAAGGGCTTCGAACAGCGCTACAAGGGCACCGCCTTCTCGGGCACGGCGGCCGAATTGGTCGCCAATGCCGATGCGCGCTGGAAGGACAGCGTCGGCGCCTTCGAAGATGCGATGAAGGTGCAGGCCGGCATCGTCTCGAACATGGGCGGCACCCGCACGTCGATCGGGACGATCGTCGGCGCCAGCCAGTCGGCGACTGGCGCGCTGCAGGCGGCACAGGCTGGCAATCAGCTGCTCGCCATCCAGTCGCAGCAGATCGCCGATCTGTCCGCCGTACTGAGCGCGCAGGGCAGGGCACAAATGCTCGACGCCGCGCGCGCCGCTGCCGCCGAGGCCGATGGCCGCGAACGCTTCCGCCGCTTCCGCAAAGGCAATTGAGATGGGCCGGGCGGGCGGGCTGGTGATGGGAGCCATCGTCCTGGGACTTGCGCTGGCCCTTGCTCTCGTTGCTGCGCTCGACCCGCCCAAGCCCGGTGCGTCCGCTCTGCAAATCTCCGGAGCGGACGCACCCCCTGATGAAGGCGACACGCCGCGGCGCTGCCGGTCCGTCACCGAAGCCGATCCCGAGTGCGAGGCCGCGTGGGAAGCGAAGCGGCGTCACTTCTTCCGTTCTGGAAAGCCTGAGCAATGAACGACACCGGCGTTATCGACAATTTCCTGTCGGTTTTCTCGACCTATATCGACAGCGGCTTCGGGCTGCTCGGCGGTGAGGTGGGTTTCCTCTCCTCGACGCTGATCGTGATCGACGTGACGATCGCAGCGCTCTTCTGGGCGTGGGGCACCGATGAGGATGTCCTGCAGCGCCTCGTGAAGAAGACCCTCTACATCGGCGTGTTCGCCTTCATCATCGGCAATTTTCAGGCGCTTGCGACCATACTCCTCGAAAGCTTCGCAGGTCTCGGGCTGAAGGCGAGCGGCGGGGCGATGGCGATCGGCGACTTCATGCGCCCCGGCATGGTCGCCGCGACCGGGCTGGATGCAGCGGAGCCCTTGCTCGATGCGACCGCCGACCTCGTCGGTCCGGTCGGGCTCTTCACCAACTTCGTCCAGATCATGATCCTGCTGATCGCCTGGGTGATCGTCGTCATCGCCTTCTTCATCCTCGCGGTGCAGATTTTCGTCACAATCCTCGAATTCAAACTCGTGACGCTCGCGGGCTTCGTCCTGCTGCCGTTCGCCTTCTTCAATCGCACCGCCTTCATGGCCGAGCGCGTGCTCGGGCATGTCATCTCCTCGGGGATCAAGCTCCTCGTGCTCGCTGTCATCACAGGTATCGGCACGACGCTCTTCCAGCGCTTCATGGACGCGGGCCTCGGAACCGAGCCCGATATCCGTGAAGTCATGGCGATCGCGCTCGGCGCCCTGACGTTGCTCGGTCTCGGCATCTTCGGACCGAGCGTTGCGAACGGGATCGTCGCCGGCGGACCCCAGCTCGGCGCTGGCGCCGCGGCAGGTACGACGCTTGCGGCAGGGGCCACGCTCGCCGCCGGGGCCGCGGGCGCGACGCTCGCCGCCGGCGCGGCGAGCAGCGCGCTTGGCCGGACAGCCCTCGGTGCCTCGCGCACGGCGGGTGGTGCCTCGGCCTCCTATGCCCGCGGGGCTGCCGTGAAGAGCGGGATGAGGGCGTTCGGGGCGGGCCTCGCCAATGTCGCGCGCGACGCGGCGAGCGGCGCCGGGTCCCCGCTGCGCCGCGCGGCGGCGCGGGTTCGGCAAAGCTATGCCCAAGGGCAGGGCGGTGCGCCGGCCGCGGCGGCGCCGGGCGCATCGCCCGGCGGGCCGCCGCCATGGGCGGCCGCGATGAAACGGCGTCAGGCCGTCACGTCGGGCGCCACCATTGCCTCGCAGACCCTGAAGGCCGGCGACAGCCACGGCGCCGGCTCCGCTCCCGACATCAGCCAGAAGGAATGATCCGATGTTTCGACGACCTACCAATCATTATGGCAAGTCGCCCGAGCCCGTGACGCCGCACCAGCGTGCCGCGCAGGTCTGGGACGATCGTCTCGGCGCCGCGCGTGTCCAGGCGAAGAATTGGCGGCTTGCCTTTTTCGGTTGCCTCATCCTGTCGGGCGGCCTCGCATCGGCAGTGGTTTGGCAAGCGTCGCGCGGCACGATCACCCCCTGGGTCGTCGAGGTCGACAAGCTTGGCGAAGCGCGGTCCGTCGCTCCGGCCGACGGCGACTTCGCTCCGACCGACCCGCAGATAGCCTTCCACCTCGCGCGCTTCATCGAGCATGTCCGCTCGATCCCCGCCGATCCGGTGGTGCTGCGCCGCGACTGGCTCAGCGCCTACGACTTCACGACGACGAGCGGCGCGCAGGCGCTCAACGATTATGCACGGACCAACGATCCCTTCGCCGAGATCGGCAAGCGCCAGGTCGCAGTCGACGTGTCGAGCGTGATCCGTGCGTCGAAGGACAGCTTCCGTATCGCCTGGACCGAGCGCCGCTATCAGGACGGCAGCCTCCTCGAAACCTCGCGCTGGTCGGCGATCGTCACGGTGACGATCCAGCCGCCCCGCACCCCCGACGCCCTCCGGAAAAATCCGCTCGGCGTCTTCGTGTCCGCCCTGAATTGGTCGAAGGAGCTCAGCCAGTGAACCGCTTTCCCCTCTTGCTGGGCGCACTTGCGCTCGGCCTTCCCGCGCACGCCGCGCCCGGCGATCCCAAGGTCCAGGTCGGCCGCGCCAATGACGCCGCGCGCGTCCAGCCCGAGCGTTCGACCTTCCAAGGCGCGATCCAGAAATATGCCTGGGCCGATGGCGCGCTGTTTCAGATCTACACCGCGCCGGGGCAGGTGACCGACATCGCGCTGCAGGAGGGCGAGGAACTCGTCGGGCCAGGGCCCGTTGCCGCCGGGGACACGGTGCGCTGGATCATCGGCGACACGTTGAGCGGCGCCGGCGTATCCCGGCGCGTTCATATCCTCGTGAAGCCAACGCGGCCCGATATCATGACGAACCTCGTCATCAACACCAGCCGCAGAACCTACCACATCGAACTGCGCGCGACCCCGGCGACCTATATGGCGGGGGTGTCCTGGTCCTATCCGCAGGACGAGCTGATCGCGCTTCGCGCCGCCGAGGGGGAGCGCGAGCGGGCGCTGCCCGTAGCGGGCGGAATCGACTTTGCCGCGCTGAACTTCGCGTACCGGATTTCGGGGGACAAGGCGGCGTGGCGGCCGCAGCGCGTCTTCGACGACGGGCGCCAGCTCTTCGTCGAATTCGGGGGGCACGTCGCAACCGACGAGATGCCGCCGCTATTCATCCTGGGCGACAAAGGCGCGGCCGAGCTCGTCAACTACCGTGTCCAGGGCCGCTTCATGATCGTCGACCGCCTGTTCGAGCGCGCCGAACTGCGCCTTGGCAGCGGGCGCGCGGCCAAGGCGGTCCGGATCGAGCGCGACGCGCCGCGGCGCCGGGGTGGCAAATGAGCGCGCCGGAACGGGGAGGCGAACCGGGTGTGTCCGGCGAGGAGGGCGCGCCGGTTGTCGCGCCCGCCAGCCCCGATGGCTTCCGTCTCGAAGGCGAGATGCCACGCGTCATGCGCCTGTCGCGCAGGACCTTGGCCATTGCCGGCGGCGCTGCGGGCCTGGCGATTGGCGGCGCACTGCTCTGGGCCTTGCGTACCCCAGACCCCAAGACCGCGCAGGAATTGTACGAGGTGACGAACCCGAACAAGTCCGAAGCGGTCACCAGTGCGCCGGCCGATTATGGCGCCGTGCCGAAACTTGGCCCGCCGCTCCCCGGCGACCTCGGACGGCCCATCGTGTCGGCGCAAAATGCGGGTGAGACCGTCCCCGTCCCTGGTATGGCGCAGCCGCCGGTCGACCCGCGGGTGGCGGCGGCCGAACAGGCACGGCAGCGCGCCGCACAGGAGCGGGACGCCGCAACGGCGAGCCGGCTGTTTCTCGGCAGCGGCGGCGCGTCGCTTCGCGAAGCTGCAACAGAAATATCCTTGGCTCCCACGCCGGCGGCGGCCGCGGACGACAAGCCGACGACCACCTCGGCGCGGCGTCGCTTCCTGGTCGGGGACGCCCGCGGCGCCATCGAGAGCGACGAGAAGATCGTGGCGCCAAGCTCGCCCTTCATTCTCCAGGCGGGAGCGGTGATCCCGGCGGCGCTCATCACCGGCATCCGCTCCGATCTACCGGGTCAGATCAGCGCGCAGGTCACGCAGAATGTCTTCGATAGCCCCACCGGACGCCTTCTCCTCATTCCGCAAGGTGCCCGGCTGGTCGGCGAATATGACAGCGAGGTCGTCGCCGGGCAGCGGCGCGTACTTCTGGCATGGGACAGGCTCATTCTTCCCGGAGGCCGTTCGATCCGGCTCGACCGCCAGCCCGGGGCCGACGCGTCGGGCATGGCGGGGGTCGAAGACAGGGTCGACAATCATTGGGGCCGGATGCTCCGTGCCGCGCTGATCTCGTCGCTGCTGGGGGTCGGCACCGAGCTGGTCTCGAACAACGACAGCGATCTTGTCCGGGCGCTCCGGGGAGGCGTGCAGGACAGTAGCAACGAGGCAGGCCGGCGCGTCGTGGAGCGTGAACTCTCGGTCCCGCCCACGTTGACGGTTCGCCCGGGACTCGCCTTTCGTGTGATCGTTACGCGCGACCTGATCTTTGAGGAGACCCCGGGAGCGCGGCCATGAGCAAGCTTCGGCTCGGACCGATCGTGGACGAGAAACCGGTAAAACTCATGATCGAGCTGCCTGGCAGTCTTCATCGCGAGCTTGTCGAATATGCCGCGGTCCATGCGCGCACCAACGGCTTGTCCGAGCCATTGACCCCCGAAAGGATAGCGGTGCCGATGATCGAGCGCTTCATCGCGACCGATCGCGGCTTCGCCGCGGCGCGGCGGCAGCGCTGACCGCGACTGCGGGGTCACGGCTGTCGGACCGCGCGCGGCGGACTTGGCAGCTTGTAGTTGGGGCTGTCGGGCATGCAGCGCACCGCCCAGATGATCGCGGGTAGCGATCGGGCGAGCTCGCGGAGCGCGATGCAGGCGAAGATCAGCAGGAATTCGGTCATCATGGACTCCACGGCAGTTTGTCGGCCCCGACCTTGGCCGCATCGCGATGCCGGGGTTACCGCCGTCAGATAGCCGAAAATTTCGGACGAGATCCCGTCCGCCAGCGGACAGGGTGGACAGGATGCTGACCACCGATCCGTGCCAAGATGACCGCCCGCCTCGCAAACGGCAGGTCCAAATCCGTACAGATTGCGCCCGCAACCGGTTGCGGATGCGGCGTCGCCGATGCTAGAATCGGGCCGCAGATTGCGCTGTGGAGGTGGTGGCGGGCGCGTCCAACGGAGGACGCTCATGACCAAATCAAAACCGCAAATCCTTTCCTATTGCCGTGCGCTTCTGGCGATTTCAGCATATCGCCGGTGCTTTTTTCCTAATGTTTCCAGATGCCTGCTTACGCGCGAAATCGGCTTTATTTCGCACCGATCGTGCCCACCTCGGCCTGCATGCCGGACAAACCCGCCTCGCAGTCTTCGTATCGCTTCGAACATGACTTCTTCTTGCGCGGAGCTGACTATTGCGGGCAAGATCCCGACCTTCCCTGGACCATCTCCGACGACCTGCCCGAGCAGATCGAAATCACGCAGGAGGAGATCGACCTCTTTCAGGCCTATTTCGGCGAGATGCTCGATGAGCTGCTCGATCGCGGGCTTTGATCGCGGATGGAGAGCGGTCCCATGATGATCCAGCCCCGGGCCGCGCTCTATCTTCGCGTATCGACGGCAAGGCAGGCCGAGCAGGATGTCTCGATCCCCGACCAGAGGCGCCAAGGCGAGGCCTATTGTGCGGACAAGGGTTTCGCGGTGGTCGACATATTCGTCGAGGCGGGCGCTTCGGCCACGACCGATCGCCGCCCTGAGTTCCAGCGGATGATCGAGGCGGGTACCGCCAAGCCTTCGCAGTTCGACATCATCGTCGTTCACAGCTTCAGCCGCTTCTTCCGAGATCATTTCGAGCTCGAATTCTATGTTCGGAAACTCGCGAAAAACGGCGTGAAGCTGGTGTCGATCACGCAAGAAATCGGTGACGATCCGGTCCATGTGATGATGCGGCAGATTATGGCGCTGTTCGACGAATATCAGTCGAAGGAGAATGCCAAGCACACGCTGAGGGCCATGAAGGAAAATGCTCGGCAGGGCTTCTGGAATGGCGCCCAGCCACCCATCGGCTACCGGCTTGTCGTGGCCGCGCAACGAGGCGAGCGGATCAAAAAGAAGCTCGAGATCGATCCGCTACACGCGGACACCGTCCGGCTCATCTTCAGGCTGGCGCAAGAAGGTGTCGGGGACGGTCCGATGGGGGTCAAGATGATCGTGAATCATCTCAACGAAAACCACATCCGCACCCGATCGGGAGGCCTATGGGGCGTCGGCGCTGTGCACCAGATCCTGACACGCCGAACCTATTTCGGCATCCATGAGTTCAACAGGCTCGCGAAGGGAAAGCGTCCTAATGACAAGGCGGATATCGTCACGATCGAGGTGCCGCCGATCATATCGGAGGATTGCTTCAACGCAGTCCAGACGCGCTTGCGCGCGCGCAGTCCGGCTCGGCTGAACCCGGCCATTGCTGCATCACCTTCATTGCTGACTGGCGTGCTTCACTGCGCAGAGTGCGGCGGATCGATGACGGTGATGACGGGGAAGGGTGGTCGCTACCGATATTATGCCTGTGCAAACCGTCGCCGCAAAGGCGCTGTGGCGTGCTCGGCGGGGATCATTCGGACCGAACTTCTCGAGAATGTGGTTTCCCAATATATCGAAAAGCGACTTCTCGATCCGGTTCGCTTGGGGGGGCTTCTGTCCAGTCTTCTCGATCAAAGGGAAGAGCGCGCGAAGGAACGGGAACAACGCATCGCGGAGCTAGGCCGCAAGGCTGCCGAAGCCCAGCAGAGGCTGGCGCGTCTCTATGCTGCCATCGAGAGCGGAGCGGCAGACCTCGATGATCCTGATCTCGCCAACCGCATCGCCACTTTGAAAGCCACACGCGATCAAGCGCAAGTCGATGCGGAGCGCGCCGAGGCCTTGATGGATTCGTCGGGAGCCAAATCGATCTCCCCCGAATTGCTCGCCGAATTCACGAAACGCGTAAAGAAAAGGCTGCGGGGATCGAACGGCAAGTACCGCCGTGATCATTTCCATCAGTTCGCGCAGCGAGTGGAGATTCTAAAGCGCAAAATACGGATCGGAGGGACCAAGGAATCCCTGTTTAACGCCGTTTTTGCTCTTGGAAATGTACAACAAAAGGACTTGGTGCCCTCTGCTGTACTGAAATGGCTCCCCGGGTAGCCAATTTTTTGCCATTTTACCACGTCTCAGCACAGGTCGGTTTGTGTGTCTTAACAACTGATATTGTGATATAATTCTCTCATTACGTTGCATTGTATTTCCCTACAGCGCAACCTCGGTGTGGGAACGAATGTGGGGACGGAAATGATGGCTTCACATGGCGAATTTGACATCTCTGAAGGTAAAAAATGCCCGCCCGGGGACATACGGTGACGGGAAAGGGCTCTATCTGCGCGTAAAGCCTAGCGGGTCCCGGTCATGGATTTTGCGCGTGCAGCATCAAGGCCGGCGGCAGGATATCGGCTTGGGTTCAGTCGACGATGTAAGTTTGGCTGAGGCTCGAGACTCTGCTTCTCGTTTACGCCGAATTGCCCGACTGGGCAACGACGCGATCGCAGAACGCGACCGTGGGAAAATCCGCGTGGTGACCTTCCAAGAGGCCGCAGACCTTGCTTATGCGGAGCTTGGCAAGGGATGGTCGGAAAAGACGGCTCTCCAATTTAAGTCTTCGCTAGACCTCCATGTCGTCCCCTCACTCGGACGGAAGCGCGTAAGCGATATTGAAACTGCCCAGATTTTGGCCGCCCTTGGGCCGATATGGACCGCAAAGCCTCAGATCGCCCGCAAAGTTCGACATCGAATCCTCCAAGTGCTCGCCTTTGCTAAGTCGCACGGATGGCGCACTTCGCCCTTGCCGGAGCTTGCCGACCTTAGTCGGGGTCTGGCCAAACAGCCGAAATCCAAGGGATATTCTGCGCTTCCATTCTCCGAATTACCGACCTTTTACGCCGCAGAGCGAATGAAAGATGCGTCGCCCGCCCGCTTGGCGCTGATATTCACAATTTTGACCGCCGCAAGGAGCGGCGAAGTTAGAAAGGCGAGGTGGGACCAGATCGATCTCAAGGCGCGAGAGTGGCGGCGACCCGGATCGATAATGAAATCTGGCGAGCCCCATGTGGTCATGCTTAGCCAGCAGGCAATCGACGTTCTCAAGCTGGCGAGCGAACAATTCTGCGATGAAGGTCTGATCTTTCCATCATTTCATGGAAAGATGCTGGCAGACATGAGCTTGTCGAAAATGATGAAACTCGCCGGAAGATCGGAAACTGTTCATGGCTTCCGTTCCAGCTTTAGAGACTGGGCTGCCGAGAAGATGCCTCACGTACCGGCGATGGTTCCGGAAATGGCGCTCGCTCACAGCGTAGGTACTGCGGTCGAAAAGGCATATCTGCGAAGCGACCTGAAAGTGCTCAGAATGCAGTTGATGTCTGACTGGGGAGCATTCGTCGCATCGGAGTCGCAAAAACCCCCCGCAAAACGGTCCAAAAAATAAGGCAAAATGGCGGTTCAAGGAGCGCGGCATCAATTGAGCGCACGCTGGCGGCGACAGGCGCCGCCAGAGGTCGCGCGTTTGCACGGTTGGCCGCGCAGCGCTCATGTCTCGCTTCTTGACGCCGCGGGCGCGCGGCTCTTGCGGCGGGTAAACAGCGCAGGGCGCTGTTCCGGGCGCGGCCCTGCCGCGCCCGACCCGCCACCGGGCCGCGCACGCCGCGGCGCCTGCGGCTGCGACAAGGGCGCGTTTGTTGTCCGACGTTGCCGCCGCGCTGACCGCGCGGCGGCGTTGCTGGTGGGCCGGCCACGGACAGCGTGGCAGTCGGCGCACGGCTGTGGGACCGCTCGGCCGGTGCGCAAGCCGGGTCTTCGCCCCGGCTCCTCCACTGCGTTGCGGCCCTTCGGGTGCGCACCGTCCTTGGGCGCGGTCCCGTCGCCTTTCCTCGCCGCCCGCCCCGCCGTCCGGGGCCGGGTGTGGTGGAAGGAAAGGAAGAAGTCATGAAACTCGATTTTATCGACGTGGACCATCTGTCGATTGCGGCGACCAACATGCGCGGGAAGGGCAAAGACCCCGATGTGTCCGACCTGCTCCCGAGCATTCGCGCGCGGGGTGTGCTGGTTCCGCTGCTCGTTCGTCCCAACTGTGCAGAAGGCCAATTCGAGATCGTTGCGGGGCGTCGGCGCTTTACCGCCGTCAACGCTGTGGCGCGCGAGGGCGGCGCTATGAAGCCGATCCCGTGCGCGATCCTCGACGAGGGGGATGATGCCAATGCGCTCGAAGCGTCGATGCTTGAAAATCTCGCGCGGGTCCGGCCCGACGAGGTGAGCCAATGGGAAGCGTTCGTTGCGCTGGTCAAAACAGGGCGCAGCGTCGACGAGGTCGCCAACACGTTCGGGTTTGAGCCGAGTGCGGTGAAGCGGATCCTTGCGCTCGGCAATCTGTTGCCGCGCATCCGCACCCTCTATCGCGGCGGTCAGATCGACGTGAACACGGTCCGCCACCTGACCCTTGCATCGAAAAGCCAGCAGAAGGCTTGGCTGGCGCTATTCGATGACGAGAGCGCCTATTGCCCGACCGGCCATCAACTCAAGGCGTGGCTGTTTGGCGGCACGGCCATCGCGGTTACGCATGCCCTGTTCGACGTCGAGGCGTTCAAGGGCGGCATTGTTGCCGACCTGTTTGGCGAGGATCGCTTCTTTGCCGACAGCGATGCATTCTGGGCCGCGCAGATGGGCGCCATCGAGGTGCGCAAGGCCGACTATCTTGAGGCTGGATGGTCCGACGTGATCATCATGGAGCGCGGGCAGTGGTTCCGGTCATGGGATCATGCCCATGCTGGCAAGCGCAAGGGCGGCCGCGTCTATGTTGAAGTTCGCGAGAGCGGCGAGGTCAGCTTCCACGAAGGCTTTGTCACCACCAAGGAAGCGAAGCGGCTTGGGAGCGGTGGGAGCAGCGAGGAGGGGGCGGTCATCGAGAAGCCGAGCCGTCCCGAGGTGTCGGGTCCGCTCAATGCCTATATCGATCTTCATCGCCATGCGGCGGTGCGCGCCGACCTGCTTGCCCATACCGGTGTCGCACTCCGCGCGATGGCCGCGCACGTCATTGCGGGCGCAGACCTGTGGCGGGTCGATGTCGAGGCGCAGCGCGCTCCGAAAGAAGAAATTGCCGAGAGCGTCGAGACCTGCTCCGCCGAAACCGCTTTCGACACGAAGCGCCGCGTGGTGCTCGCCGTGCTTGGCTTCGATGAAGACGCCCCGACCGTGACCGGCAAGGGCTATCACCGGCCCCCTTTTGCCCCGCTGTTCGCGCGGCTTCTGGAATTGCCCGATCCGGTGGTGATGGAGATTATTGCCATCGTCATGGGAGAGACGCTGCAAGCGGGCAGCGAGGCCGTGGAAATGATCGGGCTACATATCGGCACCGACATGCACCGGCACTGGCAGGCAGACGCGGCGTTCTTCGACCAGCTTCGCGACCGCGAAGTGCTGCTCGCTATCGTTGGCGAGGTTGCGGGCGCGGAGGTCGCGGCAGCAAACGCCGGTGAGAAGGGTAAGGCGCTGAAGGCGATCATCTCCGACTGCCTTGCGGGCGAGAACGGCCGCGCCAAATCCGAGCCGTGGGTTCCGCAGTGGATGGCGTTCCCGCCGTCAGCCTACACGTCGCGCGGCGGTGTCGGCAGCGTGAAGGCTGCGGCGCGTGTGGCTTTCGATCTCTCCGCGAGCATTGTACCTCTCACCGAGGACAGCAGCGGACCGGAAACCGACGAACCGCCATTGGCGGCATAATAACAGGGCGGGCGGCTTTTGGTCGCCCGCCTATTTTTCCTCGCACCGGTAATGGACGCGCTGCCCCTTCGGGCCAGCGCGGCGCTTTCATTTTTGGCGCGCCGCCGCCGCAAGCGGCGACGGCGCGCGGACTCGGCAAGGAAAAAAGGCGGCGCGATAAATCGCGCCGCCTTAAACGATGGTCTGCGTTGCAGAATATCGCCCCCCACCACCGAACGGTCCCCTGGGTCGCAATCAGGGAGCGTCTGACGAAAGATCGTGTTGCAATGCCTATGGCCATTCCCGGTCGGGCAGGATTGTACAGTTCCGCCAAAACGGAGCGATGGCGCGGCGGATCGTTGCATTTCCCGGTGCCTCGGTGGGTTGCCCAATCTGCGCTACGACGCCGGAGGAACCATAATCGCGCAACGCCTGCGATGATCCGTCTGTAATGACCTGTCTTTGGAGAACGGGGCCGTGTCTTTCGCTTGGCCACCGTGCTTCCATGGCGTCACTACCTCAGTGCTGCTGATTGTCATCCCGATCGAGTCGAAGATCATCCCCGGCGACGGGCGAGTTGACCTGGACCGGCGCGGCGCCCCGCGAAAGTCCGGCGGCGCGATTATTTCCCCGCCGGCTGCGCCGGCTCCTCGCGGCCGCTTCGCTCTCAAATAATCGCGCCGCCGGACTCCTCCTCTGCGCTGCGGCCCTGCGGGTTCGCGGATCGCCTCATGCGCCAGTCCTTGGTCCGCCCATGTCGCAGGGATGGTCCCGCGGCACATATAAGGAGACGACCAATGGCAGCTATCGGCTTTGTGAACGGCACCATCGAAGGAGGCTTCGTGGGCCAGTTGAAAACTCTCACGATCCGCGCGGCGATCGAGATCCGCACCAACCGCTCCAAGAGCGGCGACGTCCAGCCCGACTACCGGGTTTATTCCGAAGGCGTCGAGATCGGCGCGGGCTGGGTCCGCACCGGCGAAGCATCGGGCAAGCCCTATGTGTCGCTGACCCTCGCGGCCCCTGAGTTCGGGCCGCGCCGGATTTATGCCAACCTCGGCCGCGCTGCTGGCCAGGACGGCGAAGACGGCTACGCGCTGATCTGGAACCCCGCCGATTGAGACGGACTTCCACCCCGCGCCGCTTCGGCGGCGCGGGGCTTTGCCATGCTTGACCCTAAGCCGCTTCGCGCTTGAGATCGGCGATCGTGAACGCGTGCGGGTTGCGCAGCCACATTTCGACTTCGCCCGCGCGCCAGCCGCAGCAGCGTTCGGCGAGCTTATGCTGTGTCGGGAAGGTCCCGGCAGCGATCTTGCGGTAGAGGGTCGCGCGGCTGAGGCCGGTCAAATCGAGGACTTCGTTGAGCCGCATGAGGCGGAGGGGAGATTGTAATGCCATGCTGTTCTACTCCATCTGTTGAACGATTTTGCGTCGACACGAGATAAAGAAAGCATGAGAGGCGCTAACGTCAACACCTTAGAAAACCGCCATTTTCGGCGTAGTCTTCTGGCGTAGGGCCGCCGGTATCCGTCGGCGTCCATGGAGGTCTGCGGGCGGCCTTGGCGCATCCGCATTTATTTTTCTCACAGCGTCCCACCGATGTCGCGGCCGAGAGCGAATGAGGCCGTCGAGGACGGCCGCGCCCGCCAATGACGCGCCGTAACCGGCGCGGCGTCTGCCCGATTCGCTATGGGGGAGGGCGCCGCTGGCGCGCATGCGGTCGCCGCTGCGCGGCGGCGTTGGTCTGTCCCGGCAGGTCGGGGGCAGGGTGGGCGTCACTCGCCTCTAGCCCCGCCCGGCCGGGCCGCAACCCGCGTACCGCGGGTTCTCCACTTCGTTGCGATCCTGCGGATGCAGCCCGTCCGATGATGCGGGTCTGCCGGCTCCCTCCTGCCGCCCACCCCGCCCCCTTCCGGGCCGGGGTGCGGTGGCTGGAAGGAGAAAGGATATGCGTGCAGAAAGGATAGAGCGGGCGAGCCTATATTCGGAGGTGACGAACCGGATCATCGCCGAGCTTGAAGAAGGACGGCTGCCTTGGGTGCAGCCGTGGGACAGCGCGGCGTGCGGCTGCACGATGCCGCAGAATGCAGGGACGGGCCGCAAATATAGCGGGATCAATGTCCTGATCCTGTGGGCCGAGGTCGTCGCCAAGGGCTATGCCTCGCAGCGCTGGCTGACCTACCGGCAGGCCGAGGCGGCAGGCGGCAACGTCCGGCGCGGCGAGAAGGGAACGGTCATCTGTTATGCGGACCGCTTTACGCCGAAGGCCGAGCAGGAACAGGCGCGCAGCGAGGATCGCGAAGCGCGGCAGGTTGCGTTCCTGAAACGCTTTACCGTCTTCAACATCGACCAGTGCGAGGGATTACCCGAAGACTATCTCGCGCCGATGGTCAGCCCCGACCCGGTGCTCACGATTGCCGAGGCCGACTCGCTGATCGCGGCGACCGGCGCGCGGGTCAATATCGGCGGGAGCGAAGCCTTTTACAGCCCTAGCCATGACTTTGTGCAGGTGCCGTCGCAGGCGGCGTTTCCTGAACCCATCAACTGGTATCGCACTGCGCTGCACGAGCTGGGCCATTGGACCGGCCACGGCAGCAGGCTCGACCGGGACCAGAAGGGAGGTTTCGGTTCCGAGGCATACGCCAAAGAAGAGCTTGTCGCGGAGATGGCGGCGGCGTTCACCTGCGCTTCGCTCGGAATCGCGCCGACCGTGCGGCATTCGGATTACATCGCATCGTGGCTGTCGGTGCTGCGCGATGACGAGAAGGCGATTTTTCGCGCCGCCAGTCAGGCAAGCAAGGCGAGCGACTATCTGCTCGCCTTCGCGGGAGCCGAGCAATGAGCGCCCCCATGTCGCGCGAAGAGCGGCTGCGCCTCTGGCGCGCCGAGCGCGTCGTGGACCAGATGCACGGCATGGACCGCATGGTGTTTCTGGCGATCCGCGTCGATGAAATGACCTATCCGCAAATTGCAGAACGGTTCGACATCAGCGTCGCCGACGTCGAAAATCACTTCGCAGCGAGCCTGCGTATCATGATGAAAGCCATGGATGAAAAGGATCCATGGTGGTGGCGTTTCCGGCTGTGGTGACCATGCTTGCGCCGGATGGCGCTTGCCATCCGGCGCATCCAATTACAGGGTGAAAACAATGCGCACCGACCTCGATCATCTTCCCGCCAACAAGCAGCGCGAACTCGAGCGCGTGAAGCAAATCATCTTCGAAGAATTTGCCGACAGCATAGCGCTGGCGACAATGAACTGGAAGAAGAAGGGCCGGATCGACAAGATCATCCTCTACGGCAGCTATGCGCGTGGCGGTTGGGTCGATGAGCCGCACACCGCCAAAGGCTATCGCTCGGACTTCGATCTGCTGATCATCGTCAGCGACAAGCGGCTGACCGAAAAGGTCGATTACTGGCTGAAAGTCGAGGACCGGCTCAACCGCGAGCTGGCGATCGACAAGACGCTCCATACGCCGGTCAATTTCATCGTCCACACCATCCAGGAAGTGAACGACGGACTCGCGCACGGGCGCTATTTCTTCATGGACGTCGCGCGCGATGGGATCGCGCTCTACGAGTTTGACGACAAGGAATTGCACAAGCCGAAGCCGAAGACGCCCGAGCAGGCGCTCGCCATGGCGCAGGAATATTTCGGAGAATGGTACCCCACCGCTGGCCAGTTTCACGGTTCAGCGCTGCATTCTCTGCAACAAGGCTGGCTGAAGAAAGCAGCTTTCGACATGCATCAGGCGACAGAGAGGCTTTACCATACCGTGCTTCTCGTTTGTACCTTCTATACTCCTCACGTTCACAATCTGGGCTTTCTGCGCACCCAGGCCGAGCGCATCGACATGCGGCTCGTCGATGCCTGGCCGCGCGAACTGAAAGCAGATCGCAAGCACTTCGAAAAGCTCAAGGAAGCTTATGTAAAGGCGCGCTATTCAAAACATTACCGGATCACCGAAGACGAATTGCGCTGGCTTGGCGAGCGCGTCGAAGAATTGGGCCGCGCCGTGCACGCGATCTGTTCGGAGCGGATCGCCCAGCTTGAAGCGGCCGCACAGGCTGGTCGCTGATCTATGCCCCGGCGCATGACCATTGCGGGGCAAATCGAGGCACTGATCCAGCGCCTCGAAGGCGTGGCAATCTGTGACGACTGCGTCACCGATCGCCTCAATCTGTCAGTGCGTTCGCAGGCCAATGTTGTGACGCGCGGTCTCGGCGGTGCAAACGGCTTTCGGCGCGAGAAGCAGCCGTGCGGTTTTTGCAGCTCTATCAAAGTTTCGACATCGCATCAGCGCTAATGTCGCTGTTGAAGGCGCGCCGCCCCCGGCGGCGCCACAGAAGAATTTGCTGCTCACGGCTTTCGCCGCGCAGCTTCGCAGCGGCTTCGACGAGCAGCCCGAGGATGATCGCCCGATCATCGCCGGTCAGCTCGATCAGATCGGCCTTGGCAACGAGGCCGCCCAACTCGATTAGCTGACGCGTGCGCTCGCGGCGCTTCACCTGCCAGGCTCGCGTGTCATGCCGCGCCCGCTTCGCCTGAAGGCGGTTGCGCGCCTGCACCGATCGCCGATGCGCCGCCCGCGTTGCGGCGAGCGTCTTGGCGAGTACCGGTGCTGCTTCCGCGAAAGAAGGCCGCGCCGCTTTTGCGCCACGCTTCCTTCCGTGCCCCGTCTGCGCCGACAGCCTCGATCAATGCGCCCGCGAGCTGTTCGATCGACAGCGCATCGGCGCCGGTGGCGATCACCAGCTCGCCGAGCTGACCTTGCTTCTTTGTCTTGAGCGCCTTGGCTTTGTCGGTGAGCACCTGGAGTTCGGCGTCGAAATCGCGCAGTTTACGCATCGTCTGTCCTTCCGTTTGATGGGGTCGGACGAACCAATTATGCCGAGTCTCATCGCCATTCAAGCAGCTGAAATCTCTTGCGACTTTGTGATCCCGAGCGCGATGAAATCGTGTGAGGGCGCGCTTATACGTCGTGCCGACGTGCTCGTTTTGCTGTAAATGGATTGCCGCCATGGCGATCTATCATTTCTCGGCAAAAGTGATTTCCCGCGCCGTAGGCAGCAGCGCGGTTGCCGCCGCGGCCTATCGTTCGGCCGACCGGCTGCACGACGAGCGGCTTGGACGAAGCCACGACTTCTCGAACAAGGCGGGTGTCGTCCACAGCGAAGTGCTGCTGCCGGAGAATGCGCCAGAGGAATGGCGCGACCGCGAAAAGCTCTGGAATGACGTCGAGGCCGCGGAGATCCGCAAAGACGCGCAGCTCGCTCGCGAGATCGAGTTCGCGATCCCGCGCGAGATGACCAAGGAGCAGGGCATCGAGCTGGCCCGCGACTTCGTCCGAGACGAGTTCGTCGAACGCGGCATGATCGCGGACCTCAATGTTCACTGGGACATCGGCGCCGACGGGCTGGCGCGGCCTCACGCCCATGTCATGCTGACGATGCGCGAGATCCGCATCGGCGAAGACGGATCGGCCGAGTTCGGCGCCAAGGTCCGCGACTGGAACCGCACCGAGCTGCTGACGCGTTGGCGCGAAGCCTGGGCCGATCATGTCAACGAACGGCTCGCCGCGCTCGATATCGATGCACGCATCGATCATCGCACCTTGGAAGCGCAGGGGATCGAGCTCGAACCCCAGCACAAGATCGGTCCCGCTGCTGCGCGGATGGTGGAGCAGGGGCTCGAAGTCGACCGCGCCGAAGAGCATCTCGATATTGCGCGGCGGAACGGCGAGAAAATCCTCGCCAACCCGTCGATCGCTCTCGACACCATTACCCACGGGCAGGCCACCTTCACCAACCGCGACCTCGCGATGTTCGTGCATCGACATAGCGCGGGAACGATCCAGTTCGATGCCGTCATGGGTGCGGTGAAAGCGTCGCCCGAATTGGTCGCACTCGGCAAGGACGGGCGCGGCGAAGATCGGTTCACCTCGCGCGCCATGATCGAGACCGAGCAAAGGCTTGAACGCGCGACCGCGACGCTCGACGCGCGCCGCAACCATGGCGTCGCCGATCGTCATCGCGAACGGGCGCTTGCGCGCGCGTCAGCACGCGGCCTTGATCTATCGATTGAGCAACGCGGCGCGCTTGAGCATGTCACATCGGCGCGCGGTGTGAGCAATGTCATTGGCTATGCCGGCACGGGCAAAAGCGCGATGCTTGGCGTGGCGCGCGAAGCTTGGGAGGCGGCGGGCTATCAGGTGCAGGGCGCTGCGCTGTCGGGCATCGCCGCCGAGGGTTTGGAACATGGTTCCGGCATCGGCTCGCGGACCTTGGCGAGCCTCGAACATCAATGGGCCAATGACCGCGAACGGCTGACCAGCAAACATATTCTCGTCATCGACGAGGCCGGTATGATCGGAACGCGCCAGCTTGAGCGTGTCGTGACCGAAGCCGAAAAGCAGGGCGCCAAGGTCGTCTTGGTCGGCGATCCAGAGCAGTTGCAGGCGATCGAAGCGGGCGCGGCATTCCGCGCCGCCGCCGAGCGCCACGGGGCGGTGGAGATTACATCCATCCGTCGCCAGCATGAAGAATGGCAGCGCGACGCGACGCGCGAGCTTGCCACCGGGCGGACCGGCGATGCGGTCGGTCGCTATGCCGAGGCCGGGCATGTCCACGCCGCCGTTACCCGCGATGCGGCGCGCACCGAACTTGTCGATGCGTGGGATCGCGATCGGCAGCGTCATCCCGATGCGAGCCGTATTATTCTTACCCACACCAATGACGAAGTGCGCCAGCTCAATGACGATGCCCGAGACAGACTGCGCGCCGGCGGGGCGCTTGGCGCAGATGTCGCGATCAATGTCGAGCGTGGCGGCCGCAGCTTTGCGGAAGGCGACCGCGTCATGTTCCTGCGGAACGAGCGCGATCTGGGCGTCAAGAACGGCTCGCTCGGCACGGTCCGAAATGTCGATCGAATGCGCATGGCTGTCATGCTCGACGACGGGCGCAACGTCGCGTTCGACCTCAAGGACTATGCTCATATCGATCATGGCTACGCCGCGACCATCCATAAGGCCCAGGGCATGACGGTCGACCGGGTGCAGGTGCTCGCGACGCCGGGAATGGATCGGCACGGAGCCTATGTTGCCATGTCGCGCCACCGCGAATCCGTCGATCTCCATTATGGCCGCGATGATTTTGCCAATCAGTCCAAACTCGTCCGCACGCTCAGCCGCGAGCGCGGCAAGGATATGGCCAGCGATTATCGCGTGCGTGCGCCGGAACCGGCAAAAACCGCCGAGCCCAAACGCGGCATGTTCGACGGGCTGAAGCTTACCGTCTCGCGCAAAGCACTGGAAGAGGCTCCGCCTCAGCGGCTGCGGCAGGTCAAACTATCGGAGGTCCGCGTCAGCGGCCGATTCCTTGATCGCGCCCCTGCACAACCCCCACTCGACAAGGCGGTCGAGCGCTTTGCGCAGATGACGAAGGACATCGTCGATGTCCGGCGCGCCGGAGGGAAGGAGCTGCCGCACGAGCTCGACGCCTATCGCAAGGCCCGGCAGGAACTCGATACGCTGCGTCCGGGCGGCGCAAACGATCTGCGCGAGGCGTTCGGGAAAAGCTATAAGCTCACCAGCGAGGCCGCCGCAGGGCGGACGGCGGGCGCGATCGCGGCGATGGAACGGCAGGAAGCGGCACGCGTCGCCGAGCGCGCGGCGGCGGACCGTGCAGCGCGCGATCGCGCGCGGCTCGCCGTCGACACGAAGAGGCTCGCCGCCGAGACCGAGAAGCGCGCCGACCAGTTTGTTGAGACATGGAAGAAGGAGAGCACGATAGCCCGCAAGGCGCCGACATATGCGGCGCGTGACGAGGCGCGCGCCAACCTCACGAGCATGGCGAAGAGCCTTCACCGCGATCCGCAGCTCGAGTCGCTCCTTGAAAATCGCCGCGCTCAGCTCGGGCTGGACGCTATGAGAGGGAAAACGCTGTCTCAGGATCTCCAGCTAAGTCTAGGCGCTGGACGCGGGCTGGGGATCTCGATGTAGGCTGCGTCCATGACACGCAAACTCACCCCCGCCGCCCCGCCCTCCAACGACGCCGCCAAAGCCTTTGATGATCTGCGCAGTGAGATTTCTCTGCAACGGACCGCGATCGAGGGACTCACGTCTGCAAAGGAAAAGCTGCCCGACTATTCGCTGACCCTTCGTGACATGAACGCGCGGCTCGATCAGATCGATCAGCACATCGCGAGCATCCACGACAAACCCGCGATGCGCCTTACGCCGCTGACCCTTGCCGCCGAAAGTCACCAAGCGTCGATGGCTTTTAGTGCGGAGTATCGCAAATCTGTCGGCGAGGCCCGCGACGCGCTTTCACACTCACTTGGCCGCGTCGAGGGTATGATCAAGCAGCGACGGTCAAACGACGAGCAGGACTGGTGGGTGACGTGGGCGGCAACCGGGGGTGTTCTGTTTGGCGCGTTCATGGCCCTGATCGGGGTCGCGACTTGGAGTTGACGTCGGCTAGGGTTGTCTGCGGTTTTTACGCGGACAGCAAAATGTTCAACGCGTTATGTCCGGAACGCGCCTGATTTCGGCCATTCGATCCAAAGCTACTAAGGCCAGAAAGCAGACGTTGGTCCTTTGCCGCCATTTGCAGGCGCGAACGCGCTTGAACCTATTCGATGGGAATGGGCATCAGGTCGAGTGCACCCCATCCGCGCATCCGCAGCTGCCTGAAGTCGTGGTTGCCGAGGTCGATCTCAAGCTCTGACGTAAAGGGGGCGAGGTAGGTTCTGGCGTCGAATCGATTGAAGCCTATCCCCGCGTGCTTCATCGCCTTGAAGACCTTGCACACGGCCGAGACGAAGATCGGCATCAGATCGACATAGGCCTGGTCGTCGGGAAATCGGTGCCGATCGCGGAACCGGCGGATCGCCGGAAGCGCGAGCTGCCGGTCGATCAACTCGAACCTGCCGGCGATCTTCGCCATGCCCGCTCCGGTGTCGAGATAGGGTGAAGCACGGGACGGGTCGAGGCGCGAATCCATGTCGTCCAACCGAACATGATGGGACATCCAAACTGGGGCGCCATGAAGAGTCGGGTGACTTGCAAGCAGAAACGACGCGCCCAGCCAGCGATCCACGCCACACTCATCAAGATAAAGGCGTCGCCTGAGACTTCGAAACAGCGGGTGGTCGCGATGATGTATCGCGTTTCGTATCGCGATGATCAGCGCGGTGTCGCCATCATCGAAATATGCAAAGAGCGTCTTCGATACGTCGTACAGCGAATGGAAGGCCTCGAGCTTCGCCTCGAAGGCGCGATCTATATTGTCGATCGCCTCTTCGGGATCGACCTTGAACAGATCGCCGAAGCGAAGATGCGCCTCGACATAGAGTCTCATCGTATTTGCAAGCGTGCTGACCGCGTCTTCGATTATCGCGCTGCTATGCAAAGGCTTGTCTCGCTGCCGTCGTCCAAAAGGCAGGAAGCGATACGAAATCCGCTCAAAGCTGTCTCGACCTTCTTGAGGAACTCGCAAGCCAGGGGCGGGACTGCTCAGGCTTCGGCGAAGCCGATATAGGAATAGGGCTCGTGCCAGCGCGACGTGTCGCGGCCGATCATCAGGCATCGATGGCGTCCGCTGGTCTCAAGCGCCCATGCGCCGAGCTTGGCACCCAATTGATGGCGTTCCGCGGCATATTCCTGCGGGTAGACATGGAAGAGGATGGCGGTGCGCCGGTTGGCTGGCGGCGTGACGAGCAGGGTCGCGGTCCGCTCGCGATCATTACGCCGCCGGATGGCCTCCTTACGCAGCTGGCCGAGCGATTTGACGACCTCGGCCTGCTCGTCGCAGTCGAAGGCACGCAGCAGATCGAGCGTGATCGTCAGCCATCCTGGTTCCCCATGGCGCCGCACAGCATCCATCACCTTTGCAAAGTAATGATCGATCGCAAATCGAGGCGGCGGTTGCATCCGCCCGATCTCGCGATTGATGAACCAGCGGTCGATCTCGGCCGACATGCCGCTGATCGAAAGCCGCGGCCTGTTGCGTTCGATCGCAGCGATGTTGAAGCCCGTCTCGAGATAGAAACCGAGGAAATCCATCTCGTCCCCGAGTATCTGGAGCGTCTTCTGAATCCGTTGCCGCTCGGCGAGATAGTGAATTATCCGCGCCGGGTCGCCGAGAATTTCCACGACCGCGGCGAGGTCGGCGATCCCCATTGTGCAGCCGAGCGGCACATCCTCGGGTAACCAGCCGGCTAGCCGCAGTTCGGGTTCGGAAGATGCGATGATCGAGAAATCGTCGAGCGTCACCGACAGGCGGACGACTTCGTCGACGTCGAAAAAATCGTCGCCGAACGGCGTCAGGATGGCGCGGGCATCAGCATCGCCGCCGCTGGCTCGCTCGATCAGGCCGGCGAGCCTCAGCGACTGCTGCGACGGCTCGACGATCAACTCGCCGACATGCTTGCGGACGCGCTCTGGGGCACCGCGCAGCGCGGCCTCCGTAAGCGCTGCCGATTTGGCTTCGGCAATCACCACGACGCGGTCGAGCTTCGCCACCACATCGGTCTGGTAGCGACGGCCGTCGAGCGACCATGCGATATCCGATTGCACTTGCGCGCCGGGCAGCGCCTCAGCGAGCAGCTCGGCCAGTTCTGTCTCGAGAAATTCAGCGCGGCGACGTTCGAGCGCCTTTTTTAGCTCGGGCGTGGTTGCCAGCCGCCGCATAATCGCGTGGATAAAGCTAAAAATCGACTGCGGCGCCGGGACGAAATAGTCCGATCCGAGGTCGATCGCGGGCACTGTCCAGACCGGATTACCGAGGAACAGATGCTCGCGGTCCATCGACGCGAGAGCGCCCGGCGCAAAGGCGAGTGCGCCAAGGACGGCGTTGACCACCCCGGCAGGGAGCCCCGTCGTCGCCGCTAGATCGTCCGGCGCATAGGAGGCCTGTCTAGCAAGCTGCGTGTCGGCATGAGCAAGGAGGCGCTGCCGCACGGTATCAAGCGGCCATTCGGCGGGAAGCATGGCAAGGAAAGGTGCCGGATCCTCGCTGGGCATGAAGAGCGCATAGTAGCGGCTGACCGCGCCGCGAACGGTCTGTTCGGCGAACACGCGCTGGAGCTGTTGAAAGCGCGCGCTCGATCGCTTTTGATGCAGGTCCAGCATCGCCTTGGCGACCGAGATGAGCTCGGTCCCCGCGAAACCGTGCGCCTCGCGCAGGAGCGGATCGAGAGGCAAATAGAGGCGGCGCGTGATGTCGACGACTTGGCCGAAATGCCCCCAGTTGCGGATCATCTGGGTATGAAGACGAATCTTCTCGCGCAACATCAGGCGATACCGCTCGCTCTTCTCCTCAACATTCTCGGCCTCGAGAAACCGGCGCGCGTGGAACGCGTCAGCCAGTGCCTTCACAGTGTCAACGGCCTGTTCCACATCCTTTGGCGTCGCCGGCGAAACGCCCCATTCGGCGTCGGATAGGGCCAAGGCGAAGGCTTGCATCAGCTCGACATGATGCTGCTGAATTCCTTCCATGAGTGTGCCGTCGGCGATGCCTTGATTAGAAACCGGTGCGAACAGCCCATATTGCCCGACGATCGCGATGAGATGAAGCGGGTGCACGCGGCGGAAAAGCGTCAGCAGGTCGGCCTGCAACTGTGGGAAGGCTTCGACCTGAAAGGCCGCATTGGCGACGAGTTCGTCCTTGATCGCCGCCTGATCGGCCATCGAAACCGGATGCACGGCGAGCCGGTCGGCCACGGGACGGCCGCCCCTTCTACCCTTGCCTTTGGGCGTCGGCGCCTTCCTTTTCCGCGTCACTGTCGATCCTCGTCTCGCTGGGAGCGCATCCGGTTAGGTCCATCAGGACGCCGCATCGAAAATCTCGGCCTCGGTTTCGCGGAGCCGCCGCGAGGCGTGAAGACTGTCGAGATAGCGCCTGCCGAGGCGATAGACTTGCGCATCGCTGCGATCGAGCGCCTTGCCGCCGACTTCACGCAGAATGGCATCGAGAATGTCAAAGCGCCGTGTGACTGCGATCAGTGCGAGGAAACGCGAAGCCGGAATGCGCTGCCCGCGCCGCGCCTCGCTCGCGTAGGCGTCGAGCATCATCACCGAGACTCGCTCGCCGAGCACCAGCGACACAAGGTCTGCGAGTTCGGCGCGATTATCCTCATCGTCAGCGAGGCACCGGCTCACCGCCGACGAGATCAGCCTGTCGAAGCCGGCGAGTTCGCCCTCTGCGTAGTCGATGCCGCGAACATTCCAGATATCGGCGAGGCGCTCATCCGACAGCGTAGGCTTTCGTTTTGCCACTCTCGTTCCTCCATACGTTCCAGTCATGGCTCAGGGCCCCTCGTGGGGCGCGCGGGCATCGGCTTAGCCCAGTTGGGCAAATGGTCGAGATCGATCAGCTCCGCACGGAGCAATCCGTCGAATATTTCGGGAAACAACCGCGCAGCAGCTTCCCAGATCGGATGCTCCTGCCCAACCTGTGCCGTGTGGCCTCTCGCCTCCGCAAGCGCGTTATGGAGCGATGGACGTCCCAGACAATGTGCCATAGCGCTTCTGGCAAGCATGGTCTCGACGAGGTCAGCATAGGGTTTGTAGCTTGAGTTTGAGAGGCGCGCGTTAAGCATCGCGGCCAACCGGCTCTTGTCCTTGTAGCGCGAAACATAAACGCGCTCTTCGCCAACGGCCGCGCTCCGCGCGATCGAAAAGAGCATCGCGGCGACCTCGAAAAAATGCGGACGGCCGCGCGCATTATGCGCGCGCCAGAACTCATTCTTCCATTCCGAAAGTGCGGGCACATACTTTTTGATTGAGTCCCAGGCGGGACCGAACTGTTTGTCCACAATAGGATCAGTGAAATCGAACGGCTTGCCGGTCTTGAGCGCCTGCCACCACTTCTCGCGCACTTCCTGGCCGCGCGAGAGCAGGCGCGGCGTCCGGCGATCCTCGAGAAACACCGAGCGGCCGTTGCCGCGGTCAAGATCGTCGAGCCCCACCAGCCGTGGTTTAAGCCAGCCACCACGACTATCCCCGAGCCACGCCGAGAGCATCAGCCGTCCGCGGTCGTTCGAAGCCTCAAATGCCGCCTGGTCGAACAGAAAGGCATTGCCGCGCTGGAAGGCGATCACGTCGCGAAACCCTTGCGGCAGTTCGGTCGCGATATCGCGGAACAACCAGATAAGTGCGACGCCTTCGGCCCTGTAGTGTAAGTGCCGCGCGGCGATTTCGAAGGCGAAGGGCTTGGAAAGCTGAACCTCGAAAGCAAATTTTCCGGCTTGGCCCAGCTCGGCATAGACATCGGGATAGCGGCCGCGCTCCTCGATATGCGGCTTGAGATAGCGATCGACCGCGACGTGGGTGCAGCGCGGATCGGCCTTCAAAAACGCCGCAATCGTGTCACACATCGAACGATGGAGCGCGCATTCCTGATGGCCACGATATTGCGCGGCGCGCGCGTCGTCGGGGACGAGATTGGCGCCCTGATACCACGGGCAGTCGGCTGGGCTTCCGGCGTAGTGGGCGAACAGCGGGATATGGCCCGCGCGTGTCACCTGCGCCTTGATATAGACGCCGGCGCGGCACAGCCGGCAGCGCGCGAGCGGATTATCGGGATCGGCCTTGTGGCGGAGGTTGATTTCGGCGCGCAGATGTTCCCAGCCTGCCCGGTCCATCGCCATCAGCTCGGAAATCGAAACGGCGCCGCGCGGGAGCTCGAAATCGGCAATCTCGACGGTTCGCTGCATGACCCCGCTTCTTGGCTTTCGCGCGCCGGTCAGGCCGGCAGCGATCGGATCTGCCGCTCGGTGCTCGTGTAGATCGGCGGCGCCCACTGATAGCCCGCGCGCTTCGAGCGGACCTTCCTGAAGGCCGCGGCGACCGTCTCGGCATCGATTCCGGGCGCCAGCGCCGCGATGCGCGCCTGGATATCGTCGCGCGCCGCTTTCTTCGGCTTGTCGTCGGCGTGGAGGTATACTGTGCCGAGCGACATGCCGACCCCGAGCGCATTGCCCTCGGCAACGTCGAGGAAAGTCGTCGCGGCCTTAACGCGCGTCGCGATCCGTTTGGCATGGTCCTCGACGCGGTGCCAGGATTTCTGGCTCTTTCTCTTCTTGTTGCAGCCGACGCGGACCTTGCCGAGGCTCTTGCCGATGACCGCTTGATCGGCGTCATCGAGAAGTTGGATCACGCGCCGTTCTACGATGCGCAGGATCACCTCGATCTGATCGGTATCCTCCTGCGCCATCCATCCGACCTCGCCATAGATCAGCTCGATATAGTCCCACAGGAAGGAACCGTAATAGCCGAGCTCGAGCGCCGCGAGCAGCCGCTCCTTGTTGACGTGAGTCGGCGCGGGCAGGTGTATCTGCGGGTAGAAATTCTTCATAACCTGCGGGTTCAGCGCGAGCCCGTCTACGATCTCGTCCCAGAAGATTATCGCGACCGCGAACTTGTCCAACGCAACGCGCGCTTCGGATAGAAGGCGCACCTCCTGCTGGAGCTTCGAGTCGTGATCGGCCGATGTCGCAATGTACAGCGTACCCAGCTTGCCCTTATACGCCCCGGCGTTCGCGATCTCTTTCTTGATCAGCGCGAGCTTCGGCGCCTGCGCGTAATTCTTGCATTGGATCGCGACCGGGCGGCCGATCTCGTCGACGCCGTAGATATCGACCCCCGCCTGCTTCTGACCCTTGCGGCCGTTCTTCTGAAGATTGGGCGATTGCCAGCGCTGCGCGAGGGCGGCGAGCGTCACGCGCTCGAACTCCTCGAAGTCATTGGGGCGCGGGAGGGTCATCGAGGAGATTACAGGCATGATCGGGATATAGCGCCGCGCTTGTCGTTTTTCATTTTTTATTGGCGCCGCATGGCTATCATCGTCTCATGTTCCAACTGACCAACCGCGATTACGCGCATTTCTATTTCGAAGAGTTCGACCTCGACGCCCAGCTGATCGCGATCCGCGGCGCGCTCGCCGCCGCACGCACCGCAGCGACGCAGCAATCTGACGAAATCGAACGGCTTGCGCAGCGCGCGAAAGAGATCGGTAGCGATCATCTCGTCGGCATGTGGACCGACGAGGTCCATACCTCGGTCTATCATGATGCTGCGCGCAGCGCCGCCGCCGTGGGCATGCTCGCGCCCTTCGTCGAGAATCTGTTCGTCGGTATCTATCGCGGGATCGGTAAGATGGGCGAGGATGTTCTCGGCCACGATCCGGATTCCGAGCGCTCGGTCCGCGCGGTCGCGCGCTTCTGGGATGCGCACTATTATTATGGGAAGAGCGAGGTCCGCGACGATATCGTCACCGGAATCCTCCAGCTCGCCGCGGCGTCGGGTCTCGAGCCGCATTTTCCCACCGATCTGAAAGCCGTGCTCGAAGCGCTGTTCGGCTACCGTAACAAGATTCTCCACAACGGATTCGAGTGGCCGGTTGAGGAGCGTGAGTCCTTCGGAAACCGCGTCAAAAACTGGCCGGCGGGCTGGTTCCAGTCGGCGACGACAAATGGCCGGCCTTGGGTCTGGTACATGTCGGATACCTTCGTCGCCCGCATCTTCACACTCATTGACGAGGTGCTTGAAGCGGCTGGGCAGCACGCGCGACTACACTTCGAGCGGGACGCCGATTCATAAGAGCGGTCCGGGATCGGTGGCGCAATGACCTCCCGCCCGACGCTTCAGGCGACGGGAATCTTAGGCTGACGGCGGAGTGCAAGATCGGCGGCGTTGATCTCGAGCGCCTTTGGAAGTTGATCGAACTTGTCGATCGTCGTCTCGGGGAGCGGGCTGCTCCGGATCGCATACGCCTTTACGCGTGACCTACATTTCGATCCAAAGGTGATCGATGAGGATTGGCGCTAGGCCAGGCTTCCGGACATGGTTGGACTGCAGAGCGGCAAGACGCGCTCCGGCGTCATGGTCGTGCAATGTGATCTTGTCGCTTTCGGACCATCCTTCCACCGGCTCCGCCACAATGCCGTTGATCCAACTATCGAGCTGCGTTCGCCAGAAGGCGCAATCTTCGGCCTGCAAGTACCCGATCATCGCCGCGCGATTGTGCGCAGCCCCATGGTGGCCCGCCTTGAACCGCTGGATTCCGCCCGCGCTGCTGAAACGGCTGATCAGATATTCGCGCTCGTCGCGGTCAGAGCCAGGAGGCGTGGGGAGGCGCTTGCATTCCACGGGCAGCAGGGTCTGATACTCGGTGTAGGCCCGCCCTTCGATCCATATGACATCGCCGCAGGGCGCGACGGCGAGATCGATTGCGCGATTGCCGCTGGTTTCGTCGGGCTCCTCGCGCCGGAACTGAAGAAAATCCCATCCCGGAGTGTGCCTTGTCAGGCTGGCCAGGCGCGCGCAGAGTTGCGCGGTCAACTTCGTCTCCCCTGTCGCCGTTTCGCGGGCAGGATCGTCGCGCCATCCCGGAAGGGCATCGCGTAGGAAGCGGATCAGGGATGAGAACCATTCGCCGGGAAGATGCACGCCGGCGTCAAGCGAACCCGCATGACCAACGCTTTCACCGTCGTCGGCCAGCATATCAGAAACCCTGACCTCGCAGATCGGCGAGAACATCGTCGGCATCGCGAAGAGCGACCGATCGGGTCCAGAAACGGTGCCGGTCGGGTTTAAGCAGAAAAACGAATTCCTTGTCGTACAGTCGCGTAATCCGCGTGATCGTCAGGCTCGAGCCCCGCCGCTCGCGCAGCAAGCTGTCGAGTTTGATGCGTAGTTCATCGGCACCCGTCCAATCGACTTGGCCATCACCGAACGCAAAGGCCCGGCAAATCGCGCCGGACCATTTTTGTGCGGGAAGCGCGCGCAGCGGCTTACGCGAATAGATCGAATTCAACTGCCGCGTGAACACCTTGTCGAAGGCTTCAAGGGCCGCCGGCGGGGCTGCCTGCATGATGGCGGCACCCGTACCAAGCCGAATGAAATCGCGCTGATGCTCGACGATGTCTTCAGCAATGATCCTTTCGTTATCGCTGAGATCCAGATTCCCGCTTTCGGGATAGGGTAGGGCAAGCACGTCTGCGTTCAGGATCGCCGTCGCACGCTGCGTAAACAGGCGGGGGCTGATGCCCGCGATATAGGCTCGCAGAGCTACCGACTCCCGTTCAAGCCACTCGCCGATCGCCGCGAGTTGAGGGAGCTGACCGCGTGGTGCCGCAAGGCCGACGATCTCGTGCTTATAGGTAAGATAGTGACCCGTCCACATCCCGTGGTGCAGATCTTCATGCTCTTTGATGAGCAGGAGCGGCGGCGTAAACCGACGCTCCGTCTTCGTATCCTTGATTGGCTGCTTGGGCACGACAGCAAGATTGCTCGTGTCGAGACCGGCGCTGGATAGCGCGCTGGTGGGAAGGAGCGGTTTGCCGATGAGATGGGTGGCGGGGCGCGAGATACCCTTTTGTCCCGCAATATAGCCCTCGCCGAAATCCCATTGCCGCTGTTCGGCGAATTGCCGCAGCGTGGGATAGGTGCGCAGCCGCTTGATCAGATCGTGCGCCCGGCTGCCGCCCAGCAGATTGGCCCGCCAGATGTCCCGCGACTGTTGGGCATCGATGTTGCGGATCCAGTGAAGATCGTAATAGTCAATGTCGAATCCCTGCTCTGCGGTGGCCCGGCCGTTGCGTCGGAAAACTGCGTGCAGGAGGCGGCCGTCGACTTCGGGATCTTCCGCCTCTGCGATTACAACGACAATCTTCGGATCGGCGTTTCCCTTTTTAAATAGTCCCCGGACGGACACAAAGTCCAATAGCTCGCGGACACGCCAGGTTTTGAAGAACGCTTGGCGGACCGAATGGGCATTCTGGTTGTACAGGAACCCCGACGGCTCGATCATTGCTAGAATGCCACCCTTCGTCGCCATCGCCATAGCTTCGTGGAGAAACAGGTAGGCGAGCTGCTTGTCGGCGAGGGGGCCGTATTCCTTCGCGTACGACGCGGCGCAATCGCGAGCACCCTTGGTCGTCAGCGACGAGGCGAAGGGCGGGTTGCCGACAATGATCGCGACCTTCTGCGCGACAAGGCCATTTTTCTTCGCGTCGAAAAAGCAGCTCCAATGGAGCGTCTCGCCGGCAAGGCGTGGGAATAGTTTTACGCTTGCGCGAATATCCTCCGGCTTCAAGGCGTCGCACAGGCTGAGGCAGAGGCTGAATGCTGCGAGTTCGACCGCGCCTTCTTCGAGATCGACGCCATGAATGCGCTGGAGCAGCCCGCGAAGAATTTCCACGCCGGGATGCACCCATCCGTTGCGCGAACGCCAATGGAGCACGAGCCGCTTGTACGCCTCGACGAGGAAAACGCCCGAACCACATGCCGGATCGAGGATGACTCCCTCGCTTTCCATCAGCGCGTCGATCCGATCCCAATCGAGAACCTCCTCGAGCATCAGTCGAACAAGCGCCGGCGGCGTGTAGATGGAGCTGGCCTCGTCTTTCACGAAGAGCTGGTAGATGTTGCTGATCAGCTCGACCGGCAGGTCTCGGAACGAATACAGCCGCCAGAAGCTGAGCTGGCCTGTTTCATCTTCAGAGCCCTGCACCAATCGCGCATAGCGGGCGAGATCGGAAGTTTTGACCAAGGCGGCCCGTTCGCTGTCGCGAAGTCGAAAGACATGGCCGTTGAATCTTGCCTCGAGCGATTCGAGTAGCCTGATCAGCGCCGGACCGTCGGCAAGAACCTCGAAGAAGCGAGAAGCACCGGGCAGGGCGCTCGCGAAATCATGGGGGAGCAAGACCAGTCGCTCTTCGAGATATGCGATAAGCAGTGACAGGATGAGCAGCCGGCGGCGCAGCGCCGGGTCAAGCAATTCGCTGTCCGAAAGCTGTATGGCGAGCGCGCGGACCCCGGCGACCAGTTTGCGGTGAGCAGACTTGGTCGCGGACAGCATGAGCAGGCAGGCGTCGGGGTCATCCCAGATCGCGCCATTGCGGATTCGTTGCGCGTCCCACCAGACGTCTTGCTCCGCGATCGCCGCGCCCAATTCCAGCGTGCGGATCGGATTGCATATAGGACGATCGTCCGTGCCGACGAAATCCGGCTCGTGTGCGCAGCGAAACAACTGTATGACGCCCGGTCCTGCGCGATAGACTAGCGGCACGCCGCCCCAGCTCCATAGTCGCTTGTGAAGCTCGGCAAATTTTTCGTCGTCGGGATGGTCCTTGGTATCGAAGACGAACGCCTGCGCGACCGGGGCCCGTCCTTGTCGCTGCGCCTCGAAGAAGACCGCGCGTGCCCCATAGCTGGCCGCACGCTCGATCATGGCTACGACATCCGGATTCTGCCCTTCGCGATCCAACGAGGCAACCGGAACCAATCCTTCGACGGCCGGGACATCCCCGCGGCCGATCGAAAACAACCATTCGGCGCCAGCGAACGCCGCATCGGGCGCGTGCGCTGTCATCGCCGGAGTCCGGTCAGCCGCGACGGCGCCGTCAGCATCACTTCTGCCGCTTTTTCTTCGTTAGCGCGAAGCCTTCCTTGAGAAGGTCTGTCATCGTCATGCCTTGCGCGACGGCGAACCCTTTGAAGTCCTTCTTGAAGTCGGCGCTCACCTTGAAATTGAGCGACTTGTTTTCGCCATCCGCGGTACCACCGTCCACGATCTGCTTGTCGACCATCAGGCGCCCCCTCCCCATTGCGGCCCGCCCTGGGCGGTTCGCATCTGGCGGAGAAATACAGAAATCGGCCTTTCTTGCAATCCACAAATGTGGATTGCAAGAAATCTGGATATCCAGAAATAAGGAACCCGGGAATGGTGAGCACGCGTCGTCCTCGAATTTGGTCTCCGATTCAAATGCCGGAATAGAACAAATAGGGAACAAATGCACTAAGGAACCTGCTCGGTGCAAATTGTGGCTAAGGGCTCATTGCCGCCTCCGCGATCGCCATTTGGCGATGCTTGGGATAACGGTAAGCCCTTCTAACCTAAGGTCGGAACAACGCTAATGATGGTAGGTCGGCGACAGAAGCCGTTCTTCGAAATGGTAAGGCTGCTCCGCACAATTGAAGCGGATCACGACGATTTTGCTTCGGTCAAAGCCCTAAACCTCCTCGTCTTGAAGGAGATCATTCGCGCAGAGCGGATGCAAGACAAGCATCGCGCTGCGCACAAGGAACTGATCCGGCAATTGAAAACAGGCCGGGGATCGAAGGAAATCAGCAAGGCGCTTAGAACAAAGGTCAAGCGCACAGCGGGATTCATCAACGGATACGCCAAGCAGATTTACATCTGGAAATGCTGTGGGGACGCGCTGGCGTTCATCTATCTCGACAAGTTCGCGATCAAGCACGCCTACTATGACACCGACCACTTCGCCATAAAACGCGATGCCGGGATGATCCGCGGCAAAGAGGGATTGGTTAGCGAGTTGAAGTGCCTATTCAGTGCCCTTGAGCATCAGGTGCCGGCAGTCCTTTCCGACATTACCAACACCATCCGCTATGGCGATGTTTGTCTACTTGGTGCTTCCGATCCCGTGCCTATCGAGGTGAAAAGCAGCCCGAAGCAAGGGGGTCGAGGGAGGCGGCAAGCCGAGAAGATGGAGAAGCTACGCAGCTTCTTGGAGACTGATCGTGCGGTGGGCTACCGAGGAGCGCCTGGTGAGACGATGCGGCAAGCGGTCACCCTCCCTGAGCGCACTAATGTCGAAGCGCTGAACGAGTGCATCGCTGAAGCCAAAAGGACAGGTTTTGCGATTTCTCGCCCGGAACCGGGCATTGCTTACGCGGTAATAGCTGGTGCGCGGCCCGACTATTCAGCGATCTTCGAGCCGTTCGCCCACGAGCGGTGGGTGTTCTGGACTCTGAACGGCGACAAGAACGATTTTGCTTGGGCACCCTACACGCCCTTCATCCTCACCATCCGGGAGTCCCATCACCTTTTAGATTTTATCGAGGGCAACATCTTTATCATCGTCGGGGCGAGCATGGACGAACTGTGCAGGCAGATGGCCGCGCCCGGTTGGCAGATCGAATTTGACCCAGCGAGCGACTATGCTCTTCATTGCATTCACGAAGCCGGGGGCGTGGTTGGCATCGCTCAGCAGTTGGTCGCGCGCGTCGCGTATGAGTTTGTATCGTTGTCTTGGATCGCGGACAGCCAACGAGAGGGTTTGGAATCATCTCGCGCGATGATGATGGACACCTTCGGCCCGTTCCAGCAGTTCGATGTCGAGCAGATCCACAATTACATGTTTGGCGAACGTCGTTGGCTTCGCAGCGATTCCGAGGTGCTGTTCCTACAGGATTCGTCAGCTAGCTAGCGCAGGATGCCCAACCCAACTGACCAAACCAAAGACCTTCGGCGCTGCTTGACGGGTCAGCTATTCGCCTGATCAGCGGGATGCTCTGAGGATTGATGTTGAGATTGATAGACGGCCGTGTTGTGCGCATTGCCAATCCGCCACTTCTCGCGGCCTCTCCGCCAGCTTTCGGCGCAAGCGACATCCCGAGCGCTAAATCGGGACGGCGTATTGTGGTTGGCAGCTGACCCCGAGTTAACGTCAGTTATCCTAGAGAGCGAGCGTTCCAGACTGCATCGGAACGTCAGCTCTCTTTGTTTGGCACCTAAAAGCTGCCTGTCTCCAAACGGCCAGAAATGTTCAACGGGTGCCCGGAATTCCAGCTAATTCGGCTGGCGTCACCACTTGCTCTTTCCGATCCTTGCGCTCCGAATAGCGGTCAACGAGCTGGTCGGCATGCCCGCGGGTGAGGACGGTGAAGCGGACAAGCTCCTCAGCAACGTCGACAATCCGGTCATAATAGCTCGATGGCAGCATGCGCCCGGCTTCGTCGAACTCCTGGTACGCCTTTGCGACGCTCGACTGGTTGGGGATGGTGATCATCCGCATCCAGCGGCCGAGGATGCGGAGCGTATTGACGCTGTTGAACGACTGTGACCCGGCCGACACCTGCATCACCGCGAGCGTACGCCCCTGCGTCGGGCGGAGGCCCTTGTAGGCGAGCGGAAGATGGTCGACCTGTGCCTTCATGATGCCCGTGATCTGTCCATGGCGCTCGGGGCTGCACCAGACCTGGCCTTCGGACCAGAGCGAGTGTCGGCGAAGTTCCTCCACGGCAGGATGGTCGTCGTCGGCAATCAGGTCGGGCAGAGGGAGGTCGGACGGGTCGAAGATGCGTGTCTCGCAGCCGAAGAACTGGAGCAGGCGCGCTGTCTCCTCGACGACGAGCCGCGAATAAGAACGCTCGCGCAAACTGCCATAGAGCAAAAGGATGCGCGGCGCGGGATCGAGCGGTCCGAGGCCGCGCGCGGGCTGCGCGCGAAGATATTCGGGGCTGAGCGCCGGGAGATGGTCCGGGTCGGAGAGTGTCCGCAAGCGGTGATGGGTCTGTTCTGTCATGATACTCGGGCTTCTGAAGGCGTGGTCGCCGGGAACCATCGGCGTCCGAGGCGGAGGGCGACGTTGACGAGGAGGATGAGGACTGGAACTTCGACGAGCGGGCCGATAACCGCGGCGAAGGCCACCGGCGAAGCAAGGCCGAAGGCAGCGATGGCGACCGCTATCGCGAGCTCGAAATTATTGCCCGCCGCGGTGAAGGCGACTGCCGTCGTGCGGGGATAATCGGCCTCGATCAGCTTCCCCATCCAGAAGCTGATAAGGAATTGCACGACGAAGTAGATGGTGAGCGGGATTGCGATCCGGAAGACGTCGGCAGGGATGGTGACGATCTCGCCGCCCTTGAGGCTGAACATCGCGACGATCGTGAACAGCAGCGCGACGAGCGTGATCGGGCCGATCCTGGGCAGGAAGCGCGTCTCGTACCATTCGTCACCTTTCGCGCGGGCGAGGAAGCGGCGCGTGAGATATCCTGCGAGGAAGGGGATGCCGAGATAGATGAGGACCGCCTCGGCGATGGTCCAGAAGCTCACGTCGATCACGCTGCCTTCGAGGCCGAACAGCGGCGGGAGGACGGTCAGGAAGAACCAGGCGTAAATGCTGAAGAAGAGGATCTGGAAGATTGAGTTGAAGGCGACGAGCGCGGCGACATATTGATTGTCGCCCTTGGCGAGCTGGTTCCACACGATCACCATCGCGATGCAGCGGGCGAGACCGATCAGGATCAGGCCGGTCATATATTCGGGTTTATCCGCGAGGAAGATGACCGCGAGCGCGAACATGAGCACGGGTCCGATAATCCAGTTCTGTATCAGCGAAATCGCGAGTACGCGCTTGTCCTCGAACACGCGCGGCAGCTCATCGTAGCGCACCCGGGCGAGCGGCGGATACATCATCAGGATCAGGCCGATGGCGATCGGGATGTTCGTCGTGCCGATCGACATGGCGTCGATCACGGCGGGCAGCCCCTTGAAGACCGACCCGAGCAACACGCCGAGGCCCATGGCAAGAAAGATCCAGAGCGTCAGATAGCGGTCGAGGAACGACAGGCGTTCGCGTTTCGCGGCAGTGGTCATGTTGCTGCCCTCATTCTTGGACGAGATTGCCGGCGGCATCGACGACCTGCTCGCCGTTTTCCTTGGCGAAGGCGCCGTGCTGGCGGGCCGGAAGGATGTCGAGCACGGCTTCGGACGGGCGGCAGAGCTTGACCCCGAGCGGCGACACCACGAGTGGGCGATTGATGAGGACAGGGTGGGCCATCATTGCATCGATAAGCGCGGCGTCGCTGAGGCTCTCGTTGCCGAGACCGAGGTCGGCATAAGGCGTGCCCTTCTCGCGTAGCAGGTCTCGCGGGCTAATGCCGGCGCGCTGGATCAGCTGTTCGAGCAGCGTGCGTGCTGGCGGCGTCTTCAGATATTCGACGACATGCGGCTCGATCCCCGTATTGCGGATGAGCGCGAGCGTGTTGCGCGACGTGCCGCATTCGGGATTGTGGTAGATGACGATGTCGGCGGTCATGCGTCCGCCTCCTGTCCGCCGGTGGCGCCTTCGGTGCGGCCGATCTCCTTCAGCTTCCGGTCCATCGCCATCTCGTCGATGCTTTCGTGCGGCAGCGCGAGGAAGAGCGAGATGCGGTTCGAGAGATAATGCAGGGCATGTTCGAAAGCTTCGCGCTGGCCGCGGCCTTCTACCGCGGCGGGATCCTCGATTCCCCAATGTGCGTTCATCGGCTTGCCCGGCCAGATCGGGCAGGTCTCGCCGGCGGCATTGTCGCAGACGGTGAAGATGAAATCGAAGACCGGGGCATCGAGTTCGGAAAACTCGTCCCAGCTCTTCGAGCGGAGTTCGGCGGTTTCGAAGCCGAGTTCGCCGAGAAGCGCCAATGCCTGGGGGTGGACCTCGCCCTTCGGGAAGCTGCCCGCGCTATATGCGCGGAAGCGCCCCTTGCCGTCGCGGTTCAACAAGGCCTCGGCGAGGATCGAGCGCGCGCTGTTGCCGGTGCACAGGAACAGCACGTTGTAAATCTTGTCGGCCATGAAAATCTCCCTCGGCGCAGGTCGCGCCGATCAGCAGCAGGAAAGTTCGGCGAGGAGCGGTTCGCACAGTTCGGCGCGGCCCTGGCAGCAGTCTTTCGCGAGGAAGAGCATTAGACCCTTCAGCGCATCGATCTCCGCGCGTTGGATGAACTGACGCCCGCGCTTTTCCGATTTGACCAAGCCGGCCTTTGCCAAGACCGCAAGATGTGTGGAGAACGTGCTTTGGGTTAGCCCCGAGGCATCCACGAGCTGGCCGGTCGACAGTCCTTCAGGCTCATGCTGAACCAGTAAACGGAAAGCTTCAAGACGGGTAGGATGAGACAGCGCGGCGAGCGCGGCAAGGGCGGTGTCCGTGTTCATGCATCGGAATTATCCGATAGGTTTTCTCGCGTCAATGCCCATCGGAAATATTCGATGCGTACGGATGTTGGCGTGCGAAGGAGTGGCCCGCGGCCGGGCAGCCTCTACATGTGCCAGACGCAACAGAGGGCGTAATGCCTTGATTGCCCGGAAGTGGCACGCCAGTCTGGACAAAATCTGATTCCGGAGCGGTACAACCATGCATGTGCGTCAAATAGTCATGGGTGATGCGCCAGCCGTTCAGGCCATTTACGCGCCGTATGTCAGTGACACCACCATCTCCTTCGAGGTAGTGCCGCCTGACATTACGGAGATCGAAAGGCGTATCGCCACTATTCTGCCGCACCATCCCTATTTCGTTGCCGAAGTGGAGGGGCAGGTTGTCGGCTACGCATACGCCTCTGAGCATCGCACTCGCGCGGCATACAGGACATCGATCGATGTAGCAGTTTATGTGGCGCCCGGAACGCAACGGAGGGGCGTGGCGGGCGCCTTATACTCCCGGCTGCTGCCCGCCGCAGCAAGCATGGGTTATCACGCTGCCTTTGCCGGCATCGCGCTGCCAAACGAAGCAAGCGTCGGCCTGCATGAAGCTATGGGCTTCGAGCTGGTCGGCATTTACCGCGAAGTCGGACGAAAGTTCGATGCTTGGCATGATGTCGGTTGGTGGCAACGATTGCTGTAAGCGACCTGTGAGCGTTAGAGCGCGCGGCTCGTTGAATTTCATGCGGCCGCCTCCAGGCACGATTTCAATCGCCAATCGAATTGCCGCTCGTGGATCTCAATAGGAGCGTCTGCTTCGTGCGTTCCAAGTCTAGAAGCGGACTGACCGCAACCGGCCAACCTTGATCAGCGCGCCCTTGCACTTGGCGGGCTCAATTGTCGCCGACTCATAGCGGTGGCTTGTAGCGCGACCACGACACTGCAGCTTCGACCTGATCCCGGTCATCGGGCATTCTGTGACGACATTTCGCCGACATCAAATTATGAGCAAACCTCGTTTTGCAACGTGTCAGACGCGCTCAGCGTCGGAAACCAGATGACCAGTTTGACAACCTTTTCAGGCGGCGCTGGATCGATCCATCCGCCTTGAAGCGTTTCAATTCGATGATCGTCGTGCCTGGCGTTACGGATAAGCATCGCCCGTGACACCGGGGCAAAGGTCAGGGCCAGTTTTCGCGGGGGCCAGCCCAATCGGACCAATCTCCCCTTTCTCGACAGCTAGGCTTTTACCAACGCCCCTGGGACGGCACGGCCGAATATATGCGAAAGCCTGAATTCTAATAGCTTGCCGCAAGCAAGTGTTGACCCGTGTGGGGGCGGGGCATTATGGTGCGCAAATTACAACACCGCAGGGTTCTCGGACGCCCGCGAAGGGAGGATGATACGGATGAGAGACAACCATAGCGGCTTTCTCTCGCCATATCGGGTTCTGGACGTCACGGATCATCGCGGTGTGCTGGCCGGGCACATCTTGGCCCAACTGGGTGCAGATGTGGTTCATATGGAGCCGCCAGGCGGCAGTGATGGTCGACTTCAGCCTCCTTTCGCGCCCGATTGGAGTCAAGGTGAAGACTCGTTCTATTGGGCCGCCTACGCCTCTGGGACGCGTTCGATTGTCTGCGATCCGGCGACGGATTCGAAGACTTGGGCGAAGTTGCTAGGGTCGGCGGATATTCTGCTTGATTCCACCGCTCCCAGTGACGGTCGCCCGGACTGGCTCGATCCGGCTGCAGTGGCGGCGCTTAATCCCAGGCTCGTTCACGTATCCATCACGCCTTACGGCCTCACTGGCCCCAAAAAGGACTGGCTGGACAGCGAACTGATCCTCTGGGCTGCGGGCGGGCCACTGTTACTCACCCGCGACAACGAGGGCCGGCCGCTTCGGCTCAGCGCCCCTCAGGCCTATCTACACGGCGCTGCAACCGCCGCCGGAGCTGCCCTGATCGGGCATGCCGAGCGCGGGCGCAGTGGAATGGGGCAGCATATCGATCTCGCCATTCTTCAAACCCTTCCGCAATGCACTCTCGGCGCGGTGCTTGCCGAATCCATCGGTCATGAGAATTTCGTGCCCCGACCCGGCGCCACATTATCGGGCGGCAAGGGTGGGCCAATGGATCTCAGCGGAAGCGGCTCGCTTACCCGGCGATCGAAGTGGCCGATTGCCGACGGGCTTGCGGAAATGCACTTGGCGATGGGACCCGCGACCGGTCCGTCGACCAATAAATTGTTCGCTTGGATGATCGAGGAGTCCGCGCTTCCCGAGACCTTTCACGACTGGGACTGGACGACGCTGCACGGACGGCTCGAAAGCGACATCAGCTGGGAAATGCTCGAGGAGGCTCGCCGCCATGTGTCGGCCTTCCTCGCGCGATTCCGCAAAGCGAACCTCATGCAGATCGCGCTCGATCGCGGCATCCGTATCGCACCGATCGAAACGATTGCCGATCTGCTGGCGAGCGAACAGTTTGCGGCGCGCGGCTTCCTCGCCACGGTGGCCGGCCCGGAAGGAAACTATTCGCTGCCTTGGGGCTTCGGCGGTGCATGCCCGGACGGATTCGCGCGCCCGACTGCCGCGCCGAGGCTTGATGCCGATCGCGCGCAAATTCTCGGCGAATGGTCAGCAACCAGCCAGCCCGAAGAAATCGCAGCCGAGCCCTCGTTGCAACCCCTCGCCGGGCTCAAGGTGCTCGACCTTGCTTGGGTCGTGGCTGGCCCTCTCATCGGCCGAAATCTCGCCGACTATGGCGCGACGGTTATCCGACTAGAGTCGGCAAAGCGTGTCGAGACGGCGCGATTGATGGGACCATTCCCAGCGGGCGATTATGATGTGCAGCGATCCGCCCTCTATGAGACCTGCAACGCCGGAAAACTCGGCCTGTCGCTCGACTTGTCCAAGCCGGAAGCACGTGACATCGTGCGTTCGCTGGCGCGCTGGGCGGATGTCCTCGTTGAATCCTTCACGCCCGGGCAGATGGCGCGTTGGGGGCTGTCTTATGACGAGCTGGCAAGAGATAATCCGGGTCTGGTCATGGTCAGTACGTCATTGACCGGTCAATCAGGACCGTTCGCCAGCTACTCGGGTTACGGCAACCATGGCGCAGCGATCGCTGGCTTCCAGAATCTCGTTGGAATGGAGGGGGCGACCCCGGTTGGACCCTATGGCCCCTATACGGATTTCGTCGCGCCGCGCTTCGGTATCCCCGCCACGCTGGCTGCGCTGGACCATCGTCGGCGTACCGGTCGGGGATGTTGGCTCGACGTGTCGCAGACCGAAGCTGGCGTCCAGTTCCTTGCCGCCCAGATCGCAGAAACATCGGTTACGGGAAATGTTCAGGGACCGATGGGCAATCGGGACCTCGCCATGGCCCCGCACGGCGTTTTCCGGACCAATGCCGAGGATAGCTGGATCGCAATCGCGGTGCAGTCGGATGCGCAATGGGAACGCCTTGCGGCGATCGCGCAAATCGACGAGCCCGCATGGAAAACATTCCAGGGGCGGAAGAGCGACGAGGACGCCTTGGAACGTCGGCTCGAGCAATGGGCTAGGCAGCAGGAGGTCACGGTCATCGAACAGCTTCTGCAGGAAAACGGCATCCCCGCGCATCGTCTGGTTTCGATCGAAGAATTTGGCAATGATCCTCAGATTGTGGCGCGTAATCACCTCGTCCATCTGCCGCATTCTCTCTCGGGCACCGCCGTCGTCGAGGCGTCGCCATTCCAGCTCGCGCGCACGCCCGCCGAATACGCACGATCCGCGCCCTGTTACGGGCGCGACAACGCGCATGTCTTGCGAGACATTCTGGGGCTGGATGCGGCGACGATCGAGGCGCTCGAAGCGGCCGGGATACTCACCTGATCGCGAACCGCTCGGCGCATTTGGTGCGGGACGGGCGGGAAGGAGATCGCGCTGAAGAGAGGCGCAATGGCGTAGCAGTGCTTCACGCCCTTTGCTCGGGGCGGCGCCGCCATTGGGCGTCAAGCCATTAGGCGACCAGAGCGTTCAGCGCTCCGTCCACCGCAATGACCGAGCCGTTGACGAAGGCTCCCGCATCGCTTGCCAGCATGACGACAGGGCCGACCAACTCTTCGATCCTGCCGAGGCGGCGCGCAGGCATTTGCGCGATGCGTTCGATTCCGGTCGGACTGTCGAAAAATTCCTCGTTCAGCTCGGTCTTGAACCAGCCCGGTGCCAGAGCATTGACGCGAATATTATGCTTGCCGAGATCGATCGCCATGGCGCGCGTGAGCTGGATGACTGCGCCCTTCGACGCACAATAGCTCGCCAGCCCGGGTTGCACGCCCAGCCCCAGCACCGACGCCACGTTGATGATCGAGCCGCCCTGCTTGGCCGCTACGAGCCGGCGAGCAGCCATCTGACCCACATTCCAGACGCCCCGAAAATTGGTGTCGAAAACCGCATCCCGGGCCGCCGGTTCGATCTTCAGGAAATTACGGGCATCGGTGACGCCGGCATTGCTCACGATGACATTCATAGTGCCATAGGCGCGCTCCGCGGCATCGAAAGCCCGCTCGATGCTCTCGGCGTCGGTCACATCCGCTTGCGCGGCCAGCGCGCTTCCTCCCGACTGCTCGATTTCCCGCACGAGGCCGTCGAGGCGGTCCGCGCGGCGCGCCACCGCAACGACGCGTGCGCCTGCCGCGGCCAGGCCCAGCGCAAGCTCCCGGCCGATACCGCTCGACGCGCCGGTGACAAGGGCAACACGCCCGGAAAGCGAAAACAGGTCAGCGTTCACGAATAGATCCTTGCTTCTGAAGGGCCGTCGAGGTCGGTCAGGAGCTCCAAGGCAGCTTTAGTGCCCTCGTGCCGCGACAATTTTCCCTGCGACATGTGTTCCACGATTGTGGTCAGGCGCGGGTCGGACGTGCCGAGCAACAGCGCGGCCGCGGCGTCGGCAACGTCCTGAGCGAGCGTCGATCGTGATATCCCGCCTCCGGCGGCGGCGTCGGGCGGGCCGGCCGGAAGCCCAGCGAACCTGTCGTCGATCGCGTCGCCGAGCGCCTTGAGGCCGTCCCGAGTTTGCGTCGATACCGACAGCATGGACCGGCGTTCCTCATGGCCCCGGTGGTGCAGCATGGCTGTCAAATGTGTGGCCGTTCGCGCGGCGTCGGGCAGATCCGCCTTGTTCACGACCAACAGGTCGGCGATTTCCAATACGCCGGCCTTCATCGCCTGCATCTCGTCGCCAAGGCCGGGTGCGCACACGACGATCTTCACATCGGTCAGGTTGGCAACTTCGACTTCTGACTGACCCGTGCCGACGGTTTCGACGATCACGAGGTCCATATCGGCGGCCGCCAGTAGATCCATGACCGATCTTGTGGTTCGCGTCACCCCGCCGAGGTGGCCGCGCGCAGCGAGCGACCGGATGAAAACGTCCGGATTTGCGCTGTGCGCCGCCATGCGAACGCGATCGCCCAGCACCGCACCGCCGCTGATCGGGCTCGATGGATCGACCGTCAGGATCGCGACGCGGCGGTATCTCGGCAGCAATTCGGGCAAAAGCGCATTGATGAGCGAGGACTTGCCGGCGCCCGGTGGCCCGGTCACGCCGAGGGTTCGGCACCGGCTGGCCCGGCCGCGCACCGCGACCGCCAGTTCGGTTCCTACCGCCGTGCGGTTTTCGATCGCGGTGATGGCGCGCGCAATCGCCAGCGGATCGCGATCGCGGACCGCCTTCAGCAGCGAAGCCGCGTCAGATCCTGCGCGCGTCCCGGTCAAACGTGACTCCGATAGGCGCGGGCAAGGCGATCGAACGTCGCGACAACATCGGTCAGCGGTGCGCCGCCGCGGAAGATTTCCCGGACGCCCACGGCTTCGAGCGGCGCGACGTCGAACGGACGAATGACCCCGCCGACCACCACCGGCAAATCGGGGACTTCGCGACGCTGTAGCTCGGCGACGATCTTTTGCGTGGTTTCGACCTGGCCTCCCGACATGAAGCTCAGCCCGATAATATCGACGTCTTCCTGGAGCGCGACGGTGACTACATCTTCGGGCTGCTCATAGTCGATCAGCACCACTTCCATCGCGGCGTCGCGCAGCGCGAGCGCGATGGTCGCAATGGCGCGATCATGGCTGTCGATGAAGCTCTTGGTCAGGAGGACGCGCGGCTGCGGCGCAGTATCTGGCATGGCGATCGGTTTCCTATTTGTTGCGCCCGAAGACTTCGTGAAGAATGGCCTGCATCTCGCCGAGCGTTGCATCGGCTTCGGCGGCGGCGACAAGGTTTGCCATTACCGACCCGATCGCCCGGCCTTCGTTGACCTCGACCGCCGCACGGCGCAGGTCTTCAAGCGCCGCCGCGCAGCGCGTCGCATCGCGTTCGCGGCGGTGCCGCTCGACGTCGGCGATCGCAAGGCGCGCGGCTTCGGGATCGGGCTGGAACACCGCAAATTGCTCGGGTTCGTCGGTGGTATATTTGTTGACGCCGACCATCGTTCGCGCGCCGCTCTCGATTTCCTGACGCCATTGGTAGGCGGCGGCAGAGACCTGCTGTTTGATCCAGCCTGACTCGATGCAGGCGATCAGCCCGCCGCGGTCGTCGATGTCGGCGATGATCTCGAACACCCGGCGTTCGATCTCGTCGGTGAGCGCTTCCACATAATAGGATCCGCCGAACGGGTCGGACACATGAACGGCGCCGGTTTCCTCAGCAATGATCTGGCTTGTGCGCAGCGACAGCGTCACCGCTTCTTCGGTCGGCAGGCCGAGTGCCTCGTCATAGGCGTTGATCGTCATGCCGTTGGCGCCGGACAGGACGGCCGCCAGCGCGCCATAAGCGTTGCGGACGAGATTGTTCAGCGGCTGCTGCGCGGTCAGCAGCGACCCTGCGGTCTGGGCATGGATGCGCGCTTGGAGCGAACCGCTTTTCTTGCAGCCGAAACGCTCGCGGTTCACCTTCGCATAGACGCGCCGCAGCGCGCGGGTCTTCGCGACCTCTTCGAAGAAATTCTCGCCGTAGCGGACGTGAAATCCGAAGCGTGGTACGACGGTGTCGGGGTCGATGCCGAGCTTCACGCACTCCTCGTTGACCGCAATGATCGCAGCGATCGAATAGGCGACGGCTTGGACGTTCGTGGCGCCGGCTTCGCAGATATTATGCTCGCTGATGGTGAGGGGATTCCACAGCGGCACATGCTCGGCGCAATAGGCCGCGATGTCGGCGATCAGCCGGTAGCTGCCGCGCGGCGAGAAGTTCGTTCCGCCGCTATGGCCAAAGAAATCCCAGATATAGTTGGTGAGATTGCCGCCAAGCTTGTCGAATGCAAAGCCGCGGCGCTTGGCCGCTGCGAGATACAGCCCGAGCATGGCCGGCGACCCCGCGTTGAGGACCATCGAGACCGTCGTTTTCGCCAGATCCTTGCCGTCGAGCAGGATCTCGTAATCGCGCGCCTTGCAGACCGAAATGCCGCAGTCGCCGATGCTGCCGCGCACCCCGGGGTGGTCGGGATCATAGCCCATCGACGTCGGCATATCGAAGATGAAATTGTAGGCTTCGCGATCGAAATAGCCCTTCGAGCCGCCCTGTTCGAGCAGAAGATCCATCCGCTCGCGGGTCTGCGAGGGCAGGCCGAAGCCAATGATCTGGAGGTCCATCCACGGCTGGAACTGATAATGGATCGGGTAAATGCCGCGCGTATAGGGATATTGCCCGGGCATTTCGGCTTCGTTGCCATGACGGTCGAGCCCACCGTAAACCGGATCGACCTCGACGCCCGAGCGGTTGCGCGCGACAAAGGAGCGATCCTTGTACCGCGCCGACACCGTTTGCTGCCAAAGCGCATAGGGGCTCTCTTCCGGCTTCGTGTCGGCGCTAATCATGAGACTGACGGCTCCCTTTCAGGCTTTGGGTCTGCGACGACCGCGTCGCGAGCGTGCAAGCGGTCACGCCGCGAAAATGGTCTTCAGATGAAGTGTGTCATTATATTCTTTGACCGCCGCGATGCGGCCATCACGGATCGTGAACAGAAAGTGATATTCATTATTGTAGATGCGCCCGTTCGTGATCTCGCCATGCGCTTCGACCTCGGCAGCGACCTTGTCGCCTTCGCCGATCATGCCGCGGATCCGCATGTCGATACCGCCCGGGATCTTCGCGCCGATACCGCGCAGGACGGCGCTGATCCCTTCCTTGGTCTTCATTCCGGCCTGCGGAAGCTGGTCGGGCTTGCCGCCGATCCACCAGGTCGCGTCGTCGGTTAGGCTGTCAATCAGACCGTCGGCATCGCCGCTTCCGAATTTGGCCAGAAACTGTTGGACAATGGCTTTGTTTGCTTCGATCGACATGGCTTTACTCCGGTAAGATGGTGCGTGAGAGCTGGTGTTCAGGAACGGACGAGATCGGCCGGCACGGCAATTTCCATGCCGAGCAGGATTTGCGCATAGCCCTTGCCCTGCGGATCATTGCGCAGCGAGGCGATGCCGCCGCCGCCCAGAACGTCGTAGAGCATGAAGTTGAGGCCATGGATGCCGGGGAGGTCGAAGCGCCGCACTTCAGCGGGCGCATAATGTTGGAACAGGGCGCCCACGACATCGGGCTGCAGTGCATGCCGGATGTAGGGAAGAAATTCGGGCCGCCGCGCAATGATGCCGATATTGGCGTGATTGCCCTTGTCGCCGCTGCGGCCCCACGCGAGCTCGATCAGCGGAACTTTGGTAAGGCCGGTCGCAGCAAGCGGTGTGGACCGTTCGGGCTCCTGATCGACTGGCGGGTTGGCGGAAGACGGCCTTGGCACATCCGGCAGAGCGACCACTTGTCCTTCGACTTCGACATTCACCTGGACGTCGACGATCGCCTTGTCGACCGCAGTCGAAAAGAGGCGGACGAGCGGCATGACCTTGGGGCGGTTGCCACCCATGCCGGTAAATCCGGGCGCCATCGACGTGCCGGCGGAGGTGAATTCGCGGACCAGCAGCTCCAGCGCCTTGGGATCGCCATGCTTCGCGGCGATCTTGAGCACAACCTCGCGCGCGCCTCGCGCCTGGCTGTTCGCGCCATAGCTCGATTCGGCGCCGATGATCTCGATCGAAGTCTCGCTGAACGGCGCTGAACCCGCCGCGGACAACAGCGACGAGACTCGCGTCACAACTGCTTCGCCCACCTTGGCTGCCTTGCTGGCAGCAGCCTCACCGATAATCGTCCAGGTCGCGCCGACGCGGTAGCCATCCTGCCAGGTTGCGCTGGCCTTGTAGGTTTCGGTCGGTGCACGGCCGCGTGCGCCGGTGACCCGCACCCGCCCGTTATCGGTTTCTTCGATCTCGACCGACCGCCAGTCGCAGCTGACGTCGGGAAGGAGATAGGCCGCGGGATCGCCGATTTCGTAAACGAGCTGCTCGCTGACCGTGCCGCGCGAGACAAGGCCGCCGGTCCCTTGCGGCTTGATGACGTCGAACGCACCATCGGCGTCGATCACTGCGATCGGATAGCCGATATTCGCCCAGTCGCCGACATCCTGCCAATCGGTGAAGAGACCGCCGGTCGCCTGCGCTCCGCACTCGATAATGTGGCCGGCGAGCGATCCGCCCGACAGGCTGTCGAAGTCCGACATGGACCAGCCGAACGCGTGAATGCACGCGCCAAGCACGGTCGCGCTATCGACGCAGCGACCCGTGACGACGATGTCGGCGCCGGCATCCAATGCCGCCGCGATCGGTGCGGCCCCCAGATAGGCATTGAGGCTCATCAGCCGCGACGGCATCGCGGCGCCCGAGAACATTTCCCTACTGGTCTGAAGCTCGGGCTGCATCGCGATCAGATCGTCGCCAGTGACCACGCCGACCCGCAGGTTCAAGCCGGCGGCCGCAATTTTTGCCCGAAGCGCTTCCGCGCAGGCCGATGGATTGACGCCCCCGGCATTCGCAATCAGCTTCACCCCGCGTTCGGCGATCCGCGGCAGGTGACGCTCGACCAGGCTGACGAAATCGGTCGCATAGCCCAGCGATGGATCCTTCGCGCGGGCGCGGGCGAGGATCGACATCGTGACTTCAGCCAGATAGTCGAAGGAGATATAGTCGAGACCGTCATGCTCGAGCAGCTGGGGCAGGGCGATCGAGCTGTCGCCCCAAAATCCCGATGCGCCGCCGATGCTGATTGTTCGCTGCGTCATGCCGGCTCCCCCTCGACGATGAAGAGGATGTCGCGCGCCGCTACCTGCTGGTTCGCGGCGACCGCAACGGTGGTGACTTTGCCACCGATCGGCGCGATGATCTGCTGTTCCATCTTCATCGCCTCGAGCACCGCAAGCACGTCGCCGCGGGCCACGAGCTGGTCCTGGCCGACCCGCACCGCGGTAATGGTGCCGGTCATCGGGGCGCGCATCACGCCGTCACCGCCGGCGCTGGCGCGCGACGGAGCGCGGTAGGTGGTATCCTCGAACCGATAGACCCGCCCGTCGAGATCGATCGCGATCTCATCACTGTCACAAAGATAGACCGCCCGCCGGAGCAGGCCATCGACCTCGAACCGGACCAGCGTGTCGCCGCGTTCGACGATGGCGATCGACGCCGAATGTGCGTCGCTTTGCGCCGACCAGCGCTGCCCGGCCCGGGCTACGCGCACGATGGTTTCGCTGCCGTCGCTGGCGAGATTGACCTGATGCGCCTGCTTGCCATTCGACGACCAACCCTGTCCGGCCGTTTCGGCGGCAAGGATGGCGGCAAGCAGGATCGCAACTGGGTCGCCTTCGCCCGGCTTGAAGCCGTCAGCATAATGCTTGCCGATGAAGGCCGTCGTCGCATCGCCGCGCCGGAATTCCTCGACCGACAAGGCGTCGAGCAGGAACTCGCGGTTCGTCGCGACGCCGAGCAAGTGCGTGCCGCGAACCGCCTGGACGAGGCGCCGCAGTGCTTCGTCGCGGTTCGCGCCGGTGGCGATGATCTTGGCGATCATCGGATCGTAGAATGAACTGATGACCTGGCCCGTCACCAGGCCGTGATCGATGCGCACGCCGTCGCCGGTGGCGGGCTGCCAGATCGACGCGACGCCGGTCTGCGGCAAAAATTCCTGTCGCGGGTCCTCGGCGTAGAACCTTACCTCGATCGCGTGACCCGAGATCGAAATATCGTCCTGAGCAAAGGGCAGGGGCAGTCCCGCCGCCACATCGATCTGGAGATCGACGAGGTCGATGCCCGTGACACATTCGGTCACCGGATGTTCGACCTGAAGGCGGGTGTTCATTTCGAGGAAGTAGAATTCGCCATCCTTGCCGAGCAGAAATTCGACGGTTCCCGCCCCGACATAATCGATCGCCGCCGCAGCGCGAACCGCCGCGTCGCCCATTCGGCGCCGCAGGTCCTCGTCCACCGCAGGCGATGGCGCCTCCTCGATGACCTTCTGGTGCCGACGCTGGACCGAGCAGTCGCGCTCGCCAAGATGCACAACCGATCCGAAGCGATCGCCGAACACTTGAATCTCGACGTGGCGCGCATCGACGACGGCGCGCTCGAGCAGCAGCCGATCATCGCCGAACGCATTCTTTGCCTCCGACCGCGCCGAGACCAGCGCTGCCGCGAGGTCGCTGCGATCGTGGACAAGGCGCATGCCGCGTCCGCCACCACCCGCCGAGGCCTTGACCATGACGGGGTAGCCGATCCGGTCGGCCTCGCGCACGAACAGGGCGTCGTCCTGATCATCGCCCTCATAACCCGGCACACAGGGGACGCCCGCTTCGATCATTCGCCGCTTCGATCGCGCCTTGTCACCCATCACCCGCACCGAATCGGGCATCGGTCCGATGAAGGTGATCCCCTCGTCGGCACACTGCTCGGCGAAATCGGCATTTTCGGAAAAGAAGCCGTATCCGGGATGGAGCGCATCGGCACCGGTCGCGCGCGCCGCCGCCAGCACCCGTTCGGCCGACAGATAGGACTCCTGCAGCGGCCCGCCGCCCAGGCGGAAGGCTTCATCGGCTTCGAGCACATGCCGCGCGCCCGCGTCCGCGTCGCTGAAAACGGCAACCGTCGCATAGCCCTTTGCCTTGGCGCTGCGGATCACGCGGCACGCGATTTCACCGCGATTGGCGATCAGGATTTTCGAAAACGGCTTCATGTCGTGGCCCATGCCGGCGGTCTCTTCTCTTTGAACGCTGCGATGCCCTCGGCGCCTTCGCCGAGGACGGCTTCAGCGAAAACTTCGGCTGCGACTTGCGAAAAGGCGGCGGCGTCAAATCCCGCCAAGCCGTTGAGCAATGCTTTCGTCGCCGCGAGGGCGCCAGGGGCGCAGGCGCGTATCTCGGTCAGGATGACGTCCAGCCGGGCATCGATCGCAGAGCGATCGGCCAGCAATTCATCGACAAAGCCAAGTCTCGCCGCTTGTGCCGCATCGAACCGGCTGCCGGTCAGCGCGAGACGGCGCGTGGTGGCCGGGCCGAGACGCGCGACCACAAAGGGTGCGATCTGAGCCGCTACGAGGCCAAGGCGCGCTTCGGAGAGGGCAAAGCTGGCACCCGGTGAGGCGAGGACGATGTCGGCGCATGCGGCCAGTCCCATGCCACCGCCCATCGCAGCGCCCTCGACCACCGCGATCACCGGCTTGGGGAAGGCGTGGAGGCCGCCGAAAACACGCGCGCCGCGGATCGACAGTTCGACCATCTCGGCATGCGGATCGTCGCTCGATGCCCCGAGGGTCTTGCCGCTCAAATCGGCACCGGCGCAAAATATACGGCCATTGCCTTGCAGAACGAGGGCGCGAACGGCCGGGTCGGCGCGATAATGCGAGAACAGCAGGTCGAAATCGGCCAGCAGCGGGTCGGAAATCGCGTTGCGCGTCGCGGGATCGTCGATCGTTGCGAAAAGCGCGCCGCTGCGCTGCTCCAGCCGCAACACCGACATCTGCGGAGTGTCGATCATGCCCCCGGTCACAGCCGCGCAATCCCGAAATTGTTTCGCGCCGGCTCGCGCGCATCGCCCTCGGTGCATGTGTCCAGGCAGAAGGCCACGACCCGCCGCGTGTCGCGCGGGTCGATGATGCCGTCGTCCCAGAGGCGCGCGGTCGCAAACAGCGCCTCGCCTTCGCGGTCATATTGCGCGATCAGCCTTTCGGACATCGCCGCCAGTCCCGCATGGTCGGGCTCGACGCCGCGCGCCGCGGCACCGTCTTCAGCGACGATCGTCAGGACCTTTGCCGCCTGTTCTCCGCCCATCACCGACAAGCGATTGTTCGGCCATGAAAAGATGAAGCGCGGACCGAACGCCCGGCCGCACATCGCATAGGCGCCAGCCCCGAAACTCGCGCCGATCTGGATGGTGACCTTTGGCACCGACGCGTTGGTGACAGCCTGGATCAGCTTCGACCCATGTTTGACGATACCCGACGTTTCCGCCTCCACCCCGACCATGAACCCCGTCGTGTTCTGGAGGAACAGCAGCGGCGTTCGCGATTGGCAGCAGAGCTGGATGAACTGCGCGGCCTTGGTTGCACCCTGCGCATCGATCGGCCCGTTGTTACCGATGACGCCAAGCTCACGGCCTTCGATCCGGGCGTGACCGCAAACGGTCTGCGGCCCATATTCCGCCTTGAACTCGGTGAAATCGCTATCGTCGACGATGCGGGCGATGACTTCGTGCACGTCATAGGGTTTGCGGTAGTCGGGCGAGACGATCCCGAGCAATTCTTCGCTGTCGTAGCGGGGACCGGGCTTGGCCGGCTGCGGCAGGCTTCGATCCCAGCGCAACTTTGCAAGAACCTCGCGCGCCTGGCGCAGCCCGTCCGCATCGCTTTCTGCCAGATAGTCGCCGACCCCTGTCACCCGGGTGTGCAGCACGGCGCCGCCAAGATCTTCATCACGGGCAATTTCGCCCGTGGCTGCCTTTAGCAAAGGCGGGCCGGCCAGAAATACCTTGGAGCGGCCGCGGATCATGATGACATAATCGGAGAGGCCGACCTGATACGCCCCCCCCGCCGTCGATGAGCCGTGGACCACCGTAATCGTCGGCAGACCGAGAGCGGACATGCGCGAGAGGTTGGCAAAAGTGCGGCCGCCCTCGACGAACATTTCGGCCTGCAGATTGAGGTTCGCGCCCGCGCTTTCGACCAGCTGGATATAGGGCAGCTTGTTTTCGATTGCGATGTCCTGGACGCGGAGCTGCTTCTTGATGCCCATTGGATGCGCAGCACCGCCCTTGATGCCGGCGTCGCTCGCGAACACCATCGCGCGGACGCCCGAGACGAAACCGATCCCGGCGATGACACCGCCGCCATAGACATTCTCGACGCCGTCATCGTCGTGCATGCCGATGCCGGCGAGCGTCGACAGCTCCAGAAATGGCGCGTCACGGTCGAGCAGCAACGCGACACGATCGCGCGGCAGCAATTGTCCGCGCTTGGCGAATTTGGGGCCGGCGCGGGCGGACGCCGCCAGCACCTTGGCTTCGAGCGCCCGAAAGTCGCCGATCAATTCCAGGTGCGCCGAGCGGTTGTGCTTGAATGCTTCGCTCTCGGCGATGGCCATGCTTTCGATAATCGCCACGCTCAGCCTCCGAACAAATTGATGAAGCGATTGCGCAGCTCGACCTTGCGGAGCTTGGAAGTCGCGGTGAGCGGAAGATCGTCGACGAACTCGAAGGCCTTGGGCACTTCATGCGGCGCGAGCATCTCGCGGCAGTACATATGGATATGCCAGGATTCGGCGGTTTCGCCGGGCTTCAACATGATCACCGCGACGACGGCCTCCTGCCAGCGCGGGTGCGGCACGCCGATCACAGCGGCGTTCGCGATCAGATGGCATTGCAGCAGGACCTGCTCGACCTTGACCGACGAAACATTCTCGCCGCCGCTTTTGATCATGTCCTTCAGGCGGTCGACGAAAAGCAATTGGCCGTCGTCATCGATGACGCCCAGATCGCCGGTATGATGCCAGCTGAAGCGCCGCGATTCAGCGGTTGCAGCGTCATCCTTATAATAGCCGAGCATGACGTTCGGACCGCGATGCACGATCTCGCCGATCTCGCCATGTGGCAGCAGCGTGCCGTCCTCCGCCATGATCGCCACGTCGTTGACGATCGACGGCTCGCCCCAATAATTGCCCTCCTTGAGCAACTGCTGCTCCGGACGCAGCATCATCGTGCTCGGGTACATCTCGGTTTGGCCCGAGGACAGGACAAAGGTCGGGCAAAACTCGACGAGCAGCCGCCGCAGCAAAGGTCCGGGCATGGGGGCCATCGCGTAGATGCAGTAGCGCAGCGATGCGAGGTCCAGCGTGTCGCGGACCGGATGCTCCATCATCGCGGCGTACATCATCGGCAGCCCGACGAAGAAGCTCACTTTTTGCTGATCGATCGTCGTCAGCACCTGTCCGGGTTCGAAGCCGTTGTGGAGGACGACGGTCGCGCCGGCGGCGAGGAATGTCGTCAGGAGGCAGTGCGCCGACACATGGAAGAGCGGCAAGACGATCAGGATGCGATCGTTGCGCGTGACCATCCATTCGCCGATGTTGCACATCACGGTGGCATAGACGGCCAGATTGCAGTGCATGACGCCCTTGGGCCGCGATGTCGTCCCGCTCGTGTACATGATCATTGTCAGGTCACGCTCGTGAATCGGCAGATCGGGTTCGCGGTTGGACGCAGCCTCGAGTCTTGCATCGAAATCGGGACCGAGCGTCAGCACCAACGGCTCACCTTCGGTACCGCCAGGGACCGCCTCACCACTGTTCGCATCGGCGATAACGATGGCGGCCTCGGTATGATTGAGAATATAAGCCCGGTCGTCCGCCGAGAGGGCGGGATTGATGGGAACCCAGACGAGCCCGGCCTTGTGAATTCCGAAGATGGTGACGATGAAGTCGATGCTGTTCGCGCAGATGGTCGCGATCCGGTCGCCGGGCTTTGCGCCTTTTTCGAGCAGCATATTGGCGCAGCGGTTCGCTTTGTCGTCGAGCTCGCCGAAGGTGATGGTGCTCGATGGGGTGACCACCGCTGCCTTGTCGCGGAAGCGGCGCGCCGAACGCCGCATCAGGTCGCCGAGAGCCACGCGCCCGATACCCTCGGTCACGAGCGGCGAGGGCTGAAGGCCCAAGCTGACGGGTGAGGTCTTTGAGCCCTCGTAAGACGCCGACCCCGATCGAGCCATTTCGACCGGCGCGCTCAAGACCGGAACCTCAGGCTCGCGCAAGGCCGGGTCGATTTGATCTCCACGATCACAGAATCTCTCCGACCAAATTCTGGCCAAGGCAGTTGATCCAGATATGCGCCAGCCATCGGCATCCTCTTCTCATTCGCTTGTGCTCGGGGAGAGCGCGACTCTTATCGGTCGGCAATAGCTGCCGCGTGGGTCATGGTCAAGACTTGCTTGCCGCAAGCTAGTCTAACTTGCTTGTCATTCGCGCCGAGCTGAGCCGCCGCCTATTCGCTGCAATCCTCGACGCAGCGCGGGATATTTCGCGAGAGGCGGCGCGTGTTTTTCGTGAAGGGGCGGACAACAAAAGTCGGGGAGGGCAGGTGGACGCAAGCCTGCCCAAGTCCCGTCGATGCTTCGAGGTTGCTGAGCGGATTATTGTGCCACGCTTCAGGCTTCGCCGATGAGTTCGCGACCGATCAGCATCCGCCGGATCTCGTTCGTCCCGCCACCGATACCGAGGAGCTTTGCGTCGCGATAGAGACGCTCAACCGGCCAGTCCTTGGTATAGCCTGCACCGCCGAGCGCCTGAACAGCTTCACTCGCCACACGCTCGGTGTTTTCGGCCGCCAGGAGCAATGCGGCCGCTGCATCAAATCGCGTCGTCCGGCCCGCATCGCAGCTTTTTGCGACCGCATAGACATAGGCGCGCGACGAATTGAGCGCGACGTACATGTCGGCGATTTTGGCCTGCATGAGCTGGAACTCGCCGATCGGCTTACCGAATTGCTTGCGCTCCCGCACATAGGGCAAAACGACGTCGAGACAGGCTTGCATGATGCCGAGGGGAATACCGGCCAGAACCGCGCGTTCGAAATCCAGCCCGCTCATCAGCACGCCGACGCCGCCATTCACCGGCCCCAGAGCATTGGCCTCCGGCACTTCGCAATTGTCGAACACCAGTTCCGCGGTTGGCGATCCGCGCATGCCCATCTTGTCGATCTTCTGTCCGATCGAGAAACCCGGCATATCCTTTTCGATGATGAAGGCGGTGATACCGCCGCTGCCTTCCCCGGTCTTCGCGTAAACGACAAGCGTGTCGGCATAGGTCGCATTGGTGATCCAGAATTTGGTGCCGTTAAGGACGTATCCGCCCTGCACGGCATCGGCTTTCAGTTTCATCGAGACGACGTCGGACCCCGCTCCCGCCTCGGACATCGCCAGGCTCCCGAGATGCTCGCCTGAAATGAGCGGCGGCAAATATTTCGTCTTCTGTTCGGCCGAGCCCCAGCGAGCGATCTGGTTGATGCACAGGTTGGTGTGCGCGCCATAGCTGAGTCCGATCGCACCCGAGGCCCGCGCGATTTCTTCGCAGGCAATCACATGTTCAAGGTAACCGAGGCCGAGCCCGCCATATTCTTCGGCGACGGTGATGCCGTGCAAGCCGAGTTCGCCCATGCTCGCCCAGAGCTCGTCGCGCGGAAACCAGTCGTCGGCGTCGACCTTTTTCGCGAGCGGTGCGATTTTATCGGCCGCGAACCGGCGGGTCGTTTCCCGGATCATGTCGGCTGATTCGCCGAGATCGAAGTCAAACAGCTGCATAAATCGCTCCCATCATTTCTGTCACATAAGGATTCACATTCTCACCGGGCCGCCTGGCGACGCCGAAATCTGTCCGGCAGTGCCGGGCAGAGGACGTGTTTGACCGGGAGGCGCGGGCCAAAGGCTGGCCGCCGCTGCGGTATCGGCTTCGGCGAGCGTGAGCCCTCGCGCGGTCGAGCCGTCGGACCCGCCGTCACCGGCGGCGTGACGACGCAGTTCGAGCTTGGCGATCTGGTTGCGATGGACCTCGTCGGGTCCGTCGGCCAGTCGCAGCAGCCGGGCTGTCGCAAAGGCGGCGGCAAGGAAATGATCGTTATTCGTTCCGCCACCACCGAAGAGCTGAATGGCCCAATCGACCACCTGCTGTGCCATGGCAGGCGCGGCGACTTTGATCATCGCGATCTCCTGACGCGCAGCCTTGTTGCCGACGGTGTCCATCATCCAGGCGGCACGCATCGTCAGCAATCGCGCCTGATCGATCAAAATTCTCGATTGCGCGATCCGCTCCAGGGTGACGCTCTGTTCCGACAGCGGACTGCCGAAGGCCACGCGCTCGGTCGCGCGGCGGCACATCCGCTCCACGATCCGCTCGCTAAGCCCGATCAGCCGCATGCAATGATGGATGCGGCCGGGCCCAAGCCGACCCTGCGCGATCTCGAAACCGCGGCCTTCGCCCAGCAGCATATTGGCGGCGGGGACGCGGACATTCTCGAACACAACTTCCGCCGACCGATCGGGAACGCCGTAAAAGCCAAGGACAGGCAAGGCCCGAACGACCCGGACACCGGGGGTATCGCGCGGGACAAGGATCATCGATTGCGCCTTGTGCCGGTCGGTTGTCGCATCGCCGGTGCGGCCCATGAAAATGAAAAAGGCGCAGCGCGGGTCGGTTGCTCCTGTCGTGTACCATTTGCGGCCGTTGATGACATAATCGTCATCGTCGCGCGATATTTCGGAAGCGATATTGGTCGCGTCGGACGACGCGACTTCGGGCTCGGTCATGGCAAACGCCGATCGCGTCTCGCCGGCGAGAAGCGGTTCGAGATAGTCTGCTTTTTGTTGATCGGTGCCGAACAGCAGCAGGGTTTCCATATTGCCCGTATCCGGCGCGGAACAGTTGAAGATTTCCGGGGCAAAAAGCGAACGGCCCATGGCTGCGCATAGCGGGGCATATTCGACATTACTCAGCCCGCTCGCATCGTGCGAGGCCGGGAGAAACAGATTCCACAAGCCTTCGGCGCGTGCGCGGGCCTTGAGATCCTCGATATGCGGATAGATCGCCCAGGGGCCGAGGCGCTCGGCGGCCAGATACAGCTCGCGCTCGACCGGATAGAGATGCGCCGCCATGAAATCCTGCAGCCGGTGCTGCAGGACGACGCTGCGCGCGCTTTGAGTGATGTCCACGTTAGTTCCTCATGAGGCCGGGGCGCCGGCGCGGCGCGCCTGTTCCCAAGCGAGTTCGGCCAGTTCGGGCAGCGCCTTGACGCGCTCGGCGGCTTCCGGCGACGCCGCCGTGCCCCGCGCCAGACGGCCCTTGATGCCATGGATGATGGCGGCGAGCCGGAAGAAGGAAAAGGCCAGGAAGAAATCATAGTCGGACGTATCCGCAATACCCGTGCTCTCGGCGTATAGCGCGAGATATTCCGCTTCGCTCGGCGCGTTCAACATCGCGAGTTCGGCGCCCGCCAGTCCGGCAACGATGTGACCGGGCATGCGATACATCATCGCGTGATAGGCAAAATCGGCGAGCGGATGCCCGAGCGTCGCGAGTTCCCAGTCGAGCACCGCGACGATCCGCGGTTCGGTCGGGTGAAAAATGAGATTGTCGCAGCGAAAGTCGCCATGCACGATCGCCACTCGCTCGGGATTTCGCGGTCTGGCATGGTCAAGCCATGCAATCATCCGGTCCATGTTCGGATCCCGGCCGGCGACCGTATCGGCCAGATACTGCTCGGAAAGCCGTTTTATCTGGCGTTCGACATAGCCAGTCGGCCGGCCGAAGCCGCCGAGGCCAATTTGGTCGGGGTCCAGCGCGTGCAGGTTCGCGATTGCCGCGTTCATGGCCCGGAAATAGTCGGGTCGATCGCCGGTGCTGACGTCGGGAAAGGTTGCATCCCAAAAAATTCGGCCTTCGACCAGTTCCATCAGGTAAAACATCGTTCCGATGACTTCGGGGTCGACGCAGCTTGCGTAAATCCCGGCCACGGGAACGCGCGTGTCGGCGAGCGCGGACTGCACCATCGCTTCGCGATCGACGGCATGGGCGCCCTTTAAAAGCATTCCCGATGGCTGCCGCCGCAGGACATAGGAGCGTGACGGTGTGCCGACCAGATAGGTTGGGTTGGACTGTCCGCCGTGAAACTGCCGCACGCTGATCGGGCCTTCATAACCATCGACATTGGCGCCCATCCAGCGCGCGAGGTTATTTTCATCAAAACGATGACCCTCGCGAACGGGCATGGCGCCAACGGTTCCGGCTATATCGGCGGGTTCGGCCACTTGCAGACATCCTCTCAATCGCGACGCTCTCGGTCGATCCTGGGAGTTTTAGCTTGCTAGGCGCAAGCAAGCAAGTGAGCATTTTGCACAAAATTGTGCTGTTTCGCCGGTATCGGCGGTTTGGGGTGGGCCCACCGGCGGGCTATGCGCGTTGCAAATCCATGCGAAGAACTGCCTGGGCGAAACCGTTGTTGGCCGGGACGGGCTTTCGCAAATTCGCGACACGTAGCAGGGATGGCAAGCGTGTCCGTTCGTCACCGTCGCATTGTGCGCGGACGAGTCTTGCTTTGCCGGAACTATTATCTGCGTTGCAAGCGCCCACGCGAATAGCCGACTTCGCCCCGGATCTATGGGCGGCTTCCCACAGCAAGCGATCGAGCTTGCCGCCACCGGTGGAGTAGCGAGGGCGACAGCGGTGCGGCACAGCACGCCATCCTTCGTCGGGCCACATCAACATCTCATCGCCTTCGAGGCGAATCACTAGCTTGCTCGAAACAAGCGAGTGGACTAGAACTCGGGCAAATCTTCCACAAAAAGGATGGTAAATTGGTACAAATGCGAAGGTTGAAGCCGGCGAGCAGGGCAAGCAACAAGGCGCCGCGACTCACACAGGCGGAACGCACCGCGATTTCCGACGGGCGGATGCTCGAGGCGGCGATGGCGCTGGTCCTGGAGCGCGGAACCCATAACACCACGCTCCGCGAGGTCGGCGAACTTGCCGGCTACAGCCGCGGTCTGGCGAGCAATCGCTTCGGGTCGAAAGACGAGCTGTTCGCCGAATTGATCGACGTTTTCAACGAGCGCTGGAAGAAGGAAAGCAGCGCGCTCGTCGGCAGCAAGACCGGGCTGGAGGCTTTCGACGCCGCGAATGAAAGCATCATCGACTTCATGAACGATAACTCGGATTATATCCGCGCGATGTTCATCCTATATTATGAGACGGTGGGAAGCAGCACCGTGATGCGCGAGCGGCTGGCGGAACAGCACGGCGCCTATCGCCGGGCGATCGCTCGCTATATCAGTCAGGGCATCGCCGAGCAGACGATCAAGAGGACCGTCGATCCAACCCGCGTCGCCCTCCAATATACGTCCTTCTTCTTCGGCCTGGTTTATCAATGGCTCGCGAACCCGGACGCGATCGAGTTCGAGAGCGCATTGCATGATTTTCGCGACGCCATGATTCAGGTTATCGGCGAAACGGACATGGCAGTTCGACGATCCGCCTGATCGCCCGCGATCAAGCGGCGAGGTTAAATTCCTGGTAGTTGGGATCGCGGAGGACGTCGCGATACTCGTCCGGCGTTCCGGTCCAGTTTTCCGGCATGCCCTTTTCGTCCAGATACCAGTTCTTGCAGCCCGTGTTCCAAATCGTCTTCGGCACGGCTGAAAGCACGCGTTCGCGGAACTGGGCCATTGCTTCCGGCCGGGCCTCGATCGAATGAAATCCGTTGTCCGCGCAATAGCGGATGACCTTGACGATATGGTCGACGATCGCTTCCGAATAGGCGATCGCGCTGAAATTACCGCGCGGCGAATGTGGCCCACCTATGAGCATGAAGTTCGGAAACCCCGGGACATGGACCGACAGATGCGCGCCGGTCTCTTTCTTCCACACTTCTGTCAACGATTCGCCGCGGGCGTTGGTCAGTTCGATCGGGCGATGGTAGGCGCGCGCATGGAAACCGGTCGCGAAAATGATCACATCGAGTTCGTGCAAACGTCCCGACTCGTCCAGCAAGCCTTTCTCGGTTGCCCGCACGATCCCGTCGCGCACAATCTCGACATTGGGGCGAGCCACAGCCGGATAGAATAATGTCGACATCACCATCCGCTTGCAAAGCGGCTCATCGGTGGGGGTCAGCTTCGCGCGTAGTGCCGGGTCCTTGACGCGGCTCAGATGCCATTTGCACATGGCGGACAGGAATTTGCGCTGCCAACCCTGCTTGATGACTGCTTCGGCGAAAACGCGTTCGAAGAACCACCCGTAAAAGCTACCCGCCAAGCGCCCGATGAAAGGAAAGGCGCGGACGATGGAGCGCTCCATCTTGCCGAACTGGCGATTTGGCAAGGGAAACACCCATTGCGGTGTGCGGATAAACGCCTTGAGGTTGACCCCTTGATTTGCAATCGCCGAGATGACCTGCGTTCCGGTCGACCCGCTGCCAATGATGCCGACGCGCTTGTCCGACAGGTCGATGCCGTCAAGCCACTCGGCCGTGTGAAACTTGGTCCCTTTGAAATCGTCGATGCCTTCGATATCGGGGAAGGCCGGGACATGCAGCGGCCCCGTCGCCGCAATCAGAAAATCGACGGTGTCGCGCTGACCGTTCGATGTCTCGAGATGCCAACGCTGACCGTCGAACTGCGCCTTCGTCACCTTGGCGCCAAACACGATATCGCGTCGAAGATCGTATTTGTCGGCGATCTTGACCATGTATGACTGGATTTCCGGCCCGAGCGCCAGCCGGTGGCTCCAGCCGGGGTTGTGTTCGAACGAATAATTATAGTGATGCGCCGGGACGTCGCAGGCGATGCCGGGATAGCGGTTTTCGCGCCAGGTGCCGCCGACCTCGTTCGCTTTTTCATAAATGACGAGATCGTCGAAGCCAGCTTCGCGCAGTTTGATTGCCTGCATCATCCCTGCGGCACCAGCTCCGATGATCGCGGTGCGCGGACGATAGGCGGAATTCTGGGTCCGCGACGCATTCGTCGCCGGGCCTTTGGCCATCTGATTTTGCATTACTCTCTCCACTTGCTTGTCACACACTAGTATCGCATTGTCGCCATGACAAGCATATTGAAAGCGAGAGGTGGGTTCGATGGAGCGTGTTCGCGGCAAAAGGGCGCTGGTGACCGGGGCAGCGCAGGGATTGGGTGCCGCGGCTGCCCAAATGCTTGCTCGTCACGGCGCCCACGTTTTGCTGACCGATATCAACGAAGCCGGGGCACAGCAGGTCGCCGAGTCGATCAATCTTGAAATCGGCAGCGAAGTGGCCTGGGGTTTCCAGCACGATGCGACCAGCGCCGAGGATTGGGCAGCGGCGATCGAACAGGCACGCCACCGCATGAATGGCCTGTCCGTGCTCGTCAACAATGCCGGGATGGTACGGACAGGATCGGTCGAGGATCTCGATCTCGAGCAATGGCACCATGTCATGCAGGTCAACACCGACAGTGTTTTTCTGGGCTGCAAACTGGCCTTGCCGATGATGCGCGAATGTCAGCCTGCGTCGATCATCAATCTTTCATCAATCGCCGGATTGATGGCGTCTCCGAACCTCGCTGCCTATAATGCCTCGAAGGCGGCCGTCTGGCTTCTCACCAAATCGGTCGCGCTTCTCGCGGCCAAGAAGGGGTGGGACATCCGCTGCAATTCGATCCACCCGACATTCATTCGAACGCCGATGCTCGACGATCTGCGCGGCGATCGCGACGAAGCCGAAACGCTCGCACGTCTTGCGAAACAGGTTCCATTGGGCCGTCTCGGCGACCCCGACGACGTGGCTTATGCTGTCTTGTATATGGCCTCGGACGAGAGCCGTTTCATTACCGCTGCGGAATTCAAGATCGACGGTGGAATTTCAGCGATTTAGAAACTTGCTTGCGCCTAGCTAGCGTATTAGTTATGACGAATCACCTTCAACGAAGATTGAGGTGGGAGAGGACGAATGAGCGCTAGGAAGCCTAATCAACGCAAAGGCCCATTCATTGCACGGCAGCGCGCTGGCGCGAGTCGCGCGTCAACTGTCCCATTATCGCTGTCACATGTCGGTCGGCGCGAACGCCGGTTCGTGCCGATCCTCGGGAGAATTTCTCTCCCGTAAGTTTCGGGGGATCGGTTTCACAAAAATAAAATCTAGGGAGAGCTTCAATGAACCATGTCAATCGTGCGCTTTTGGGTGCCAGTATCGCTGCTATTGCCGTTGCCGGCCAGGCGCATGCCCAAGCCGTCGCGCCCGCTGCCGATGCCCCCTCCCAGCAGCCGGTTGAGGTTGAAACGGCCAATCAGGCGCCAGATTCGAATGATATTGTGGTTACCGCCAACAAGCGCGAGCAGCGTTTGAACGACGTCGGGATTACCGTTGCGGTGGTGTCAGGGGATGCGCTGCAGAACCGGCAGATCAACTCGCTGGCGGATCTTGCAAACGCGACACCCAGCCTCTCCTTCACGAACAGCGCGAACGGCACACCGGTGTACACTCTGCGCGGCGTCGGCTTTTACGAAACGTCGATCGGTGCTTATCCGACCGTCAGCACATATGTGGACGAAGCGCCGCTCGCGTTTCCAGTCCTTTCGTCCCACTCGGCGTTTGACCTGGAGCGGGTCGAAATTCTGAAGGGCCCTCAGGGCACCCTGTTCGGCCAGAACGCAACCGGCGGCGCGATCAACTATATCGCTGCCAAGCCGACTAGCGAATTGAGTGCGGGCGGCAGCATCTCCTATGGTCGCTTCAACGAAGTCGTTGCCGATGCCTTTATCAGCGGTCCGATCTCCTCGACACTGAGTGCGCGCCTCGCAGGCCGGATCGAACGCGCCGACGGCTGGCAGATCAGCAACTCGCGACCGGGGGACCGGAACGGCAAGGTCGAAAACTATATGGGCCGACTGTTGATTGATTTTGAACCGACAGAGCGGCTGCGTTTCAAACTGAATATAAATGGCTGGAAAGATAATAGCGAAACGCAAGCGCCCCAGTATATTGCGCTGTTTCCGCAAGCGCCTGCGTTCCTGACCCCCCAATTGGCAGCAGCGCAGTTTTCGCCGGAGCGGCCGCAAGCAGCTGATTGGACTCCCGGCGTCCCCCGGCGCAGCAACAGGCTTGGACAAGCCACTCTTCGTACCGAATTCGACGTGAGCGACGACGTCACGTTGACATCGCTCACGTCTTACGCCGATTATAAGCAACGGCAGGGTGATGAGGGCGATGGCCTTCCGCTTTCGACGCTTGACCTTGTCAATAACACGGGCCGCATCAAGAGCTTCAACCAAGAACTCAGGATTTCGAACAATAGCGGATCGGACTTTCGCTGGGTCGTCGGCGCCAACTATGAGCGCAGCACGGTCAATGAACTTATCGACTTATCGTTTCCTGATGTTTCCGTCAGAGGCCTTTATGGATCGTTCGGTTACCCGTTCTTCTCGCTATCCTATTCCAACGATCAAAAGATGGAGAACTACGCCGGCTTCGCGAATATCGAATATGATATCGGCCAACTGACGGTTAAGCTGGGTGGCCGCTATACCAAGTCGAGGACCGATGCCAGCGAGTGCGGGTTCGACGACAGCGGCAGTCCCACGAACACCGGCCCCCTGTTCTACGATGTGCTTTTCGGCGGAGCGTTGGGGCCATATGCCGGGCAATGCTATCAGATCAACAATACGCCGGACACGTATAACGGTGTAGCACCTGGCGCATCGGGCCGCTTCACCGACACTCTGAAAGAGGACAATTTTTCGTGGCGCGTGGGTCTGGATTACAAGCCGGTGGACGACGTCCTTCTCTACGCCAACGTCGCGAAAGGCTATAAGGCCGGCAGCTATCCGACGCTCTCGGCCTCGCTCTTTAGCCAGTATCTCCCGGTCGTGCAGGAGTCTGTGCAGTCTTATGAGGCCGGGTTCAAAGCCACGCTGCTCGATCGGACGCTGCAACTGAACGGTGCGGTCTTCTATTATGATTACACCAACAAGCAGCTGCGGTCGAAGTTCGTAGATCCGAATTTCGGAATTTTGGACGTGCTTCAAAATATTCCGAAGTCGGACGTCAAGGGCTTCGAAATCGAGATGAGCATCCGCCCGACGCAGGGGCTCGTGATCAACAACACCTTCACCTATCTCGACGCCACCATCAAAGAATTCACCGGCATCAACTCAGGCGGCATTTCAGCCAATTTTGCTGGCGCAAATGTCCCGTACACGCCGAAATATCAGTTCGGGAGTAACATCGATTATGAGTTCCCTGTTTCCGACTCGTTGAACGCCTTTCTGGGCACGAGTCTGAATTTTCGATCGAAAACGGTGGCGACGATCGGCGGCGAAACCAATCCTGCGGGAGTCACTTCTCCAGTCACGACCGTTTTCGGCATCGACGATTATGTTCTGATCGATCTTCGCGCTGGCGTGGCAGCGGCTGACGACAGCTGGCGGGTGTCCGTCTGGGGCAAGAATGTGGGCAACGAATATTATTGGAACAATGTAGTTGCCGCGTTCGACACCATTCAGCGCTATGCTGGCAAACCCGCCACCTACGGCGTCAGCGTAAGCTTCCGCTACTAGGCCGCGCGCGTACATAATTTCAATCAAGGACAAGATGATGGCAGACAGACTGAATGGTAAAGTGGCCGTAATTTCGGGCGGCGCGTCGGGCATCGGCGCGGCAGCGGCGCGTCTCTTCGTTTCGGAGGGCGCCCGAGTCGTCGTCGCGGATCTCCAAGAGCCACTCGATGAAAAGCTTGCTGAACTCATCAACAGCAAGTCCGAAGCGATCAAATTTCAGAAATGCGACGTGTCTTCAGAAGATGAGGTCGTATCAGCGATCGACGCTGCAGTCTCGGCGTTTGGTAAGCTCGACACGATTGTTGCCTGTGCCGGCGTAGCCGGAATGGGCGCAGCAGGTGATATTTCGGCGGAACATTGGGACAAAACCTTCGCAATCAACGCACGCGGCGTGTTCCTGTTTACCAAATACGCCATCCCGCACATGATTAAAGCGGGCGGCGGTTCAATCATCAATATCTCCTCTGCGTTCGGGATTGTCGCAGGCCCTCATTTCGCGGCCTATGCTGCATCAAAAGGCGCGGTGCGCAATTTCTCGAAGTCGGTTGCGCTGGACTATATTGGCCAAGGCATTCGATCAAATTCGATCCATCCGGGTTACATTGACACACCCATCGTGCAGAACATCATCAACAACGCCGCGGATGTCGATTCTGCGCAGGCGATCTTCAACAGTCTTCAGCCCGGCGGTCGCCCCGGGGTTCCCGAAGACATTGCGTGGGGCTGCGTCTATTTGGCCTCGGATGAGGCACGCTTCGTCACTGGTGCCGAACTCGTCATCGATGGGGGGCTACTCGCGCGCTAGAAGTGAGGGCTCGCTCCGGAAACGGCTTGCGGCGCCGTCTGCGAGGGGCGCCTTTGCAGCGGGCTCGGTTGTTCACAATTCACGGCCGCTCTACCACCATAAGGGGGCTACTGACGTGACCCTCTGGTTTCTACCAGTCGGAATTAGAGCCCAGTCGATTTGTTGCGCATGAGCGCGGTGTAAGCAATAGCCTAAGGCGTTGTCACTGCCTTGCGCAGTCAAAGGTTCTGTCGGGCACAAAGGCGCTTCGGCATGATCCTGGTGTTGCAGGTTGATGACGCTTGAAGCCCGCCAACTTATTGATTATTTTTTGAGTGGCCAGTTCTTGGCTTTGCTTTCTCACTCACACTCGTGATTTCGTTCTCTTACTGCACGTCATCATGGAAAGTTAAGACATGATTCTGTATGACTCGAATTTCGCTGCTCCCAATCCATACACGGTTCGTCTTTTCGCTCACGAGCGCGGAGGTCTGAACTTCCAGGCAGAGGCGATCGACCTCGCCAACCTTGCCAACCGTGCCCTGTCTTACAGAACCACGGTAAATGCGCGTGGCGAGGTCCCTGCGTTGCGGTTGGACGACGACCGGATCGTGACCGAAATTACGGCGATCTGCGAATATTTCGATGAGATCGCGACAGGTGGTCGCTCGCTCATCGGCCAGACAGCGGAAGAACGCGCAACCGTGCGGATGTGGACGCGTCGCGTCGATCTGGAGGTTGCCGAGCCAATGGTTGCCTGGTGGCGCGGTGGAGCGGATGCCGAGGCCTACTATCGCGGCAACCGCGTACTCACGCCTGCCGCGCAGCAGGACAACCGGCTCATTGCCGACCGCGGCCTCAATCAGCTGGACGACGACCTGTCCGGTCGCGACTTCCTGTGTGGTGATCGCCCGATGATGGCTGACATACTTCTCTATGGCTTCATGGCAACCAGCGTCAGCGTCGTGCCGTGGCTCAACCCTCCTGGCCGCACGAATGTTGCCGCTTGGTTTCAGCGGATGGCCGACCGTCCCGCATCGGCAAAGGCCCTGGATTCTTTCGAAGCGCAGGTTTCGCTGGCACCGAACAGCGCAGCCTGAGGATCACTGGCCGACCTTGCGGGATTGGTTAGGGCCAACTAGCGCGACTACGATCATTGCGAGGGCCAAGCCGTTCGGGCCTCTCTACACTACGGATGTCGCGCCGATGTAATCAAAAATGGAATGCTCCTTGGCGGCGAACGCGCGAGTCAGAGAGGGCAGGACAAATTCTTCCTCATCGAGCCGGATGGCTGCGACAGCCGCGACTGCCTCGGGCGAGGTCAAAGCCCAGCTCATGGCCTCGCTGCTGGGCCACCACATTTCGGTCACCCCGTCCGGCGCCGGTTGCCAGCCTCGCAATTCGGCAAAATCGAATTTCGCTGCCGGATCCCGATGGTTCTGAACATATTAGCAGATGCCTAGCGCCGCCGCGTGCTGCCGGACGAGATCGGCGTGCTGCGCCCGCCAGCGTGCGCTGAATTCCGCTGTGCTGAGGTCCGGTCGCTTCCAGATGTCGATGACTATCTTGACGGCGGTCCCGAAACCGGGCGGCGATCCGTCGGAGATGTCCAGAACAACCTCTTCCTGAGCGACAAATCCGCTGACATTGCTCGTTTCGGTGAATTCCCGCTCATCCACTTCCAGGATGGCGCTGGCCTCTCCGCCCTCGGGCGAGGCGAGCGCGCGCTCCATGCTTTCCCAGCTATCCCACCACAGTTCCGACTGACCGTCCAACGGGGTGCGCCAGGTTTGCCCCGCGGTGAAATTGTCTATTTGGGGCAAGGCGATCCGGTGGGTCTGAACGTAGCGCAAGAAGCCCATCGCCCGCGCGTGGTTACGGACAAGGCTCCCATGCCCCTGGAGATAGCGCGGGTAGAATTCGCCCTCGCTCATGCCCAGTTTCCGAGGCACTTGGCATAACATCTTGATCAAGCGAATCTCCTTAAAGCAGGGGCCGGCCGTTCGCGGCTACCTGTCCAGATGCTTGTCGAAAAACGCGCCTGCCTCCTCGAGTGCAGCCTGACCTTCGTCCAGCATGCCCGTAAACAACTGCCAGACATGAGGAAGTCCCTGATAGACCCGCAGGTGCACCTGGACATCCACCAGAATCGCGGCTCGTAAAAGTCTGAGGGAATCGTCCAGAAGAGCCTCATGACTGCTGACCTGGATCAGGATCGGCGGCAATCCCGCTAGGTCGCCATAGATCGGTGACGCTTCGGGTGATGCGGCATCTGCGCCTGCAAGATAGGTTTCCGCCATGCCGGGAGCCACGCCTTCGGTGACCACAAAATCACGGTCCCGGTTGTCGACAAGCGACTGTCCGGTCGTGCCCATGTCGGCGAATGGCGAAAACAGAACAGCTGCGCGGGGAAGAGCAATATTGCGCGCCTTGCATCGCAGCATCGTGGCGACGACAAGGCCGCCCCCCGCAGAGTCGCCAGCGAAGAAAATGCGATCGGGCGGCGTGCCGCTATCGAGAAGCCACTGATAGGCGGTGACGGCATCATCGATAGCCGCTGGAAAGGGATGTTCAGGTGCCAAGCGGTAATCGACCGCCATGGTGCGCATCGATGCGGCCTGACCCAGTCTCGCAACAAGGCCGCGATGCGACGTGAATGAGCCGATCACATATCCGCCGCCGTGCAGATAAAGTAAGGTAGCGTCGGTTCTGGATCCCGGCGCGACACCGATTTCGCAGGGCACCCCATTGGCATCGACAAGCTCGAACTCGATCGAGGAATCGAACGGCGTAAAATCGCCAAACCCGTCGAACGCCACGCGCAATTCCGGTACCGGCAGCGACCCGAGATCCGGGCCCGAGCGGATCATCTCATTGACTTGTTGTAGCTGGTCTTGGGACATGATCGTCAACTCCGCTCTGTTTCAATGCCTAAAAGGTTCAAAAGTGAATTGTTACGCTCGTCATTCGAAGGAGCACCGCGCTCGGCGTGTGGAATTCGCCGGACTGTGCGTGCTTGCTCGCGGCGCTCGCCGGAATCGCGGGAGCGTTGGCGGGCGTTCTTCGTCAAATGGTCTCAATTGGGCCGCGACGTGAATCGTCCGGTGGCGCCGAGCGTCGCATCTGCAATTCCTCTCCATATTTTGACAGCAACGCTATCCAAATAGCTTGCGGCAAGCAAGTGTTTATAGCGCTTTGCCGGGTCGCGTTTGCTCATCCCTTCAGGAAAAATGGGGCCGCCGCGTGACGTCTCGCCGAAGTTTTGCTCTGGTGAAAAAAAGGAGACCACCCCACCGCTCGGACGATCGAGTGGGAGACTACTCGGGAAAAATGTCAGAAGAACCGCGGAGGAGCGAGGGGCATGCCGCCGGGCTTAGAATCGGCTTCTGAAATGCGATCGAAAGATCAGACCATGCGTAAGCCGACTGCCCTTTCCGGCTAAGCGACGGGTCGCAACGCAATTATTTTGTGGGGATGGATGTGGGGTCATTTTCGCGACCACTGTAAAAACTATCTAAAATCAAAGCTTTAGAGGCTGTAATTGGCTCCCCGGGTAGGATTCGAACCTACGACCGATCGATTAACAGTCGATTGCTCTACCGCTGAGCTACCGAGGAACACACCGCCGAAGCGGACAAGGCGGCCCCTTTGCCGCCAACCGACAACTTTATCAAGGGGGTTTTGCCGCCTTTTATGACTCTCAGACGATAAATTGTTCCATCGCGATGCGTTCGTCGAGGCCCTGGTCGGGATCGAACAGCAAAGTCAGCGGTCGGCTGCGGTCGGTTGTCACCAAAACCGTCTTCACGTCGCGGATTTCGCGCTGGTCGGCGACCGCGCTGACCGGGCGTTTCGCGGCCTCGCGGACGTTGAAACGGATGCTCGTCGATTCGGGGACGAGCGCGCCGCGCCAGCGGCGGGGGCGGAAGGGGCTGATCGGGGTGAGGGCGAGCATTTCCGATTCGAGCGGCAGGATCGGGCCGTTGGCGCTGAGGTTGTACGCGGTCGATCCCGCGGGGGTCGACACGAGCACGCCGTCGCAGGCGAGCTCCTCGAGCATCGTCTTTTCGTTGATCATCACCTCGAGCTTGGCCGCCTGGCGCGTTTCGCGCAGCAGCGAAATCTCGTTGATCGCGGGCAGGATATGCCGCTCGCCGCTGATCGTCGTGATATCTCCCGAGAGCGGATGGATGAGGAACGGACGCGCGGCGGCGATGCGGTCGAGCAGCCCTTCGACGCGAAACTCGTTCATCAGGAAGCCGATGGTGCCGCGGTTCATCCCGAAAACGGGCAGGCTGCGGCGCTGGTCGAGCAGCATGTGCAGCATATGTAGCAGGAAACCGTCGCCGCCGAGCGCGATCAACAGGTCGGCCTCGGCCAGCTCGACAAAGTCGTAGAGCGGGCGCAGTTCGGCTTCCGCCTCCATGGCCGCGGGCGCATTCGATGCGACAAGCGCGATCTTGCGATGCATATTGGTCCGGTCCCCCCGTGCCTCAAAATATCGGGCGGCGTGTCAGCCCCCCGTTGCACTCATATGACGCGCGACCGCCGGTTTGGACTCTCGTTCGATATGAAAGTCATGCGCGCGGGGTTTGCCAGCCAATGCCGCATCAATCAAGCCGTCGACGTCGCCGCCGTCGCGCAGCGCGGCGCGCAGGTCGACATGATCGTCCTGGCCGAGGCACATATAGACGCGTCCCTCGACGGTCAGGCGGATGCGGTTGCACGTCGCACAGAAATTGTCGCTGAGCGGGGTGATGAGGCCAAGGGTGACCGGGCTGTCTTCGACCGCGAAATAGCGCGCGGGGCCGCCGGTGCGCTGGTCGACCGGCCAGATGGCGCGGGCTTCGCGAAGCGGCGCGATGAAATGGTGGAGCGGGATATAATGATCGCTGCGGTCGTCGGACACTTCGCCCAGCGGCATCGTCTCGATCAGCGTGAGGTCGCAGCCGTTCACCGCGCAATAGCCGAGCATCGGGAGGAGCTGGTCTTCGTTCAGCCCCGCGAGCGCGACCATGTTGATCTTGACCGCCAGCCCGGCGGCGCGCGCCGCGTCGATCCCGCGCAGCGCCACGGAAAGGTCGCCAACGCGCGTGATATGGCGAAAGGCGTGCGCGTCGAGCGTGTCGAGGCTGACGTTGATGCGGCGCACCCCCGCCGCGGCGAGCATCGCGGCGTGTTCGGCGAGGCGCATCGCGTTGGTGGTCAGCGTCAGCTCGTCGAGCCCGCGGCCGATCAACGCGCCGAGCCGCATCGCGAGCGTGTCGATCCCGCGTCGCACCAGCGGCTCGCCGCCCGTCAGACGGATGCGGGTGATCCCGCGCGCAACGAACCGCTCGGCAAGGTCGCCCATTTCCTCTATGCTGAGCACCGCCGATTTGGGCAGGAAGGTCATGTCTTCGGCCATGCAATAACGGCAGCGCAGGTCGCAGCGATCGGTAACCGACAGGCGCAAGTAACTGATCCGGCGGCCAATGCCGTCGATCAGGGGCGCCGTGGATGCGGCCGGTTGGGAAAATGTGGCAGCCACGCGCATATTGTGATGCAAAAGGCACGAGCTTGGCAAGCAAAGCCTGCTAGGGGAATGCGATGAATCGCCTGTCCGAGACCCTTTCCGCCTGTGTCCATAAACTCGAAAAGCTGCACGCGCGGCACAATGCCGATGCCGGCGTCATCCTGGTCCAGGTCGACCAGATGGCGCGGATCAACAATAGCGCGGGGACCGCGACGGGCGATTCGGTGCTCGACGAGATCGGGCGGCGGCTCGAAAATTTTGCCAGCGACGAATTCGGCCAGGGGTCGTGCGTCGACCGTCTCGACGGGCCGCGTTTCCTGATCGTGCCGGCAGCGCCGATGTCGCTTGGCGCGCTTCGAGCACAGGAACGCGCGCTGCACGTCGCGCTCGCCGAACCGATCGTCGGCGATCCGAACGGCCGGCTGTCGATCCGCATCGCGGCGGCGTTGATCACCCGCGACGAATCGGTCGCCGAACAGCTCCGCGCCGCGGGCGACCAGCTCGCGCGTCCCGCGTCGGCGCGCGACGGGGCGATGGTCCATGCCGCACTGTCGGCGGGTGAGGTGGTGATCCACTACCAGCCGCAATATGACGTCGGCACCGGCGAGATGACCGGGGTCGAGGCGCTGCTCCGCTGGCAGCATCCCGAACTCGGCCTGCTCGGCGCGGGACCGCTGGTCACCGCGGCGCGCGCCGCGCGGCTCGAATGCGAGCTCACCGAACATGCGCACCGCGTCGCGCTTGCCGAAATGGCGACCTGGCCGAAGGCGTTGGCGAAGCTGCGCGTGTCGCTCAACATCACCGCCGCCGACCTGGGCGATCCCGAATTTGCCGGCCGCTTCGCGGGCATGGCCAAGGCCGCCAAGGTTGATCCCGACCGGTTGACGCTCGAGCTCACCGAACAGGCGATGCTGAGCGACCCGGCGAGCGCCGCCGACCAGCTCGCGCAGATCCGCGCGCTCGGCGTCGCGGTCGCGATCGACGATTTCGGGACCGGCTATTCCAGCCTGTCGCTGCTCGCGCGGTTGCCGATCGATTATCTCAAGATCGACAGCGGCTTTACCCGCACGATCGACGGCAGCGACCGCGACCGCATCGTCGTGCGCGCGATCGTCGACCTCGCGCGGGCGCTCGGCCTGCTCGTGGTGGCCGAGGGGATCGAGAATGAGCGGCAGCTCGCGCGCCTGTCCGAAATCGGCGTCGCGACCTGGCAGGGGTTCCTGAAATCGGGGCCGGTGCCGTCGGACCAGCTTCTCGGGCTGATGGACGCGTAGAAATGGCCCCTCGTGGCCTGGCGGGAGCAATTGGCAATAATCCCCGAATTCTTCAAGATGCGGTTGAGCGAATGAAGGCAGCCGCCTAAGGGCCTCGGCCATCACCAGTCGAAAGGATATCTCATGCGCCCCTCAGGCCGCGCGCCCGACCAGATGCGTCCCATCGCCATCGAAACCGAATTCACCATCCATGCCGAGGGCAGCGTGCTCGTCAGCTTCGGCAATACGAAGGTGCTCGTCACCGCGAGCGTCGACGAGAAGGTGCCGCCCTTCCTGCGCGGCAAGGGGCAGGGCTGGGTGACGGCCGAATATGGCATGTTGCCCCGCGCGACGCACACGCGCGGCAGCCGCGAAGCGGCGAAGGGAAAGCAGTCGGGCCGGACGCAGGAAATCCAGCGGCTTATCGGCCGTTCCTTGCGCGCCATCGTCGACATGAAGAAGCTCGGCGAGCGCCAGATCATCATCGATTGCGACGTGATCCAGGCCGATGGCGGTACGCGCACCGCATCGATCTCGGGCGCGTGGGTCGCGCTGCGCCTCGCGGTCGACAAGCTGCTCGCGGCGAAGACGATCGCCGAGGATCCGATCGTCGACAAGGTCGGCGCGATCTCGTGCGGCATCTACAACGGCACGCCGGTACTCGACCTCGATTATGACGAGGATTCGGTCGCCGAGGCCGACGGCAATTTCGTGCTCACCGGCAAGGGCCAGATCGTCGAAGTGCAGGCGAGCGCCGAGGGCGCGACGTACGACGAGGAAGGCCTGCTCCGCCTGCTCCGCCTCGCGCGCATCGGTTGCGGCGAGATTTTCGCGGCGCAGGACAAGGCAACGGGTCGCTGAGATGACGCGCAAGCTCGCCCCAGGCAAGCTCGTCATCGCCAGCCATAATGCGGGCAAGGTGCGCGAAATTCGCGCGCTGCTCGAACCCTTTGGGATCGAGCCGGTGTCGGCGGGCGACCTCGGGCTTCCCGAGCCCGAGGAGACGGGGACGAGCTTTCGCGAGAATGCCTTGCTGAAGGCGCACGCGAGTGCATCGGGGTCGGGATTGCCTGCGCTCGCCGACGACAGCGGCCTCGAAGTCGCGGCACTCTCGGGACGGCCCGGCGTCTACACCGCCGACTGGGCCGAACGGCAATGGTTCGAGGGCAATCCGGGGCGCGACTGGTATATGGCGATGGGCAAGGTCGAAGGCCTGCTCGCCGAGCAGGGCCCCGACGTCGACCGCAGCGCGCGCTTCATCTGCACCCTCGCGATCGCCTGGCCCGACGGCCATGCCGATGTGTACGAAGGGGCCGCCGACGGGAGCCTGACCTGGCCGCCGCGCGGGAAACTCGGCTTCGGTTATGATCCGGTGTTCGTTCCGATCGGTAACATGCTGACTTATGCGGAGATCGATCCGGCGGAAAAGCATGCGATCAGCCACCGCGCCGACGCTTTTTCGAAGCTGGTGGCGGGGGCTTTCTAAGCTGCCGATGGCCTATTATCGTGTTCTCCTTCGCGGTCTGTGGGACCCGCCTCTTGAAGGCTATGCCGGGTTCTTCACGACACGAACCGCAATAACGGCGAGCATCGAAGAGGCGAAAGCCACCGCTCTTTTGGCGTTGGAGCGGGAATGGTCGGAAGCGCCGTTCTTCGCCGACGGCGGTGAAGGTCTTTCGCTGGAGATCGTTGACATTTGGCGCATTGGTTGGCTTCGAGCCCGGCGATCGGCTAGCGGCGGACATTGCTTTTTTACGGAAGACGAAGAAGGCGGTGCGGCGCGTCTCGAAGCGGAATCGGCCAAAGCCCCCTCTGGCTCGAATATCTGGCAGCTGGCGACACCTTACAATCAATCGGATGGGCGATTTTACGTCTTCGAACCTGACGACTGACTTTCCGCGCAAAGCGACTATATCGCTGCAAATGGCCGAACCGCTCGCCCTTTATGTCCATTGGCCGTTTTGCGTGTCGAAATGCCCCTATTGCGACTTCAACAGCCATGTGCGCGAGAGTGTCGATCAAGGGGTGTGGCGTGAGGCGTTGCTGGCCGATTTGCGGCATGAGGCGACGTTGTTGCCGGGGCGCACGGTGGGGTCGATCTTCTTCGGCGGCGGTACGCCCAGCCTGATGCCGCCCGCAACCGTCGCGGCGGTGATCGCGGCGGCCGAGAGCACATGGGGGCTCACCGACGACGTCGAGATCACGCTCGAGGCGAACCCCAATTCGGTCGAGGTCGCCAATTTCGCCGACCTCGCCGCAGCCGGGGTCAATCGCGTTTCGATAGGCGTCCAGAGCTTCGATGCCGAAGTGCTTGAATTCCTGGGTCGCGCGCACAGCGAGGATGAGGCACGGCGTGCGATCGCCACCGCGCAGGAGCATTTCGCGCGCGTCAGCTTCGACCTGATCTATGCGCGGCCGGGGCAGTCGATCGCGGCGTGGGAAACCGAGCTGGCGGGCGCGCTCGCCTTTGGCACCGATCATCTCTCGCTTTACCAGCTCACGATCGAGCCCGGCACGCGCTTCGCGACGCTCGCGGCGAAGGGCGACCTCACCATTCCCGACGGCGACACCGCCGCCGACCTGTTCGACGCGACGCAGGCGATGACACGCGCTGCGGGCCTGCCGCGCTATGAAGTCTCAAACCATGCGCGTGTCGGGCAGGAGAGCCGCCACAATCTCGCTTATTGGCGCTACGCCGATTATGCGGGGGTTGGTCCGGGGGCGCACGGACGGCGGCTGGGACAGGCGACCGAGCGGCACAAGAAACCCGAAAATTTCATCGCGGCTGTGACACGCAACGGCCACGGGCTCAGGCACGAGAGCGACCTGCCAGCGCACGAACGCGCGACCGAGGCGATGCTGATGGGGCTGCGGCTGGCCGAAGGGATCGACCTCGCGCGGATCGAAGCACGCAGCGGGTTGCCGCGCGAAGCGTTCGTCGATGAAAGGGCGGTGGCGCGGCTGGCGGGGCAAGGACTGATGCGGCAGGACGAAGATCGGCTCGCGGTCACCGATGACGGGATATTGCTGCTCGACTCGATCCTTTCCGAGGTGGTGCGGACGGGCTAGGCTCGCGCCAAAGCGAGGCCGGTTTTGAGCGACATGTTGATCCGTGACTGGGATGCCCATCTGGCGCACGAGAAGCGCCGGTCGGAGCACACGCGCCGTGCTTATATCGCCACCGCGACACGCTTTTTCGCTTTCCTGTCGCGGCATCGCGGCGGAGCGGTCGATGCGCGCATGTTGAAGACGCTGACCCCGAACGACCTGCGCGCCTATCTGGCCGAGCGGCGCGCCGAGGGGCTGGGCAATGCGTCGGCAGCGCGCGAGCTTTCGGCGCTGCGGACCTTCCTGCGCTTCGTCGGCGGGTCGAACGCGAGCGTACCGCAGATGCGCGGGCCGCGCGTCAAGAAAGGCCTGCCGCGTCCGGTTTCGCCCGCCGAAGCGCTCGCGCTGGTGCAGGATGTCGAGGATCATGCGCGCGAGGGCTGGGTCGGCGCGCGCGACTTCGCGCTGCTGTTGCTGCTTTACGGGGCGGGGCTGCGCATCGGCGAGGCGCTGTCGCTCACCGGCGCGGTGCTGCCGCTTGGCGAGACGCTGCGCGTGACGGGGAAGCGGAACAAGACGCGCATCGTCCCGGTCCTGCCCGCAGTCGCCGCCGCGGTGTTGCGCTATGTCGAGGCTTGCCCCTGGCCGATCGCGAAGGAAACGCCGCTGTTCCTCGGCGCGCGCGGCGGGCCGCTCCAGCCCGGCGTCGTGCGCGCGAGCGTGCGGTCGGCGCGCCGCGCGCTGGGGCTTCCCGAACGCACGACGCCGCATGCGCTGCGTCATAGTTTTGCGACGCACCTGCTCGCGGGCGGGGCGGACCTACGCAGTTTGCAGGAATTGCTCGGCCACGCGAGCCTTGCCTCGACGCAGGTCTATACCGCGGTCGATGCCGCGCATCTGCTCGACATCTATCGCAGCGCGCACCCGCGCGCCTAATCGGCCTGCTTCGGCTTCCAGGTGATGATGCGATAGATATAGACGACGACGAGCGAGCCGATCGCGACCAGCGCGACGGGGCCGACGAAGGCGTCGAGATTGGCGAACCGCCCGCCGAACCAGTTTCCCGCGCCCGCGAGCGCCGCGATCCAGATCGTCGAGCCGGCGGCGGTCCAGAGCAGGAATTTCGCCTGGTTCATCTTCACCATGCCCGCGGGCAGCGACACCATCGTGCGCGCGACGGGCATGAAGCGCGCGACGAAGACGATCGCGGGGCCGTATTTCAGGAAGAAATTGTGCATCCGTTCGACTTCGGCCCAGTCGAGCGTCAGCCAGCGGCCGTGGCGGTCGATGAAGGGTTTGAGCCGTTCATAGCCGATCCAGCGGCCGACGCCGTACCAGATCCAGTTGCCCGCGGTCGTGCCCGCGACCGCGACCGCGACGAGCGGCCAGAAATCGAAATGCCCCTTGGAAACGGCGATCCCACCGAGCCCCATGATCACTTCGGAAGGAATCGGCGGGAAGACATTTTCGAGGAACATGAGGACGAAAATCCCCACATAGCCCCAGCTCTGGATCAGGTTCAGGATGAAATCGGTCATGCGGGGGGAACGCGCGGGGGCGTCAGCCGATCCGGCGGACGATCGCGTCCCAGATCATCCCCGCCGTATCGCTGTTGTTGAAACGGTCGATCGCGACGATCCCCGTGGGCGAAGTGACGTTGATTTCGGTCAGCCATTCGCCGCCGATCACGTCGATGCCGACGAAGACGAGCCCGCGTTCGCGAAGCTGCGGGCCGAGTATGTCGCAGATTTCCTGCTCGCGCGGGGTGAGTTCGGCCGCCTCGGCATAGCCGCCGACCGCGAGGTTCGAGCGGAATTCACCTTCGCCGGGCTTGCGGTTGATCGCGCCCGCGACCTCGCCATCGACGAGCACGATGCGCTTGTCGCCCTTCGACACGCTGGGCAGGAATTGCTGGACCATGAAGGGTTCGGGCCAGACCTGTCCGAAAAGCTCGACGAGTGCGCCGAGGTTGCTGCCGTCGGCATCGATCTTGAACACGGCCTTGCCGCCGTTGCCGTGGAGCGGCTTGATCACGACGGCACCGTGGCGCGCTTGGAAATCCTTCACCGCGTCGAGATCGCGCGTCACCATCGTCGGCGGCATGAACTCGGCGAAGTCGAGCACGAAGACCTTTTCGGGCGCGTTGCGCACCGAAACCGGATCGTTGACGACCAATGTCTCGCCCGCGAGCCGTTCGAGGAGCCATGTGCCGGTGAGATAGCCGAGGTCGAAGGGCGGGTCCTGCCGCATCAGCACGACATCGACGTCGCGGCCGAGGTCGAGCAGCACCTCGTCGCCGAATTTATAATGGGCGCCGGCCTCGCGCCGGGCTTCGAGGATACGGTGCGCCTTCGTCGTCAGCCGCCCGGCCTCCCACGTCAGTCCGCGCACGTCATAATGATAGAGTTCGTAGCCGCGATCGAGCGCCTTCAGGATCAGCGCGAAACTGCTGTCGCCCCCGATGTTGATACCGTCCATCGGGTCCATTTGTACCGCAGCGCGCAGGGTCATTCGATCTTCCTCAGGGTTGCCAGACGTGGACCAGATGGCGTGGCAGGCGCCTTGGTGCAAGGAGCATCACGTCGATCCGTATGTCGTCGCGCGGACCGGCGAAGCGCGGGCCGAGCATTTCGGCCGCCGCGGCGACGCGGCGCAGGCGATACTGGTCGATGGCGAGGTCGAGGTCGGCGGCGCGGTCGCGCCATTTGACCTCGATGAAGGCGACCGTGCGCCCGCGCCGCGCGACGAGGTCGACCTCGCCGACGGGGACGCGGAGCCGCTCGCCCAATATGCGCCAGCCGTGGAGGCGCAGCCACCATGCTGCGCGGCGCTCGGCCTTGCGTCCGCGCGCCTCGGCGGCAGCGCGGTTCAAGCCTGCTCTTTCAGCGTCAGCGCGCGTGCGTACACGTCGTGGCGGTCGAGGCCGAAGCGTTTGGCGACGGCTTTCGCCGCCTGCGCCACGGGCTTGTCGGCCATCGCTTCACGCAGCGCCGCGTCGAGCGTATCGTCGTCGGCCTCTTCGGCCACCGCCTCGCCCGGCGGGCCGACGATCACGACGATCTCGCCCTTCGGCGGTGCGTCGGCGTAACGCGCGGCAAGCTCGGTCAGCGTGCCGGTGACGCATTCCTCGTACAGCTTGCTGATTTCGCGTGCGACCGCCGCTTCGCGGTCGCCGAGCCCTTCGGCCATCGCGGCGAGCGACGCCGACAGCCGCGGCCCGCTTTCGTAGAAGACGAGCGTGGCGCGCAGGGCCGCGAATTCGGCGAGCGTGTCGGCGCGCGCCTTCGCCTTGTTCGGCAGGAACCCAGCGAAGAGGAAGCGGTCGCTCGGCAGCCCGGATAAAGTGATCGCGGCGATCGCGGCGCACGGGCCGGGCAGGGTGGTGACGTGGCGCCCCGCGTCGCGCGCGTCGCGCACCAGCTTGTATCCGGGGTCCGAAATCAGCGGGGTCCCTGCGTCCGACACCAAAACGACAATTTCCTGCTCCATGCGCGCAACCAGCGCGGCGCGGGTGCGTTCGTCGCTATGATCATGATAGGGGGTCATCGGCACACGCAAACCCAGATGCGACAGCAATTTCGCGGTCACGCGCGTATCCTCTGCGGCGATCACGCCGGCGGAGGCGAGCGTCTTGGCGGCACGCGGTGTGACGTCGCCGAGGTTGCCGATGGGCGTCGCGACGATATAGAGACCGGGCAAGGGAGAATCTGAGATGTTCGAATCTGGCATGAGGCCGAAAATGGCAGAAACTGCCGGCCAGTGCCAAAATAAAGCATCGCCGCGCCGTCAGATGCTGCGCGGCCTTGGGGCGGTGGCAATGGCAGGTCTGCTCGCGGCGTGCCAGGTCGTCCCGAAAAGCAATGGCCCGGCGACCCCGCCGCCGCCGACCAACCCCGACGACAATGTCGGCCCCGGCCTGCCCACCGACACCGATCGCCACCGCGTCGCGCTGCTCGTGCCGCAGACCGGTCCGAACGCCGACGTGGGCACCGCGATCGCCAATGCGACGACGCTGGCCTTGCTCGATTCGCGTACCGAGCGCGTGCGCATCACCACCTATGATACCGCGCTCGGCGCCGCCGCGGCGGCGCGGCAGGCGGTCGCCGACGGCAACAAGCTGATCCTCGGCCCCTTGCTCAGCGAGGATGTCACCGCGGTCGCGCCGGTCGCGCGCGAAGCGAAGGTGCCGGTGCTGAGCTTCTCGAACGACAGCAGCGTCGCGGGCAACGGCGTCTTCATCATGGGCTTTGTCCCCGGCCAGTCGGTCGAGCGCGTCGTCGCTTTTTCGCGATCGAAGGGCCATCAGCGCTTCGGCGCGCTCGTTCCCAAGAATGTCTATGGCGACCGCTCGGCGGCGGCGTTCCGCGCCGCGGTTGCCGAAGCGGGCGGCACGCTCGTCGCGGTCGAAAGCTATGACCGCAGCGCGACGGCGCTGACCGGCGCGGCGCGGCGGATCGCCAATGCCGGCGCGATGGACGCGGTGCTGATCGCCGACAGCGGCGGCAACGCCATTCGCGCGGTGCCGGTGATCAAGGGCACGGGCAGCAAGCAGATTCTCGGCACCGAACTCTGGAATACCGACGCGGCGCTCGGCAGCAGCGCGGTGATGCGCGGATCGTGGTTCGCCAGCGTTTCCGACGGCCTCTATGGCCAGCTCGCGACCAAATATCGCACCCGTTTCGGCAAGGCGCCGTACCGGCTCGCCAGCCTCGGCTATGATTCGGTGCTGCTGACGGTACGCATCGCGCGCGACTGGAAGCCGGGCACCAATTTCCCGGCGAATCGCCTGCTCGCAGCCGACGGTTTCGGCGGCATCGACGGCATCTTCCGTTTCAGCAATCGCGGCATCGCCGAGCGCGCGCTCGAAGTCAGCGAAATCGGCGCCGGCGGTTTCCGCGTCGTCGACCCCGCGCCGACGAAATGGTAGCCGTTCGCCGACAGTGGCAGACCAGCCACAGTCGGTCCGAAAAGCGCTAAAAGGTGCACGGGGCAGTCTTTACGACGGCTCCGTGATCACTATATGACCGTCACGCGTGTTTTTGCGTCGATGCTGCACGCCCATTTTAAACGACCCAGGAGATACAGCTATACCACCGCCCATGACCCGTCGCCCAATGGCACCGATGCCGCCGAAAAACGGCCCGCGTTACAATGAATTCATCGCCTCTCCGAAGGTCCGCGTGATCGACGAGGAAGGCGAAAATCTGGGCGTAATGCTGACGGCCGAAGCGATCGAGCAGGCGGCCGAGGTGGGTCTCGACCTGGTGGAAGTGTCTCCGAACGCCGATCCGCCGGTGTGCAAGTTCCTCGACGTCGGCAAGTTCAAGTATGAGGCGCAGAAAAAGGCGAACCTCGCACGCAAGAGCCAGAAGACGCAGGAAATCAAAGAGATCAAGATGCGTCCGAACATCGACGATCATGATTTCGACGTGAAGATGAAGAAGGTCTTCGACTTCCTCGGCGAAGGCGACAAGGTCAAGATGACCATGCGTTTCCGCGGCCGCGAGATGAGCCACACCCAGCTCGGCCTGAACGTGCTCCAGCGCGTCGCCGAGCTGACGTCGGAAATCGCGAAGGTCGAGGTGCATCCGCGCACCGAAGGCCGTCAGATGCTGATGGTGATCGCGCCGAAATAAGCGCGACCGGCTCAGCCGATACGAAATGTGAGGGCGGTCGTTCCGATGGGGCGGCCGCCCTTTTCGTATCGGCGCTCGATCATCCTGACGTCGCCCGACGCCGAAACCGCTACGAGCGTCGAGGCGCGCGTTCCATAGACGTCGCCGCGCAGGAACAGCGCGGGATCGTCTTCGGCCATCAGCGTGTCGAGCAGGCCCTCGGGGTCGCTGCCGGCTGCGACCGTCGCTTCGAGGGCAAGGCGCAGCCGCTCGGCGCGCGGGCAGGGCGCGTCGACGGGTTCATTGGCGAGCGCGTGGATGCCGGGGTCGAGCGGCATCACCAACGGGACCGGGCGATTGGTCAGCAGCCTCGCTGCACCGCCTTCCACCGCGAACAGGTTGAACACATTGAAGCGCGGCAGGTCTTCGGCCGCGGGGTCGGCAAATCGCCCTTCGCCGCGCAGCAGGTCCGACACCAGCGCGCCGCGCGACTCCTTCGCGGGATCGGGCATCGCGCCGCGGACATTGGTCACGACCACGACGCGGCCGCTGGGGCGATGCGCCCCCAGCCATGTCCCGCCCGCCTGCATGTCGCGGCCCGCGACGATCCCGCTGCCGTCGTCCCATTCGGCGAGCGGCGCGGCGGGTCGTGCGTGGAACTCGTCGCGATTGCCGATGAGGATGAGCGGCCAGTCGGGATGGGTCTGGTGAGCAAGGGCAACGACGCACATGCTGCGCATATCGGGGCTGGCTCCCCGCTTGCCAAGCCTCTTGACAAATTGCTTGGTTGAATGTTCAATCAACTCATCTTGACGAGGGAGGACGCCGATGGCCGACGAATTCGAGAAGATGGGCGAAAGCCTCCGTGCCAAGACCGGCAAGGGGCTCGACGAATGGGTCGCTACCGCGCGCGCCGCGGGCATCGCCGGCCATATGGCGCTGGTGAACCACCTGAAATCCGAACATGGCCTCGGCCACGGCTATGCCAATATGATCGTCCATGCCGCCAACGCGTCGTCGTCGCTATCGCAGGACGACGATGCGCTCGTTGCGGCAGCGTTTGACGGCGCCAAGGCGCATTGGCGCCCGCTTTACGACCGGTTGATCGCATTGGTGCAGGGGTTTGGCGACGACGTCGAACTGGCACCGAAGAAAGGCTATGTCAGCCTGCGCCGTAAAAAGCAGTTCGCGCTGCTCCAGCCGTCGACCAAGGACCGTTTCGACATCGGTCTGGCGCTCAAGGGTGAGGAACCCGCGGGCAAGCTTGAACTGGCGGGCAGCTGGAATGCGATGGTCTCGCACCGCGTGCGCATCGCCGCCGATGGCGACGCGGGCGACGATGTGGCGGGCTGGCTCCGCGCCGCCTACGACCGCGCCGGATAGGAGCCGCCATGAACGCCGCCGATACGCGCCAGCGCATCCTGATGACAGCGATGGAGCTGTTCTGGGAGAAGGGTTATCTCTCGACCTCGGTCTCCGACATCCTGTCGCGCAGCCAGGCCCATTCGGGCAGCCTCTATCATTTCTTCCCCGGCAAGCAGGATGTGCTCGTCGGCGTGCTCGAACTCTATCGCGACGGGATCGACGAAATGTTGCTCGCGCCGAACTGGGAGGGGGTCGACGATCCGGTCGAGCGCATCTTTGCGTTGCTCGCGGGCTATCGCACCCACCTGATCGTCACCGATTGTACCTATGGCTGCCCGATCGGCAGCCTCGCGCTCGAGATTCACGAGCCCGACCCGGTGGTCCGCGAACTGATGGCTGCGAATTTCACCAACTGGTCCACCGCGATCGCGGGCTGTTTCGATGCCGCCGCCGACCGCCTCCCGCCGGGGACCGATCGCAAGGCGCTCGGCGAATTCGTTCTGACGGTGATGGAGGGCGCGGTGATGCAGGCGCGCACCTATCGCGACATCGGCTATTTCGACCGCAATATTGCTGTATTGCGGGACTATGTCACCACATTGATGAGTAGCGCGAAATCTGGTAGTTACGCCTGATCTTTCTGGAGGGGGAGACGAATATGACCGAAGCGCAAAAAACGCCGTGGCATCTGTGGGCCGTCGGTATCCTGTCGTTCCTGTGGCACTGCATTCCGGTTTCCGACTATGTCGGCTTCAAGACCAAGGCGGCCTGGTATCTCGAAAGCTCAGGCCTGAAGCCCGAGCAGATTGCGTGGGTCGACGCCTATCCGGTCTGGGCGGATATCGGCTGGGCACTCGGCGTCTGGGGTGCGATGGCCGGTACCTTGCTGCTGCTGCTCCGTAACCGACACGCGGTCACGGCCTTTCTCGTCTCGCTGATCGGCCTGGCGCTGATGAGCCTTTATCAAGTCGGGATGCAGGCGGCGCAATATCAGGCGCTGTTCGGAGAAGGCGTCTTGATGTTCCTCGGCGTGATCTGGGCCGTTGCCATCGCGCTGTTCTTCTATGCTCGCTGGATGAAAGCGAAGGGCGTGCTGAGGTAGGCATGCCCGGTTAGGGGTTGCGGATAGCCTTTGTGATCCCCGGCGAAAGCCGGGGCCGAAGGCGGAAGAATGCTGACGTCGCGCTATCGCGCTATGGGCCCCGGCCTTCGCCGGGGATCACGCAAGAATCGGCGGTTCTATCGCGCGCGAATGAAGGCCCGCACATCCGCCGACAATTTATGCCGGTCCTCGTCGCGGATATACATCATGTGGCCCGCGCCATAATAGGTGTAGTGGATGCGGTCCTGCGGGATGCCGGTGCGCGACAGCGCATATTCGGCGGCGAAAAAGGGCGTCGCGAAATCATACCAGCCCTGCGCGACGAGGATCTTCAGCCCTGAATTCTCGCGCAGCGCCTGACCGAGATAGGGCGCAACGTTGAGATAGGCGTTGGTGTCGCGCCCGCCGAGGCGCCAGTCCCATTGCCCGCCGATCCGGCCGATCGACTGATATTCGCGGTCGGTCTTGAACCCCAGCCCGTCGCGGCTCCAGCTGTTGATCGCCGCGGTATAGCTCGCGTCGATGCCATAGAAGCTCGGATCATTGTCGGGGCCTTCGCCCGCGCTGTTATAATCCTTGCCGGTGTAGCGGCTGTCGAGCCGCCCGACGGTCAGCCCGCGGTCGCGCAGCAATTCCTTGTAAAAACGATTCGGCGTGACGCGCAGGTCGGCGCTTTCGAGATAGGTTTCGGACAGGCCGGTAAAACGGGCAAGTTCGCGGCGGATCGCGGCGCGCTCCTCGCCCTGCAATTTCTGACCTTTCAGCAGCGCGGTGGCATAGGGACCGATCGCCCATTGCCGCGCTTCCTCGGCAAAGGCTTCGGGCGACGAAGCCGTCGCCTTGCCGTGATAGAGCGCGGTCACCGCCATCGAGGGCAGGTTGGTGATCGGAGACAACTCATTGCCCGGCGTATCGGCGCCCGCAGCGAAATCGAGCACGGTCGAAATGAGGATGATGCCGTTCAAGGCGACATCGTTGTACGTCTCGTTCATCAGCTGGTTCGCGACCGCGGCCGATCGCGTCGTGCCATAGCTTTCACCGCCGAGATATTTGGGGCTGTTCCAGCGGCCATTGTCGTTGAGCCAGCGGCGGATCACCTCGGCGACGAGTTTCGCATCCTGGGTCACCCCGTAATAATCCTCGGGCTTCGCCTTGCCGATCAGGTGCGAGAAACCGGTGCCCGGCGGGTCGATGAACACGACGTCGGTCACGTCGAGCAGCGCATCGGGGTTGTCGACGATCGGATAGGGCGGCGCGCCGTCGTCGACGCCTGTGCCGGGGATCGCGACGCGCTTCGGCCCGAAGGCGCCCATCATCAACCAGACGGTGCCCGATCCGGGGCCGCCGTTGAACAGGAAGGTGATCGGCCTGCTCGGGTCGCGCGGTTCCTTGACGTAAGCGGTTGTCACGACCGCGACTTCGGGAACGCCGTCCTTGTTCCTGATGATCGTTTCGCCGATCGTCGCGGCATAGTTGATCCGCTGGCCGCCGAAGGTGCCGCTGAGCTTGGTCGTGCGGACCTGCGGTTCATAGTCGGCGGGCTTTTCGACCTTCGCCTTCGCTGCGCTGGCGTCGTCGGGTTTGTCCTGCGCGTGGAGCGTGGCGGGCGCGGTGAAGGCAAGCGCCAAGGCGATGAGCGACAGACCCGATTTCATAGATATTTCTCCCCGGTTTCGGGGCGACCCTATGCAGCGGCCGGCACGGCGGCAAGGTTACTTGTCGGTTACGGGCGAGGTTTCGTCGAAGCGGGCCGGCGGCGGATCACCGGCGCGACAGGATCCGGTCCATCACCCACGCGGTATGTGCGCCGCTGTCACCTGTGGAGGGATGGATCAAGCGACCGGCGAGATGGTCGCGCATCGCTTCGACGTGAAAGAGCTGGATGGCCTGCGGATTGGCGATGACGCTCTCGAGGCTTTCATCGCCGCGCGTGAGCCGGAACGGGGCTTCGTCGAAGATCGAAAAGACGATGCGGCCTGCACTGCCGGTGATTTCGACGCGGTCCCGCCGTTCGGCTGCGCCGAAGTTCCAGCTTCCCGATCCGGTGACGCCGCCCTTGTGCAGCCAGCACCCCGTCACCGCATCCGCCGCGCCGTAACGACCCTGCTGATTGACGGCGAAGCCCGCAACTTCCTCCACCTCGCCGAACAGCCAGCAGAAGAGATCGAGGCCGTGGCTCGCGAGGTCGTCGAAATATCCGCCGGGGGCGATATTTGCGTCGACGCGCCAATTGTCTTGCGACAGATCGGCGGGGCCGGCCGGCTTGGTCAGTGTCCAGTGGATGTGGCGAACGGTTCCGATCGCGCCTTCGTCGATCCAGGATTGGACCTGCCGAAACCGGGGAAGCGAACGGCGATAATAAGCGACGAAGAGCGGCACTCCCCGCTCGGCGAACGCGTCGCGGATGCGCACGCACGCGGCATGATCGGGCGCTATCGGCTTTTCGATGCAGCAGGGTTTATCGGCGCGCGCGACCTCGATCGCATAGGCTTCGTGGCTGTCGGGCGGGGTTGCGATATAGACGGCATCGATATCCGGCGCGTGGATCAGGTCGGCGGCGCTGTCGAATATCCGCGGGACGCCGTGACGCGCCGCATAACCTTCCGCCTTCGCGCGGGTCCGGTTGAATATGCCGTGCAAGGCGAACCCATCCACCTGTTGATAGGCTGGCGCGCTCTTGCGTTCGGTCACATTGCCGCAGCCGATCATGCCCCATCGGATCACGGTCATCTGGCGGTCACCGCCCCCATTTCGTCTTGCTCTGCTTGCCGAACCGCCCCTTGCGTGTTCCCGGCTTGCCCTCGTTCGAGCGCCCGACGCGCGGCGCGACCTGTTCGTCCAGGGGCAGCCCCAGCTCGTCGGCCTCGAGCTTACGGATCTCGTCGCGCAGGCGCCCCGCTTCCTCGAACTCGAGGTCCGCGGCCGCATCGCGCATCTTCTTTTCGAGCTCCTGAATATACGCGCGGAGGTTGTGGCCGACCATGTGCTGCGGCTTGTCCTCGCCGATGTCGATCACCACCCCGTCCTTCGACGCGACATGTGCGATGATGTCGCCGATGTTGCGCTTGATCGTCGTCGGGGTGATGCCGTGCTCGGCGTTATACGCTTCCTGCTTTTCGCGGCGGCGGTCGGTCTCGCGCATCGCGCGCTCCATGCTGCCGGTGATGCGATCGGCGTAGAGGATGACGCGGCCGTCGACGTTACGCGCGGCGCGGCCGATCGTCTGGACGAGCGAGGTTTCGCTGCGCAGGAAACCTTCCTTGTCGGCGTCGAGGATCGCGACGAGCCCGCATTCGGGAATGTCGAGCCCCTCGCGGAGCAGGTTGATCCCGACGAGCACGTCGAACACCCCGAGCCGGAGGTCGCGGATGATCTCGATGCGCTCGAGCGTCTCGACGTCCGAGTGCATGTAGCGGACTTTGAGGCCGGCTTCGTGGAGGAATTCGGTGAGGTCCTCGGCCATCCGTTTCGTCAGTGTCGTTACCAGAGTGCGATAGCCCGCCGCAGCGGTCGCCTTCGCTTCGGCGATCAGGTCGTCGACTTGTTCCTCGACCGGTTTGATGAACACCGGCGGGTCGATCAGGCCGGTGGGGCGGATCACCTGTTCGGCGAACACGCCCTGCGTGCGGTCCATCTCCCACGTCCCCGGCGTCGCCGACACGCTGACCGTCTGCGGGCGCATCATGTCCCATTCGGCGAAGCGCAGCGGCCGGTTGTCGATGCACGAGGGCAGGCGGAAGCCATATTCGGCGAGCGTGATCTTGCGGCGATGGTCACCCTTCGACATCGCGCCGATCTGCGGGATCGTCTGGTGGCTCTCGTCGACGAAGAGCAGGGCGTTGTCGGGCAGATATTCGAACAGGGTCGGCGGCGGCTCGCCGGGCAGGCGGCCGGTGAGGAAGCGGCTGTAATTCTCGATCCCCGCGCAGCTTCCCGTCGCGGCGATCATTTCGAGGTCGAAATTGGTGCGCTGTTCGAGCCGCTGCGCCTCCAGCAATCGGCCTTCGGCTTCGAGTTCCTTGAGTCGCTCGGCGAGTTCGTGGCGGATCGCCTCCGACGCCTGCTTCAGCGTCGGCCCCGGCGTCACATAGTGCGAGTTGGCGAAGACGCGGACATAGTTGAGGGTCGCGATCTTCTTGCCCGTCAGCGGGTCGAACTCGGTGATCTCCTCGATCTCGTCGCCGAAGAAGCTGACGCGCCACGCCATATCCTCATAGTGCGAGGGGAAGATTTCGAGGCTGTCGCCGCGCACGCGGAAATTGCCGCGCGCAAAGGCCTGATCGTTGCGCTTGTATTGCAGCGCAACGAGCTTGCGGATGATTTCGCGGCTGTCGGCGACCTGGCCCTTCTTCAAATCGAAGATCATCGCCGAGTAAGTCTCGACCGACCCGATGCCATAGAGACACGACACCGAGGCGACGATGATCACATCGTCGCGTTCGAGCAGCGCGCGCGTCGCCGAATGGCGCATGCGGTCGATCGCCTCGTTTACCGAGCTTTCCTTCTCGATATAGGTGTCGCTGCGCGGCACATAGGCTTCGGGCTGGTAATAGTCGTAATAGCTGACGAAATATTCGACCGCATTGTTCGGGAAAAAGCTCTTGAACTCGCCATAGAGCTGCGCGGCGAGGATCTTGTTCGGTGCGAGGATGAGGGCAGGGCGCTGCAGTTCGTCGATGACCTTCGCCATGGTGAAGGTCTTGCCCGACCCGGTGACGCCGAGCAGGACCTGGTCGCGTTCGCCTGTCAGTGCGGTCGAGACGAGTTCCCTGATCGCCGTCGGCTGGTCGCCCGCGGGTTCATAATCGCTAACCAGTTCAAATCGCTTGCCGCCTTCGACCTTGTCGGGGCGGGCGGGACGGTGCGGGACATAGCCCTCTGCCGTGTCGATTTCGTCGAGCGAAGTGCGAATCTGGATTGCCATCGCTGCCAATATGGTATCGATTGGGGCCAACGACAATTATAATGGCTCGCAACCAAATCGCGGCGTCGGGGTTTCCCCCCTTTGCCAAACAGGAGGATGATTTTATGAAGAAATTTGTGACGGTCGCGGCGCTTGGCGTTGCGCTGGCAGTGTCGGGTTGCGGCAAGAGCGAAAACGCCGCCGGTGGTCCGGTCAAGCGCGAAGCCGGCAACTGGAAAACCGACGTCAAGCTGGTGAAATTCGAAGTCCCCGGCATGCCGCCCGAAATGAAGGACGGCATGGCGAAGATGATGGAAGGCGCCAGCGGCATGGACCAGTGCTTCACGCAGGAGCAGGTCGACAAGGAAGATATCGCAGCCGAGCTCGCCAAGGGGCCGGGCAACGGCGGTGAATGCACCTGGTCGAAGAAGGATATCGCAGGCGGGAAGATCGATATCGCCGGCACCTGCAAGGCCAACGGCCAGACGGTCGACATGGCGATGACCGGTACGATGGAAGCCAAGAAGAGCGACGTCACCATCACCACCAAGGGCAAGGTTCCGACCGGTGGCGACATGGAAATGGTCATGCAGATGACGCAGACCCACACCGGCCCGTGCAAGGCGCCGGCGGCAACCTAAGCCTTCGTTTTTCGAAGAGAGACAGGGGCGTCGGTGGAAACCGGCGCCCCTTTTCGTTAGGGGACCGAAGAAGGACGGAGGGGGGCGTTTACATGGTTTCGGAAACGGGCGAGCGCCGCGGCAATTTGCTTGGCGCCCACCATATCGCGAAGGCTTCGGCTTGACCCGTTGGCTCGATCGCCGATCGGTCCCGCTGCTGCTCGGCTTGCTCGCCGGCTTGCTGGCGGTCGCGGCGGGATTGCTCGCGGGGGGCGATGCCGCCGAGCGTGCGGGGTTGGCCGCGCGATGGACCGCGCGCGCCGGCCTGCCGCTGTTCCTTGCAGCCTTCCTTGCCTCGACGCTGGTGCGCCGCTGGCCGGGCCCCGCGACGCGTGCCGTCCTTCGCCGGCGACGGCAATGGGGGCTGGGCTTTGCGCTCGCGCACACGATCCACCTCGTCGCGCTCGGCATCAACATCATCGTCTATGCACCGGGGCGGACATGGCAGTCGCTGATCGGCGGCGGGCTCGCCTATACCATTCTCTACCTGATGGCGCTGACCTCGACCGACGGGTGGCAGCGGCGGCTCGGCAAATGGTGGCGGCGCCTCCACCGGTTCGGCATCTATTATATCTGGTTCATCTTCACCGCGAGCTATGCCGGTCGCGCCTTTGGCGACGATCCGGACAAGCGGATCGTCGGCATCGCTTTCGGATCGATCATGATCGCCGCGCTCGCGTTGCGCCTATGGCCGCAGCGTTCGTCGACCAATCGCCGTTAGGGAGGGGCGGTCGACTTGCCGGGCGGCGAACAGGTGGGGCTGTTGGGCCGCCCGGCGAAGTCTCAGAATGAAGCCTGAGGGGGATCGAAAGGCGCCAGGGACCAGCTCGCACCTTTCGCCTTTCGGCTTCACGCCGCGTCATCGTAGGAATGCCGCGACGGTCCAAGAATGACACAATTTCGAAAGCGCGGCAGTTACAAGGGGTCACACGCTGTGATGTTGCCGTTTGATAACCAATCGTTAACCTGTTTTCGCGCATTTCCTTGCAGATTGGCGAGACGCACTTCTTCTGATATGAACCAAGGCTACCGTGTTACCGTTACGTCGAAGTAACAATGGGTGGCCGCGCTGGCTGATTGGCGTATCTACCACACCGCCCGTCGGGGGCATTTGAGGGTAGCATGGACCACGCGAAAGCGAACGAGACACAGGATCCCGGCGAGACCGACCGGATCATCGCGGACGAACTCGAGCGCCTGCTCGATTCCCCGATGTTCACGCGCTCGCCGGTGCTGTCGCGTTTGCTGCAATTCCTCGTCGAACACCGCCTGCGCGGCGGACGCAGCTCGCCCAAAGCCTATGCGATCGCGACCGAGGCGCTGGGCCGCAGCGAGGATTTCGATCCCGCCGTCGACAGCTATCCGCGGGTCATGGTGGGGCGGCTGCGCAGCCTGCTCGACCGCTATTATGCCGACACGCCGTGGGTGCACCGGCTGCGCGTGCCGCAGGGCAGCTACGAGGTCGTTGTCCAATATCGCGCGGCGCCGCCGTCGGCGCGATCGGCCGACGAGCCGGCGGCCGCCGATGACGTCAAAGCGGCACCGCTTGCCGCAACGTCGGGACGGCCGCCTGCATCGGGCGGCGCGCATCGGCGGCATGACGGTGGTCCGCGCCTCGGCCGCTGGATCGTCGTCCTGATCCTTCTCGGGCTCGCGCTCCTGACATTGTGGATGCTGCGCGGCGGCCCCGGCCAATTGTTCGTGAGCGATCCGGTGCCCGTCCCCCTGTTGGAGGTCAGCGCACCGGCCGCCGGAAACTCACCCGAATCGCGCGCGCTGGCGCGGGCGCTCGACGGCAAGCTGCGCGACGGGCTCCGCCGCTTCGAGCTGGTCGACCTGCTCAGTGCGAAAGCGCCGGGCAGCACCGCGCCCCGGAACGGCGATTATCGGCTCGATACGTCGCTCGTCCGCACGACCGAAGGAAACACCGACGTCACGCTCGTTCTCAATCGCGTCGCCGACCAGCGCGCGATCTGGTCGCAGCAGCTTCGCCTGACCCAGCAGGAAACCCCGGAATTCTTCGCGATCGAACCGCTGATTGCCCAGCTTGCGGGCGATTATGGGGTGATCGTGCGCGACCAGGTCCAGCGCCAACCCGACAATTTTTCGCCGGGCTTCCCCTGCCTGGCGCAGTTCAACCGGATGCGCCAGATGCGCAATGTCATGGCGGTGAAGCAGGTCGACGCGTGCTTGCGCGCGACGCTGACGGGCAATCCGCGCGACCCTGTTGCGCTGACCGCGCTGTCGCTCGTCCGCTATGGCGACTGGCAGCCGCAGCGGATGACGCCGGCGGGCCGCGAGGCGTTGGCTGAGGCGCGCGCGCTGGCGCTACGCTCCTATGAAAGCAGCCCGAATTCCACGGCGGGGCTGTTCGCGATGGCGCGCGCGAATTTCTATTCGGGAAATTGTGCTCGCGGCAATGCGATGGGCGACGCTGCGATCGCGCTGAACCCCTATGACGCCGACATCTCGGGTTTCCTCGGGCTGTTCAAGCTGACCTGCGGACAGGCGACCGAGGGCGAGGCTCTGCTCCGGCGCTCGTTGCAACTCGATTCCTCCTATCCCCGCGTTCCTGCGGTCACGCTGGCCTTTTTGTTGTCGCAGCGCGGCGAGCTGGCGGAGGCGCGGAAGATTCTCGACCAGATGCCGTCGCCGAGCAACATGGAGCCGCAATATATGATGGTGCGGGCGATCGTGCTGGCGCAACAGGGCGATGTCGCCGCGGCGCGCGCGCAATGGCAGCGCCTGCTCACTTACACCCGCCAACCCGCCGACGCGGCGCCTGAACGGGTGCTGGGCCGGTTCATGATCACGCCGGTGGTCATCCAGCGTGCCTCGGCGGCGCTCCGCGAATCGGGTGTCGTTCAGGCAAAAACCGCACCCTGACGGCGCGCCTTGACGACGCGGGCGGCGCTGCGCAGGATGGCGCGATGTTCACCGCACTGGCCCTGCTGACGCTCGCCGCCGCGCCTCCGTCCGCGGCGGTTGCGGTGCGTTTCGACCGCGAAGGGCGGATCGAGACGCGCGTCGCCGAAGGGTTCGCAGATGCCGCGAACACGCGGCCGCTGACCCCCGACGATCCGGTTCGCATCGCATCGATCTCGAAGCTCGTCGTCGCGCTCGGGGTGCTGCGCCTCGTCGAAGCGGGAAAGCTCGATCTCGACCGCGACGTATCGGCCTATCTCGGTTGGCGACTGCGGCATCCGGTTTATCCCGATCGCCCGGTTACGCTCGCGCAGCTCCTCGGCCACCGGTCGGGGCTCGCCGACAATGTCGACTATGCCCTGCCGCTCGGCGCCGATCTCGAAGCGGCGCTCGGCAATCCAGCCGCCTGGGACGCTGCGCGTCCGCCCGCGGGCGATTTTGCCTATGCAAACCTCAACTATCCGGTCGTGGCGGCGGCGATCGAGGGCGCGACGGGAGAGCGTTTCGATGCGGCGATGGCACGGCTGGTCATGCAGCCGCTCGGCCTCGACGCCTGCTTCAACTGGCCGACGTGCAGCGACGCCGCGGTCGCGCGGGCGGTCACGCTGCGCGGCGCCGACGGCGCGGTCGTGCGCGACGATTTGCAAGGCGTTCGGCCGCCATGCCCGGTCGTTCCGGCCGCCGACGGCAGCTGCGACCTCGCGCGCTATCGCCTCGCGCGGCACGGCGCGGGGTTCAGTCCGCAAGGGGGACTGCGGATTTCGGCGAATGGCCTTGCGCGCATCGGCGTAATGCTGCTGCGCCGCGGCGAGAATTTCCTCAAACCCGAAAGCCTCGCGCGGTTGGAGGCGATGGCGCGCGTGCATCCGACCAGCGGTGAAGGGACCGGCGGATTTTTCTGCGAATATGGCATAGCTATGCACAGCACGGGCGGTCCGGCGCTATCCGATCCGGCCTGCCGCGACGACCTGTTCGGCGACGGACGGTTGCGCCTCGGCCATTCGGGCGATGCCTATGGATTGCGGTCCGGCCTGTGGTTCGACCTTGAAGGTGGCGAGGGCATTGCCTATTTCGTCACGCAGGTGCCGGAGGGGCAGAAAGGGACACGGTCGGCATATAGCGCTGCGGAGGAAGTCTTGGTCGATGCGGCGCTTCGCCGCACCACCGAAGCCAGCCCTCTTGCCAGCCCCGCCCACGCGCACTAGGGCAATTTTCAACATTCACGACATAGTCAGAAAAAAGGAACTGTGCATGAGCGATTCGGCCGAAAAGGTTAAAAAGATCGTTGTCGAACATCTGGGCGTCGAAGCCGACAAGGTCACCGAAGAAGCGAGCTTCATTGATGACCTGGGCGCCGACAGCCTCGATATCGTCGAGCTGGTGATGGCGTTCGAAGAAGAATTCGGTGTCGAAATCCCCGACGATGCGGCGGAAAAGATCGCCACCGTCAAGGATGCGATCGACTATATCGAAGCGAACAAGGGCTAAAGCCCTGCGATCCGGCGTGGCCGGATGCGGCGGCAACGCCGCCCACGCATTTCCGGCTTCCCGGTCCCGAGCGCTCGTGCGCAGTGGCCGGGAAGCTTTTTTTATGGATATGCGTCTTTAGGAATCGACGCGGCTCGCTGCGGGGGCAGGGGCCGATGAAAGGAATGATTATGCGCCGGGTTGTGGTGACAGGTTTGGGTTTGGTGACGCCGCTGGGCGCCGATGTCGAAACCACCTGGAAAAATCTGATCGCCGGCAAATCGGGCGCGGGCACGATCACGCATTTCGACGCCTCGGACCAGAAATGCACGATCGCGTGCGAGGTCAAGGGACCCGACCATGAATATGGCTTCGACCCCGGCAAGCGCGTCGACCACAAGGTGCAGCGCCAGGTCGATCCCTTCATCATCTTCGGCATCGACGCCGCGGGACAGGCGCTCGAGGACGCGGGCCTCACCGAATTGACCCCGGAACAGCAGGTGCGTGCCGGCTGTTCGATCGGTTCGGGCATCGGCGGCCTGCCGGGCATCGAAAGCGAAAGCCTGCTGCTCGCGGAAAAGGGTCCGGGCCGCGTTTCGCCGCACTTCGTCCACGGCCGCCTGATCAACCTGATCTCGGGCCAGGTCAGCATCAAATATGGCCTGAAGGGCCCGAACCATGCGGTCGTGACCGCCTGCTCGACCGGTGCGCATTCGATCGGCGATGCGGCGCGGATGATCCGCGACGACGACGCCGACATCATGCTCGCAGGCGGCGCCGAGGCAACGATCTGCCCGATCGGCATCGCGGGCTTCGCGCAGGCACGTGCGCTGAACATGACCTACAACGATCGCCCCGAACAGGCGAGCCGCCCCTATGACAAGGACCGCGACGGCTTTGTGATGGGCGAGGGTGCGGGTGTCGTCGTGCTCGAAGAATATGAGCATGCCAAGGCACGCGGCGCGAAAATCTACGCCGAAGTCGTCGGCTACGGCCTGTCGGGCGACGCCTATCATGTCACCGCGCCCGATCCCGAAATGGACGGCGCGTTCCGTTCGATGAGCGCGGCGCTGAAAAAGGCGGGCATGACCCCCGCCGACATCGACTATATCAACGCGCACGGCACCTCGACGATGGCCGACACGATCGAACTCGGCGCGGTGAAGCGCCTGTTCGGCGACGCGATGGGTAATGTTTCGATGAGCTCGACCAAGTCGGCGATCGGGCACCTGCTCGGCGGCGCGGGCGCGGTCGAGACGATCTTCTGCATCCTTGCGATCCGCGATCAGGTCGTGCCGCCGACGCTCAACCTCGACAATCCCGACGAAGGCACCGAAGGCGCCGATCTCGTCCCGAAGGTCGCCAAGAAACGCAAGGTGCGCGCAGCGCTCAACAACAGCTTCGGTTTCGGCGGCACCAACGCCAGCCTGATCGTCAAGGCGGTCGACTGATCGCGTGCGCTGGCTGCTTGCAGCCTTGCTGGCCCTGACGCTCGCCGCCTGTTCGGGCGGCGCGCCGAAGGAGGCCGAGGTCGTCATCCCGCAGGGCGCGAGCATCGCAAAGGCGGGGCAGATTCTCGAGGATGCCGGGCTCGTCTCGGCATCGAGTTTCCGAAACGAGGCGCGCTTCTTCGGCTCGGACGACCCCATCAAGCCGGGCGAGTATAAGATCGAAAAAGGGATGGACGCGGGCGACATCCTCGAACTGTTTCAGTCGGGCAAGACGATCCAGCGCCTCGTGATGATCCCCGAAGGCATGCCGTCGATCATGGTGTGGGAACGGCTGATGGCCGAAAAGCGCCTGAAAGGTGAAATTCCCGTGCCGGCCGAAGGCAGTATCCTGCCCGACAGCTATGCCTTCACGACGGGAGAAAGCCGCGCCGCAGTGGTGAAGCGGATGCAGTCGGCAATGGACAAGGCGTTCGCCGAACTGTGGGCGAAGCGCACGTCGCGCACCGCGGTGAAGGACCGCAATGAGGCGATGACGCTCGCCTCGATCGTCGAGAAGGAAACCGGCGTCGCCGCCGAACGGCGTACTGTTGCGGGCGTCTACACCAACCGGCTTGGCGTCGGCATGCGGCTCCAGGCCGACCCTACGATCATCTACCCGATCACCAAGGGCAAGCCGCTCGGGCGGCGTATCCTGCGTTCCGAAATCCAGGCGGTGAACGGCTATAACACCTACAGCATGATCGGCCTTCCCAAGGGGCCGATCGCCAACCCGGGCAAGGCCTCGATCGCCGCAGTGCTCGATCCCGAAGCGAACGACTATCTCTTCTTCGTCGCCAAGGGCGACGGCGGGCATATCTTCGCGCGCACGCTCGCCGAACATAATGCCAATGTGCAGAAATGGTATCAGCTCCGCCGTGATCGCGGGGAGATGGAATAGGCGGCCATCGCCGGACAGCGGGAAGGGGTGCGATGCGGAATATTTCGATCTGTGCGCTTCTTTCGCTCGCGATGACCGCCTGCATGGCGAACGGCGGCAGCGCGGCCGAACAGGCGAGCGAGATCCGCATCGAGTCCGGTCCGCGCCTCGGCGCGCCGCGCGCGACGCACCAGCTTGTCGCCGTGGGAGAGGGACGCCTGCTCGCCATCGGCGGATGCGTGCGCGCGGGCTGCGAGGCGGGTCCGGCCAGCGCGACCGTCGATATCATCGATGCCCGCAGTATGGAGCTTGTCGGGAGCGGCCAGCTGCTCGCCGAACGTATCCAGCCGTCGGTGGCGACGCTGCCGGGTGGGCAGGTGCTGGTCCTCGGCGGGTGGGTCAACGGGCGCGTGTCGGCGACCACCGAAATATTCGATCCCGCGACGGGCAAGTCGGTCGCGGGGCCGGCGATGGCGGCGCCACGCAATGCACCGGCGGTCGCGCGTCTGGCCGATGGGCGGATCCTGATCGCCGGCGGTTATGACGGAACGGACGTCCGCTCCGACGCAGAAATCTTCGACCCCGCCTCGGGCCGCCTGAGCCCGGCAGGGTCGCTCGGCGCCGCGCGGAGCGGCGCGACGGCGACCTTGCTCGGCGACGGGCGGGTTCTGGTGGCCGGGGGCGGGCGGCCCGATCGCGAACCGCGGCGGGCGTTGGCGAGCGCCGAGCTGTTCGATCCCGCGACCGGCCGGTTCAGCGCCGCCGGAACGATGGCGCAGGGGCGTTACAAGCATGGCGCGCTGCGCCTCGATAATGGCGACATATTGGTCGTCGGCGGATCGGACGTCCGCGATTATGGCGGCAAGCTGCGCTCGGTCGAGCGCTTTGACGTCGCGGCGGGGCGATTCATTCCCGTGGGCAACCTCGCCGATCCGCGCTTCAAGATCGGCGACGGCCTGCTGCTGCTGCCCGGGAACCGCATCCTCGTCGCCGCGGGCGATATCGCCCCCGAAATCTTCGATGTCGCCAGCGGCACCGGCCGGCGGCTCGACTATGATCTGGGCGGGCAGTGGAATTATATGACGCTCGTCCGCGTCGACGCGCAGACCGCGCTGCTCGCCGGCGGCTATCGCGAAGGGCGGATCGAGCCGACCGACCGAAGCTGGATCATCCATTTGCAAAAGGGCTGATATCATGACCACTGCGAAGCTGTTCCTCCACGGTGTCCCCGACAGCCCCGCGATCTGGCGCCCGCTGCTTGGCGCGCTCGACCTTGCCGACACGCCCGTTGCGGTGCCCGCGCTTCCGGGGTTCACCGGTCCGCTGCCGGCGGGGTTTTCTGCAACGAAGGAGGCGTACGCCGATTGGGCGGTGGGCGAGGCCGAGGCGCTGTTCGCGGCGCACGGGCCGATCGACATCGTCGGGCATGACTGGGGGGCGCTGATCGCGCAGCGCGTAGCGATGCTGCGTCCCGACCTCCTCCGCAGCTGGGCGATTTCGAACGCGGTGATCGATCCCGATTATCGGGGTCACCGGCTCGCGCGAATCTGGAACACGCCCGTCATCGGCGAAATCTCCATGGCGCTCAGCAAGCCTGCGAAGCTCGCCGAAGGGCTGGCAGCACAAGGGATGCCAGCCGACATCGCCGCCGAGGAGGCTGCGCAATGGGCGAACAGGGACAAGCGCCGCGCGATCCTGAAGCTCTATCGTTCGGCGAAGGGGCTCAGCTTCGAGCACGACTGGGCGCGCGACATCGCCCAACTGCCCGCGAACGGCACATTGGTGTGGGGCGCGGGCGATCCCTATGTCGAGCTTTCGGTGGCGCAGCGCTTTGCGGCGAACACCGGTACGCCGCTGGCCGTGATCGAGGGGGCAGGGCATTGGGCGATCGCCGAGCGGCCCGCCGAGGTCGCTGCGGCGCTCCGAGATTTCTGGAGCAGGCTGTAAACAAGGCGCTTTTCCTTGTGATCGCCATATTCGATCATTCTAAGCCGGTTAATCGATTGGATCGTGCGGCGCTTTTCGATCATGGGCGCGTCCATCGACGAAGGGCGTCCTATGGGCGGTGACAAGATTCCCCCGAAATTGTCGCGCCGATCCCTTCGCGAAACAGGCGGTCCGGTCATCCCCCCTCCCTTCCGGGCCGCTGGCGCCGTGCCCATCATCGTGACCGCGACGATGGGTGCGGCGGACCAGCGCTTCTTCGATCGCCTCCGCGCCGCTCATTTTCCACCCGGCCGCAACCATCTCGCGGCGCATATCACGCTGTTCCACCAGTTGCCGCCGTCGTGCCTCGACGAGCTTGACCGGCTGATTCGCCGGATTGCGGCCGACACCCCGCCGCCCGCCGCGCATCTGCGCGAAATCTATTCGCTCGGCGGCGGTGTCGCCTTCCGCATCGACAGTCCCGGCCTGCTCGACGTCCGCGCGCGCATCGCCGATCATTTCGCCGGCACGCTCACCGCGCAGGATCAGGGCATCCCGCGCCTGCATGTCACCGTCCAGAACAAGGTCCCGGCCGCCGAAGCGCGAAGATTGCAGGGCGCGCTCGCCGCCGACTTTCATCCGCGGCCCTTGATGATCGCCGGACTCGCCGCGCATCATTATCTCGGCGGCCCGTGGCAGCCCGCATTCGCACGCAATTTTCGCGGAGTGCGTACATGATATTGACCCGCGGCAACGCTCTGCTTATAGGCGCGGCTCGCCCGACGCGGCGACCCTTTGGGGCGGAGTAGCTCAGCCGGTTAGAGCAGCGGAATCATAATCCGCGTGTCGGGGGTTCGAGTCCCTCCTCCGCTACCAATCTATCGATATCCCCTTAAAGCAGCTCGAACACGTCGTAGCGGACGGCGCCGCCAATGCTGGCGCCGAGGCCCACCGCGACAATGTCGTTGAGCCAGAGATAGCGTTCGTCGCCCGTTTCGAACATCGGGGTAGTGCGGAAATAGACCTCGGCCTTTTCCTCGGGCGTTTGCGGCCCGCCCTTGCGGGCATGTTTGTGCGCGGCCGACAGCGGGCGCAGCACGCCGCGATAGGAGACATAGATCAGCGCGCCGTCGTGCGTTTCCATCGTGATGCGCGCGTCGAGCCGCAGCGTGTCGCGGTCGTCGATCGTCGCCCAATCGCCGCCGCTTGGCATCACGCGGCCGTGCAGCCGCTCGCCTGTGACCTCGCCGCCGGTGAGCGCGGCAATCATCCGGCGCCCGAAATGCGCCTTGCCGACCATCTGCTGCGGTTCGGTGAAAGTCGCGGTGTACGAACAGAGGGTGCGGAAACGGGGCTCGTCCATGGATCATCCTTTCTAGGAGCGAAGGGGAAAAGGCACGGCGGCGAAAGGGGTGCCGCCGTGCCCGCGGGTCACATCTTGAATGCGACCGTAACGCCATAGGTGCGCGGCGGCGCATAGGGGGTCAGGATCTGACGGAAGGCGCCGAAATAGGTGACATAGGTCGGCGTCAGCTCGTCGGTCAGATTCTTGCCCCACAGCGAGACTTCCCAGCGATCGTCGGGACCCGAAAGCGACAGCCGCGCGTCGAGATTCTCATGGCTCGGCCACAGCTGCTGCGGGATGTTCGATGCTTCGAAAAAGGCGTCGTCGACCCAGCTGTAATCGACGCGCAGCTTTGCCGACAGGTCGCCGACCGGAGCCTCGAACTGGCCGCCGATGTTGAACTTGTTCTTGGGCGATCGCGGCAGGCGGTTACCCGCGTAATTCTGGCCCGGGATCGTATATTCGGTGAACTTCGCATCGAGATAGGCGTAGCTGCCGTCGATCTGGAACCCCTCAAACGGCCGCGCCACCGCCTCGACCTCGATCCCCTTGATCCGCGCCTTTGCCGCATTGCTGACGACGACGCAGCACAGCGGGATCAGCTGCGAGATTTGCAGGTCCGAATAGTCGGTGCGGAAGGCCGCGACGTTGAGCCGCAGGCGGCGGTCGAGCCAGTCGGTCTTCGCGCCGATTTCATAACCCCATGCGAACTCGGGATCATAAGGCGTCGAAGCACCCGCTGCGGTGCCCGAGAGGCCTTGGAAACCGCCGCTCTTATAACCGCGCGCGACCGAGCCATAGAGAAGGATATCGTCGGTCGCCTTCCAGTTGAGCGCGAAGCGCGGCGTGAAGGCCTTCCAGTTCTTCTTACCCGTCACGTCATAGCCCGCGAGCGAACCCAGCGGCGGCGGCAGGCCGGGGCCGCTGTCGGCCTTGAAACCTGCGAAGCGGCCGCTCTTGCGCTCCCAGGTCATGCGCGCGCCGAGCGTCGCGGTCAGCGACGGCACGATCTCGACATCGACCTGCCCGAAGACTGCAATGCTGCGCGCGTTGACCGACTGCGGGTAGATGCCCGTTCCTGAGCCTGCGGGGGTCGGAAAATCCTGGATCTGCCCTTCGACGCGGTCGTTATTCTCTTTCAGGAAATAGACACCTGTCTGGCCTTTCAGCCGTCCGTCCCACGCGTCGAAGGAAAGGCGGAGTTCCTGGCTGAACTGGCTGTTGTCCTCCTCGCCGAAGCTCGTCGATTCGATCTGCGCGGGCGGGTTGATCGGGTTGCTGAAGAAGGGGGTGACGAAGTTGAACTTCACCTTGCGCAGTGCGGTGAGCGAGGTCAGCGTGCCGAACGGCAGGTCAAGGTTGACCTCGCCCGAATAGGTCTGGATCGTCCGTTTGACCTCGCCGTCGATATAGGCGTTCACGACGCGCGGATCGGGGTTGATGCCGACGCAGTGGATGCCGCCCTGAAAGCTGGTGTCGCAATTATTGTGCCGCGGATTGCCCTTCTGGTCCTGATGCGACACGTCGGCGCGCAGGATGATGTCGAGCGTGTCGGTCGGCACAAAGCGCAAGGCGACGCGGCCGGTCGTCAGGTTGAGATCGTTGACGTCATTGCCGGTGGTCTCGTTATATTCGAAGCCGTCGCGCTGCTTGTGCGACAGGCCGGCCGACAGATACACCTTGTCGGTCAGCGCCATATTGCCGCGGGCGATCACACCGACGCGGTCGTAATTGCCGTAGGTGCCTTCGAAGAAGAAGCTCGTTTCGTCGGTCGGCTTGCGGCTGATGAACTGGACGAGGCCGCCGATCGCATTCTTGCCGAACAAGGTGCCCTGCGGCCCGCGCAGCACTTCGACGCGTTCGAGGTCGAGCGCATCGAGGTCGGGAGTCCCGCCGCGCCCGGCATAAACGCCGTCGACGAACACGACCACCGACGGGTCGCCGCCCGCATTCTGGCTGATGCCCGGCGCGCTGCCGATGCCGCGCATCGCGAAGTTGGTGTTGATCGGATCGACCGCACTCACCGCAAGACCGGGGGTGCGGATCGCGATGTCCTGCACCGTTTCGATGCTGTTGTCGCGAAGCTGCTCGGCGCCGAAGGCGGTGACCGAGACGGGAACGTCCTGCAGCCTTTGTTCCTGTCGCTGTGCGGTGACGATGATGTCGCCGCTCGTGTCGTCGGCGGCATCCTGTGCCGCCGCAACGCCGGGCAGGGCGGCCACCGCCACGCCGGCAAGGAAAAGGACGGACTGCTTCCTTCGGAAATAGGTCATCTCGCGTCTCCCAACACATTGTTTTTTTCTGCGGCCGATCAGGCTTGACTCGGCTGCAAAATTACTTAGTTTTCTAAGTAACTGTTTCTATATAACAGGCCGACCTGTGGTGCAAGAGCGGGCGGCGATCGGGAGGACGGGATCGATGGCGACCGAGATCGCGAAAGATGCGCCGCAAGGCGAGCCGGTCGGCAATGAGGATGCGGAGGCGGGCTGGCCGCGCCCCGCCTATAGCTGGTACGTCGTCGGCGTCCTGCTGCTCGCTTACACATTGTCCTTCGTCGACCGGATGATTCTCAGCCTGCTCGTCGCGCCGATCCGCGCGGCGCTCGAGATTTCGGATACCGAGGTCAGCCTGCTCATCGGGCTCGCCTTCGCCCTGTTCTACACCGTGCTCGGGCTGCCGATCGCGTGGATCGCCGATCGCTGGAACCGCCGGAACCTGATTGTGTCGGGCGTGGCGCTGTGGAGCGTGATGACCGCCGCGTGCGGCTTCGCCGGAAGCTATGCAACGCTGTTCCTCGCCCGCATGGGCGTGGGGGTAGGCGAAGCGGCACTGTCGCCCGCAGCCTATTCGATGCTCAGCGACATGTTTCCGCGCGACAAGCTTGCGCGCGCGATGGCGGTCTATTCGATCGGGGTGCCGCTCGGATCGGGCGTCGCGATGATCCTCGGCTCTTTTGTCGTGCAGGCAGTGCTCGCGGCGCCGATGGTCGATCTGCCGCTGATCGGTCCTGTCGAGGCCTGGCGTACGATCTTCCTGTGGGTCGCCGCGCCGGGGCTGTTCGTCTGCTTGTTGTTGCTGACCGTGCGCGAACCGTTGCGGCATGGCCTCCAGCGGACGGCTGCATCCGTCGATGCGGCTGCCGCACCCGGCTTTCTGTCGCATCTCGCCGGGCAGCGCGTCGCGCTGGGCGCGCTGTTCGCGGGCATGTCGCTGATCGGACTCGTCATGTACGGCGTGATCGCGTGGGTGCCGACTTTCTTTGCGCGCACCTATGGCATGGACGTATCGCAGGCCGGGCTGTGGTTCGGGCTGATCATGGCGATCGGCGGCGCGGCGGGGCTGGTGATCGGCGGGACGCTGGCCGACCGGATGTTCGCAAAGGGCGTTCCCGACGCGCATCTGCGCGTCATGCGCCTGTCGATCCTGCTGGGCGGGCCGCCGCTGCTCGCCGCGGCGCTGATGCCGGACGCGACGCTCGCCTTTGTCATGCTCGCGCTCGCTTTTCCGATGCTGACGATGCACGGCGTCGGTACGGTGGCGCTGCAATTCATCACGCCGAACGAATATCGCGCCCGCGTCACCGCGCTCTATTTCTTCGTGGTCAACCTGACCGGTCTAGGTTTCGGCCCGATGCTCATGGCGCTGCTCACCGATCATCTCTTCGGCGACGACGGTGCGCTGCGCTATTCGATCGCGTTGGTGACGGGTGTCGCGCTGCCGCTCGCGGCGATTATCCTGACGATGGGCTTTTCGGCCTTCGCCCGCGATCTTGCCCGAACGTCGGAGGCCGCCTGACGCCTGCCCCGATCGGCGAAGGCCGGTTGACCGGGAGAGGGACGGGCGCCATGCGCTGGAATTGCGCGAAGGTCGTCGAGGACCTTATGACAGGCCCGTTGCGGCCCGAAAGGAAGACGACGATGGACAGCCCGTTCCTGATGATGAACCTGTTGAGCGCCGTCTATTGGTTCGACGAGGCGCTGCAGGCGGCGCTCAAGGAAGCCGGCATTCCCAACGTCAGCCGTGCCCAGTCGATGCTGATCGCCAATATCGCGGCGGGCGAGCATCGCGCGACGCGCATCGCCCGCAACCTCGGCGTCACGCGCCAGGCGATCAGCCTGATGCTGAGCGAGCTCGAAGCGCGCGGCATTGTCGAACTCGTGCCCGACCCCGACGACCGGCGCGCGCGGATCGTCCGTTTCGCCGAACAGGCGAACGACACGCGGCGCGCTGCCGCCAAAGCGTTGCACTATCTGGAGCTGAAGCTCGTCGAGCGGATCGGCCTTCCGGCCTACCACGGGCTGCGTGACGCGATGCGGATGGATTGGGGCGATCCGCCGCGCGTGCCGCCCGACGCGCTAGGGGATCCCGAGGGCGTCACGGGCTAGCCTTTGCCAATTTAGTTAAGTTTCTTGACATTATTCTCGCGCGGCCTAATCTGACCGCAACAGCCGATTCAACGGCTCGCCGGGAGAGAATGTCATGAATATTGCCGTTCAGACACACAGGGCTGAAGAAGAGGCGTTCGCCGATCGCCGCATTCCGAAAGGAGGCGACTGGTTGTCGCGCGCGGAGCTTGAGGCGCTGACGCCCGAGGAACTGGTGCGTCGGACGACCGCGCTCAAGCCGCTCGTCGCAGCGCACGCGCTCGAATGCGAACGGCTGCGCCGCCCGGTGGATGCGGTGTGGGACGCGATCCGCAAGACCGGCGTCTTTTATCATTTCGTTCCCAAGCGCTACGGCGGGCTCGAGTTCGACATCGACAGCTTCATCGACGCGATGCTGCCGATTGCCGAAGGCTGTGGTTCGACCGGTTGGGTCACCGCCTTCTGCGTCGAGCATAACTGGATGCTCGCGCAGTTTCCCGAAGGCTTGCAGGACGAAACCTTCGGCGGTGCCTTTCCCTATATCATCGCGCCGGGCGCCACCAACCCGCCCGGAGTCGCGCAGCCGGTCGAGGGAGGATACCGCCTGACGGGCCGTTGGAAATGGGGCACCGGCGTCATGCACGCCGACTGGGTGATGGTCACCGGCACGATCCCGGGCGAAAGCCCGCCGCGCCAGCTCTTTTTCGCCTTGCCGGCCGAAGAAGTCGAGGTGCTCGACACCTGGCACGTCGACGGGATGATCGGGACGGGAAGCAACGACATTCGCTGCGACGACATGTTCGTTCCCGACCATCGCGTGATGGATATGGGCGAGATGCGGAACGGCAACGCCCCCGGCGCGAAGCTCCACGCGCATAACCCGATCTACCGGATGCCGATGACGCCTTTCCTTGCGATCACCGCGGCGATCGGTGCGGTCGGCGTCGCGCGGTCGGCGGTCGACCATTTCCGTGAACGGATCGGTGTTCGCACGATGCTGGGGACGACGGTCAAGCAGAACGAGAAAGCCTCGGCGCATATGCGGCTCGGCGAGGCGGCGGCGAAGACCGCGACGGCGGAGATGATCCTGCGCGAGGTCGGGCGTCGCAATGTCGCGCTGACCGAAGCGGCGGGCGACGGGTTGGTGAGCAACGAAGATCGCATCGCGCTCCGCGCGCAGGTCGCGCTCGCGATGGATCTGTGCCGCGACGCGATCCGGCTGCTGGTCGAAGGCGCGGGGTCGAGCGCGCATATGACGAGCAGCCCGCTGCAGCGCGCGCTACGCGACGTCAATGTTATGGCGAGCCATGTCGTCTATGATTTCGACGCCGCGACCGAATTGCTCGGACGCTCGCTGATCGGCCTGCCGCCCAACACGCCTGTCTTCTAAAAATTTGCGCAAGCAACTTGACAAATATTTTGCAGCCGTCATTATCTTAGCATACTAAGAAAACATCAGCATAACCGGCTTTGGGAGGTACGGGATGCGCGAGAAGGCAGAGATTGGCCGGCGAACCTTGCTCGCCGGAGGTGCGGCGGCGCTGGTGGCGGCGAACGGTGTCCGGGCGGCCGGAGCGGAGACGCTGGTGCCCGGAAAAAAGCGCGGTGCGCGGCCGAACATCCTCTTTATCGTAAACGATCAGGAGCGCGCGCAGGCCGACATTCCCGCCGGCCTGCCGCTTCCTGCGCACGACTGGCTGCGCGAGCGTGGTATCGTCTTCGACCGCTTCCATGTGAATACGACGCCGTGCGGTCCGTCGCGCTCGAACATTTACACCGGCCTCCACACCCAGCACACCGGGGTCTATGCCAACCCCAACTCGCCGCCGCACCCCGAGCTGAGCCCGCAGATTCCGACAATCGGGACGATGCTGCGCCGCGCCGGTTATCGCACGACCTACAAGGGCAAATGGCATCTTTCGAACATCAACGAGGGGCTGAACCTGCGCGGGGTCGCCGGCGGGATATTCCCGAACACCAGCGATGTCCTCGAGCCCTTCGGTTTTTCGGACTATAATTTCAACGGCGAGCGCGAGGGGCTGTCATGGGAAGGCTTTATGAGCGACGGGGTGACCGCCGCAGAAGCCGCCAGTCAGCTTCGTAGCTTCGCCGATGATGAGGGCGATGCGCCATGGTTCATGGCGGTCAATTTCGTCAATCCGCACGACATCATGTTCTATGATCCGAGCGGTGAGGGGGAGGCGACGCGCGCACGGCCGAACCTCGTCGCGCCGCTGCTCGCCGCGCCGGGCGACCCGATCTATGGTCGCGACTGGAAATTCCCGCTGCCGCGCAGCTTTCACGCTGACGACCTGTCGCGCAAGCCGCGCGCCCATGCTGCGATCAACGCCAGCTCGGGGGCCTTCTATGGCCGGATGCGCCACTCGGACGAGGCGGTCTGGCTTCGCAACCAGAATTACTATTTCAACTGCATCCGCGACGTCGACCGGCACATGCAGACGGTGTTCGACGCCCTCGTCGCCACCGGCCAGCTGGACAATACGGTCATTATCTTCACGTCCGACCATGGTGAACGCGCCGGCGCGCACGGGATGCGGCAGAAGGGCGGCACGATCTACAAAGAGGATGTGGGTGTCCCGCTGATCGTCGTCCACCCCGACCTTCCTGGCGGCCGCTCGACCCACGCGCTGGGCAGCGCGGTCGACCTCGTTCCGACGATGCTGTCGCTCGCCGGGATCGACGAGAAGGTGCAGCACGATATGCAGCCGAAGCTGGTCGGTCACGACCTGTCGGCGGCGATCGCCTCGACCACCGCGCGGACGCGCCGCGACGAGGCGGGCGTCCTGTTCAACTATGCCGTGCGCTATGGGTGGAACGCGCCCGATGCGCCCGCTGGTGTCGCCGAGACGAAGCCGCTGGCTGAAAACGACCTGATGCTCCGCCGCCTGCATCGCGGTGTGCACGACGGGCGCTATAAATTCGCGCGCTATTTCGCGCCCGCGCAGCATCATATCCCGCGGCGCTGGGACGACCTCGTCGCGCACAACGACCTCGAACTTTACGACACGGTGGCCGACCCCGACGAGATCGACAATCTCGCTTGGCGCCCCGACGCCCACAAATCGCTCATCGAACGCCTGAATGCCAAGACCAACGCGCTGATCGAAGCCGAGGTTGGCGAGGACAAGGGCGCCGAATATCCGGGTCCGGCACCACAATATGACACGCTGAAACTGACCTGACCCGTCACCTTTGGGAGAGGGACAATGCGAATGAAAAGACTGCTTTGCGGCGGGGCGATGGCGCTCGCCTTCGGAACGCCGGCGCTTGCGCAGGAGGCGGCGGACGGTGCGACCGCGCGCGACGACCAGACGATCATTGTCACCGCCACGCGCCGGGAACAGACGCTGCAGGAAGTGCCGATCTCGGTCGCGGTGGTCAGCGGGGACCAGATCGAGAAACAGGGAATCCTGCTGTTCGACGATGTTCAGGATAGCGTCCCGAACCTCCAGATCGACCGCACCAACGGCAATTTCGCGATCACGATGCGCGGGCTCGGCGCCGGGACGGGCAACCTGTCGTTCGAACAGTCGGTCGGGCTGTTCATCGACGGCGTTTATCTCAGCCGCTCTCGCGCATTCCAGAATCCGCTGCTCGACGTGCAGCGCGTCGAGGTCGTTCGCGGGCCGCAGGGGGCGCTGTTCGGCAAGAACACCAATGCGGGCGCGATCAGCGTCGTCACCCGCCGCCCGACGCGCACGTTCGAAGGCTTCGTCCGCGCGAGCGGCGAGGTCGAGCAGGGCGGCTGGAACCTCGAGGGCGCGGTGTCGGGCCCGATCTCGGACACGCTCAGCCTCCGCCTGACCGGCCGTGCCGGCGCGATCGGCGATTTCATGCGCAACACGATCACCGGCCGCGAAGAAAATGGATCGCGGTACGAGGCGGTCCGCGGGCAGCTTTTATGGGAGCCGACCGACGCTTTCGAGGCACTGGTCAAGGTCGAGCATTCGTCGAACCGCATCGACGGCGGCACCACGGTGTTCAACAACATCGGAAGCGCGGCCTGTGCGCTGTGCAACGCGGTGCGCAATTCGGGTGCAGACGTTCCCGAATATCCGTCGTTCCGCCGCGCCGCGCGGACGATCAATCCCGAATATGACGATACGAAAACGACGATGGCGCAGCTGACGATGAATCTCGACGTCGGCGACTGGACCTTCACCTCGGTCACCGCCTGGCAGGATCTCGATGGCGGGGTGAATTCGGATTATGACGGGCCGCTCACCTTCCTCGAATCCGATATCACCGAACAGTCGAGTTCGCTGTTCCAGGAAGTGCGCGTGCAGCGCGAGATCGGCGACGGCGGTTCGTTCATCGCGGGCCTGACCTATATCGATACCGACCTCCACATCCAGCAGGCCTCGCTGTTCGGCGCCGCGAGTGCCGGCCTGCCGCTGCCGCTCGACGGGCTGTCGACGCGCCGGTTCGACCAGAAGGGCAAGAGCTGGTCGCCGTTCGCGTCGCTCGAGGTGCCGGTGACCGAACAGATCATGCTCAGCGGTAGCCTGCGCTATTCGGACGAAAAGCGCCGCGGCCGCGCGCGCTCGTTCAACGACGGCGTGTTCCCGCCGACTTATCTGACGTACGACATCACCGAAACGCGCAAGGAGAATCTGTGGGATTACTCGCTGCGCGCACGGTATGAATTCAGCCGCGACGCCTATGTTTATCTAAGCTATGCGACGGGAACCAAGGGCGGCGGCTTCGTGTCGAACGACGCGCTGCTCCTTTACAATATCCGCAACGGCTTCGCGACCTTCCAGTTCGATTCCGAACGTGCGCGCTCGTGGGAAATCGGCGGCAAGTTCCGCTTCCTCGACGGCAAGGGGCAGTTCAACATCGCGCTCTTCCGCACGGATTTCAGCGATCTGCAGGTCTCCGAATATAATGGGACCGCTTTTATCACCGGCAATGCCGCCTCGGCGATTTCGCAGGGGGTGGAGGTCGATACCGACATCGGCATCGGCGACAATTGGCGGATCGGTGGCAGCCTTGGTTACCTCGATGCGCATTACAAGGATTATCCGGGCGGCGCCTGCCTGTATGACGCGCCGCCGACCTGCACGCCGCGGACCAACAACCTTGCCGGAACGCGGCTTGTGCGGGCGCCCGAATGGACCGCGAACGGCTTCATCGAGGCCAAATATCCCGTTTCGGGCAATCTCTATGCGCTCGCCCGCGTGTCGGCCAATTATCAGTCGCGCTCCTTTTTCCAGCCCGACATGAACCCGCTCAATTCGCAGCCGGCCTTCACCAAATATGACGCGCGCATCGCGGTGGGGCGCGAGGATGGTCCATGGGAAGTCGCGCTCGTCGGTCGCAACCTGACCGACAAGGTGACGATTACGCAGGCGTTCAACACGCCGACCTTCGGCGGGGACAGCCATATGGCGATGGTCGGGGCGCCGCGGACGGTGACGCTGCAACTGTCGCTCGATTTCTGATCGCTTGAGGGAGAGACGGAATGGGGCGGCCTGAACTCTTGCTGCTGGCCGGCGGTATCCGCACGGGCTCGCTCAACGAGAAGCTGATCGGCTGCGCGGCGCAGGCGGCGGGCGAGCATGGTTTGCGGACGACGCGTCTGTCGCTCGCGGATTATCGCCTGCCGCTGTTCGGCGCCGAAGCGCTGTCGATCGGCGAGGTGCCCGAGGCGGTAGCGCTCAAGGCGATGTTCCGCCGGCACGACGCCGTGATCATCGCGAGTCCCGAGCATAATGGTTCGGTCACAGCGATGCTCAAGAACGCGCTCGACTGGATATCCTGTCCGGGCGAGGGCGAGGCGCCGCAGGCTTATGGTGCCTTTCACCGCAAGCCCTTCGCGCTGCTGTCGGCGTCGTCGAGCCCGTTCGGGGGGCTGCGCGGCTTGTCGCAGCTTCGCCATATCCTGACCACCGTGAAGGCCTGGGTGGTACCCGAACAGCTCAGCGTGCCGCACGCCCATCGGGCGTTCGACGCATCGGGCCGTCTTTCCGACCCGTTCCTTCAGGCGCTGCTGGACGAGTTGGTCGAGGCGGTCGCGGTGGCGGTTCGGCGCTAGGCGGTCTTCCGCGCGGCCGCTTCCGAGGCAAGGAATAATGATGGGTGATCAGCGGATAGCCATGGATTATTGGGCATTCGACGACAGTATCGGCTATCTCGCGCGCCTGATCTTCCGTTCCTTTTCGCGGCTGCGCGAACATCAAACGCGCGAATATGGCATATCGTCGGGCCAATGGACGTTCCTGCGGCAGCTTTGGCGCGAAGACGGGGTCAGCCAGCGCGAACTCAGCCGCCGGATCGCTATGCGCGATGCGACGACGGCGGTGTCGCTCCGCACGCTCGAGCGCGCAGGGCTGGTGCGCCGCGACGTCAACCGGAGCGACCGGCGCGAAATACTGGTCCATCTGACGCCGCGTGGCAGGAGCCTGGAAAAGCAGCTTTTGCCGGTAACCGCCGAAATCCAAGTGCTTGCCACCCGCAGTTTGTCGGATGCCGAAGTCGATACGCTCAGGTTGCTGATGCTCCGCGTGATCGACAATCTCGCTCGCGCCGATCCCGAGCAAAAAAGGCCTCGTCTGTAGGGATGCGCCCGGAGCATCGTCGCGATGACAATGAAAGTTGATACTTCACAATCTGTTATCGACGGATATTCGTTTCAGCGTGAGCCTTTTTGGCTACTCTCCAATTCGTCGCGCGCGACGCGTTGCAATGCCTCGGCCTGCGCGTCCGACAGCCCGAGCTCGTCGGCGCCCATTTCCTTTGCGCCGAGCGTCGTCGGATCGACGCCGGTGATCGCGCCGAAGGTGACAAGCGCCGACAGATAGGAGCCGGCGACGCTCGCGTGATAATGGTCATAGGCCCACAGATCGAGCTGGCCATAGGCGACGCCGTCATAGGGGTTCGGGTCGGCGACGCCGGTCGCCATCGCCCGGCTCCAGGCCTGGCCGACCGGCACGACGCCCGCCACGGACGGATTGGCGGCGCGTGCACGGTCGGCCGCGGCGCGAAGGTCATCGGCCATCGCCGTCACCGGCTTTCCGTACCAATGCCCCCCGGGTTTGTACGTCTGGTCGGCGCGCGTCCATGTCGACGCAAGCCGGATGTCGACGGCGGGGTTGCGCGCCTTGAACAGCGCGGCGAGCCGGTCGACATTGTGCATGTAATTGGCGGGATCGCCCGGCTTGTCGCGGTCGAGCGTGCTGAATTCCTGCAGCACGACGATGTCCCATGGCCGGTCGAAGAGCTGGCGCCGCTCGTCATAATGGAAACCCAGCGACTTGCCGCCCTGCGTCTCGAGGCTGACCCGGTAATCGAGCCCCGCCTGCTCGGCGAACAGTTTGAACAGCGCGGGTACTCCGCCGTAACCGGCGTTGTTGAGGTCGGTGACCGATCCCGCGCGCCAGTTGCGCGCCGCCGAATGCGCCCCTTGCGTGAAGCTGTTGCCGATGAACAAGATCGTCTTCGGCCCCGCTTTGGGCGGAGCTGATGGGGTCGCGCCGGCGGCGGTCGGCGCGGGCGCGCTCTCCTTTGCCGCCCCCGCCGGCGCGATGGCGAGCGCGGCAGCGCCGATCAGGAACCAGATGCCGTGCCCGTTTTTCATATCAGAACTCCGCCGTGACCGAGGTGTACCAGTAACGTCCATAGGGGCTGTAAAGCGACCCCAGATAGCCCTCGGACGTCAGCGGTGGTTTTTCGTTGGTGATGTTGCGCACCCCGACGCGCCAGCGCATGTCGCCGCCGAGTCCGGCATCGTCGCGGATGCGGACCTGCGCATAGAGATTGCCGGTCACCTGCGACTTCACGCGCCAGGGATTGCCGTTCGTATCGACGAAGGCGAGCTCGTCGACGGCCCCGGTGTAGCGCGCGAACGCCCCGACCTGGAACTGGCCGAGCGACCAGGTCAGCGATGCGGTGCCGCGCCATTTCGGGCGCCCGTTCGCTTCGATCAGATTCTGCGATTCAGGAAGCGGCGTCGCGGCGTTGATGTCGCCGTTCGCGCGCGCCTCGACGAGTGCGTCGACCGCATCGCCGGGCGCGCGCGAGAATTTCAGCAGGCGCGTCGCGTTGACGGCAAAGTCGAACTTGCCGACGTCGGTCTTTGGCGACTGCCAGTAAAAGGCGAAGTCGAGCCCGCGCACCGTCTGCGGCTGGAGGTTGATGAACTGGTCGCGCACCGTGGTGATGCGGCCCACCGGGGCGATGCCGGTGCCCGCGAATGCGGTCACATCATCGGCGTTGGCGGCGTCGCGGATGACGTTCGGGTTCGACGAGCCTTGCAGGCGCAGCAGATAGTCGAGCGCGATCGCGGTGTCGTTGCCGAGGATGCCGACGATGCCCTTCTGCTTGATCGACCAATAGTCGACGGTGAAGGTCATGCGCCCGAGGTCCGACGGCAGGAAGGTCGGTTCGAACACCGCGCCGAGATTATAGTTGGTGCTCTTCTCGGGCTTGAGGTCGGGGTTGCCCGACACGCGGCGCGAATAGCCGACATTGTTGCCGCAGGCGTTGAAGTTGGCGATCCGCCCGGCGCGGAGGTCAACCTCGCAGCGCAGGAAATCCTGACTGGTCGCGAGGCGCGCATACTCGACCGCGTTGACCTGTTCGAGGTTCGGGGCACGGAAGCCTTGCGAGAAGGAGCCGCGCAGGCGGAACCCGTCGACGACGTCCCACGCCGCCGCGACCTTCGGCCGCGCGACGCTGCCGAAATCGCTGTAATGTTCATAGCGGCCCGCGAGCTGGATATCGAAGCGGCGGACGAGCGGGATGTTCATTTCCTCCGAGACGATCGGCACCGCGAGTTCAGCATAGGCGGCCGCGACGGTGCGCTTGCCATAGGTGTCGGGGTTGTCGCTGACCGCCGCGGCGTCGCTGATCGTCACCGCGCCCGAGACGGCGTCGATGAACGGACTCGACCCGTCGACCGCCGAATCGCGATCGTCGCGCTGCGTCTCGCGCCGCACCTCGAGGCCGAAGGCGACGCCAAGGTCGCCGCCGGGCAGGGTAAGCAGATCGGCGCGCGAAGCGCGGAAGTCGCCCATCGTCAGCGTCGTCTTCGACCGGCGCTGGAGCTGGAAGGTGATCGCGTCGAGCGCCGCCTGCGAACTCGGCGTGCAATCGCCCGAGCTCAGGCTGTCGATGCAGCCGCCGTTGAACGGGTTGTACGCATCGGGGGTCGCGAGCGCGAGGCTCTGCTGGAGCGCCGAACTGCGCACCGCGAGGCTGCTGTCGACCGCCGAGGCTTCGGAATAGACGAAGGCGCTGTCCCATTTGAAACCCGCTGTCTCGCCGCGCACGCCGATCAGGCCGCGCAACTGCTCGCCCGAGACTTTCACCGCCTGCGGTCCGGTATCGACGAAGCGATAGGTGGTGAGCAGCACCGGCAGGCCCGTCGCCGGCACGTTGACGAGGCCCGGTATGCGATTGGGGTTCGGCTGACCATTGATCGTCGCTGCACCGAACGGGTTGTAATAGTTGCTCGCCGGAATCCATATCTGGTTGAGGTTGATCACCGGCGGCTGGATGCGCGTCGTATTCGAGCGGTAATAGCCGAACTCGCCGAACAGCGTCAGATCGTCGGTCAGATCGTAATGGCCGTTCACAAAGGCGTTATAGCGCTTCACGCTGGGCATCACCGTCGTCCCGACCGCGGTGTCGTAGCGCAGGTTGCGGAAGGCGCCCGTGGTCGCGAGCGCGGTGTTGACGAGGCAGAGGTCGGCGGTGAGCTGCTGGGTGCAGCCGCCGAGGCTGGTCGGGCGCACGGTGAAGGCGCCCGCCGCAGTGGTCAGATTGGTCGTGCCGCGGCGCGGCCGGCCGCCGGCGACGGGGACCATCAGAGCGGGCCAGGCGCCGCGCGTTGCGCGCCCGTCGGGAGTCGTCGATCCGGCGAAGCCCGGATAGTCGGCGAACAGCGGGCGCAGGTCGGCCGAGGCGGTGAAATCCTGATCCTCCGCGCGCAGCGCTGTGCGGTCGGTATATTCGAACGACACGGTGATGTTGCCGCGGTCGAAGCTCTTGCCCGCCAGGATATTGCCCTGGAATTCGCGCAGGTGCGTGCCCTCGGCACCGCCATATTGTCCCTGGAGCCGGAGGCCGTCGTAATTGTCCTTGAGCACGGTGTTGACGACGCCCGCGACGGCATCCGAGCCGTAGAGCGCGGCGGCGCCATCGAGCAGGACTTCGAGCCGCTGGAGCCCGGTCGTCGGGATCGCGTTCGAGTTATAGCTCAGCACCGGGACGGTGCCGGTATCCGACAGGCCCTGGCTCGCGGGATGGGTGACGATGCGCCGGCCGTTGAGCAGCACGAGCGTGTTGCCGACGCCGAGCGAACGCAGGTTGACCGAGCCGACGTCGCCGCGCGCCGCGTTGCTCGTCTGCGCATTGTTGCCGGGGTTGAAGCTGACGTCGCCCATTTGCGGGATGTTGCGAAGCAGTTCGTCGCCGCTGACCGCGCCGATCGCGTCGATCCGGTCCTGGCCGACGACGACGACGGGCAGCGCTTCGGTAACGCGCGCGCCTTCGATGCGCGTGCCGACGACGACAATGTCGGTTGCCGCGGAGGTGTCGTCCGCTTGCGCTTCGCTTTCTGCCGCGACGCCGCTGTCCTGTGCCCGGGCCGGCGCGCAGGCGAGCAGGCAGATCGCCGTGCTCGTCAGCAGCATTGCCGATTTCGTACCTCTCATTGTCATCCTCCCTGTTATTTTTTCCGGACCTTTTCGGCCCCTAATCCATGTCCTGTTCGATCGGCGGCGCGGCGATGCCGGGCGCCGGATCGCCGTCGAGCGCCAGCCGCAGCTGTTCGCGGTCGAGCGCATTGTCCCAGCGCGCGACGACGACCGTCGCGACGGCGTTGCCGATAAAATTGGTGAGGCTGCGGCATTCGGACATGAAGCGGTCGATGCCGAGGATCAGCGCCATGCCCGCGACCGGAACCGAGGGCACGATCGACAATGTCGCGGCGAGCGTGATGAAGCCCGCGCCGGTCACCCCCGCGGCGCCCTTGGAACTGATCATCGCGACGAGGAGCAGTGCGACCTGATCGCCAAGCGACAGGTCGACGTTGCACGCCTGGGCGATGAACAGCGCGGCCAGCGTCATATAGATGTTCGTGCCGTCGAGGTTGAACGAATAGCCCGTGGGGACGACCAGCCCCACGACCGACTTTTCGCAACCCGCGCGCTCCATTTTCTCGATCAGGCTGGGCAGCGCGGCTTCGGACGAGGAAGTGCCGAGCACGAGAAGCAGTTCGGCCTTGAGGTAGCGGCAGAGCTTGAGGATCGAAAAGCCGTTGAGCCGGGCGACCGCGCCGAGCACGCCGAGTACGAAAATCAGCGAGGTCAGGTAAAAGGTCGCGACGAGCTGCCCGAGATTGACCAGCGATCCGAGGCCATATTTGCCGATCGTGAAGGCGATCGCGCCGAACGCCCCGATCGGCGCGGCGCGCATCAGCACCGCGACGAGCCGGAAGACGACGATACCGATCCGCTCAAGCAGGTCGAGCACGGGTTCGGCGGGCTTGCCGACCATCGACAGCGACAGGCCGAACAGGATGGCGACGAACAGCGTCTGGAGGATCGAGCCTTCGGTGAATGCCGAGAGGAAGGTGGTCGGGATGATGTCGAGGAGGAAGCCGGTCAGGCTGGCCTCGTGCGCCTTCTTGTCGAAATCGGCGACCGCGCTCGCGTCGAGCGTCGCGGGGTCAATGTTCATGCCCGCGCCCGGCTGGACCAGATTGGCGACGATCAGCCCGACGATCAGCGCGAGGGTCGAGAAGAAGAGGAAATAGGCGAAGGCTTTGCCCGCGACGCGGCCGACCGAGGCGATTTCCTTCATGCCCGCGATGCCCGTGACGACGGTCAGGAAGATTACCGGGCTGATGATCATCTTCACCAGCTTGATGAAACCGTCGCCGAGCGGCTTGAGCGCTTCGCCCCAGACGGGCCAGAAATGGCCGATGATGGCGCCGAGCAGGATGGCCACGAGGACCTGGACGTAGAGGTGGCGATAGAAGGGTGTCCTTCCCGCCGGCGTCTGTCCCATGTCCTGAATTGCGATTGCCGCCATGCGCTCCATCTCCCGGCACGGCTTTGCGCCGCTGCTTCTGGCAATTTTATGAGCGAGCTTGCGGGCACACCAAGCGGCTTCTGTTTGTCAGACAATCAATTGATAAATAAAGAATAATGATGAATTTCAGCAAAAGGGCGCTTACAATCTGTGTGATTTTTCGCTTAGTCATTCGTCATTTGTGCGATAATCCGCACAAATGACGAATCCGCTCCAGTCGATTGATTCGCGTGTGTCCGGCGCCGGGCGGCGGCTCGGCTGGGCCGCGGCACTGGCAGCGCTGTTGCTGGCCGCCATCGCGTTCGCGGCCTTCGGATGGGCGGGCGGGCACGCGCGTACCGCATCGGACATCGCCGCGGCACAGCAGGCGCGAAGCGCCGCCAGTCGCCTTGCGGGCGAGCTTCAGAAATTCCGCCTGCTGCCGCTGGTGCTGATCGAATATCCCGATGTGCACGACGTGCTCGGCGGCGGGGACGCTGCGACGGTGCGGCGTATGAACAGCAAGCTAGAATTGCTCGCCGAACGGACCGATGCTGCGGTCATCTACCTCATCGCGCACGACGGCCGGACGATTGCCGCGAGCAACTGGCGCGAGCCGCAGAGCTTCGTCGGCCAGAATTACGGGTTCCGTCCCTATTTTCGCGACGCGATGGCCAAGGGCGGTGCCGAACTGTTCGCGCTCGGCACGGTCAGCGGCCGCCCCGGCCTGTTCATCGCGCGCCGCGTCGAAGAGGCGGGGCGGACATTGGGGGTGATCGTCGTCAAGGTCGAGTTCGACCGGCTGGAGGCCGAATGGGCGCGCCAGCCGCTGTCGACCTTCGTCACCGACGACCATGGCGTCATCATCATCACCAGCCGCGAGGACTGGCGGTTCCGGACCCTCGCGCCGATCGACGCGCCGACGCGCGCCGCCATCCGCGCGGCCTTGCAGTTCGGCAATCTGCCGCTCACGCCGCTGCCGTTGACGCGCGACGGCGGCACCTGGACCGGCCCCGCTGTCCGCTACCGCGAAGCGGCCGTCGCGGTGCCGATGGCGGGCGCGCGGCTTTATGCCTTCCAGCCGCTGGCGCCCGCCGAAGCTAGCGCGAACGCGACCGCGCGGACGGCGATATTGATCGCGTTCATCCTGCTCGCGGCGCTCCTGATCTGGGTGTTCCGCGCGCGCGAAAAGCGGCGCTTGCAGGCAGAGGCGCGCCAGATGCTGGAGATAGAGGTGGCCGCGCGGACATCCGATCTGGTCGACGCGAACCGGCGTTTCCGGGCAGCGCGCGAGGAACTGGCGCAGGCGAGCCGGCTCGGCACGATCGGGCAAATTACCGCGGGCGTCGCGCACGAGATCAACCAGCCCGTCGCGGCGATCCGTGGTTTTGCCGAGAATGCCGGGAAGTTCCTCGATCGCGGCGACGCGAGCAAGGCGCGCGACAATCTGGGGACGATCGTGTCGCTGACCGAGCGGATCGGTGCGATCATCGCCGAATTGCGCAGCTTCGCCCGCCGCACCACGCCGACGATGGGGCCGGTCGACATCGGTCCCGTCATCGACGGCGCGCTCCTGCTCGTCGGCGATCGGATCCGCGAAAATGGCGTGGCGATCGAGCGAGTGGGGGAAGTTGCGGGGCTGCGCTGCGTCGCCGATCGCGTGCGGCTGGAACAGATCCTCGTCAACCTTCTCCAGAATGCGCTCGATGCGCTCGCCGGCCGTCCCGATCCGCGCATCCGGATCGAGACGGTGGCGGAGGGCGAGGTCGTCATCACCGTCGCCGATAACGGGCCGGGGATCGATTCCGACGTCGCCGACAATCTGTTTACCCCCTTCGTCACGGGCAAGGCTGACGGTCTGGGCCTGGGGCTGGGGATCGCGCGCGACATCGCGCGCGAATTCGGCGGCACGCTCGACCATATTGCCTCGCCGATGGGTGGTGCGGCGTTCAGGCTGGTGGTGCGCCGGGCATGAGCGCGTTCGTGACCCGCCAGCACATCATCTTCGTCGACGACGACGATGCCTTGCGCGCCGCGACGACCCAGTCGCTCGAACTCGCCGATATCGAGGTTCGCGCCTTTGCCGAAGCCGAAGCGGCGCTGGCCGAAATCGACGAAGGTTTCGTCGGCGCCGTTGTCACCGACATCCGGATGCCGCGCATCGACGGGCTGGAGTTCTTCGCGCGCATCCGGGCGATCGACCCGGACATTCCGGTCATCCTGATCACCGGCCACGCCGACGTCCCGATGGCGATCGGCGCGCTGAAGGGCGGGGCCTTCGACTTCCTGTCCAAACCTTACGCGACCGACCATCTGGTCGCGTCGGCGCGCAAGGCGCTCGAAACGCGGCGGCTCATTCTCGACAACCGGATGCTTCGCGCCGCCGCAGAAACGAGCGTCGACAGCCCGCTGATCGGCGACAGCCCGGCGATGGCGCAGCTGCGCGCGACCATCCTGCAGATTGCGCGCGCGGATATCGACGTGCTCGTCGAGGGCGAAACCGGCACCGGCAAGGAACTTGCGGCGCTGCTTCTCCACCGCAAGGGACCGCGTTCGGGACGCCCGTTCGTCGCGGTCGACTGCGCCGCGCTCCCCGAGCAACTCGCCGAAGTCGAATTGTTCGGCCACGACCGCGGTGCCGCCGGTTACGGGCCGGTCGCGCGCGAGGGACGGATCGAGCAAGCCGATCGCGGCACGCTGTTCCTCGATGGCATCGACAATATGCCGCTTGCGATCCAGGCGAAGCTGTTGCGTGTGGTCGAGGAGCGGAAGGTGCAGCCGATCGGTGCGACCGAGCCGCGGTCGGTCGACCTGCGCATTATCGCGTCGGCGCGGAGCGACCTGCACGAGGCAGTTCGCGCGGGAACGTTTCGTGAGGATTTATTTTATCGCCTCAACGTTGTCCGGCTGCAGATGCCGCCGCTGAGAGAGCGCAAGGGGGACATTCCGCAACTCTTCGCCCACTTCGTCGAGGAAGCGAGCGGCCGCGTCGGGGCGCAGGATTTCAGCATGGGTGACGCCGCCCGCCGCCACCTGATCGAGCATGACTGGCCGGGAAATGTCCGCGAGCTGCGCAATTTCGCCTATAGCGAAGTGCTCGGCATCGCGCCGCGCACCGGGGCCGCCAGCGAGGCGATGCCGACGCTGCCCGAGCGTGTCGCGCAGTTCGAGGCGCACGCGATCCGCGATGCACTGGCCAGCACCGGCGGCGACGTCGCGGCAACGCTCGCGATCTTGCGGGTCCCGCGCAAAACGCTGTACGACAAGATTGCGCGCCACGGGATCGAGATCAAAAGCTATCGGAAGTGACGGTCGATCGCCGGGCTGGCTGTGAACGGTTGCTCGGCGCTGTTGCCGCAAGAAATGTAAAATCTCGATGCAAGCGAGGCTAAAGCCAGCGGGGTGTCCGGAGCCTAAACTTTTTCCGTGAGGTTCGCAGAAACCTCGATCGGGAGAGATGGAATGGCAAGCATGGCCTTCTCGCGCGGCTTGATGGCCGCGCTGGCAATTTCGACATCGACCGCCGCGATGGCGCAGGACGCGGACAGCAAACCCGTTGGGGCCGAAGCCGCCGACGGCGATATCGTCGTTACCGCACAGCGCCGCGAACAGTCGCTGCTCGACGTGCCGCTCGCGGTCACCGCGCTCGGCGGCGACACGCTGGCCGACCGCGGCATCACCAATTCGGCGCAGCTCGGCGACGCGGTCCCGAACCTCCAGATCAACAGCCCCTATGGCGATACGCAGCCGAACTTCTCGCTGCGCGGTATCGGGGTGGCGAACGAATATAACAGCAATCAGGCCTCGCCCGTCGGCGTCTATCTCGACGACGTCTATCTGGCCCCGCGCACCAGCCATGGCATGGGGCTGTTCGACCTCGACCGGATCGAGGTGCTGCGCGGGCCTCAGGGCACGTTGTTCGGCCGCAATACCACCGGCGGTGCGATCAACTTCATCACGAAGAAGCCCGATTTGTCGGGAACCAACGGCTATCTGCAGGTCGGCTACGCCAATTTCGACACTTTTACCGCGCAGGGCGCCGCCGAGGCGACGCTCGCCGAGGATGTCGCGGGGCTGCGCCTCGCGGTGAACTACGCGAAGGGCGACGGGCAGATCAAGAATGTCTTCCCCGGCGGCCGCGACGCCGCGTCGGTCGACACGCTGCAGGGACGTGCGTCGTTGCGCGTCAAGCCGGTCGAGACGCTCGATATCGTGCTGCGCGCTTACGCCGGCCGCGATCGCGGGACGCAGGCGGCCGTGCATGGTCTCGAACCCTTCCGCGCCGGGCTTGGCTTTTTCGAGACGAACGAAAATCGCATCGGCGAGAACCGCACCGACGCATGGGGCTTTTCGGCGAATATCGCGCTCGAACTCAGCGATACGCTTAGTCTGACGTCGATCACCAGCTATGACGGCGGTAAGCAGAATCTCCAGCAGGCCGCCGACGGGTCGCCGCTCGATATCCTCGATATCAACTGGCGCTCGAGCTACCGCCAGTTCAGCCAGGAATTGCGCGGCAATTACGAGGGCGACGGGCTGACCTTCGTCGGCGGGCTTTTCTACGGCTGGGACCGCAATATCACGGACAACACGTTCAACCTGCCGCTGCCTCCCGCGGGCGGTTTCTTCCAGCATTACCGGCAGGTGCGCAAAAGCTATGCCGTCTTCGCGCAGGCCGATATCGATCTCGCCGACCGGCTCGTCCTCACGCTTGGCGCGCGCTACACCAAGGACAAGTCGCGTTACGACGATGCCTTCGCTTACCTGTTCGTCGGCGGGGTCGACGATCCGCAGACGCCGCTCGCCACGACGGTGCCGTGCGCCGGGGTCGCGGGCACCTGCCCCTATGATCCCGCCGCGCGCTTTGCGCTCGCCGACACCAACAACGCACTCACCGGCCGCGTGGCACTGAGCTACACCTTCGACGACGGCCCGCTCGTCTATGCGAGCTACAACCGCGGCTACCGCGCGGGTGCGGTCAACGGCGGCGGCTACACCTCGTCGAGCGGCATCGGCTATATCGAGCCCGAGCGCGTCAACGCGTATGAAATCGGGATCAAGGGCCGCGCGGGCGGCCGGTTGCTGACCTATGCCGCCTCGGCCTTCTATTACGACTATTCGAACCAGCAGTTACAGGACACGCGCGCCGGCCCCGTCTCCTTCCTCGTCAACGCGCCTTCGTCCGAAGTCTATGGCCTCGAAGTCGAAACGACGCTGCGCCCCGTCGACGGCCTGCGCATCGACGCCTCGCTCGGCTGGCTGCACTCGAAATATAAGGAGCTGACGCTGCAGGGTGCCGACCTGTCGGGCAATGAACTGCCCTTCGCGCCGAAACTCACCGCGCAGCTCGGTTTCGAATGGGACGTCGTCGACCTCGCGGGCGGCACGATCACCTTCGCACCGAACATGGCCTATTCGAGCCGCCAATATTTCTCGCCGTTCAACGAGATCAACGCGCCCGGATCGCCGCAGGTGAACAGCGAATTGCAGCAGGGCGCGAATGCCAAGGTCAATGCGTCGCTCAGCTGGTCGAATGACGCGCTGACGGTGCGCGCCTTCGCGAACAATATCTTCGAGCGTAAGACCTATGGTTATGGCCTTGACCTTCGCGGCGCGGGTTTCCCGTACAACTTCCTCGTGCCGTCGGCCCCGCGCACCTATGGCGTGTCCTTGCGCTACAGCTTCTGACGATGACCGACCTCAAGGATCCGAACCTTTACGTCGGCGGCATGCCCTATGCCGAGCTTGCGGCGTTGCGCGCCGCGGGCTCGGTTCACTGGAATCCCGAAGAGGATGGCGCGGGGTTCTGGGCGGTGCTGGGGTTCGACGATATCGTCACCGTGTCGCGGCAGGCCGATCTCTTTTCCTCGGCGCACGAGAATGGCGGGCACCGGATCTTCAACGAGAATGAGGTAGGGCTGACGGGGGCGGGGGAGTCGGCGATCGGCATCCCCTTCATCTCGCGCGATCCGCCGACGCACACACAGTATCGCAAGTTCGTGATGCCCGCACTGTCGCCCGCACGGCTCGAGGGGATCGAGGCGCGGATCGCCGAACGCGTCGAGCGGCTGTTCGACGCCGTGCCGTTGAACGAGACGGTCGACATATTGCCGCTGCTCACCGTGCCGCTGCCGCTGCTGACACTCGCCGAACTGCTCGGCGTGCCGGCGGAGATGTGGCACGACCTTCATCGCTGGACCGACGCGTTCGTCGGCGAGGACGATCCCGATTTCCGTCAGTCGCCCGAAGCAATGGCGGCGGTGATGGGCGAGTTCATCGCCTTTGCCTCGGCCTTGTTCTCGGAACGCCGCGCCAACCCCGGCCCTGACATCGCGTCGCTGCTCGCGAATACCGAAATCCACGGGCAACCCGTCCCGCTCGGCGATTTCATCGGCAATCTCATCCTCGCGCTCGTCGGCGGCAACGAGACGACGCGCAATTCGATCAACCACAGCCTGATCGCCTTCGCGGGCAACCCCGATCAGTGGGATGCCATCCGCGCCGACCCCGGCCTGCTGCCGAACGCGGTCAAGGAAATGGTGCGCTACGCCAGTCCCGTCGTCCATATGCGCCGCACCGCGACGCGCGATACCGAACTCGGCGGCAAGCAAATCCGCAAGGGCGACAAGGTCGTCGTCTTCTATCCCGCCGGCAACCGCGACCCCGCGGTATTCGCCGAACCCGACCGCTTCGACGTGTTGCGTCCGATCCGCCAGCACCTCGCCTTTGGCGCCGGTACGCATGTCTGCGTCGGCTCGCGGCTTGCCGAAATGCAATTGCGACTCGCCTTTGCGCAAATGGCGCGTCATGTTCGGCGCATAGAGATCATGGGAGAGCCGAGCCGCGTGCGCTCGAACTTCATCAACGGCTTCAAGCGGCTCGACGTCAGGCTGGTAGCGTGAAAAACGAGAGTGTCTGGGATAACAAGGAAATCATCTGCGACGTTCTCGGCCGTGCGCCCGACGTCGAGATGGGGTCTTTCGGCGATGGCTGGTCGCTCTGTCGCTGGCGCCAGTTCGTCGGCAGCTACACGCTCCCCGCGCTACCCCAGCCGATCTTTACCGTGCATGTCGCGGGCAAGCCGCAGGTCAAGACCTGGGACCGCGACGGCTGGACCGAAACGAGTTCGATCCCCGGCTGCGCGACGATTGTCCCCGCCGGTATGCCGACCGGCTGGCTGGTCGATGGCGAACTCGATGTCGTGACCTTGTCGATGTCGTCGGATGTCCTTGCAGGCCAGCCGCACGCCGACCAATTCAACAAGATGCGCTTCGCCTTCGCCGATCCCTTGGGCGTCGCACTGACCCGCCAGATCCTCTCCGAACTTTACGCGCCGCAGGCCGAGGAGCGTACCGCCTATGTCGCGGCTATGGTGAATGCGCTAAAGGCGCATATCCTTTCGGGCCCGCCCGCGCACGGCAACCCGACCGAGATTCCGGTGTCCGATTTCTCGGCCTACCGCCTCCACAAGATCATGAACGCGGTGCTCGCCAATCCCGCCGAGGAGCATAGCCTTGAGGCGATGGCCGCAGTCGCCGGGGTGACCCCGTCGCATTTCTGCCGCCTGTTCAAGAAGGCAACGGGCATCTCGCCGCATCAATATGTGATGAAGGCGCGGCTTGATCGCGCGCAACAGATGCTCGTCCAGACCGAACTCAGCCTCGCCGCCTTGTCCGAGGCGACGGGCTTCACCAGCCAGAGCCATTTCAGCCGCGCCTTCCGCGCCTGGTTCGGCATGGCGCCGAGCGACTATCGCCAGCAGGAACGGCGCGGGCTTCACTGAACGGAGAAGACAATGACCGAAGCGACGGCCGCCGTGGTGCGTCAGCCCGGCGGCGATTTCACGATCGAGACGATCGAGGTCGAGGCACCGCGCGCGGGCGAAGTGCGCGTGGCGATCGCCGGCGTCGGCCTTTGTCACACCGACCTGATCTTTCGTGACCAGTTCGCTCCCTTCGCGCTGCCCGGTGTGCTCGGTCACGAAGGCGCCGGCGTGATCGAAGCGGTCGGCGAGGGCGTCGAGGGGCTTGCGGTCGGTGACGAAGTCGTCGTCGGCTTTTCGAGCTGCGGCGCCTGTCCGCGCTGCGACGAGCATCTGCCGAGCTATTGCCAGAGCTTCGTGCCGCTCAACTACGCCGGGATGCGGCTCGACGACGGCTCGACCGCCTACGCCAAAGGTGATGAGCGCGTCACCTCGCATTTCTTCGGCCAATCCTCCTTTTCGGCGCTCACCGTCACCCGCGCGCGAAACGTGGTGAAGGTCGACACGTCGAACGTCGCGCTCGAACTGCTCGGGCCACTGGGCTGCGGCTTTCAGACCGGCGCGGGCGGGGTGATGAACTCGCTCGCCTGTCCCGCAGGGTCCAGCATCGCGATCTTCGGCGGCGGCCCCGTGGGGCTGGCGGCGGTGATGGGCGCGGTGATTCAGGGCTGCTCGACGATCATCCTCGTCGAACCGGTCCCGGCTCGCCGAGCCATTGCGCAGGATCTTGGCGCAACGCATATTATCGATCCGGCCGAGGCGGGCAACCTTGCCGAAGCGCTGCGTTCCATCATTCCAGCCGGCCTCGACTTCGCTTTCGACACCAGCGGCGTCGTCCCTGTGATCGAGGCGGGGCTTGCCGCGCTCGGCAGCCATGGCGCGATCGGCCTCGTCGGCGTGCCGTCGAAGGCCGACGCTGCGCTCAGCGTCAATATCGCGGCGCTGATGACCCCCGGCCACCGCATCCTCGGGATTATCGAAGGCGACAGCGATCCGCAGATATTCATCCCCGAACTGATCGCGCACCATGCCGCGGGACGTTTTCCGTTCGACAAGCTGATAAAAACCTTCCCGCTCGCCGAAATCAACGAGGCGCTGGCGGCGCAGGCGCGCGGCGAGTGCATCAAGGTCGTGCTGATACCCTGAAGACACCGATAAAGCTGGAGAGAGACGATGGATTTCGACCGCGACTACGCGATGCTGATCGGCGGCAAGCTCGAAGGCGGTAACGCAGGCTTTGATGTGCTGAACCCTGCAAACGAGCAGGTGATCGGCCGCGCACCAGACGCCAGCGCCGACGACCTCGGACGCGCCATTGACGCCGCGCGCGCCGCCTTTCCCGGCTGGGCCGCCACGCCGATCGAAGAACGCAAGTCAGCGCTCAATGCGATGGGTCAGGCGATCCTGGCAAACGCCGACGCCTTCAAACGCCTGCTCACCGCCGAACAGGGCAAACCCCATGCCGAAGCCGAAGGCGAAGTCATGGGCGCGGGATACTGGCTGATGGGCGCTGCGAGCCTCGACCTGCCCGTCACCGTAAACGAGGACAGCGACGAGCGGTACAGCGAGACGCGCCATGTCCCGCTCGGTGTCGTCGGCGCGATCGCACCGTGGAACTTCCCGATGGTCCTCGCGATGTTCAAGGTCGGCCCGGCGCTGCTGGCGGGCAATACGATGGTGCTGAAGCCATCGCCCTTTACGCCGCTGGCGACGCTGAAATTCGGCGAGCTGGTCAAGGATATCCTCCCGCCCGGCGTGCTCAACATCGTCACCGGGGGCGACGCGCTCGGCCCGTGGATGACGAGCCACAAGGGCTTCGACAAGATCAGCTTTACCGGGTCGACCGCGACCGGGCGCCGCGTGATGGAATCGGCGGCGCCGACGCTGAAACGCGTCACGCTCGAACTCGGCGGAAACGACGCCGCCATCGTCATGCCCGACATCGACGTCGAAAAGGTCGCCGAGGAGCTGTTCTGGGCCGCGTTCCGCAACAATGGCCAGATCTGCATCGCGACCAAGCGCATGTATGTGCACGAGGACATCTACGAGCCGCTGAAGGAGGCGCTGGTCGCCTATGCGAAGACGGTGAAAGTTGGCGACGGGTCCGAACAGGGGACGCAGATCGGCCCGATCAACAACGAAGCGCAATATCGCCGCGTGCTCGACCTCATCCAGGACGCGAAGGACAAGGGCTATACATTTCTTGTCGGCGGTGAGCCGGCCGACGTGCCGGGCTATTTCATCCCAGTCACCATCCTCGACAACCCGCCCGAGGACAGCCGCATCGTCCAGGAGGAGCAGTTCGGTCCGGTGCTGCCGCTGCTCAAGTTCGACGATCTCGACGATGTCGTCGCGCGTGCCAATGCGACCGATTACGGCCTCGGCGGTTCGGTGTGGGGACAGGATGAGGATAAGGCGTTCGAGATTGCGCAGCGCATCGCGAGCGGCACCGTCTGGGTCAACGAGACGCAGCATCTCTCCCCCACCGCAGCGTTCGGCGGGATGAAGCAATCGGGTGTCGGGGTCGAAGGCGGGCTTGAAGGCTTGCTCGAATATACCAACGCCCAGACGATTGTGCGACGGAGGCCCGCTATCAGTCGATCGGCGTCGTAAACCCGTTCGTTCGCTATCGACCATGTCGATTTCGGGCAGCTTGAGTCCGCTGCGATCGCGGGCGCAGAATATGCGCTTATGGTGCCGGCTGTCAGACTCGAACTGACGACCTACCGCTTACAAGGCGGTTGCTCTACCAACTGAGCTAAGCCGGCGCTTTCGGCCCCCCTAAGCATTTTTCGGTCGGATGGAAATATCTGACGCTCTCAAAAAAATGCGGGGACCCGGAAAGCTTCAAATAATGCCAAAGGTCCAGCCTTCGGTTCTTGCCAGCGCATCGGTGAGCGGGGCGGGGCTCCAGCGGGCCGTGTCGGCTGCGATCGTCCGCAGCCAGGCGGCGGTCAGCAGCGCGTCGCTCGCGTGGTCGCTGACGGGACCGCGAAGGCCGGTCGCTGGCGATCCGAGCATCGCCAGCGCGCGGTCGAGCGCCGCGCCGTCGCGGATCTTGCTGCGCCCGGCGGGTACGCCAGCGGCGCGCGCGGCGAGGCTGGTGTAGATTTCGACAAGGAGCGTACCTTGGGCGGGCACGGGGTCGATCGGCCAGAGCGGTATCCGGCCACCCAGCCGGTGCAGCAGACGCATTCCCGTAAGGCTTGCCTTGCCGACCTGCGCCGCCCCGACGAGGTTGAAGTTGCTGACGCTCGCCGCCTGTTTTGTCGCGCGCTGATGATGTTCGACGACGCGCAAGCGGCCCGCGCCGGCCTCGAACAGGTCGCCGACGTCGCCGCGGCCGTGGCGGAAATGCCGGTGCGCTTCAGGGTGTGCGAGGAAGCCGCCGATTTCATGGTGCGGATCGGCGTGGGCAAGCCGCTCGACGAGCGCCCAGAGGGCGCGGATATTGTCCGGACTCGCGGCCCATTCGGGAAAATAGGCGCCCCGGTCGGCGAAGGCGAAGGCGGCCGAAAAATCAAAGCCGATCAGCATGTCTTCGCCCGTCGCGGCCATGCTCTCCAGCCAGTCCAGCACTTCTGCTCGCGACCAGATATGCCCCGGCCGCACCAGCGCGGGCGCCGCCGTGCCGCTGGCGACCGCCAGCGCGATCCCGCGCTGCCGCGCGCCGCGGGCACCCGACCAGTCGATGGCGACGAAATGGGAGAAGCAGCGCATCTGCTGGCCTTAGCGCATCCAACTCATCTTGCACAAAGCCACTGTGCGCCCCACATGCACCCCATGCTCATCGAAACCGAATCGACGCCCAATCCCGCGACGCTCAAATTCCTGCCCGGCCGGGCGGTGATGGAGGCGGGAACCCGCGATTTTGCGAGCCCCGAAGAGGCTGAGGCGTCACCGCTTGCGAGCGCGCTTTTCTCGCTCGGCGACGTGACGGGCGTCTTCTTCGGTCGCGATTTCGTATCGGTGACGATCGCGCCGGGCGCCGAATGGGCCGATGTGAAGCCCGACGTGCTCGGGATCGTGATGGATCATTTCCTCGCCGACGTGCCCCTGTTCAACGCGGCGAGCGCGGGTTTTTCGGTTCCGGCCGAAGACGAGGGCTTTGCCGACGACCCCGCCGATGCCGACATCATCGACCAGATCAAGGAACTCATTGAAACGCGCGTTCGGCCCGCGGTCGCCAATGATGGCGGCGACATCGTCTATCGCGGTTTCGACAAGGGCAATGTGTACCTCAAGATGCAGGGCGCCTGCGCCGGATGCCCTTCGTCGACCGCGACGCTGAAGAATGGCATCGAGTCCCTCTTGAAACATTATGTTCCTGAGGTAACGGCAGTTCACGCCGTCTGACCAATCCACTCCAGGAGATTGCCCCATGAGCGAGCCGCTTTCCGACAGCGCTCTCGACCAGCTGTTTCGTACCGCGCGCACCTATAATGGCTATCTCGACAAGCCGGTGTCGGAGGCGCAGCTGCACGCGATATGGGACCTGATGAAATTCGGCCCGACGAGCGCGAACAGCCTGCCGGCGCGGATCGTCTGGTGCGTGAGCGATGCGGCGAAGGCGAAGCTCGCCGCGCACGCGATACCGGGGAACGAGGAAAAGATCCTCAAGGCGCCGGTGACCGCGATCATCGCGAGCGACAATGAATTTTACGAACACCTCCCCGAACTCTTTCCGCACACGGATGCGCGGAGCTGGTTCGCGGGCAACGAGACGCTGGCGCAAACGACGGCTTTTCGGAACGCGAGCCTGCAGGGCGCCTATTTCATCCTTGCCGCGCGCGCGCTCGGCCTCGACACCGGGCCGATGTCGGGCTTCAACAACGCGGCGGTCGACGAGGCTTTCTTTGCCGACCAGCCGAATGTGAAGAGCAATTTCATCTCGACCCTCGGCTATGGCGACCCGGCGAGCATCTTCGAGCGCAGCCCGCGCCCGGATTTCGCGCGCTTCAACCGCATCGCCTGAGCGAAGCGTTCTCCGACCCATGCGGCACCTGGTCATCGATTCGGCGAGTGAGGCCTGTTCGGTGGCGCTGCTGGAGGCGGGGTCGGTCGTCGACTATCGTCACGAGGTCATCGGGCGCGGCCATGCCGAACGGCTTGTGCTGCTCATCGCCGAACTGGCGGGCGGCGGGCGTGCCGATGCCATCGTCGCGGGATGCGGCCCGGGCAGCTTCGCGGGGGTCCGCATCGGTGTCGCCGCCGCGCGCGCACTCGCGCTCGGCTGGCAGGTGCCGGTGCGCGGTTTTTCGACCCTCGCGCTGGTCGCGGCGAGCGCTGCCGACGCGATCGCCGCGGCGGGCGGCGCGCTGGTGGTGATGGAGGGCGGCCATGGCCAATGGTTCGTCCAGCCCTTTGCCGCCGATCTTTCGCCGCGTGCTGCGTTTCGCTCGCTCCTGCCCGACGATGCGATCCTGCTCGCCGACGAACTGGTCGTGGGCAACCGCGCGGAGCCCTTTGTCGCGCGCCGCGGTTCGGGGCGCGCGCTCGCCATCCTTCCCGACGCGCGCGCCTTTCTGCGGCTTCCTCCCGGCGAATTGATCGACGAGCCAAGCCCGATCTATGGCCGCGCGCCCGACGCCAAGCCGATGGCGCCGGCATGACGGGCGAAATCCGCCTCGCCACCGCGCGCGTCGCCGATCTTGCCGCGGCGATGCGCGTGATGGATGCCGCGTTCGAGCCCGCCTATGGCGAAGCGTGGAGCGGCGCGCAGTTGCTGACATTGTTCGCGCTCCCCTCGGCGCGCGTGTGCCTCGCGTGGGATGGCGAACAGGTATGCGGTTTTTCCGCCGCGCGTATTGCAGGGCCGGAAAGCGAATTATTGTTACTCGCAGTCGACCCGCATTTTCGCGGGCGCGGTATTGGCGCATTATTGTTGAAGGACTGGCAGGCCTGGGCCGCTGGCGAAGGCGCTGAAGACTATTTCCTTGAAATGCGCGCCGACAATGATGCCGTTCATCTTTATCGGCGGTCGGGCTTTTCGGAATGCGGACGGCGGACCGCCTATTATCGCGGCAATGACGGCATGGTTCGCGATGCGATCACGATGCGGCGATCGGGCGATAGCGGCACCGCCAACTGATCGATCATTGCGGAATTGCATCCAGAGTGGCAGTAATCGCGACGGCGAAAGAAAAAATCCAATATTTGCCAGTCGCTCTTCTGGGTAAGATAAGCAAGGAATAGTCTCATGTCCGATCAAGCCGATACCAATGAGATGCTCGTTACGCTGACCGCCGACATTGTCGCGGCGCATGTCAGCAACAACAGCGTCGCCATTTCGGATCTCTCCATATTGATTAACAACGTCCATGCCGCCTTGTCGGGCCTGGGAAGCGATCCGGTTGTCGAGGAAAAACTGGTGCCCGCGGTGTCGATCCGCACCTCGGTCAAACCCGATTATATCGTCTGTCTCGAGGACGGCAAAAAACTCAAGATGCTGCGCCGCCACCTGATGACGCATTATGGCATGACGCCCGACGACTATCGCGCGAAATGGGGCCTGCCTGCCGACTATCCGATGGTTGCGCCGAATTATGCCGAAAAGCGCCGTGCGCTGGCGAAGGAAATCGGCCTCGGCACCAAGGGTCGCGGCGGTGGCCGCAAGCGCAAGGCGAAGGCCTGACGTTCATAAATCGTCGCCCGCGCGGGCAGGGAAGGGCGGCCCTGAAGGGGGCCGCCCTTGTCCTATCGGCGGCGGGTGCCTATACAGTTTGTAACAAAGACAGACACGGCTGCATCTGCAGGAAAGGCAAGCATGTCCGGCAATATCGATCTCGAAGCCCTGTGCCACGAAAAGGGGCTGCGCATCACCGAGCAGCGTCGCATCATCGCGCGCGTGATCTCCGATTCGGAGGATCACCCCGACGTCGAAACGCTGTATGAACGCGCGTCGAAGGTCGACAGCGGAATTTCGATCGCGACCGTTTACCGCACCGTTCGCCTGTTCGAAGAGGCAGGCATCCTCGATCGCCACGATTTCGGCGACGGCCGCTCGCGCTACGAAGCCGCGCCCGAGGCGCATCACGACCATCTGATCGACGTTGAAACGGGCAAGGTGATCGAATTCGTCGATCCCGAACTGGAAGCGTTGCAGAAGGTGATCGCCGAACGGCTTGGTTTCCGCCTCGTCGACCATCGCATGGAGCTTTATGGTGTCGCCATCGATCGCAAGCGCGACTGATCGCGCCTCGATCACCTGGCGGACGGTCGCCCGTCTCGCCTTGATGGTGCTGGCGCTGCTGTTTCTGATCGTCCCCCACCTGCTCTATCGCGCCGTCGGTCGCCCGTCGCCGATGGTCATGGCTTTTCTCAACGCCGTCGGCTGGATCGCCGGCCTGCGCATCCGCACGACGGGCACGCGGCTGCGGCGCGATGTCCTCTTCGTGTCGAACCATGTCAGCTGGCTCGATATCCTCGCGCTCGGCGGCGCGGCGCGCTCGGCTTTCGTGTCGAAGGCGGAGGTCGGCACGACCCCGCTTGTCGGCTGGCTCGCCGACCAGAATCATACTGTCTATGTCCAGCGCGACGCGAAGCGCGAAATCCACAATCAGGCGAACGACCTTCGCAACGCGCTCGCACGCGGGCGGCCTGTCACGCTGTTTCCCGAAGGCACGACCGGACCCGGCGACGGGCTGCTTCCCTTCCGCGCCTCGCTGTTCCAGGCGATCATCCCGACGCCGCCGAAGCTTCGGGTCCAGCCGGTTTTCCTCGACTATGGTGCCGAGGCGAACGACATCGCGTGGCTCGACCCCGAATCCGGGCTCGACAATTTCAAGCGGATCCTCGCGCGCAAGCGCCCCGTCGCGCTGACCATTCATTATCTCGACCCGCTTCCGCAAGAAGCCGAGCATGACCGTAAGGCGATCAGCGAGGCGGCGCGGGCAGCGATCGGCGCCGAAATTGCGCGGTCTTCCGCCCCGGCGCCGCATCGCCTATAGCGCGCCAATGAAATCCGACTCTCCCCAAAGTCCTCAAAAGACATTCCACGTCAAATCCTTCGGCTGCCAGATGAACGTCTATGACGGCGAGCGCATGGCCGAGATGCTCGGCGCCGAAGGCTATGTCGCGGCGGCCGACGGCGCCGATGCCGACCTTGTCGTGCTCAACACCTGCCACATCCGCGAAAAGGCGGCCGAGAAAGTCTATTCGGACATCGGCCGGCTGAAGCGCGCCGACGGCAGCCGCCCGACGATCGCGGTCGCGGGCTGCGTCGCGCAGGCCGAGGGCGCCGAGATCGCGCGCCGCGCGCCTTCGGTCGATGTCGTCGTCGGTCCGCAGGCCTATCACCGGCTGCCCGACCTGATCGCGCGCGCCGCGAAGGGCGAGAAGGCGGTCGATCTCGACATGCCCGCCGAGAGCAAGTTCGGCGCGCTGCCGAAGCGCGCGGGCGGCCAGCGCCCGACCGCCTTCCTGACCGTGCAGGAAGGCTGCGACAAATTCTGCACTTACTGTGTCGTGCCCTACACGCGCGGTGCCGAGATCAGCCGGCCTTTCGCCGACCTGATCGCCGAGGCGCGCGCACTCGTCGCGGGCGGGGTCCGCGAAATCACCTTGCTCGGCCAGAACGTCAACGCGTGGGACGGCGAGGATGACAGGGGGCGGGCGATCGGCCTCGACGGGCTCATCCGCGAACTGGCGCGCGAGGACGGGCTCGAGCGCATCCGCTACACGACCAGCCATCCCAACGACATGACCGAAGGGTTGATCGCCGCGCATGGCGAGGTCGACAAGCTGATGCCTTTCCTCCACCTGCCGGTGCAGGCCGGCAGCGACCGCATCCTTGCCGCGATGAACCGCAGCCACAGCGTTGAAAGCTATCTGAAGGTCATCGAACGCGTCCGCGCGGCGCGTCCCGATATCGCGATCTCGGGCGATTTCATCGTCGGCTTCCCCGGCGAAACCGAGGAGGATTTCGAGGCGACGCTCGATATCGTCCGCGCGACCAATTATGCGATGGCGTACAGCTTCAAATATTCGCGCCGTCCCGGCACGCCGGCGGCGACGATGGACGGTCAGATCGACGAAGCTGTGCTCAACGACCGGCTCCAGCGCCTTCAGGCGTTGCTCAACGAGCAGCAGCAGGCGTTCAACGCGGCGACCGTCGGTCGCACCACGCGCCTGCTCCTCGAACGCAAAGGCAAGCTCGACGGCCAGCTGATCGGCAAATCGCCCTGGCTCCAGTCAGTGCATGTCATCGCGCCGGGGCTTGCGATCGGCGACATGATCGACGTGCGCATCACTTCGGCCGGGCCGAACAGCCTTGGCGCCGAAGCCTTGATGGAAGAGCTTGCCTAGTGCGCTTGGTGGGAGCTGTCTCCCCGAAGACACACTCGGCCTCCTTCCGTCGCATTCGCAGCCTGCAAGTCATGGACTCCCGTAATGACGGGAGTACAGTCCTGCTGTCGATCGAAGGAGCCTTGCTTATATGTCCAAACGCCCGCTGACCGCCTCTGCCCCCGCCGAACCCGGCGACCGCGTCCGACTGACGGCGGAATATGAGCGAACGCAGCTTTTGGGCATCTTGTTTGGTGAGTTCGATCGTAACCTCGTCGCGATCGAAAACCGTCTCGGCGTCTATATTTCGGCGCGCGGCAACCGCGTGCAGATCGAGGGCGAGGCCGAAGCCGCGGCGCGGGCGCGCGACGTGCTCACCGAACTCTACAACCGGATCGAACAGGGGCAGGAGGTCGACGCCGGCCTCGTCGACGGGGTGATCGCGATGTCGGCGCAGCCGACGCTCGACGGCATCATTCGTCACGACAAGGACGAGGCGCCGCCGATCATGATCCGCACGCGCAAGAAGACGATCGTCCCGCGCGCACCCTCGCAGGTCCCCTATATGCAAGCGCTCGCGCGCGACGACGTGATTTTCGCGCTCGGCCCGGCGGGCACCGGCAAGACCTATCTTGCCGTCGCGCAGGCCGTGGCGCAGCTCATCACCGGCAGCGTCCAGCGCCTGATCCTCTCGCGCCCCGCGGTCGAGGCGGGCGAAAAATTGGGCTTCCTTCCCGGCGACATGAAGGAAAAGGTCGATCCCTATCTGCGCCCGCTCTACGACGCGCTCCACGACTGCCTGCCCGCCGAGCAGGTCGAGCGCCGTATCGCGAGCGGCGAGATCGAGATTGCGCCGCTGGCCTTCATGCGCGGGCGGACGCTCGCCGACGCCTTCATCATCCTCGACGAGGCGCAGAATACGACGATCCCGCAGATGAAGATGTTCCTGACCCGCTTCGGCATGAACAGCCGCATGGTGATCTGCGGCGACCCCAAGCAGGTCGACTTGCCGATCCCCGCGACCTCTGGCCTCGCCGACGCGGTCGGCCGGCTCGAAGGGCTGGAGGGGATCAACGTCAGCTATTTCACCAGCGCCGACGTCGTGCGTCACCCGATCGTCGGGCGGATCGTCGATGCCTATGAAGGGCCGGGGGCCTAGCGCACGGATAGCGTCTGCTTGGACGTGGTGCGCTGGCCTGGCCGGCTTTCATCGACCCGGGCTTGATCCGGGACCGGTTGGCGAGGCCGCGATATTTTCAAAGTTCAGTGAAGTTCAGCCTTATGCGCGCGCCGATTTGAACCTCGCGGCGCGCTCGATGCGTCCGGCACGCCGCGCCTTGGCTGCACCCGACCTTCGGGTCGCGACCGTCCTTATCCACCGAATTCAATGAGCCGGGATGAAGGCTGGCACAGCCGGATAATGTAGGACAGTTGTTTTCGATGTCGGTTTTGGGGTGGAAAGCTGCCACACCCAATATTCGTCATCCCCGCGAAAGCGGGGACCCAGAGCGTGCGTAAGCTGATCCCACACTGGGTTCCCGCTTTCGCGGGAATGACGAAGTTATAAGAGCCGAGACGTCCGCAATCGTTCGAAACCCGTCGTTCATGATTTCGAGCCTGCTGCCGCGTTCCCGGTGCTTTGGGGCCGGCGGTGTCGCGCTGACATGCGTCGCCATTTTTACGAGAGTGATTCTCAATAGCATATTGACCCCCCGAATTTGCGCGCCTAGGGCGACGCTATTGCGAGTCAGTCGCAATCATTCAGGGGAAGAAAATTGAACAGCCAATATTTGCCGTCCGTATCCCGCCTTGCCGCAGGCAGCGCGCTGGGCCTCGCGCTCGCCGCGACCGCCGCGCCGGCCTTTGCGCAGGATAATGACGGCGATTATTGGGTCGCGCGCAAGAACCAGATCGTCGTCACCGCGACGCGCACCGCGGTGAAGGCCGAGGACATTCCTGTCACGGTCACCGTCAAGAGCGACGAACAGATCGCCGACGAGATGGTCACCGACATCCGCGACCTCGTCCGTTTCGAACCCGGTGTCAGCGTCCAGCGCCAGCCCGCGCGCTTCGGCGCCGCGCTCGGCGCCACCGGTCGCGCGGGTAACGACAGCTTCAACATCCGCGGCATCGGCGGCAACCGCGTGCTGATCCAGGTCGACGGCGTCCGCGTCCCCGACGGCTTCAGTTTCGGCGCGCAGGCGTCGGGCCGCGGCGATTATGTCGACCTCGGGCTCGTCAAGTCGGTCGAGATCCTCCGCGGCCCATCGTCGGCGCTCTACGGCAGCGACGGCCTGGCCGGCGCGGTCAGCTTCATCACCTCCGACCCGTCGGATTTCCTCGAGCCGGGCAAGAATGTCGGCGGCCTCCTCCGCGCGGGTTACAGCAGCGCCGACGAGGAATTCAGCGAAACCGCGATCCTCGCGGGGCGCAGCGGCGACTGGTCGGTGATGGCGGCCTACACGCGCCGCGATTACAAGGAGCTCGAGAACCAGGGCAGCCTCGGCACCGCGAACGGCATCGGCCCGTCGCGCACGCTGGCCAACCCGCAGGACGGCCGTTCGGACGCCGCGCTCGCACGCATCGTCTATGACCCCGCGAACGGCCACAAGCTGCGGCTGACCGGCGAATATCTCGACACGCGCCTCTATACCAACGGCCTGAGCGGCCTTGGTCCGAACGGCCTCGGCGCGACCGTCGACCGCCTCGAAGGCTTTGACACGGGTGAGCGCAAGCGTGTGTCGCTCGACTGGAGCTGGGAAGGCGAGGGGGCGATCGATTTCGCGCGCGTCGCGCTTTACTGGCAGGATGGCGAAGACCGGCAATATACCGAGGAAGATCGCACCCCGTCGGTCGATCGCACGCGCCTCAACACCTTCGAGAACCGCGTCTTCGGCGCCTCGGCCGACGCACGCGCCGATTTCACCACCGGTGCGATCACGCACCGCCTCGTCTTTGGCGGCGACATCAGCAAGACGCGCCAGCGCGGGCTGCGCGGCGGCACCGTGCCGCCGGCGGGCGAGACCTATCCGACGCGCGCTTTCCCGAGCACCGACTTCACCCGCGCCGGGCTGTTCGTCGGCGACGAAATCTCGGTCGCCGACGGGCGCCTGCTGCTCTATCCGGCGCTGCGCTTCGACTGGTTCGACCTGTCGCCCGACAATGACCCGCTGCTGCCGACCTTCCGCGGTGCGAAGCAGGACGGTTCGCGCGTGTCGCCCAAGTTCGGCGCGGTGTGGAAGATCACCGACGATGTCCGGCTGCTCGCCAATTACGCGACCGGCTTCAAGGCGCCCGAACCGGGGCAGGTGAACCAGTTCTTCGAGAACCTGACCTCGCCCTTCTTCTCGTACCGCACGCTCCCGAACCCCGACCTCGGGCCCGAGCGCAGCGAGAGCTTCGAAGGCGGCGTGCGTTTTTCCAGCGATGCAGTCAGCCTCGACGTCACCGCCTTTTCGGCGCGGTACAAGGATTTCATCAGCCAGGAGCAGGTCGGCGGCGTCGGCACGATCGCCAACCCCATCCTCTATCAATTCGTGAATCTCGATCGCGTCCGGGTCAAAGGGGCCGAGGCGCGGTTCGAGGGGCGAGCGTCGTCCGGCCTGTATACGACGCTCGCCCTATCCTATGCGAAGGGTGACATCATCGACCCCGACGGCGTGCGTTCGCCGCTGTCGTCGATCGATCCGCTCAAGCTCGTCGCCGGGGTCGGTTATCGCGAGCGCGAAGGGCGCTTCGGCGGCCAGATCATCGTGACGCACGCGGGCCGCAAGGAGGCGTCGCGCACGACGGGGCTTTGCACCCCCGAATGTTTCCGTCCCGATGCCTTCACGATCCTCGATGCGACGGCGTTCGTCCGCGTGATGGACAAGCTCACGCTGCGCGCGGGCGTCTTCAACATCCTCGACAAGAAATACAGCTGGTGGAGCGATGTGCGCGGTCTCGCGATGGGCGGAACGGTCGCTGCGCCCACGGTCCCGGCGAGCGCCGATGCCTATACCCAGCCCGGCCGGAACGCGAGCGTGTCGCTGAGCTTCCGCTTCTAATCAAAACAGAAGGACTGCACCGATGAAAACATATCGCAAGCTTGCCGCCAGCCTGTTGCTGCTCACCGCGGCGCTGCCCGTCGCCGCTTCGGCGCACCCGCCGATCGCCGCCGAGGCCGCCGCCGCCAATTTCGAACAGGACCGCGCCGATATCCTCGCGATGGCGGGCAATTATCGCGTCAGCTTCAACATGCAGGAATCGACGCGCTGGGACCCGACCTACGAGGTTCTCGAACCCAAGCGTTCAGGCGGTAACGAGGTCGTGCGCGTGATCGAGGACACGGGCCGCAAGATCAGCCTGCAGCATATGCTCGTCATCACCGGCGACGACGACAAGAGCATGATCATCAAGCATTGGCGGCAGGATTGGGAATATGAGCCCGCGAAGGTGCTGGTCTATTCGGACCGCAACGCGTGGACGTGGGAAGATGTCCCCGAAAAGATGCGCACCGGCCGCTGGTCGCAGACCGTCTATCAGGTGGATGATTCCCCTCGTTACGGCGGCTGGGGGCAGTTCGAAACGCAGGGTGGCGTCCGCCGCTGGCGCTCGAACTGGACGTGGCGCCCACTCGCGCGCCGCGACGCCGTGCGCAATCCCGTGTACGACCGTTACCTCTCGATCAACCGCCACCAGCCATCGCCCGACGGCTGGGTCCACTGGCAGGACAATACGAAGATGGGGACGAAGGACGGCAAGCTGGTGCCGATCGTCCAGGAATATGTCCTCAACACCTATATCAAATATGACCAATATGACGTGAAGGCGGCCGACGATTATTGGGCCGCGACGAAGGAATATTGGGCCGCGGTGCGCGCCGAATGGGACCGTGTGGCCGCGGCGAAGGGCGGCATCGCGATCGACGAAAAGGCCGACACCGGCACCGTGATCAGCGGCCGCCTGCTCGAAATGGCCGACGAGGTTCAGGAAAAGAAGCTGACCACCGCGAAAGCCATCAGCGAAGCGAAGAAGCTGATCGAGACGAACACGCGCAAGCTTTGACGACCTTCACCATGTGAAGCCCGAAACTGGGGGCGGTCCGGAAGGGCCGCCCCCTATTTTGTGGTGGCGTGGCGGCGCGCCATGCAAAAGGTCCGAAGCGCGACGGCGTCATGCCATGCGTTGTGCGGAACATGGCTGAGTTCGGCGGTCGAGAAATTGACGACCTCGGCGAGTTCGAAGCGCACCGCCGATATGATCAGTCGCCGCCCGTCGTCGGTAACGAGCAGGCGCGCGGCGTGGACGATATCTTCGGGCCAGTCGGCGACCAGCACCGGCTCCGGATCGGCCGCCAGATAATCGGCAAAGCCCCATTGCAGTTCGGCATAGGATATCGGCGCGATGTCGAGCTTTGGCATCACGTGCGCCGCGACCCATGGTGTCGGGTCGCGGCACTCGACGGCGCCGTAAAAGGACGCCGCACCCTCGACTTCGGGAACAAGCGCGATCGAGATCAGCGCGCCGCCGAAGCCGTTGAACTCGGCGTCGAGATAATAGCGCAACGCCCTATTTCTTCGGCCCCTCGACGCTCCAGATTCCGGCGCCGCGCGTCGCGATGAACAGGAAGATGAAGCAGTAGAGTGCGATCGTCTCGCCGCCATTGGCGATCGGGAAGGCGCCCTGGCTGCCGTGCGCGACCCAATAGCCGACTGCCGACATGCCGCTCGCGACGAATGCCGCGGGGCGCGTGAACAGGCCGATGACGATCAGCCCGCCTGCGATCAGTTCGATCGCCCCGGCCGCTTGCAGCATCGGGTTGAGTTCCATCGGGAATTTGACCGGGAAGTTGAAGAATTTCTGCACGCCGTGCGCGAGGAACAACAGGCCTGCGACGATGCGCAGCAGCGCATAAGCCTGTTCGCCGAAACCATCGAGAAACTTCATGATTTTCCCCCCTCATTCCGATTGTCGAGGCAGGGAGGCTAACCGATTTTCGGGCCAGCGCGAAATTTTTTTGCGATCGATGTCACACGCGCCGATCCTGTCTCGTCAAGCCGGTACAACCCGCCCAAAGGAGACATGACATGACCAAGGTAACCGACCCCTTCGCCGCCTCGCCGCAGCTGATGAAGCAGTGGATGGCGGTCAGCCTCGCGGCCGAAAAGAGCCTCGAGACGAGCCTGATCGAGCTGGTGAAGATCCGCTCGTCGATCCTCAACGGCTGTGCCAATTGCATCAACATGCACACCGCCGAGGCGCGCGCGAAGGGCGAGACCGAACAGCGCATCTACCTGCTCGCAGCGTGGGCCGACGCGCCCGTCTACACTCCGCGCGAACGCGCCGCGCTGGCGTGGACCGACGCCTTGACCCGCTTGTCGCAAGGCCACACACAGAAGGCGGCGCGCGAAGCACTCGATGCGCATTTCACTGCCGAGGAGCAGATGAACCTGACCGTGATGATCAACGTCATCAATGGCTGGAACCGCATCGCGGTCGGTTTCGACCTCTGGTACGAAGGCGGCGCGCCCGCGAAGGCCGCCTGATGACCCGCGAAGGCATCCGCGGCGACAGCGATGCGGGGACGGACGCGGCGGCGAGTTTCGACCCGCTGCGCCCGCTCCTGACGCGCGTCGCTTATCGCATGCTCGGCTCGGTCGCCGATGCCGAGGATGTGGTGCAGGATGCCTTCATCCGCTGGCTCGGCACCGATCGCGATGCGGTACGCGAGCCCGCGGCGTTCCTCCGCCGCACGGTGACGCGGCTTTGCCTCGATCAGATCAAGTCGGCGCGGAACAGCCGCGAGACCTATATCGGCCCCTGGCTCCCCGACCCGCTGGTCGAGGAGGAGGAAGAGGATGATGTCACGCTGCCGCTGATGCTCGCGCTCGAACGGCTCTCCCCCCTGGAGCGCGCTGCGTTCCTGCTGCACGACGTCTTCGGGGTCGGGTTCGAGGAGGTCGCGAAGACGATCGACCGCGATCCCGCCGCGACGCGCCAGCTTGCGGCGCGGGCGCGCACCCACGTCCGCGACGCCCGCCCGCGCTACAAGCTCGAAAAGGAGCAGGGGTTGCAGATCGCCGACGCCTTTTTCGCCGCGTCGCGCAGCGGCGACATGAGCGCGCTCGGCGCGTTGCTCGCTGCCGATGTCGGCATGTGGGCCGACGGCGGCGGCAAGCGCCCCGCCGCGGCGGGCCCGGTGCTCGGCTACGACGTCGTGCTGAAACTGCACCGCAGCCTCGCGGTGCTGTTCGGCAAATATGGCTCGACGCTCGTCCACACGTGCATGATCAACGGCCTGCCGGGCTTCGTGACGCGCGAAGCCGACGGCGAACTCCAGACCACCGCGCTGGAGATTGTCGACGGGAAGGTCACGGCCATCTATGTCATGCGCAACCCCGACAAGCTGCGCCATATGCATTAAGCGGGGCCTCCCTCTCGTCGAGGGAGGCCCCGGGGGTCAGTTTGTGGCGGCGAGGCCGGGGATGTAGTGCGAAGCAATCTTGTCGACGAATTTCTCGGGCGAAGCGCCCATCAGGTTCGTCAGCACCACAACGCTAAGGTCGTCCTCGGGATAAATGAATACGGTGGCGCGTGCGCCGCCAGTAAGGGCAAGCGCGGGATGCTCCGCGCGTCGTACCGATGGCCAGCCCAAGCCATAGCCATTAATGAAAGCGTTGAAGCCGCGATAGCTGCCATCTTTTTGCGGCTGTGGTTTCCAGAGTTCCTCAACGCTGTTCTTGTTCACCAGTTGCCATTTCTGGATCGCAATAACCCATTTCGCCAAATCAATGGCCGTGGATTGGATGCCCCCGATCGGGAGCAATTGTGCGGACGTCCATGATTCCTGACGCACAAACGCAGTTTCACTGCGATCAGCGCCGACAGTTCTCATCCCGTCAAACTTCAGCGTCAAATGCGTGTAGAGCTCAGCCAGGTCAGGCTTGGCCGAGACAGGATAGGCAAAGCCGGTCTGCTTCATGCCCACCCTATTAAACTGCCGATCGCGCACGAAATCGGAAAAGGATTTCCCTGAAAGCTTCGCGATGATTTTCCCCATCGCGACATAGTTGGTCTGGCTATATCTAAATCCCGCTCCGGGTGGAAAGGTCAGGGGATTTTGCTGCACCCTTGCCCAGGAGGCATCCGGGTCGACGAGACCGTCAATCGGCCGGGTATTGTCATCCACAATTTCGGGCAGCCCGGATGTATGGGTGAGAGCCTGCCGAACGGTGACACTACTCCATGCTTCCGGAAGTTTTTCGAGATAGGTTGAGATTGGCGCATCAAGATCAAGCTTGCCCGCTTCGACAAGCTGCATTGCCGCAACACCGGTAACGGCCTTGCTGATCGAATTGATGCGGAAAATGGTTTTGTTCGTGACGGGGGCGGACGTTTCCCTGTTGGCCAGACCATAGGCACCCGTGAAGACGATCTTGCCATTCTGCACTATTGCCAATTGCAGTCCGGGAATGTCACGAGCAATCATCTCGCTCTGGATCAGCTGTTCGATTGCGGCCGTCTTGTTGTTCGCTTCCGCGACCGGTGTTGTGCGGGCGTTTGCGCTGGCCGCGAGCCCGCCCATGACCGCAATCAGGCCGATTGCGGCAGAAACTCTATTCAGCATATTTTGGTGATCCAAAGCTTGAGGGGTATCGATTACATTGTGTATTGCAATAATCATACACCTCTGCAGCCGTCAAGCGCGACTTCCGGGCAACTTTTTAGCTGTCCTACAGCGCACCGTCGCTATAGCGTCGAACCATGATCCGCATCGACTATATACTGGCTTCTTCGCCTCCTCAGGAAATGCAATTCCAGCGTGAAGTTGCGCAGTTTTCTGCCCTTTTCTCGCCGTGGCTTTTTTCGTGCTGAGCGTCGAAGCCTATGCCGCGACGCCGTGGCCCGACGCGATCGACTGGGAAGCCAGGGCAAGCGAGGCGGTCGCAGCCGCGCTGGCGTTGACGCCTTATGCCTCGCTCGCCGACGCGGCGCCGCTGGTCGAGGTCGCGGTGCGCCTCACCGACGATGCAGAGGTTCACACGCTCAACCGCGATTTTCGCGGAAAGGACAAGCCGACCAACGTGCTGTCCTTTCCGCAGGTCCAGCACGACCTGCTGGAGGGGCTCGCGAACAGCGACGATGGCGAGATATTGCTCGGCGACATCGTGCTGGCGCGCGAAACCTGCGTGCGCGAGGCGGAAGAGAAGGGGATTGCGATCATCGATCATGCGACGCACCTGATCGTCCACGGCGCGCTGCATCTCGTGGGCTACGACCATATGGACGACGCCAGCGCCGCCGCGATGGAAGCGATCGAGGTGAAAGCGCTTGCATCGCTGGGCATCGCCAATCCATATGCGGATCAGGATTAACAGGGAAAAGCAGGAAATATGCCCGACGACCAGGGATCTTCGAACCGATCGGAAGAGGACAGTAGTAGACCCGGACTGCTGTCCGGGCTGAAGACCCTGTTGTTCGGCGGCGACAAGGAACCGTCGCTTCGCGAACAGATCGAAGAGGTCATCGACGAGGCCGAGGAAGAGGGCGAGGACCGTCGTGGCAGCAATATCGTCGGCGACCTGTCGCAGATCGAGCGCAAGATGCTGCGCAACCTCCTCCATTTCGGCGAACAGACGGTCGACGATGTCGCGGTGCCGCGCGCCGACATCATCGCGATCCCCGAAAGCGCCAGCTTTGCCGAGGTGGTCGCTCTGTTCGTCGAGGCCGGTCACAGCCGCCTGCCGATTTACCGCGAGAATCTCGACGAGGTCGTCGGGATGATCCACGTCAAGGACGTGTTCGCCGTGCTGGCCGACGGCCGCACCCCGCCGCCCTTGCTCGACCTCATCCGCCAGCCGCTCTACGTCCCCCAATCGATGGGCGTGCTCGACCTGCTTGCCGAAATGCGCGCCAAGCGCACTCACCTCGCGATCGTGATCGACGAATATTCGGGCACCGAAGGGTTGCTGACGATCGAGGACCTTGTCGAGGAGATCGTCGGCGAGATCGAGGACGAGCATGACGACGAGCCGACTGCGCTGTTCGCGCCCGGCGAGGGCGGGTGCTGGGACGCCGATGCGCGCGCCGAACTCGACGATGTCGGCGAGGCGATCGACCCGCGGCTTGCCGAGATCGACGAAGATGTCGACACGCTCGGCGGCCTCGCGGCGGTGCTCGCCGGGCATGTCCCCGAAGTCGGCGAAATCCTGGTCCATCCGAGCGGCTGGCGTATCGAGGTGACCGAGGCCGACGAGCGGCGCGTCCATCGCCTGCGCCTGCATCCGCCGGTCGAGGTCGATCTGGAAGCGCCGTCGGAGCGCAGCGAAGAGTTCTGACCCAATTGCCTTTGCGGGGTTAAAGGACTAGGCGAGGCCGGATGGAAGTTTCCGACCTTCGCATCGCCCTGTTCAGCGGCAATTACAACATGACCACCGACGGCGCGAACAAGGCGCTGAACCGCCTCGTCGGCTATTTGCTGGCGCATGGCGCCGCGGTGCGTGTCTATTCGCCGACCGTCGCCAACCCCGATTTCGACCCGACCGGCGACCTCGTCAGCGTGCCGTCCTTCGCAATCCCCGGGCGCAGCGAATATCGCATTCCGGTGTCCTTCTCGTCGCGCGTTCGCGAGGATATCGTCAAATTCGCGCCGAATATCGTGCATATCTCCAGCCCCGATCGCGTCTCGCGGCAGGCGGCGGCGTGGGCACGGCGGCGGCGGCTTCCCGTCGCATGTTCGGTGCACACGCGCTTCGAGACCTATTTCCGCTATTACAACCTGTCGTTTCTCGAACCCGTCGTCGTGGCCTGGCTGCGCAAGCTTTATCGCAAATGCGACGCGCTGATCGCGCCGTCCGAAAGCTTTGCGCAGGTGCTGCGCGACCAGCGGATGAATTACGACATCGGCATCTGGACCCGCGGTGTCGAGCAGGCGATCTTCAATCCCGGCCGCCGCGACATGGACTGGCGCCGTTCGCTCGGGATCGAGGACGATGTGCCCGCGATCGCCTTCCTCGGCCGGCTGGTGATGGAAAAGGGGCTCGACGTCTTCGCCGACGCGATCGACGTGCTCCAGCGGCGCGGCGTGCCGCACAAGGTCGTCGTGATCGGCGAGGGGCCGGCGGGCGAATGGTTCGAATCGCGCCTGCCGAACGCCAAGTTCGTCGGCTTTCAGGGCGGCGCCGACCTCGCGCACGCGCTGGCGTCGTGCGACATCTTCTTCAACCCGTCGGTCACCGAAACCTTCGGCAATGTCACATTGGAAGCCATGGCGTGCGGCCTGCCCGTCGTCGCCGCGCGCGCGACCGGCAGCGCCAGCATCGTCAAGCATGGCCAGACGGGCTATCTTGTCGCACCCGGGTCGATCACCGGCTTTGCCGATCACCTGCAGCGCTATTGCCGCGATATCCAGTTGCGCGCCGAACATGGCGCGGCGGCGGTGCTCGAAAGCGGCTCCTATGACTGGGATGCGATCAACCAGGCGGTCGCCGACACCTATATCCGCCTGATCCGCCAGAAACAGCGGCACCGGGGCTGAGCGTCCGGTGGCCGGGGACCTGTTCGGCGGCGACGCACCCGCGCAGCGCGACAGCGGCGCGACCGGGCCGGTGCCGCTCGCCGAGCGGCTGCGCCCGCGCACGCTCGGTGAGGTCGTCGGGCAGGAGCATCTGACGGGCCCCGAGGGCGCGATCGGCCGCATGGTCGCGGCGGGCCAACTGGCGTCGATCATCCTCTGGGGTCCGCCGGGTACCGGCAAGACGACGATCGCGCGGCTGCTCGCCGAAGCGGTCGGGATGCGCTTCGCGCCGCTGTCGGCGGTCTTCTCGGGCGTCGCGGACCTGCGCCAGGCCTTTGCCGACGCCGAAAAGATGGCGGCGGCGGGGAAGCGCACCTTGCTCTTCGTCGACGAGATCCACCGCTTCAATCGCGCGCAGCAAGACGGCTTCCTGCCTTATGTCGAGCGCGGCACCGTCGTGCTCGTCGGTGCGACCACCGAAAATCCCAGCTTCGCACTGAACGCCGCGCTTTTGAGCCGCGCGCAGGTGCTGGTGCTGAACCGGCTTGGCGAGGACGCGCTCGGCACGCTGGTCGAACGCGCCGAGGCCGAGGTCGGCCAGCGCCTGCCCGTGACCGACGAAGCGCGCGCGGCGCTGATCGCGAGTGCCGACGGGGACGGGCGTTTCTTGCTCAACCAGGTCGAGACGCTTTTCTCGGTGACCATCGAAGCGCCGCTCGACCCCGCCGAGCTGGCGCAGTTCCTCCATCGCCGCATGCCGGTCTATGACAAGGACCGCGACGGCCACTACAACCTGATCTCGGCGCTGCATAAGGCGCTGCGCGGGTCGGACCCGCAGGCGTCGCTCTATTGGCTCGCGCGGATGCTCGTCGCGGGCGAGGAGCCGCTCTACGTGCTCCGGCGAATCACCCGCTTCGCGAGCGAGGACATCGGCCTCGCCGACCCGCAGGCGCTGGTGCAATGCCTCGCCGCCAAGGACGCCTATCAGTTCCTCGGCTCGCCCGAAGGCGAACTCGCGATCGTGCAGGCGTGTCTCTATTGCGCGACCGCACCCAAGTCGAATGCGGCCTATGCGGCGCAGAAGGCGGCGTGGGCGGCGGCGCGCGAAACCGGCAGCCTCGCGCCGCCCGCGAACATCCTCAACGCGCCGACCAAGCTCATGAAAGATTTGGGTTATGGCGCGGGCTACAGCTATGATCATGATGCACCTGACGGCTTTTCGGGCGACAATTACTGGCCCGACGGCATGGCGCCGGTCGACTTCTATCGACCTGTCGATCGCGGCTTTGAAAAGCGGATCGCCGAGCGGCTCGCCTGGTGGGACGCGCGTCGCCACGCGAAGGATTGAACCCGGCCTTGCCTCGCTTCGCGTGCGGGTATAGTTTTTCGCCAGCTCGGGTCGCGCCGGAACTGGGGTAGTCATCATGGCATTGGCGCTTGTCCTTGCCGCCGCAGCGACACCGATCCTGTCCTGTCCAGGCGGCACTATCGAAACAAAATGCACCGCCGCAGAGGTGTCGGCGAAGATCGCGTTGACGCGCGCACGCGTCTCCAACATCGCGCAGCGATGCCTCTATGACTTTGGCGGAAAATGCAGCGTCGAGGCGAGCGGGCGGATCAACACCGCCGATCGCGGCGCGCCTTTGCTATGGCAAAAGATGCTTCTCGCTCCGCGCGACGGGCCGCAGACGCGGATGCTCGTGCTGCTGTCGCAAGACAAGGCGGGCAAGGCGATGCTCGCCGGCTTTGCCGAAAGTTCGGGATCGATCGGGACACCCGATCTGGTGGTGGACGGCGACCAGCGGCGGCTGGTCCATGTCGGCGGCACGCTCGCCGGCAGCGGCGGCGGCAACGCCGATGCGCTGTTCGTCAGCGATGCCGCGACGCCCAAATGGCGCCGCGTCGACCTCTCCGACTGGTCGGAGCAGGGGAGCAAGATGTTGCCCACGGGCTATTGGCTGCGTGGGCCGGCGCAGTTCGTGTTCGACGAGATGTTCCCCTCTGTGCCGGTTGCGCGCGATGGCGACGGCAATTGTTGCCCGCGCGGCGGCAACGCTTTCTATGACCTCGATATTCAAGGCGACCGCCTGGTGTTGACCCGCCTTCGCTTCCAGCCCATGCAGCCATTGGGGCGCGACATAGAGGTCACCGCCGGGACATTGGAAGACTGAACCAGGCGGGAGGATATGGCGGCCAAATTCGACAGCTGGGACGATGTCGTCGCGTTCGCCTGTACGCTTCCCGACGTCGAGATGCTCTCCTTTTATGGCACCCCCTGTCCCAAGCTCAACGGCAAGGCGCTCGCATCGCCTGGGCGCGAGCCCGGCAGCTTTGCGGTGATGTGCGAGTCCGACGAAAAGGAAATCCTGCTTGAAACCGATCCCGACACTTTCTGGCAGACGCCGCATTATGAGGGTTGGCATGCGCTCCTCGTCCGCTTCGGCTCGGACGATCCCGAGCGTGTCGCCAATGTTCTGCGCCGCGCGTGGTGGGACCGCGCGAAAAAGCCGCAGCGGCAGGATTTCGGCGATCGTCCCTGATTTTCGTCTCCTCGTCGGTGCGGCCCTTCTTGTCGGTGCAGCCCCGGCGCAGGCGCAGGCGCCGAAACCCAATGCCGAGCTGAACCGCGCATGGGCCGCGGGCTACCGCGCGGCCTTCGTCTGTTCGTCGCTGTGGAATGGCGCGGGCAAATCGCTCGATGCGATCGAGCGCGACGAGCTCACGGGCATCTATCCCGAGATCGAGGCCGATGTCCGCGCGCTCAAGGCCGACGTCGACGAGCGCGCCAAGCGGGTGAGCGTACGCTATCGCGACGATATGCCGCCGCGTATTGCCGAATGGAGCGAGCGCGAAGGCTGCGTCACCCTGCCGATCGGCGCGTCGGCGCCGACGCCGGAGAATGTCCCCGCGGCGGCGCGCCCGAACCTGGACGACCGGCCTTGGCCGCTGGGCGACAGTTACCGGCGCGCGGGGGTGCCCGCGGGCCTTCCGCCCTTCTTCGAGGTTCGTGCCCAGCTTGCAGACTTCGGCGGCCGTTCCAGTTCCTTGCTGATCGTCAAGCGCGGGCGGATCATGACCGAATGGTATCAGCCCGGGCATGATCTGCACACGGCGCAGCGGACCTTCTCGGTCGCCAAATCGATGGCCGCGACGCTGATCGGTCATGCGGTGTTGAAGGGCCAGATCGACGTCGCGAAGCCTGCCCAGATCGCCCAATGGAAATCTCCCGGCGACCCGCGCGCTGCGATCACGACCGAACAGCTGGTGCGCATGGCGAGCGGGCTCACCAGCGACACCGCGGGCAATCGTAGCGACGCCATCTATATGGGCGGGGCGTCGGTGCGGCAGTGGACGGTGCAATGGCCGCTGCTCAATCCGCCAAACACGCATTATCGCTATGCGAACAACGACACATTGCTGGCGACGCTGTCGCTGAAGGCCGCGCTTGCGAAAGCCGGGGATCCGCTCGACCCAGCTGCCTTTTTCGATCGCCTCGGCATGACGCGGACCTTTGTCGAGCATGACAAGGACGGCGACTATATCTTGTCGAGCCAGGTGTGGACGACCGCACGCGACCTCGCGCGGCTTGGGCTGCTCTATCAGAATGACGGCATGTGGCAGGGCCAACGCCTGCTTCCCGCGGATTGGCGCCGTTTCGTCACTACGCCGAGCGGGCCGCAGCCCGACGGCGCGTTCGGTTATGGCGCGGGCTTCTGGCTGCTCAACAAGTCGAAGAACATTCCCGCCGACGCCTTCGGCGCCTTCGGCAATCGCGGCCAATATCTCGTCGTCATCCCGTCGCGCGACCTGGTGATCGTCCGGCAGGGCTATGACGACGACAAGAACCGCCTCGACATCGCAAAGCTCGTCGAAGCGGTCGTTGCCGCCGACGATATGCGCTGACCTATTCGAAGGGCGGGTAGCGCTCGAACGACGGCAGATCGCCGAGCTTCTCCATCCAGCCGATACGGTCGGCGGTCTGGATCTGCACCTGCACGGGGATCAGGTCGGGATCGTCGAGCGTTGCGGTCTGCACGTCGATCTGGCCCGGGAAAATTGCCTCGTTCGTATAGAAGAGCCCGGTGCCGCAATCGCCGCAGAAATGGCGCCGGCCATGTTCGGACGAAGCGTAAATCTTGGCCGTGCCGCTGATCTCGATCGCGTCATTGCCGACCAGTCCCCATCCGACCATCGGCGCGCCGGCATGACGGCGGCAATCGGTGCAGTGGCACAGCGCATGATGCTCGACCGCGGTGGACATCGAATAGCGGATCGCGCCGCAATGGCATTGGCCGCTGGCACGGGGGGCTTGCTCGGTCATGACTCTCTCCTCGAGGAATTGAAGTGAGAACATATCAGAAACATGTCGCTCTGCCAAAAGTTTTGGCAAGGTGATTTTCCGCTGAGTTAACGCTGAATTATCCATGATCTGCCAAAGGCCGGATATGACAAGAAAAGAGCTTCTCGGCCTGACGGTGCAGCGACCGGTGGTGTTGGCGGTCATGGCGTTCGCGCTTGCAGCGCTGATCGCGTCCGACGTCAGCTTGACGTTCCTTTTCCTGCACCGGCAGGACCGCTGGCTGCTGCTCGCCGGCGCGCTGCTGCTCGCACTCTGTCTCTGGCGCCTTCCGGCCCGCGAGCGGCCCTTCGCCGGCGGCTGGCGATGGCCCGTCGCGATCGGGGCCGCGATGGCGATCGGCACCTTTGCGGGCCATTATGCGATCCTGTCGGGGCACGACATGAGCCGCGACGAGCAGATGGCGACGTTCGATGCGGCGATATTCGCCCGCGGCCAGCTCGTTGCGCCGCTGGACGCGATGTGGCGCGACCATGCTGCGGCGCTCAACACGATGTTCATGTATCCGGCCAGCGAGAGCGCGGCGTGGGTCTCGACCTACCTGCCGTTCAATGCGGCGTTTCGCGCCCTTTTCGGGTTGCTCGGCGATCCGGCGCTGACCGGCCCGGCGATGACGTTGCTCGGTGCGGTGGCGCTGTGGGGATGCGTGCGCCGTATCTGGCCGGACAATCGCGAGGCGCCGGTCGTCGCGCTGCTGCTTTACCTCGGATCGGGGCAGATCTGGCTCAACGGCATGACGGCCTATGCGATGCCCGCGCATCTCGCGCTGAATCTGTGCTGGCTCTGGCTGTTCCTGCGCCGCACGCCATGGGCCGACATCGCCGCGCTGATGATCGGCTTTGTCGCGGTCGGGCTGCACCAGCCGATCCTGCACCCGATGTTCGCCGCCCCGATCCTGTTCCTTCTCATACTCGAACGCGACTGGCGCCGCGCCGCCCTCTATTTTGCGGGATATGCCGCAATCGGGGCTTTCTGGATATGCTGGCCCGGCTGGATGTGGTCGCTGGTCGAGGCCGGGGCAGGGGTTCCGCAGGCCGCAGGCGTCGATTTCTTCAGCCGCATCGCGCTGGCGATGAAAGGAAGCACGGGCGGGCTGGCTCTGATGGTGGTGAACCTGATCCGCTTCGCCGCGTGGCAGCACCTCTTATTGTTGCCGCTGCTTGTCGTCGGGCTGGGTATCGCGCGGCGTGACCGGATGGCCGGCGCGCTGGCGGGGGGCATCCTGCTTACCCTGGCGGTGGTCACGGTGATCCTGCCCTATCAGGGACATGGCTTTGGATACCGCTATCTCCACGGCCTGATCGGGAATTGCATTCTGCTCGCGGTCTATGGCTGGGTGTCGCTCGGCGACCGATCCGGGCCATGGCGCGCGCTGATGATGCGCTCGACGATGGCGGGCCTTGTCATCCTTCTGCCCATTCAGGCGTGGATGGCGCACAGCTTCTACGCGCCGCCGGCGCATGTGTCGAAGCGGCTTTCGGCAATCGACGCCGACTATGTCGTGGTCGGGGCAGGCGACGCGCCCTTTGCCGCCGACCTTGTGATCAATCCGCCCTATCTCGATGGGCGCCCGATCCGGTTGCTCCGCGAGGTCATGAACCCGGCGCTGGTGCGCGCCATTTGTGCGTCCCGGCCGCGGGTCGCGCTGACCGGACCCGGCGAGCTGGCGCCAATCCTTGCCTATTACCATATGGCTCCGCCGCGCGCCGACGCCGCCAGTGGGGCGCTTGCCGGCGATCTGCGCGCCGCCGGTTGCCGCATCGTCCCGATCGAGTGAAGGCGCGCCACAAAGGCGGTTTTTATCGAATGTTAACCACAAGTTCCTAAGCCCGGCAGGACATGGCTTTGTGGGGAGTTTTCGATGTATCAGCAGCGGGCCGAGGCACTGGCGCTCGATCAGGCGCAGGTGCTGGGTGTGACGATCGTCATGCCTTGCCTCAACGAAACGATCAGCCTGCCGCATTGCATCGCCAACGCGCAGGACGCGCTGCGGATGATCGAGGACCGGTTCGGGCTGGCGGGCGAAATCGTCATCGCCGACAATGGGTCGACCGACGGTAGCCAGGCGCTTGCCGAATCGCTCGGTGCGCGGGTCGTGCCCGTCACGCGGCGCGGCTATGGCGCGGCGCTCATCGGCGGCTGTCAGGCCGCCTATGGCGACTATATCCTGATGGGCGACTGCGACGGCAGCTATAATTTCACCGAAGGCGTCGCGATGATCGGCAAGCTGATCGAGGGGTATGACCTGTGCATGGGGTCGCGCTTCGACGGCGGGATCGCCCCCGGTGCGATGCCGTGGAAGAACCGCCACATCGGGAACCCGGCGCTGACGGGTATCCTCAACCTCTTCTTTCGCTCGGGTATCAACGATGCCCATTGCGGATTGCGCGCGATCAGCCGCGACGCGTTCGCGCAGCTGGGGCTTTCGGGCGAAGGCATGGAATTCGCGAGTGAAATGGTCATCAAGGCCTCGCTCAAGAAAATGCGCGTCGTTCAGGTTCCGGCGACCTTGTCGGTCGACCTGCGCGATCGCGCGCCGCACCTGCGCCCCTGGCGCGACGGCTGGCGGCATCTTCGCTATCTGCTGATGCTCAGCCCGACCTGGGTGTTCGGCGTGCCGGCGATGCTCGCGATGGGGATCGCCATGGCGCTGCTGTTCAGCGCCGGCTTGCACGCGCTCGGTATCCTTCCCGGCACCGGGCGTTTCGGGACCAGCTGGACAATCGTCGCCGGTTTCCTCTTCACGCTGGGGCATCTGTCGCTCATCATGGCGCTCGCGACGCACTTGTTCGGTGTCCGTCAGGGATATCGGCGGCTGCGGCCCGCGATCGATCGCTTGTCGAACATATTGACGCTGGAGGTTGCGCTGGTCCTCGGTTCGTTGCTGATGGCAATTGCCGCGGCCGCTTTCGTCGGCATCGGCATCCATTGGTCGGCCATCAACTATGCCGCGCTCGAAAATACCCTGCCGCTCGTCCTCGCTGCGGTGACTGGCGTGGTGGGCGCGCAGACCGTGCTGGGCGGCTTCCTGCTCGCGATCATCGGCGGCCATGATGCGCGTTTCACGCCCGCCTTTCCCGGAGATCGCTTGCCGGCGAACGATGCTGCGAAGAGGGCGTGATGGCTGAACCGTGGCTGACGGTCGCATTACCCGTTCATAACGGCGAAGCCACGCTTGCCGCGACGCTCGAAAGCGCGGCGTCGGAGTGCCCGGACGGGGTCGAGTTCATCCTGCTCGATAGCAGCGCGGGCGACGGCTGCCGGCAGATCGTGGAGGCCTTCTCCTCGCGCATGAACATCGCGTACCGCCACACCCCCGACATCCTGCCCTGGACCGCCAAGACAAACGAAGCGATGCGGATGGCACGCGGCGATCATGTCGCAATGCTGCATCAGGACGATTTGTGGATCAAAGGCCATTTGCGGAGCGTCCGCGCGGCGATCGAAGCGTTCCCCGATGCGGTTATGCAGATCGGATCGAGCCGCCTGATCGACCTGCGCGGCCGGATCGTCGGCGACTGGAATTGCGGACTTGCCGACGGGGCGATCGAAGGAAAGGCGGCCGCAAGGCACCTGATCGTCCAGAACGGCATCGCCATCCCGAGCCCGGTCATCCGGCGCGACGCCTGGAACCGGGTGGGCGGACTGGACCCCGCGCTCTGGTATACGGCCGACTGGGACCTCTATCTGAAACTGGCGTTGCTCGGCGATATCGCGGTGCGGCCGGAAAAGACGACGGCCTTTCGTATCCACGGCGGGTCGCTGACGATGACGGGCCGCATGGAAAAGGGCGCGTTCAAGGAGCAGATGGACATCGTCCTGTCGCGCTATTCCCACGCGGTCGGGGCGAGCGAACGGGCGAGGGCAGAAGCCTCCATCGCCGTGAATGTATCGCTCGCAGAGGCCTCGACCGGAAAAATTTCGGCGCTGTCCGGCGCGATCATGGCGATGGCGCGGCTCGGGCCGGTCGAGGCCGTTCGTTATGCGCGCGAAGCCCGGCTCGTCGAACGCATCTGGCCGCGGCTGCGATTGAAGCTGGCGCGCGGGCTATGACCGCTGAGTCCTCACGCGACGTGACAGAGCCATTCCGTTATCTCATGGTCGGCGGGTTTTGCGCCGTGCTCAACAGCGTCATCCTGATTGGCGGCGATGCGCTGGGCATTCATTACATTGTGTCGAACATCGCGGCATTCGCCATTGTGAGTACGCTGGCGTTCATTCTTCATGCGCGCCGGACCTTTGCGGTGGCGATGAACTGGTCGCGCTACGGACGGTTCATGGCGGGCCTGATCAGCGCGTTCGTGATTTCGACGGCGCTCTATGCGCTCATTTATGATGCGCTGAATGTCCCTATGATGATTGCGTCGCCACTCATCACCGGCCTTGTCATGGCTTATAATTATCTCGCGGCGCGCTTTGCCATGGTGGGGAAAGGGCCGCTCAGCCGCGTTGGGCGATGATTCGGATCGCAGACGCCTCACCGGTGAGTTTTTCTCCCAGCCATTGCACGGGATGCAGCGCCGCGCCGGCGAGCAGAAAGAACAGGTTGTTTTGCGCGCCGAACATGTTGGCAAACGATCGGCCCATGGTCGGGACGCACGCACCCTGTTCCGTCAGGATCGTCAATCCGGCACGCGTCATCATTTTACGTAGGGCGCGCCGACTGAAATGGGTGCGATGGTAGGGCAGATACCATGCGTCCCAGTGCCGGCCTAATATGCGCGCCCATACACACTGGATGTTGGGTACCTCGATCACCACCGTGCCGCCCCTAGGAACCATGGAGACGATCTGTTCGAGCAACGCAGCGCTATCGTCGTCATGTTCCAGGACATGCATGGCGATGACGGCTTCGAATGCGCCTGAATGGTCCTCCCGATTGGCCGCCGGCAGATAATTGCGCCCTCGCAGTTCCTCTGGCGGATGGTCGTGAAAATCGGATCCGGTGACGCGCTCGGCGCCGATGAGGTCGCCAAGGCAGCGAGTGAACTGGCCGCTGCCGCAGCCGAAATCGAGGACAGATGCAGGTTGCTTACCGAGTTGACGGATCAACGCCGCCGCTTGCCTCCGGAAGAACCAATTCTTGATCGCATATGCCAACCCTCTTGTATCGGGCTGGAAATCCTGGCTCTCGCGGTCGGCATAGAGGAAGCCGACGTCACGCAGTGGCGGCAGGCTGATCCCGAAGCCGCAGCGGCGGCATTGCGCGACGCTCACCTCGCCCACAAGGCCGCTTTTATCGTCGAACGACCCGAGCGAGACAAATTCGCACGTCGATCCGTCGTTCGCTGCGCAGGGTCTACGATCGGCATATGTCATTGTGGGTTCCAGCAACGCGGTTTGCTCAATTGTGCCCCGAGATGGTTAATTACAGGCTAACCAAGCGAGCAATGGAGCGGCGAGCGCGAGCAAGCGCGATGGTCTAGTCGCCGAGATCGACTTGATGCTGCTCGGCCCACGCCCGGTACTGGCCGCGCGGGTCGGGCGACGGCTGGGCGAGGATCGCGGGCATGTCGGCGCGCAGCGCGCCGAGGTCGAGCGAGCGGATCATCGCCTTGACCGGCCCGACGCCGGCGGGGGTGATCGACAGCCGTTCGATCCCGACGCCGAGCAGCGCCATGGCCTCCAGCGGGCGTCCGCCCATCTCGCCGCAGACGCCGAGGGCGATCTTCGATCCCGAGACGATCCGCACGACGCGCGCGAGGTAGCGCATGACGGTCGGCGACAGCCAGTCATAACGTTCGGCAAGGCGCGGGTGCGCGCGGTCGGCGGCGAAGAGGAACTGGGTCAGGTCGTTGGTGCCGATCGACAGGAAGTCGAGGTGCGGCAGCATCAGGTCGAGCGTTTCGACGAGCCCCGGTACCTCGAGCATCGCGCCGTAACGGATCGCGACCGGCAGCTTCTTGTTGTGGCTTGCAAGCCACGCGCGCTGCGCGACGAACAGGCTCCGCGCCGCTTCATATTCCCACGGTTCGGACACCATCGGGAACATGACGTTGAGCGTCCGCCCCCCAGCCGCCTCCATCAGCGCGCGCGCCTGGACCTTCAGCAGCCCTTCGCGTTCGAGCGCAAGGCGCAGCGCGCGCCAGCCCATTGCCGGATTTTCTTCCTGCAAGGTGTCGCGGACATTCATATAGGGCAGCGCCTTGTCACCGCCGATGTCGACGGTGCGGAAAATCACCGGCCGGTCGCCCGCGGCGTCGAGCACGTCGCGATAAAGCCGCTGCTGGCGATCGCGCGACGGCAAGGTCGCCGATACGAGGAACTGGAATTCGGTGCGGAACAGCCCGATGCCGCGCGCGCCCGTCAAGTCGAGCGCGGCGACATCTTCGCGCAGCCCCGCGTTGATCATCAGCTCGATCGGCACGCCGTCCTTGGTGACCGCAGGCAGATCGCGCAGCGACGCGAGATTGGCCCGGCGCTTTTGCGAAATCTCCAGCTTGGCGTCGAACGCATCCTGTACCGCCTGCGTCGGGCGGACGTGCAACTGGCCCGCCGTCGCGTCGAGCAGAAGCAGGTCGCCTTCGCGGATCGACGCGCGCACATCGCTGACGCGGCCGATCACCGGCACCCCCATGGCGCGCGCGACGATGATGACGTGCGCGGTGAGCGACCCTTCCTCGAGCACGACGCCTTTCAGGCGGCGGCGGTCATATTCGAGCAGTTCGGCAGGGCCGAGGTTGCGCGCGATCAGGATCGAATCCTGCCGAAGCCCCATTTGCGCCGCGGTGCCCATCTGCCCCGACACGATGCGGATCAGCCGGTTCGACAGATCCTCGAGATCGTGCATGCGGTCGCGCAGCAGCGGGTCGTCGATCTGGCGCATCCGCATCCGCGTGCGCTGCTGGACGCGTTCGATCGCCGCCTCGGCGGTCAGGCCGCTGTCGATCGCCTCGTTGATCCGCCGCGACCATCCTTCGTCATAGGCGAACATCTTGTAGGTCTCGATGACCTCCTCATGCTCGCCGCCGACGCCGAAGTCGGCGCTGCTCGCCATGCGGTCGATCTGTTCGCGCATCTTGTCGAAGGCCGCGTACACCCGATGGCGCTCGGCCTCGGTATCGTCGGCGACGGTATGTTCGATCGTGATGCGCGGCTGGTGGAATACCGCGACCCCGGCGCCCATGCCGTCGACCAGCTTCTGGCCGTTCAGCCGCTGCGCCGACTGATCGGCCGCGGCGGCATCGGTGCGCGCCGCGGTGTCGACGAGGTCGGCATTGGCGATCAGTTCCGACAGCACCATCGCGACGGTCTGCAGCGTTTCGATTTCGATATCGTCATAGCGGCGCGGGTCGCTGTGCTGGACGCACAGCACGCCGACCGCGCGTTCGCGCCGGATGATCGGGACTCCGGCAAAGCTGTGGAACAATTCTTCGCCCGTTTCGGGGCGATAGGAAAAGTCGGGGTGCGCCGCGGCTTCGTCGAGGTTCAGCGTCTCGATCTGGTCGGCGATCATGCCGACCAGCCCCTCGCCGAGGCCGAGGCGCGTGACGTGCACCGCCTCCTGCTTCAGCCCGCGGGTCGCGTAGAGTTCGAGCGCGCCGTCGCGCAGCAGGTAGATCGAACAGACCTCGCTATCGAGGCATTCGCCGATGATGCCGACGACCTGGTTCAGCTTGCCCTGTGCGTTGGAACGCGATGCCATGACCTCGTGCAGCCGGGTCAGGATGGTGCGCGCCGACTGGGCGGCCGAAGAGGGCGGTGGCGGGGCGTTGGTCATCGCAATCCTGCTAACAGAAGGATGCGGCGAGCGCCAATACCCCGCGAACGATTGTCTATTCTATTCTTGTGCCGCCCCGGACAAGCGTCAGTGGTTCCCCGCCGGGTTGGTCGCAACCGTCGATGCAGCGGTCGCACCGACCGGCGAAGCCGGTGCCGGCGTGCCGAAGGCGGGTACGGGCGCCGGACGCGGCGCATATTTGGCATCCCATGCGACGACGTCGGCCTGATATTTGGCATAGGCTTCATAGAAATCGTGGAACGGCTGGTCGAGCCGCGCGAGATGTCCGGGGGCCTGTTCGACGAGCTGTGCCGACGGCGTCGACGACACGACCTGCGCGATTTCATTGGCGCGCGAGCAGAAGGCGCGCTGCGCCGGCGGCTGGGCGAAATAGTTGAACAGCTGCGTCGACAGGCGATCGCGCGGCGCGATGCCGTTGTTCCTGTTTTCCTTGCCGAGCTGGGTGATCACCGATTTTTCGGTCGACTTGATCACCTTGCCATGCGCCTTGATGATATTGTTATAAGCCGAAACGAGCGTCGTTTCTTCCAGCCCGCGGCAGCCGATCGCTGCGACGTTGAGCCCGATCTTGAGCTGCCAGAAGGCGCGGTCGCCGGTGACATTGCTGTTCGCGGTGACGAAGTGGCCGTCGATCGCGCGTCCGGGCAGGATTTGCGTCAGCGACGCGTTCCCCGGCGGCAGCGGTCGCGGCGGGATGACGACCGCGACGGGCGGCGGCGGCGGCGGGGGAGGCGGCGGGGGCGGTTTGGGCGCACAGGCGGCGACGCTCGCCAGCAGGCCGGCTACGATGATCTTCCGCGACAAATTCATATTCCACTCCCCAACCGCATGACTATGCGGCATCAACCCCGAGCCTGCAACGCGGCTTCGGCCTGTTGCACCAGAGATGCGACGATTGCCGCCGCGCTCTCCTCTTCGGATACCATACCGACAGATTGCCCTGCCATTAACGAACCATTTTCGACATCGCCGTCGATGACCGCGCGGCGCAGCGCGCCCGCCCAATAATGCTCGATTTCGAGCTGGGCTTCCATCATGTCGACCTCGCCCTGATCGAGCTTGTTCGCGACTTCGCGCTGCTTGGCGGTAAAGGCTTCGGTGCCGGCGTTCTTGAGCGCGCGGACCGGGATGACCGGCAGACGCGGGTCGATCTGGACGCTCGCGACCGCTTCGCGCGCCGAGGCGCGCATGAAAGCCTTTTTGAAATTGGGATGTGCGATGCTCTCGGTCGCGCAGACGAAGCGCGTGCCGAGCTGGACCCCCGACGCGCCCATCTCCAGATAGGCGGCGATGGCTTCGCCGCGGCCGATCCCACCGGCGACGAACACCGGAACTTCGTCGGCGAGCGACGGCAGGATTTCCTGCGCCAGCACACTCGTCGATACGGGTCCGATATGGCCCCCGGCCTCCATGCCCTCGATGACGAGTGCATCGACCCCCGACCGCACGAGCTTCTTCGCGAGCGCGAGGGTCGGGGCGAAACAGATGACCTTGGCGCCCGACGCCTTGATCGCCTCGAGGCTTCCCTTCGGCGGCAGGCCGCCCGCGAGCACGACATGGCCGACACGATGTTTCGCGCACACGTCGATCAGCTCGAACAATTGCGGGTGCATGGTGATCAGGTTGACGCCGAAATTGCGCGTTGCGAGCGCCTTTGTGGCAGCTATCTCGGCATCGAGAAGTTCCGGCGTCATCGCCCCGCACGCGATCACGCCGAACCCGCCGGCATTGCTGATCGCGCTGACCAGATGGCGTTCGGAGACCCAGCTCATCGCACCGCAGAGGATGGCGTAGTCGCTGCCGAGAAGCTCGGTCCCGCGGGCCATCAGATCGTTAATTTTGCTCATTGAGGCTGCCTTTGCCAGCACTGGGACTCGCGCGCAATCCCTAGCGTCGTTGCGACCGGCGGCCCGTCGCATGCCTGAATCCGTTTGGCGCGGTCCGTTGGGCGCGACAACCGAACCTTTCGGCGCAGAAAGCAAAACAATCATTGTCTACTAATTTACTTGGAATATGCTCGGGCGACGAATCCACGAGGGAAAGGAAAGACCATGAGCGCTATCAAGGACGTCGCCAAAGGCGGCTCCGAAGAGGTGCCCCGCGCCATCCAGACGGTGCTCGAGGCACTCGACAAGCTGAAGTTCGGTGCGATCCAGCTGACCGTGCACGAGGGGCGTCTTGTGCAAGTCGATGTGACCGAGCGGCACCGCTACCCCAACTGAACGCAACAGCTCCCAGCGAGGGGTAACCCCTCATCCTGCCGCAGACCGGACCGCCGGATGTGGCAATTTTCGCATGTCTTCAACGCAACAGGAAAATTGTCATGACCGCAAAATATCCGTCCGTCCGTCGCCGCGTGCCGGCGTCGGCACTCACACTCTCGCTTCTTCTCGCGTTCGGCGCGACCCCTGCGCTTGCTGCGGAAACCGGGGCCGATGAGGCCGCTGTCGCTGCAGCTGGAACGGTCGACGCGGTCGATCAGGCCGACGATAACACCAGTCGCGGCGACATCATCATCGTCACAGCCCGCCGCCGGCAGGAGACCGCGCAGGAGGTGCCGGTCGCGATTTCGGTGATCCGCGGCGATTCGATCGAAGCCACCGGCAATTTCAACGTCGTGAAGCTCCAGCAACTGGCGCCGACGTTGCAGGTCTACACGACCAATCCGCGCAACACGTCGGTCAACATCCGCGGTCTCGGCGTGCCTTACGGGCTGACCAGCGACGGCTTCGAGCAGGGCGTCGGCATCTATGTCGACGACGTCTATAATTCGCGCGTCGCCGCGGCGACCTTCGACTTCCTCGATGTCGACCAGGTCGAGGTTCTCCGCGGGCCGCAGGGTACGCTGTATGGCAAGAACACCACTGCCGGCGCGATCAACATCACGACCAACCAGCCGACTTTCGATTTCGAGGGGCGGGCTGAGGTGAGCGTCGGCAACCTCAATTACCGGCAGGCGAAGGCGGCTGTTTCCGGCCCGCTGTCGGATACCATTGCCGCGCGTCTCGCGATCGCCGCGACCAGCCGGCGCGGCACGATCTTCAACGTCACGAGCGACCGCTGGATCAACGAGCAGGATAATCTGGGACTTCGCGGCCAATTGCTGTTCAAGCCGAACGAGGATCTCAGCATCACGCTGTCGGGCGACTATAGCAAGCAGGACCCCGAAGGTTATGGCACGTCGTTCGTCCGCGTCGGCCGCACGCAGCGCGCGCTCGACCGCCAGTATGACGCGCTGATCGCGCGGCTGAACGCCGCCAATCCCGGGCAGAATTTTTCGGTGCCCAGCCGCAACGTCTATGACCGCCTGACCGACATCGACGCCAGCCTTAATGCGGGCAACAAGATCGGCGGCGCGTCGGTGAAGGTGAAGTGGGACGTCGGTCCCGGTACCTTCACCTCGATCTCCGCGTGGCGCTTCTGGGACTGGAAACCCGAAAACGACCGCGATTTCACGGGCGCGTCGATCGTTTCGAAGTCGCAGAACCCGTCGCAGCAGGACCAGTATAGCCAGGAATTCCGCTATAATTATTCGGGGGACAAACTCGATTTTGTCGTCGGCCTGTTCGGTTTCAAGCAGCGGATCGACACGCAGGGCACCGAGCAGCAGGGTCCAAACGCGAGCCTGTGGAGCCTGACCGCGGCGCAGGGCAGGGACAATCCCGCCATCCTCAACGGCCTGACGGCGACCAACACCCAGTTCCTCAAGAGCACGAGCGCGGCACTCTATGGCCAGCTCAGCTATAAATTGACGCCCGAACTGACCATCCAGCCGGGTATCCGCGTCAATTATGACAAGAAGTCGGGTTTCTATCAGCGCGTCGTGACCAATGGCGCGGGGCAGGTCATCAGCTGTACCCCGCCGCTGGCGGCGAACAGCGCGCTTGCGGCGCAGTGCGGCGTCTATCAGCCGCAGAGCACGTCGCCGTCGGTCAGCGACTGGAACTTCAGCTACGACCTCAATGTAAATTACAAGGTCACGCCCGATATCCTCGCCTATGCGACCTATGCGAAAACCTTCAAGACGGTCGGCATCAACCAGAACGGCCTGCCGCTGAACAGCGCCACCAACCTGCCCGAGCTGTCGGCGAGCACGGTGAAGCCGGAATCGGTCAATCATTTCGAGATCGGCCTCAAGACCTCCTTCTTCAACCGCCTTGCGACGTTCAACCTCTCGGCCTTCCGCACCGAGATCAAGAATTTCCAGGCGACGGTGAATGGCGGGCAATTCGGTACCGTCCGCGGCTATCTCGCCAATGCGGAGAAGGTCGTTTCGCAGGGGATCGAGGCGGACTTCAAGATCCGCGCCAGCGACCGCTTCACCGCCTATGCGAACGGGGCGTATACCGACGCCAAATATAAGAAGTTCGTCAACGCACCGTGCCCGCCCGAACTGTCCGGCGGCACGCTCCAGCCGGCCGGCGCCGCGCCCGACTATTCGCAGCCGGGCGTACCCGGCGCGCTCAGCCCGCGGCAGTGCGACATTTCGGGTTTCGACCTGCCCGGCGTATCGAAATGGGCCTTCTCCTATGGCGCCGAGGCCAACGCCCCGGTCTCGCTGCTGTCGAAGGATGGGCAGATCTATGTGGGCGTCGACGGCAGTTATCGCTCGCACTGGAACTCCAACGCGTCGCCGTCGATCTACACCGATGTGAAGGGTTATGCGCTGACCAACTTCCGCGTCGGCTTCCGTGCCGACGGTCTCGATATCTTCGGTTGGGTCCGCAACGCTTTCGACGTGAATTACATCGAAACGCTTCAGGTCGCGCCGGGCAATGTCGGGCTGATCGCCGGCCAGCCGGGCGACCCGCAAACCTGGGGCGGAACGGTCAAGTTCAGCTTCTGATCCGCCATACTCCGGACAAAAGAAAAGGGCCGCCCCGCGGGGCGGCCCTTTCTCATGCAGGCTGACGGCGTCAGCGCTGCTGCGGGTTCTGGCGACCCTGATCGGGACGCTGGTCGCTGCCGGGCTGGCGGTTCTGGCCGCCCTGCTGCTGTTGCTGGCGGCGCTGCTCTTCGTCGCGATCCGCCTGCGGTTTCTTCTCATTCTGCTGGTTGGGGGTGTTAGCCACTTTCCGTCTCCTTTGCCGCAGCATGCCATCATGACGCGGCATGGGACCAACCCCGATGGGCCCGCGATGTTGCCCGCGCATCGCCGGGCCGTGGCCGGGGCGGGACGGGCGCCCGCTGACCCGGCAACCGACCCGCCGTTGATCGGTTCATTCGATGACTGAATTCAGCTTATTCGGTTATGTCGATGGGGAAGCGCGGCATATCCTTCCCCGGTCAGAACGAAAGGATGGCGCCATCGACTCGACGCCCGCCCATACCGGCCGTCCGCCAGCGACCCCGCGTCGCCCGCACGTCATGCGCCCGTCATTCCGCGGCGTCACGATCCGATACCCAACAACAATCGAACGAGGAGAGACTGCATGAACGACCCCACCCCCATCGGCAGCGGCTGCCCGATCCACCAGCCGGGCGGCGTCCGCGGCCTGCTCGGCCGCACCAACAAGGATTGGTGGCCGGACATGCTGGCGACCGAGATCCTCAACCCGAACGGTTCGTCGAACCCGCTGGGCGACGACTTCGATTATGCCAAGGCGTTCAAGTCGATCGACTATCAGGCGCTGAAGGGTGACCTGACCGCGCTGATGACCGACAGCCAGCCGTGGTGGCCGGCCGACTATGGCCATTACGGTCCCTTCTTCATCCGCATGGCATGGCACGCCGCAGGCACCTATCGCACCGCCGACGGGCGCGGCGGCGCCAACAGCGGGCAGCAGCGTTTCGCGCCGCTCGACAGCTGGCCCGACAATGGCAATCTCGACAAGGCGCGGCGCCTGCTTTGGCCGATCAAGCAGAAATATGGCAACAAGATCAGCTGGGCCGACCTCTTCATCCTCGCGGGTAACGTCGCGATCGAGAGCATGGGCGGCCCTGTGTTCGGCTTCGGTGGCGGGCGCGCCGACGTGTTCGAGCCCGAACGCGATATTTATTGGGGCTCGGAAGAGAAATGGGTCAACCAGGGCGTCCAGACGCGCATCGACCCGGGCAAGGGTTTCGACAATATCGAGGGTCCGCTCGCGGCGATCCAGATGGGCCTGATTTACGTCAATCCCGAAGGCCCGCAGGGCAATTCGCATGATGACGAGGGCATGGCGCGCGACATGAAGGAAACCTTCGCTCGCATGGCGATGAACGACGAGGAAACCGTCGCGCTCACCGCCGGCGGCCACACCTTCGGCAAGGCGCACGGCAATGGCGATGCGTCGCTGCTCGGCGCCGCGCCGGCGGGCGGCGACCTTGCCGCGCAAGGCTTCGGCTGGGTCAGCGGGCACGAGAGCGGCGGTATCGGTGAGCATACCGTCACCAGCGGGCTCGAAGGCGCTTGGACGAATACGCCGGACAAATGGACCGACAATTTCTTCCGCCTGCTGTTCGACTATGATTATGAGCTGGTGAAGTCGCCCGCGGGTGCGAACCAGTGGCAGCCGATCGGCCAGAAGGAAGAGGATATGGCCCCCGCGGCCTGGGATCCGAACCTGAAGGTGCCGACGATGATGACCACCGCCGACATGGCGCTGAAGCGCGACCCGGCGTACCGCAAGATCAGCGAGAAGTTCCGCAACGACCATGAGGCGTTCCGCGACGCCTTCGCGCGCGCCTGGTTCAAGCTGACGCACCGCGATATGGGGCCCAAGGTGCGCTACCTCGGCCCCGAAGTCCCCGCCGAAGACCTGATCTGGCAGGATCCGATCCCCGCAGGTTCGACGCCGTCGGACGCCGATGTCGCTGCCGTGAAGGCGAAGATCGCCGACAGCGGTTTGACCGTCAGCCAGCTGATCAAGGCCGCATGGGCGTCGGCGAGCACCTATCGCAAGTCGGACTTCCGCGGCGGTGCCAACGGCGCACGCGTCGCACTCGCGCCGCAGAAGGATTGGGAGGTTAACGAGCCTGCTGTCCTGGCCAAGGTGATCGACACGCTGAACGGCCTTCGCGGCTCGATGTCGCTGGCCGATGCGATCGTGCTCGGCGGCGTGGTCGGGCTGGAGAAGGCGGGCGCCACCAATGTGCCGTTCACCGGCGGCCGCGGCGATGCGACCGCCGAGCAGACCGACGCCGACAGTTTCGCGGTGATGGAGCCCGAGGCCGACGCCTTCCGCAACTATGTCGGCAAGAAAAAGCTGGCGGTGAAGATCGAGGAAATGATGCTCGACCGCGCCTCGCTGCTCGGCTTGTCGGTGCCTGAAATGACGGTGCTGGTCGGCGGGCTGCGGGTCCTCGGCGCCAATCATGGCGACCGCGGGCACGGCCATTTCACCAAGCGGTCGGGCCAACTGACGAACGATTATTTCGTCAACCTGCTCGACATGACCAATGTGTGGAAGGCCGTCGAAGGCTCGGACGACCAGGAATATGTCGCGACCGACCGCACCAGCGGTGGCGAGACCTGGCGCGCGACGCGCGCCGACCTGATCTTCGGTTCGAATGCGGAACTCCGCGCCGTCGCCGAAGTCTATGCGCAGTCCGACAATGGCGAAAAGTTCGCGAAGGACTTCGTCAAGGCGTGGACCAAGGTGATGAACGCCGACCGTTTCGACCTCGCCTGATCTTCTGGCGCCGCTGTTCCCGCATCATGCCGCGGAGACAGCGGCGGCCGCACAAGACGACGGGTCGCGACCCGCCCCCGGGGACATGGGCCTGGGGGCGGGTCTTTCTTTATCGAAAGACAGCCAAGGCACCCCGCGCCGGTTCAGCCCATGGCCAGCATGTCGTCGAGCAGCGCCAGTGCGTCGGCGCGCGGTGAACCGGCGTCGAGGAGCGGGTTGAGCCGGTCGTCGAGCAGCAGGATCGCAAACCCGTGGACCATGCTCCACGCGCGCGCGGCGTGGGCGCGGGTGGCGCGCGCGGCGTCGGGGTCGCCTTCGTGGGTGGCGGCGACCGAGCCGGTCAGCGTGCCGAAGGCGCGCAGCATCGCCTCGTGCAGCGCAGGGCGCGTCTTGTCGAGCCGCTCACCGCGGAACATCAGCTGGAACAGCCCCGGTTCGGCGAGCGCGAATTCGACATAGGCGCGGCCGATCGCGTTGAGCTTGTCCTGCGGATCCTCGTGACGTGCGGATGCGCTTTGCATCGCGTCGGCGAAGCGGTTGAAGCCGACCGCCGCGAGTTCGCTGACGAGCCCGGTCAGGTCGTCGAAGTGATTTTTGGGCGCGGCGTGCGAGGCACCGACCTCGCGGGCGACGCCGCGCAACGTCAGGCCGGCGACGCTATTGCGGTTCACAATTTCTTCGGCGGCGGCGAGCAGCGCCGCGCGCAGATCGCCATGATGATAGGGCCTGGTCATGCGACCGCTTAATCCGTCAATGTTGACGCTGTCAATTTAATGCTTGACTTCGGGCTCCGCGATCATCGATATTGACAGTGGAAACATTGAGTCGAAAGGAACGGCGGATGAAAACCCTGCTTTATGCCATCGGGCCGATGCTGTTCGACTCGCTCGGCGTGCTCGTCTTTGCGGTGCTGCTTGCCGCCGGCGCGGGCATCGTTCCCGCGGTCGTTGCGGGGACCGTGGTTGCGGTCGCGGTGATCGGATACGAGCTGGTGCGGGGCCACCGGATTGCGGCGTTACAGTGGATCAGCCTCGCTTCGGTGCTGTTTACCGCCGCCGCGACCTTGCTGACCGGCGACCCGCGCTTCGTGATGGCGAAGCCGACGATCGTCTATCTGATCGTGGGCAGTGTGATGCTGCGCAAGGGCTGGCTCAACCGCTATATTCCGCCCGAACAGCTCGCGATCGTCGGCGATGTGATGGACCGCTTCGGCATGATCTGGGCGGCGCTGATGTTCGCGAGCGCGGGGCTGAACCTCGTCGTCGCACTCTTCTTCACCGCATGGTGGCCGCTGTTCATCGGGATATTCCCGCTGGCGTCGAAGTTCGGCCTGTTCGCGGTCCACATTGCGGTGGTGCACTTCATCATGCAGGCGCGGCTGCGCCGCCGCGCGAACGGCGAGTTGCAGCCGCTCGCAGCGGAGTGATTATTCGGCGTCGAGCCCGTAGGCGGTGTGGAGCACGCGCACCGCGAGTTCGGTTTCGTCCTCGTCGATCAGTACGCTGACCTTGATTTCGCTGGTCGAGATCGCCTGGATGTTGATGCCGCGGTCGGCCAGCGCGCGGAACATGGTGCTCGCAACCCCCGCATGGCTCTTCATGCCGACGCCGACGACGCTGATTTTCGCGACCTTGTCGTCGCTGATGATACGGTTGAAGCCGATCTTGTCCTTCGCGCCTTCGAGCAGGTCGATCGAGCGGAGGAGGTCGGTGGCGGGAACGGTGAAGGTCACGTCGGTCTCGCCCTTTTCGCGGCCGACATTCTGGATGATCATGTCGACGTTGATACCCGCAGCGGCGAGCGGGCCGAAGATGTTCGCGACAGCGCCCGGTTTGTCGGGCACGCGCGTGACGATGATCTTCGCTTCATTCTTGTCGTGGGCGATGCCGGTGATCAGCTGCCGTTCCATCTGATGTTCCTCTATTTCCTCGTCGCTGACGATCATCGTGCCTTTTTTCGGAGCCTCGTCGCCCTCGACGAAGCTCGAAAGCACCTGCACGCGCACGCCTTCTTTCATCGCGAGCCCGACCGAGCGCGTCTGGAGCACCTTGGCGCCGACGCTCGCGAGTTCGAGCATTTCTTCATAGGTCACATAGTCGAGCTTGCGCGCGCGCGCGACGATGCGCGGGTCGGTCGTGTAGACGCCGTCGACGTCGGTGTAGATGTCGCAGCGATCGGCCTTCAGCGCGGCGGCGACCGCCACGGCACTGGTGTCCGAGCCGCCGCGGCCGAGTGTCGAGACACGGCCGTCGTCCATCATGCCCTGAAAACCCGGGATGACCGCAACTTCGCCCTTTGCCATCGCGGCGGCGAGCGCGCCGGTGTCGATATCGGCAATGCGCGCGCGGGCGTGGGCTTCCTCAGTACGGATGGGGAGCTGCCAGCCGAGCCAGCTTCGCGCGGGGGTGCCCATCGCTTGCAGGGTCAGCGCGAGCAGGCCCGACGTGATCTGTTCGCCCGCGGCGACGACGACGTCATATTCGGCCGGATCGTAGCGCGGGTTCGCCTCGCGGCAGAAACCCACAAGCCGGTCGGTTTCGCCCGCCATCGCCGAGACGACGACCGCAACTTCGTTGCCGTTTGCGACTTCGCGCGCGACGAGTTTCGCCACGGTGCGAATCCGCTCGGTGCCCGCCATCGACGTGCCCCCGAATTTCATCACGATCCGCGCCATCTCGCCCCGCTTTCCTGAATAAGTTTCCACCGCAACTTTCCCGTGGATTTCTGCGGCGCTCGCGCTGTTAGGCAAGGGGGCGGGTGATGGCAAGACCGGCTTCGTATGCGGCGGATAGAATTTCTTGCATGGCGCGAGGCGGAGTGCCACATCGCGGGGCATGAGCGCTGCCACGATCAATCCGCACGAAGCCGCCCATTTCGGGGCGCTCGCCGCCGACTGGTGGGACCCGCACGGGTCTTCGGCGATGCTGCACAAGCTCAATCCGGTGCGGCTTTCCTATATCCGCGACCAGATCGACGCGCATTGGCATGTCGATGCGCGCGAGCGTTATGCGCTCGCCGGGCGAAGTGCGATCGATGTCGGGTGCGGGGCGGGGCTGCTCGCCGAACCGCTGGCGCGGATGGGCGCGGCGGTGACGGGCGTCGATGCGGCGCCGGAGAATATCGCTGCGGCGCAGGATCATGCGGCGGGGCAGGGGCTGGCGATCGCCTATTTTGCCGGCGAGCTCGCCGCGCTGCCGCCCGCGACCTTCGACCTCGTCACCTCGATGGAGGTCGTCGAGCATGTCACCGATCCGGCGGCGTTCATCGGCGAGCTTGGGGCGCGGCTCGCGCCCGGCGGGCTGATGATATTGTCGACGCCGAACCGGACGATGCTGTCGAAGCTGCTGCTGGTCGAGGCGGCCGAAAGGGTCGGCGCGGTACCGCGCGGGACGCACGACTGGGACCAGTTCCTGAAGCCCGAGGAGCTGACGAAATTTCTCGAAGGCGCGGGGCTCGAGGTGATCGACCGCACCGGCCTGTCGCCGTCGGCGGCCAAAGGCTTCAAGCTGGGCGGCAGCGAGGCGCTCAACTATCTGGTCGCCGCGCGGTGGCCGGGCTGATCGCCAAATGAGCGGCAGGCGCGACCCACGCGTCAACGCCTATATCGCGAAGGCGCAGCCCTTTGCGCAGCCGATCCTGACCCATTTGCGCGAACTGGTGCATAGCCATGCGCCGGGCGCGCAAGAGACGCTAAAATGGGGCGTACCGCATTTTGTGCTCGGCGGACAGAATCTCGCGGGCATGGCGGCGTTCAAGGAACATGCGACGTTCGGCTTCTGGCGCGACGAGGAAGTGACGGGATCGCCGCGCGATACCGGGGCGATGGGGAGCATGGGGCGGCTCGCGTCGCTGGCCGATTTGCCATCGGACGGGCAGATGGCGGTCTATATCGCGAAGGCCGCGGCTCTGTGCGCCGAGGGCAAGCCCAAGCGCGCGGCTTCGAAGCCAAAGGCGGCGCTCGACCTGCCCGACGATCTAGGCGCCGCGTTGAAGGCGAACGCCGCGGCGCAAGGCCATTGGGACGCCTTCTCGCCCGGCAAGCGGCGCGACTATATCGAATGGGTGCTCGAGGCGAAGCGCGAGGAAACGCGGGTCAAGCGCATCGAAACGATCGTCGCGCAGGTTGCCGAGGGCAAGGACCGCAACTGGAAATACAAGAGCTGCTGACGGCTTTGCGTCAGAAGTCGACGTCTTCATAATATTTCGGCGGCGTCACGATCTCCATCCGCTCGGCGAGCAGCGGGCGGAAGCTCGGGCGCGATTTCAGCCCCGAATACCAGCCCTTCGTCTGTTCGTGCCCCGTCCAGTCGATCCCGCCGAGATAGTCGGCGACCGAAATATGCGCCGCGGCAGTGAGGTCGGCGAGGCTCATCGTCGCGCCGGCGAGCCAGGTGCGGTGGTCGATGAGGTAATCGACATAGTCGAGATGGTTGTTGGCGGCCTTCATCGCCTCGCGCAGTGCGCCGCCGTCGGGCGGCTGGCGGTGGACGATGCGTTTCTGCATGCGTTCAAAGAGCAGCGGGCCGGTGACTTCATAATAGAAGTCATGGTCGAACCACGACGTCAGCCGGCGGATTTCGGCGCGGTTGGCTGCCGTGCCGTTGATCATCGCCTTGCCTTCGACGGTTTCCTCGAAATATTCGGCGATGGCCATGCTGTCCATCAGCACCTGGCCGCGCGCCTGGTCGACCATCACGGGGGTCCGCCCCGCCGGGTTCAGGTCGATGAACTCGTCGCGGCGTTCCCACGGCGATTCGCGCACCAATTCATAACCGACGCCCTTTTCGCCCAGCAAAAGGCGGACCTTGCGCGAAAAGGGGCAGAGCGGGAATTGATAGAGTTGCCACATCGGTCTGGCATAGCGGCACCGGGGCGGCGCGCGCAACGGCTATAGCGCGCGCCGGTGAAGCGATTGTGGATTAAGCGTCAGCGGCGCGCCGCGTCGCGCTCGCGTTCCCATTGCGCCGCAAAGTCGCGTGCCATGTCCTTGAGCACCGGCGCATAGGCCGCGAGTGCCGAGGCGGCGTGCCCCGCCATGCGCGTGCCCGCACGGACGTCGGCGCCCATGCGTGTCGCATATTCGGGATCGCGCCCGGTTACTTCGCCGAGTGTCGCGTCGGGCGGGATATAGGCGGCATCGGATTCGGGGTCGATCTGCGCCACGGCCTTCGCCAGTGGGCCGACCTGCATCTGCATCAGCGCGCCGACCATCGCGGTGATCGTGTCCGCCATCCGATCCTGCGCCGCGGGGTCGTTCAGCGTCGCAACGGCGCCCCGCATGTCGTTCGCGGCGGCCGGAAGCGGCGCGGCGAGTGCGAGCAGGGGAAGGGCGATCAGCGCGAAACGGGTCATGATTCCATCCTTTCGAAGGACGTGATGGTTCATCAAAGCGGCATCCATAGCGGATCGACGCTTTCGCCCCGGTGAACGCGCCGCGCAATGCGGTGAAGCGTAGCGTGAACGCGACCAATCCTCCCCATGACATCGCCACGGGGAGGATCCGGGCTATTCGGCGGCCACCACCTCGGCTTGCGTCTCGCTTAGCGGATGCGCGATGCGGGTCAGCATTTCCTTCGGGCAGACCTGCCAGAACTGGCCTTTCCAGCGGTCCCAGTCGGCGAGGATTTCGCTCGACCATTTGCTGCCGGTGGCCTGCGCATGATCTTCGATCAGTTCGCGGACCACGCCTTCCCAGTGCGCGCTGTCGATCCGCTGCCACACGATCGATTCACCGTTCGCGCGACCTTCGAACTGGCCGTCGGTGTCGAGGATGAACGCCATGCCGCCGGTCATGCCTGCGCCGAAGTTCGATCCGACGGGGCCGAGGATCACCGCGGTGCCGCCGGTCATATATTCGCAGCCATTGGCGCCGCAGCCTTCGACGACGACCTTCGCGCCCGAGTTGCGGACCGCGAAACGTTCACCCGCCTGACCCGCCGCGAGCAGGGTGCCTGCGGTCGCGCCATAGAGCACGGTGTTGCCGATGATGCTGTTGTGCTGGCTGACAAGCGGGCTCGACACGGTCGGGCGCACGACGATGCGGCCGCCCGACAGGCCCTTGCCGACATAGTCGTTCGCGTCGCCGAACACTTCGAGCGTGACGCCCTGGCAGAGGAAAGCGCCGAGCGACTGGCCCGCGGTGCCGCGGAGGCGAACCTGCACATGATTGTCGGCGAGGCCCTTCATCCCGAACCGCGCGGTCACCTCGGCCGACAGGCGCGTGCCGACGGCGCGGTGCGTGTTGCGGACGTTGTAGGTGAGCTGCATGCGCTCGCCGCGCTCGAACAGCGGCTTGGCATCGTTGAGGATTTGCGCGTCGAGGCTGTCGGGCACCGGGTTGCGGAAGCTCGGCCCTTGCGAGCGGCGCTGATCGTCGGGCGCATCTACCTTGGCGAGGATCGGATTCAGGTCGAGGTCGTCGAGATGCTCGGCGCCGCGGCTGACCTGGCGCAGCAGTTCGGTGCGTCCGATCACCTCGTCGAGGCTGCGGCAACCGAGCTTGGCGAGGATTTCGCGCACTTCCTCGGCGATGAAGGTCATCAGGTTGATGACCTTCTCGGGGCTGCCCGTGAACTTCTGGCGCAGCTTCTCGTCCTGCGTGCAGACGCCGACGGGGCAGGTGTTGCTGTGGCACTGGCGCACCATGATGCAGCCCATCGCGACGAGGCTCAGCGTCCCGATGCCATATTCCTCGGCGCCGAGGATCGCTGCGATCACGATGTCGCGCCCGGTCTTGAGCCCGCCGTCGGTGCGCAGGCGGATGCGATGGCGAAGGCCGTTGAGCGTCAGCACCTGATTGACTTCGCTGAGGCCCATTTCCCAAGGCGTGCCGGCATATTTGACGCTCGTCTGCGGGCTGGCGCCGGTGCCGCCGGTGTTGCCCGCGACGAGGATGACATCGGCGTGCGCTTTCGCGACGCCCGCAGCGACGGTGCCGATACCCGCTGAGCTGACGAGCTTGACGCAGACGCGCGCCTTGGGGTTGATCTGCTTGAGGTCGTAGATGAGCTGCGCGAGATCCTCGATCGAATAGATGTCGTGGTGCGGCGGCGGGCTGATCAGCGTCACGCCGGGGGTCGCATGGCGCAGCCGCGCGATGAACTCGGTGACCTTGAAGCCCGGGAGCTGGCCGCCTTCGCCGGGCTTGGCGCCCTGTGCGACCTTGATCTCGATCTCGTCGCACGCGCCAAGATATTCGGCGGTGACGCCGAAGCGGCCGCTCGCGATCTGCTTGATATTGCTGTTGGCATTGTCGCCGTTCGCATAGGGGCGATAGCGTTCGCTCGCTTCGCCGCCTTCGCCAGACACCGCCTTCGCGCCGATGCGGTTCATCGCGATCGCGAGCGTCTCGTGCGCCTCGGGCGACAGCGCGCCCAAGGACATGCCGGGAGTGACGAAGCGCTTGCGGATCTCGGTGATCGCCTCGACGCTGTCGAGCGCGACGCCCTGATTGGGATAGTTGAACTCCATCAGGTCGCGCAGATAGATCGGCGGCAGGTCGGCGACCCCGCGCGAGAATTGCAGATAGGTCGAATAGCTGTCGGTCGCGACCGCGGTTTGCAACAGGTGCATGAGCTGCGCCGAATAGGCGTGCGCCTCACCGCCCGCGCGCTGGCGGTAGAAGCCGCCGATGGGGAGGGTGGTGACGCGCTTGTCGAACGCGGCGCTGTGCTTGTCGGTCGCGTTGATGAACAGCGACTGATAGCCTTCGCCCGAAATCTTCGCGGGCATGCCGGGGAACAGGTCGTTGACGAGGGCGCGGCTGAGGCCGACGGCCTCGAAATTATAGCCGCCGCGATAGGAAGAGATCACCGCGATCCCCATCTTGGCGAGAATCTTGAGCAGGCCATCGTCGATCGCCTTGCGGAAACGCAGGCGGCAGTCGTCGAGCGAGAGTTCGCCGAACAGGCCGCGTGCCTGCCGGTCGGAGATCGCCGCTTCGGTGAGATAGGCGTGCACTGTCGTCGCGCCGACGCCGACAAGCACGGCGAAGGCGTGGGTGTCGAGCACTTCGGCCGAGCGGACGTTGATCGAGGCGTAGCTGCGGAGGCCCTTGCGGACGAGATGGGTGTGGACCGCGGCGGCCGCCAGCACCATCGCGACCCCGACACGGCCGTCGCCGATATTCTGGTCGGAGAGGAAGAGTTCGGAGCGTCCGGCGCGCACCGCTTCCTCCGCTTCGCGGCGGACGCGGGCGATCGCCTCGCGCAGCGTCGACGCATCGCCGCCCGCGGCGAAGGTGCAGTCGATGTCGGCAACCGCATCGCCGAAATAGGCGCGCAGGCGATCCCAGTCGTCGCCGACGAGGACGGGGCTGTCGATCACGAGGACGTGGTCGCTCTGTCCCTTTTCGTCGAGGATGTTCGCGAGGTTCGCGAAACGCGTCTTGAGGCTCATCACATGCCGTTCGCGCAGACTGTCGATCGGCGGGTTGGTGACCTGGCTGAAATTCTGGCGGAAGAATTGCGCGACATGGCGTGGCTTGTCGGAGATCACCGCGAGCGGCGTGTCGTCGCCCATCGAGCCGATCGCTTCCTTTGCGTCCTCGACCATCGGCGACAGGATCAGCTCCATATCCTCCATGGTGAGGCCCGCCGCGACCTGGCGGCGGAGCAATTCGGGGCGATCGAAGACGGGCAGGCTCGATTTGCCGCCCTTGGGCAGGTCGGCCATCGTGCGGAAGCCCTTGACGCGCGAGGCATAGTCGGCGGCGTCGGCAATCTTGTCCTTGATCGCGAGGTCTTCGTAGAGCGTGCCGTCGTCGAGATCGACCGCGATCATCTGGCCGGGGCCAAGGCGGCCCTTCTTGCGGATGCTCGCTTCGGGCAGCAGCACCATGCCGCTTTCGGAACCGACGACGAGCAGGTTGTCGGCGGTCAGCGTGTAGCGAAGCGGGCGCAGCGCGTTGCGGTCCATGCCGGCGACCGCCCAGCGGCCATCGGTCATCGCGAGTGCGGCGGGGCCGTCCCACGGCTCCATCACGCTGGCGAGATAGCTATACATCGCGCGGTGGTTGTCGGGGACGTCGCATTCGGTCGTCCAGGCCTCGGGGACGAGGATCAGCTTTGCGGTCGGCGCGTCGCGGCCGGCGCGGCACAGCGCCTCGAACACCGCGTCGAGCGCGGCGGTGTCCGATGCGCCTGCGGGGATCACCGGCTTGATGTCTTCCGAATGCTCGCCGAAGGCGAGGCTCGCCATCTTGATCTCGTGGCTCTTCATCCAGTTCTTGTTGCCACGGATCGTGTTGATCTCGCCGTTGTGGGCGAGGCAGCGGAACGGCTGTGCAAGCCACCATTGCGGGAAGGTGTTCGTCGAATAGCGCTGGTGGAAGATCGCGACGCGGCTTTCGAACAGCTTGTTCGTGAGGTCGGGATAGAAGTCGGCGAGACTCTCGGCGAGGAAGAGGCCCTTGTAGATGATCGAGCGCGCCGACAGGCTGCACACGTAAAAGTCGGCGATCTGCGCGGCGATCACCTTTTTCTCGATCCGGCGGCGGACGAGATAGAGCTGCTTTTCGAACTCGGCGACCGACTGTTCGTCGGGGAGGGGGCCCGCGATCATGATCTGCTCGATCTCGGGGCGCGTGCGCTGCGCCTTGTCGCCGATCACCGACACGTCGACCGGCACCTGCCGCCAGCCATAGATGGTGAAGCCAGCGTCGATGATCTCGGCCTCTACGATCGTACGGCATTCCTCCTGCGCGCCCAAATCGGTGCGCGGCAGGAAGACCATGCCGACGGCGAGGCGGTTCGGGCGCACCTTGTGCCCCGACGCCGCGATCGCATCGTCGAAGAACCGCACCGGCAGGTCGACATGGATGCCCGCCCCATCCCCGGTCTTGCCGTCGGCGTCGACTGCGCCGCGGTGCCAGACGGCACGCAGCGCCTCGATCGCCGCCTCGACGACGCGGCGCGACGGCTTGCCGTCGGTAGCCGCGACCATGCCGACGCCGCAGGCATCGGATTCCATGTCGGGGCGGTACATGCCTTCGGCTTCGAGCCGCGCGTGATCGGGGGTGGGGTAGTGGGTCATCATCTTCGTCCTGACGGGATAGGCCGGAGCCTATTCGGAGGGGTTCTTGTCCAGCCGCTCGCGCGCCTTGCTGGCGGCTTCGGCTTCGGCTTCGAGATAGGCGTTCGCCGCGGCGGCTGAGGCGGCTTCGAGCTCCTCGACGCGCTTCAGGTCGGCGGCCGACCAGTTGCTGCGATCATAGGCCGGGTCGTCGACCGCTGCGACGGCAGCATCGGCGGCGGCCTCGGCCGCGTCAGCCGCGGCTTCGGCGCCCGCGACGTCGACGGCGGCATCGACCGCTTCGGCGGCCTCGGTCGCCTCGACGGCGTCCGAGTTCCACATGTCGCGCTGTTCCTTCAGCACCTTCACATCGACCTTCATCAGCTTGGCGAGCTTCGCGAGATCCTTGTCGGTGAAGTCGGAGAGCTGCTTTTCCTTCGGCAGCTCCTTGAAGTCCTTCTCGATCTCGGGCGCGCGATCGATGAACTTGGTGATCAGCGGCGGCACCGCCTTGATCACTGCGAGCATCACTTCGGGATCGGCCTGCAGCGCCATCCACTCGCTCGCGTAGATCCTGCCCGTCGGGCTTGCGAGGAAGCCGTTGAGGTCGGTGAGCTGCGCGCCGGTGAACTTGCGGGCATAGGCCTTGGCAAGGCCGCTGCGCATCGGCGGCTCCATGTCGGCGAGAGCTTCGCTGATCAGCGGCTTGATCACGCGGGTGATCTGGTCTTCGCGCTCCTTGCGGTGCGGGTCGAACATGTCGGCGACCTTGCCCTTCGTCGCCTCGTCGAGCTTCGCGATCTGGTCGCTTTCGACCCCGGTCTTGATCGACAGCATCATGTCCGACTGGCCGCCGAACTCGCCCATCAGCGTCTTGAACATCTTGCCGTAAAGGTTGTCGACCATCTTCTCGATGCTGCCGGCCGGGATCAGTGCCGCGGTCGTCTGCTGCGCGAGCGTCAGGCGCGCGGGGTCGATTGGGGGCAGGCCGCTCGTGTCGAACATCTTTTCGATGAGCGCGATCGCCTCATCCATTTCCTTCTGCATCCGCTCCTTTTGCCGTGCGGCATAGGCTTCGCTGTCAAAGTCGGTGGCGGGTTCTTCCTCGACCTGCGCGGGCTCGGCCACCATCACCTCGGCGACGGGCGCTTCCTTGGCGGCTTTCTTGGGCGCGGCATGCGCCGCGACGCCGAGCGGCAGCATGGCGACGGCACCGGCAAGCAGAATCGATTTGAACGACGGCATCATGAAAATTCCTTCCTGTTGGTCATGCTGCCCTCTTTTCGCTTTTCGCCTTCGCTTTCAACCACTTTGCCATATGGTCGCTGACATCGCGGCCATCGCGGATGCCCCAGACGACGAGGCTGGCGCCACGCACGATGTCGCCTGCGGCAAAAACGCCGGGAAGGCTGGTCATCATCGTCTGGTGATCGACGCGCAGGGTGCCCCAGCGCGTGACCGAAAGGTCGGGCGAGCCGAACAGGTGCGGCAGTTCCTCGGGATCGAAGCCCAGCGCCTTGATCACCATGTCGGCGGGCACGTCGAACTTGCGCCCCGGATCGGCTTCGGGGCTGCGGCGGCCGCTCGCGTCGGGTGCGCCGAGGCGCATCCCGGCGACCGCGACTTCCTTCACATGCTTGTCGGCGGTGAAGCTTTCGGGGGCCGAGAGCCAGACGAACTCGACGCCTTCCTCTTCGGCGTTGGCGACCTCGCGCTGCGACCCCGGCATATTCTCGCGGTCGCGGCGATAGAGGCACTTCACCGATTTTGCGCCCTGCCGCACCGCGGTGCGGACGCAGTCCATCGCGGTGTCGCCGCCGCCGATCACGACGACATGCTTGCCCTTGGCGTCGAGGCGGCCGTCGTCGAATGCGGGGACGGCGTCGCCGAAGCTCTTGCGGTTCGATGCGATCAGATAGTCGAGTGCGGCGATCACACCGTCGGCGTCCTTGCCGGGGACGTTGATCTCGCGCGCCTTGTAGACGCCCGTCGCGATCAGGATCGCGTCATGCTTCTGGCGCAGCGCGTCGAGCGTTGCATCCTCGCCGACCGCGAAGCCGAGGTGGAAATGGATGCCGCCTTCGACCAGCCGGTCGATGCGGCGCATCACGACGTCCTTTTCCAGCTTGAAACCGGGGATGCCATAGGTGAGCAGCCCGCCCGCGCGGTCATGCCGGTCATAGACATGGACCTCATGCCCCGCGGCGCGCAGATATTCGGCGGCGGTAAGCCCCGCCGGCCCCGCGCCGATGACGCCGACCGACTGGCCCGTCGCCGCGCCCGCGTGCAGCGGCTCGACCCAACCCTCGGCCCACGCCGTGTCGGTGATATATTTCTCGACGCTGCCGATCGTCACCGCGCCATGGCCCGAAAATTCGATCACGCAATTGCCTTCGCACAACCGGTCCTGCGGGCAGATGCGGCCGCAGATCTCGGGCATCGTCGAGGTCGCGTTGCTGAGCTCATAGGCTTCGCGCAGCCGCCCCTCGGCGGTCAGGCGCAGCCAGTCGGGAATATGGTTGTGGAGCGGGCAATGCACCGAACAATAGGGCACGCCGCATTGCGAGCAGCGCGCCGCCTGCGCGTCGGCGTCGGGCGCAGCATAGCGCTCGGCGATCTCGCGGAAGTCGCGCGCGCGTTCTTCGGCGGAGCGCTTGTCCGGATAGGATTGTTCACGCCCCACAAACTGGAGCATGCGTTCGGAAGCCATGCAGTATCCCCTTCGTTGAGCGGGGAGTTGCATTGCCAAAATTGGCCTGTCACGACCAAAATGCGAGTTAGGGCAGCATTACTAACCTAAAATGGAGGGGAATTTTCCTCAAAATGAGTTCGCGCAATAATGTTTCGCAAACTAGTAAAATATCGGACCTATCTCACGGCTAGCCACACCAGTGCACCGGCGCCGACGATGATTCGATACCAGGCAAAGGGCGCAAAGCCGAAGCGGCCGACGATCTTGACGAACGCCTTCACCACGATCAGCGCGACGAGAAAGGCGACAACCAGCCCGATGGCGATGGCGTTGATGTCGTCGAAGGTCAGGATCGCGCGATCCTTCCACAACGAATAGGCGGTGGCGCCCATCATCGTCGGTACGGCGAGGAAAAAGCTGAATTCGGCCGCCGTCTTGCGTTCGACACCCATCAGCAACGCGCCCATGATCGTAGCGCCCGACCGGCTGACCCCCGGGATCATCGCGACGCACTGCATGACACCGATGGCGATGGCGGTGCGCACCGGCATCGCTTCGACGCTTTCGAACTTTACGACCTTTATCATGCGTTCGATCACGAGGATCGCAACGCCGCCGACAAGCAGCGCGATCGCGACTGTGGTCGGCGATTCGAGCAGCGCGCGGATGCCTTTATAGGCGACAGCGCCGATAACCATTGCGGGCAGGAAGCCGATCAAGATGTTGCGCGTGAAGGCGATCGACGACGGGTCGGCGTGCAGCAGGCCCTTGCCGACGGCCCAGAAACGATGGCGATAGGCGACAAGCACCGCGAGGATGGCGCCGAGCTGGATCGCGATCTTGAATGCCGCGGATCCTTCGCCGGTGAAGCCGAGCAATTCGCTCGCGAGGATCAGGTGGCCTGTCGAAGAGACGGGCAGGAATTCGGTCAGCCCCTCGATGATGCCGAGGAGGATGATGGTCAGAAGGTCGTTCATGGAATGTCCTGGGGATCGTCATCCCCGGCAATCACATGGCGACCGCCGGGAAGGGCGGTGGGGGTATCAGGCGGTCTGGGCGAAGCGGCCGTGACGGCGATACTGGACGAGCCAGCCATCGGCGACCGCGGCGAGCGAGGTCGACGCGATTCCGAGCTCGGCGAGGCCCGCAGCGCCGCCGGCAACGACATTGTCGTGCTGGAGCATCAGCCACTGGTCCTTGGTGATCGGCGCGAAGGGCGCCCAGCCGAATCCCGAAGCGAGCGTCGAGGCGACGAAGTCGGGTATCTGGATGAACAGGGGCGAGCGGCCGGTCGCGTCGGCGATCCAGCGGAGCAGGTCGCGCATCGCCAGCACCTGCGGTCCGCCAATCTCGAACATCTTGCCTGCCGCCTCGTTGCCGAGCGCGGCGACGACCGCATCGGCGACATCGCCGACATAGGCGGGCTGGAATTTCGCGTTCGGCGCAATGACCGGGACGACCGGCGACATGCGGATAAGGCCCGCGAACCGGTTGATGAAATGATCCTCGCGCCCGAAGAGGATCGACGGCCGCAAGATCGCCGCGTCGGCGAAGGCCGCGCGAACCGCGGCTTCGCCGTCGCCCTTGCTGCGGCCATAGGCCGACGGGCTTTCGCGATCGGCGCCGATGGCCGAAACATGGACGAGCGCGCCGGCGCCTGCCGCTTTCGCCGCCGCGGCGACATGGCCGGCGCCGTCGGCCTGCACCGCCTGCATGTCGTCGAACGCGCCGGCGAGGTTGATCACCGTGTCGCTGCCCTGCACGGCGCGCGCCACGCTGGCGGGGTCGCGAACGTCGCATGCCACGAACTGCGTCTGACCAAGGCCGCCGAGCGGCTTGAGGAAGGTCGCGGCGCGCGGGGTCCGCTGCGCGACGCGGACGCGGGCGCCGCGGGCGAGCAGTCTCTGCACGACATAGCGGCCGAGGAAGCCGCCGCCGCCCAGCACCGTGATCAATTGTCCGTCGAGTTTCTGCATATCGTCCGCCTGTGATCGATTCTTTTACCCGGCGCAGGGCGCGCCACACGGCTTCCCCATGCCGCGAAGCGGGGAAGGGGGCAAGGGGAACCACGGCATTCGGACGCAAAACCCGCGGCTTTGCGATAAAATGCACGTCGCCCCTCGCAGCGTTGTTGACAAGCCGATGGCGGCCCCGCTAAGCGCCCGCTCCTACCCCGTGCCCAGATGGCGGAATTGGTAGACGCACCAGCTTCAGGTGCTGGCGATCGCAAGGTCGTGGAGGTTCGAGTCCTCTTCTGGGCACCATCTGTTCTCCTCGGAATGTCCGAGGACGTCCAGTAAGCGGCTGGTTTCTCACCGCTTTTTCGATGAGACTCGCTGAGTGGAATCCAGGCTGATCCAGCCGGAACCATCAGCGTACCATCAGCTTTGATGGTGTTTTTGATGGTTTCGGTCAGCCTATCGAAGGTGAAACCATCATGTCGCTTACCCACATCCAGATTTCGAACGCTAAGCCCAAGGAAAAAGCCTATAAAATGGCTGACGCCGACGCCCTGTACCTCGTGGTCAGGCCGAGCGGCGCAAAAGTCTGGCGAATGAACTATCGCTATCTCGAACGGCAAAAGACGCTGTATTTCGGGTCGTGGCCCGATGTCGGCATCGCGTCCGCTCGGGAACTTCGCGACGAGGCGCGCAAGAAGCTTGTCGCCGGGCTTGATCCCGCAGCGGAGAAGAAGGTCGCGCGGATCACCCAGAAGATCGCGCAGGACAATACGTTCAAGGCGATCGCCGAGGAATGGCTGGTGAAAATCGAACGAGAAGAGCGCGCGCCAGTCACGCTTCGGAAGGTGCGATGGCTCCTCGACATCGCCGAACCGATGATCGGCAGTCGCCCGATATCGAAACTCACCGCGCAGGAAATCCTGGCCGTTCTCCGTAAAGTCGAGGCGAACGGCCGATATGAAAGCGCGCGGCGCATGCGGAGCGTGATTAGCCGAGTGTTCCGCTACGCCATTGCGACCGCAAGGGCCGACCGCGATCTGGCGGCCGATCTCCGTGGTGCGCTGATCACTCCGAAGGTGAAGCACCACGCCGCCATCACGGCCCCGAAGGAAGTCGGCGCGCTGCTCCGCGCGATCGATGGCTACGCTGGTCACGAGCTCACCGCGGTCGCGCTTCGATTGACGCCGCATCTTTTCGTCAGACCGGGCGAACTGCGCCAGGCAGAATGGGCGGAGATTGATTCCCATGATGCCGTCTGGTCGATCCCGGCAGAGAAGATGAAAATGCGCCGCTCGCTTTGCGTCCCCCTGTCACGGCAAGTTCTTGCGATGCTCGAAGAGCTCCACGCCCTTACCGGCCATGGGAGATACCTCTTTCCGTCCTTTCGGACGCCCCGCCGTTGCATGTCGGAGAATACTGTCAGCGCCGCGCTTCGGCGGCTGGGCTACAGCCGTGAGGAGATGACGGCTCATGGATTCCGCGCGACGGCCGCCACTCTCCTCAATCAGATGGGAATGTGGCACCCGGATGCGATCGAAAGGCAACTGGCACATCTCGATGCCAATGCGACGCGCCGGGTCTACACCCGCGGCGAATATTGGGACGAACGTGTTCGCATGATGCAGCATTGGTCCGATTATCTCGACGAGCTGCGCGATGGGGCGCAAATTCTGCGCCCCGCCTTCGGCAAGAGTGCGACCTCGACCGCCTAGCGGCCGATCAGGGCCTTGAGGCTCGTATAGAGGACCAGCGTGGACCGGCCGACTTTGACGACCTCAAGGTCGCCGGACACGATCAACTTGTCAAACGGCGTTCAAAAGGGACCCCCGATCGGCGTCGAAGAGGGACCCCTTTTCGGATATGATGTTGGTTTGTTGAAGATGGCCTTGCGCTGCGTGCGGCGGAGGGCGGGCGTAGCCCGACCGGAGGCGCGCGCAGCG
>NZ_DASYHG010000015.1:120000-410126 GCF_035998905.1 Sphingopyxis sp. | reverse complement strand
ACCAGTCGCGCAGCAGCAGGAGCAGGCCTTCGGGCAGCATGGCGTTGCGGTAGCGGCCGCCTTTGCCGCGCTCGATCCGCAGCAGCATCCGCTTGCTGTCGATATCGGTGACTTTTAGCGCCGACACCTCGGCGACGCGTATGCCCCCGCTGTTCGCGGTCGGTGAAAAGGGCGAGGCCGAGCTCGTCAACTACCGCGTCCATGGCCGCTTCATGATCGCCGATCGCCTGTTCGAACGCGGACAGCTTCGGATGGGTGCCGGACGCGCGGCGCGCGAGGTGGTTATCGAGCGCGTCGGCCGCGTGCGGGGGCGCTCGTGAGCGCGCCGGAACGGGACGAGGAGGAGGTGGTGGAACTCGTCGCTGTCCCTCCCGCAAGCGGCGAGCCCTTTCGGCTTGGTGCCGAGCCGCCGAGCGTCATGCGCCTGTCGCGCAAGGCGCTGGCCATTCTAGGCGCCGCATTGGGGACCGCTATCGGCGGCGCGCTTCTCTATGCGCTGCAGCCCGCCAAGCTCAAGGTGGCCGAGAATCTCTACGATAGCGACCGTGCGAACAAGTCCGAGCTCGTGACCGGAGCGCCGGGCGATTATGGCAAGATCCCGAAGCTCGGCGAGCCGCTCCCTGGCGATCTCGGGCGGCCGATCCTTGCCGCGCGCGAGAATGGCGAGACCGTCCCGGTGCCTCCGATCGGCGCGCCTCCGCCGCCAGACCCGCGAGCCGCTGCGGCGGAGCAAGCCCGCGCGCGTGCGGCCCAGGAACGCGAAAGCGCGCGCGCCAGCCAGCTCTTCCTCGGCGGTGGGGCGTCGGTCACCTCGCAGCTGCCGGTGCTTGGCGAAGGCGTGTTGCGACCGGCGCCCGACAATCTGCAAGCCAACCCGACCGCGGCCGACAAGCGCAAGGGCTTCCTCAGTGGTGATGGCGCCGGTCCGGCAGAGAGCATGGCGCGGCTCGTCCAGCCCTCATCGCCGCATCTGGTCCAGGCGGGCAGCGTGATTCCGGCGGCACTCATCACCGGCATCCGGTCCGACTTGCCGGGCCAGATCACCGCGCAGGTGACCCAGAATGTTTACGACAGCCCCACCGGGCGCATCCTGCTCATTCCGCAGGGTGCTCGGCTGATCGGCGAATATGGCAGCGAGATCGCCGACGGGCAGAGCCGGGTCCTTCTCGCATGGGACCGGCTGATCCTGCCGGGCGGGCGCTCGATTGCTCTCGATCGCCTGCCGGGCGCCGATGCGGCCGGCATGGCCGGGCTTGCCGACCGGACCGATTATCATTGGGGCCATATGCTGAAGGCCACGCTGGTTTCGACGCTGCTGGGCGTCGGCGCCGAACTCGGCGCCGAAGACGAGGATCGCCTCGTTCGGGCGGTGCGGCGCGGCGCGCAGGACAGCATCAACGAGACGGGACGGCAACTCGTCGAACGCCAGCTTGGAGTGAAGCCGACCATCACGGTTCGGTCGGGCGCGATCCTCCGCGTCATTGTGACGCGGGACATCATCCTCGAGCCTCTGGATCGAGGCGGACGATGACCCGGCTCAGGCTCGGTCCGATCGCCGAAGACAAGCCGGTCAAACTGACTCTCGAATTGCCCGGGCTGCTGGCGCGCGATGTAGCGGACTATGCCGCCGTCCATGCGGCGCAGACCGGCCTCGCGACTCCCTTGCCACCTGAACGGCTCATCCCCGCCATGGTCGAGCGCTTCATTGCAGCCGATCGGGGTTTTGCGCGCCTGCGTTCGCGGCGCTGAGCCTGCGTGGCCGCGCGTGTCTTTTTATATGCCGGACTTGCACTTCCGATCCGAACGACGCAGACCGGACGCATTCCTTGGGTGTCGGGGGGCGGATGAATGAGCCAGGAACCGCATCAACGGACCGAACAGGCAAGGTCGGCACTCGCGACGCTCTCGGTCGTCGGAGCGGCCCTCGCTGGCGTTGCTGTCGGTGTGCTCCTGGCTCTGCCCCTACGGTCCATCGCCTGGCCGCTGCTGGCCATCGGCCTCATAGCCCACCTGTTTGCCATGGTCGGAACACGCCGCCTTCTCGCTGCAGGCGGCTATAACCCCCCATGGTGGCAGCGAGCGGGATATTGGCTGTGCTGGGTTGCCATCGCCGCCATCGCCATCATCGCCGCGATGCGGCTGGTCTAGCGGCGCGGCGCCCGGCAAGGGATTGAGCGCATTATAAGGGTGGATGGCTGGCGAACCGCCGGTTTGCTTGGCTCCGTCTTTGCGGTTATTGCGTATTCCCGGCCCGGTCATTTGCGGCGATCTCCTCAGCCCATGGTTCAACAGGCTGGGTAGAGACGATGCAGACAGGGGAAGGGCGAGCGCCATTCGGCGGCGCGGGCGAACGGGACGCTGGCGAGGAAATCTCGATCGAGTTTCTCGGGGCGGCGGGTACGGTGACCGGCTCGCGATATCTTCTCGGAGATCGCGGCGCGAAGATCATGATCGACTGCGGCCTGTTTCAGGGTGGTCGTGAGCTTCGCGAACGAAATTGGGAGCCGGCGCTCTCTGACCACCGGGCCATCGACACCATCGTTCTGACCCATGCACATCTCGATCATTCAGGCTATATTCCGCGCTTTGTGAAGGAAGGCTGGAGCGGCCGGATTCTGTGCACCGACGCCACTGCGGACCTTTGCGGCCTCCTCTTGCCCGACAGCGGCTTTCTCCAGGAGAATGATGCGGTGTTCGCCAATCGCCACGGCTATTCGCGCCACAAGCCCGCGCTTCCTCTCTACACGAAGAAGGACGCCGAGGTGGCGCTCGACTATCTCGATCCGGTCCGCTTCGGGGCATATCGTTCGGTGGCAGGGGGCGCCGAACTTCGCTTCCATCGTGCCGGACATATACTCGGGGCGGCATTCGTCGAACTCAAATGGCGTGACCGCACGATCCTCTTCTCGGGAGACCTGGGCCGCTTCAACGATCCGGTCATGCTCGATCCCTCGCCTCCCGTGGAAGCGGATTATCTGATCGTCGAATCGACCTATGGCAACCGGAGCCATGAGGCGCTGGATGCCGTAGCGGCCCTTGGCGATGCCATCGAGCGCTGTGTTCGCCGCGGCGGAACCGTGGTCATTCCGGCCTTCGCCGTCGGCCGGGCCCAATCCATCCTCTATCATCTATCACGCCTGCGCGCCGCGGGGCGGATCAGCAATGTTCCCGTCTATCTCGATAGCCCGATGGCAATCGACGCGAGCGGCATCTTCTGCCGCCATGCCGGCGACCACAGGCTGAGCGAAGCGGAATGCGATGCCGCTTGCAAGGTCGCGCGCTATGTTCGCGATGTCGAAGAGTCCAAGGCTCTCACAATGAGTCCGGTGCCCAAGGTCATCATCTCGGCAAGCGGAATGGCAACAGGCGGCCGCGTTCTCCACCATCTCAAACGCTATGCGCCCGATGGCCGCAACCTCATTCTGTTCGCCGGCTTCCAGGCGTCCGGCACGCGCGGCGCTGCAATGGTGGCGGGTGCTCCCAGCGTCAAGATCCATGGCGAACAGGTTCCCGTGCGAGCCGAGGTGCGCAATCTTTCGATGCTGTCCGCGCACGCCGATGCCGACGAGATACTGAAGTGGCTCGGCCAGTTCGTACGGGCGCCCCGGATGACGTTCATCACCCATGGTGAGCCCGATGCCGCGGCCGCTCTTGCGCGGCGCATCGGCGACGAGCTCGGCTGGCCGTGCCAGATACCCGGCCTTGGCGATCGGGTGGTGCTCGAATGACCCACCGCGCCCCGGATACCGGACCCGCGTCGGAGAATATGGCACCCCATCGCCTACGGGCTCGGCCCCTCGGCCTGTTCCTGCCACAGCAGCAACCGGCCGTCGTCATGCGAACCGATTGCTACATATGCCGCTCGGAAGGTCTTGCGGCGCGCAGCCAGGTGCTGATCCAGGCAGGGGAGCGGGAGATATTGGCCTCGCTCCTGCATTCGTCCGGCGAAATGATCGCGCCGGGGGAGATCGGCCTTTCGGAATCAGCCGCCGCGGCGCTTGGGGTCGCCCCCGGCGATGCCGTCAGCGTGCGCCACGCACCGCCCATCGATTCCTTCGGAGCATTACGCGGTCGCGTGTATGGAAATCGTCTCGATGGCGCGGCCTTTCGGTCGATCGTCGACGATATCGTTGCTGGCCGGTATAGCGACGTCCATCTGTCCGCCTTCGTAACGGCCTGCTCCGCCTTCCCTCTGGATCATGCGGAAACGGTGGCGCTGACCGGTGCCATGGTCGCGTCCGGCGAGCGGCTGGCCTGGGGTTCGGACGTCGTCGTCGACAAGCACAGCGTGGGAGGCCTGCCCGGAAACCGGACCACCCCGATCGTGGTCGCGATTGTCGCCGCGCTGGGCCTCATCATGCCAAAGACATCGTCCCGAGCGATCACCTCTCCGGCAGGTACGGCCGACACCATGGAAACGCTCGCGCCCGTGAATCTCGACGTCGGCGCGATCCGACGTGTCGTCGACCACGAAGGCGGATGCATCGTGTGGGGCGGCGCCGTCTCCCTCAGTCCGGCTGATGACATCATCATCGGTGTCGAGCGGGTGCTCGATCTCGATGCGGCGGGCCAACTGGTCGCCTCGGTCCTGTCCAAGAAGCTCGCGGCGGGCGCAACGCACCTCGTCGTCGACATGCCGATCGGACCGACGGCAAAGGTCCGCTCGCCCGCCGATGCTGCCGCACTTTCGGGGGCGCTTCAGAAGGTTGCAGCGGAGTTCGGCCTGATCCTCAAGGTGATGCAAGGCGATGGTCGCGAACCTATCGGTCGGGGAATCGGCCCTGCCCTCGAGGCGCGCGACATCCTGGCTGTGCTCGAGGGACGCGATCCGCCCCCCGATCTCGCCCGCCGCGCCTGCGAATTGGCAGGCGCGCTCATCGAACTCGCGGGCCGCGCCAGCCCCGGTACCGGTGCGGCCCTGGCCGCTCAAGTGCTGGCCGACGGGTCGGCTTGGAGCAAGTTCCAGCGAATCTGCGAGGCGCAGGGCGGCATGCGGACACCGCCCCTGTCGAATCATCGCCATGTGATAACTGCGCAGCGCCCGGGATACGTTTCGGCGATCGACAATCGCAGGCTCGCCAAGCTCGCCAAGCTTGCAGGCGCGCCAGCCGCGAAAAGTGCCGGCCTCGAAATGCACGTCCGGCTCGGCTCCGCGGTCGAAACAGGAACGCCCCTCCTCACAGTGCACGCCGAAAGCCAGGGCGAACTGGCCTATGCGCTGGCCTATGCCGAGGCCGTTGGCCCCATTCTCGAGCTATCCGACCGATGACCCCGCCGATGTTCCTGCCGCTGCCCGGTAACGGCAAGTTCGCGGTTGGACTCGCGGGCCTGCTCGGGGGCGAGGTCGGACGGATCGAAACCCGCAGATTTCCGGACGGTGAGACCTATCTGCGGCTCCGTTCCGAGGTTGCCGGCCGCGACATCGTGCTCGTCTGCACGCTGGATCGCCCCGATACCAAGCTGGTTTCGCTTCTTATCGCAGCCGACGCGGCCCGCGAGCTCGGCGCCCTCAGCGTAGGGCTCGTAGCCCCATATCTTGCCTATATGCGCCAGGACCGGCGCTTTCAGAATGGCGAGGCAATCAGCTCGCGCAGTTTCGCGCGCCGCATTTCGGGCGCCGTCGACTGGCTGGTCACGGCGGATCCCCATCTTCATCGATATGCCTCGCTCGGCGACATCTATGATATTCCGGCAGAGGCCGTGCATGCCGCCGTGCCGATTTCCGACTGGATCAGAACCCATATCGAGCGACCGCTCATCATCGGTCCCGACAGCGAAAGCGAGCAATGGGCGAGCGCGATCGCACGCCGTGCGGGTGCCCCTCATGCCGTCTGCAGCAAGCTGAGATTGGGCGATCGCGACGTCAGGATCGCGCTACCCGATCTCGCGGCGCATACGGGGCGCACCCCGGTTCTGGTCGACGATATCGCGTCATCGGCCCGGACGCTGATCGAAGCGGCGCGGGGAATAGGAGAGGCCGGCTTTCCGCCGCCCGAATGCGTCATCGTGCACCCATTATTCGCTCGAGGCGCCTTCGCGGCACTGTCCGCCGAGGCGGGGCGTATCGTCAGTACCGATGCCGTCGCTCATTCCAGCAACGCCATCAGCCTGCAACCGGTCGTCGCGCAGGGCGTGCAGCGCCTCCTCGCCAAGCTCGATCGATAAAGCGGCCGATATCTAGGTATTTTCCGAAGCTGCGAACACTACGTATGTCGAGCTTGGACCCGGGACCCTAGTCCTGTTGGCGAAGAACAGGATTCTTCGACAGGCAGTCAGGGCAGCGGCCCGAAGGAGTTCAAGATGATCAGGAAAAGCATCATGATCGCGGCGGCAGGCATTTCGATGTTCGCGGCCGCTCCGGCATTCGCCCAGGGCATCGGGCACAGTTTCTTCATGCGGGGCTCGATCGTCGAGGCCAGCGCGGGCAATACCGTGGTCTGCATCGGCAAGGCCGACGGTGCCGAGGTTGGCCAGACGCTCGACGTCTATCGGAACGTCCGGCATCCGGGTCCCGTATCATCGAAGGGCAATGTTGCCCCCTTCCATCGCAAGCGTGTCGGCCAGGTGACCATCGACCATATTTACGATGACCATTTCGCCCATGTCACGATCGCCGAAGGCAAGCCGGCCAAGAACGATATCGTCGAGCTTCGCAAAGACTGAGTCCGGTCCTTTCCGCAGCGCGGGCGAGGGCCGGAGGTCCTCCCCGTGCGCGGACAGGAACGCGCCGCGTCGCGGCCCGGATGTCGGATCCGTGGTGGAGGCATGAAGCGGTAATAGCCCGCCTCCAATGCCGAATGCCTCTTGACCTTGGACCATGGTCCAACCTGCACAAGCGAGCGGATGTCATGGGAAGCTATAAGATCGGAAAGCTCGCCGAAGCCGCGGGCGTGGGGCGCGATACGATACGCTATTATGAGCGGACGGGCTTGCTACCGGCCCCGGGCCGTACCGCGGCCGGCTATCGCCTTTACAGCGACGGGGACCTTGAGCGGCTCAACTTCATTCGCGCGTCGCAGGAACTCGGATTCACGCTCGAACAGGCGCGCCAGCTTCTCACCCTCAAGGCATCGGATACCGCCACCGCGGCGGCCGTGCTTGCGATCACGCTCGACAAGGTTCGGGAGGCCGAAACGCGGGTCAGGAAGCTGACTGAGATTCGGGATGTGCTGCAGGACCTCGCCGACAATTGCCCGCGAGAGGCGCCGGTCTCCGACTGCAACATAATCGCATTCTTGGCGGAAAAACGAAGACCAAAAAAATAGCGTTCGCAGGGGAACATATTACAACATTGAAAATAGGGGATTTTTATGAAGAAATATTCCATTTTGTTGCTCACCCCCGCGCTCCTTCTCGGAGGCTGCGTCACGACCCGGGCCACTCAGGCCGAAGTCGATAGCTGCCGGGCCATGGAAGAGAAGATGGGGCTCGATCAGCGCCATGACCATGGCGAGATGAAACGCCAGGGCTTCAATCCGATGAACCTGTCGCACGGCCGCTGCCAGCGGATTCTGCGCGACGCGAAATGACTTTGTCCGGGTGGCCGATGGCCACCCGGACTAGTTCGAGGAAGGGATAATGCCATGACAAACCGAAAAATCGACCTGAAATGGGCTGGATATGGTGTCGCGCTCGCAGCGGCACTCGCGCTCGCCGGCTGTGGAGACAAGGCCGAGAACAAGGCCGCGGACGCCGCCTCGGCAACCCCCGACGCAACCGCCGGTGGCGCTGGTTCCACGCCGTCCACCGATGCCTCATCCGCCGCGCCAGCCGCGCCCGATGCCATGGATCATGAAGATGACGCGATGGACGAGGAAATGATGCGCCATCATCGTCAGGAAATGGACCATGACGAGATGCGCAAGGGTGGGGCGGGGCAAGGCAATATGCAGCCCGCGGATCAGACCACGACCGATCAGTCGGCGCCGATGAAGCATATGTAAGCAGATTCGCCGGGCGGGGTGACCAAAGATGCAGAAATCATTCCGCTTCGGCCTGTGCGTGGCGATGACGTTTCTGACGGCATCGATCGTCCATGCGGAGGACGCCGACGAGCATGCCGCCCATCATGGGAGTGCCTCGCCGCCTGGCGGCGTGGCGGTTGGCAGCATGGCGTCATCCGGGATGAAGCCCGCGGGCGAAATGCAATCGATGATGGGCGAAATGATGGAAGGCGAGCATGGCGGCCGCCGCCAGTCTCCTTTCTTCTCGCAATTGCTCGCGCTACCGGCACTCGATGACGCGGCGAGGCAAGCCCTGCTGCGGCAAGCCGAGCAACGGTCGCATCGAGGGCTGATGCTGATCTCCGAGGCCGCCCGCGCAGCCGCGCACGCCGAAACGGCGACCGAGCAAATCGCCGCCGTGCGCAATCTTCGCGAAGGCAGCGATCTTCTCGATAGCGGTGCGGCTGCCCGGATGGCCCTCGCCGGGACCGGAAAGCCGGCGGGCGCCGCGATGAACTGGTTCCGCGATCGCCTGTCGATCGAGCCGGACGAGACGCACGCGGCCCATCCTTTCGGCCTGTCTCCCTCCCACCTGCTGCTGATGCTGTTCCTCCTCTTGCTGAGTACCGGCCTCGCCGCGTTGCAGCTACTTCGTCTCAAGCGCATCCGTCAGATCGTCGCAGCCAGGAAAGGAACCGCGAAGGTCGCCAACACGCAACCGTCGCCGGCCGCAGCTCCGGAGATGCAGGCCGCTACGGCCGGAGCGCTCGCGCCAAGCAACGCGCCCGCCCCGGCCGGTGCTTCGCTGCGCAAGCCCCGGCCCTGGTCCGGACCGCTGCGGGTGACGCGGATCATCCGGGAGACGCCGACCATCAGGACCTTCCGTCTCGCAGATCCCGCAGCCGACCGGCTGCCTTTCGATTTCCTGCCCGGTCAGTTTCTGCAAATCGAGGTCGAGCCCGAGCCCGGCAAGCGTGCCCGCCGATCCTACACTATCGCTTCGTCGCCGACGCAGCGGGCCTATGTCGAACTGACGGTGAAGCGCGAGGAGCAGGGAGCGGTGTCCCGCCACCTGCACGACACGCTCATTGTCGGGGATCTTGTTCGAGCCTCGGGCCCTTTCGGCTCCTTCACCTTCACTGGGACGACCGCGGATAGTATCGTGCTCATCGCGGGCGGTGTCGGGATCACGCCGATGATGTCGGTATTGCGCTATCTTACAGACACCGCCTGGCCGGGCGAGATATTCTTCCTTTATGGCGCTCGGTCCACGGACGAGTTCGTCTTCCGTGACGAAATCGAGCGACTCGAGCGGCTTCATGACAATCTGCATGTCTTCGCCGCGATGGAGCGCTCGCCAGGGACGGTCTGGCATGGCGCCGTCGGCCCCCTGACGCGGGACATGCTGCTTTCGGCCGTCCCCGACATCGCGCGCCGCCGCATCCACCTGTGCGGTCCCCCCGCGATGATGGCGGCGATGAAGGCGGAGCTCGCCGAGCTCGGCGTGCCGGAAGTGCAACTTCATACCGAAGCCTTTGGGCCCGCATCGCTGCCCATCGATCCAGTCGACGCGCCCAGCGCGCCCGGCAACGATGCAAGTCGCACGGTACAGCCTCCGTCCGCGCCTTCCACAAGGATTGCCGAAGCTTCCGTGACGTTCGCTCTGTCGGGTGTGTCCGCCGCCCTGGCTGGCGATCAGACCGTGCTCGAAGCCGCCGAGGGGGTTGGCGTCGAGATACCCTATTCCTGCCGCACCGGAGACTGCGGACTATGCGTCACCAAGCTGCTCGACGGTGAAGTCACGATGGCGAACGAAGCGGGCCTGGCGCCGGAAGACAAGGCGAACGGCTATATATTGGCTTGCCAGGCCAAAGGCAGCGGCAAGCCGATCGTGGTTGAAGCCTGATGCGCGAACGCGGCGACATATTGATGGTGCTTCTGGTGGGGTTCATTCTGGTCTTTCCGGCCGGATTTCTCGTTCACGCATCCCCACGCTTCCCCGGTAGCCTCGGCGGCGGTCTGCTCGGCATCCTTGCGGCCCTGTGCATGCTGCTGACGCTTCCCTATGTGGCGGCCAAACATATCCCGCCGCTCGATCGTCGGATTACGCGCTATGTGCGTAAGCCGACGCTCCTTGCCGTTCATATCTATTCTGGCGTTCTGGGAGCTTTCTTCGCCCTCCTTCACACCGCGCACAAGTTCGCGAGTCCGCTGGGCCTCATGCTAACCGGCCTCCTCCTCCTCACCGTTGCAAGCGGATTTGCCGGGCGCTATCTTCTCGGCGAACTTGCAAGGGCCTTGCGCGGCCGCAAGTCGGAACTGGCTTCGCTCCAGTCGGCCTTTCTGGACATTCCGGCGGCGCCGGGCGAAATTGGGGAGACGCAGGAGCCGCCACGCTGGCTTCGATATGTCTTCACCCGCGCAAACCAGCCCGCTGAACCACCACCGCAGGATGCGATCAAGCTTGCCGCGGCCATTTCCGACACCGAATATGCCGTGCGGGCAGAGGAAGTAACGGGAGTACTTTTCGCACGCTGGCGATGGTTTCATATCGTGGCCGGTTCGCTGCTTTACGCGCTCGTGATTCTCCATATCGCGGCCGCGGTCTATTTTGGTCTTCGCTGGCCATGATGCGCCACTGGCTGCTTCCGGCCCTTTTTGCGACCAGCCTGCTCGTCGTGCTGCTTGGGCTACCGGCGCTGTCGCGGTCGAACGCGCCGCCTCAGGCCGGCGTGGTCGCGCAGCTCGTTTCGCCGGGCCCCCTGTCCGAAGCCCACCGCAGCCTCGCAGGATCGTGCCGAAACTGCCACACCCCCATCGCTGGTGTGACGGGGGAGACTTGCAAGAGTTGTCATGCCGCGACCGACTTCGGAAACAAGCAATCGACCCAATTCCATGCCTCGGCCTTGCAATGCACCTCATGCCACGTCGAGCATGCGGGCAGACAGAGCCTCATTCGCATGGATCACAAGGCCCTGTTCAAGCCGGGAATATGGTCGCAGCGCCCCGCCGCCGCGACCGCCGGCGGCGCGGTGACAGGCGTGCTCGCCTGTGCTGGTTGCCATTCCATTCGCGACCCGCACCTGGGCCTCTTCGGAACGCGCTGCGCGAGTTGCCACGCGACCGACAGCTGGCGCATCGACGGCTACCGGCATCCCTCGACCAATTCCCGGAACTGCTCCGAATGCCACCGGGCGCCGCCGAGCCACTATATGGAGCATTTCAGCATGGTTTCGCAGCGCGCCGCAGGCGAGCGGGCGACCGTGGAACAATGCTATGCCTGTCACACGACCGACAGTTTCAACAATATTCGCAGGAGAGGCTGGTATGATCACCATTGACGGCGGAAGCGGTCACTGGCTCGAGAGCCTGTTCCGCCTCGCCGTGGTTATCCTGGAACTGAGCGGCACGGCAACCATCCTGACAGGTGCCGCGCTGGCGACCGCGACGTTTCTCCGTCAGGCCTGTCGAGGCCTCTATGCCGAAGCCTATCGTCCGTTCCGATCGACACTCGGTCGCAGCATATTGCTCGGCCTTGAGTTTCTCGTAGCGGGCGACATCGTGAAATCACTGGTGATCAACCCTACGCTTAACGACCTCGTCGTGCTCGCGGGCCTCGTGTTTGTTCGTACCTTCCTGAGCATTTCGCTGGGCGTCGAGATCAATGGTCATTGGCCTTGGGAGAATACGCGCATGGAGCGCGCCCGCCTCGACGCGGCGACGGACCGGTGACCACCATGCCATCCGACACGCTCAGGCGCATCTTTCCGAGAGGATGGCGGCTTCGGCCGCATGGCTCGATTCAATGGGAGAATTTTCATGCTTGAGAGGCGATCGATCCTGGGGACCGGGCTTGCCCTGACAATGCTCGTCGGCGCCGCGCGCGCCGAAGATCCACCGCCCGGCGGGGGAATGCCCGACTCCCATGCAATGCCGCTTGCCGATTGCGCGGCGTTGTGCCTGGAAACGCATCGAAGCTGCATCGAAGCCGCGCGCCATTGCCTAGAAGAGGGCGGCGACAAGGCCGCTCCGGGGATCATGGCTATTCTCGCCGATTGCGCCGGGATTTGCCTCACGACCGCTCAATCGCTGCTTCGCAATTCTCCGGCTCATGGGATCCTTTGCCAGACCTGCGAGCAGATCTGCCGATTGTGCGCGGAAAACTGCGCTGCATTCACGGGTGACGCACAGCTGTTGCGCTGCGCGAACTTATGCCGCCGCTGTGCCGAGGGGTGCGGCATGATGGTCATGTCTTCATAGCAGCACGTGGCGTTCCGATTTTCTTCGGGCGAGAGATCAACATGTGGGCTTCACGTATTTCGATCCGGACGTTCGGTGCAGCATATCGAGCACAGCGGCGCCGATCCGACTTGGTGTCGATACAAAGCAAAGATTTCGAATGGAGACACATCATGCGCAAGATTTCCCCTGTTCTGACGGTCCTTGGCCTCCTCGCCCTGACCCAGATGCCGGTCCTCGCCGACGAGAGCAAAGGGCCGCCGAAGAAGCCGGCCGCCACCGCGCCGGCCCAGAAGCCCGGCGACGAGCATCGCCACGGCATGGACCACGGCGGACAGCAGATGCACGACAAGATGATGAAAGATCACCGCGAGGGCATGGAAAAGATGCAGGATCAGTCCGGCGGTGGATGCGGCGGCAACGACAAGCCCATGCCTGCCATGGGCGGCATGGGGACGTCCAAGCCTGCGGACAAACCGAAAGACATGCCGATGAAGCACGAGCATATGTGAGCATCGGTCGGTCCATCCCCCCGGAAGCCCGCTGCCCCCGTGGCAGCGGGCTTTTTGTCTGAAAAGCTCAAATGTTCCCGTGAAGATTTTCGGTCCTGCGGCAGCCAGCCGGAACTCCGCAGTTTTTGGCGGATCAAGCTTCGGATTCTTGCTCCTCCTGATTGCCGTTGCCGCGACGTCGGCCACGCAAACGGCCGCCATCGCTTTTCTGCCGTCCTTGATCGAGGGCGGCGCGGTGATCCCCGTTGCCGCAACCCACGATTTCCATATAGTGAGCCTTTCGGCTTCCTTTCCTCTTGCCGCTCTCGGCCTTGCGCCCATTTGGGGGTGGTTGGCCGATCGCATGGACTATCGGGTGCTTCTTCGGATCGCGCTTCTGGTCCTCGCGGCAACGACACTGGCGTTCGGCAGTACCGATCTCGCCACCTTATATCTTCTGCGCATCCTGTCGGGCATGGCGTCGGGGGCCATCATTCCTCTCTCGCTCCTTGCTGCGGGCTTCCGGGCCGAGAGCCGGGTGGGTCGGGCCCGTCTCTTCACATGGCTGACCAGCTTTGTCTTTCTTGGCGACCTGGCCGGCCCCCTGCTCACACAATTGTCTTTTCCGCTGCTGCCGTCGGCCCCGCTGTTCCCTCTCGCCCTGGCACTCTTGCTCGCCGGTTGCCTGCTGTCGCCCTCTCAGCTTCCCAAACGGTCTCGTTCGCATGCCATCCCGCGCCGCAGCAACCGCGACAACAACCGGAAGACTGCGACACTCCTCGTCATCACCATTATCGCCGGCGCTGCCCTGGCGGCCCTTCACATCGGTCTGCTGGTGACCGGCCAAGGCCTTCCGCTCGACCGCGAAGCCATCGCCTTCATGCTGAGCCTTTGCGGCGTCGGCATGCTCGCGGCACAAATCGCGCAGGCCCGTTTGGGTTGGCTTGTCCGCCGGCCGGTCGATCTCACGCGTCTTATGCTGCTCGTTCTGGCAATCGGACTGTTGGCTTCGCAAAATCCGCGGTCGATCCTCGGTCTCGCGGGGATCGCTTTCCTTCTCGGCTGGAGCGCGGCCAGCCTTCGCCTCGTGACCAGCTTCTGGATCAGCAACCGCAGCTCCCGGGTTTCGGGTGCTCGGCTCGGGCTCCAGCATGCGGCGGCGAGTATTGGACAGGCGGCGGCGCCGATCGGGCTTGCGCTCGCGGGAGTGGGGCAGCAGTGGGTGATCACGTTCACCCTGGCGGCGGCGGCATTGATCGTCGCTCTCAGCCTGCCTTTGCTGTGGCAAGAGGGGGAACGGACGAGCGATCGGTCCAGTCAGCCATGATCCCTTGCGGAGCAAGCGATCGCCTCGAGCAGTGCGCGCGCGATCAGCGGCTTTGCAATGACATGCTCGAATCCAACGCGCCTCGCTTCGCGTTCCAGCGCGTCGTCATGATAGGCCGAGATCATGATCGCGCAACCGCACCAGCCCTTCGAGCGTAAGCGTCTCAGGAGTGACAGGCCGTCGATGTCCGGCATGCGAAAGTCGACGACAAGGCAATCGGCATGAAGTGATCGCGGGTCGGCCAATAGCGCGCTGCCGCTAGTATAGGCCCGGACCCGAAATCCCTGGGCCCGCAGCATCAATTGCGTCGAACGGCGAACGCCCGGGTCGTCGTCCGAGACCAATATCGTGAAGGGGTGACGGGACGATTGCCCGATGTGCACAGACATGAGTGGCGAGCATCCGAAAATCGATTCTCCGTGAGTGCAGCATTCCAGAACCGCGTATCTCAGTCGCTACGTAATCATCCCAGTTTGGCTTCGCTGCGACCAAGGCCCGCAGCAAATGCAATCCGGAGCGCATCGGAAAGACTGCGGACAGCCAACTTGCTCATCAGGCTTGCCCGGTGGACTTCGACGGTTCGCGAAGAAACGCCTAGATCATAGGCGATGGTCTTGTTGGGATAGCCTCGCGCGAGCCCATCGAGAACCTCCTTCTCGCGGGGCGTCAAGACGCCGATCCGGACCTGCGCTTCGGCTTCTTCCGTCGCTCGGACATCGACCCGGTCGATACGCGCGAATCCGCGGTCGATAGCCTCAAGCAGCGATGCCTTCTCGAAGGGTTTCTCGATAAAATCCACTGCGCCCGCCTTCATCGCCTGCACCGCGAGAGTGACGTCGCCATGACCGGTCAGGACGACGACCGGCATATTGATGCCGCGCTGCGCCATTTCCGACTGGACCTGAAGCCCATCTAACTCAGGCATGCGAACGTCGAGAAGCACACATCCAGTCTCGGCCGTGCGTGCCAGCTTCAGAAATTCCACGCCGCTCGCATAGGTCCGTACCTCGAACCCCACCGTCCGCAGCATGAATCCGGCTGACTTCCGGATGGCCTCTTCGTCATCGACCAGATGAATGAGGCGCTTATCCTGCATGTTCTTCCTCCAGCTTTGCGTGAACCAAGGTGAATCGGAACACGGCTCCACCGCCTGGACCGTCCTCGACCCAGATCCGTCCGCCATGAGCCTCAACGATCGTCCGACAGATCGACAGGCCGAGCCCCATGCCGTCCGATTTGCTGCTGACAAAAGCCTGGAACAACCGCGGTATCACGTCCTCCGCAATGCCGGGACCGCTGTCCTCTACCGCAATCTCGATCATCTCGTCGGCCCGCAGCCTGGTGGAAACGCGCAGTTCCCGCACTTCGGAGTCCGCCATCGCTTCAATGGCATTGCGCATGATGTTGACCAGAACCTGCTGGATCTGGACGCGGTCCACGAGCGTAGGTGTCGCGGCCGGGTCGAAGGTGAAAAAGCTGCGGACCCCGCGTTCCCGGGCACCGATAAGCGCCAGCTTGCCTGCCTCGTCGATCAGGCGCGGCAAATCCTCTACGGTCTTTTCCACCTCGCCCCGAGCTACGAAATCCCTGAGGCGGCGAACAATATAGCCTGCCCTGAGGGTCTCATTGGCGGCCTCCGTCAGCGCTTCGTGCAGGATATCCCGCGGTATATCCCCTTCCCCGTCAACAAGATCCCGCGTCGTCTCCAGATAGTTGGCAATGGCAGTCAGCGGCTGGTTAAGCTCATGGGCCAAGGTCGAGGCCATCGTTCCCATCGCGCTCAGCCGCGAGACATGCACAAGCTCGGCCTGCAATTCCTTGAGCCTCAGCTCATCATGTTCCTTTTCCGTCAGGTCCCGAATGAAGCCGGTGAAGATGCGCCCTTCCGGCCCCCCCGCCTCGCCGACCGACAATTCCATTGGAAAAGTCGAACCGTCCCGGCGCTGCCCGACCACGATGCGGCCGATCCCGATGATTCGGCGCTCTCCCGTTTCGAGATAATGGCCGATATATTCGTCATGCCTGATACTGTCCGCCCGCGGCATGAGGCAGGACACATTGCGGCCAAGCAATTCGCTCTCGCCATAACCGAACAATCGCTCGGCCGCAGCGCTGAACGAGGTTATGCGCCCCCGCTCGTCGATGACGATCATGGCATCGGGAACGGTCGCGAGAATCGACTGCAGATGTCGCTCGCGGGCTTCGATCGAGCCGCGCATTGCCGCATCCTCGGTGATGTCGCGCACGATGCTGCCGAAACCGCGAATCACACCCGCTTGATCTTTCAGGGCATTGATCGTCAGCCTGGCGAGATATTCGGTTCCATCACGGCACACGCGCCAAGCCTCACGCTCGAGGGAACCCTGCGCGAGGGCCGCCGCCAGATCGGCTTCAGGCCGGCCGTTCGCCATTTCATCGGGCGGATAGAAAATCTCGTGCGAGCGGCCGCACAGATCGGCGCTCGACCAAAGTCCCTTCCTCTCGGTCTCGCCATTGATCGCGCGGATGGTGCCGGCGGGATCGAGCAAGACGACGACATAGCCGCTGGCCTCGCGAAGCATGAGCTCCGATAGCGCCTCGATTTCGCGGACGTCGTCGCGCCACGCTACCGAATTGTCTTCGGGGATCATGTCATCCCCAGGCGTCCAGGCCGGGCGCGTAGGCGACAGGGCAATGGTTTCATGGCCGTCGGAATCCCCCAATCGGAACGGGCACTAAGTCAAATACGCAGCTCGGCGCGATACCCCTCGAAATTTCTCGCGCGATCCAGCCTGAGCGCTGCACCGGCGTGGGAGTTCCGGAGTAATGCCGCCTTGTCGGGATCGATCATCGTTCGCCGCCGCGCCACTCGAGACCATTGCTTGCGGGCCGCTGCTCCAGGCTGGCGTGACCGATACTCGACGTCGATATGGCCGCGGCTAACCGTCCCGCGAGCACCGATGCTGCGAGTCAGCCAACACACGAGACCGATAGCCATTGCGAGCAAGCGTCGCAGAAGCCGATCCTTGGAGTTCGCATGCCAATGGCGCAGGCCTTACGGATCGATAGCCAGTGCAAGCAGGCCGTGACGCGAGGTCAGTCCAAGATTTCCGATCCGGCACTCAATGGATGAAGATCGCACGTTCAAGCATGCAATTGTCCATCATGCACCGTCGCCTGGGTGGTGATGACCGGCCGCCTGATATGGCCGTCCGGTCGCACCATCGTACCGTTGCGCGTTCGCTACCGTCTCGGGTCCAGGGATCACCACCACAATCTGAGGCCGACGACCACGCGACGCTCGGTTGTCAGTTCGCGGTCCGCGCGCCGGAAGGCGGCGGTGCCATCGAGCGCGCGTTCCCAGACAAAGCCGACATAAGGTGCGAACTTGCGCGACAACTCGTAGCGTAGTCGGCCGCTCAGCTCGACATTGCTGAACCCGCCACCAAGCTCGCGGTCGACCGAGCGCTTGGAATAGAGGTTGGTCTCGACCTGGGAGGTCAAGATCAGCCGATTGGTGAACAGAACCTCGTAGCCGGCCTTGGCGCGCCCCGCGATGCGGCCATCGTCGCCCACATAGGCGGTCAACTGCACGTCGAACCAATAGGGCGCCAATCCCTCGACGCCTGCGGCAAGCCATGTCGTCGCTCCCTTGCCGAGATCCTGGCGAACTCCCAGCACCGTGCCCCAGAACGGACTCTTGCCGTGCCACCAGAGCGCCTCGACGCTGCTTTCAGCATCAAGACGATCGCGCGAGTTTTTCAGGCCCTGGCTGCGCAGCCATAGTTTGTCATTGTCCTGCCCCTTCGTGACGAGCACCGTCCAGCCCACCCCCTGGCCCTCATTGCCGCTGACGAACTCGAGCTCGTCGACGAGGACCTTCGGAATCGAGAGCTTGTCGGCCATCTCATAGCCGGGCAGTGTCGAATTGCGGTAGCCGTCCGAATAGTCATTTGAATCGCGCGCGTCCGGCGGGGCCTTGCCGCCCTGCATGCGGCCCATGTCCATCTTCATACCGGTGCTCGGCACATCCATGCCAGGCATGTCCATTCCCGCATGGTCCTGGGTTTGAGACGCGGGATGGATGTGCTCCTCCGGTGGAGGCACCTGCCCCGCCTGGAAGGCGTCCGGCGCCGTGGAAGATGGCTCTTGCGCCGAGGCGGGTGATGCAATCGCAGTCGAGAAGAGGAGGACAACCAGGAACGGCGCGGGGCGGGGGCGGGCCATGCGGATCATGCGACGACGACCTCCCGGAACATGCCGGCCGCCATATGGTAGAGCAGATGGCAGTGAAACGCCCATCGACCCATAGCATCGGCGGTGACGCGGAAGCTCACCCTCTGGGCAGGCTGGACCACCACCGTATGCTTGCGGACCTGGAAGGCGCCATCGGATCCTTCGACATCGCTCCACATGCCGTGGAGGTGCATCGGATGGGACATCATCGTGTCGTTGACCAAGATGATGCGCAGTCGCTCGTTCGGCTTGAAGTGGAGCGGCCGCGAGTCATTGAGCTTGATTCCGTCGAGCGCCCAGATGAAGCGCTCCATATTGCCGTTGAGGTGGAGCTCGATCTCGCGTTCGGGCTCGCGCGGATCGGGATCGCCATTGGGTGTCCGCAAGTCCGCCAGCGTCAGGACACGCCATGAGCGGTCGCGCAGGCCGGCGCCGGGATCATCGAGATTGGCGCGGGGATAGTCGACGCGCATATCGGTGTTCGCACCATATTCGGTGCGGGCATGCCGGGCCTTCGGCGGCATCTCCGTCAGGCCGTGCCCGGCGTGCTCGCCGCCGCCCATCGTCATCATCGCCCCCATCATGTCGACGGGATCGAGCCAGGGCCGCGCATCGAGGGTGGGGACCGGTGCCGACATGCCGGGAGCAGGCGCGATCGTGCCGCGGGCAAAGCCGGTCCGATCGATCGCCTGGGCGAAGATCGTGCGCGCATTGCCATCGGGCATGGTGAACTCGACATCATAGGTTTCCCCCGGGCCGATCCGGAACTCCTCGACCGTCACCGGCACCACCGGCTGCCCGTCGGTCGAAACGATTGTCAGCTCCACACCGGGAATCCGTACGTCGAAGAAGGTCGCCGTTCCCGCGCCCACAAAGCGCAGGCGCACATGCTCGCCGGGCGCGGCGACGGCGGTCCAGTTGCCCGCAGGCGTCGTCCCGTTCATAAGATAAGTGTAGGTCGCTGCGGAAAGGTCGCTGTAGTCGGTCGGATTCATCCGCGACCCGTTCCACATCCGCCGCCGTTCGAGGGCTTTGGCGAGGCCCAACTCGCTCACATCCTCTAGAAAGTCGCCGGCGGTCGGCTGCGCGAAGTTATAATAGCTGCTCAGCTTCTTGAGGTTCGTGAAGATCTGGAGCGGTGGTTCGTCCGACCAGTCGCTCAGCATGATGGTATAGTCGCGGTGGGGAACGGGACCCATCGGCACTCTCGGCTCGACGACAATCGCTCCATAAAGTCCGGTCTGCTCGGCAAGCGTATGAGCGTGGTACCAGTAGGTGCCCACTTGGCGTACTTCGAATCGATAGGTGAAGGTCTCGCCCGGCGCGATACCGGCGAAGCTGATGCCCGGAACGCCGTCCATTTCTGCGGGCAGGATGATCCCGTGCCAGTGGATGCTGGACATCTCCTTGAGGCTGTTGCGAACGCGCAGCGTGACGGTGTCGCCCTCGCGCAGGCGCAGGACCGGCGCGGGTACGGCGCCGTTCACTGCCGTCGCGACCCGGCGCTTGCCGGTATAGTTGACCGGGATCTCGGCGATCTCGAGGTCGAATTCGGTCCCGCTCAATTCAGCCGTCGATGCGGAGAGGGATTTCGCCTGCAGTGCCGGGACGAAGCCCGCGACGGCTCCGCCAATCGCCAGCCCCTGAACGAAGTGGCGCCGTGCGATCGGCAAGCTATGAAGGAGGGGCATTGAATGTTTCTTTCGCCAGAAGATGGTCAGGCCAGATCGAGAACGATCCGCCCGTCAATGTCGCCGCGGCGCATGCGCGCAAAGACGTCGTTGATGTTCTCCAGCTTTTCGGCGTGCACCGTCGCATGCACCTTGCCTTCGCCGGCGAAGGCCAGTGCTTCGAGAAGGTCGAGCCGGGTGCCGACGATCGAACCGCGAACGGTGATGCCGTTGAGTACGGTGTCGAAGATCGACAGCGGAAAATCGCCCGGTGGAAGGCCGTTGAGCGCGACCGTACCACCGCGCCGGACCATGCCGAGCGCCTGCTGGAAGGCCTTGGGCGAGACCGCGGTGACGAGGACGCCCTGCGCACCGTCGATCGCCTGCTTGATGGCGGCTGACGGATCCTCCTCGCGCGCGTTGACCGTGAGCGCCGCGCCGAGACGGGTCGCGAGATCGAGCTTGCGGTCGTCGACGTCGACCGCCGCCACATTGAGACCCATCGCGCGGGCATATTGCACCGCCATGTGGCCGAGCCCGCCGATCCCGGAGACGACCACCCACTCTCCGGGCTTCGCCTCGGTGGCCTTCAGCCCTTTATAGACGGTGACGCCGGCGCAGAGGATCGGCGCGATGTCGAGGAAGTCGACATTGTCGGGAAGATGCCCGACATAATTTGGATCGGCGAGGACATATTCCGCGAAGCTGCCATTCACCGAATAGCCGGTATTCTGCTGGCTCTCGCACAACGTCTCCCAGCCGCCCAGGCAATGCACGCAATGCCCGCAGGCGGAGTAGAGCCAGGGGACGCCGACCCGGTCGCCCTCTTTTATGAGAGTGACGCCCGATCCGACGGCGGCGACATGTCCGACGCCTTCATGCCCGGGAATGAAGGGCGGGTTGGGCTTGACCGGCCAGTCGCCCTCGGCCGCATGCAGGTCGGTGTGGCATACGCCGGCCGCCGCGACCTTTACCAGGATCTGGCCGGGTCCGACCGTCGGGATCGGCGCTTCTTCGATGACCAGCGGCTTACCGAATTCGCGGACGACCGCCGCCTTCATGGTTTTCGCCATGTCTGCTTCTCCTTCCGGGAGGGATCAGAACAGGCCGAGCGCATGCTCGTCATAGGAGACGAGCAGGTTCTTGGTCTGCTGATAATGGTCGAGCATCATCTTGTGATTTTCGCGTCCGAAACCCGACGCCTTATATCCGCCGAAAGCGGCATGTGCGGGATAGTGATGGTAGCAGTTGGTCCAGACCCGCCCGGCCTCGATCGCGCGGCCGAGCCGGTAGGCCGTGTTGCCGTTGCGGGTCCAGACGCCCGCGCCGAGGCCGTAGGCGGTATCGTTGGCGATCGCGATCGCCTCGTCGACTGTCTTGAATGTGGTCACCGACAGCACCGGCCCGAAGATCTCTTCCTGGAAGATGCGCATCCGATTTTCGCCGAGGAACACGGTGGGCTGCACGAAATAGCCCCGATCGAGTTCGCCGCCGGGGAGCGCCCGCGCGCCGCCGGTCAGGCATTGCGCACCCTCGGCTTTTCCGATGTCGATATAGCCGAGGATCTTGTGGAGCTGATCTTCGGACGCCTGGGCGCCGATCTGGACCGAAGGGTCGAGCGGGTCGCCTTGGCGGATCGCTGTGACACGCGCCACGGCGCGCTCGATGAAACGGTCGAAGATCGATTCGTGGATCAACGCGCGCGAGGGACAGGTGCAGACCTCGCCTTTGTTGAACGCGAAGAGCGTGAAGCCCTCCAGCGCCTTGTCGAAGAAGGCGTCCTCCTCGTCGAGCACGTCGGCCATGAAGATGTTGGGCGACTTGCCGCCAAGTTCCATCGTCTGGGGGATGAGATGGTCGGCGGCCGCATGCATGATCTGCTTGCCGGTGACCGTCTCGCCCGTAAAGGAGACCTTGGCGATCCGTGGATTGGCGGCGATCGCCTGGCCAACGGTCCGTCCAGGTCCCGTCACGACGTTGAACACGCCAGGCGGCAGAATATCGGCGGTGAGCTCTGCGAACATCAGCAATGTCAAAGGCGTCTGGGACGCAGGTTTGATCACCGTGCAATTGCCCGCGGCAAGTGCCGGGGCGATTTTCCAGGCTGCCATGAGCAGCGGGAAGTTCCACGGGATGATCTGCCCGACGACGCCAAGCGGCTCGCGGAAATGATAGGCGATCGTGTCGGCATCGATCGTCGAGATCGCGCCCTCTTCCGCCCGGATGCAGCCGGCGAAGTAGCGGAAGTGGTCGATCGCCAGGGGCACGTCGGCGGCGCGCGTCTCGCGGATCGGCTTGCCGTTGTCGATCGTCTCGGCGAAGGCCAGCAGCTCCAGATTGTCTTCCAGCCGGTCGGCGATCCGGTTGAGCAACCGGGCACGCTCGGCTGGCGATATCTTGGCCCACTGATCCTTGGCCGCGTGCGCCGCATCGAGAGCGCGCTCGACATCTTCCGGAGTTGATAGTGCGAACTCGGCGATCAGGGCGCCGTTGATCGGGCTCGTATCGGCGAAATATTCTCCCGTGGCGGGGGCACTCCAACGACCACCGATGAAATTGTCATAGCGATGCCGGAAGGACGGCGCGGCATTGATGGTGCTGAAGGCCTGTTCGAACATGATCGCGCTCCATTAGCTGTCTTGAGCTAGATCGCCTCAATGCCGTCCCGACCGTCCCTTCAATATACGTAAGTTACGAATCCACTCTGGAGCGGCCCGGTATTCGCACGGATCATGCGACTGGATCCTCGTCCGAGGTCAGGCCGTTTCATGATCCTGACCGACCAGTCCGGGTCCGGATGCCCGAGATTCTCCGGCGGGTCGCGACCGAGGCAGCCGGTTGGGGAATGGCCCGCCGAGGGTGCGAAGCGGGTCATAAGTTGTCGTTGGGCTCGCTTGTTTCCCTCTCAGCAACCGCCCCTCGACACACCCGAAGATCCGCCCCGCGTTCGTGAGCCTCGCGCATATTCCCGAGAGGGACTTTGGTTTCGCTCATCAAACCGAGCTTGCCCGAGAGAGGCTGTTCGCTGTTCCTCGCCCGTATACGCAATGTGCGAAGCGCCGCACGGATCAGATTTTCACCAGGCGCAGTCGCAACGAATTGCCGATCACGCTGACCGAAGAGAGCGCCATCGCGGTGGCGGCGATAATCGGCGACAGCAGCAAGCCGAAAACCGGATAGAGCGCGCCAGCCGCGATCGGAATCCCGGCGACATTATATGCGAAGGCGAAGAAGAGATTCTGGCGAATATTCCGCATCGTGGCATGGCTGAGATGCCGCGCCCGGACGATACCCATCAGGTCGCCATGGAGCAGCGTCACTCCGGCGCTCTCGATCGCGACATCGGTGCCCGATCCCATCGCGATCCCGACATCGGCAGCAGCGAGCGCGGGCGCGTCGTTGACGCCGTCGCCGGCCATTGCGACAATTCTCCCTTCCTCGCGAAGGCGCGTTACCACGGCACTCTTCTGGTCCGGCAGGACGTCGGCCTCGACATCGGCAATATCGAGGCGCCGCGCTATCGCCTGCGCGGTCGTGCGGTTGTCGCCCGTCAGCATGATTACCTTGATGCCGGCCTCCCTGAGCGCCCTGAGCGCTGCCGGAGTTGTCTCCTTTACCGGATCGGCGATGGCGATGACGCCCGCTGCGCGCCCGCCGATTGCCAGGAAAATGGCGGTAGCCCCGTCCCCGCGCAGCCGGTCGGCCGGACCCGCGAGGTCGCCGGGGCCGATATCATATTCGGCCAGGAAACTCGCGTTGCCCGCCTGCACGGTTTGCCCGTCGACCATGCCGACTATGCCCTTGCCAACCGGCTGGTCGACTGCGGTCGGTTCGAGGAGCTTGATCCCGCGCTGCTCGGCGGCCTGGACGATCGCCTGTGCCAGCGGGTGTTCGCTTGTACGTTCAAGGCTTGCCGCAATGCGCAGAATCTCTTCCTCGGCAAAACCCTCCGCAACTTCGATGGCGACGACCGAAGGCTTTCCGGCCGTCAGCGTTCCGGTCTTGTCGACGACCAGAGTGTCGACCTTCTCCATGCGCTCCAGGGCCTCGGCGTTCTTGATCAGCACTCCAGCCTCGGCACCGCGGCCAACGCCGACCATGATCGACATCGGCGTCGCGAGACCGAGCGCGCAGGGGCAGGCGATAATGAGGACCGCGACAGCGGCCACAAGTCCATATCCCATCGATGGCGCCGGGCCGAATAGCGACCAGGCGACGAAGGCAACCAGTGCGACCAGAATGACAGTCGGCACGAACCAGGCCGATACCGCATCGGCGAGCCGCTGAATTGGGGCACGGCTGCGCTGGGCGTCGGCCACCATCTGCACAATACGCGCAAGCATCGTATCGCGGCCGACCTTCTCGCTTCGCATCACAAGTCCGCCGGTCTGATTGATCGTTCCACCGATCAGCGCGGCCCCGATGTCCTTCGTGATGGGCATGGATTCCCCGGTAACCATGGATTCATCGACCGTGCTCCGCCCTTCCATGACGATACCGTCTACCGGGACCTTCTCGCCAGGGCGGACTCGCAGGACGTCGCCTACCACAACCTCGGAAAGGTCTATTTCCTCGTCGCTGCCGTCCGCGGCGACGCGGCGGGCGAGCTTCGGTGAAAGATCGAGAAGCGCCCGGATCGCGCCACTGGTTGTCTCGCGGGCGCGCAGTTCGAGTAGCTGGCCGAGCAGCACCAACACCGTGATTACGGCGGCTGCCTCGAAATAGACCGCCACCGAACCGTCCGCGGCGCGGAAAGCATCTGGAAAGATATCGGGCAAGAGTGCTGCGACCATGCTGTAAAGCCAGGCAACGCCTGTCCCCATTGCGATCAGCGTGAACATGTTGAGGTTACGCGTACGCAGCGACTGCCAGCCGCGCTCGAAGAACGGCCAGCCCGCCCAGAGGACGACGGGCGTCGCAAGCAGCATCTGGACCCAATTACTAGCCTGGCGGGAGATCAGCATATGAAGTCCGGTCATGTGCCCGCCCATCTCGAGGGCAAGGACCGGAAGCGCAAGCACCAGGCCGATCCAGAAGCGTCGGCGCATGTCCCGATATTCTTCGCTCGGGCCGTCGGTGGCTTCGGGAACGATAGGCTCCAATGCCATTCCGCAGATCGGGCAAGCTCCTGGTCCCGGCCGCTGGATCTCGGGATGCATCGGACACGTCCAGATCGCGCCCTTCGGAGGGGGCGGTGCCGAGTTCTCCGCGCCGCCGTGATAGCGAGCCGGGTCCGCTCTGAACTTGCCCAGACATCCCGCACTGCAGAAATAATGATGGACGCCGGCATGCGTGAGCTGGTGAATACTCGTCTCCGGATCGACTGCCATCCCGCAGACGGGATCGGTAACCGCGCCTTCCGCCAAATGGCCATGATGCTGATGATCCATTGTCAGAAGCTCCTGTCAGATTTCCAGCTCAACCGCCTTTCACCAGGCGGCATGATTGCAACTCGCCTTCATTCGGATCGTCATTCTCTGATATACGCAAAAATCACATTCCCCTCAGCCTTGTCGGACTCACTCCTCTTGTGTTGCGCCACCTTAACCGTCACCGGCTTACCGTGGGCGCGGCTTCCTTCTGTTCGCGCATCGATCGCGGCGGCGCTCCGTGCCAAATGATCGCGACGGTCTATGTGGCTCTCGCTCCACTCAGGGAAGGCCGTCGGTTAAATAGGTGTCCGTCGTCAGAACATTCGGCACAACTCGCGGCGTAGATTAGCGGAGTGCGGACCTCGTCAGGGGGTTGATGTTAGGCGGCGAACTTGCGGTGCTGCAAGCGCCGATGTTCGATGGTCTGTCGCTTGATCCTTTCGCGCAGTTTGATGATTGCCGGAGCCCTGCCGAAGTAGGCGTCGGCAGGCGTCACGTTGGCCAGGCTCTCGTGGTATCGCTGGTGATTGTAGTGCTCGACGAAGGTCTCGATGTGGGCTTCGAGGTCGCCGGGCAGGAAGTAGTTTTCCAGCAAGATGCGGTTTTTCAGGGTCTGGTGCCAGCGCTCGATCTTGCCCTGGGTTTGGGGATGACACGGGGCGCCGCGGACATGGCTCATCTTCCGGGCCTCGATGTATTCCGCCAGCTCACCCGCGATGTAGCTGGGGCCATTATCGCTGAGTATCCGGGGTTTGTGCAGCACCGTGGCGCTGTCGCAACCAGAAGCCGCCAGGGCGAGGTCCAGCGTGTCGGTGACGTCCTCGGCTCGCATGTTGGTGCACAGCTTCCAGGCGATGATGTAGCGTGAGAAGTCGTCGAGCACGGTCGACAGATACATCCAGCCCCACCCGATGATCTTGAAGTAGGTGAAGTCGGTCTGCCACATCTCGTTCGGCCGCGTGGTTTTCGTGTGGAACTGATCGGCAGCCTTGATCACGACATAGGCCGGGCTGGTGATCAGGTCGTGGGCCTTCAACAGGCGGTAAACCGTGGATTCCGACACGAAGTAGCGCTGCCCTTCGGTGAAGCGCACGGCCAGTTCCCGGGGGCTCAGCTCAGACTGTTCCAGCGCCAGCTCGATGATCTGGTCGTGGATGCCCGCCGGGATGCGGTTCCACACCCGGCTCGGCGCCGATGGCCGATCTTCCAACGCCTCCGGCCCGCCTTCGAGGTAGCGATCATACCAGCGGTAGAATGTCCGACGAGGGATGCCGAGTTGGTCCAGCGTGCGCTTGGCCGACAGGTGCGACTGCTCGACGGTTCTGATGATCTCGAGCTTCTCGGATGCGGGATATCTCATTCGTCGTTGCCCCCATCCGCGACCATGCTTTTTTTGAGCAGACGGTTTTCCAGTGTCAGATCGGCCACGCATTCCTTCAGGGCCCGGGCTTCGCGGCGCAGGTCCTGGACCTCTCCGGTGGTCGCGGCACGGGCGGTGTCGCCGGCCAGGCGGCGCTTGCCAGCTTCCATGAACTCCTTCGACCAGGTGTAATACAGGCTCTGGGCAATGCCTTCCTTGCGGCATAGCTCGGCGATCGAGGGTTCGAATCCCTTCGCCCGCTCCAGTTTTCCTAGTAATTCCAGTCACTTACGCCAAAAGGCGGCGTAATATGCCGCGTTACGTCGAGCCGCATTTCGTCTCGCGTAATAAGGACGTAATATGATGACGGCGAGCCGACGGGTGTGTCTAGGAAAGGATTGGCGCTTAGCGTGCTGCAACTACCGGATCGGGGCCCAAGCGCGCAGTAGAATGAGTCGGTCCCTCCGATCGGCTGGGTTGCGTCAAAATTGCTGGAGTGGAACGCCAACGGCGTGACCCCTTCGGAAACGGCTGCCCGGCCGAGGCGGAAGAGGACGTTGTCATGTTCTCCGGCAGCGATTTCCACCCACTCCAGCCAAGCGGTTGCGGAGCAGATAGATGTTCAAATCGGTATAGATACGCCGAACCGGGCGGAATATCTAACGCACGGGGAAATCGGACAGGTCTAGCGCGCGTCTGCGATGATCGACTCGCTTCCACCGACGATGTCGGCGGAAGCGTGAAGATGCCCGCGGTTTACGACTCTGCTCGTCCCGGCTCGTTGGGCGCTTCCGGTGACGAGCACCTCATCCGTTCCGGGCTGGACCTGGATCCAGATTTTTAGAATTCTGATCCCTTACGATGTGAATCGCCGGGCAATGTGGCAACCTGTTCACGAAGTCGTCGAGAATCGGCGCCCGGGCGCCAGCGAGCAGCATGGTCGCCCGCCGGTTCAACAGAACCGCAGCCTTGCGTGCCGCGCGTCTTGTCGTGCTGATCATTAGGGGGTGCTCGCAGATAGGCTGTCGTCGTACTGCAAATGATCTTCCCGCAGGTCGGCTTCCCGGCTGCCATAGCGGGCATAGAGGGTCGGAAGTACGAAGAGCGTGAGCAGGGTCGCCGAGATCAGTCCCCCAATCACCACCGTCGCGAGCGGCTTCTGCACTTCGGCGCCCGCGCCGGTCGCGAGCGCCATCGGCACGAACCCGAGGCTGGCGACGAGCGCGGTCATCACGACGGGGCGAAGGCGCATGAGCGCGCCTTGCCTTGCGGCTTCGGCCCGCGCCATGCCCGAGCGCATCAGTTCCTGGATCGACGACACCATCACGAGGCCGTTGAGCACCGCGATACCCGAGAGCGCGATGAACCCGACTGCTGCCGAGATGGAGAAGTCCATCCCGCGCAGGAACAGTGCTAGCACGCCGCCGATCAGTGCCAGCGGAACCCCGGTGAACACGATCGCCGCATCGCGCGACGATCGAAGCGCGCCATAGAGCAGCAGCAGGATCAGGATGAAGCAGGCCGGGACGACGAGCTGAAGCCGGTCGCGTGCGGAGGCGAGATTCTCGAACTGGCCGCCCCATTCAAGGTAGCTGCCGGCGGGGAGGCGAACATCCTTAGCGATGCCGGCCTTGGCGTCGGCCACGACGTCGGAGATCGCGCGGCCGCGGACGTTGGCCTGGACGACGACGCGCCTCTTCCCGTTTTCGCGGCTGATCTGGTTCGGTCCCTCGACGATACGGATATCGGCGACGCTCGCAAGCGGCACGAAGGCGCCGCCCGCCACCGGGACCTGTACCTGTTCGAGCACCGACAGGTCAGCGCGCTGCGCGTCGGACAGCCGGATGACGATCGGGAAGCGCCGGTCGCCTTCGAAGATCGTGCCGGCCTCGCGGCCGCCGATCGTTGCGGTGACGACATCCTGCACGTCACGCGCGCTGACGCCGAGCCGCGCCATCGCGTCGCGGTTCGCCCGAATGTCGAGCATCGAGAGACCTTCGGTTTCTTCGACGCGCACGTCGCTCGCGCCTTCGGTCTTCCGCAAGATTGCGGCGACTTGCTGCGCGGTCGCGTTCATCGCGTCGAAGTCGTCGCCATAGACCTTGATCGCAATGTCACCGCGCACGCCCGCAATCAGCTCGTTGAAGCGCATCTGGATCGGCTGAGTGATCTCATAGGCATTGCCCGGGATCTTGTTCAGTTCCTTCTCCAGCCGCTCGACGAGTTCGGCCTTGGGGAGGCTTGGGTCGGGCCATTCTTTGCGAGGCTTGAGGATCACGAAATTGTCGGTCGCGTTGGGCGGCATCGGATCGGACGCGAGGTCCGCCGTGCCGGTCTTCGAGAAGACGATCGCGACCTCGGGCTGCCTTGCGAGCATCCGCTCGATCGGCACTTGCATGGCCTGGCTCTGTTCGACGGACGTCGAGGGCACGCGAAACGCCTGGATCAGGAGATCTCCCTCGTCGAGCTGCGGCAGGAAGACCTGGCCGAGTGAGAAGAAGGCGAGGATCGCGATGACGAACCCCCCGATGCCCGCGCCGAGGGTGATCTTGGGCTTGCTAATCGCGCGGTCGAGACCCGGCTCGTAGCGTTGCTTCAGCCACGCCATGATGCGGCCCTCTTTTTCTTCGACCCGCTTCGAAAGCCAGATCGCGATCGCGGCGGGGACGAATGTGAGCGAGAGGATGAAGGCGAAAGCGAGCGCGATGATCACGGTCAGCGCCATCGGGATGAAGGTCTTGCCCTCGACCCCGCTCAAGGTGAGCAAGGGCACATAGACGAGGATGATGATCGCCTGCCCGTAGACAGACGGTCGCACCATCTCGCGCGCGGCCGATGCAACGGTCGCGAGACGTTCCTGGACGGTCAGGATGCGGCCGTGGCGATGCTGGAGGTCGGCCATGCGCCGCAGCGCATTCTCGACGATGATGACGGCGCCATCGACGATGAGGCCGAAGTCGAGTGCGCCGAGGCTCATCAGGTTCGCCGAGACGCCGGCGCGCAGCATGCCGAAGCTGGTGAGCAGCATCGTGATCGGGATGACGAGCGCCGCGATCAGCGCTGCGCGGAAATTGCCGAGCAGCAGGAAAAGCACGACAATGACGAGCAGCGCACCCTCGGTCAGGTTCTTGCCGACCGTCCAGATCGTCGAATTGACGAGCTTGGTACGATCGAGCGCCGGCTCGATAACGACATCGGGCGGCAGCGAGGCGTTTACCTCCTTCAGCCGGTCTGCGACCGCGGTCGCGACCGTCCGGCTGTTCTCGCCGATGCGCATGACCGCGGTGCCGACGACGACTTCGGTGCCATTTTCAGAGGCTGAACCCATGCGAACCGCCTGTCCGGTGCGGACCGTCGCCACCTGGTCGAGCGTGATCGGAACGCCCGCGCGCGTTGCGACGACGGTGCGTGCCAGCTCGGCGGTGTCGCGGACCAACGCGTCCGAACGAACGGCGAGCCCTTCGCCATTGCGCTCGACGACGCCGCCGCCGACCGCACTATTGTTGCGTTCGAGGGCTTCGGCGAGCTCGGTGAGGCTGAGGTCGAGCGCGGCGAGGCGCTGCACGTCGGGAACGACCAGATACTGCTTCGAATAGCCGCCGATCGCATCGACGCCCGCGACGCCGGGAACCGTCCGGACGAGCGGCGTGACGATCCAGTCCTGCGTCGTGCGAAGATAGGTCGACTTGTCGGCCTCGGTGACGAGCCGTTCGCCTTCGGGGGTCACATAGCTGCCGTCAGGCTGGAGGCCGGGCTCGCCGGCCTTGTGCGCATCGTCTTTGCGGTGCGCGAGGCGGACCGTCCACATATAGACGTCGCCGAGACCCGTCGCGATCGGCCCCATCTCCGGGCGAACCCCGTCGGGTATATTCTCGGTTGCCTCGTTGAGGCGTTCGCCGACCTGCTGGCGCGCGAAATAAATGTCGGTCGAATCGTCGAAGACCGCGGTGACCTGCGCGAAGCCGTTGCGGCTCAGCGACCTTGTGTGATCGAGGCCGGGGATCCCCGCGAGCGCGGTCTCGATCGGGAAGGCGACCTGCTTCTCGACGAGTTCGGGCGAGAGCGCGGGGGCGCGGACGTTGATCTGGATCTGGTTGTTGGTGATGTCGGGAACCGCGTCGATCGGCAGGCGCGACAATGCTGTCGCCCCGATTATGGCGGCGATGGCGGTGAGCAGGACGACAAGCCAGCGCTTTTCGACCGCCCAGGTAACGATACGAGCGATCATGGCTTAGTCCTCATCGCCTGCTTCGCCCTTGCCGATCTCGGCCTTGAGCGAAAAGCTGTTGGTGATGGCGATCTGCTCGGTGCCCTTGAGCCCGGAGCGGACGATGACATTGGCTCCCGCGCGGTCGCCGAGCACCACGGGGACAGCCTCGAACCCGTCCTTGGTACGCACGAACACGACGCTCTTGCCCTCGACGGTCTGGATCGCGGTCGCGGGAACGCTGATCGAGCCGACGCCGCCGCTCGCAGCCAGCGCGACCGAGGCGGTCACGGCTTCGCCGACGCGCCATTGGCCGGCGCGATTGTCGAGGATCGCGATTGCGGGCACGAGCTTCGTGGCCGGATCGAGCGCGGGCGAGACGAAGCTGATCTTGCCGGTCGCCTGGCGTCCAGGCGCGCTCACCGAGACGACGGCGCCGGGCCGGATACGACCGGCGTCGGCGGGCTGGAGGTTCAGCGAGAGCGAAACGCTCGAGAGGTTGGCGATGCGATAGAGTTCTGCATCGGCGGGAACCGTCTGACCGAGCACCACGCTGCGCGCGATTACCTGGCCCGAAATCGGCGCGGTAATGGCAATCCGGTTGAGCTGGCCGCCGCCGCCCCCTGCGGCGGATACCTGCTGCTGCGCGAGTTGATAGGCGATCCTGGCTTCGGTCGCGGCCGTGCGTGCCGCAATCACATCCTGCTCGGGCGACACGCGCTGTGCGAACAGCCGCTCCTCGCGTGCGAGATTGGAGTTGGCAAGCGCTAATCGGGCACGCGTGGCCTGCACCTCGCCCTGGAGCTGCGCGGCCTCGCGGCTCTCGACAATCGCAAGCGTCTGCCCACGGCCGACGCTCTGTCCGAGATTGCGGTTGAGCGCGACGATCCGCCCGCCGATCGCGGCCGACACGGCCTGCGTTCCTTGCGGATCGCCTTCGATCGTTGCGGGCAATTGCAGCGCGCCGGCGCTGCCGATGGTCGGGCTGCCGAGCGCGATCCCCGCGATCTTGATCTGCTCGTTGGTGAGGGTGATCTTGCCCTCGTCGGCATGGCCGGCCTCTTCCTCGCCATGCTCGTCGGCGGGTTTGGCGGTCTCGCCGCCACCGCAGGCGGCGAGGAACAGCGGCAGCGTCGCGGCGAGCAGCAGCTTTCGGTTGATAGTGATAGTCATCGGGTCAATTTCCTTCGAGCGGCGCGGGAGCCGTCAGGCGTTCCAACCGGGCCTTGGCGAGTTGATAGGAGGCGAGGGCTTCGATCGACGCGGAGCGCATCTCGGTCAGCGTCCGTTCGGCATCGAGCAGTTCGAGCTGTCCGAACTTGCCCTCGCGGTAGCCGATGCGCGCAATGCGCGCGGCTTCCATGGCCGAGGACAGAGCGGGGCCGCTCGCGACGCGCGCCGCCGCGGCCGCATTGGCAGCCTCGACTTCGGCGTCGCTGATCTTCTGCTCGATATCGAGCGCGGTGACGCGGCGCTGCGCGTCGGCACGCCGCCGTTCGGCATTCGCCTGGTCGACCGCGGCGCGTCCGTTGTTGAACAGCGGCAGCGGCACCGAGACGCTGAACACCGCAGCGACATCGTTGGTGGCTTCGAGCCGGCGAACGCCCGGCCCGACGGTAAGATCGGGCACGCGCTGCGAACGCGCCAGTTCGACGCCGGCATCCGCGGTGGCGAGGTCGGCATCGGCCGCCGCCAGCGCGAGCGTGCCAGCCGCCGATACAGGGCGGGGCGGACCCATGGTGCCGCTTCCGGGGCCGCCGAGTACCGCGACATCGAGCGGGCCGGTGACCGGGCGGCCAATGCGGCGCGCGAGACTGGCGCGCGCGGCATCGGCGAAGCGGCGCGCTTTCTCGGCCTCGGTTTCGGCGGTCAGGCGCGCGACTTCGGCGCGTTCTTGTTCGAGCGGCGAGGCGCGCCCCGCTTGCACTCTTATGGTCGCGGCGCGCGCCGTGTCGCCGGCGATACGATATTGGTCCTCGGCAATCGCGACACGCACTTCGGCGGCCGAGGCCTGGATATAGAGTTCGGTGACCTGGAACCGGATATCGGCCTGCGCAATCGCCTGCGCGATTTGCGCGCGGTGCGCCGCCGCATCGGCAACCGCGATCCGGGCCTGCCGCTTGCCGCCGAGTTCGAGCGGGATCGCGACGCTTGCCGTGATATCGGCGCCATTGACGCCATTATAGGGCCCGGTGCCGACGAAATTCTCGACTTCGACCGAAAGCGCTGGGTTGGGGCGCAGCCCCGCGACTCGGCGGGCTGCGCTTGCGGCATCAACGTCCGCCGCTGCGGCTTCCGCCGCGGGCGCGCTGCCGCCCGCGAGCGCAACCGCCTCGTCGAGCGTCAGGAGCGGTCCTGATATCTGCCGGCTTTCGGTGCCGACCTCCTGTGCCTGCGCTATCGCAACGCACGATGTGGCTGCCACGAGGGCAACAACGATCCTGTACATAATTCCATCCTCGATTGAGCCGATAGATCGCCGCGCGAATGCGCGAGCGCGTCAAGACGTCAGGCGAGGGGCGGGTCGAGAAGGGGCGGCAGGACGCGCGATGGTCGCTGCACGACCGGCGCGGCAAATAGTGGCCCACGCGCCGGGGCCAGCGGGGCTTCGCTGACCGTCTGATGCTGGTCCGGCGCCATGGGGCAATGATGATGGCCGCTATGGGCGAATTTCTTTGCCGGTTCGCCCGGCACTTGCTTGCCGCCGTCCCTGTCCAGCGAATAGGCGGTGCCTTGATCGGCAATATGCGCGGACGCGGGCTCACAGAATTGCAGGGTGCAAAGCAGCACGCCCACAATCACCAGCAGTCGCATCATCGCACCAGCCATAAAGCCCCCTATCGACCCGTCATCTGTTTGTCGCGGCGTGACATCGCGGCGGCCAGATCGGATGGAATCGCCATGGGTTGGAACGCGCTGACCCGCGCCCGCCCACTATTGCCTGCCGGGATCCGGCCCGTCAGCGATCCCAGAGGGACGAGGGCCAGCCGGAAAATCTGCCCCGCCGCTTCGCGCCAGTCGCCGAGCGCCATCGCGAAACCGAGCATGTGGCCATGCGACGACAGGTGAATGCCGAAGAAGGGCTGCGCAACGATGTGCGCGCGCTCGAGCGCGCGCCAGGCCGCGGGATAATCGCCGGCCCGCCGCGCGGCCCGGTAATGCGTCATCTCGGCGGCGATCAGGCCGGCAGCTTGACGTCGATCCAGCATGCTCGCGACATTTCCCTTTGCGTCGATTCGCCGGCCTTATGCACCCTGTAGCAACTACAGGGTCAAGCCTGACCACGAATCCCTTGTTCCGACAGTTGGCGCAGCTCGGTCCGCGCGCTGCGAAGAATTTCATAGGCCGAATGCAGGAAGAGCGCTGCAATGATGGCGGCCACTGCAAGGTCGGGCCAGGCCTGGCCGGTCCATGCGACGAGACCCGCAGCGATGATTACCGCGACATTGGCGACCGCGTCATTGCGGCTGAACAGCCAAACAGCGCGGACATTGGCGTCGCCTTCGCGAAACCGCGAGAGGACCGCCGCCGAGGTGAGATTGACGAGCAGTGCAACGAAGCCGATGCCGCCCATGAGCTCGGCTTCGGGCGGAACCGCTGTCAGGGCGCGCCACAGCGCGACGCCGATGACGCCGAGCCCGAGCGTCAGCAGGAACAGGCCTTGGGCAAGAGCGATGCGGGTGCGGGCGAGCGCCGTCCAGCCGATCGCGACGAGGCCGGCCAGCGTGATGGTGCCGTCGCCGATGAAGTCGAGCGAGTCGGCCTTCAGCGCCTGGCTGTTGGCGATGAATCCGCCGACGATCTCGATAGCGCCGAAGCCGAGATTTAGGATAACCACGATCCAAAGAGCACGGCGATAGGCCGGGTCCTTTTCCGCGCGCACCGGGTCTCCCGTGCAGCCGCAGCCGTCGCCGTTCTCGGATCCCTCCGCCATCGCGTCTTCACTCCATGGTGGTGGCGCGCTCTTCGCTTTGCCGCCTTCAACTTCGGACGAGGACCGCCTATACATCCTCCAGTCACTGGAGGATCAAGCATAATATGACCAAGCGGCTCGCGATCGGCGACCTTGCCCGGGAGACCGGGACCAAGGTCAACACCATCCGCTTCTATGAAGAGATCGGGCTGCTGCCCGAAGCCCTGCGCACCGCTTCGGGACGGCGAAGCTATGATGCGGCCGACCTTCGGCGGCTCGCCTTCGTCCGCCACGGCCGGCAGCTCGGTTTTTCGATCCCCGAAATCCGCTCGCTGCTGGCGCTTTCGGATCAGCCCGACCGCGATTGCGGCGAGGCTGCGGCGATCGCGCGCGCGCATCTTGCCGATATCGGCATCCGCATCGCGCGGCTCGAAACCTTGCGCTCGGCGCTGACCGAGGTCGCGACCTCCTGCGAGGGCGGCCGGGCCGCCGAATGCCGGGTGATCGAGGCGATCGCGGGCACCGAACTCGCGCTCCAGACCGATTGATCGATCCGACCGGACGCATCCGGGTTCGGGGAAGGAAGGGGCTGGCGCGCGCGACGACTGGCTTCGCCGCGCGCGCCGGCGGATATTATGGCGCCTTGTCGAGCTTGGTGATCGTCCCGGCCTTACCGTTCCAGTCGAGCTCGAACGCGACCTTGTCGCCGACCTTGATGTCCTTCAGCAGCTCGGGCTTTGCGGCGAAGCCCATCGTCATCGGCGGCCATTCGAGTTCGGCGATCGCGCCATGATCGAGCGTGACCTGTCCCTTCGCGCTATCGATTGCGGTCACGGTCGCCGTGCCCTTGCCATGTTTGGTTTCGGCGGGCATCGCCATGGTTCCGGCGTCATCGGCCATCGCGGCCTTTTCTTCGGTCTTCGGCGCTTCGCCCTGCTTGCCGCAGCCGGCAAGTCCTGCGCTGAGCGCGATGCCCAGTGCGATGGCGGTCAAATTCTTCATGTCATTTCTCCTTCGGGTTGAACGGGATGGGCCGCGCGCCTGCGCATCAGCAGATAGGCGGCGGGAATGATGAGCATCGAGAGCAGCGGCGCGGTCAGCATGCCGCCGATCATCGGCGCGGCGATGCGGCTCATCACTTCGGAGCCGGTGCCGGTCCCGACGAGGATCGGGAACAGGCCCGCGAGGATCACCGCGACGGTCATCGCCTTCGGCCGGACGCGAAGCAGCGCGCCCTCGCGAACCGCGGCCAATATGTCGCCATCGCCGCGATCGGCGAGCGCATGCTTGAGGTAGATGAGCATGACGACCCCGAACTCGGCGGCGACGCCGGCGAGCGCGATGAACCCGACCGCGCTCGCGACCGACTGGTTGTAACCGAGCAGATAGAGCAGCCAGAGCCCGCCGGTGAGTGCAAAGGGCAAGGTCGCCATGATGAGCAGCGCCTCGTCCCAGCGGCGGAAGATGAGGTAGAGCAGGATGAAGATGATCGCGAGCGTGACCGGCACGACCACCTTCATCCGCTCGGTCGCACGAACGAGGAACTCGAACTGCCCGGTGTAGGAGATGCTGACGCCGGGGGGCAGCTCGACATCGCGCGCGATCGCCCGCTGGATGTCGTGCACCAGACCCTGCAAATCGCGGCCGCGGCTGTCGACATAGATCCAGGTCACCGGGCGGCCATTCTCGCTGCGCAGCATCGGCGGCCCGTCGCTGACCTTGACGCTCGCCACCGTCCCGAGCGTGATCTGCTGGCGCGACGGCGTCAGGATCGGAAGGGCCGCGAGCTCGCCGATGCTGTCGCGCATCTCGCGTGGATAGCGGACGCTGATCGGATAGCGCGCGAGCCCCTCGACCGTCTGGCCGATCGTCTCGCCGCCGATCGCGCCCGCGACGATCGCCTGCACGTCGGCGACGTTGAGACCATAGCGCCCCGCGGCGGCGCGATCGATGTCGACGTCGATATAACGGCCGCCAGTCAGGCGCTCGGCCAGCGCCGAGGCGACGCCGGGGACGGTCCTGACTACGCCCTCGATGCGCTTCGCGGTGCGGTCGATCTCGGCAAGATCCGAGCCCGCGACCTTGATGCCGACCGGGCTTTTGATCCCGGTCGCGAGCATGTCGATGCGGTTGCGGATCGGCGGGATCCAGAAATTGGCGAGCCCAGGGACCCGGACCCGCGCGTCGAGCTCCTCGATCAATTTCTCCTCGGTCATGCCGGGGCGCCACTGGTCCTTCGGCTTGAAGCGGATCGTCGTCTCGAACATCTCGAGCGGCGCGGGGTCGGTGGCGCTGTCGGCGCGGCCCGCCTTGCCGAACACGCTTTCGACCTCTGGCACCGTCTTGATCAGCCGATCGGTCTGCTGGAGCAGGCTCGACGCCCGCGCTGCTGAGATGCCGGGAAGCGCTGAGGGCATGTAGAGGAGATCGCCCTCATGCATCTGCGGCATGAACTCGCCGCCGATCTGGGTCATCGGCCAGAGGCTGGTGGCGAAGACGAGGCCGGCGATGAGGAGCGCCTTTTTCGGCCGTTCGAGCACCCAGTCGAGTGCCGGGCGATAGGCGCGGGTCAGCCAGCGGTTGACCGGATTGGCCTGTTCGGCCGGGATCTTTCCGCGGATCAGCCAGCCCATCAGCACCGGGATGAGCGTGATCGAGAGGATCGCAGCGGCCGCCATCGCATAGGTCTTGGTGAAGGCGAGCGGCGCGAAGAGCCGCCCTTCCTGGCCTTCGAGCGTGAAGATCGGCAAGAAGGAGAAGGTGATAATGAGAAGGCTGAGGAACAGCGCCGGGCCGACCTCGGCGGCGGCATCGGTGATGACGCGCCAGCGCTCGGCGCCCTTCAATTCCTCGCCCGGATGATCGCGCTCCCAATGTTCGAGATGCTTGTGGGCATTTTCGATCATCACCACCGCCGCATCGACCATCGCGCCGACCGCGATCGCGATGCCGCCGAGCGACAGGATATTGGCGTTGAGCCCCTGCAGCCGCATGACGATGAAGGCGATGAGGATGCCGAGCGGCAGGGTCAGGATGGCGACCAGCGCCGACCGGGCGTGCCACAGGAACAGCGCGCAGACGAGCCCGACGATGATGAATTCTTCGACGAGCTTCGAGGTGAGATTGTCGACCGCACGATCGATCAGCCCCGAACGGTCGTAGGTGGTGACGATCTCGACCCCCGGCGGCAGGCTGCGCTTGAGCTCGGCGAGCTTGGCGCGCACGCCGTCGATGACCTCGCGGGCATTCTTGCCCTCGCGCATGACGATCACGCCGCCCGCGACCTCGCCCTCGCCATTGAGTTCGGCGATGCCGCGCCGCGTGTCGGGGCCGATCTGGACCGTCGCAACATCGCCGACCGTCACCGGGATGCCGCCGCCGGCGGTGCGGATCGGGACGCTGCGGAAATCGTCGAGCGATTTCAGATAGCCGCCCGCGCGCACGATATATTCGGCCTCGGCGAGTTCGAGGCTGCCGCCGCCGCTTTCCTGGTTTGCGCGCTTGAGGGCGTCTGCCACGTCGGTTGCGGTCACGCCGAAGGCGGCAAGCTTCTGCGGATCGACGATGATCTGATATTGGCGCACCATGCCGCCGATGCTCGCGACCTCGGCGACGCCCGGCACTGACTTCAGTTCGAAGCGCAGGAACCAGTCCTGGAGGCTGCGGAGCTCGGCAAGATCGTGGCGGCCGCTCTTGTCGACGAGCGCATATTCATAGATCCACCCGACCCCGGTCGCGTCGGGGCCGAGGCTCGCCCGCGCGCCGTCGGGGAGCCGGCTCTGCACCTGGCTCAGATATTCGAGCACGCGGCTGCGCGCCCAATAGGGATCGGTGCCGTCGTCGAAGAGCACATAGACGAAGCTGTCGCCGACGAAGCTGTAGCCGCGCACGACGCGCGCGCCGGGCACCGAGAGCATTGTCGTCGTGATCGGATAGGTGACCTGATCCTCGACGATCCGCGGCGCCTGACCCGCATAGGTGGTGCGGATGATGACCTGGACGTCGGAGAGATCGGGCAGGGCATCGACCGGCGTCGTGCGCACCGCGGCGATCCCGAGCAGGGTCAGGATCAGCGCCGCCGCGACGACGAGCCCGCGCGCCGCGACCGAAGCGCGAATGATCTTCGCGATCATTGCGCGGGCTCCAGCGGACGGACGGTGAGGCCGGTCAGGCTCGCCTCGGAATCGAGCAGGAACTGGCCCGACGCGACGACCTTTTCGCCGGGAGCGAGCCCCTGCAATATCTCGGTCTTGCCACCACCTTCGCGTCCAGTGATCACTTCGGCGGGATGGTAGCGCCCGTCGCCCTTCTCGAGCATCACGATGCTGCGCGTGCCGGTGCGGATCACCGCTTCGCTCGGCACCAGCAGCGCCGGTTTGGCATCGCCCCCGAGCGCCACCACCGCGAACATGCCGGGGCGGAGACGCCCGCCGCGATTGGCGAGTTCGACGCGCACCGTCAGCGTCCGGCTGTCGGCCGATGCAGTGGGCAGGATCGCAATGATCCTGCCGGTGAATGCTTCGCCGGGAAAGGCGGTGAGCGTCGCGGTCGCGCGCTGGCCGACCTGTACGAGTCCCGCCTGCGCTTCGGGGAGCGCGGCGTTGAGCCACACCGTGCCGAGCCCCGAGATTTCGGCGAGCGTCTGCCCCGCGGCAAGCGTCACGCCCGCACGCGCGCCCAGCGTCTGGACTACGCCGCCGATCGGCGCGCGGACGGTCATCCGGCCGCCGGTGCGTCCGGTCCGGTCGACTTCGACAATCACGCCTTCGGGCATGCCCATCAACCGCAGCCGCTGCCGCGCCGCCGCAGTGAGGTCGGGACGTCCGAGTTTCTTGACGCTCAGATATTCGGTCTGCGCGCCGCCCCATTCGGGCAATTGCAGGTCGGCGATCGGCGTGCCGGCGCCGATGACGTCGCCGGGCGCGAGGCGATAGACGCGCTCGACGAATCCGCCCGAGCGCGCCTGGACGATCGTGACGTCGCGCTGGTTGAAATCGATGCTGCCGTTGACGTCGAAGGTCGCCGCGAGGCTGCCCATTTCGGCCACGACCACCCTTATGCCGAGGCTCTGCCGCGCGGCAGGATCGACCGACACGCCCGGTGCCGCGCCGCTGCCCTCGTCGGCATATTTGGGCTCGAGCTGCATGTCCATGAAGGGCGACTTGCCGGGCTTGTCGAATTTCTGGTTCGGGAACATCGGATCATAATAATAGAGGATCTTGCGCCCGCCGCTGCCTGCCGCTTCGCTTGGCGCATCGCTCTGACCGCTCTGTCCCAGCCAGTAACCGCTGCCGCCCGCGATCAGCACCGCGGCCAATATTCCGGCGCGCCAACGCGCCGCTGATGTTGCATCGGTCATCGACCTGCCTCCCCATAAATAGTGTTGATCCGGATCGCGTCGCGCGCGACCTCGGCTTCGCGAGCGAGCGCATCGACTTCGGCCTCGGCGAGCGCGAGTGTCGACAGGAGTGCGGTCCCGAGATCGAGCTTTCCGGCGGCGTAGCTGGCGAGATCGAGCTCGGCGCGCTTCTTCGCGAGCGGCACGAGCCGCGTGCGCGCATTGGCGAGTTGTTCATGATGCATGCGGTGATCGGCGAGATCGGCGTCGAGCCCCGCCGCGATGTCGCGCTTGGCGGCCTCACGGTCGAGCCGGGCGCGCGTCGCCTCGCTGGCGCGCGCGGCGATCTTGGGATCCTGCCGCCTTTTCGAGAAGAAGGGCAGATCTACGGTGACGCCAACCGTGACGAGGTCGCCAAAATTGGGCTCGCGCCGCCCATAGGCCGCGTTGACGCTCCAGTCGGGGCGCTTGTCTGCGCGGGCGAGACCGGTCTCGGCATCGGCGGCGAGGGCGCGGGCATCGAGCGCGCGCAGCCTTGGCAGGGCGTCGATTCCGGAGCGCAATCCTTGCTCGTCGATCATTTGCGGCGGCAAGTCTCCCAGCGTGTCGGCGGCTGCGTCGCCGGTAAAGCGCGCGAGCTGCGCGCGGGCGCGGGCAATCTCGGCGGCGAGTGCGCTGCGGCGATCATTGATCGCGGCGCGAAGCTGATCGGGTTCAAGCGCCTGTGCCGGGCGCGCAGCGCCGCTGGCCAGCCGCGCGGTCACCGTCGCTTGAAGGTCTTCAAGACCAGAATCGAGCAGGTCGAGTTCCTTGAGACGCTTCTTGGCGTAGTAAAGGTCGACCCAGGCAAGCGCGGTCGCGAGCCTGATATCCTGCGCGGTGACCGCCTCGTCGGCGCGGGCGATTCCGATGTCGGCCTGCGCACGCGTTGCGCGCGCGCGGCGCTTGGCGGGGTTCGGGAACTCCTGGCTGACGCCGACGACCTGCATCGTGAAGTCGTCGCGATTGAACCGGCCCGCGTCGGGCCCGGTCACCGGGAAATCCTGCAGGACGATATTGAGTTTCGGGTCGGGCAGCCGGTCGGCGGCGATCGCCGCCGATTGGGCAGCATCGATGCCGGCTTCGCGACCCTGCAATTCGGGCGCCTCTGATGCCGCGCGGTCGAGCGCCGTATCGAGCGTCATCGGCTCGGCATGTAGCGCCGCGGGCGTCGGGATAAGCAAAACTGCCGCAAGATATATGCGCATATGTCCCCCTCTTTCGAGTCAGGCGGAAATGTCCCCCGGCACGTCGGCCGGGGGACGGAAGCCGTCAGCCCTTGGAGGGCGACATGCGATGTCCGGGCATGTCGTGCATGCAGCCCGCTGCGTCGGTCTTCATCATGGTGCAGTCGCAGGCCGCCATATTCATTGATGCGTCTTTGACCCACACGCGAACGCGCGGGTTGATATTGGACTTGTTCGGTCCCGGCACCTGGCGGGTCTGCCATTCATAATGACCGCCGCTCGCGTCCTGCGCGGACACGGGAGCGGCAAGGGTTGCGGCCGCGAGCGCGGCAACGACAAAAATCGTCTTCATGGTGAAATTCCTCGGTCGAAAAGCTGGGAGACACGCGCCGGGGAGACCGGCGCGCATCGCGCGTTTCAGCCGCGGAATAGAGGCGGTTCGGGCTCGGGACCGACGATTCGGCCCGTCAAGCGAACGGCAGGCCGCGCGTCTACCGGCGCCGGCCGATAGGCGGCCGCCTCCAGCGAGGCGGGCGCCGCGACCGCCAGCGGCAGCGCGCAGCCCATCTTGGCGATGCAATCGAGGGTCAGGCCCTTGCAGGGTGCGCTATCTTGGGACTTGTCGATTCCCATCATCTCGGCGCATTCGTCGCTCATCGCCGCGGTAGTCGTGGTTGCGGCTGCCGGGATCGCCGGCGCGGAGGCGAACGCGGCTTCCTGTGCCAGGAGGCCGAGGACGGCTCCGACAAGAAGCAGGAAGGTGAGCCAGCGTTTCACGGTAAAAGCATGATCCTTGTCAAACTTGGCGTCAATTCGAAACTGGAGGAAGATCCCGCCGACCTGTTCGCCGGCGGTCCCCTCACGGTTACACCGGGCCCGGTTAATTATGGCCCATCGTCATGGCAGCGGGCGCGAGCAGCATCCACAGCGCCATGGCGATCATCATCAGATTCTCGGTCAGCGATATGAAGCCCAGCGGCACATTGCTGTCGCCGCCGACGCAGGCGCATTTAAGTTCGCGCTTGTCGATATAGACCGCCTTGAAGACAGAGACGGCGCCGATGCTCCCTATGAAGAGCGCGACCGGGATCGAAATCCAGCTCAGCGCGCCGGAAATCATCAGGATGCCCGCGAGCGCCTCGGCGAACGGATAGATGGTGGCGTAGGGCACCCACCGCTTGGCGAGCAGGTCATAGTTCAGGAACATGCTCGAGAAGCTCTCGATGTCGCGGAGCTTGAGGAAGGCAAGCAACGCCATGCTGAACCCGATAAACCATTCGGCGGCACGGATTGTGAAGGGCGTGCCCGACACCGCTTGGCTGGCGGCCAGCGCCATCAGCGCGGTGATAGAGAAGAGCGCGATGACGGGCTTATAGGTAAGCGCCTTAGGATCGCGGACTTTCAGACCGAGATGGCGCCTCAGATCGTCAAGACCGCCGATCCGCTCGCCTTCGATGAAGGTCTGCGGCGTCGTCGCGACGCCATGTTTCGCCTTGAATGCGTCGGTTTCCTCGCGGGTCGTCAGCCAGACATCCTCGACGTCATAGCCGCGGCTGCGCAACAGATGCAGCGCCTTCAGGCCATAGGGGCAGATATGCTGCTCCATCACCATGCGATAGATGGTCGCCCGCGGCTTGCCCGAAACCGCCGCACCAGTGTGCGCTGGCGCGCTTTCGTTCGCGCGCTGAACCTGCATATTCATCGATTCGCCTTTCTTGATTCCCGATCGCTTCCCGCTATATAGGCTCCGTACCATAGTACGGAGTCAAGGCCTTGCGTGACATGACCATCGGCCAGCTTGCCCGGCAGGGCGGCGTCAATGTCGAGACGATCCGCTATTACCAACGCCGCGGCCTGTTGCCCGTTCCGCCTCAGTCGGCCAGCGCCCCGTCGGAAGGCCGAGTCCGGCGTTACGACGAGGCGGTTCTGCGCCGTCTGCGCTTCATCAAATCGGCACAGGCAGCGGGATTTACGCTCACCGAGATCGCCGAACTGCTCGAACTCGACGCGTCGAGCGATCGCGCGCGAGCGCGCGAACTGGCCGACGCGCGCATCGCGGCGATCGAAAAGACGATCGCCGAACTCGATGTGGCGCGGCGCGCGCTCATGGGCCTGTCGCGCCAATGCGCTGCCGCCGACACGCTCCACTGCCCGATCATAGCGGCGTTCGAGCAGATCTAGCCCGACTGGTCTTGGGGGCGGATGGTGCTGACGGCCCGTCTCACCTCCCTCAAACTGGTGTCAATCGGTCGCAAATGGTTCCAGCATCCCGGCTACAAGCGATGGGATGGTAACTCCGGCTGCGACATCGAGCTGAAGGCTAGCGCGGATCGCAGCCGCAGTGTCTCGCCGCTGCCGCGTCCGGAGTTGCGACGGCCGTCCGAAGTGCCTGGGTCAGGCGCCATCGAATCTCCGCGGCTAGGACCGGCATCAGAGCGAACAAATAGGCTTCCACGGGGAAGACCTGACCATAGGGTCAAGCGAGCGATTGCGTCACGTGCACGGCGCCGACCAAGGCTCCGACGAGGGGCAGAAGCGAAAAGCGCCGCTTCTGGATGAAGGTAGGAGCCTTTGGGCGTTCCGGATCAACTTCATCCTGGCGATCTGAACAAATCGGGGAGCCCAATTCCGATGGTTTTACGTCGCCCGAACCATTTTTGAGGGATGAGTCGTTCTGGTGCGTAATCAATGTCAGTAGGGGATGTTGGGTGCTTGAACCCGGAAGCCGTAAGCAGCGGTTTCCGGGCATGCATGTTTTTGTCCTCGACTTCCCCGAAACTCATTTGGGCTGCGCGAAAGGGCAGTTCTTCGAAACAGGGGAAGCATAATGAACAAATTATACTGTTATTCGTCGACGAAGCGCGCAATGCAGCGAAGCTCGATGGCGGCGATTGCGGTGGCGGTCGCGTTTCCCGCGCAGGCTCAGGAAGCCCAGTCGGACGGCCTCGCCGAGATCATCGTAACGGCGGAGAAGCGCGAGGAAAATCTGCAGTCCGTTCCCGTCTCGGTGACAGCGATGACCGGCGAGGCGCTTACGGCAACGGGCATATCAAACGTCGAAGACCTCCAATTTTTTGTGCCGGGCGTGTCGATCACCAACGATTCCATGGCGATCATCAATATTCGTGGAATTGGCACCTCGGCGTTCGGCGTTGCGACCGACCCCAGCACGACAGTCCATTATGACGGCGTCTACATCTCGCGCCCGACCACAAGCTATCAGGATTTGTTCGACGTCGAACGCATCGAGGTGCTGCGCGGACCGCAAGGCGTTCTCTTCGGTCGCAACTCCGCCGGCGGCACACTCAACATCATTTCCAAAATGCCTACGGAGGATTTGACTGGCGCGCTGGGACTCACCGTCGGAAATTACGAGAAGCGCTCGCTGAGCGGCACGATTTCTGGACCGCTTGGAGCGGGCGTCCGAGGCCGCCTCACCTTGCTTGCCAACCAGCGCGACGGCATCTACCGCGACGTCGTCTCGGGACGGCGATACCAAAACGAAGATAATCTCGCTGGACGACTGACGCTTGCGATTGACGCGAGCGACCGTCTTGAGATCGTGTTGCGGGCGGATGCCAGCCGTGATCGCGAGACCGGCGCGCGGTCTGTTCGGCCCTTTTATCCGCAAGGCTTCGTCGATGCGGGGGCGACGATCCCGGCCAATGACAAAGAGGCCGCACTCGACCGCCTGCCGCGTTACGATGTCGATGCCTGGGGCGTGTCCTCGACCATGAACTGGGACGGCGGCCCGGTCACGCTCCGCTCGATTACGGCGCTGCGCAAGAGCAAGGTCGTCCAGGCGCTCGACGTTGACTCGACTGACCTCTTCCTCCGCGATATCGAATTTTACGAACGTTCCCGCAGTTTCACGCAAGAGTTCCAACTTCTCAACAACGATGCGGACAAGCTGCGCTGGATCGTCGGAGCATTCTATCTGAATGAAAAGGGCAACGACGAAATACGGATCATCGAACCGGGTCGTCGGCTCGCGATCCCGGAAAACAATACGACGAATGCATTCGCGCTCTTCGGACAAGCAAGCTACGAACTCATCGACCGCCTGCGATTGACCGGAGGGCTTCGATACTCATACGAAAAAAAGGATTTCGGATATCGTGTCCTGCTGAACGGAAATCAGGTCGATGCCGGTCAGCCCAAATCATCCTGGACCGCCTGGACTCCGAAAATTGGGATCGATTACGACCTTGCCGATGACGTCATGGCTTATGCGTCGGCAACCCGCGGGTTCAAATCGGGTGGATTCCAGCTGGGAGACGGGCGGCCTTTCCTCCCGGAGTATGTCTGGAGCTACGAAGTCGGCTTGAAGTCGACGCTCCTCGATCGCCGGCTTCGAGCTAATTTTTCGGCCTTCTATTATGATTACACCAATCTTCAGGTGGTCGAGTATAATAATGGCGTTGCCAGTACCACCAACGCCGGCAAGGCGACGATCAAGGGCGTTGAAGCGGAACTGATGGCACGGCCGTTCGATCGCCTGACGCTTACATCCACGATCGCTTATCTCGATGCGCGCTACGATGTCTATTTTGACGACGTCGGCGCAAGCCTCAAGGGCAAGCGGCTGCCGAACGCGCCGAAGTGGAACATCACTCTCGGCGGAGAATATAAGGCCTCCCTGGGCGGCGGAATGCTGACATTACGGACCGATATCTCCTGGCGCGACAGCATCTTTTTCAAGCCCAGCAACAATCCGCTTTTTTCCGGAAACGCCACGACCCTTATAAATGGGCGTGTCGCATGGCAGCCGGCGAGCGAAGCGTGGGAAATTGCGCTTTATGGCCGAAATCTCACCAACGAGCGCTATGTGAGCTATAGTACGATCGGGACGGACACGACGGGTGTCTCGAACCCTACTCTTCCGCTCTACATCTACGGCGAGCCGCGCCAGTACGGATTGCAGCTGCGCTACTTTTTCTGAGGTTCCTCGTCCTGCGAGGTCCCCCGGCGACTCCCCTACGGTCGTCGGTCCCCCTGGGCGCTTGCGCCCGGGGGGAATACTTCCTCTGAACGCAGGACATGATATGTCCCTGTTCTCACCGGCGCCGTTACTTGAACGGCCCTGCTGATGGCACGATGAGCCGGACAGTAAGATGGCACGAACAGATACGGGCTAGTCCCATCCTGAACGTCGGTAGCGCGCGCGATTTCGATGCCCGGCTTTCCCTGTGACGCCGCGAGGATGCAAAGACCAACTGCTTTCGGAGGCCTACGCGTCGTCGGCTGCCTCACGGCAATGGATGGGAGATCGCCTTGATCGCCTTCAGGCCCGTACCGAAGCGGGCAATGGCGACCCTGTTCTGTTCGAGCTCGGCGTAGGGCAGGTAGGAAATGTCGAGATCACCGATCCGGCTGAAAGCCGGGCGTCGGAGCTGAGCGCGGACATCGGCTTCTCGCGCATCGGGTGCAACCAGGAAAAGTGGCGTCGACAAATGAAGATTCTCGCTGCTCAGCGCGAGATCAAGCATGCGGACAATTCCGGAATAAATGGATGTCGAATGCTCGACTTCGAATGCCGCCGCGACCGTAGCCGTCGATTGCTCGAGCCATAAGATGTCGATCAGTCTTATGGCATCGCTTCCTTGAGCGGTTGCGATGGCATGCGGCAAGCTATCGAGGCATCGAGACCCGAGCGGTACACCCTCATGAAGGCGCCCCCGGTCATTTGCCGCTACCCAGACGTCATATCCAAGTGCAAGGCCGAGGTCCCGAAGCCAGGATTGGACTTCGCTATGCGTCCGGTCGCTCTCTTTCTGATTTGCAAGCCCCTTATCGAACTTGTCGGACTGTGAGCGCGTTTCATTCAGCAAGGCCATCCAATCGCGAGCATTTTCGCTCGAACCGCTGAGCGGTGGGGCTGGAAACCGTCCCGATCCGATATCGAACAGCAGCCCTCCTATCGCGCCCAAATCGTTGGAGAGAAGATCCCGGTAGCAATCGTTGAGATCCAGAATGCCCGCGCGCATCGCGAGAAAATGCTCCCAGCTGCCAAGCTTCACATTCGCACCCGTCAGCGCGTTGTAGCCCTTTACGATTGCCGTATTGAACGGAGGCACAAGGGTGGGATGCAGAAAATAGAGAATGTTGGCTACCGCAGGACCCAACCCCTTGATCTTCTGTCTGTCGATTGCGAGGATCCCGGCGACGACCTCCTCGGCGGTATCGCAACAGGAGCAATGGTGAAGAAGTCTGCCAAAAGCTCGTTGATTGTCGGCGTTCTCGTAGATGTCCGGGATTCGGAGTTTGGGCTTCCACAAGAAAGCATGATCCGCACCTTTGAAAATCTGTCGTTGCTCGGCGATTGAATGAACAATGATCTCCAATGACGAGCCCCGATATGCCGCTCCGAAGGTGCCGGCCTCAATTTCGGCGACGACCTGCGAGATTCCTCTTCTGATCGACCGAAAATTCTTCAGTCGTTCCTCCCACAGGAACCAGCTTTGATAGGTCGAGCCGGAATCGCCGCGCCAGCGCTCGATCAGTTCGCGAACAAGATCGCGCTTCATGTTTATAGCCCCCGCTTGATCCATTCCGAATTGCTGTTTTCCACCTGCGGCTTGCCGGCCAAGACAGTTCGCTCGATCCGGCCCTTAGCGAAAGGCGAAACCTTCCGTCCCACCGGCAAGGTGGGCGGGAATGGAAGGTCGAAACGAGCCCGTTCACGCCCGGCGCTGCATAATTGTCGACGACCTCAGTGCCCTGCGTGTTCGCCCGCTCCGCTTGGTTTCTGACTCGCGCCTTCCGCCTCTGTCATGCCCTTCATCATCGCGTCATGGTCCATTGGCGCATTCTGCGTAATAGCCTGATATTGTGCCGGCGACAGGCCAGGGAGTTTTCGGACAAACGCGACCATATCCCAGATGAGACGATCATCATGCGTTTTCCCCCAGGCCGGCATGGCGGTCATCTTGATGCCATGCTTGATGATCCAGAATTGCTCCGCAGCCGAACGTTCCGAACCTTTGAACAAGACGGGCGCTTGCGGATACAGCCCTTGACTCATTTCGGTCTTTTCCATCCCGGGCGCGAGATGGCAGCCGCTGCACATCTCGGTATAGAGACCTGCGCCCGACGCGATCCGCGCCGGAGCCGCCAAATCTGCCGGCACCGCGATCGATCCGGATCGCGCTGCGATGGACTTCTCCCTGAATGTTTCGATGACGCTGTAAGTCAGCCGGTTATGGGGGGCATCGGCCGCTATATTATATAGGCCGAGATAGACGGTGATCGCACCCGCGCCCGCTATCAGGGCAACCGCCAGCAGCGTGAACGTCACGCTCGGCATATGCTTTCGGAAATCGAAAGTTCGAAATCGCTCCATTATCTATCTCCCGCATAACAGGCCTTGAGCTTTGCAGCCGAACGCAATGCGGCGGCTGTGCAACAGATGATACGCACCCCAACAGCTTTGCCCTTGTCACAGACGAGGCAGGCGTTTCCGTACTTGCCGCGACGAGCCATTTCAGGGTGCCCACACCCGCTCGGGCTCATGCGTCCTGCTAGGTGTGGGTTCGGAGAGATCGTGAGGACTAGCCCCTTTTTTGCCCGCTCAGATGCCACCCGCCGGCCGCACCTTCGGCTTGCGTGAGGAGCTGTGGAGATTGAAGATCTGCCACTTTCCGTTGTCCTGTTTGAGGACACTCGTAGCGACGCCATCCCGTTCGATGGTCTCGCCGCTCGCGAGCACAATCGAGAAGCTGTAGGTCTCGGTTGCGATCGCGATATTTCCTTCGCCGCGAACCGAAATCTTGTAATTGCGGAAGGTGAAGGATTTGAATTCCTTGAGTTCGGGACCCATGTGATGGTCGCGATAGTGGGCGAAGTTCCCTTCAACGCCGCCGGACTCGAATATCTGGGCGTCTGGCGAAAAGAGGGCCTCGACGCCGGTCAGGTCCAGTTTCTCCATCGCCGATTTATACTGCGCGAGCGCTGCCGCCGCGCCCTGATAATCCGCAGGCTCGGTCGCCTGAGCCGGGACGGCCACCAGCATGGCCAATGCGATTGCTGTAATCGTCAGTCGTCTCATATCATTTCCCCTTGTTGTGCCGACACTTCACGAGTGCCTCCGGTGGTTTCGATCAGATTCTGGCAAAGCGCAGCCGCAAAGAATTGGCGATGACGCTGACGGACGAGAGTGCCATTGCAGCGGCGGCAATGACCGGCGAGAGCAATAGTCCGAAAATCGGATAGAGCACGCCCGCAGCGACGGGAATCCCGGCGACATTATAGGCGAAAGCGAAGAAGAGATTCTGACGGATGTTCGCCATCGTCGCATGGCTGAGATGCCGCGCCCGCACGATGCCCAGAAGGTCGCCGCGCAGTAGCGTCACACCCGCGCTTTCGATGGCGACATCGGTTCCCGAACCCATCGCGATGCCGACGTCGGCGGCGGCGAGCGCGGGGGCGTCGTTTACCCCGTCGCCGGCCATGGCGACGATCCGGCCCTCTTCGCGCAGCCGCTGCACGACCGCACTCTTCTGGTCGGGGAGGACATCGGCCTCGACGTCGTCGATGCCGAGGCGCCGCGCGATCGCCTCGGCGGTGACGCGATTGTCGCCGGTTAGCATGATGACCTTGATTCCGGCTTCGCGCAGCGCCGCGAGTGCGTCGCCCGTCGTCTCCTTGACCGGATCGGCGATGGCGATGACGCCGGCCGCCTTGCCGCTGACCGCGATGTAGATCGCCGTTGCACCGTCTGTACGAAGCCGGTCAGCCGCCTCGGCGAGTGCGCCCAGATCGACGTCATATTCTTCGAGAAAGTTCGCATTGCCGAGGACGATCGCCTTGTCGTCGACGACCCCGACGATGCCCTTGCCGACCGGCTGGTCGACTCCCGATGGCTCGACGAGCGCGAGGGCGCGGTCTTCCGCCGCTTTGACGATTGCGGCGGCCAATGGATGTTCGCTGCTGCGCTCAAGGCTCGCGGCAATCCGGAGGAGGTCGTTTTCCTCGAACCCTTCGGCGACTTCGATGGCGACGACCGAGGGTCTGCCTTCTGTCAGCGTCCCGGTCTTATCGACGACGAGCGTGTCGACCTTCTCCATCCGCTCAAGCGCCTCGGCATTTTTGATCAGCACGCCAACTTCGGCGCCGCGCCCCACGCCGACCATGATGGACATTGGCGTCGCGAGGCCGAGCGCGCAGGGACAGGCGATGATGAGCACCGAGACGGCGGCGATAAGGCCATAGGCCATGGCGGGCACGGGGCCCAGAAGCGACCAGACAACGAAAGCGGCAATGGCGACGACGATGACGCCGGGCACGAACCAGCCCGAAACGGCATCGGCGAGACGCTGGATCGGCGCGCGGCTGCGCTGCGCATCGGCGACCATCTGTACGATTCGCGCGAGCATCGTGTCGCGCCCGACCTTCTCGCTGCGCATGAGCAGGCCGCCCGTTTGATTGATCGTTCCGCCGACCAGCGCCGCCCCGGCCGCCTTGGTCACCGGCATCGATTCGCCCGTGACCATCGATTCGTCGACCGTGCCGCGGCCTTCTACGACGATGCCATCGACGGGGACTTTTTCGCCCGGACGGATGCGTAGCATGTCACCGACCGCGACGTCCTCGAGCGCGACCTCCTCGTCGCTTCCATCGCTGCGGACGCGCCGGGCGAGCTTCGGTGTGAGGTCAAGGAGCGCGCGGATCGCGCCGCTCGTCGTTTCGCGGGCCCTGAGTTCGAGCACCTGCCCGAGTAGCACCAGCACCGTGATGACCGCCGCCGCCTCGAAATAGATCGCGACCGAGCCATCATCGGCGCGGAACGCAGCCGGAAAGATTTGGGGGACGATCGCCGCGATCATGCTGTAGCCCCACGCGACCCCGGTCCCCATCGCGATGAGGGTGAACATGTTGAGGCTTTTGTTGCGGATTGAGAGCCACGCGCGCTCGAAGAAGGGCCAGCCCGCCCATAGAACGACGGGAGTCGCGAGCAACATCTGGGTCCAGTTGTTCGTCTGGCGACCGACAAATTGATGAAGGCCTGTCAGATGGCCGCCCATTTCGAGCGCAACCACCGGGAGTGCGAGAAGGAGCCCGATCCAGAAGCGCCGCCGCATATCGCGATATTCTTCGCTGGGGCCGCCCGATGCTGTCGGCATGACGGGCTCGAGTGCCATGCCGCAGATCGGGCAGCTTCCGGGGCCGGCGCGCTGGATCTCGGGATGCATCGGGCAGGTCCAGATGGCGCCTTCGGGTGCATCGGCTGCGGCCGGCTCGCGTTTTGCGGCATAAAGATCGGGATCGGCCTCGAATTTGGCGAGGCAGCCTGCGCTGCAGAAATAGTGATGCTTGCCGCTATGCGTCGCGATATGAGGTGTGGTGGCCGGATCGACCATCATGCCGCAGACCGGATCAGTCGTGCTCCCGCTGCCTTTTTCTGCGCCCTGATGATCGTGCATCGCCGCCGCTCCCGTATGTGTCGGATGCCCGCCTCGCGGCGGGGCGGTCCAAACGCCACCGGTCGAGTTCGCCGTTGGCGTCGTTCCTGGCGGTTCCAGAATGGAGCCGCTTCTATCGATACGCAAGAAGAGCGGTTATCCCTTGGATTTTCTTTGCCCCGTGCCGTCAGGTCCCGGGCTTTCGGGCCTCGATGATCCCGATCGCACCGGTTGGCGTGCGGAACGTCTCAAGCTCGCGAACATCGCAAAAGCCTGCCTCTCTCATCAGCACCGGGAGCAATCCATCGGCGTTGGGCTGGGTGTCCTGGACGCCGTCGAGCTGCTGGATCGTGAGGCGGAACAACAACCGCATGAGGCGGCTGCGCTGTTCCCCATAGTCGGCAACATAGAGTTTGCCGCCCGGCGCGAGCACCTGCCGGGCCTCGCGTAGCAGACGTGCCTTTTCCTCAAGCCCGACCTGATGAAGGACGAGGCAGATCGCAATCTTGGCAGGCGGGGGCCAGTCATCGATCGCCGAAGCCGCGAAAAAGCCAACTCGAAACTCCGGCGGTGGAACAATCTGCGCGGTCTTCGTTCGGGCAATTCGCGTCGCTGCCTCGTCGGGGTCGAAACCAAGATAGCGGACGTCCCGGCTATGGCGAGCGATCGCCAGCGCAAGATTTCCCGTACCCGAGCCGATATCGAGAATGACGTCACCCTCGCCGAGCGCCATATGGCGAACGAGACGGTCGCGCCACACGCGCTCGCGCGTTGTCACCGCGACGCCGAAATCATAAAAGGGCGTCAGGAAGTGATATCCTGCCGCTGGCGTGTAGGATCTTGCTACGGGTTTCGGGTCGGGCATGGCCGTCTCCTTTCGACGCTTTGGCTTGCCGCCGGATTGCGGCCGCAATCGCCGGTCTCGACGAGACGCTTAAGGGCAAACAGGCGCGGCAGTCTTGAATGTTTCGCCGGGGCGACGCGGTGCGAGGCGCATCCGGCTCAGGGCACGATTTCGAACGCGAAGGCACTAAGGCCGGCCGAAGGCGTCACGCCTAGCCATTGAGCGCAGCGGCGCGTGAAGTGCGATTGATCGGCGAAGCCTCCCGCCGCCGCGGCGTCGGCAAGACCTCCGCCGCCGACCAGCGTCCGCACGGCGCGTTGAAGCTGGAGCCATTGCAGCAATTTGGCCGGAGGCACGCCGAAGTCGCGGCTGACGATTTCGCGGAGGCGCGAGGGCGAAAGGCAGGCGACGTCGGCCAAGGCGCGCGCGGTCGACAAATCGTCAGGGGCCGCGAGCACTTCGGACAGGCGGGCATCCACCGGACGCGCCTGCGAGCGGTCGAGATAGTCGGACGCCCAGCGCTTCGCGTCCGCGCCGCTTGCGATGTCACCTAGCCCGGCTGTCTCTATCGGCGTCAACAGGACAGGCGCCGATCCGGCGGACAGCCGGGTGCCGGCACGAAAAAGCGGGTCGAGATAAAATGACCGCACGAGGGCGCCCGGCGGCCCGAGGCGGTGCCGGACATGCGACGCTATCGCAATGGCGTGTCCGGCGGGAACTATCAGGTCGGCATCACCGGAAATTTCGAGGTCGCGTTCGATGGCGAGGCTGATCTGGTGCGCCACATGGTTATGGGGACGGCTGCTCCCGATGCGCGCGTCAATGAGCGCCCAGCCGGTCCCGAGCATGATCGAACCCGACCAAGAGGCGGTGCTTGGGGTCAAACCGGATCGGCGGTGACGAAGGGTTCGAGCGTACCGAACCAGGCAACCAGCGCGAGTATGGCGAGCGCGGCCGACGCTTCGATGATGAGGCTTCTGCGCATGGCTGCAATCGCGAGGTCGGGGTCGGCGTCGACATTGTCGGTATCGGTCCCCGGGACGGCGGCCGCGAGCGCCGGGGTCAGCCGCCAGCGGTTCGCCGCCGCGAGCGCCAGCATCAGTCCGAACAGCGCAAGCTTGGCGAGAAGCAATTGTCCATAGGGCGAGCCGAGGGAACGGCCGAGATTCTCGGCGCCGACGATCATCTGGCTGTTGACGAGGCCGGTGGCGGCGATGACGAGGACGCAGATCGTACCGACGCGCGAGAATTGATCGAGGCTCCGCGCCGCAATTTGGAGTCCGCCCGGCCATTCGCGGACACGACGTGGTGAGATCAGGATCAGGAAGGCGCCGATCGCGCCGATCCAGACCGCCGCTGCAATCAGGTGCAAGATGTCGCTGATCCGGTGCACGGTGCCTGCGGCGCCTTCGGTCGCGCCGGCGTGGCCGGACCAGACCAGACTCGCGACGGCCACCGAGCCCGCGGCCGCGAGTACGGCGGCCGAAGTTGTCGGCCAGCGGACCATCCAGATCGCGACTCCCAGCGCGAGCAGCAGCGCTGCGCTCCGGTAGACCCAGGCTGTGCCGACCTCGGTCTCGCGAACAAGGTCCCAAAAAGGCTGGAGTTCCAGGGAGAGGAGCCCCACACCCTGCATCGAAGCCGCGAGCACGCCCATCCCCAAGATGGAGAGAAGCAGTCCGGCGGCGCAGAGCCATCGCTCTGCGCGCCAGATCGAGGCCATCATCGACTGCGGCGCAAGGCGTTCGCTCCGTGTCAGCGCAAAAAGCGGGAACGCAGCAAGGCCGGCGATGAGCATCAGGTCCGCATAAAGTGCGAACCTGATGCCGATCAGAACGGGGTCCCCCACCGTCTTTTACTTTACGGTGAAGCTGAATTCGCTGCCCATGCGGTGGGTATCAGCGCCCGCCGCCGACCATGTGACCTTGTAGGTTCCGGCTGTCAGCGGCCGCTTGAGCATCAGCATCGCCGACTTGCCCTCTTTGCCCATCATCGACGAGTAAGGCACCTTCATCGGGGCATGATTGGCCATGCCGGGCATGCCGGTCATGACCAGCTCGGTCTTGAGGGTCGAGGCGACGATCTTTTCGTTGAACTGAAGATTGACCGACGTGACCTTCGAAACGGTCGAATTGGCGGCGGGCGTCGAGCTGACGAGCTTGGTGTGCGCGCTTGCCGTGGCCGGCATGAGAAGCAGAGCGAAAGCCGCCGCTGCAGAGGGGAGAAGAGACTTGAACATGAACACCTCCAAATGCGTGTCTGTCCTGCTAATACGCAGGATATCGGCATGGCCCTCAAATATTCCGGAATAATATTCTGGTGTGAGGGGTGAGGCGCTTCGGCGCGTATGTACAATGATGGAAAGGTTTGAAGAGACGATCGATGGATAAGGAGCTTCGCATTTTGAACAGGATCGATCTGCCCGCAGCGCTCGATGCGCTCGATGATCGCATCATGGGCGCATTGGCGATCCGCCGGCGCGAAGCGGTAGCGATGCGCCGCCTGATGGCGCTCGCGGCCTTTGTCTCGCTCGGCGGCGGTGTCTTTGCGGGGAGTGCGATTTCCCAGCCGGCGGTCGCGGCAAGCCCCCTGACCCCATTCGGCCCGCCTAGCGCATTGGTGCCTTCCACCTTGCTGGATGTACAGTAGCGATGCCGTCGCGCCGTCTTCTTCTCTTGGGGCTCATTGCCTTCGCCGCGGCGATTGCCGGCGTGTTCATCGGCCGTCTGGTAGCCGATGCGCCCAAAGCCAGCGAAACCGAACTTCATGCGCTTCTCCACGGCCAACTCGACCTGACCCCGGAGCAGGAAAAGAAACTCGAGCGGATCGAAGCCGACTTCGCCGGTCGCCGCCAGGCGCTCGAACTCGAGATGCGCGCCGCCAATGTCCGGCTCGCGCAGGCGATCGAAGCCGAGCATGGCTATGGACCGCGCGTCACCGAGGCGATCGACGAGACGCATGAGGTGATGGGGACATTGCAGAAGGAAACGCTCCAGCATCTCTTCGCGATGCGCGGGGTTCTCAACCCCGATCAAGCGGAAATGTTCGACAAAAGCGTGGTCAAGGCGCTGACCGCCGATGCGCGGTGAGCGCCGACCTATCGCAATGTAGCGACCAGGATCTGGCGGCCTTTGCGCGCGCGCACCGCGAAGACGCCTATCGCGAGTTGCTGCGCCGTTACAAAACGGGCGTCTACCGGCTCATCGTAAAGCAGATCGGCGATGCCGACGAGGCGATGGATTTGACGCAGGAGACGTTCGTCTCCGGCTTTTCGGCGCTCGATCGCTATGATGGCGAACGCCCCTTCCGCACATGGATCGCCCGTATCGCGCTCAACAAATGTCGCGACTGGGCACGACGGCGAAAGGTGCGCGCCTTTTTCTCCCGCGCGCTCCCGCTCGAAAATGCGCATCACGTAGCAAGCGATGGTCCTGGGCCCGATTCCGCGGCGACCGACAGGCGAGAGCTCGCCAGGGTTCGCGGGGCGATCGATCAGCTGCCGCAGAATTTGCGCGAAGTGTTGCTCCTCCGCGGTGTCGACGAGGTCAGCCAGGCCGAAACAGCGGTCATTTTGCGGGTCAGCGAGAAAACAGTCGAAACGCGCCTCTATCGAGCGCGGACCAGGCTCCGGGAATTGCTCGCGGGAACATCTGCGAGCGCCGAGGGTTGAGGGTTCGACCGCTCGTTCAGGCGGCATCTCCTCATCGTCCGGCATTTTTATTGAGGGGCAGGCGTGCCGCCTGCGTATAGCTTTAGGAACAGTCAGTAACGGTCGGAAAGAATATGCAGATGGAAAGGCGTCGGTTCGTCAGTGGAGCTTTGGGTGGAGGGGCTGCTGCGGCGATGGCCGCATGGTTCCCGGCCTGGGCCCAGCCGGTGTCGTCCGGCATCACCGCGCCGCTTCCGACCGTATCCGGCAATGACATAACGCTGCGCATCGCGCGCCAGACGATGCGCATCGACGGCAAGGTCAGTCGCGCGATCGGGATCAACGGCACCGTGCCCGCGCCGCTCGTCCGGCTGAAGGAGGGACAAAACGCGCGCCTCACCGTCGTCAACGATCTCGACGAGGACAGCTCGATTCACTGGCACGGCCTGATCCTGCCGTTCCAGATGGACGGCGTGCCCGGCGTCAGCTTCCCCGGGATCAAGCCGCGCTCGAAGTTTGTCTATGAATTCCCGGTCGTTCAATCGGGGACCTATTGGTATCACAGCCATTCGGGGCTTCAGGAACAGCTCGGCCATTATGGCCCGATCGTCATCGATCCCGCGGGCGCCGACCCGATCGGCTACGACCGCGAGCATGTCGTCGTCCTGTCCGACCACAGTCAATTGTCGCCCGAGGCGATCTTCCGCAAGCTCAAGGTCAATCCCGGCCATTTCAACATGCAGCGCCAGACGCTGGCGGGCCTGCTTGCCGGCAAGGATCAACCGCTCAAGGAGCGGATCGATTGGGGCAAGATGCGGATGGACCCGACCGACGTCGCCGACGTCAATGGTTCGACCTACACCTTCCTCGTCAACGGCCATGGTCCGCGCGACAACTGGACCGCGCTCTTCAGCCCCGGCGAGCGGGTACGCCTGCGCATCGTCAATGCGTCGGCGATGACGATCTTCAACGTCCGTATCCCGGGCCTCAGGATGACCGTCGTCCAGGCTGATGGGCTCAATGTCGTGCCGACCGAAATCGACGAGTTCCAGATCGCGGTCGCCGAAACCTATGACGTCATCGTGACCCCGGTCGAGGACCGTGCTTATACGCTCGTTGCCGAGGCCAATGACCGCTCGGGCATGGGACGCGCGACGCTCGCACCGCGCGCTGGCATGGTCGCCGAGGTGCCGCCGCTCCGCGAACGGCCGCTCGCGACCATGAAGGACATGGGCATGGGCGACATGTCGGGCGGCGCGATGGCGGGTATGGACCATTCGGGCGGCGATATGGGCGCCATGCCCATGCCGGCGAGCGACCCTTCTTGTCCTCCCGAACATGCCAAGATGGGCCATTGTACGCCAGCGGGGGAAAGCGGCGCGATGGCGGGCATGGATCATGGATCTGGCGGAGGCATGCAGCACAGCATGCGCGACTTCAGTGTCGCGCCGCAGGTCAAGCGCGATCCCAGCGTTCAGACGATCTCGCCGATGCCGATGGATCGCATGGGCGAGCCGGGGCAGGGACTGGAGAATGTCGGGCACAAGGTGCTGACCTACCATGACCTTGTCGCGCTCGAGCGCAACCCCGATACCCGCGCCGCCTCGCGCTCGCTCGACATCCATCTGACCGGCAATATGGAACGCTTCATGTGGTCGTTCGACGGCATCAAGATGTCCGACTATCACGAGCCCATCCCCTTCATCGAGGGAGAGCGCGTGCGGATCAACCTCATCAACGATTCGATGATGAGCCACCCCATCCACCTCCACGGCCATTTTTTCGAACTGGTGACGGGCAAGGGCGACCGGTCGCCGCGCAAGCATACGGTGCTTGTCCAGCCGGGCGGCATCGCGAGCTTCGATTTCACCGCCGACGCGCTCGGCGACTGGGCGTTCCATTGCCACCTTCTCTATCACATGCACGCGGGGATGATGCGCGTCGTCAGCGTCCGTCCGAAGGGAGACGGCGAATGACCCGGGTCGCGCTTCTCCTCGCGGGTATCGCCCCGCTGGCCTTTGCTGTGCCCGCCGCGGCGCAGTCGATGGATCATTCGATGCATGGTGCGGCGCCCGCGCCGACACCCGCTCCCTCGCCAACGCCAGCACCCGTAGCGCAGTCCGCGCCCGAAGCGCCCGCCGAAGGGTCGATGGAGCAGATGGACCATGGGAACATGCAGGGCATGGACATGGAACCCGAGGCTTCAAGCTGCCCGCCCGAACATGCGGCGATGGGTCATTGTACGCCTGAGGCGGAAGCTCCAGGCAAGGGCGCTTCGGACATGGGTGCGATGGATCATGGCGCACCGCAGCCGTCCGATCCCGATTGCCCGCCCGAACATGCCAAAATGGGCCATTGCACCCCGAAGGGCGGATCTGCGGACGCGATGGCGGGAATGGAAGGCATGGCGACCACGAGCAGCGCTAGCGGCACCGATTTGCCGCCGGGCGATGCTACCGCGCCTGCGCCTCCCGGCGACTGGTATGCCGATCGCATTTATCCCCAAGCCGAAATGGAGCATTCGCGCCACGACATGATGAAAGAGAATGGTGCGCAGACCATCGCTTTCATCAGCTTCAACCTTGCCGAATATCAGGCGCGCAAGGGCCGCGACGGGTTCCGCTGGGACGGTGAGGCTTGGTACGGCGGCGACATTAACCGGCTGACGATCAAGAGCGAAGGCGAGGGCGTGTTCGGCGAAGGCATCGAGAGCGCCGAGGTACAGGCGCTCTACAGCCGGGCGATCGGACCCTATTTCAACGCGCAGGCGGGTATCAGGCAGGATCTTGGGCCCGGCCCCGACCGCACCTATGCGACGATCGGCTTCGAGGGGCTCGCCCCCTATTGGTTCGAAGTCGAGGGCGCGCTGTTTCTTTCGAACAAGGGTGATCTGCTCGCCCGGCTCGAAGGCTATTACGACCAGCGCATCACCCAGAAACTGATCCTCCAGCCGATGGCGGAGGTCAATTTTGCGCTCCAGGATGTCCCCGAGACCGGCGTTGGTTCGGGGCTTTCGGATTTCGAGCTCGGGCTTCGCCTGCGTTACGAGGTCGTGAAGGAATTCGCGCCTTATGTCGGCGTCGAATGGGCGCGCAAGGTCGGCGATACCGCGCGTTTTGCCCGCGCCGCGGGCGAGGATGCGAGCGGCGTCAGCTTCGTGATGGGGGTGCGGGCCTGGTTCTAGAAGTTTCGCGGGGTGGCGACACGTCGAGGAGAAATGCCGTGAAACCAGCCTATCGCAGCCTCGCGCTGCAGACGATCGTCAGCGGCGTCATCATGTATCTGGTGATGTTCGTCATGATCGACCGCCTCTCGAGCTTCTACAATAATCTCAACATGCTCTACATGACGCTGATGATGGTCTCGCCGATGGTCGTGCTGATGATCGTCGCAATGCCGGGCATGTTCCCGTCGAAACGTCTCAATACGTTCCTGCTGCTGGGATCGGCAGTTGCCTTCTTCGGGAGCTTCGGGCTCATCCGGACACAGACGACGATCGGCGACACGGCCTTCTTGCGTTCGATGATCCCGCATCACTCGGGCGCGATCCTCATGTGTGAACAGGCTTCTCTCAAAGATGCCGAGATACGCGAACTCTGCCGCGGCATCATCGCGGGGCAGGCGGCCGAAATCGAACAGATGAAATCCATTCTCGCGAGGAAATGACATGAAAAATCTGATGACGCGCCGTCATCTTTTCGGCCTGATTGCGGTCGGATCGGGGATGGCGCTTGCGGCATGCAATTCTGCCTCGGGCCCGGCGGCGACCAGCGATAAGAATGGCGCGGCGCCCGCGCCGGGCGCCGAGACGTCCAGCCCCAAGCGAATGCTCGTTTATCGCGATCCCGAATGCGGCTGCTGCGAAGCTTGGGCGGATATCGCACGCAAGGCCGGTTATGATGTGACTGTCGAGAACCGCGCTGACATGGCCGCCGTAAAGACGCGATATGGTGTGCCTGGCCAGCTGGCGTCGTGCCACACGGCCGTGATCGGCGGCTATGCGATCGAGGGTCATGTGCCGATGCGGCATGTTGCGAGACTCCTCCACGACAAGCCACGCGACATTCGCGGAATCGCCGTGCCCGGCATGCCGCGCGGTTCTCCGGGAATGGAAATGCCGGACGGAAGCGCGGACGCATTCGAAGTGATGGCATTCGGCAGCGACGGCAAGGTTTCTGAATTCCGCGCATGACCTGCCGACACGAAGAGGAGACAGATATGACGAGATTCATTCCCCTAGCGAGCGCCGCCGCGCTGATATTTGCTCTGGCAGGATGCGGCACTGAGCCCGCGCAGCAGAGCGACGTCACACCGGAACAGAGTGAGGTCACTGCCGGTGAGCCGCCCGCAATGGTCGAGACCATGCCCGTAGCGGACGAGCCGCCCGCCGCGTCTGCCCCGGCGGCGCCGACCGAAGAAGCGATGCCTCCGGAGAAATCCCGCCCCAAGCAAGAACCCGCCGCGAAGGCCGCTGTGCCGCCGCGGGCAAAGGCCGCGCCGGAAGCGCCGAAACCTGTCGAACCCGAACCCGATCCTCATGCCGGGCACGATATGGACAAAAAATAAGGAGCATGTGCCGACGCGGCATGTCGCCCGGGCGGTCGAGGACAAGCTGCGCGAAGTGTCCGGCATCGCCGCGCCCGGCATGCCGCGCGGTCGGGCGCTGCTCGATGCCGCAGCGAGAGATATAACCATATGGAATAACCATCTCGTTTATAGCGATGAGTGGTGATTATTTCTGGTCATGCCAAGGCCGCGAAGATAGCTCGGTGGCGAAGCCGAGAGCTTTCGCAAATGGGAGGGGACCATGAGAAAATTGCTTCGCACGAGTGGCTCGATTATCGCCGTCCTGGCAGGCATGTCGGCCGCCGCCGCCTTCGCGCAGGATAACGCCAAAGAGGCGCCGGGGCCAGGCGCGTCGCAGGGCGAAATCGTCGTGACGGGTACGCGGCGGAACGATCTCAAGGCGGCCGATTCCGCTCAGCCGATCGACATCATCACCGGTGCCGAACTGCTCGAAAAGGGCACGGCCGACATGAATGATCTCCTGCGCACCGAGGTCCCGTCGCTCAATGTCCAGCGCCTCGTCAGCAACGACGGCGCCGTTTTTACCCGGCCTTTCTCGCTGCGCGGCCTGCCGCCGGACCAGACGCTGGTGCTCGTGAATGGCAAGCGGCGCCATCGCGGCGCGACGGTCCAGTTCACCAATGTTCCCTATATCCGGGGATCGCAGGGACCCGATCTTTCGGCGATCCCGTCGATCGCGATCGGCCAGCTCGAGGTTCTGCGTGACGGCGCGTCGGCGCTCTATGGATCGGATGCGATCGCCGGCGTCCTCAATTTCGGTCTGCGCCGCGACCGCGAAGGCGGATTGCTGATCGCCCGCTATGGCCAATTCTATAAGGGCGACGGCGAGGATTTCCTCGTCCAGGGCAATGTCGGGCTTCCCTTCACCGACGCCGGTTTCGTCAACATCAGCGGCGAATATGTGAACGCCAGCACGACGTCGCGCGGCATTCAGCGTCCCGACGCGCAGGCGCTCATCGATGCCGGCGTTCAGGATGTCCCGGTCCCGGCGCAGCGCTGGGGAAATCCCGAATCCGAGGCGGCGCGCATCTTCGTCAATGCCGGCATCGAACTGTCGGAGGAGATGGAATTCTACACCTTCGGCAACTATAGCTGGAGCCGCGGCACGACGGCCTTCTTTTACCGCAACCCCGATGCCAGCTTCATTTCCACCTCGATTCCGCTCACCAATACGCCCGGAGGACAGCGGTTCAGCTTCCGCCAGCTCTTTCCCGGCGGTTTCACCCCGGATTTCGGTGCCACGGTGACCGATGCGGCGCTGGCGGCCGGCCTCAAGGGCGAATTCTCCTCGGGCCTGACCTATGACCTCAGCGCTTCCTATGGTCAGAACCATGCTTCCTACCGGATCGAAAATACGGTCAATCCGTCGCTTGGCCTCGCGTCGCCGACCTCCTTCAAGCCGGGGCAGCTCGAGCAGCGCGAACTCGCTTTCAATCTCGATCTCACTTACCCCATCGCGATCGGCACCTCCGATCCGCTGACGCTTGCAGGCGGTCTCGAGTATCGGCGCGAGACATATGAGATCACGGCCGGCGACATCGCATCATGGCAGGTTGGTCCTTTCGCGTCGGTCATCGATCCCGATACCGGAAACCGCGTCGGACTGCCGGTCGGCTCGAACGGCTTCCCGGGCTTCAGTCCCATCCAGGCGGGCGAGTTCGCGCGCAGCAACTGGGCCGCCTATACGTCGCTCGAAGGCAATCTCACCGACGCGCTCCAGTTCGGCCTTGCCGGCCGCTACGAGAATTACTCGGACTTCGGCTCGAAATTCACCTGGAAGATCAACGGGCGATATGATTTCTCGGACGTCTTCGCGGTGCGCGGATCGGTCAACACCGGCTTTCGGGCGCCGACGCCGGGCCAGTCGAACGCCTCGCAGGTCCAGACCAACATCGACTCGATAACCGGGGCGCCGCTGACCGCAGGCATTATCGCGCCCAACAATCCGGTGGCGCAATTCTTCGGCGCGACGCCGCTTCGGCCCGAGAATTCGTTCAACGTCGCCGGCGGCATCGTGGTGAAGCCCTCCAATCGCATCACCTTCACGCTCGACTATTTCAACATCAAGGTCGAAGACCGGATCGCCGTATCGGGCAATTTCAATCTCACCCCGGCGCAGCGTGCGCAGCTCGCGGCGCTTGGCATTCCCGGTGGGGATTCCTTCCAGCAGGTGAGCTTCTTCACCAATTCCTTCGACAGCCGCACCCAGGGCGTCGATGCGGTGCTCACCGTGGGCTTCGACCTCGGCGACGGCAAGGCCACGCTCGGCCTCAACGGCAACTATACCAAAACCGATGTCATCAAGGCCTCGCCGGTGATCACTGCGGACCGCGAGCGGCTGCTCGAACTCGAGGGCTTCGTTCCGAAGTGGAAGGGCAATGCGTCCTTCACTTATGCGGGCGAGCGCTTCGGCTTCGTCGCGCGCGCGAACTATTATGGCAAATGGACCGACTATGGCGCCGCACCGGCTGCCGACCAGACGGGCGGCGCCGAACTGCTGGTCGATCTCGAGCTGTCCTACAAGGTTAGCGACATGCTCAAGCTCGCGGTCGGCGGCGAGAATATCTTCGACAATTACCCCGACGTCGAGGCGCGGCAATCCCAGATCAACAACGGGATCCGATATCTCCGCTTCGCGCCGACGGGGTTCAACGGGGGCTTCTGGTACGTCCGCGCGACCGCCTCCTTCTGATCGGTGGCCGTGAGGGCCGTGCGGCGTCTTGTGTCTTCAGCTGGCGTCGGAGCCGAACATCGCGTCGCGGTGGGATTCGAGCACCGCGATAAAGGCCGCAGCGACTTGGGACATCGGCCTCAACTTCGGCGTGAAGAGCATATATTCGAAATGGACCTCCGGCGCGAAATCACGGACCGTAAGGCCCCGCTCGGCATAATCCGCTGCGGTCACGGGGTTGAGAATCGAACATCCGACCCCCTGCATGACAAGCGCGCAGATGGTCATCGCATATTGGGTTTCGATGACCATCTCGCGGTGGACGCCCGCGTCCTCGAAAATGCGGTCGATGCGGTGACGCACGCCGTCCTCGAGCGCGAGCGAAATGAAGGGCTCGCCCTCGAGATCGGCCGGCCGGATGACGTCCTTGACGGCCAAGCGGTGGCCGGCAGGGAGAACGCAGGCGCCGGGGCAGCGCAGGAAGCGCTCCATCCTTATGCCGGGCAATTCGCGCGCCGGCGTCGCGAGCCCGATGTCGAACTGCTGGTTCGCCATCCATTGCCGCACCGTCGAGGAACTGCGGGTCTGGAGCTGAACGGTGACGCCGGGATGTGTCTCGCGAAAGGCCGCGATCACACGCGGCAGGAAACTGACCGCGAGCGCCGGAAGGGCGGCGATCCGGAGCGTGCCGGTCGCCATGTTGCGGATGTCTTCCGCTACCCGCTTCAGGGCCGCAATGCCCGAGAAGCTCCGCTCGACTTCGTAGAAAAAGGCGTCGGCTTCGGGCGTCACGGTGAGCGCGCTGCCGCGCGAACGCAGGAAGAGCTGAAAGCCCAGCTGATGCTCGAGCTCGGCAAGCATCTTGCTCACCGCGGGTTGCGACAGGTTGAGCGACTGCGCGGCCTGGGTGACCGATCCCGAGAGCATCACGGCCCTGAAGGCTTCGAGGTGACGCAGGTTCATCGGACATCGCTCCCTATAGCTATTTCTTATGGCGCTAGCATTGAAAGCCTCGTTTATGAATAGGTCGCACGCATCGCGCCGCTGGTTACCGGCGCTGCTCGCCGCAGGCGCCCTGTTACTCGCCGGCTGCGGCCGCGAGCCCGCCGGCACCGGTGGGCATGAAATCGCCGCGGCGAAGGGATCGACGCTTGCGCGGATTCGCGCGCGCGGAACGCTCAATTGCGCAATTCATACGGGGCAGCTCGGCATGTCCTATCTCGACAAGCGCGGGCGCTGGCAGGGGTTCTTCGTCGACTACTGCCGGGCGCTCGCCGCTGCGGTCCTCGGCGATGCCCGCAAGGTCCGGTTCATGCCGGTCGCCTCGAACAAGCGCTTCACGATCGTGCAGACGGGCGAGGCCGACGTCCTGTCGCGGACGACGACATGGACGCTGACGCGCGACACCGACCTCGGGGTGAATTTCGTCGGCACCATGTATTATGACGGGCAGAGCTTCCTGGTGCCCCGGCGATCGGGTGTGCGGCTTCCGACGGATCTCGATGGCGCATCGATCTGCATCACCAAGGGGACGACCTCCGAACTCAACACCGCCGAATATTTCGAGCGCAAGGGGCTGCGTTTCCAGTCGGTCGTGTTCGAGAATCCCGAGGAAGCCAAGCTCGCCTTCTTTGCCGGGCGGTGCGACGCGATGACCACCGATGCCTTCACGCTGACCGTGATCCGTCTCGCCGATACCGCGCATCCGGACGATTATGTTGTGCTGCCCGAACGACTCACCAAGGAGCCGGTAGGTCCCGTCGTGCGCAGCGACGACGAGCAATGGTATGAGATCAACAAATGGGTGCTGAACGCGCTCTTTGCTGCCGAGGAAATGGGGGTCACCCGCGCGAATGCAGCGCGCATGCGCATGGCCTCGCGTGACCCCGAAGTGCGCAAGATGCTCGGCGGCCTGCCCGGATTCGGCAAGTCGCTCGGCCTCGACGATGACTGGGCGTATCGCGCGATCGAGGCGACGGGCAATTATGGCGAAATCTTCGACCGGCACATTACGCCGCTCGGCGTCGAACGCGGACAGAATAAGCTCTATCGGGACGGCGGGCTGATCTACCCGTTGCCGATGCGATGACTCATAAACACAGGCGGCTTGCCATCGCTGCGTTACCCTGGCTGCTGATCGCGGGCGGGCTTGTGGTCGCCTACGGCCTGTTTGCGACATTGGCGGACAATCTCGCGGACCGAAACATCCGGACGGGGTTCGGTTTCCTGTTCGACCGGGCGGGTTTCGCGATTGGCGAAACGCTGATTGCTTACGCGCCGGGCGATTCCTATGCCGCGGCGCTGGCGGTGGGTCTTCTCAACACGCTCCTGATATCGGCGCTCGGCATCATCTTCTCGACCTTGCTCGGCCTCGCGGTCTGCATGGCGCGCCTGTCGTCCAACTGGCTGCTTGCGAGGCTCTCCGGCCTTTATATCGAGCTGGTTCGCAATATTCCGCTGCTGCTCCAGATGTTCGTCTGGTACGCCGCGCTGCTGTTCGGTCTGCCCGGACCCGGCCCGGGCGCCGTCGGACCGTTCGACCTCGATAATCGGGGATTGCACCTCCCCGCGCTCTCCTTGGCCGATCCGGGACGGCCGGTCTTTCTCATCGCGATCGTCGCCTGTGCGATCCTGCTGGGTGCCGTGCGGCGAGGAGCCGTTCGCACGCGCACTGCGCTGGCCTTCGCCGGCATCTCCCTGGTGCCGCTCTTGCTGTGGGGCGGGATCGATCTGCCGCGGGCGGGGCGCTTCGGAACCGTCGGCGGATTGTCGCTCTCCACGGAGTTTCTGACGCTGGTCGCCAGCCTTTCGGTCTATGCCTCGGCCTATCTGGCCGAGATATTCCGCGGCGCGATCCTCGCCGTTCCCGCAGGGCAGAGCGAGGCCGCCAAAGCGCTCGGCCTGTCGCCCGCGCAAACAATGGGACGGATCGTGATGCCGCAAGCGCTGCGCATCGCCATACCGCCGATGACGAGCTGGCATCTCAACACGATCAAGAACAGCTCCCTGGGGGTCGCGATCGGATATCCCGAATTTGTCTCGGTGGTCGATACCGTCATCAGTCAGACAGGGCAGGCGATCGAGGGCGTCGGCCTGATCGTCGCGACCTTCCTGCTGCTTTCGCTATCCTTGTCGTTCGTCACCGGCCTCTATGCCCGCCAGTTGGGCTGGAGCGTCGCCGGGCAGCCCGGCCGGAGCATCCAGTCGGCGCCCCTCGAACCCTTTCCGCTGCGCTCGGCGACCGCCTGGCCGTCGTGGATACGGCGCAATCTGTTCAGAGGAGGACGCCAGTCGATACTCACCATCGCGATCCTCGCCATGACCGCGGCTTTCGCCGGCAAGGGGCTCTCGTGGCTGCTGTTCGACGCGACCTTCGCCGGGGGCGCGGCCGATTGCCGTTTGGCCAGCGGTGCTTGCTGGCCATTCCTCCGCGAAAATGCGCGGCTGATATTGTTTGGCACCTATCCCGAAGCCGAGCAGTGGCGGTCCGCAGCAGCGGCGGCCGCGCTGCTTTCATGCCTTGCCTTCTCCTTCGTCCCGCGATTCTGGCGCAGCCGCCTCGGGCTTGTCTGGCTCGGCGCAATCGCCGTGGCGGTACTTCTGCTACGAGGAGGATTCGCGGGCCTTTCCTATGTCCCGATGGAGAAGTGGAGCGGCCTGCCGGTCACATTGCTGCTCGCGAGCCTTGCGGTGGTCGGCGCTTTTCCATTGGCTATACTCCTCGCGTTCGGCCGCAGGTCGGCGCGGCGCGGCATTCGCTGGCCGAGCGTCGCCTTCATCGAGCTGGTTCGCGGAACGCCGCTGATCGGAGTGCTCTTCCTCGCTGCGGTCCTGTTCCCGCTGTTCGTGCCCTCCTATCTCTCGATCGACAGCCTGCCGCGCGTCCAGCTCGCGCTCATATTCTTCACTGCCGCCTATATGGCCGAGGTCATCCGGGGCGGCCTGCTGGCGGTTCCCGTCGGGCAAGCCGAGGCCGCGCATGCTCTTGGCCTCACCAAATGGCAGGCGCGGCGCCATATCCTGTTGCCGCAGGCGCTGAAAGTCAGCGTGCCGGGGCTGGTCAACACTTCGATCAGCGAGGTCAAGAACACGACGCTCGTCCTCATCGTCGGCGTCTTCGATTTGTTGCAGACGACCCGCCTCTCCTACGTCGAGGCGCAATGGCGACCCTATTTCGCCGAAGCCTATCTTTTTACCGGGACAATCTTTTTCCTCCTCTGTTTCTCCCTGTCCCGGCTCAGCATGAAGATCGAACGGAAACTAAACTATGCAGGATAATCACGACAGAAAATGGCCCGGGGAGCCGGCAAGCCCGAAAGGGCGCGCCTGGCAGGATCCGACGCGTGCCGTGCACGGCGGTCCCCGTCCGTGCGATCAGCGGGGCCTCATCAATCCGCCCGTCGACCGGGCCTCCACCATTATCTACGACAGCGTCGAGGCCTATATGGACCGGCACCAGGGTCTCTACGATGAGGTCATCTATGGCCTGTACGGAACGCGAACGACCTTTGCGCTCGCCGAGGCTGTCAGCGAACTTGAAGGCGGCTGCGCGACCGTCATCACCTCGTCCGGAACCAGCGCAATCGCGCTAGCCCTCACGGCTTTCGTGGCCGGGGGCGACCATCTGCTCGTCGCGGACTGCGTCTATGGGCCGACCCGCAAGTTTCTGACCGACGTTCTCGCGCGTTTCGGGGTCGAGGTGGAATATTTCCGGCCCGATATCGGAGCGGAGATTGCCGGGCTGTGCCGCAGCAACACCCGGCTCATCTATATGGAGACCCCGGGCTCGCAGACATTCGATATGATCGACGTCCCCGCGATCACGGCGGTTGCGCGCAGCCGGGGCATATTGACCGCTCTCGACAACACCTGGGCCACGCCGCTCTTCTTCAAGCCCTTGGCCCATGGCGTCGACATCTCGCTTGCTTCGGCAACCAAATATCTCTCGGGGCACTCCGACTGTCTGCTCGGCACGATGACGGCGGCCAGCGATGCCGTCTACCGCCAGCTCAAGGATGCGGCGGCGCGCTGGGGCAACTGCGCGAGTCCCGACAATTGCTATCTGGTCCACCGGGGCATCAGGACGCTCGATGCGCGCCTTGAACGCCACCAGCGCACCGCAGCGACGCTGATCGAATGGTTCGCCCAGCAACCCGAAGTGGTTGCGGTCCGCTATCCGGCTCATCCCGCCGACCCCGGCCATGCAATCTGGAAGCGGGATTTCACCGGTGCTTCCGGATTGTTCGGTGTTCAGCTCGATGGCCTGACCCCGCCCGAAACCAGCGCCTTTTTCAACGAATTCTCGCTATTCCAGCTCGGTTCGAGCTGGGGCGGCTTCGAAAGTCTCGCGGTTCCGGCGTGGCCCGCTCCGATCCGCGATTTTCCCAATGGCGAGGCAGATGGGGCGCTGATCCGCATTCACGCCGGCCTCGAAGCGCCGCAGGATCTGATCGCCGACCTCGCCGCAGCCTTCGCGCGGGTACGAGCGCTCCGCGGCCGGGGGCAGGCGTCATGACCGACGCCTCGGGCCACGCGGCCGTCAGCTTGCGGCAGGTCGACAAATATTATGGCGCCTATCATGCCCTCCGCTCGATCGACCTCGAAATCGCCCCGCGCGAGCGGATCGTGATTTGCGGCCCTTCAGGCTCCGGCAAATCGACGCTCATTCGCTGCATGAACAGGCTCGAGGTGCCCGACTCCGGTGCCGTCCTGATCGAGGGAACCAGGATAACCGACGCGTCGCGGGAGGCCGTTGCGGCGCTCCGCGCCGTCGGCATGGTCTTTCAACAGTTCAATCTGTTCCCGCACAAGACGGTGCTGGAGAATTGCACCCTCGCGCCCGTCCTGCTCGGCGGCTTGTCTCTTCCGGAGGCGGAGGCGCGCGCCATATCCTATTTGGACAAGGTGAGGATTGGCGACCAGGCGGGCAAATATCCGGGGCAGCTCTCGGGAGGGCAGCAACAGCGGGCCGCGATAGCCCGCGCTCTGGCGATGGAGCCCCGGATTCTTCTCTTCGACGAGCCGACATCGGCGCTCGATCCCGAGATGATCAAGGAGGTACTCGATGTGATGACGTCCCTTGCCGGCGAAGGACGGACGATGGTGTGCGTGACGCACGAAATGGGATTCGCGCGCGAGGCGGCCGATCGCATGCTTTTCATGGATCAGGGCCAGATCATCGAAGACGCAAGGCCGGCAGATTTTTTCGCCGCGCCGAAAAGCGAGCGCGCACGGACCTTTCTCGAACAGATACTTTCGCATTGAGCGGCTCAAGTCGGTCGCGCCCCCAAGCTGTGCCGACCCACTTAATCATGTCATTTCATAAGCAAGCCGAGGGAGGGGCCCGCCGGCTCCTTGCGCGAAAAGGCTCAGGCCGGAAAAAATTTCAAAATTGATGAGGGGTAGAGCTTTGGGGTGCGTATCTAGTAAGTATCGTGCGCCCGGAATTTACTTCATAACCAATTGATATGATTCAATAAATTCCTATTGACCTGTATATACATTTGATGCTCTCTGAGGGGAATCAGCCAACCATCAGGGGGTTTCGCTATGATGACCAGGACAATTTTGCTCGCCAGCGCCGCAGCGGTCGCGACCTTTGCAACGCCAGCGCTCGCGCAGAGCGATGCTGCGACGCAGTCACCCGCCGCGGAGGATGCTCCGAACGGATCGGACATCGTCGTGACCGGCTCGCGCATTCGTCGCCAGGATCTCGCGGGCGTCGGCCCCGCGACCGTCGTGTCGGCCGAGCAGATCGAGAACACCGGCGTCGTCAATATCGAGACGGTGCTGCAGCGCCTTCCCGCCAACGCCGGCTTCGCAGGCAACCAGACCTCCGCCTATTGGGCGAACAATGGATATGGCACGGCGCAGGTGAACCTGCGCGGTCTCGGCATCAAGCGCACGCTTGTTCTGCTCAACGGCCGCCGCCTCGTCGCGGGCGGCACCGGCGCGAACTCCTCGCCCGATCTTAACATGATCCCGGTCGCGGCGCTCGCGCGCACCGATGTGCTCAAGGACGGCGCCTCGGCGATCTATGGCGCCGACGCGATGGCGGGCGTGGTCAACCTCGTGACCCGCACTGACTATGAAGGCCTCGGCCTCAGCGTGCGCCAAGGCATCACCGAAAAGGGCGATGGCTCGGACTTCACCGCCGACCTCCTGTGGGGCGTCCGCAACGATCGCGGCGGTTTCATGGCGGCGGTCACCTATCAGAAGACGAGCGCGGTCAATATGGCAACGCGCGCGCCTTGCTCGCTTGCCGAAACCACGCCCGGCATGCTGAGCTGCGTGAACAGCGCCTCGACGATCGGCGGCCGCGCGGTGCTGCCGAACGGCCAGCAGATCAACTTCAATCAGGTGCTGGGCGGTAACGGCAACTTCTTCGAGCCGTACAGCGCTGCCAAGCACAACTTCAACTCGAACCCGTTCCTCAACGCGGTGAGCCCGGTCGAGCGCGTGAGCACGGCGTTTTTCGCCGACTATGACATCACTGACAATATCGAGGCGTTCGGCGAATTCCTTTACACCTTCCGCAAGTCGAATCAGATCGCGACGCCCGGAACGCTGCGCAACCTCTCGATCGCGGCGAGCAATCCCACCAATCCGACGGGGCAGAATATCGTCCTCATCCAGCGCCGCCTCGCCGAGCCCGGCCCGCGCCAATTCTTCCAGGAAACCGATACCTGGCAGGGTACGTTTGGCCTCCGCGGCAAGCTCTCGAACGATTGGGGATGGGAAATCGCGGGCGCCTTCGGCCGCAACACCGCGGTCGATGGTTCGACCAACATCGCCAATCTCGAGCGAGTGGCGAATTCCCTCGATACGACCAAGTGCAGTCTTGCTGCCGGTGCCACGATCCCCTGCGCCGACTATCTCGGGTTCGGCGACCTGACCCCGGAGGTTCTCGACTATATCCTGTTCACGTCGCGCGACCGCGGCGGCAACGAGCTTGCGACGGTCACCGCCGATATCAACGGCGATCTCTTCAAGCTGCCCGCAGGCCCCGTCTCCTTCGCGGCGGGTGTCGTCTATCGCAAGGAAAAGGGTTGGCGCGATCCCGATCCGCTGACGGTGCTCGGTATTGCCAACACCAACCAGCAGGATCCGATCTCCGGAACGAGCACGGCGAAGGAAGCCTATCTCGAACTGTCGGTGCCCGTTCTGGCCGACACACCCTTCTTCCAGTCGCTTACCCTCGACGGCGCGGTTCGCTACTCGAACTACGACCTGTTCGGCAGCGACTGGAACTACAAGGGGAGCGTCGACTGGGTCATCAATGACAGCTTCCGCCTGCGCGGCACCTACGGCACCGGCTTTCGCATTCCGAACGTCCCCGAATTGTTCGGCGGCGTCTCCGAGGGCAATCTGACGACCACCGACCCCTGCTCGCGCTATTCGACCAGCGGCAATGCGACACTGATCGCCAATTGTCAGGCGTCGGGCGTGCCGGCCAATTATGTTCAGCTCGGTACAACGATCCTGACAACGGTCGGCGGCAACGAGAATCTGAAACCCGAAAGCTCGACGACCTGGACCGTCGGGACGGTGATTTCACCGAAGGGACTGGTTCCGGGACTCTCGCTCACTGCCGACTGGTTCGACATCAAGATCAAGGATGCGATCCGTGCTATTCCGGGCTCGACAAAGCTCAGCATTTGTTATGCGAGCCAGAATCTTTCGCATCCCTTCTGCGAAGATTTTACCCGCAGCCCGTTGACCGGCGAGGTTACCTTCCTCTCCGCGCAACCGATCAACACGGGCCGCGAAGAAATGAACGGCCTCGATCTGGGTCTCGTTTACAACAATGACATCGGCAGCGTGAACGTCTCGCTCGACGTCAACGTGACCTATCTCAACAAATATGTGGTCCTGCCTTTCCCCGGCGGCGCGCCGATCGACTTCGACGGCTTTATCGGCGGCGGCAATGGCGGCTATCCGAAATGGCGCGGCTATGGCGTGCTGACCGCTGAAAAGGACGGGGTCAGCGCGACCTGGTCGACCCAGTGGATCGGCAAGGCGACCGACTTCAATGCGGCCCCCGGCGACATCGGCTACAGCACGCCGAATGTCTTCTACCACAATCTCCAGGTCGCTTTCGAAATCGACGAGAAGACCCGGTTCCAGGTCGGTGTCGACAATCTTTTCGATCGCAAGGCGCCCTATATCCAGAGCTTCACCGATGCGAACACCGACACGATGACCTATGACCTGCTCGGACGGCGTTTCTACGTCGGCTTCCGCACCGCGTTCTGAGGGTAATCGATATGGCGATCCGTTGGCCGCTGCTCGTCCGGCGAACGCATAAATGGCTGGCCTTGGTGGTCGGCGTCCAGGCGCTGCTCTGGACGCTGACCGGCTTCTACATGGTGGTCGTGCATATCGACACCATCCATGGCGACCATCTCGTGCGCGCGCCGATGGTTCAGCCCTTCGACCTCGCGGGCCTCGCGCCGCCGTCGCGGATCGTTGCGGCCGCGCCCGGTGCGTCCGAGGTTCGCTTGCAGCGGTTCTTCGATCGCCCCGTCTGGCGCGCTGAAACTCCCGAAGGGGCGCGGCTGTTCGATGCCCGCTCGGGTGCGCCGCTGCCTGCGCTTACCGAGTCCCAGGTCCGCGAGCAGGCGCGGCGCATCTACACCGGCGACGGCAAGATCGTGTCGGTGCGGCTGTTGACCGAAGCGCCACAGGAAATGCAGTCGCGCAAGCCGCCCTATTGGCAGGTCGAGTTCGAGGGCTGGAACCGCCCGACGCTCTATCTGTCGCCGACGACCGGTGAGCTTATCTCGCGCCGCCACGCATTGTGGCGCGTGTTCGACTTCGCGTGGATGCTCCACATCATGGACTATGATGAGCGGACCGACGTCAACAACCCGTTGCTCCGCGTCGCGACCTGGAGCGTCTTCGCGATGGCGATCAGCGGGGCGTGGTTGCTGATCTGGTCCTTCAAACGCCGCAAGAGGAAGCAGGCATGAAACGCATCCGACTGACGCCGCTCTTCTTCCGGCGCATCCACAAATGGGTCGGGCTGATCCTGGGTCTCCAGTTCCTGCTCTGGGCGCTCAGCGGATCGGTGATGGCGCTGCTCGACAAGGATAAGGTCGGCGGGCACGGCGGCGGGATGTCGCATGCGCATCCACTGCCACCGGGGGAATATTTCGACGTGGCGGCCCTGCCGCGCGGCGAACCTGTCACGGGCGTGATCCTTCGCGATCTCGGAACCCGGCCGGTCTATGAAGTGCGCTCCGCAAAAGGCGTCCGTCTCGTCGACGCGACAAGCGGCGAGCACATCCGGGTCGACGAGGCCATGGCGCGCGAAGTCGCCTCCATGATGAACGAGGCGCCGATCCGAGAGGTGAGCGTAATCGCCAAGCCGAACCTCGAATCGCGCGATCATGAGGGGGCGATGTGGCGCGTCGATTTCGCGGACGACGAGAACAGCAGCGCCTATGTCTCGCTCGACACCGCGCGCTTCCTCGTCATGCGCGGCGACACCTGGCGGACGTGGGACTTCTTCTGGATGCTCCACAACATGGATTACATCAACCGGAAGAGCTTCAACCACCCGCTCATCATTTTCGTCGCCTTTGGCGCGCTCTGGCTCTCGGGCACCGGCTTCTATCTGCTGTTCAAGAGCTTCAGCCGCGCCGATTTCCGCTGGCTGCGCCGGCGCCGCAAACCGGTGGTCGTCACGCGCACCAGCTGAGCGGCGTCAATCGTCGATCGAGAAGGCCGCCGACAGCTCGAATCGCGATCCGGGATGCGTCAGCCAGGCATGGCTGACGAGGCGCGAATGGCTCCACGTCCGCCGCGTCATCCGCAACACGGGTTCGCCGTCCGAGAGCCCCAGCATGCTGTGGGTGTGCGCGTCGGGCATCTCGGCGCGAACCCGATGTTCGACGCGCTCGAGCGGCGCCGTCCGCGTCAGATATTCGTTCGGCGTCATCTGGGTGAAGTCGATCTTCCCATAATCGGGAGCCGCCGACGCGAGCACGAAACGCTCCTCGAGCTGGATCGGGAACTCGGCTTCGTGATGAACGATGATCGAGTGGAAAAGCCTCGTGCCGACCGGAACCTCCAGTAGCGCCGCAAGGTCCGCATTGGCGCGTATCTCGTCATTCTGCACGACGCGGGCCCGATAGATGTGACCGCGCTCGCGGATCTCTTCGGCGATATTGCGAATTTCGATCATCTGGCCGATCGGCTTGGGCTCGGCGATGAACGATCCGCTACCCGCGCGGCGTACAAGAACGCCTGCCGCCTGTAGTTCGCGAAGCGCCCGATTGGCGGTCATCCGTGACACGTCGAATTGTTGGACTAGCTCTGCTTCCGATGGAACCCGGTCGCCCGGCTTAAGAAGTCCGTCGCGAACGGCATCGCAAATGCTCTGCTTGATGGCGGCATAGCGAGGCGGAGACTTGTCATTTTCGTCATCGGAGTTGCCGGGCCGGGCGGCCGCAGATCCATTCGAGAGTTTTGATCCGCGTCCGGGGGTGCGAGTGGTAACATCCATAACCCGTCTATACAGGTTGCTGCTCGCAGAAGCCAAGCATGCTGTTTGCGACCTGCGCCGGTTTCAGAAGCTGATGGTGGCATTGAAGGAATTATACAGCGTGTTGCCCCCGGCCGGTGCATTGGGCGCGTTTCGGAGAAACCGGCCCTTGCCGAGAAACAGGCCGCTCCATTCGAGGCGGAGGCGCTTCGGTACGAGCCAGTAGCGCAGGCGCGCTTCGACCTGGTGTCCCGCGAAGCGGCCGGAGGCGCCGGATGGATCGCGAACGCCGGTCGTCGAAAAACTGTCGAACCGCGAGGCCAGCCAGAGCGGCCGGTAGGCCGCAAAGGCATCGAGGCGCCTTGACGGTATTGTTTCGATACGGATCGCCGGGGACAGAAGATTGGCCCGTCCGACCGCATTATAGAGGCCCGCTGGCGCGAGTTCCGCGCGGCGCATGCCGAACAAGGTATCGAAGCGGCCGAAATCGCCTCCCCGGCCGTCGCCGCTCGCATAGTCGAATTCGAGCGATAGGCGCGGCGACCAAGGGTGGCGGAAGCTGTAACCCGCCTCGAGATGCGTGAACCACGCCGACACATCGGACTTGGCTGCCGAGGGAGCGAGGCTGCTGCTGATCGTACCGAACTGGTAGAAAGTCTCGCTCTCATAATCGAACCGGCCCGGCGCGGGATCGCGATAGGCGCGCAGTCCGATCGTTTCGAGCGAACGGTCGCGCGTCGGCCGCTGCGGCGCGTCGCGCTCGCCGAGATGGAAGTAGGAAATCTCGACCGAGCCGCGCGACCCGCCGAGCTTCTTCGTCGCGAGGCCGCCCCAGAGTTGCAGGTCAAAGCTCTCCTTGTCGAACTTGACCCGGTTGGCGTCGAGCGACGCGCGGTCGTCGGGCAGCCGCACCTGCGGAAGCGTATAGATAAAGGTCGCCGCGACACCTCCGCGCAGCGCCAGGTCGGCGCGGAGACCCGTATAGCCGCTGGTCGTATTGCGATAATCGTCCGCGGCCACCAGCCGCCGCGATCCCAGGTTCAGCGTGAAGCGGCCGGCCTGGAGATCGAGCTTCGTGCCTGCACCGAAGGCATCGCGCGCCTCATAGCCGACATAGGCCTGGACCAGTTCGAACGCGTTGACTTCGCCCGTCGTCACCGGGGTTCCCGCCTCGCTCCCATAGACGCGGCTGTCGTAGAGTTCGGCGCCCAAGCGAAATCCGTCGCTGCGATATTCGCCGCCGACGATCGTGCGGACATTGAGCAGGTCGTCCTTCTCGTCGAATCCCGTCGGCGCCTGTCCTTGGATCATTTCATAGCGCAGGCGCATGCTGCCCGTGATGGTCAGGCCATCTTCGGCGAGAGCGGGTGCGGGCAGGGCGAGTAAAGTCGCGGCAAGATACAGCCTCAAGCAAACCTCCTGATCCCCGAAATCGAGGACGAACAGGCAACGCTTGAGCGCCGGGACGCTTTACCGGGAGGTTGCGCGGCCCCGGTAATCCGCCTCTAGATCGGAGGCGCCCCTGGTGCAAGATCGCTTCGGTGCCGACCTGGGCTGGACGTGGTCCCGGGCTCAGGCTCCCGGCAGCCCCGCCAATCGCGCCGGCGTCACGACGGGTTCGGCGCGGTCCTTGCGTTCCGAATAGCGGTCGACAAGCTGCGTGGCATGGCCGCGCGTCAGCACGGTGAAGCACACAAGTTCCTCCGCAACGTCGACGATCCGGTCGTAATAGCTCGACGGGAGCATCCGGCCCGCCTCGTCGAACTCGGCATAAGCCTTGGCGACGCTCGACTGGTTGGGGATGGTGATCATCCGCATCCAGCGGCCGAGGATGCGGAGCGTATTGACGCTGTTGAACGATTGCGACCCCGCCGACACCTGCATCACCGCGAGGGTGCGGCCCTGTGTCGGGCGTAGCCCTTTGTATGCGAGCGGCAGGTGATCGACCTGCGCCTTCATGATGCCGGTGATCTGGCCATGCCGTTCGGGGCTGCACCAGACCTGGCCCTCGGACCAGAGCGAATGCTGGCGCAGTTCCTCGACGGCCGGGTGGTCGTCGTCGGCGATCAAATCGGGCAGCGGCAGGTCCGACGGATCGAAGATGCGCGTCTCGCAGCCGAAGAGCTGGAGCAGGCGCGCGGTCTCTTCGACGACGAGCCGCGAATAGGAGCGTTCGCGCAAGCTGCCGTAGAGCAGCAGGATGCGCGGCGCTGGGTCGAGCGGGCCGAGGCCGAGCGCGGGCTGCGAGCGGATATATTCCGCGCTGAGCGCCGGAAGATGGGTGGGATCGGCGAGCGCGCGCAGGCGCGAAAAGGTGGGGGAAGCCATGACAATCAGTCTTTCGCGGGGGTGGATGCCGGGAACCAGCGGCGTCCGAACCAGAAGGCGACGCTCACCAGCAGGATGAGCACGGGAACTTCGACGAGCGGGCCGATGACGGCGGCGAAGGCGACCGGCGAGGCGAGCCCGAAGGCGGCAATCGCAACCGCGATCGCAAGCTCGAAATTATTTCCGGCGGCGGTGAAGGCGACCGCGGTCGTGCGCGGATAATCGGCCTCGATCAGCTTGCCCATCCAGAAGCTGATGACGAACTGCACGACGAAATAGATGGTCAGCGGGACGGCGATGCGCACGACGTCGCCGGGAATGGTGACGATCTCACCGCCCTTGAGGCTGAACATTGCGACGATCGTGAAGAGCAGCGCGACAAGCGTGATCGGCGCGATGCGCGGGAGGAAGCGCGTCTCATACCATTCGTTGCCCTTGGCGTCTGCGAGCCACTTGCGAGTGAGATAGCCCGCCGCAAAGGGAACGCCGAGATAAATGAGGACGGCTTCGGCGACGGTCCAGAAGCTTACGTCGATAACGCTGCCTTCGAGACCGAACAGCGGCGGCAATATCGTCAGGAAGAACCAGGCATAGATGCTGAAGAACAGGATCTGGAAGATCGAGTTGAACGCCACCAGTGCCGCGACATATTGATTGTCGCCCTTCGCGAGCTGGTTCCAGACGATCACCATCGCGATGCAGCGCGCGAGGCCGATCAGGATCAGCCCGGTCATATATTCGGGCTTGTCTGACAGGAAGATCACCGCGAGCGCGAACATCAGCACGGGACCGATGATCCAGTTCTGGATGAGCGAGATGGCGAGCACCCTTTTGTCCTCGAACACGCGCGGCAATTCCTCGTAGCGGACGCGCGCGAGCGGCGGATACATCATCAGGATAAGGCCGATCGCGATCGGGATGTTGGTCGAGCCCCACGAGAGGGCATCGATCGCGGCGGGCAGGCCGGTGAACACCGAACCGAGCAACACGCCGAGCGCCATCGCGAGGAAGATCCAGAGGGTGAGATAGCGATCGAGGAACGACAGCCGTTCCCGCTTGGGTTCTGTCATCGGCTTGGCTCAGGCGCCGACGCGGTTGCCAGCGGCGTCGATTACCTGTTCGCCGTCTTCCTTGGCGAAGGCGCCGCGTTGCCCCGCAGGGATGAGGTCGAGTACCGTTTCGGAGGGACGGCAGAGCTTCACGCCGAGCGGCGAGACCACCAACGGGCGGTTGATCAGGGCGGGATGCGCCATCATCGCGTCGATCAGCGCTTCGTCGCCAAGGGCCATGTCTCCGAGCCCCAGCTCCGCATAGGGCGTGCCTTTCTCTCGCAGGAGTTCGCGAGCCGTGATGCCGGCGCGGACGATCAACTGTTCGAGCAGCGCACGCGACGGCGGCGTCTTCAGATACTCGACGACATGCGGTTCGATCCCGGCATTGCGAATCATCGCGAGGGTGTTGCGGGAGGTCCCGCAGGCGGGGTTATGGTAGATGACGATGTCGGTCATAGCGCGCGTTCCTTCAGCAGCAGGCGAGTTCTGCGAGCAGCGGCTCGCACAGCTCCGCCCGGCCTTGGCAGCAGTCCTTCGCCAGGAAGAGCATCAGGCCGCGAAGCGCGTCGATATCCGCGCGCTGGATAATTTGACGCCCGCGCTTCTCGGATATCACGAGGCCGGCTTTGGCGAGCACCGCGAGATGGGTGGAGAAGGTACTCTGGGTGAGTCCCGACGCTTCGACAAGTTGACCCGTCGACAGGCCGTCGGGCTCATGTTTGACGAGCAGGCGAAAGGCATCGAGGCGTGTCGGGTGTCCCAGCGCGGCGAGAATGGACAAGGCGGAATCGGTTTGCATGCATCGGAATTATCCGATGGAATCGCATCCGTCAATTCCAATCGGGAATATCCGATTAGTTGGTCCGCTTGCGCGATCGGGCTATAGCCTCGTCATGGGTCGCGAACAGCAGAGCGAGATCGCCTTTCGGATCGTCATCGAACAGCCGGTGCCTGGCGTGCTTCACAGCTTGCAAGGCAAGGACGACCGGCCGCTCGATCCCAAAGCGTCCCGCATGGGTGAAGCCTTGGCCTTCGATTTCTCCGTGCGCGTCGGCCCGGGTCCCAAATTCTTCGGCGACCAGGTGCGGCGCGAGGGGCCGGAGCGCCGGTTCGTCTATATTCGTGTCGGGCAAATGGCGGGTGACGCGGCTTCGCCTTGGTCGCGGCGGATGAAGATCGACATACATGATATCGATCAGGAGCTGCTCGACGCGGCCGCGAAGGATATGCGGCCCATCGAGATTGCGATCATTGGCACGGGTAAGGATGGCACGCCCGCGTGCGCGACGGTGCGTCCGACGATGCGGCGCATCGCCTAGCAGAGCTCGTATCCTGTTCCGTCCCGTCAAGCGGCGTGTCGCATGGTCCCGAGCTTGGCCGCGCCGCTCGCCAGCAGCCGCTCGATTTCGTCCGAGGTCCGCCGGACAGCGAGTTTCAGCGCTTCATCGATGTGGACATAATCCTGGGTCACATTCTGCGAAGCATGTCCGAGCATTGCGCGGATCGTGAGTTCCGAGAATCCCAAATCTCCCGCGACGCTTCCGAAGGTGTGGCGAAGCGTATGGGGCGTCACACCCTCTATACCTGCCAAAACGCACACGCGCCGGAGGCACTCGCTAACCGCCGTGAAGGGACCGTCGCCGATGGTCGAGGGAAACAGGTGCGGATTGCCCGCAATCTCTGCCTGGTCTTGCAGAACCCGCACCGCGGCCGGACCGATCGCTCGAATCTGTGCGCCGCCCTTCGTGTCGGGAAAAGCAACATAGCCGGCATCGGGATGAAGCCAGCTGCGGCGCATCGCTTGCCCTTCTTCCCGGCGATAGCCCGTCAGCAGCAAGGTGCGCAGGACGCCGAGAGCGACCGGATTCTCGCCGCTCACCTCGGCATGAGCGATGGCCTTCCCCATCATCTCGATTTCAGCGACGCTGAGGCGCCGCGTCTTCTTTTTGCTCGCGAGCTTCTTGGCCCCGAGGGTCGGGTGTACTTCGAGCAGACCCTTGTGCTTCGCGTGACCGATGATCGCCTGAAGCGTGCCGAGGCAGCGGCCCGCCACGCCGGGCCCGCCCGTTGCCATGCCGCCTCGCCCTCCCGTTCGGGGTTTGGCCGTCTTCCCGTTCTTTACGTCGGATTGCATCTGCTCGACGTCGGCGATCCGGAGATGCTTCACGATGCGATTGCCAAGCAGGGGTACGATGTGGGTTCGAACCCGGCTCTCGTCCATATCGAGCGACGACGTTTTGATGGGAAGATTCTTGCGGCCTAGGATATTCCCGGCGCGAGCTTCCTCCAAATACCAGTCGCACATCTCCGCTACGGTCATTCCCTTGCGGACCTGCCTGACCTTGTCGGCGGGATCCTCGCCGACGATGACCTCGGCCAACTTGAGCTTTGCAAGATCGCGGGCCGTATCGACCGTCAGCACGCCGAACCGGCCGAGGTTCATCCGGCGTTTGATACCCTCGGCATTGCGATATTGAACGACGAAAGTCTTGAGCCCCGAAGGGAGCACCCTCAGGCCGAAGCCCTTCACTTCGCTATCCCAATAGATGAGCTGCTTGCTGTCTGGCACGGCAAGCGCGTCGATCGCCCGTTTGGTCAGCTTGCCCGTCGGCATCATGTCTCTCCTGCTGGAGACAAAACCAAAACCGAGCGGCTTTGTCTCCAAATTGTCTCCTGCAACCGTCAAACTGGAGACAAAATTAGGATACGAGAGGGCAGAAAGAAAATCAAGAAATATAGGAAATATAGGGTTTTAGGATAGCATTGGAAGCTCTAGGAAAGCCCGAAGGTCAAGTTGCCAAGGTTGGGGTCGAGGGTTCGAATCCCTTCGCCCGCTCCAGTTTTCCTAGTGATATCAACGATTTGCGAGGCCCCGGTTGCGGCCCCAGACGCTCTCGTTTTTATCAGGCTACCACCGGGCTACCACGATCCGAGCTGGCTGCAGACGTCTTTCGCTGCCCGCCCGCGCGTGCGCAAGCATTTGTATCGCTGACGTAATCGAGGCAATGTAGCCATCTCTCGGTAGGAGAAGATGGTGGACGACCGGAAGGAAGTATTGCCGCTCCGCATCGTCGCGGCTCGCTTCGTCAACGATGACGAACAGGCTGGCCTCGCCGAGCTCGACCGCATCGCGGCGGACTCCTCGCGTCTTGTCCAGAACCGCTATTGGGCGCTGTGGTTGGCGCTAGTCGCGACCGCCATCTCGGCGATTCTGATGCTGACCTTGGGAACCGTGTGGACTATCAACAGAGCATCCGGCGCCGATACATTGCTGATCATCGGGCTAGCTTGCTTCATCCTGACAATGACCGTGGTCGCGTCGTGGCGCGCCCTTCAATACGGGGGGATCAAGGCGTCCGCTCCGCAGGATGCCGCTTATTCCAACCCTGACGAGCCGGCAGCGCGGAACCTGGAACGATTATTTGCTCTCCTCCAACGAGAGTCGACTCTGCGCGCGTTCTACCGAACGAAGAGCGGGGTGCGGCGGTATGTCGATCACCGCTATTTCTTCGGCAAACTTCGAGCTGCCCATGTGGCGCGAGAAGGAGCGATTCGAAGCGCGCTCGTCGGCCCGGTCGGCTTCTGGTTCGGCCGCGAGCTTTTCCTCGAAGCGGACGTCGACAAGCTCATTGCGGACGCCAAAGCCGAACCAAGTCGCAAGGGGGCGCCGAAGCAGTACGATCATACCAATGCAATCATCGCATTGATTGATCATCCCAAGGTGCGAGCGCTCGATATCTCCAAGAAGCGCGGCAATCAGAGGGAAATCATAGAGCTGATGGAGGATTGGTATCGCGGCAGGCGCCTAAAGGTCCCCAGCCAGACGCAGCTTGCACCGTACGCAAATCAAATTTTGGAGACGATCGCGAAAAATCGTTCGTCTTAATCTGGCGCTGAATTACCGGGGAGCCACGCATTTGTGTGGTTTCCCGAGGTAGGCAATTACCGGGGAACAGCCGCGAACGGCGGATTCCCGGTACATCCGTATGCCGTTGGAACTGCCGGCGATTAGCTGCAAATGATCCTGTCGCCCGCCGCATCGCGGCACTCCAACGGAGGCGACAATGGATGAACTCGCATACTCGATTAACCGCACGGCCAAGGCGCTCGGCGTCGGCCGGAGTACAATCTACAAGCTCATCAAGACCGGCCAGGTCGATGCGCTGAAAATCGGCACGCGAACGCTGATCACGACCGCGTCCATCGCGCGGCTCACCGAGGCTCGCCCCGCGACTTGATGCCGACGCGGCGAATTGCCGTCCGCGCACCCCGATCAGCTCTCGATTCAGGAGGACACGACATGTCCGTTCTTCGCAACGCTCTTGCTCGCTTCTTTTCTTCGAACCCCAAGCCCGACATGCACATCGACGCAGATGTTCAGACCGCCGCCTACATGTGGCCGATCATCGAAAAGTTGCTCGCCCATGGCGAGGATGGCGACACCTACCGCGCTGCGGTCAATTTCTGGCGCTACGCCGAGCGGCCACCGCTGGCAGTCTACGATGGCGACGTGAGCCACTGCCACATCGATGGTCCGCTTCAAATGGCGGGCGATTTTGCGCTTCCCTTGGGCGGAGAAATCTTCAGCCGCGGCGTCGCGATTGCCCTCGATCCTTTCGAGGCGAACGATCTTCGAGATCATATGCGGGCAGCTATCGAGCGCGCTATTCTCGCCTGGCTTGCGGACAATGGCCGCCGCGAATCTCCACCGGCAAAGAATCCTTACGACCGCCAAACAGCCGACCGCAAAGCGAAGGCAATGATCGCCGATTGGGCCGCTCGCAAGGGAACAAAGCGCCCCGTCACGGAGGGTCCGGATCATGTCTGAACCGGTCCTCTTCGAAGCGAGGTTGCGGGGCCGCGATGCTACGCATCGGACCCGTAATTTGGATACACACCTCACGCACGGGTGCATCCAGCTTTTCCGCCACTTTTCGAGGGTGCGATCAGAGTGCGCTCCTCCGTCGTTTCGCCGAAGCGACGCAATTCCGCCAAAATTCAAGGGTGCGATCCGCACCCTCAGGGAGGCGGCGTGATGAAGACCGTCCAACATTCCGTTCGCCTGCCTGCGGCGCTCGACACGGCGCTTCGCGCGCTGGCCGAGCGTCAAGGCAAGACAGTTTACGCGATGCTCCGCCGCTGCGTGAAGACTGGGATCGACGGTCATGTAAATCCCACCATCAGCAGCTCAGGCGATCGCGAACTGGTCGCCGAGGTGGCGTCGATGAGCACGCGCCTCGCCGATGTCGAACGCCTGCTCGACCGCACCTTGCACACGGCCTGCGCTGCCTATTGCTATGCGCGCAGCGCGGCGATGGGCGGCGGCAAGACCGACGAGGTCATCACCGCCGAGACACAGCGGGCCTATAACCGGCAACGCGCGACAGCGGAGGAACGGTCATGAGCGAGCCTCACGATCTCCGGCTTCATGCCGAGACGCTGCGGCGTCATCTTCGCTACAGCCAGACGCGGCGGTTCAAACGACAGTTCGCGATCATGGTCGCGTCGATCGCGCTGGGCGGTTTGGCCGCGCCCTATCTGATGCTCGACCCGAGCATCCTCCGGGACACCGGCACCCATTATCACGCGAAGATGCTGTCATGGTTTGCAGGCAACGGCGGTGATCCCGGGATAGTGATCCGCTACGAGGGGAGAGACTATCTGACTCCCGCCCGTACGGTTGCGACCGATCCTTATTGGGTTCGCCGGGCGAGCATCGCCAAGTCGTTCGTCATGCGCGGCGCCATGCTGGGGTTTGTCGCGTGGCTGTCCGGCCTTTTCCTGCTCCGCGATGTCGCGGCGCGCAGGCGCGAACGCGCGCTCCGGGATCGCGTGATCGACGGCACCAAGGTGACGAGCGAGAAGGAGCTTGTGAAGCGCGCGCGAGCCGAAGCCGGTTCGCATCCGCTGGCGATCGGTCCCGTCCCCTTTCCCCGCCGCCTCGAAACCCGCCACATGGCGATGGTCGGCACGACGGGCAGCGGCAAGACGACGGTGCTGCGCCAGATGCTCGACGGTATCGCCGCGCGCGGCGAAGCCGCGCTGGTCTATGACACCAGCGGCGAGTTCATCGCCCATTACTTCCGGCCCGAGTGCGGTGACATCATCCTCAATCCCTTCGATGCCCGCTGCGTCTATTGGTCGCCTTTCGCCGAGATCGCGCATCCCGCCGACGCCGATCGCATCGCGCAGCAGCTCGTTACCGAGACCAGTGATAAGGACAAGGATGTCTGGCTGGAGACGAGCCGCATCCTCGTGGCCAACATGATCCGCGAACTTTGGAGAGAGGAAAGATGCACGCTGCTCGATCTGCACACGGCACTGAAGACGCTGGGCAAGGAAGAGCTCAAGACCTGGCTCAAGGACACGTCGTCGGCGCGCACCTTCACCGACGACGCCGACCGGGCCACCGGCAGCGTGCTCTTCATGCTCGCGAAGGCCGCGAACCTGATCCAGTTCCTTCGGATGCCTGAAGAGGGCGAGAAGGTCTTTTCGTTCCGGGAGTTCATCGCCGGGCTTGACGAAACGAAGGGCGCCAAGCCCTGGATCTTCGTGCCGCGAAAGGAGGAGCAATTTGCGGCGTTGAAGCCCTTGCTGGCGTGCTGGCTCGAATGCGCCGCGAGTGCGATGCTTGGCCTTGCTCCGTCATCGGACCGCCGCGTTTGGTTCCTCCTCGACGAACTTGCCGACTTGCCGCGCGTCGACAATCTGACGCGGTTGCTGCCCGAGGGCCGCAAGTTCGGGGCGGCGGTCGTGCTGACCTTCCAGGGCGTCGGGCAGATGCGGCATCGCTATGGCGACGATCTTGCCGAATCCATGCTCGGCTGCTGCAACACCAAACTGTTCCTCCAGATGGGCGACGGCGAATCCCGGCGCTGGGCGAGCGACACGATCGGCACCTGCGAGGTCGAGATCCAGACCATGACCGGCGCGCTGGGCGATGGCGACGACAAGCCACGGATGACGCTCGGCCGCCAGCGCAAGACGCGTCCCGCCGTGTTCGAAAGCGAACTCCGCCTCGCGCGTTATGAGGGCTATTTGCTGTTCCCCGATGGGCTCCCGGTTGCGCGCATCGCGCTCACCGCCGACCATATCGAGAAACGCGGCGAGCCGCGTCAGCCCGCTTTCGTCGCGGCGAATCCCGAGACGACCCTCTGGCACCGGCCGTTGGAGGCAGCGCCCAAAGGAGAGCCCGACAGCGATGTGTCGCCGCCGGCCGAGAAGCAGGTCGTCGAAAAGCCGAAGGCAGGGAAAAAACCATCAGCGCCTCCGCCTGCGGACGATGGCGGGCCGATCTAATGGTCGCGTCGGTATCGGCGCTGACCAGTTCGGCGCAGGCGAGCAGCTATTATGAGGCTGACGACTATTACGCCGACGGCGGGCTGTCGCCGTCCGAATGGAACGGCAAGGGCACCGAGGAGCTTGGACTATCGGGTGACGTCGATCGCGACACCTTCCGCGAACTTCTCGACGGCAAGGTCGCGGGCCAGCAACTCGGCACCGTGCGCGACGGCCAGCTTGAGCATCGGCCCGGCTGGGATGTGACGCTGAGTGCGCCCAAGTCGGTGTCGATCATGGCCGAGGTCGCGGGCGACCGGCGGTTGATCGAAGCACATGGACAGGCGGTGAAGACCGCGCTCGCGCATGTCGAGGCGCATATGGCCGCGACGCGGGTCCGACATGGCGGCACGGTTAACCGCGAGGCCACCGGCAATCTCGTCGTCGCGAGCTTCCAGCATGGCACGAGCCGGGCGCAGGACCCGCAGCTTCATACCCATAATGTCATCATGAACGCGACGCAGGGCGAGGATGGAAGCTGGCGAAGCCTCGAACCGCGCGCCATCTATCAGCTTCAGAAGCACATCGGCGCCATCTACCGGCAAGAGCTGGCCCTGAAGGTCCGCGAACTCGGCTATGAGATTGCGCCGGGCAAGGAGTCGATGTTCGAGATCAAGGGCGTCTCGGCCGACGTCATGGCGGCGTTCAGCACGCGTAGCGCCGAGATTGAGGCAGCACTGGGCGAACGGGGCACGACGCGTGAGGAAGCCAGCGCTGCCGAAAAGCAGGTTGCCGCGCTTGATACGCGGCAGGCGAAAGTGGCGACCGACCATGGCGCGCTTGTCGCCGACTGGCGCGAGACCGCCGACCGGGCGGGGTTCGATGCCGACGCGCGGCTGGCGTTGGTGCGCGAGGCCGAGGCCAGGGCGGCGAGCGGCCTTCACTTTCCCAATCCATCGATCGCCGATCGCGCCGTGGCGCACGCTGCCGACAAGCTTGGCGAGCGGCAATCGGTGTTCTCGGTCGCGGCGCTGCACGAGGAAGCGGGACGGGTTGGTCTTGGGAAAGTCGGCTATGCCGAGATCGGTGAAGCGATCGGGCGGGCGACAAAGGAGGGCGAGCTGGTCGATCGCACCTTTCTCGATCGGCGCGGCGCCGCGTTCGGCGGGTTCGCGACGCGGCAGAATATAGCCGCTGAGGAGAAGTTGCTGCGGATGGAAGCGCGCGGACGCGGTGCGCTTGCGCCGATCGCATCCCCGCTCGGCGCCGCCAAGGCGGTCGCGCGTGCGGCGGCGCAGGCGGAGCGGTCCGGCTTTGGCTGGAACGCTGACCAGAAGGCCGCAACCGAACAGCTCCTTACCAGCCGCAATCGCATAACTGCGGTGCAGGGCTATGCCGGGACCGCCAAGACGACGACGGTGCTTGCGACCTTCGCGCGCGAGGCCGAGGCACGCGGCGTTTCGGTGATCGCGCTGGCGCCGACCGCATCGGCGGCTATGACACTCGGCGAAGCGCTCGGCGCACGCGGCGATACGGTGGCGCGGCATCTGCTCGTGCCGGAAGGTTCTGCGCCGGGTCAGCCGCTCGCATGGATCGTCGACGAAGCCTCGCTCTTGTCGGCGCGCGATACCGCGCGTTTGTTCGATCTGGCCGAGCAGCACGATGCCCGCGCCATCCTTGTGGGTGATGTCAAGCAGCTTGGATCGGTCGAGGCCGGAGCGGCCTTCGCCCAGCTCCAGACCGTCGGCATGGAAACCGCCACGCTCGGCGAGATCGTCCGGCAGAGCAATGCAGCCACGAAGGAGGCGGTGCTCGCGTCGATCGAGGGCGATGCGAAGAAGGCGCTCGCCGCGCTCGATCGTGGCGGCGGCCAGATTGTGGAACATGCGGATCGCTCCGGCCGCTTCGCCGCTATCGCCGAGCGCTATGCCGGGCTCGAGAAGGCGGAGCGGGCGCGAACGCTGGTCATCGAACCCTCGCGCGAGGGGCGCGATACTCTGACGGCGGACATAAGGGCGGCGCTGGTGAAGTCGGGCTCGCTTTCCGGTCCCGCCGTCGCCGTGGAAAGCCTCGTCAACAAGGGGGTCACCCGCGCCGAGGCGCGTGACCCGCTAGGCTATGACCGGGGCGATGTCGTGCGGTTCACGCGCGACTATGCCGACAAGGGTGTAGCGCGCGGAGAGGCCTATCGTGTCGAAGCGGTCGATCCGGCGAAAGCCGCCATCGCGCTGAGGTCCGGGGATGGGCGTGAGGTCGATTGGCGCCTTCGCCAATGGGGCGCCGGCAATGTGCAGGTGTTCGCACCGCAGAATATGGACCTGAGAACCGGCGACAACATCCGCTTTACCCGCAACGATCGCGATGCTGGGCGGATCAATGGCGCGCGCGGCGAAGTCACGGCCATCGACGAGCAGGCGCGGACGGCTACGGTGATCGGCTCTCGTGGTCAGTCCCAGATCCTCGACCTCGACGCGGCGCGCGACCGGCATATTGCCCACGCCTATGTCGATACCGCTTTCGCCGCGCAGGGCCGCACCGCCGATCATGTTATCATCCACGCCGACAGCCGCGCCACCAACCTGGTCGACCAGAGGAGCTTCTATGTCGGCATATCGCGCGCGAAGGAGTCGGCAACGATCATCACCGACGATCGCGCGAAACTGACTTCGGCGATCAACGAGCGCGCCGGGGTCGTCCAGACCGCGCTCTCACAGGCACCCGCCGCAGGGGCCGCCATGGCGCAAGCTGCCGTCGCTGCGCCCGCCGCCAATCAGGCGATCAGCGCGGCGGTCTCACAAGCGGCGCCCTCGCTGCCCGGCATGGGGCTTTAGCTCTTGCCAAAGCGCCCGATCTTCCCGAAGATTCCGCTACATGCGTACCGATCTCACCCATCTTCCCGCCGCCAAGCAGCGCGAGCTCGAACGGATCGTCGAGACGATCGTCGAGGAGTTTCGGCGCGCGACCGAGAATGCGACGGGACCGCGCAAAGGTGCGCGCATCCTCAAGATCATCCTGTTCGGCAGCCATGCGCGGGGCGACTGGGTGGATGCGCCGCTGTCGGCGAACCAGTATAAATCTGACTATGACATCCTCGTCATCGTCAGCCAGAAGGAGATGACCGACCGCGCCGCCTATTGGACGACTGCCGAGGAGCGGCTCATTAGAGCTTATACGATTGAGAAGACGCTCCACACGCCGGTCAATTTCATCGTTCACAGCCTCCATGAGGTGAATGACGGGCTGTCACATGGCCGCGTTTTCTTCATGGAGGTCGCGAAGGACGGGATCGCGCTTTACGAAGCTGACGATAGCGAATTGGCCAACCCGAAGCCGAAAACGCCGAGCCAAGCCTTGGCCGCGGCAAAAGATTATTTCGACGAGTATATGCCGGCGGCCCAATATTCTCTCGAACGCGCGAGAAAGAGCGTCGGTGATAATCAGCTCAAATACGCCGCCTTTGACCTCCATCAAGCGACGGAACGACTGTACCAGGGACTTCTGCTCACCCTGACCTTCTATACCCCTTACAATCACAATATCGCCTTCCTGCGTTCGCTCGCAGAGGGGCTCGACCGTCGCCTTTACGGCATCTGGCCCGAGGCGACGCATCGCGAACGCGCGATGTTTCAGAAGCTGAAAGAAGCGTACACGAAGGCAAGGTACTCAAAACACTATCGGATCAGCGAAGAGGAACTCGCGTGGCTCGGCGAGCGCGTGGAGGAACTTGGTCGCGTGGTCCATCAAGTATGCTCGGACAAGATCGCCGAGCTTGAGGCGGCGGCGCGTCAATAGGCGCTGGCCCCGGGCCGCTTGCCGGGACTCCCGGATTCTGACATAATCCGTCTCACGGAATGGAACGACTGGCGGCCATTCCGGGGATTATCCTGCCAGGCATCATGTAGGTCCGGCCGCGTGTCGGACGGTTGCTGATTGCCGCTCAGGCGGCACCACAGCGAACACCGCTTGCCTATCCGCGCGCAATCGCGCGGACCGCCGCGGTGCGAGCTGCAAATGATACCCCCACTAACCGACGTTTACGCGCGCGAAGTCGTGATGGCGCGCGTCGGCCACCTCATCCGGCGCAAGCAGCGCGAAATTGAGCGCATCACCCGCATATTGCGCGGCCTGTTTGACCCCTCGCAGGTTCAGGCGCCCGAGCCCGGACGGATCAGGCGCATCATCCTCATCGGCCCCTATGCGCGGCGATCTTGGTACGAAGACAGCCGAACGATCGAATTTTCCGATTATGAATTCTGGGTCGTCGTCAATCATCCGCTCTTTGCCGACGAGCGTTGTTGGCGCCGCGCGCGTGCGACCATTGACCGCGAGCTTGGCAATCGCTGTGCCGTCGATGTCGGGATTTACTCGAAGTCCGACATCCGCGCCGCAAAGGCCGAGCGCGACACCTTCATTCTCGATCGGATCGAGGGCGGGATCACCCTCTATCGTGCGTCGCGCGATGCGCCGCTGCCCACCCGCGAGCGCGAGGGAGACCGGCCATGACCGCCGCGGGACCCTACCCCACGTTCGAAGCATTCTACAGGGCGCAGCATGATCGGATGTTCCATTTCTTCCGGAGGAAAGTTGGGCGTGATGAAGCTCCGGATCTCGTGCAGGAGGCATTTACCTGTGTGCTGCGAAGCGGGGCTTTCGATAGGCTCGAAAATCCCAATGGCTACTTGACGCGGACGGCTCGCAATCTGGTGATTAACCGGGCGCGGACATGGCACCGGAAAGGGTGCATGCTCTATCCGCTCGATGAAGCGCGCGATGCCCCTCTCCCGCCGGAACAGGAACGGAAGATCGAAGGTGGGGAACTTCGAGCGGTATATCGGCGTGCGCTACTCGCTCTGCCGAAGAGAACCCGACGCATATTCCTGATGCACCGGTTGAAAGGCTTGTCGTATCGCCAGATCGAGGACGAACTCGGCGTCGGTGATAAATGCGTCCAATATCACATGATGCGGGCTTTGAGCCGTTGCAGGAAGGCAGCCGCCCGATTGCAATGACTTGATTCTACCCCGTTCGCGAGATCGTCGAAGCGAATAATCTATTCCGGAATGGGCGGATTCTCGGATTGGGTTTGACTGCCGTGGGAAGAGTTGGTGTTCGCGGGAGACGAAGTCTTTCTGTCTGCCGGTAGGGAACTCGACAGGTCGGCGATGTTGTTGCGCATTTCCCTAAGCCATTCTTCGAACGACTCTTCTCCGGCGATGTCGATCCCCTCGAGAAATTCTCCGGTGGACCGTGCAACGATCTCTTCGTTCCGGATATCGATGTCGATCATGGACAGATTGAGGCGCACCGTTCGCGAGGTTGCCTCGACGAGGGGGAAAGGAGTGCCCGCGGTAAGTTTGCGTAACCGATGCAGTTCAAGCCGCAGGCTGGACTGCGCCTGACGCAATTCTCTCGAGCCCCAGAGCTTGTCTTGGATCCATGCTCGCCATCGCTCGCCGGAATTGGCGCTGGCGAGGAGGGCAAGCAGTGCGATTGCCTTCTTGCTGGTCACATCGAGCCGCTCCCCGTTCGGCGCCACCAACTGAAATGCTCCTAGAAGTCGTAACCGATAGCGGGCCAATCCGTTCACCCCCACCTCCCTTTCCAATCCCCGCACGGCAAACCGCAGTTGCCCGGATCGGATAGGACGCGGCCAAAGTCGGGAGCAATGCCGAAGAGGCGCCGGACGCATTAATAACGCTACGGCAACGCTATGAAGACGTATCAATAACGTTCTGCAAACGCAGCAATTGGCATCTGCGTCCTTGATCGACCGAACAACCGGTCTGAATCAGGGGGAATACTTCGACTTCTATTGGTTTTCGCAGCCCTACCTGTCGCCCGCATGGCTTCGGGCGCGGTCAGTAACTCGCCATATTCAAGCAGAGGAATAATCATGACGACCAACTCCACTTCTCATTTGCGCAGTTTCGCTAAGGGCGCGCTGCTTGTTTCGGCAGCTTTCCCGCTTTCGGCGCTGATCGTTGCGGAAAGCGCGAACGCCGAGCAGACGGTGGAGGTGAGCGCCACGGAAACGGCCGCTAGCGTTCAGGCCAAGATCGACGCGGCCAAGGCGACGCCGGATCGCGACATCTCGATCGCGGTGACGTCGAAGGGGACGGTCACGGGGCCGGGCACGATCGGCATCTCGCCGATCGCGGGACAGGGCGATGGAGCAATCGTCTTCGGCAACGCCGGCAGTATCGGTGCGGTCGACAAGGCCGGCGCGGTGACCGATTCGGTCGGCGTCGTGCTTAACGGGTCGTCGGCCAAGGCGGATAATACGCTGACTGCCACCAATAGCGGGTTGGTCACCGGTGGTTTTTCGGCGACCGGCTTTGGTGGCACCGTGTCGCTCGACAATAGCGGAACCATCCACAACGGCGTCATTCTTGCCGGCAAGAGTGACGTGAAGATCGCTTCGACCGGCGCCGTTCGCTCGGGTAATGTCGTCGTTGCCGCGGTGGAGACGACCAAATCTACCGTTTCGGGTGACACCACGACCGACGTCACCGCCGGCGGCAACGCGACCGGCACGGTCGGCGATGTGGCGAGCGCCGACGGCAAGACCAAGGGCAATGTCACCTTCTTCGGCCAATCCGGCAACGCCGACGGCACGGTGACCGGTACCGCCGGCACTGTGTTGGCTTATTCGGGTGGTGCCGCGCGCACGATCGAAAACACGTTCGTCGCCGCGCCGCCGGCCGGAAAAACGACCGTCACCAACGAATCCAACACGACTTACACCCCCGGCTCCGCCAAGCTTGCGACGACCGCGAAGAGCAAGGTCGATGAGGTTCTCGGCTTTGCCAACGGCAATGTGGAGATCGCGGTCGCGGGAAGCGTCGTCAACGATGTCCGGGCGAGCCTCCTCGGCAACATCAACAGCACGAACAAAACGACCGTTACGCTCGACGGGGCGGGCGGCTTGGTCGAGCAGGTGTTCGCGTCGAGCACAACCTCTGTCGCCGGCAATTCCAAGATCTCGGTTGCTGAGGGCGCGTCGGTCGGCGGAAACGTCAATGCGACGGCAAGCGGCGACGCTTCGGTCGAAAATGCCGGAGAGGTTGAAGGCACGTTGACCGCCAACGCCGGGAGCGGCGGTGTCAGTTCCTTCGAACAGACCGAAAACTTCGACGGCAAGGGCGTCAGGCTGAGCTATGTCTCGAAGCAGGTCAACGCACCGGTCATCGGCAGCGCAACCGTCGTCATTACGGAGACCGGTTCGTCCGGCGGGTCCGTACTGGCTACGGCGACCAAGGATGCTTCGGTCGCAAATGGCGGTTCGATCGGCGGCAGCCTGACCGCAAATGCGGGTACCGGCAACACCCGGGTCATCGACCAGGAACTGGTTTACGACAGCACCGGCGCGCTCGTCCTGAGCAATGTCTATGAGGAGTCAAATACCCGGTCGAAGGGCAATGCTTCGGTCGTCGTCGCGGCGGGCGCCGAAATCGATGGCGGCGTCGTCGCGAATGCGACGCAGGACATCACGATCAACAACGCCGGAACCATCGGCAGCGGTGTGACTGGCAATTCGTCGGGCAACGATTCGACATATGTCCGTACCGAACTGACGCCAGAGGCCGTCGTCGACGCGAAAGCGGGTACGACCACGACCAAATATAGCGAGGTGATCGAAACGACGAACGCCAACGCGACGGGCAAGATCGACTTCACTAACGCAGCCGGCGGCGTCGTCGGTTTCAACGGTGTCGGCACCGTCGATCTGAATGCGGGCGGCGACATCACCATCCTTAATCAGGGCGAGGTTCGCGGCATCACCAATGCGCGGAGCAGCGGCGGGAAATCGGCTACCAGCGATTCCTACAAGTCGACTTCGATCGTTGATGGCAAGGGCGGCAGCAGCTTCGCCGAGGAACGCGCGAGCAGCAACAGCTACACCGCAACTGGCGGCAGCGTGACCGGCACCTACGCCGGTGCAAACGGTACGAAGAATTTCGTGCCCGCAGCCATCGGTAACGTCACGCAGGTTGCCGATCTCGCGAGCACCGTCACCGTGACCGGATCGGTTTTCGGCAACGTCAACTCGACGGCCGGCAATTCGGGCGTCGCGGGAACATTGGACAAGAGCAGCAGCAGCGAAGCGGTCGTGCTCGATGTCGACGCCAACGGCACGCGCAGCGGCGAATATGCCGACTCCTATGAGGCGACAGCGATCAGCGGCGGCGACAGCAAGGTCGTCATCGCCGGGCAGGTGGCAACGAGCAATGCGGGTGGGAGCGCCAGCGTTTTCTCGCAGGGCACGAACAGTTCTTCGGTCGCCGTGAGCGGCTCGGTCGAGCAGGATGTCACCAGCAATGCCTTTGGCGCCAACGCGATCAAGTCCAACAATGCGGGCAGCTTCGCCCAAACCATCACCAAGGGCACGCCTGTCACCGATGAACTGAATGTCAAATTCGGCAATTCGGTCGTCGTGACCGACGGCGTCGCGTCGGCGTCGATCACAGGGAAGGCCTCGGCCAGCCGCGACACCGTCGGCGGTTCGGTCTCGGTCAATGGCGTGAAGTCGGCAACCGTTGACGTTGCGAGCAAGGCTGTCGTTGGCGGCAATCTGTTCGTGAACGCCCGCAACGGCACCGACAGCGAATCGTCGACCGAACAGAGCTATGTCCGCGATGCGAAGACCGGCGTGGCCACCGCCTCGGAAAAGATCGTCTCAACCAGCGGTGACGCGGCGGCGCAGGGCAATGCCGCGGCAACGATCGCCGGCACCGTCGAAGGCGGCACCTATGTGAACGCCGGACGTGGCAACGCGACGGTCACCCTGACCGGTGTTTCGGAGGACTATGTCACTGCCATCGCGGACGGCAGCGTCACCAAGACCACGATCGAGCGCGAATGGACCGGCAAGACTAAGTCGGCGTCCGAAAACTTCGGCACGCTCGTCGGCAGCTTGACCGGTCGCACGCTCGAAGAAAGCATCACCACCGAAATCACGAGGGTCGGCGGCAAGGCGACCGTTCTGGTCGACTCGGTGCAGGCACTGAAGGACAAGGCGACTGCGGCGACCGACGATGTCTATGCCTATGGCGTGAGCGGCGCCTCGGTCGAAATCACCAAGGGCTCGATCATCGCCAGCGATGTCGAAGCCGAAAGCGTCGCCTTCAACAGCGTGACAACCAGCACGACGAGCAACGATGGCAAGGGCACCGTCAATCTGGCGAGCGAGACGAAGACGACCATCGTCGGCGGTCCCGCAAGTGTCACCAATGCAGGGCTGATCGGCGACGATGTTTTCGTCACCAGCGCGACGTCGGCCACGGTGAACAACACCGGCAAGATCGGCGACAATGTGTCGGCTTCGGCGATCGTCATCGGCTCCAACTCCAGCAGCGAAACCACCAATTTCGGCAAGGCTTCGCTGCAGACGACGACCGATACCTCGACGCCGGTTGTGGCGCTGGGCAAGGCCAGCGTGACCAATGCTACGGGCGCGACCATCGGCGGCGACATCTTTGTCGAAGCTGGCGAAGGCACGGTGACGAACAACGGCACGGTTCGCGGCACGACCTTCCTCGGCCGGAACATTGACACGGGCATCAGCACGGTGGTCCGCACCGATACGTCGACCGAGGAGAGCTATACGCCCGCAGCGGCGCTCCTCGCGCAGACCTATACGGTCAACCAGAATGGCGTTTCGGGCGGTTTCGATGTCCGGGGCGGTCTCGACAATGATCCGACGGGTGAAGGCCGGGTCAAGACGAGCGATGTCAAGGCGACGATCAACCTCAATTCGGGGTCAGCGACGCTCGGCAGCATCTTCGGCGAGGTCGACGAGGACGGCAACCGGACGACGAATACCACGGTCAATCTTGTCGGCTCGGGCTTCCTCGGCGCCGATGCGATCCTCTACCCGAACCAGAAATGGCCGGTCGGCGACGACAAACCCAATCCGGTTCTCTCGCTTGGGAAAGATGCACAGGATCTGTTCGGCGGATCGAACTATCAGGTGCGCGTCGTCGGGGTCGAAACGCTCAACAAGGAGGGCGCGGGTACGTTCGTCATCAATGGCGCGGCCTATGAACCCGCGCTCCCGGGCGGCAAGCCGAGCTACACCCTTGATGTCGGTAACTTCAACATCAAGGCGGGCGAGGTCCAACTAACGACGAGCCAGGCGGCAGACGCTGAGTTCGGGGTCCGCGGCAATATCAACAACGCCGCGACGCTGGTTCTCGGCCGCCGCATCACCCCGGGGCAGAATCAGTTCGGCAACAGCCTCGTCGGCCAGACCGAATTGATCGACGGCATCACCGTCCGTCAGGTAGGCGACTATAATCAGACCGCGGCGGGCACGACCGTCGTTGGCCTGACGCCGACGCTGGTTCGCGTTTATCGCACTGCGGTTGGTAATGGTGACTCGCTGCCCGAGCCGCTGGCTCCGGTCGCGGGCAATGTGTCGGTGGGCTATTTCACCACGCCGGCGCTCGCAGATGCTGAAGTGGATCCGTCGCGGGTCAACATCACGGGCAATCTGAACCTGGCCGGGAAGGTCGCGGTGAACGTCTATCGTGACAGCCTCTACGCCAATGGCGACGGCTATACGCTGTTCACCTACACCGGCACGGGGGCTGTTTCGGCCGCCGCCGCACCGACCCTGACTTCGCCCTTCGTCGGCTTCACCCTGGTGCACGACACGGCGAAGAAGGAAGTGCGTCTGGAAGTGAAGCGCAGCAGCTATGCCGGTGGGGCGAACAACCCCAACGCTGTTGCCGCTGCGACCGGTCTCGACTCGGCGCTCGCCTCGGCGATCACCAAGATCCGTACCGACGCCGCCGGCGGCGCAGGCTTCGCTTCGGTGACCGAACTCGGTTATGCGCAGGACATCGCCAACGTCGCCACGGCGCTCGATTTCCGCCTGTCGTCGGACCAGGCCGCGCAGCTCTTCAACGAGCTGTCGTCGGGTGAGGTTTACGGGTCGCTGGCGGCTGTCGATCAGAATGGCGTCTTCGGGCAGATGCTCGACGTCATGACGAACCGTCGTTCGTTCGGCGGCGATCTGGCGACGCAGCTCTGGCTCAATCCGGTCGGTAACTGGGCGAAATATGGCGATGGTGACGCCTTTGGCGCCTCGGACATCCGGGCGAACAGCTATGGTCTCGCGGGCGGTGTCGACTTCGCCTATGCGGCCGACGGGGCCTTCGGCTTCGGCGGTGCCTATGCCGAACATGACATCGCCGCACGCGGCACGCCGGAAGCGGTCGATGGGCGTACCTGGACCGTCGGTGCCTATGTCACGCAGGGCTTTGGGCCGATCTATGCCAATGCGAAGCTCGCTTATGGCTGGACCAACTATGACGCGACCCGCACGATGGGCCTGTTGGCCCGGACGGCAGAGGCATCGATCAACGCCAAGCAGTTCGATGTCAGCCTCGAGGCCGGTTATGATTATCGCACCGGCAGCGTGACGATCACGCCGTACGGCAAGCTGGTCCTGCGCCGGACGTCGCTCGAAGGCTTCACCGAGACGGGTGCAGGCGCGTTCAGCCTAGACGTCGAAGGCCGCAAGAAGACGGTCTTCTCGCCGGTCCTTGGCGTGAAGCTCGGCACCGAAACTGAGCTTTCGGACAGCGTCACGCTGCGTCCCTTCGCGCGGGCGTCCTATACCTTCCAGGGCAACCTGCCGAGCGACATCACCGCTCGCTATGTCGGCGGCGGCGATGCGTTCATCCTGAAAGGCGCCGAGCCCGACAGCTTCGGCATGATCGAAGCAGGGTTCGAAGCGAAGGTGGCGGACAGGCTGAACCTGTTCTTCACCGGCAGCCAGACGTTCGGAGGAGATAACAAGGTGACCGGCCTGCGTGGCGGCGTAACCTTCCAGTTCTGAGCTCAACTGGTCCACTGGGGTTACCCCCGAGGGGGGCGCGTCCAAGACGCGTCCCCCATATTTTTTGGAGAGTGATATGTGGAATGCGGGCTATGTTTCGGAGGTTGATTATATTTATGGATACTTCTCGGAACTCGCGCCGGTGCGGCTCAAGTTCGCGCTGCTGTCACGGGGCATTTTTCACGACGTCGGGGATTGTCCCAATTATCTTGAGCTTGGTTTCGGTCAGGGCGTGTCGTTGAACATCAATGCAGCGACCTCTTCTGGCTGTTTTTTCGGGACGGACTTCAACCCTTCGCAGACCGTCTATGCGTCGCAAGTCGCGCGAGCGAGCGGAAAGCCTGTGCGCATTTTTGACGATAGTTTCGAAGAGTTTGCTCGCCGCGAAGATCTGCCGCAATTCGATGTCATCGCTTTACACGGCATCTGGTCGTGGGTCAGCGGCGAAGCGCGAGACGCCATCGTCGAGATTGTCCGCACGAAGCTAAAGCCAGGCGGCATTTTGTACGTGAGCTATAATTGCAAGCCGGGCTGGGCTCCGATCGAACCGCTGCGTCATCTACTCAGCCTCCATGCTGAAAAGGCGGCGACGGGCGGGCTGCTTGCCCGTGTTGAAGATTCGCTCCATTTCGCGCAGCGTCTAGTCGATACAAATACGGGCTATTTCGCCCAATATCCGACGATCGGGAACATGGTGCAGGCGATCGGGAAGCTCGACCGCAACTATGTGTCGCACGAATATTTCAACCGGCATTGGTTGCCTGAATCCTTTTCCGAGGTATCGGCGCGCCTTGCCGAGGCCAAAATGGATTTCGCCGCATCGGCCAATCTGATCGACAACATGCCGGGGCTAGGCGTGCCATCGCACTGTCAGGAGCTTCTTGCGGGCATTTCGGATCCCGCGCTGTACGAAACAACACGCGATTATCTCGTCAACAGCCAGTTTCGGCGCGACATCTATGTCAAAGGCAAGCGCCAGATGACGGTCGCCGAGATTGCCGATCGGCTAGAGGAATACAGCTTTCTGACCTTGGCCGATTTGAAGGAACTGCCGTTGTCGCTTTCGACACCCGCCGGCTCGGCAACATTGCGCGAGGAAATATACCGGCCTGTGTGGAAGGCGCTTCTTGAAGCGAAGGGCGCGGTCATTTCGTTCAGCGCGCTTGCAGATACGCTGGCGAAGAATGGGGTCACGCGGGGGCAGCTTGCGGAGGCGCTCTTCGTGCTGACCGGGCGCGGAGACATAGCGCCTGCGAGTCAGTCCGCGACAGCCGATCAGGACATAGCGGCATCGCAGGCGCTCAACCATGAGCTTTGCCGACGCTCGAGATACACAGCCGGCGCGAATAATCTGGCGGCACCGCGGATTGGCGCTGCTGTCAGCGTAACGCGGGTACAGCAGCTCGTCCTGCTCGCCTTGTGGGATGGAGAAAAGGAGATTGAGGCAACGGTCTGGGGCTGGCTCTCGGCGCAGGGCGAGCGTTTGGTCAGCGATGGCAAAACCCTGGATACGGCCGAGGAGAATATCAAAGAAATCGGGAAAATACGCAAAGAGGTATCGACCCGTCTTATGCCGCTTCTGCAGCGACTTGGAGCGGCGCCCGAGTGACCGGGCTACTCCTTAGCATGTCGGTTCTGCGGATCGTACGGCGACTGCAATCGGTCTTTCGAGGCTGCAATGTTTTCTAGGTGGAAAAACAAAGAAATATCTGGAATGTCATAAGCGACAACGCGGATGGCCGGGGGGCTCAATTCGCGGCAGGGCGCAAATATCAGTGGGTCGAATTGTGGGGCGGCCTTCCGGTTTCTCGGGAGGCCTGCTCGATTCTTCGACGTGGGGGATATCGTTCATGCCGAATTCCATCGCTTCACAAGAGCATCTGAACTTTTTTGGTAGTTCCGATGTCGGTGCCGCCAACAAGGTCCGCCCGCTATACTGGGAACCGCGCGAGCGGGCATACCGGATGTCGCTTCTCGGCGCGTTTAGGCTGCTCGCTCCTAGCGGAGAGCGTCTCGAACTCGGAAGCATGAAGGCGATGGCCCTGCTCGCATTGCTTGCCACGGCGCCGACGGGTGAGCGATGGCGTTCCTGGCTTCAGGAAAAATTATGGGGCACCCTCGATCCGCAACGGGCGCAAGCCGGGCTGCGACGCGAATTGCATCGTGTCCGGAAGCTGACTGCTCCTTACGGCATTTCGCTGCTGCGCGCCGATTTCCGGGTCGTTCGCCTCAACCTCGCCGACATCGATGTCGATATCCGGCAGAATCTGAACCTCAACTCTGCGGAATTCCTCGAGGGGCTTGAAGTGGCGGGCGAAGATCATTTCGAAGGCTGGCTGACAGAAATGCGCAGGAATCTCGTAAGTGTGGCCCAAGAAATCAGTGATGATCGTCATGGGTGGAGCATCGATTTTTGATGTGTGTGCGAGGGCGCATATAGGCGATGAGACAAAGAGAAATCATATTACTTAGTATTTGGCGAACGGTTGGTGACTGAGGCACCCGTATTCATCCCGCTATCACGTTGTCCGGTATCGATCCCCTGAACAGTAAAGTTGGCGGACTACGTCAGCGGTATTTTTCTTTTTGCAGGTGGCGTTCGGCCTGCGCATACTGGCGTATTGTGCAACGGTCTTTTTCTACATTGAAAGAGATTCTGACGTCGGGGTCCCATTCGTTGTCCCGAAGCGATGCTCTGAGGATTCGCCTCCCCTGGAGATCGTCTCGGAGAACTGGGATATGTTACTTCGCATCTCCCTCAGCCATTCTTCAAACGATTCTTCCCCGGCAATATCTATGCCCTCCAAAAATTCCGCCGGATAATGGGTAGAAATCGCTCTGTTTCGTATGTCGATATCAATTGCATTCAGATTGAGTCGAACCGACCGCGATGTGGTTTCTATCAGCGGCGACGGCGAGGTAGACGTCAGCTTCCGCAAAAGAAACAATTCCCGTCGCAGGCTGGCTTGTCCTTGCGGCAGCGCGCGCGAACCCCAAAGCTTGTCTTGAAGCCACGTGCGCCATCGCTCGCCTGTCCTGGCACAAGCAAGCAGACCGAGCAGCGCAACTGCCTTTTTGCTAGCTACGCTAAGACGCTGGCCGTCTGGCGCAATCAAATGAAAGGCTCCCATCAATTGGAGCTGATAGCGCGCCATTCCGTTCACTCTCACTTCGTGTCCGGCCAATAGGAACGGGCCGATCGATCCGAAGGAGAGGTGCGGTAAACCAAAATCAACTTGGGCCACCTGCTACAGTTGGCGTGGCTCCGCCTGGACATCGTCCTCGGCCTCCGAAGGGGTGAGGCGATACCGTCAGCGCGAAGAGAGATCATACTCCAGGCGGGGTAGGGTGGCCAGTTGCAGCGCTTTGTCCGGCGATGATATTTCCAGGGCGATAAATTGCCTGACCATTTCATTCTATTCATCCCTCACCACGGCCCAACCGCCCCCCCCCCCGGGGGGCGCATTGATCGGCCTCATTTTAGAACGACCGCAGCGTCCAAGCACTTGACAAAACTCGTCAGGAAGACTGCCGCTGGCTTTGGTGACGGGAGGCTTTCCGGGGCAGGCGCTAATCAGAACGGCGCCGCGCCAGCCGAAGGCGAAGATCGAGCGTATGGCAATGGGCTGGGGTGAAACAGGTCCGCAACTTCAAGTTTGGGCGATAGGGTGCTCAGCGTCCCTGGGCTATCTCGCCTCTTCGGCCCTTTGCGCAGCCGGAACGGCGGCAAGAAGCCTGACCGATGGCGGTCGCCCTCTTCGACGACCTGATGACGACCTGTTTCTGCCGCCGTGCCGGAGGCGTGGCGGATAGACGATTGACGCGTCCCTTTTGTCACTCCAGACTTTTCGGAATAGACGGGGCTGGGGGTGACAATGACGAAATTCAGGGGCGCGCCGAATGGCGATCGCATAGGTCTGCCGTTCGCCAATTTATCCATGCTGCTGGGATTCGCCAGCATCGTCTGGGCCGCGTCGGTGGACGCCGCAGAGGCGGAAATGGTGATGGTCGCGCCCAGCGCCGCTTATACCGCTGCCTATGAGGCCGGCGACTTTCGTACCTCGACCCGGCTTGCCAAGACGGAGCTCGATGCGTGCCGCGCGCGTACCGACCTGCCGCCCCGGTCATGTTATCAGCTCTGGAACGAACTGCTCGACAGCGGCCTTTACGCGCAGGACGATGTGCTGGTCGAAGTCGAAGGCCTGGCTTTTCTTGCCGCCGCCGAAACCACCGACGGGCCCGACAGCGAAGCTATGGCGTCGGCGTCCGGCCTGCTGGCATCGCTCTACCTGCGCCGTGGCCGTTATGAGGAAGCCGCCGTGCTTCGCGCCCGGGATATTGCGATCACGCGCAAGCTGTTCGGTCCCGAGCACCCCGATCTGGCTATCAGCCTGGGAAATGAGGGGGTGCTGCTGGATTATATGGGCCGCTACAAGGAAGCGGAGGATCGTTATCGGCAGTCCATCGCCATAGCCGAAAAGGGAGGAGAGGAGAGCGCGCCGCTTCTGGCCTCCCAATTCAACAATCTGGCCCGTAATCTTGACAATCAGGGCCGGCTCGAAGAATCCGCCGCGCTCTCCGCCCGGGTTATCGAGCTTCAGTCGCGCCTTTATCCTGCCACGCATCCCGTGCGGGCGACGACGCTCCACAACCGTGCTATCGTGCTGCGTCAGCTCAACCGCTTCGACGAGGCGGAAACGCTATCGCGCGAATCCTATGCCATCTATCTCGAACGCCTGGGACCCGACAGTCGCGATACGCGCCGGGCCGAACTGGGCCTTGCCAAAACGCTCGCAACGCTGGGCCGCCCCCGCGCCGCCGAGCAATTGTTCCTCAGCAACATGGACTATGCCCGCAGACTGGCGCCGGCGCGCGAACAGCCTTTCACGCTCGTCGCCTACGCCGATTTTCTGGTGAGCGAGGGGCGGCCCGGCGAAGCGATCCCGCTGCTGCGCGAGGCGCTGTCGGTCCTCGACACGAGCAGCCGGGAATCGGGCGCCGATCCCGCGCTTATCGCCAAGACCCGGTTGACGATGGCCGAAACGCTGCAGGCGTCCGGCCGGTTGGAAGAGGCCGAGGTCGAAGCGCGGCAGGCGCTCGCCGGGTTCGTCACCGCGAATGCGCTTCTGCGTCTCGACATCCAGGCCGCGCTGGCGTCCATTCTCGCCCAGCGCGACAAGCGGGGCGAAGCGATCACCCTCTATCGCGCCGTTCTGCCTGGATATGAAAAACTGCTTCCGGCGGCGCATTGTCAGACGCTGAACCTGCGCGCCGGGCTTGCGAAGCTCCTGGCGCGCGACCCCGCGACGCTGCGCGAAGCGTTGACGCTGCTGGAAGCGGCGGCGGCGCAATCGCTGACGCGCGAGACGATCGACAGCTTCGGTTCGGCGGGCGGGCTGGGCCCCGGCAAGGGCCTGTGCAACATCGCCGAAACCGAGATCGACGTCGTGGCGGCGCTGCTCGATGCCGGGCAGATGAGCGAAGGCGAGGCCGCGCTGCGCAGCTTCGCCGCCGCGCAGCGCGCGCACCGGAGCGCCGCGATCCGCGCGCGCGACCTCGTGCAGGCGACGATCAGCGCGGGGGATGACAGGCTGGCGGCCTTCGAACGCGAGCGCTTCCTGCTCGCGCGGCAGATTGTGAAGGACGAGCGTTATCTGATCCGCGCGCTCCGCGACAATCCCGACGGCAAGGACCATCGCTATACCGCCACCAGCCTCGCCGAGGCCCGCCTCCGTTTCGATACGCTGAGCCACCGGATTCGCGCGGACTATCCCGATTATGAAGTCGCGCTGCGGCCGGTCCCGCTGGACACCGCCGCGCTTCGGCGGGACCTGCGGCGCGATGAGGCGCTGCTCCTGACGCTGCCGACGGAGCACGCCAACCATATGTGGCTTGTCACGTCGCGCGGTATCTGGTGGCGCAGGGCGGGCCTGTCGACGGAACAGTTCGACGGCGCGATTGCCTCGCTCAATGCCTCGCTGAAGTCCGGGTCAGCCGAAATCGTGCGCGGTCAGATGGACACGCGGGGGGCGGGGCCGGGTGCCTTCGACCGCGACGCCGCCGACCGGCTGGGACAGGATCTGTTCGGTCCTTTCGGCCGTCAGCTCGCCGAAATCCGGAGCCTGCGTGTGGTCCAGTCCGGTCCGCTGGCTCATCTGCCGCTATCGCTGCTGCGCTGGGATGGCGACTGGATCGTCGACCGTTTTCGGATCACGCGCTTGCCATCGGTGGCGAGCATCACGGCGGGGAACGAACCGGGATTGGCCGCTGGAGGAATTGTGGCTCTCGGCGCGGTCGGCTCCGCCGATCCATCGCTGCCGCTGCTCGTCGGCGCGGAACGCCAGCTCGACGATCTGGCGCGCATATTCGGCGCGGCGGCGACGGTGCGCAAGGGCGAGGCGGCCACGAAAGGCTGGCTGGCCACGGCACCGGAGGTCGCGTCGGCCGCGGTCATCATTTTCGCGACGCACAGCACCCGTCTGCCCGGCCCGGTCGTCGAACCGGCGTTGCAACTGGCGCCCGAAGCGGGAGCGACGGCGAATGACGGGCTGTTGTCGCTCACCGACATCGGCAGCCTGCGTCTCGATCATCCGCTGATCGTGCTGACCGCCTGCGACACGGCGACGGCGATGCCGGGGGACGCGGACCCCCTCAGCAGCTTCGCCCGGGCCTTTTTCCTGGCGCGCGCGCGCAACCTGCTGGTGAGCCACTGGCCGCTCGACGATGCCGCCGCGCATGTTCAGATGCGCGAATTTTTTTCCCGGGTCGGCGCGGATCCTGGGATCGATCTGGCCGACGCTTTGCGCGAGTCCGCCATCGCGCTGCGCGATGATCCCTCGGGCCGCTGGCGGCATCCGCGCTATTGGGCGGCGCTTTCCTATGTTGCCGGTGGCCCCGGGACCCCTGCGGATTCGGGCGCGAAACGAACCGCGACCATCAATCCTCCGCCCTCGCGATCGGCGAAGTGAACCTGCGCATCGTGGCGTTCCGCGATACGCAGCACCAGCGCGAGACCCAGGCCGGTTCCCGCGACCTCTTGTGTCGCCTGCCCGCGCGCGAGCAGCATCCCCGGCGTTTCTGGAAAGTTGGCAAGGCCTTGCCCCTTGTCCGATATTTCCAGCAGCGCGCCATCGGCATCGGCCCGGACCCGCAGGCGAACGGCACTTCCCGGCGGTGAATATTTGAGCGCGTTATCAACCAGATTTGCCGTGAGCCTTTCGATCAGCGCTCGTTCCCCCATGATGAAAGCGGGGTGCAGGCTTCGTTCAAGTTCGATCTCCTTGCTTTCGGCGACCTCGCCAAAGAGTTCGGCGATCTCTGAGGCGACCTCGTGCAGCGGGACGCGTTCGACCTTCAGGTCGCGAATGCGCATCCCGGTAATGAACAGGACGCCGTCGATCATCTGCAACAGGCCATCGATCGTCCCGCGCGCCAGCAGAAAGGCCTTGGCCGGATCGCCCGGGCGTCCCTGAATCGCCGTCGCTGCCTTTGCCACCGGCCCGCGCAATTCATGCGCGATCTGTTCGGCGATCAACTCATGATGCCGTAGCTTTTCGCGTACCAGGTCGAGCAGGGCGTTGACGCGTGCCGATACCCGGCCCAGCGGGTCGTGGCGGCGATCGTCGATCCGGACGGAACGCCGACCCTGGCTGAAAGCCGTAAGCGTCGCTTCGATCGCCGCAATCCGCTTTTCGGCCGCACGGATCGAAAGGAAGGCGAATATCAGCCCGCCCGCCAGGATGATGACGGTAATGCCTCCGACCACCTGGATCGTCTGATCGCGCAGCGTCGCGAAACCTTCGATCCGGCGCCCGATGAAGAGCAGGAAGTGATCGTCGAGCAGCATGACCCGACCGATCAGGACCGGCGACTCGCCGGCGGCAACGATCGGTTTTCCGGTGAGAACGCGCGGGATGCTTCGGGGCCAGCTTTCCATGTTGCCGGCCAGCGTCGCGCCATTTTCAGGGTCGATCAGCATATAGGCCAAGCCGCCCGACGCACCGCGGGCGCCCCGGTCTTCTAGAACCTCGATCGCGGTGACGACGCCGTCGACGTCGGTCAGCCGCGTCAGCGCCGCGACATCGGCGTTTACTTCGTTTTCCGCGCTACGCATCATCTGGTCGCGGGTGGTGACAAGGAAAAGCGCTGCGGCACCCGGCAGGATCGCGAGCAGCGCCAATAACGGCAATGCGCGTCGCCATGTCCAGCGGGACAGTTGCTCGATCACCCGAGCGCCAGCCTGTAACCGACCCCCGGTACCGTTGCCACGACCTCGAAACTGGTGACTTCCCTTATATCCTTGCGCAGCCGCGATACCCCGGCCTGGATTGGCTGGGCCTGGGTGTCGAGGTTCCTCCATTTGGCCCACACCCGCTGCCACAAGGCGTCCTGTGTGACGATGTCGCCATCCGCCTCGACCAGCATCAGCAGAATGTCGAAGCCTTGTCCTCTGAGGTTGATCCGGCGGTCGAACCAGTGCGCGCACCGAAACTGGCGGCTGAGGTGGAGGGGCCCCGCGTGGACCATGTCGGCGTCGGCCACCGCGATGCGTCGCCGGATCGCCCGAATCCGGGCGCATAGTTCGTCGCCGTCGAAGGGCTTGGCCAGATAATCGTCGGCGCCTTCGTCCAGCGCCGCGGCGGCGCTATGCTGCCGGGCGAACTGGGTCAGCATCAGGATCGGTTCGGACGATTTCTGGCGGCGAAGCTGCGACAGCACGTCCGCGCCCGTCATCGGGGAATTCGCGATATGCATGTCGAGGATCACGGCATCGAACGCGTTGCGGCCAAGGCCCGCGAGGAAATCCTCGCCGGTACGAAAGAAGCTGCCTTGCCAGCCAGCGGCGTCGAGTGTCCGGCGAATGCAATCAATCCAGTAGCTTTCATCTTCGAGTATCGCGATATGCATAGCCTGCGCTTTCCCCCCGGATTGTTTCATACTAGGCTAATTCATCTATGGATGCATTTGACGAATCCCGTCAGGAAATGAAATGGCGCCGGTCCTTGCGTCGGTCCGCGATGGCATTCGCCGGGCTGGGCGCGGGCGTTCTTGCGACGGGGTTCGCGGGGGCGGAGGAGGCACCGCCCAGCGCTGTCGAGTGGCTGGCGAAGGCGGATGTCGCGCGCGAACAGGCTTATTCCGCTACCGATCCGCAGCAGCGCGCCGAGGCGCTGGTCTCGTCCGCCGAGATGCTGAGCTGGGCGAAAGGACAGGTTTTCCTGCCCGGTGGGGGCGTCGCGTCGATCGACTATGAAACGCGGCTGGCCGAAGCGCGGCAGGCGGCCGAGAATGCGGGCGACAGCCGCGAGGGTCTGCTCGACCGGCTGGCGAGGCTTCCAGGCATCGACCGCGGACGCGAAGGCGGACGGCAGAAAATGGTCCGGTCGCCCGGCGACCCAGGGTCCATCAACATGCGCTTCGAAGGCGGCGCGCCCGCGATCGTTTATGCCCGGACGCAATTTCCGGCCCCGCTCCGTCTGCGCGTTCGCGACGAAGCCGGCAAGATCCTCTGTAACGAGGAACGCGCGCGCGGACGCGTCCTGTGCCGCTGGCGTCCGCTCAGCCCGCAGAGCGTCGTCGTCGATACCATCGCGCCCGATGGCGGCAGCGCCGGAGCGATCAGCATCTTCACCAACTGAACCCGCGATGGTCCTCGGCGGCGACGGCACTTTCATCGTGGGTAACGAGGCGATAGCTGACTGGAAGCTGCTGGGAAACCGGCTGATTTTGCAGGTCCGATCGAGCAGGAAGTCCAACGGGGAACTGGCCGTGTTCGAGGTGGAGCAGTGGGGTGGCGGCTGCATCCGCGCGAAAGGCCCTGAGGGCAGCTCTCGGTGCTGGTGCGATGCCCCGATGGCCGGTCGACCGGCGTTCGCTGCGACAAGGAACAATGACTATTAGCTTGGGCAGGGGATGCACTGAAAAGAAATTCCGACGATTGTCGCTAAGTCAAACCGAAGGCGCCAATGTTGCACAGGTGACGACCCTATCTCTCCTCTTCAGCACGATGATGGTATCGTCTTTAACCGACTCATTCTTGGCCAACGAGAGTTAGAGAGGGGAATGCCTTCCCCTCACGACCGGCCTATAGTCCGTCCGTACCCCTTCCGCAGGAGCTGGCCGCCCCGCGACGCCCCGGAAATTTTGCGCGGTTGAAAATGGGCGCTCGCTGCCGGCGGCAGGCGCCGAAAGGGATCGCGCGTCTGTCCTGACCGCGCTGCGCACTCGGTCCGGCTATCTTGGCGGTGCGGCGGCTAAGCACATCTGCGCACGCAAGCCCCACCGCCTGCGGCCGGCCCGAGAGCGCGTTCCTTCTCACTATCCGCCGGAACGGCGGATAGGTTTTCGTCGCTGACGATCATGTCGGCGCCGCGTGGCACGCGGCGGCGTTGTCGATCGGCCTCCCGTCTGTCGCTGGGTTGGCCGGCTCTCCCCTCTGGGCGCGTCCCGGCGTCCCGCAAGCCGCTGCGCGGCTCTTCCTCTTCGTTCCAGCCCTTCGGGTGCGGGCCGCCTTCCTGGCCGCGCCCGGCAGGTCGTTCTCGCCGCCCACCCCCGCTCCGCCGGGGGCCTGATGGTTAGGGGGCGGGAATGGAGGATGACATGGGAAACACCAACGAACGCCGTGGTGGGGGCAAGCTCCTGTCCACTGAATTGCATGCCGCCTTGCGCGCGAATGACGAGGCGCGGCGCGCTGCCGTGAAGGCGGGGGCAGTCGAGCCGGACTTCGTGCCGGTTGCCAAATTCTTCTCACCGGTCGGCGCGGCTACATGGCTTGCGACCGAATTGGGCGAGGATGGCGATACGCTGTTCGGGCTTGCCGATCTGGGTTTCGGCTGTCCCGAACTCGGTTCGTTCAGTCTGTCCGAACTGGCGTCGGTGCGACTGCCCTTCGGTCTCGGCATCGAGCGCGATCTGGGCTTTGCGTCCGAGGTTCCGCTGTCGGGCTGGGCCGCTGCGGCGCGCCGCGCGGGATCGATCATCACCGCCGAACAGAATTTCCGCCGTGCCGCGCGTGGCGACGAGCTTCCGAAGTCCGTGGACTGAGGCAGACGCGGGCGGCGCGTCTCGCCGCCGAACCTAAGCCGGTCCGCCCAATCGCGAAACTCGACGGACCGGCACCTTCTAGAAGAAAGGTGAAGACAATGAAACTCGACTTTATCGACCTTGGCAAGCTGTCGATCAGCAAGACCAACATGCGCTATGCGAAGAAGGCGCCCGACGTAGCGGATATTCTGCCCACCGTCCGTGCGCGTGGCATCCTCGTTCCGCTCATCGTCCGTCCGAATTGCGCCGAGGGCGCATTCGAGATCGTGGCTGGCGCGCGGCGCTTCACAGCGGCGACCATCGTCGCGGGCGAGAAGGGCGACGCCGAGCCGCTCCCCTGCGCGATCCTCGAAGAAGGCGACGATGCCGCGGCGCTCGAAGCCTCGTTGATCGAGAATGTGGCGCGACGCGATGCCGACGAGGTCACGCAATGGGTCACCTATACGCGGCTGGTCCGCGAGGGCCGGAGCGTTTCTGACATCTCCGACACGTTCGGAATGCCCGAGGCGATGGTGAAGCGCATCCTCGCGCTCGGCAATCTCTTGCCGCGCATCCGCTCGCTTTACGCGAAGGAAAAGATCAGCGCGGGCACGGTGCGGCATCTGACGTTGGCATCCAAATCTCGGCAGCGCGCATGGCTGGCGCTGTTCGACGACGCGGATGCCTATTGCCCGCAGGGTCAGCAGCTCAAGAACTGGCTGTTCGGCGGCGGCGCGATCAGCGCGGCCCATGCCCTGTTCGACGTCGAGGCGAGCGGCCTCGCGATCATCGCGGACCTGTTCGGCGACGAGCGCTATTTCGCGGACAGCGATGCTTTCTGGACCGCGCAGCTTGTCGCCGTCGAGGGACGGCGGGCGTGCTTTCTGGACGCGGGGTGGAGCGAGGTCGTCGTTCTGGCCAAGGGCGACTATTTTCGCGAATGGGAACATCGTCACGCGGCGAAGCGCAAGGGCGGGCGTGTCTATATCGAAGTCCGCGATAGCGGCGAGGTCGACATCCACGAGGGCTATGTCACGGCCAAGGAAGCGGCGCGGCTCGAAAAGAGCGAGAAGATCGAGGCCGCGCCGAAGGCCTCGCGTCCGGAACTGACTTCGCGGATGCAGACCTATGTCGATCTTCATCGCCATGCCGCCGTGCGCGCTGAACTGACCGGCCATCCGGCCACAGCGCTGCGCTTGATGGTCGCCCACGCCATCGCGGGTTCGCCGCTCTGGAATGTGCGGGTCGAGCCGCAGTCGGCCAAGGATGATGATGTGCGCGAAAGCGTCGAGGTCAGCAGGGCCGAGGCTGTGTTCGACGAGAAGCGGCGCGCGGTGCTAGCACTGATCGGTTTCGATGCCGAGGAGCCGACAGTAACCAGTGGTAATTCGATGCCGCTCGCGGAGTTGTTCCAGCGACTGCTCGACTTGCCCGACCGTGCCGTGATGGATGTGATCGCTATCGTCATGGGCGAAACTCTGTGCGCCGGGAGCGCGGTCGTCGAGGCCGTGGGCCTCCAAATCGGTATCGATATGGCGGCATGGTGGAACGCCGACGACGCCTTCTTCGACGGGCTTCGCGACAAGGAGGTGCTGACCGCGCTAGTCGCCGAGGTCGGTGGGGACGCGGTTGCCGCCGCCAATGCCAAAGAGAGGGGCACGACCTTGAAGGCGATCGTTCGCGATCATCTGGACGGGAGCAATGGCCGCACCAAGGTCGAAGGGTGGGTGCCGAAGTGGATGGCCTTTCCGTTCGCCGCCTACACCGAGCGCGGCGGGGTGAGCACGGCCGTAGCTCTCACCGAAGAGACGGCAGAAGTGGACGAGGACGAACCGCAGCGCGAGGCTGCGTAACCAGAATGGACGACGGCAAATTGCCGTCGCCCATTCGTTCGATAAACAGCGTCTCAAAAAAATTGTGCGCCGCGTGCCCTTTCAGGGCGCACGGCGCGATACTCTGTCCGTCGAATAATCATGGCCGGATAGTCGGGCGGCTGATAGGGCGGCGCCAGAAGAGGAGATTGCCCATGGCCGAAGGCACTCAGGATATGTTGCTCACGCTGACCGCCGATATTGTCGCGGCGCATGTATCGAACAACAGCGTTGGCATGGCGGATCTTCCCGACCTAATCGCGCGCGTGCATGGCGCGCTCGCAGGACTTGGCGGCCCGGCCGAGGAACCAGTTGAAGAACAGAAGCCGGCGGTATCGATCCGGTCTTCGGTGAAACCAGATTACATCGTCTGTCTCGAGGACGGAAAGAAGCTCAAGATGCTGCGCCGTCACTTGATGACGCACTATGGTATGACGCCCGACGACTATCGCATCAAATGGAACCTGCCGAAGGATTACCCGATGGTCGCCCCAAACTACGCCGAAACCCGCCGTGCGCTCGCTAAGCAGATCGGCCTTGGCACCAAAGGGCGCGGTGGCGGCCGGAAACCCTCCGCGAAGACCGCGCCTGCGCGGCGCGGACGGTCCAATACGGAAGCCTGACGGTGATCATTTTCTGATCCCGGTCGTCGTGGCGGAGACTGAACAACTCGACATCCCGCCCCGAAGACCAGGGCGCGATTAAGCCACTGCGGCAACTTCCGGCTTTCCCTCCCGCGCTGGAACGGGCCGACCCAATGCTTCTGCGATCGGGGTGGTTACACGATCGGCCGCCATGCGGGCCGGATCATGCGAGATGTGCGCGTAGATGGCGGTCGATCGGGCATTTGCATGTCCCAGCAGCGACCCGACCATCAGGAGCGCTTCACCCGCCGAAGCGGCGGTGCTGCCTAGCGTATGCCGCAGGACATGCGGAGTCACGCCCGGCAGGTCGGCTTTCTTGATTGCCGCTTGCCATACGGTTTTTGTCCCCTGATAGAAGCCATCGCCGCGCTCCGCCGGAAACACATAGCCCTCGGCCTCTTCGGGTTTCAGGGCCTCGAGAAGCGCGGTGGCTGCCGCGCCAAGTGGGCGAACGCTTCGGCCGGTCTTCGAATCGTCGAAGATCAGCAAACCACGTTCGAGATCGACCTCGGACCATTTCAACTCGGCAATCTCGTTTCGCCGACAGCCGGACAGGGCCCACAAGCGCGCGATATTCACCGCCTTGGCGTTCGCGCCTTCGGCTTCCACCGCGTCGAGCGCCGCGCCTAGTCGCTTCACTTCTTCAATCGAGAGGAAGCGCGTCCGCTTGTTGTCCGTCTTCCGGACGCTTGCGTCTTCGACCGGGTTATGCGTGACACGCGTCTTCCGCTTATGTGTCTTTAGGAACGAGTACACCGCCGACAGATCGCGCACGACCTTGCGCGCGGCGCCCTCGCCTCCGCGCACGATGACGCGCTTGCGCCTGCCTGTTTGGGGATCGATGATCCACTCGTCGCGGGCAGTCTTTCCGGCGCTGACGTCGCGCACGAATGTCGTGATGTCGCCCTCGTCGATCTCGGTGACGCGCCTTTTGCCTAGCAACCGCACGACATGATGACGGAGGCGCGCGAGAGTGTAAGCCTTCGTCATCGGCTTCATTGGCTCGCCCTGCCGAATGCCGCGCTGAATGAAGCATCCCTCTTGCTCATAAAAGTCGATGGCTTGCGCCACTGTCATTTCGGTGCGCTTTGTAATGCGCTCACCTCCTGGGTCTTCCCCGAGACGCACCCGCGCGAGCGCGATCTCGGCCGCTTTTCGCGCATCCGATGCAGAAATCTCTGGAAATCCGCCAATTGTGTACCATCGGGCTACCGCGCTCCTGCCGCCTTCGCCGGTTCTGTACTTCACCACCCAGGTTTTCATACCTGTCGGGGTCACCCGTAATCCGAATCCGGAAATCTCCGAATCCCATAGATTGTAACGGCTCGATCGGGCTTCGGCGACTTCCGCTGCGGTCTTTGAGAGTTTCGTTTTCATGGGCGGGTATGTAGCATATTTTCTCTCTCTGGGCTACCACCGGGCTACCACCGCGAAGATGTTTGCCGATGGTTGCAGGAAGCTAGATCGAAAAAAATTGTCGGATTATTAGGATTTTGGTAGTCAGGGGCAATCAACGGAAAACAAGTAAAAACGTAAATATGCAACCTTGCCAAGGTTGGGGTCGAGGGTTCGAATCCCTTCGCCCGCTCCAGATTTTCCATCGTTTTCCTGAAATGATGCCCGAGTGGCGGCTTGCTCGTCCGTGCGTCCTGCAACCCGCTGGTCTCGCCGCGGCAACGCGCGAAACCGCGCCGCTTGGTCGAAGCGTCCGGCAAGGCCGATGTCCGACGGAGATGGGCTCCGGCTCAGCCTTGCGGGATGCCCTTCATATTGGGCAAGTGATGCGCGATGCCCTTGTGGCAATCGATGCATGTTTTCTGGCCCGTCCCCAGATATTGCTGGTGGATCTGCCCGGCGCGCGGCGACTGGCGGGTGAGGTCCATCGAATCATATTGATGGCAGTTGCGGCATTCGAGCGAATCATTCGCCTTCAGGCGCGCCCACTCATGCTTGGCGAGTTCGAGCCGTTTATCGAGGAACTTCTCGCGCGATTCGATCGACCCGAAAATCTTGCCCCATACTTCTTTCGACGCCTGCATCTTGCGGCCCATCTTGTCGGTCCAATTGTGCGGGACATGGCAGTCCGAACAGACCGCGCGCACGCCCGACCGGTTGTTGTAGTGGATCGTCGTCTTGAGCTCGGCGAAGACATTGTCGTTCATTTCGTGGCAGCTGGTGCAAAATGCCTCGGTATTGGTCGCCTCCATCGCGGTGTTGAAACCGCCCCAGAAGATGATCCCGGCGATGAAGCCCCCGAGCGTCAGGAACCCCATGCTGAAATGCAGGCTGGGCCGCCACACCGTGGTCCAGAAGGGTTTGATCCAGCCCCAGACGCGCAGCCAGATCGTGCGAAGCCGCCCCCCGATCATTGCTTCTCCTCCTTCGCCAATGTGGTGTTGAGGCCCTCGAACCGGTTCGCGACCAGCGGCTCGGCGTCGGTCTGGACGACGTGGCACTGGACGCAGAAATAACGGCGCGACGAAATCTCCTCGAGCACCTTGCCGTCGCGCGTCAGATAATGCGCGTCGCTGACCGGCGGCGCCTGGAATTTCTTCGCGTTCGACCGCGTGTGGCACAGCATGCAGCGGTTGGTGTTCACGGTGAGCTGGTAATTGTCGATCGCGTGCGGGATCGTCGGTGGCTGCATTTCGTAATTCACCGGGCGGACGCGGTCGAAATTCTCGACGCGCGCCATCGGCAGCGGCGAGGCTTCCTTGTCGATCGGGACGCCGCGGCGGATCGCATCGATTTGTTGCCCGGCATTCGTGATGACCACCGGGGCGCTCGGTGCCTTGCGCGGCGTTTCCTCATGCTTCGACCCGCACGCGGCGAGGCTTGCGGCGGCGACCAGCGGCAACAGCGCGCGGATCAGAAGCCCCCTCATGCCATCACCACCTTGACCGCGCATTTCTTGAAGTCGGTCTGCTTGGAAATCGGGCAGGTCGCATCGAGCGTCGTCTTGTTGATGAGCTGCGCGGCGTCGAACCAGGGGACGAAGACCAGCCCCGACGGTACGCGGTTGCGCCCGCGCGTCTCGACCCGGCTGCGCATCTCGCCGCGCCGCGAGATCACCTTGACCTCGTCGCCGCGTTTCAGCCCGCGCGCCTTGGCGTCGTCGGGATTCATGAAGACGACCGCCGAGGGGAAAGCCTTGTAGAGTTCGGGAACGCGCATCGTCATCGACCCCGAATGCCAATGTTCGAGCACGCGCCCGGTCGCGAGCCACAGATCATAATCGGTATCGGGCGATTCCGCCGGCGGTTCATAAGGCAAGGCCCAGATCACCGCGCGCCCGTCCTTGTTGCCGTAAAACTGCCAGTCGCTTCCCGGCTTCACATAGGGGTCGGTGCCTTCCTTGTAGCGCCAGCGCGTCTCCTTGCCGTTCACCACCGGCCAGCGCAGTCCGCGCGCCTTGTGATATTCATCGAAGGGGGCGAGGTCGTGACCGTGGCCGCGCCCGAATTCGGCATATTCCTCGAACAGGCCCTTTTGCGGGTAAAAGCCGAACGCCGCCGCCTCGTCATTCGCATAGCCCGCTTCGACCTCGCCCGGTGCGAAGCGATCGACCTTGCCGTTGCGATAGAGCACCTCGAACAAAGTCTTGCCCTTGTACGCGGGGTTGGCGGCGAGCAGCTCGGCGGGCCAGCATTCGTCGGTGGTGAAGCGTTTGGAAAATTCCATGAGCTGCCACAGGTCCGATCGCGCCTCGCCCGGCGCCTTGACGAGTTGGTGCCAGAATTGCGTGCGCCGCTCGGCGTTGCCATAGGCGCCTTCCTTTTCGACCCACATCGCGGTGGGCAGGATCAGGTCGGCCGCCTGCGCGGTGACGGTGGGATAGGGGTCCGACACGACGATGAAATTGTCGGGGTTGCGATAGCCCGGATAGCCCTCGTTCCCGAGGTTCGCCGCCGCCTGCATATTGTTGTTCGCCATCACCCAATAGGCATTGAGCTTGCCGTCCTTCAGCATCCGGTTCTGCTCGACGATATGATAGCCGACCTTGTCGACGATCAGCCCGTCGGGGAGCTTCCAGATTTCCTCTGCATGCTTGCGGTGCTCGGGGTTGGTTACGACGAGGTCGGCGGGCAGGCGGTGCGAGAAAGTGCCGACCTCGCGCGCGGTGCCGCACGCCGATGGCTGGCCGGTGAGCGAGAAGGGGCTGTTCCCCGGCGTCGCGATCTTCCCGGTCAGGAGGTGGATATTATAGACCATGTTATTGGCCCAGGTGCCGCGGGTGTGCTGGTTGAAGCCCATCGTCCACAGCGACATCACCTTGACCTTGGGGTCGGCGTAGAGTTCGGCGAGGTGCTTCAGAAAGCCTTTCTCGACCCCGCTCAGCTCGGCGGCATAGTCGAGCGTATAGGGCTCGACGAATTCCTTGAAGGCGTCGAAATCGATTGGGGTGCTGCCGCCCGCATCCTTCGCATTCCTGGCCTTCAGCTCGAGCGGATTGTCGGGGCGGAGGCCATAGCCGATATCGTCGTTGCCGCGCTTGAAGCTCACATGCTTGCGCACGAAATCCTCGTTGACCTTGCCCGACTGGATGATGTGGTTCGCAATATAGTTCAGGATCGCGAGGTCGGTCTGCGGTTTGAAGATGATCGGGATGTCGGCAAGGTCGAAGCTGCGATGTTCGAAAGTCGACAGCACCGCGACCTTCACATGGTCGTGCGACAGCCGCCGGTCGGTGACGCGCGTCCACAATATCGGGTGCATCTCCGCCATGTTCGAGCCCCAGAGCACGAACGCATCGGCGGCCTCGAAATCGTCATAGCAGCCCATCGGTTCGTCCATGCCGAAGGTACGCATGAAGCCGGTGACCGCCGACGCCATGCAGTGCCGTGCATTGGGGTCGATATGGTTCGACCGGAACCCCGCCTTCATCAGCTTGTTCGCGGCATAGCCTTCCCAGACGGTCCACTGGCCCGACCCCGCCATGCCGATCCCGGTCCCGCCCTTCGCCTTCAGCACGCGCTTGAACTGTGCCGCCATGACGTCGAACGCTTCGTCCCAGCTCACCGGTTCGAAATCGCCATCCTTGGAAAACTGGCCGTCCTTCTTGCGCAGCAGAGGGGTGGTCAGCCGGTCGGTGCCGTACATGATCTTCGAAAGGAAATAGCCCTTCACGCAGTTGAGCCCGCGATTGACCTCGGCATCGGCATCGCCGTGCGTCGCGACGACACGCCCCGCCTGCACCGCGACCTGCACCCCGCAGCCAGTGCCGCAGAAACGGCACGGCGCTTTCGACCATTTGACGTCGGCCGGCGCCGCGGTCGTCGCCGTTTCGGCGAAGCTCGCGGGAACCGCGATGCCGGCGGCCGATGCCGCGGCCCCCACCGCGCTGGCCCGGATGAAATCACGGCGCGTCGTCATAAACGGCTCCCCTGTTCTGCGCTGGGCTCGACGATGTCGCCGAGCGTGCTGCGCGGTTCGGCATGATGATAGACAAGGCTGACGCCGACGACCCCGGCGAGCGCCTGCACCGCGTCCATGCAGGCGAGAAGCTCGCGCGTTCCGCCGCCTTCGTGGAGCAGGATCGCGCGTCCCGCCTCGCGCGCCGCAATCTCGGCGCCGGGCGTCGCCGCGGCGAGATGCTCGATCGCGGCGATCGCGTCGGGCCGGTGGTGGACGATGAAGCTTGCGATATGGACTTCGTCAACCATCGAGCGCCTCCGGCATCGCCAGCGAAATCGCCGCGACGGGACAGACCCCGACGCACGCGCCGCAACCGGTGCAGCGTGCGGGATCGAGTTCGGGAAGCGCGCCGCCGACCGCGGGGCGAAAGCGGATCGCCGCCTCGCCGCACGCATCGCGGCAGCTGAAACAGGTCACGCCATTGTGCGCAAGACAGGCGGCGGCAATGCCCGCCTTGATCGTCCATGGGCCGGACAATCTGCCGTCGAGCGCACCGGTGTCGCACGCCTCGACGCATTTTTCGCAGAACAGGCATTCGCCCTGCCGCGGGTCGAAGAGCGGATAGCCCCCGTCGCCGCGGACCAGCACATGTTCGGGACAGGCGGTGATGCAATCGTCGCAGCCGGTGCAGATATCGACGAAGCGGGCCTCATCGAGCGCCCATGGTGGACGGAGCGGCGACGGCACCTCGGCGCGCCCGCGCAGGAAAGCGCGGCGGTCCGCCGAAAAGGCCGCCGTGCCGGTCACACCCCCGGCGGGCCGTTGAGGAGTTGCCACATCCAGACGAGGAAGCCGTAAGCGGCCACGGTCAGTACCGCGAGCACCGGAAACAGCACTACGGTCATGAAGAGGAAGAGGCGCAGTTCCCTTTTTCTCGTCCCCGGATCAGCATTTTGACTCATCGACGGTTTCCCCCGTTCATATGCTCAAGCTGTTGTCTAACCTTAACAGACCTTTCGTCGTTTTTCCATGCATGCCGACCGGCTACCCGCCTGTTTCAAGGCCTCCCTTCGTCGCGATCGCGGCTTTGACTCGCAGAGTGTCATGATCCGGCACATCGGCTCGCTTCCCGGCATCGCGGCTAGTCGCCGACGACCACGACGTCCGGAATCTCGTAACGCTCGGTTCCGATCGAAATCAGGTTGAGATCGGAATCGCGTCGCGATCTGATCTGCGCCTTCGCCGAACCGTCGGCCTGGTTGGCGTCGAAGCCGGTCGGCTTGCCCGCGGTGTCGAAGAAGATCGCGCGCTGTCCGCCGCCCGGCCAGAAGATCGTGACCGTCGCGCTGCCGTCGGCCGCACGCACGACCCCGAAACGGCATTCGGTGGTCGGTTGCCCGGCACTGCGCGCGCATGGCACGGTCCCGGTGGCGTTGAAGTTCGTTCCGGCGACGAGCGCATCGCCCCCCTCGTCGCTTACCTTGCCGGCGGGCGCGGCGACCGGAGGGGTCATGCCGGGCGCGGCCTCGCGCGCGGCCGGGACCGAAATCAGCGTCACGCCATCGACCTCGCCCACGACCGTGCCGGCTATCGTCGTGATCGCGCTGGCGGCGGGATCGCCGGGGCGGCCGGGGCAGCCCACGAGCGTCGCTGAATCGTCGAGGAAATTGGAGGTCGCCGCGGATTCACCGACGCGGCGGCACGGCGCGCCGGGGGCCGGATAGCCGTCGCCGACGGTGACAAGCGATGCGGGCCAGGCGAAATCGTCCGCGGGTTTCTTCGCGTCGGGATTGCCCGACCCGCAAGCCAGCAAGGATGCGATGGCGAACGCCGCGAGAAGGGTGGGAGCGGATTTCCGGACGGTCATCATTGTCCTCCTCGAAACGCGATCGGGCAACATATGAACAGCGGACAAGGCCGGGAAAAGCGATGTTTTCGCCCCCTATCTCCCACTGTTCATCGCTTTTGCAAGTTTCGATTCAATGATACATGGATGGAAACCGGTTGCAAGTTCAAACCCGGCCCCAGCTATACTGAATCTGTTCGTACCGACTGCATGAACTGCCGGTCCCTGATGTGAGGAGAAAAGGTGATGAGGAAGACCTTGATGACCGCTGTCCTGGTTGCCGCGCTAGCCGTGCCGTCGCTGGCGCAGGCGCCGATCCGCACCGAGCGCGTCCAGTTTGCCAAGGGCGCTTCGTCGAAGGCGATCAAGGCGTCGATCAAAGGCTATCAGACGGTCGACTATGCGCTCGGCGTGCGGGCGGGACAGACGATGACGGTGTCGCTGACGACGAGCAATGCGTCGGCTTATTTCAACATCATCGCGCCGGGTGCCGACGCCGCGATGTTCACCGGGTCGACCGACGGCAACCGTGCCAGCGTCCAGATCCCGTCGAGCGGCGATTACAAGGTGCGCGTCTATCTGATGCGCAACGCCGCACGCCGGAACGAGACCGCCAATTACACGCTGACGATCGGCGTGAGGTGATCGTCTTTCGCGTGCTCGCGGCGCTTTATGCGCTGCTGTGCCTGATTGCGCTTCTGCTTGTTCCGGCGAGCATATATGGCTGGTTCGGCGTTGCGCAGGATCCGCTCGGCGGGGTGTTCGCGATCCTGCTCGCGCTGCCGTGGAGCGCCGCGCTCGGGCATTTGCCAACGCTGGGGACGGCCGCCACGATGATCCTGCTGGCCGCCGCGATGGCGCTCAATATGCTGATTCTACTCGGGATTGGCAAGCTGGTCGCGCGGTGGCGGCGCTCGGCGGGACCCGGGCTTTAAGGGGAGGATTTCTTTGGCATTGCACCTGATCCCGTTCGGCCTGTTGGCGCTCTCGGTCGCTCTCCCCGCGAGCGCGCTCGCGCAGGGCGCGCATACGACGTCTGCGGTCGAACTGGCGCGCGAGGCCGGCCGGCTGCAACCCGGTCAGTGGGTGTGGGCGCCCGAAATTTCGCCCAAGGGCCCGGTCCTCGTCGTCGTCGACCTGTCGGGGCAGGTCGCGACCGTCTATCGCAACGGCGTGCGGATCGGCGTCTCGACGGTATCGAGCGGGAAGCCGGGACACGAAACCCCGACGGGGGTGTTCACGATCCTCCAGAAGGACCCACACCATCGGTCGAGCAAATATAATGACGCGCCGATGCCCTATCAGGAACGGCTGACGTGGGACGGGGTCGCGCTCCATGCCGGCGGCCTGCCGGGCTATCCCGAAAGCCACGGCTGCGTGCACCTGCCGCTCGAATTTTCCAAACTTCTGTTCGCGACGACCCAGCTCGGCGGGACGGTGATCGTCAGCGGACGCGCGGGTGAACCGATCGGCGGGGCTTCGGCGGGTGTCTTCAGCCCGGCGGGCGACCGGCGCGGGACCCATATGCCGCTCGCCGCCGACGAAAGCTATCGCTGGCAACCCGAATTGTCGCCGACCGGGCCATTGACGATCATCCTGTCGCGCAGCGACGGGCGCGCGATCGTGATGCGCAACGGGATCGAGATCGGCCGCGCGCGCGTCGAACTGCCCGACCAGAATTTCGAGACGCATGTGCTGACCTATATCGCGGGCGCGGGCGGTGCCGAGGGCCATTGGGCCTATGTCGCCGTCCCGGGGCACGACGGCGATCAGGGGCGGCCGCTCGACATGAGCATCGCGGGCAAGGCGCGGATTCCCGAAGCCTTTCGCAAGGCGGTGCTAGGGGTGGTTGTGCCGGGGACGACGATGCTGGTGACGCAGGCGCCCGTGCTGCCCGCCTCCACCGGCGGCAAGCTGACGGTGCTCGCGAGCGAAGAAGCGAAATGACGCGCGCGCCGCGCATCGCCGGCCTCGCGCTGACTTTGCTGGTGGCGTTGCCGGCGTATGGGCAGCCCGCGGCGGTGCCGCCGCCGCCCGACCAACCGGTCATCGATTGCGCGCGCCCCGTCTATGCGATCGACACGATGATCTGCGACGATCGCGACCTCGGCGCGGCCAATAGCGAGATGAACGGCTTGTTGTCGCGGGTGTCGTTCGCCGGGTTCGACCCCGACCGGATCGAGCCGCAGGCGGACTGGGTGCGGCGCCGCGCGCTTTGTGCGTTCCAGTCCGACGGACGCGCCTGTGTCGCCGGTGCCTTTGCCGAGCGCCTTGCGATATTGCGGGTGCTTCGCGGTCCCGGCGCGGCGAACGCCGCGAAGGCGCAGTGCAGCGGCGCGGGCGGTGCTGAAGATCTGACGGTCGAGCGCTACCCGCCCGCAATCGTGCTGCGCGACACCGGAGGCCGTGTGCATCTCGTCGCGGTGGCGCCGGGGGCGTCGTCGTGGCGTCCCTTCGTCGCCGTCGAACGCGACGCGGGCCGGCAGCTTGTGATGAAGGCGAAGGCGGCGCGGATCAGCTGCAAGATCGCGCGACACGCCCGATAGGCGGGGATGCATCGATCGATCCCGCGAAATCGGGGTCTTCCGGCGGGCAACCACCTTTGGGGTCGCACGTTGACCCGGTGATTGTGAAAGGAAAACAGGATGCGAAATCTCTTTCTCCCGCTCGTGCCGCTGGCGCTCGTCGCGGCGTGTACCGACAAGAATGATGCCGCCGAGGACAAGATGGAGCGCACCGCCGAGAAGAGTGCGATCGCCGCGGGGCCCGCTCCCGTAGCCCTCGGCCTCAGCGAAGCGCAGCTCCTCGATGCCGAACTGATCGGCAGCGACGGCACCGAACTGGGCGACGTCGCCGCGGTGGTCAGGGATGCGGGCGGCACGGTCGACCGGCTGCTGGTCGAAATCGAGGACAGCCATCCCGACCGCTTCGTCCATGTCCCGGTCGCGGGTCTCAAGACGCTCGTGCGCGGCGATGACACCGACCTGTCGACGACGATGACCAAGGCCGAACTCGCCGCCTTGCCCGAGGTCAAGCTTCCCGCGCCTTGAGCGTGAGGGGGAGCCCGGCGGTGAGCAGCACGACTTCGTCCGCCGATGCGGCGACCGCCTGGTTGAGCTGTCCCGCCGCATCGCGGAACTGCCGGGCGAGCGCATTGTCGGGGACGATGCCCAGCCCGACTTCATTGGCGACGAGGATCAGCGATCCCTTGAAACGGCCGATCGCGGCGCAGAGTTCGGCCGCCGCAGCGGGGATGTCGGCATCGGCGAGCAACAGGTTCGACGTCCAGAGCGTGAGGCAATCGACGAGCACCACCGCCCGGCCATCGTCCAGCGCACCGATCGCGGCGGCGAGGTCGCGCGGCGCCTCGACGGTGCGCCAGCGCGCGTCGCGGTCGGCGCGGTGCTGCGCAATGCGCGCGTGCATCTCGTCGTCGAACGCTTCGGCGGTCGCGACGAAGACGAGGCTTCCCCCCATGGCCTCGGCGCGGGCTTGCGCATAGCGGCTCTTCCCTGACCGCGCGCCGCCGATCACGAACAGCGCGGTCATGCGCCCGCCTCCGCGACCCGCAGCAGCCCGTCGATGTCGGCATGTTCGGCGAATTCGGCGGCGATCGCATCGAGCGCGGCATCGACGTCGGCGGCATAGTCGCGCCCGCCGCCCGCGACGCCGATCCGCGCGAGCATCGCGCGCCGCATGCCGGACGATGCGAACAGGCCGTGCAGATAAGATCCGAACACATGGCCGCCCGGATCGATCGCGCCGTCGTGCGTGCCGTCGTCGAGCCGCGCGAAAGACCGCTCGATGCCTGGGCCCGTGGTTTCGCCCATATGCATTTCATATCCCTCCATCGCCGCACCGAGCGCGGTGCCGCGCACATGGCGCAGCGTCTTTGCCGGTGAGAGCGTCGTTTCGACGTCGAGCAGGCCGAGGCCGTCGATCTCGGCTGGCGCGCCTTCGAGTCCGAGCGGATCGGCGATCCGTCGACCGAGCATCTGGTACCCGCCGCAGAGGCCCACGATCAGGCCGCCGCGCCGATGATGCGCGAGGATGTCGATATCCCAGCCTTCGGCGCGGAGCGCCGCCATGTCGGCGATCGTCGCTTTCGAACCCGGCAGGACGACGACTGCGGCCTCGGCAGGGATCGGCCGGCCCGGCGGCACCATCATCAGTTCGACCCCGGGTTCGAGCTTCAGCGGGTCGAGATCGTCGAAATTCGAGATGCGCGGCACGATAGGGCAGGCGATCAGCTTGCGCCCCTCGCGCGGGTCGGCGGGGCGTTCGAGGATCACCGCATCCTCGCTCGGCAGGCGCGCGGCGGCCTTCAGCCAGGGGATGACGCCGAAGCCGGGCCAGCCGCTGCGCGCCTCGATCGCGCGATAACCGTCGTCGAACAGCGCGGGGTCGCCGCGGAACTTGTTGATCAGGAAGCCGCGGATCATCGCGGCGTCTTGCGTATCGATCACCGCGCGCGTCCCGACGAGCGAGGCGATCACGCCGCCGCGGTCGATATCGCCGATCAATATGACGGGGACGTTCGCGGCGCGCGCGAAGCCCATGTTCGCGATATCGCCCGCGCGCAAATTGATCTCGGCGGGCGACCCCGCGCCCTCGACGATCATAATGTCGCATTCCGCGCGCAGCCGGTGATAGCTTTCGAGCACTTCGGTCATCAGCGCGCCGCGTGCTTCGCGGAAATTGCCGCTGCCGAGCGTGCCGCGCACGCGGCCGTGGACGATGAGCTGCGAGGTGCGGTCGGCCTGCGGTTTCAGCAGCACCGGGTTCACGTCGCTGTGCGGCTCCGTCCGGCACGCGATCGCCTGCAGCGCCTGCGCGCGCCCGATTTCGCCGCCGTCGACGGTGACCGCGGCATTGTTCGACATATTCTGCGGCTTGAACGGCCGGACGCGAAGGCCGCGATGGGTCAGTGCGCGGCACAGCGCGGCGACGAGCACCGACTTGCCGACGTCGGACCCGGTGCCCTGTAGCATCAGCGCAGCCACAGCGCGGCTCCCGCGATCAGCCACAGGAGCAGGCAGGCGCGCACATAGACGGCGAGCGCGCGGTCGATTTCCTCGCCGCCCGCGTCGCTGCCGCCGTCTCCGATCCAAGGCTTGTCGTGCATCACCCCGTCATAGGCGATCGGCCCCGCGAGCCGAAGCCCCAGCGCGCCCGCCATCGCTGCCTCGGGCCAGCCCGCGTTGGGCGAAGCATGTTTGCGCGCGTCGCGCCACAGGATGCGCCACCCGCGCCCGCCCGCGAGGCAGATCAACGCGCCCGACAGCCGCGCCGGAATCCAGTTGGCGAAATCGTCGGTCCGCGCGGCGGGCCAGCCGAAGGCGCGCCAGCGCTCTTCGCGGTGGCCGATCAGGCTGTCGGCGGTGTTCGCCGCCTTATAGGCCCAGACGCCGGGCAGGCCGAGGAGGAGGAGCCAGAACAGCGGCGCCGCGACGCCGTCGCAAAAGCTTTCGGCGAGGCTTTCGATCGCCGCGCGCGCCACGCCGGCTTCGGCGAGCGTCGCGGTGTCGCGGCCGACGATCATGCCGACGGCGGACCGCGCGCCCGGCAGGTCCCCTGCGTCGATCCGCTCCACGACCGCGCGGACATGGTCGAACAGGCTGCGCTGCGCGAGCGCAGGCCAGGCGAGGATCGCGACACCGATCCAGCCCCACGCGCCGAAGGCGGCGAGCAGCAGATATTGCGCGGTCCAGCCCAGACCCGCCGCGACGAGAAGCAGGATGAGCAGGGTCACGATACCGAGCGCGCGCCGCGCCGCGAAGCGATATTCGTGCCGGTTCCACCGCGCTTCGCAAGCGCCGATGATGCGCGCGAACAGCCCGACCGGATGGCCGAAGCGTTCGTAGAAGCGCCTCGGCCATCCGAACGCCGCGTCGAGCGCGAGCGCGGTAAGCGCGACGGGTTCAGCCATCGGCGAGCGCCGCGTCGAGGCGGGCCAGCGCATCGGCATCGGCCGGAAGGCCGAGGCGCAGCCAGCGCGGCTGGTCGGCGAAGGGACGGGTCAGGATCGCGCGCCGGGCGAGCCGCTCGAACAGCGCATGCGCATCGTCGACCTCGATCAGGCGAAAGAGCGGGCAGGCGCCCACCGGACGATGGCCCCGGCGAACCATCATTGTGTCGAGTGCTGCCGCGTCTTCGCCAAGGCGCTGCCGCGCCGCAGCGATCCAGCCGGCGTCGGCATAGGCAGCGGTGCCGATCGCGATCGCCGCTGCCGACAAGGGCCACGCCCCCAGCCGCTCGCGCAGCGCCGCGACAAGAGCCGAAGGGGCGAGGACGAAGCCGAGCCGTACCCCGGCAAGGCCGAAGAATTTGCCGAACGAGCGGAAGACCACGAGCCGCCGAGTGTCGCCCACCGACGCCGCGATGCTCGATGCCGGGTCGGCGTCGGCAAAGGCTTCATCCACCAGCAGCCAGCCGGTGCGGCGTTCGAGCAGGTCGTGCATCGCGCCGGCGGCGAGGGCGCGGCCGTCGGGATTATTCGGATTGGCGAGGATCAGGTGGCCCGCGGGATCACCTGCGTCGGGCCAGGTGACCGCCGCGCTACCCGCGACCATCGCACCATGCGTGCGATAGCCGGGGGCGACATGTTGCGCGGGTCCATCGACCAGCGCACCGACGAGCCGCAGCCCGATCTCGGTCCCCGGCACCGCGCAGACGTGGCGCGCATCGACGCCGAAATGGCCGGCAGCAACGGCTTCGAGCCGCGCGAGATCCTGCGTGTCGGGCAGTCGCTGCCAGTCGAATTCCATGCTCGCGGCATCCGGCCAGGGGTGCGGGTTGATCCCCGTCGACAGGTCGATCCAGTTATCACCGCCGAAACGATGTTTCGCGGCTTCGAGCCCCCCACCGTGCCAGGTCCAGGGGTTACTCATGCGAGATGCGCCAGCAGCAACGCCGCGGCGAGCAGCAGGCTTTCGCCGATCTCGATCCCCGCGCCGTGCCCGTCGCCCGAAATCCCGCCGATCTTGCGCGAGAGCCACCAGCCCCAGAGGAGGAAAACGAGCGGCGCGACGAGCAGCGACGGCGAAGCCCATGCTGCTGCGATGAGCGCGAGGCCCCAGATCAGGAAATCGAGCGGGCGCACGGCGTTGCGGAATCGCGAGCCGAGCCCGGCGTGGAGGTCGGGAAGCGCGCGCGACCAGACGAGCGGGCCGATCCGCGCGGCAAAGGGTATGAGCGCGATGGCGACGAATGCCTGCCGGTCGAGCAGCGCGTGGAGCAGCACGAGCTTGGCCATCAGCTGCAGCGCAATCGCTACCACCGCGAAGCTTCCGGCATGCGGGTCGCCGAGAACCGTGAGCAGCCGCTCGCGGTCCTTATGCGCCGCGCCGCTTGCGTCAGCGATATCGCCAAGCCCGTCGAGGTGGAGCGCGCCGGTGACCGCGACCCACAGGACGAGCGCAGTGAGCGCGCCCGTCCATGGATCGATCCGCGCGCCCGCCCAGCCCGCGCCGGCGACGAGCGCGCCGACGATCAGCCCGACGGCGGGAAACCAGCGCATCGACGCCGCGAACTCGTCGCTCGACACCGTCAAGCGCGGCGTCGGCAGGCGCGTCAGAAACTGAATCGCGACGATGAGGCCCTTCATGGATAGAGCCCCGCAATCTGCGCGCCCGGCCGTTCGCCCGGCCAGACACGGAGCGAAAGCAGCGACGCATAAGGGAGGTCGAACGCCCAAAGCTGGCGCTGGTCGAACCCGCACAGCATGTGGAGCGCGGCACGCATCGCGCCGCCATGGGTGACGATGAGGGTGGGGAGGGGAGATAGGTCGGCGATGGCGGCGGAGATGCGCGCGGTGAGCGCCGACCAGCGCTCGCCGCCCGGCGGCGGGTTTGCGTCGGGATCGTCCCAGAAGCGGCTGAGCGCGCCGGAGTCGAGCGTGCTCGCCGCCTTGCCGTCCCAGTCGCCGAAATCGAGTTCGCGCCAGCGCGGATCGACCGAAAGCGCGACGCCCGTCGCGGCGCCGATCGCTTCGCCGGCCGCGCGGCTGCGCCGAAGATCCGAGGCGACGAGTTTTTCGATGCCGAGATCGGCGGCTTGTGTGACGCAGGCCGCGATGCCGTCGGCCGTCGGGACCCCGTCGGTGCGGCCCATCAACAGTCCCGGGGTTTCGGGCGCGCCGTGCCGCAGCAGGTGGAGCGCGAAGCCGCTCACAGCGATGCCGAAACCGCAGCCTCGGCGAAAGTCGCCATCCTGTCGTGCGCGGCGAGCGCGCTGCGGACGATGTTCGTGGCGACTGCCGCGCCGCTGCCTTCGCCGAGCCGCATGTCGAGCGCCAGCAGCGGGTCGAGGCCGAGCCGACCCAGCAGGCGCTTGTGCCCCGGTTCGGCCGAGCAATGACCCGCGAGGCAATGATCGGCGATCGCGGGATTGTCGGCGGCGAGGGGTGCGATCGCCGAGGTGCAGATGAAGCCGTCGAGCAGCACCGGAATGCGGAGCTGGCGCGCGCGCAGGATCGCGCCCGCGATCGCGGCGATCTCGCGTCCGCCGACGCGGCGTAGCGTCTCGAACGCCGTGCGTGGGGCGTCCGCGTGGAAAGCAATCGCCCGGTCGATCACCACCGCCTTGCGCGCGACGCCATGGCCGTCGATCCCCGTGCCCGGCCCCGCCCAATCGGCCGCGCTGCCGCCAAGGCTGCGCGCGCAGAGCGCGGCGGCGGCGGTCGAATTGCCGATGCCCATCTCGCCCAGCACGATGAGGTCGAGGTCGGCGTCGACGACCGCGGCGCCGCGGTTCAGCGCGTCGAGGCATTCGGCCTCGCTCATCGCCGCATCGACGGTGAAATCGGCGGTCGGCCGGTCGAGGTCGAGCGCAACGACGGAAAGCTCCAGCCCCGCGGCGTCCGACAGCGCGTTGATCGCGGCGCCGCCGGCCGCGAAATTGGCGACCATCTGCGCGGTGACGCTCGGCGGAAAGGCGCTGACGCCATGGACGGTGACGCCATGGTTGCCCGCGAAGATCGCCGCGCGCGCGCGGGAAATTTTCGGCCGCGCCTTGCCCTGCCAGCCGGCGAAGAAGACCGCCAGTTCCTCGAGCCGTCCCAGCGAGCCGGCGGGTTTGGTCAGTTCGCCTTGCCGCGTCCGTGCGTCGCTGGCGGCTGCGTCATCGGGTTGGCGCAAGTTCGCGAGCGCGAGTTCGAAGGCATGGGCGGAGGCAAAGCTGGTCATTCGGCGACAAATCCTGGTGGCGGGGTGCGCGTGATGAAATGCCCTTTGACCCCTTCGGGCCAAAGCGAAAAGGGGACGCGGCCATGCTCGCTCGCGGCATAGTGGACCGCATAGTCGAGAATGGCGCGCGCCGACGCCTCGTCGCCGGTGAACCGACCAAGGACATATCCGACCTTGTCGGGTGCGCGCAGGTGAACGGTGCAATGATCCTGGCACGCGAAGAGGCACGCCATTTCCTGCACCGCGATGCTCGCGTAGCGCGGTTCGTCCTGCTTGAGCTGTTTCAGCGCCGCGACCAGCCGCGCGCCACCGCGCACGCCTGTCGCGTCGTCCCGGGACGTGCGGCTGTGGCGGCAAGTGTTGCACACCACAACCGCCGGACCCGGGTCGACGCGCGTCAGCATCAGGCGGCTGCCGCTTTCGGCGGCGCCGGGACCCCGATCGCGACGAGCGCGCGATACAGGGCGTAGAGCCCGATCAGGATCGCGCCGTTCCGCACGAACTGTTCGGCGAGGAGGTCGGGCGCCATTGCGGTGTGCAGCCCGCCGAGGAAGAGCGCCCAGACGAGGATAATCGCCTTGAACGCGGAGAACCCCGCTGCATAGGCGAGGCCGAGCCGCGCCGCGACCGAACGGTAGGGGAGCGCCTGCAACGCCGCATGGCTGGCGAGCGCAGATCCCACCGCCGCGGTGCCGAGCCCGACGCCCCACGCGAGCGTGCTTCCGTCGCGCGGATAACCGAGCAGGAAGAAGCCGACGAACTGGCTCGCCACCCACGCCAGCAGCATCAACAGGATGCCGTCGCGGCGGCGCATATGCACCGCCGCGAGCGCCGCGAGCGACGGAAAGGGCGTCGCGCAGCCCAGCGCGAGCGTCGTCACCGTGCTCGCCGCCGTCAGCAACGACACCCAGAGCGCCGACGCGCCGCGCTGCGACAGTACCGCCATCAGAAGCGCCCCCTGATACCGGCGTAGATGCTGCGGCCGAGCGAGCCATAGCGGAACGCGGTCATATATTGCTCGTCGAAGATATTCTCGGCGCGCGCGAAGAGCTTCACTTCGTCCGACAGCGCGAACTCGGCGCGCAGGTCGACGAGCGTATAGTCGTCGAGCCGCTGGGCGTTGCTCGCATTGTCATAGCTTTTGCCCGACCAGCGCACCGCCGCACCGAGTTCGAGCCCGAAGTCGAAGCCATAGCTTGCCGAGGCATTGGCGGTGTTGCGCGGACGGCGCGGCAGCCATTTGCCGAAATTGGCGGTACCCGGCGACCGATCCTCGGCGACGATCCAGCTGTAATTGCCATCGAGCTTCAGCGCGCCGAGGGTCAGTGCGGCGGTGGCTTCGACGCCGTGCGCCTCGCTGCGCGCGACGTTCGAATAATAGCCGAAACGCCGCGTCGTCGGGTCGCCCGGCACGAAACACATCGGGTTGGTCGTGGTCGACGAACAGCTGTTGTAGATGATCTGGTTTTTCGTCTTGCGGTCGAACCAGGTCGCGCCGACGACGAATTTGCGGTCGAACAGATATTGTTCGATGCCCGCTTCCCAGCCATGCGCCTCTTCGGGGTCGAGCCCGACATTCCCATATTCGCTGAACTGCTGGTAGAGTGACGGCGCCTTGAATCCTTCGCCATAGCTCGCGCGCAGCACCGTACCGGTCGACAGGCGCCACACGCCGCCCGCAGCGAACAGCGTCTGGCTGCCAAAGCTGTCGTGATCGTCGTAGCGGACGCCGCCGTTGAGCGTGAGGCCGTCCACCGGCTCAACGCTGAGCTGGCCATAGACGCTCGTCAGCTCGGCCTTGCCGCGCGCGAAGGCGGGCAGCGGCGTGGCGAGCGAGGCCGCGGGCGAACGGCTGCGGAAATCCGACCGCTCATTCTCCGCCCCGAAGATCGCGGTGATGCGGTCGGTAAAATCGAAGCTGCCCTGATATTCCCAGCGCTTGTTCTTGCCGTCGGCCTCGAAGCTCTGCGGACGCGCGCGGTCGGGGTTGAAATTGTCGCGGTTGGTGTCGGTATAGGCGTAAGCGACGCGGTTGCGGAAGCGCCCGCCCGCGAGGTCGAAATTGAGCCCCGCATAGCCGACGAACTCCTTGTTGAGCCCATAGTCGTTGCTGTCGACGTTGAACCCGTCGAATTCGACGCGGCCGCTCGAATAATAGCCGCGCACATCGACGCTGACATTGTCGGCAAGCGCCAGTTCGGCGCGGCCCGACACGCTGTGGTTGCGATAGCCGTCGCGCTCGACCCCGCCGAACGCCTTGGCGTGCGACGAAATGCCTTCGGTGGTGAAGCGTTGGCCGCCGATGCGCCAGCTCAGGGGGCCAGTGCGGCCGCCGATGGCGGCGCGCGCGTTCACCGTCTCGCGCGATCCGGCCTCGAGATCGAAGCTGCCTTCGAGGCTCTTTTCGGGCGAGGCGGTCACGACATTGACCACGCCGCCGATCGCCTGGCTGCCCCACAGGATCGACTGCGGCCCGCGCAGCACCTCGATGCGCGAAATGTCGCCCGCGAGCAAATTGGTGAAGTTGAAGCCGCCGCCGGTCGAGGACGGGTCGTTGAGCTTCACCCCGTCGATGACGACGACGCTATGCTCGGATTCGGCGCCGCGGATACGCAGCGAGGTCGACGTGCCGTACCCGCCGTTGCGCGAGATGCTGATGCCCGGCGTGCGGAGCAGGAGTTCGGTCACGCCGATGTCCTGCGCGCGGTCGATCGCTTCCTTGTCGAGCACCGCGATCGACGAGGGCACCTCGTCGAGCGTCAGCGGCGCGCGCGTTGCGGTGACGATGATGCTGTCGCCATCGGCGGCGACGGCGTGCGCGGTCGTCGCTTCGTCGGCGGCCGCGGCGGAGGAGGCCGCGACGGCGGCAAGGCAGATCGAACTTCGGAAAATCACTTTGAACATTGGGTACCCCATCGACAAGGCAGCCCACGCGCACGGTCGATGCGGTTGTCCCGGGGACGCACGCCATCGCCCGCGCCCATGCGCAGCCAACTTTGTCGTCATGCGGGTTCACCCCCGTCCGCCCGGCACACCCTGTCCGGTCGAAAGACGACGGCGACGGGCAGGTCTCCTGGCTTGCGGGTCAGCGCCGGTCGGCCGCCTTCTCGGGACCGGAATCCCAATGGCAAGTGGCCGATGGCTCGCCGCGTACAGTTGCAGGGGCAGCCGGGGTTTTCCCGTTCCCTCTTCGTCCCCGTCGCCGGGGAACCTGTCGCTTGCCGCGGCCGTTAGCCCGATTTCCGGGGCGCGGTCAATTGCTGCGATGCAGCAGGGCGTTCGTCAGAACAGCCCCGGCAGGTCGCGCTGCGCTGCGTTCGGGCGGTCGGCCATCAGCATTGCGGGCCGCTCGGGCGCCAGCGAGCGGCTGCTGCGCGCTGCTGCGCCGGCGCTCGCGTCGGCGATGCGCGTGGTACAGGCAGTGCCCGAAAGGAAGCCGATCGCCGCGCGCACCGATGCTTCGCGGGGATCGCCGAGCGGCAGGCTCAGGTCGTCGTTCGCGGCGCAGCTGTTCGCGATCTTCGGCGCCAACCCGTCATAATAGTCGCTGGCGCCGGCCGAATTGGCGGTCGCAAAGGCGACCACGCGCATCCGGTCGTCGCATTCGGCGCGATCGAGCGCGATCTGGCCGACGGGCTTGCCATAGGTGTTGGCGCCGACGAGCGTCATGTTGGTACCGAGATAGGGCAGCATCGAATTGATCACCAGCTCGCTCGCCGATGCGGTCGATCCGGTGCCGATGAAGGCGATGCGTGTCGGTGCGATCGATTCGGGTTGCGCCGCGAAATAGCGCGTTTCATTGTTCGCCGACGCCTTCGACGGCCGGAAGACCATCTGCGAGAAAACCTCGCTCGACGTGCGATTGCGCCCGAGCAGGTCGCCCATCAGCCCGGCGGTCGAAACGAGCCCGCCGCCATTGTAGCGGAAGTCGATGATGACGTCGGTCACGCCCTGGTTCCGGAAATTCAGGAACGCCGTGCGAAGTTGCGGGTCGGCGGACGAGATGAAGGTGCGCAGGTTGATATAACCGTAATTCCGCCCGCCCTCGTTGATGATCTTTGCGCCATAGCGGTCGGAAACGGGGTCGAGCGAATAGTCGGCCTTGGCCACCGTGACGTCGCGCGTGCCGGCGGCGTCGGTGATGCGCAGCACGCGGCTCACGCCCGGGTCGTTCGGGCCGAGCGCGGTGGAGAGCCCCGCGGTCCCTTCGGACGCGACGATGCTCGATACGCTGCGCACAGTGCCGGCGGTCGTGCCGATCCCGACGATCGCGGTTCCGCGATCGATGCCTGCGGCAAAGGCGGGGGCGCCTTCATAGGCCTCGGCGATGACGATCCGCTGGTTCACCGCGTCATAGGCGAGGCGAACGCCGAAACCGGCGCTCGATCCGTTGGCGTAGAAGGCGTTCTCCTCGGCGATCGAGGTGATGTAGGTGAAGAAACGGTCCTTGTTCAGCGCCCGCGCGGGCGCAACGAGCGCGTCGATATAGGATTGGACGGTGCCGTGGTTCGCCGGATTGACCCCGCTCGCGACGTCGTTCGGGAACAGATACCATTCGTCGATCACCGCCTTGGCGAAGGACTGACGTGCGGAAAGGCCGCAGTTGGCGGTCGGGGTCGGCGTCGGGGTCGGGGTGGGCGGAACGGTGACCGGGCCGCCGCTTCCGAGGCTGCCTTCGCCGCCTCCGCCGCACGATGCCAGCATCAGCGCCGCCAGCGTCACGGCCGCGACCGACTGCCTCGACTTGCCCATCAATATTCTCCCCCGGATACGACCCATTCGCGTGCTATTCCGTCTGCGCTTCCGCCCCGTCGCCGCGGCCCTTGAAGCCTTGCGCGATCACATAAAGTTCGGGCGATCCCTTGCGGCTCGCCGGCGGCTTGGCGTGCTTTACCGTCGAAAAATGACGTTTGAGTAAAGTCAGCAGTTCGCGATCGGCGCCGCCAGCGAACACCTTGGCGACAAAGGCGCCGCCGGGCAGCAAATTCTGCACCGCGAAATCGGCGGCGGTCTCGGCCAGCCCGATCGTGCGGAGGTGGTCGGTCTGCGGATGGCCCACGGTGTTCGCCGCCATGTCCGAAATCACCAGATCGGGGGCGCTGCCGAGCGCCTCGATCAGCGCGTCGGGCGCGGCATCGTCCATGAAATCCATCTCGAGGATCGCGACGCCCTCGATCGGTTCGCAGTGGAGCAGGTCGATCCCCGCGACGCGCGCGCGCGGGTTCGCCTTGCGCACAACCTGCGACCAGCCGCCGGGCGTGATGCCCAGGTCGACGACCGCGCGCGCTTTCTTGAGGAAACCGAACTTGTCGTCGAGCTCGATCAGCTTGTACGCGGCGCGCGAGCGATAGCCTTCGGCCTGTGCGCGGCGGACATAGGGGTCGTTGAGCTGGCGTTGCAGCCAGCGCGTCGACGACACGCTGCGCTTGCGTGCGGTCTTGACGCGCACGTGCAGGCCGCCCCGGCCGCCGCCACCTTTTCCGCCGCCGCCGCTCATTTGCGATACTCGCGGCGGGTGACCGGAATGTCGCGGCCCTGCACCGCGAGGCAGCGCAATATGCCCTCGCGGATGCCGCGGTCGGCAACACCGACGCGCGCCGCGGGCCACAGGTCGATGATGCTTTCGAGGATCGCGCATCCGGCGACGACGAGGTCGGCGCGCTCGCGGCCGATGCACGCGATCTCGGCGCGGTCGGCGATGCTCGCGTCGGCAAGGCGTCGGCTGATGTCGCGCATCGCGTCCGACGGGACGACGAGCCCGTCGACCGCGCGACGGTCGTAGCGCGGCAGGTCGAGGAAAACGCTGGCGAGCGTGGTCACCGTGCCGCTGGTTCCGAGCAGGCGCAGCGGCTGGCCCGCGAAGCGTTCGGCGCGCCCGGCAAAGGCGGAAAAGGCCTCGCGCGTCACTTCGCGCATATGCGCATAGGCGGCCTGGCGCCCGGCAAGGCTGTCCTCGGGCAGCGGGGCGTGCTCGGTCAGCGACACGACGCCCCACGGCACGCTGATCCAATCGTGAATCTTGACGTCATGGTCGGACACGTCGACGTGCATCAGCTCGGTCGAGCCGCCGCCGATATCGAAGATCAGCGCCGGGCCGTCGCCGGGCTCCATCAGGTTATGGCAGCCGAGGACGGCAAGGCGCGCCTCTTCGGCGGCCGAAATGATGTCGAGGACGATGCCGGTTTCGCGGCGGACGCGCTCGGCGAGTTCCTCGCCATTGGTCGCGCGGCGGCATGCTTCGGTCGCGACCGCGCGCGACAGCGAAACGTGACGACGGCGCAGCTTGTCGGCGCAGATTGCGAGCGCCGCGACGGTGCGGTCCATCGCCGCATCGCTGATCTTCCCGGTGCCGTGCAGGCCTTCGCCGAGCCGGACGATGCGCGAAAAGGCATCGATGACGACAAGCTCGCCATTTTGCGGGCGCGCGATCAAAAGCCGGCAATTGTTGGTGCCAAGGTCGATCGCGGCATAGCTGCGCGGCCGGTTGACCGGCATCGGGCGCGCATCGCCGCCCGCCTTATTTCGTCCTTTTACCGCCGGGCCGGGCCGCGGCGGTCGCCTCGATGGCGCTGCCATTTGCCGCATGGCTATTATTACCTGTCTGCTCACGCGCCCGCAAAACCGCGAGCGTGCACTTGGCGGCAAACCTAGGCTTCCCCGGCCTTTATGGCAAGCTTCTCCTCCCGCGGCGGCAGGGCGCAAAGAAAACCCCGCCCGGCGCGGGGCCGGACGGGGTGAAAGGGGGAGAGGAAATTGTTGGGGGTCGGGACTGCCTCTTAACGGCAGCCGTCATTCCCCTTGTCGATCGCGCGGCCCGCGATGGCGCCGACGGCGCCGCCGATGATCGTGCCGACCGTGCGGTCGCCGCGACCGGCGATTTCATGACCGGCAAGGCCGCCCGCGATCGCACCGATCACGGTGCCGCCGGTGCCCTTGTCGCACTGGCGATAGTTGCGGCGGTCGCCACGGTAGTAGCGGCGGTCGTTGCGATAATCGCGGCGGTTGTCGCGGCGATAGTCGCGGCGGTCATAGCGACGGTCGTCGCGATCATAGCCGCTGTAATAGCTCGAATAGCCGTCCCGGTCGTAATAGCCGTTCTGCGCCGCGGCGGGAGCCGCCATGCCCAGCGTCGCGGTGGACATCAGGGCGGCGATCGAGAGGGTCACCATCTTTTTCATTGTCGTTCTCCTTCGTCGTCTTCGGCCCGACTGGGCTTTGTCGATGAAACGGTTTTGCCCGATTCGCATTGAGCGAAGCCTGAACATGGTTGTTGGCCAATGTTCAGCTTTCTGCGGTGAACCGCTTTTCTTTCGGTCGGCGGCGCCCTAACCCCGCGGCGATGCGCCGCCTGCTCCTCGCCGCCTTGATCTTCCTTGCCGTCGGCCCGGTACCCGGCGCCGTGATCCGCTATCCGCAGGAAGATCTGACCCAGAGCGCTGCGGCGCGCGCGCTGGTCTTCGCGCCCGAAACGGGCGGTTCCATGCGCTTTGTGCGCGGCTGGCGCCTCGTCAGTCCGCACGACCGTTTCGGGGGTTTTTCGGCGATTGCCCGCACCGCGCCGGGGCGGTTCCTGCTGATCGGCGACAATGGCTATGCGACGCGCCTGTCGCTCGATTCGCGCGGGGCGGTTTCGGGCGTGTCGATCCGCGCACTGCCGACGATCGACGGCCGTCCGGCGCGCAAGGCGGCGGCCGATACCGAGGCGATGTTCATCGACGCGGCCAGCGGCAAGATCTGGGTCGCGCTGGAGGTGGTCAACGAGGTCTGGCGTCTCGACGCGGGGCTTTCGCAAATCGAATCGCGCCGTCCCTTGCCCAAGCCACGCTGGCCCCGCAATCGCGGGCCCGAGGCGATGGTGCGGCTCGCCGATGGGCGGACGGTTATCTTTTCGGAGGATGCCGACGACGACCCGCGCGGCCGCGAAGGGTTGATCTACACCGGCGATCCGGCGGCGCCCGGCCCGGCTCCGATTCGCTTCTTTTACGATTCGGCGGGGCGCGGGCTGGTCAGCGACGCCGCTGCGCTGCCCGACGGGCGAATCCTGCTCGTGCACCGGCGGCTCGGCTTCAATCCTGTTTTCACGACGATCCTTGCTGTCGTCGACCCGGCGGACATAAAGGCCGGCGCCGTCGTGCGCGCGCGAACGATCGGGCGCGTGCCGCGGCCGCTCGCCGAAAATTACGAAGGCGCGGCGATCTCGGTCGAGGACGGCAGCACCTTCCTCTGGCTCGTCGCCGACGATAATTTCAATGTCTGGCAGCGCAGCCTGCTGCTCCAGTTCGAGCTGGCCGACCTGCCGCCCAAAAAGGCGCCGGACAGCAAAAAGGCGGCCCGGTAACCCGGCCGCCTGATTGCGTCAGCGATTCGAAAGCGCTTAAGCGGCCTTTTCGGCCAGCTTCTTTGCGACTTCCTTCTTCACCTTGCGTGCGCCAGCCGACAGCTGGTCGTCGCCGGCCTTGAGCAGCCAGTTGTCGAGGCCGCCATTATGCTCGACGGTGCGCAGGCCGTGGGTCGACACGCGCAGCTTCACGCCCTTGCCGAGCGCGTCCGACAGCAAAGTCACATTCTGCAGGTTCGGCAGGAAGGTGCGCTTGGTCTTGTTGTTGGCGTGGCTGACATTGTGGCCAACCTGGCGGCCCTTGCCGGTCAGTTCGCAGATGCGCGACATCGTCTTCGTCCTCGTCAAAAAAATTCGGATCGGCGTCCGGGCACTTCCCGCAAAACGGGTAGAACAGGACCGGAGTGAGCCGGGAAAGGCGCGCGCTTATCGGCTTGCCGGAGATTCGTCAAGCGAATAGGGCGCTTTTATGCCCTCGTTCCCGCTCCCCGAACCTATGCGCCGCGCGCTCGATCTCGCGCGTATCGCCGCCGAATGGGGCGAAGTGCCCGTCGGCGCGGTGATCGTCAAGGACGGCGCGATTATCGCGGAGGGGCATAACCGCCCACGCGAATCGCACGATCCGACCGCACATGCCGAAATCGTCGCGATTCGCATCGCGGCGGCAAAGCTCGGCAACGAGCGGCTCGACGGGTGCGACCTCTATGTCACGCTCGAACCCTGCGCGATGTGCGCCGGCGCGATCGCGCATGCCCGGATCGCGCGCCTCTATTATGGCGCCGAAGATCCGAAGGGTGGCGCGGTCGTCCACGGGCCGCGGACCTTCGCGCAGCCGACGATCCATCATCGGCCCGAAGTCTATGACGGGATCGGCGAAAGCGAAGCCGCCGCACTGCTTCGCGACTTCTTCTCGGCGCGTCGCTAACCGATCATTTCCTCGACCCACTGCGGCACCAGCCGTGTCGCGGGGCCATGGCGTGCCTCGTCGAACCAGTGGCTGCCCTGGCTCGGCTCCATATTGAGTTCGAGCGTCCGCGCGCCCGCGGCGCGCGCCTCGCGCACGAAGCCGGCGGCGGGATAGACCGCGCCCGACGTCCCGATCGAGACGAACAGGTCGGCACGGTTCAGCGCGTGGTAGATATCGTCCATCCGGTACGGCATCTCGCCGAACCAGACGATGTCGGGGCGCAGATATCCGACCATGCCGCACGCGCTGCACGCGGGGCGATCGAGCAGCGGTCCCGTCCACGGGCTCCGCGTGTCGCATGCGGTGCACCAGGCATTGAGATGTTCGCCGTGCATGTGGATCAGCCGCTTCGCGCCCGCGCGTTCGTGGAGGTCGTCGACATTCTGCGTGACGATCAGCAATTCGCCCGGCCACGCCGCGTCGAGCCGCGCCAGCGCTTCGTGCGCCGCATTGGGCGCCTTGGTCTGGATCGCTTCGCGGCGCATGTCGTAAAAGCGCAGGACAAGGTCGGGGTCGCGCGCAAAGGCCTCGGGCGTCGCGACATCCTCGACGCGGTGCTGCTCCCACAGGCCGCCGCCGTCGCGAAATGTGTCGATGCCGCTTTCGGCCGAAACCCCGGCGCCGGTCAGGATGACGATATTCTGGATCGGGGACATGCTATCCTGTTCTTCTTGATTCGGGGGCGCCAGCCGCTAGGCGAACGACAGCGTTCAGCATGACGGGGGCAGGAAAGGCAAGCCATGACCAGCATCGGCATTATTGGCAGCGAAGGGCGGATGGGCGTTGCGCTCGCCGCCGCCATATCCGAAGCGGGGCAGCGCCATTGCGGCGTCGACCGCGGCGGCAATGTCGTGGAGCTCGCGAGCGAGAGCGACGTGCTCGTCGATTTTTCGTCGCCCGCAGCGCTCGAAGCGACGCTCGACGCCTGTGTCGCGGCGCGCAAGCCGATCGTCATCGGTACGACGGGGCTCGAGGAGCGCCATCATTATCTGATCGACGATGCGGCACGCGACATCGCGGTGCTCCAGACGGGCAACACCTCGCTCGGCGTCACCCTGCTCGCGCATCTGGTGCGCGAGGCGGCGGCGCGGCTCGACCCCGAATATGATATCGAGATCGTCGAGATGCACCACCGGATGAAGGTCGACGCGCCGAGCGGTACCGCGCTGCTGCTGGGGCAGGCGGCGGCCGAGGGACGTGGGATCAACCTCGCGACATGCTCCGAGCGCGGCCGCGACGGCGTGACCGGTGCGCGCGGCCATGGCAAGATCGGCTTTGCGAGCCTGCGCGGCGGCACCGTCGCGGGCGACCATGACGTGATCTTCGCGGGTCCCGAGGAGATGATCACCCTCGCGCACCGCGCCGAAAACCGCATGATCTTCGCGCGCGGGGCGGTGCGCGCGGCGCTGTGGCTGCTCCGCCAGAAGCCCGACCGCTATACGATGCCGCAGGTGCTGGGGCTGTCGTGACCGCATGAAGAAAGCCGACATGTTCGAATTCTACCGCCGTCTCGCCGAACTCAACCCGAGTCCCGAGACCGAGCTGGAGTTCGGCAACACCTATCAATTGCTTGTCGCGGTCGTGCTGTCGGCGCAGGCGACCGACGTCGGGGTGAACAAGGCGACGCGGCTTCTTTTCCAGCAAGTGAAGACGCCGCAGCAGATGGTCGACCTCGGCGAAGAGGGGTTGAAGCAGCACATCAAGACGATCGGGCTGTTCAACGCGAAGGCGAAGAATGTCATCGCGCTCAGCGAAATCCTCGTGCGCGATTTCGGCGGCGAGGTGCCCGCCGACCGCGACACGCTCGTCGAATTGCCCGGCGTCGGGCGCAAGACCGCCAATGTCGTGATGAACTGTGCCTTCGGGGCGGAGACCTTCGCCGTCGACACGCATATCTTCCGCGTCGGCAACCGCACCGGCCTCGCGCCGGGCAAGACGGTGCTCGCGGTCGAGAAGAAGCTCGAGAAGGAGACGCCCGCGCCCTTTCGCGTCGGCGCACACCACTGGCTGATCCTCCACGGCCGCTATATCTGCAAGGCGCGCACGCCTGAATGCTGGCGCTGCCCGGTCGATGACCTGTGCCGCTACAAGCCGAAGACCCCGGCGCCGAAGGCCAAAAGGGTGGCGGCCTGAAATTCCGCTCGACAAGCGCGGCGCGAACCGATTGAACACAGCCGTTCAAAAAAGAGGGTCGAAAATATGCGCCTTGTTTCCGCGTTTCTTGCTTCCGCCGCCCTGCTCGCCGCTGCGCCCGCCCACGCCAAGCCGGCCGATACCGAGACGGCGAAGAAAATCCTGAAGGACAGTATCGCGATCCCGACCGTCGAGGGCCGCGGACAGGTGCCCAAGCTTGCGGCCTATTATGCGGGCGTGCTCAAGGCCGCGGGCTATGCCGACAGCGATATCGAAATCACCCCGATCGGCGAAACCGCGACCTTTGCCGCGACGCTGCACGGGACGACGAAGGCGAAGCCGATCGTCCTGCTCGGCCATATGGACGTCGTTGAGGCCGACCCCAAGGACTGGACGCGCGACCCCTTCGTGCCGGTCGAGGAGAATGGCTATATTTTCGGCCGCGGGTCGGAGGACAACAAGTTCGACGTATCGATGATGGTCGCGACGATGGCGCAGCTCAAGAAGGACGGCTTCAAGCCCAAGCGCTCGATCATCCTGCTGCTGTCGGGCGACGAGGAAACCTCGATGACGACGACGCGCGCGCTCGCAGCGAAGTATAAGGGCGCCGAATTCGCACTCAATGGCGATGGCGGCGGCGGGACGATCGGCGAGGACGGCAAGCCCAAATATTACGGGCTGCAGGCGGGCGAGAAAACCTATGCCGACTTCACGCTCGAGGTCACCAATCCCGGCGGCCACAGCTCGCGTCCGTCGGACACCAATGCGATCGTCCAGCTGTCGACCGCGCTCGCCAAGGTCGGTGCCTATCGATTCACGCCGCAGCAGAACGAGCTGACGAAGGTTGGCATGCCGATCGTCGCCGATCAGGTCGGCGGCGATATCGGCGCGGCGCTCAAGGCCTTTGCCGCCAACCCCGCCGATCCGGCGGCGATCGCGAAGATCCGCTCGGACCCCGAATATGTCGGGCAGATCGGGACCACCTGCGTGCCGACATTGGTCAAGGGCGGCCACGCCGAAAACGCGCTGCCGCAGCGCGCCACCGCGAACATCAACTGCCGTATCTTCCCCGGCGTCGCGGTCGAAACGGTGCGTGCCGAACTCGAGAAGATCATCGCCGACCCCGCGATCAAGGTGAATACCGATCCCGACGCCAGTGCGAGCGATGCATCACCCTTGCGTCCCGACGTCATGGCGGCGGTGACGAAGGCGGTCCACGCGCGCGCGCCGGGCCTGCCGATCATCCCGTCGATGAGCGCGGGCGCGACCGACTCCTATCATTTCCGCATCCAGGGCGTGCCGAGCTATGGCGTCGCGGGGCTGTTTTCCAAGGCGAGCGACAGCTTCGCGCATGGGCTCAACGAACGCGCGCCCGTCGATGCGATCGCCCCCGCGCTCGCGCATTGGGACAGCCTGCTGCGCGATCTGTCCAAATAGGAGCCGGCCCTAAGCCGACAATCCGAACTCCGGCGCCGCGCGCAGCCGCGCGGCGTCGCGCAGCGGCGGCAGGCCGAAGGTGCGGCTGTAATCGCGGTTGAACTGCGACGGGCTTTCATATCCGACGTGGAAGCCCGCACTTGCTGCGTCCATCGCGTCCGACACCATCAGCCGCCGCGCCTCGAGCAGGCGCAGCCGGGTGCGATATTGCAGCGGGCTGAAGCGCGTCACGCTCTTGAAATGTTCATGGAAGGACGACGGGCTCATCCCCGCCAGCCCCGCCAGATGGTCGATGCTGAACGCGCCGGCATAATGGTCCTTGATCCACGCCACCGCGCGGCTGATCTGGTGCAGCCGCGTGTCGGCGGTCGCAATATGACGCAGCATCGCGCCCTGCGATCCGGTCAGCAGCCGGTACAATATCTCGCGCTCGGCGAGCGGCGCCAGCGCTGCAATATCGTCCGGCGTGTCGAGCAGCCGCAATAGCCGGAGCGCGGCGTCGAGCAGGCCCGCGTCGGTGTTCCCGACCGCGATCGGCGGCGCATGGTCGCTTCGCGGCACGCGGGCATCGTGCGCGAGCAGCAATTCGCCGAGCACTGCAACGTCGAGATCGAGCTTCAGGCACAGATAGGGGTGGTCGGCGCTGGCATCGACGACCATGCCGCTCACCGGCAGGTCGACCGACACTACCAGGAACTGCGCGCTGTCGTAGATGAAGCTCGCATCGCCCAGCAGCACCCGCTTGCGTCCGCTGACTGCGAGGCAAAGCGACGGTTCGTACACGACGGGCATGGGCTCGCTCGGCTCGGAGCTACGGACAAGTGACACACGCGGAAGCGAGCAGGGGTGAATCCCGTCGGTCGGGCGGTGTCGAAGCAGGATCGACTGCATTTCTCTGAGTATTGTCATGATTCTGGTCTTGCAGTCTCGCCGCCTCCCAGCAAGCACAAAGCATCTCATCCGGAGGATCGTGCAATCATCGCGGAGGCCCGTTCTACCGCCTCCCGGCCGGATGGGTCCAAAAGCCGGTCGACGGACGGCAGAGGGCCGACCGGCTTTGATGGAGACGATCATGACCGCCACTACCGATAAAGTCATCCTGATCACCGGCGCGAGCAGCGGTATCGGCGCCGCGACGGCGCGCGAACTTGCCGCCACCGGCGCGAAACTGCTCCTCGGCGCACGCCGCACCGACCGGCTCGAAGCGCTCGCCGCCGAAATCGTTGTCGCGGGCGGCACTGCCGAATTTCGTGCGCTCGACGTCACCAGCCGCGACGACATGCGGGCGTTTGTCGATCACGCCATCGCGCGCTTCGGCCGCGTCGACGTGCTGATCAACAATGCCGGCATCATGCCGCTGTCGCCGCTCGCGGCGCTGGAGGTGCAGAATTGGGACGCGATGATCGACGTCAACATTCGCGGCGTCCTGAACGGCATTGCGGCGGCGCTCCCCGGCTTCACCGCGCAGGGTTCGGGCCATTTCGTCAACGTTGCCTCGCTTGGCGCCCATTATGTCGTGCCCACCGGCGCGGTCTATTGCGCGACCAAATTCGCGGTCTGGGCGATCACAGACGGCATCCGGCAGGAACATCAGGACGTGCGCGCGACGATCATATCGCCCGGCGTCGTCGAATCCGAGCTCGGCCATGACATCACCGATCCGGGCAGTGCCGCCGCGATGGCCGAATTTCGCAGCATCGCGATCACGCCCGACGCGATCGCCCGCGCAATCCGCTTTGCGGTCGAACAGCCCGTGGATGTCGACGTCAGCGAGATCATCGTGCGCCCCGTGAAGGGCAGCTTCTGATCGCTTCTAACCCTTCTCCGCCTCCTCTTTTGCGAATCGTTCGCACTTGGTAAGGGGAGGCGGGGAGAAGGCCATGCAGATAATGTTGCGCCGCGCGGCGGTCCGAGCCGTAACAGGGCTGACGCGTCTGGCGCGTTGGGCGACCGGCAGGCGCGGTCTGCCTTCGCAACCGCTCTTCCGCAGCTTCGGCCTCTATCGCGGCATCTATATCGGCGGCATCGCTATGCGCGAAAGCACGGGCTGGGAAAGGCATCCCGACGGCGACGAGGTGCTGACCTTGCTGTCGGGGCGATTCGATGTCGTCCTCGACGAAGACAGTGGCGAACGGGTCGTTGCGCTTACCCCGGGAAAAAGCGTCGTCGTCGCCCAGGGCGTGTGGCACCGGATGGTGATCCACGAACCCGGCGAACTCCTGTTCCTGACCCCCCGGCGATACGACCGAGCATCGCCCGCTCTAAGCTGAGAGCAGCGCCTCCACCGCGCGCTCGACCATCTGAACCGCCGCCTCGGCGCCGAAACTTTCGGCGTCGAGCGACAGTTCGAGCCAGAGCCCGTCGACCATCGCGGTCAGCATGATGGCGAGCCGCCCGGCATCGGCAGCGCCGCACGCATCAAGCAGCTCTCCGAGCCTTGCGCGATAGCCCGCGTAGCTTGTCGCGTGGATCGCGGCCATCCGTGCATCGCTGCGGGCGAGTGCCCAAAAGGCGGTCCATGCGCCGAGCAGTTCGGGGTCGGTCACCGGCGGGCGGAAGCTCGCGGTGAGATACGCCATCAGCCGGGCGCGTGGATCGGGTCCCGCGCCCGTGACCGCGGCGGCGAAAATCGCATCCATCCGGTCGCTCGTCGCCGCATAAGTCGCCGCGACCAGATCGTTTATGCCATCGAAATAGTGACGCAAAAGGCCGGGTGATACCCCCGCCTTCGCACAGATGGCGCGGACATTCGTCCCCGCCAGCCCCTGTTCGGCGAGCACCGCCGCAGTCGCCTCGATCAGGTCCGCCCGGCGGGCGTCGGCGCTTTCGCGCGTAAAGGCTTGGCGAGCGGCGGTCATATTGTTATACGTATGTATAACAAGGACAGGAATATGGCAACTGCACCGCTTCGCGATTCGAACATCGACCCGCTCGACGGCTGGTCGCTGCCGGCATGGACATACAGCGATCCCGATTTCTACGCGGCGGAAATGGAACGGATTTTCCGTCCGAGCTGGCAGGTCGTGTGCCACGACAGCGACATTCCGAACCCCGGTGACTGGCACAGCATCGACTATTGCGGCGAGAGCGTGATCCTGGTGCGCGGCACCGACCGGAATGTGCGCGCCTTCACCAATGTCTGCCGCCACCGCGGCTCGCGCCTCGTCGATGGCGCGGCGGGCTGCGCGAAGAAGCTCGTCTGTCCCTATCATGCCTGGACCTACGAGCTCGACGGCCGGCTGACCGGCGTGCCCGACAGTGCGAGCTATCCGACGCTCGACAAGGGCAAGGCGGGTCTCGTGCCCGTCGGCCTCGAACAATGGCACGGTTTCTGGTTCGTGCGGCTCGAAGACGATGGCGGCCCGTCGGTCGCCTCGATGATGGCGCCCTATGAGACGCAGGTTGCGCCCTATCGCTTCGAGGAACTCGGCGCGCTCGGCCGCGTCACGCTGCGCCCGCGCGAGGTCAACTGGAAGAATGTCGGCGACAATTATTCCGACGGCCTTCACATTCCCGTCGCGCACCCTGGCCTGACGCGCCTGTTCGGCAAAAGCTATGGCGTCGAGGCCGAGGATAATGTCGACCGCATGTGGGGCGATTTGATCGACCGGCCATCGGTCAACTGGTCCGAACGCATGTACCAGCGGCTGCTGCCTTCGGTGCCGCACCTGCCGGAGGCGAACCAGCGGCACTGGCTCTATTTCAAGCTGTGGCCGAACGTCGCCTTCGACATCTATCCCGATCAGGTCGATTTCATGCAGTGGCTGCCGACGGGGCCGACGACGTGCCTGATCCGCGAAATCAGCTACGTGCTGCCCGATGAGCGCCGCGAGATGAAGGCCGCGCGCTATTTGAACTGGCGCATCAACCGCCAGGTCAACGCCGAGGACACCGAACTGATCACCCGCGTTCAGCAGGGGATGCAGTCGAAAAGCTTCACCATGGGGCCGCTCAGCGACAAGGAAGTGTGCCTCAAGCATTTCTGTTCGCGGATGCGCAACCTGATCCCCGAAGCGCGGCTGGAGCGGGCGCCGAAGGCGGGATGGAGCCGCGCTTGAACGACAGCGCGCCCGTGGTGATCGTCGGCGGTGGACCCGCCGGCATGGTCGCGGGGCTGCTCTTCGCGCGTGCCGGGGTGCGCGTCACCGTGCTCGAAAAGCACGCCGACTTCCTCCGCGATTTCCGCGGTGACACGGTGCATCCCTCGACGCTCGAGCTGTTCAACGAGATCGGGCTTCTGGGTGAGCTGCTGAAGGAACCGCACGCCGCGATCGACACGATGACGCTCAACCTGCTGGGCGGGCGCTATACGATCGCGACGATGAAGCATCTGCCCGTCGCGGCGCGCTTCGTCGCGATGATGCCGCAATGGGATTTGCTCGATTTCATTGCCGGGCAGGGGAAGCGCTATCCGGCCTTCGACCTGCGCATGTCGACCGAGGCGACCGGGCTTACCTATGGCGACGCGGGCCGCGTCAGCGGCGTGACGCTCGCGAGCGGCGAAACCTTGCCCGCCCGGCTCGTCATCGCCGCCGACGGGCGCCGCTCGGTGCTGCGCGAGGCCGCCGAATTGCCGCTCGAAGATCTCGGCGCGCCGATGGACGTGCTCTGGTTCCGCATCCCGGTTCCCGCAGGCATGGATATGTCCGAAGTCGCGCTTGGCACGATCGACAAGGTCGGGATGGTCGTCGCGATCCCGCGCGGCGATTATTGGCAATGCGCACGGATCATCGAAAAGGGCGGTTTCGCGCCGATCGAGGCGCGGGGCATCGTGGCGTTCCGGGATGAGATCGTCGCGATCGCGCCCGGCCTCGCTGCCGGAATCGATGCGATCCAGAGCTTCGACGATGTGAAATTGCTCTCGGTCGCGCTCGACCGGCTGACGCGCTGGTCGCGTCCCGGCCTGCTCGCGATCGGCGACGCTGCGCACGCCATGTCGCCCGTCGGCGGCGTCGGGATCAACCTCGCGGTGCAGGACGCCGTCGCGGCGGCGAATATCCTCGCCGCGCCGCTCGCCGCCGGCGCCGACCCTGATCCGCTGCTGACGAAGGTGCAGGAACGCCGCTGGAAACCGACCACGCGGATGCAGGGGCTCCAGCGCTTCGCGCACCAGCGCGTCATCGAACCGATGCTCCGCGGTCAGATCACCCGCGTGCCCCTCGCGGTGCGCCTGCTCGATTCCATTCCGCTGCTGCGCCGCATTCCGGGCCGGGTCCTCGGCCTTGGGTTCGGCCGTCAGCATGTCCAGTCCCCGCTTGCGAAAGAGTTTCCATGACCAAAGCCTATGACGCGCTGATTATCGGCGCCGGCCACAACGGCCTCGTCTGCGCCTTCTATCTCGCGAAGGCGGGGCTGAAAGTGCGGATCGTCGAGGCGCGCGACGTTGTCGGCGGCGCCGCGGTGACCGAAGAATTCGCGCCGGGGTTTCGCAATTCGGTCGCGAGCTACACGGTCAGCCTGCTCCAGCCGAAGGTGATCGCCGACATGAAGCTCGCCGATCATGGCTACCGCGTGATCGAGCGGCCGATCAGCAATTTCCTGCCGCAGGAGGATGGCGGTTACCTCAAGCTCGGCGGCGGGCTCGAACGCACGCAGGCCGAGTTCCGCAAGTTCAGCGCGCGCGACGCCGAGGTGCTGCCGGCCTATTATGACGCGCTCGAAAATGTCGCCGAACTGCTCCGCGACCTTGCGCTGCGCGTGCCGCCGAACGTCGGCGAGGGTCTGCGCACCTTGCTCGACGGCGCGCGGCAGGGGCGGCGCTTCGCGGGGCTGAGCCTTGAGCAGCAGCGCGACGTGCTCGACCTCTTCACCAAGTCGGCGCGCACGATGCTCGACAGCTGGTTCGAAAGCGAGGCGGTCAAGGCCGCGTTCGGCTTTGATGCGGTGGTCGGCAATTATGCCAGCCCCGATACGCCGGGCAGTGCTTATGTGCTTCTCCATCACGTCTTCGGCGAAGTGAACGGCAAGAAAGGCGCGTGGGGCCACAGCGTCGGCGGGATGGGCAAGATCACCGAGATCATGGCAAAGGTTTGCCGCGACATGGGGGTCGAGATCAGCCTCGAAAGCCCCGTCGACAAGGTGCTCGTCGACGGCGGCAAGGCGGTCGGCGTGAAGCTCGTCGGCGGCGAGGAAATCGCAGCCGCTCGGGTGATCGCCAATGTCGGACCGAAGCTGCTCTACGAGCGGATGATGGACGCGAGCGACCTGCCTGCCGATTTCCAGCGCCGCATCAAGGGCTTCAAGGCGGGCAGCGGCACGTTCCGCATGAATGTCGCGCTCAGCGAGCTCCCGAAATTCACCTGCCTTCCCGAACCCGGCGAGCATCACCAGTCGGGGATCATCCTCGCGCCGACGCTCGACTATATGGACCGCGCCTTCCTCGACGCAAAACAGCATGGCTGGTCGAAGGCGCCGATCGTCGAGATGCTGATCCCGTCGACCGTCGACGACAGCCTCGCGCCGCCGGGGCAGCACGTCGCCAGCCTCTTCTGCCAGCAATTCGCGCCCGAGCTTCCGGACGGACGCGACTGGGACGACGAGGAGGAAGCCGCTGCCGACTGCATCATCGATACCGTCGAAAAGCACGCGCCGGGGTTCCGCGCGAGCATCGTCGCGCAGACGCGCCTGTCGCCCAAGGGCCTCGAACGCAAGTTCGGGCTCGTCGGCGGCGACATCATGCACGGCAATATGAGCCTCGACCAGCTTTGGGCCGCGCGCCCGGTGCTCGGCAACGGCGGTTACCGCGGGCCGGTGAAGGGGCTCTACATGTGCGGCGCGGGGACGCACCCCGGCGGCGGTGTGACCGGCGCGCCGGGGCACAATGCTGCCGAGGTGATCCTACGCGACCGGGGTTTCTTCGCGCCCCGGTGGCGCTAGCGCCGGTACCGCGCCGAAACCGATCGCCTGCGGCATCGCGGGACGCGCCGCCCGCTCGCGCCGCAGCCGGTCGAGCAGCGCCGCATCGTCGAGCGTGCCGAGGAAACGCGCCTGACGCGCGACGACCGCAAAGTCGCCGAGGGTCAGCCCATCGAGCCGGTCGAGCGTCCCCGGGGCTTCGCGCCCGAAGAAATGCGCGAACGCCCGCCGCGCGCGCGCCTCGTCGAGCCACCGCATTTCGACCTTGAATACGAAGCGCCGCGCCGACGCCGGGTCGAGCTTCGCCGCATGGTTGGTCGCCGCGGCGAAGGGCAGCGGATGATCCTCCATCCACGTCAGAAGCTCGTTGACCTGGCTCACCTCCCAGCCGCGCGTCGCGCCCCCGCGATCGGCGAGGAGGGAGTCGACCTCGTCGAAGAAGAGCATCGCCCCCTGCCGCTTCGCGTCGGCAAAGGCCGTGGCGATCGCCTTTTCGGTTTCGCCCACCCATTTCGACATCAGGTCCGACGCGCGCTTGACGTGCAGCGGCCGCCCGAGCCGGCGCGCGAGCGCCTGCACTGCCTCGGTCTTGCCCGTTCCCGGCGGTCCGGTAAGCAGCAGCGAGAAGTCGGCGGGCGCGTCCGCCCCGGCGAGCCGTGCGAACAGCGCGGGGAGGTCGGTGTCGGCGGCGAGCAAGCTCTCGTCGAACGCCCGCGGCGCGCGCGCCTCTACCGCCTCGCCGCGCATCGCGCCGAGGATCGAACCCGCAAAGCGGTTCGCGGCTTCGGGATCGCCGGCAAGCGCCGCCGCGCGCGCCGCGACGCGGAACAGCGACGCGGTTTCGGGCGCGCGCACCGCGAGCGCCTGCAGCGCGGGGTCGACTGCGACCTGCTCCTCGGCGCTGACGCGCGCGAGCATCGCCGGGCTGTGGCCCTGTCCGGGGAAATCCATGCGGATCGACAGGCTGAAGCGGCGCAGGATCGCGGGGTCGAGGTCGGCGATGCAGTTCGAGGTCCAGATCACGGGGACGACATTGTCCTCGATCAACCGGTTGACGAACAGCTTCGACCCCGCGCGCTTACGCACGCGGCCGCCCTGCTCGATGCGCGTGTCGCCGAGCATATCCTCCATCTCGTCGAACAGCAGCAGCGCGCGCCCGCGCTTTTCGAGCGTGCGCAGCGCCAGCCGCAGCGCAGCGAGGCGGTCGAAGCGGCTCGGCTCTTCGCCGTCGCTGTCGGCTTCGCCCACCGCGTGGAGCGGCTCGCCAAGCGTCGCGGCGAGCGTACGCGCGAGCTCGGTCTTTCCCGTGCCGGGCGGGCCGTGAATCAGGATGTTGATCCCGCGCGCGCCGTTCGCGAGCGCACCGCCGAGCAACGCCAGCGCCAGTTCGGCATCATGCTGTTGCGCCGGGAAGGCGGCGAGCGCGTGGCGCGCCGTCTGGCGCCGGCCGAGCAGGCCGTCGATCAGGCTGTCATGCTGCTCGGGCCGCGCGTCGAGCAGGCGCTCGAACGACCAGCAAAGCCCGAATTCGACCTTGCCTTCCTTGCTGGTCCAGCGCGCGACGAGATCGAGCCGCACCACCTCGGCGCCGCGGATCGCGTGCGGCGCGAAGCCGGTGAGCGCGCTCACCAGCGCCTCCATGTCGAGCGCCTCGCTCTCGACGAGCTTGGCAAGGCTGCGCGTCAGCGGGCCGCGCTCCATCGCCGTCGCGAGCAGCAACAGCGCACGCTCTTCGGCGGCGAGGTCGAGCGCGTCGGCCAGCCGGTTCGCCTTCACAAGGCTGTCCTCCTCGACCGCGCCTTCGGGTGCTACTTGCGGACCCGCGAGCAGCATGGCGCGATCGATTTCCTTTTCGATCATCCCGAACTGGCTTGCGCGCGTTCGGGCCCAGCCGAACAGCGCGCGCCCGGCCTTGCTTCTGCCCGGATGATCGAGCGCGATGGCCCGCGCGAGCGCGCGAGCCCAATGACTGTCGTGCAACATGAATATTTGCCTGCGGCCGGCGCGCAGACGCACTGCGCCTGCCGGCGAAAATCAATATGGCGGGATTGAGGGGATGCGGCGCCGCCAGCGGGCGCACCGCGTCAGGAAAAACGCGCTACGACAGCGGGCGGACGCCGCAGGGTATCAAGCCCTGGTAGTTCTGGCGGTCCGACACGTTACGTCTCCGATAAGCCCATATCCGGGCAGGTGGGGGCGGCCGTTAGGCCATTTCGCGCAATTTCGCAAGGCCGTCAGGCGGTGGCGGCGCCTCGTTGCCGCATGAGTAGGTAGATCGGCAGGCCCGCGGCGGTCATCAGCAGGCTCCAAAGGCTTGCCTCGAGCCCGGCGCCGTAAAAGGCCCAGCAGCTATAAACGAAGCCGATGATCGTCGCGGCGGCGAAGCCCGCCGAGACCTTGATCGTGCCCTGCCGCTCGAGGAGCAGCGCCGACGCGGCGCCGACGATATAGAGGATGATCGCGGTCGAGGTCGTTACCTTGACCATGAAGGCGAACAGGTCGGCGAGCCCGCGCGAATAATTGGCGTAAACGATCAGGCTCGCGAGCCCGCTCGACACGATCTGGGTGATCCACGGCGACGCGAACTTGTTGTCGCGCGCGAAGGCCGCTGGGAGCAGGCGCCGGTGTGCGAGGTCGCGCGGGATGTCGCCCTGGAGCAGCACGAAGCCGTTGAGCGCGCCGAGCGCGGCGATCGCCGCGAACAGCGCCACCACGTCGCCCGCTTCCGGGCTGACGAGGCGGCCGAAAAAGGTCGCATAGGCGGCGTTCGAGTCGTGCAGCACGTCGAGCGGCACCATCAGCGTCACCGTCGTGCACGACAGGAGGTAGAGCAGGCCGACCGCCGCCGCCGCGATGACCGTCGCGCGCGGGATCGTGCGTTCGGGATCCTTGACGCGGTCGCTGACGACGCACGCGCTTTCGAAACCGAGCAGCGCGAACAGCGTCAGCGTCGCGGCCGCGCTGACGCCGGACAGGCTGACCGGCTCGGTGCCCGCCATTGTCGGTGGGGGCGCCGCGCCGGTCCCGAGCGCCCAGACACCGACGAGCACCGCACCGATAACCGGAATCAGCTTGAGCCCGAGCGTCAGGAGCTGCGCCCCGCCGGCGCGGCGGACGCCGAACAGGTTGACCAAGGTGAAGAACCAGATGCAGCCGATCGCGATCCACGCGGGCAGGGCGCCCTTGTCGGCGAGCCATGGCATCAGGATCGACATATTGCTGATCGCCGCGACCGCGAGCGTTGCGACGACGGTCCAGCAGCTGATCCAGTAACTCCATGCGACGATGAAGCCCGTACCGGGGCCGAACGCCGCGGCGCCATAGGTGAAGGCGGCACAGCCTTCGGGCAATCGCCTCGCCAGCCGCGCGAACACGACCGCGAGGCAGAGCGTGCCCGCGATCGAGACGCCCCAGCCGATGATCGCATTCCAGCCGAGCGGCGCGAGGTCGCGCGGGAGCAGGAAGACCCCCGACCCGATCATATTGCCCATGCCGAGCGCGATGCACATCAAAAGGCCGAGCTTTTGGCCCGGCCTTTCGTTGTTGGTTGTCACATCGGTCACCCGGTCAGAATTCCTTGCTGACCTTGACCCCGATCAGTCGCGGCCGCACGACCGTGTCGTAGAAGACACCGCCGTTCGGAGTCACGCCGTCGGGATCGCCGCAAGTGGTTTCGAGGCACTGGACGCCGGCATTGATAGTGCCGTTGCTGTCGAACAAATTGGTCGCGAAGACCTCCGCCTTCCAGCTTTCGCCCTTCACCCCGACGCTGACGTCGGCGGTCGTATAGGCGTCGAACATCCCCTTGATGCTATTTTCCTGCGTGCGAAGATCGCTGCGCCGCTTGCCGATATGATTGACCGCAAACTGGACATGCGCGTTGAGGTCGCCGACCGGGAATTCATAGCGGGCGACGATATTGCCCTTGAACTTCGGCGTGACGGGCAGGCTGGTGCTCTTCGGCGCCAGCGTCGCGTTGATTTCGCTATCATCGTCGATCGCACCGCTTCCGTCGAGGTCGGCATCGAGCGAGCAATCGAACTCGGGATTGGCGATGGCGCAGAAATCGCGGCGGATCTCGGCATCATTATAGCTCATCCCCGCGTTGATCGAGAAGCCGTTCTGCCGGTAACCGAGGTCGAGTTCGATGCCGCGAATGCGCGCGACGCCCGCGTTGCGGATTTCGCTGAGCCCGTTGAGCCCGAGGAAGGAGAGCTGGATGTCGTTCCAGTCCTGCTGATAGACAGCGCCGTTGAAGCGCACCGGCCCCCAGCTCGTTTTCCACCCGAATTCGTAATTGTCGAGCGTATCCGACCCGTAAGGCGGCAGCGAGCCGCGCCGGTTGATGCCGCCGGGGCGGAAACCGCGCGACCAGGTCGCATAGACGAGCGCATCGTCGTTGAACTTGTAGGTCAGGTTGAGCTTGTGGATGAAGTCGGTCTTCTTCGTCCTTTTATCGAGGTTGGTGCACGGCGACCCGTCGACCACCGGCGGCCCCTGGCACGCATAGACCGGATTGCTGCTGAAACCGGGGTTGTTGTACCCGAAAAAGCCGACGAGGCTGTTGTCGAACTTGTACACGCGGCCGCCGCCGGTCAGCGTCAGCTTGTCGGTGATGTCGAAGCTGATTTCGCCGAACGCGGCATAGTCGCGGTCGACGCGGATTTGCTTGGTCAGCCAGATATTGTCGACGGTGCCGGGGACCTCGAGGTCGTCGGACAGGTCGTCGATGATATAATGCTGTTCGATATTATGCTTCTGGCGCTGCCAGAAGAGGCCGCCGATGAAGCGGATGCGGGCATCGGCGGGCGCGGCGACGCGCGCCTCGAAGAAATTGCGGCGGTACCGGTCGATGCCCCTGATATACTGGTTGGGGCTGATCTGGTCGCCGGCATTGTCATAGAGATAGACCGCCGATCCGGCGAGCGCGTCATAGAAATAGGCGTAGTCCGAATAGTCGCTCTGGACATCGGTCTTGCGGCGGAGGTGGCCGCCGGTGACGGTCAGGTCCCAGTTGCCGAGCTTGCCCTCGATCGTCAGCGCGGCCTGCAGCCATTTGTCCTTCGACGATTCGGGATTGTACTGGACCGTCTGCAGCTTGCCGGTGACCGAATTCGACCGCTCCTGCGCAAAGCTGCCGTTGGTCTTCTGGATCTGGCCCATGATCGTCGGGCGCAATGTCCAGTCGTCGTCGAGATCGATGCCGAGCGCGAGGCGCGCGCCATAGGTGTCGGCGTCGTTATAATTCTTCTTCGCCAGATCGGCGTTGGTCTGGGTGATGTCGTCGCCGGGTGCATCGACGAGCGTGTCATTCTCGCCATCGCCGTCGGTGTCGGTCGGTTGCCAGATGCGATAGGTGCGGCTGCCCGGGATATTGTCGATATAACCCGCGTCGTGGCGGTACCAGCCGACGAGGCGCAGCGCCGCGCGCTCGCCGAGCGGGGCGTTGATGAAACCCTCGACGACGCCGCCGAAATCGCCGTGCGCGACATTGTTGAGCTCGACCCCGACCTCGCCATAGGTGCCGCTGGTGTCGGGCTGGTTGGTGACGAGCTTGATCGTGCCCGCCATCGAACTCGCGCCATAGAGCGTGCCCTGCGGCCCCGCGAGTGCCTCGACGCGTGCGAGATCATAGGCGTGGATGTCGAGCGCGCCCTGGATCGTCGTGATCGGCATTTCGTCGAGATAGGTGCCGACGGTCGGCAGCGACGCCGAATGGTTGGCATTCTCGCCCGACGCGACGCCGCGGAAATAGACCTGGCTGAACCCCGGCGCGGCGGTCTGGATTGTCACCGACGGCAGGAATTTGACGACGTCCTGGAATTCCTTGACCTGCAGCTCGTCGAGCCGCTCGGTCCCGATCGCGGTGATCGCGAGCGGCACATCCTGCAGATTCTGTTCGCGCTTCGACGCGGTGACGACGATGTCGCGGTCGTCGTTGGTGTTGCTTTGCTGGGCCAGCGCGGTTCCCGACGTGCACAAGATCGTGCTGCCAAGCAGGAAAGCGCCGCTTTTGGTCAATGCTGCCGATAGTTTCCGCATGGAATCCCCCTCACATGACAGTCCTGTGACGGAGCATGACGCAGCATCGCGCAAGCGCAAGCATTGTTGGCGCGGCGGCGCAGTCGCTGGTCGAAAATGTCGTCCGCTGTTGCCCAAAGGCAACGTTTTGTCGCGCGCCGTTCAGCCGAAATCGGCGGGAGCGGCCGGATAGGCGCCGAGGACCGGGCCGAGCGCGTGCTCGAGCGGGTCGAGCCAGGCCGCATAGGGTTGCCACTGGCCGACGCCGTCGCGATTGATCGGCTTGCGCACCTGTTCGCTCGACGCGGTGCGCACCGCGCGCGCGCTGGCGTGGAAGGCCAGACACGCCTCTTCGAAGGGCTGGTTCAGAAAGGCGAGCATCGCGCGTACTTCGGCCTCGGGATCGTCGAGCAAGGCTTCGTGGATCACGCGGTGGACGCGGCCCGGTTGCACCGCGTCGATATGCGCCATCAACCGGACATAGTCGCGGTAGTAGCCGCCGACGTCGGCGAGGCCGTAGCTGAACGCCTGCCCCCGCGCATAATGCTGGCGGAAGTTCGAAAAACAGCAATCGAGCGGATGGCGCCGCGCGTCGATGATCTTCGCATTCGGCAGGATCAGGCGGATGAAGGCGGTGTAAAGCCAGTTGTTCGGCAATTTGTCGATATAGAAGGGCTTGGCGGTCTTGCGCTGCACCGCGGTGCGCTGGAGGAAGGCCGCGCCGAGTTCGGCGAGCCGCGCGGGCGGCGTTTCGGCCAGCGCCTCGATCCAGCGGCGGCCGTCGTCATACGCCTCGCGGCCGAGGCCGAGCGCGAGCGCGGGGATATCGGGCAATTCCATCGTGCCCTCGATCGCCGAATGGCAGCTGAGGATCTGTTCGATCAGCGTCGACCCGGCGCGCGGCATGCCGAGGATGAAGACCGGATCGGGTGCCGGGTCGCCGACGCCCGCGCGCGCCGCGAAAAATTCGGGCGTACAGGCGGCGATGATCGCGTCGACCATCGCGCTTGTTTCGGCGGACCGATAGCCGAGCTGGGCGGACCGGATCGCGTTGCCCGCGGCATAATGGCGAAAGGCCGGCTCATGCTCGGCCACATCGTCATACGCCTTGCCGAGCGCGAAATGCAGGTGCAGCCGGTCGTCGGCGCGCGCGTCGCCTTCGGGTTCGGCGGCAATCAGCGCGGTTTCCATCGCGGCGCGATCTTCGACGTCGAAGCGGATGGTCTTGAGGTTCGCGAGGCTCCACCAGATTTCGCCAAGCCCCGGATCGGCAGCGAGCGCGCGGCGATAGGAGGCGATGCTGTCGTCCTGCCGCCCCACGGTCTTGAGCATATGACCATGGCTCATCCACAGCTTGGCATGGTCGGGAAAGCGGCGCGTCAGCTCCTCATAGAGCGCAAGCGCCTCGTCATAGCCGCCGATGCGCCCGAGCGCGGCGGCGCGCAGGTTCGCGTGCGCGGGATTGTCGGGATCGTCGCCCAGCACCGCTTCGAGCGTCGCGGCGGCTTCGGCGAAGCGGTTCTGCTTGTAATAGACGGTCGCGAGATTGGCGCGCGCGGCGCCGAAGCCAGGCGCGAGCTGCAACGCGCGCGACAGCAATTTTTCGGCATCGTCATAGCGCCCGATGCGCCCGGCGACCTCGGCGAGCATACGGATCGCCGCGACATCGGTTGCATCCTCGCGCAGCCGCTGGCGGAGCGCCGCCTCGGCGTCGGGAAGCCGGTCCTCGGCGAGCGCGAGCGCCGCGTCGACCATCGCCTCGTCGTGGATCGTCGCTCCGACCGCCGCAAGCGAGGCCGCCTGCGCCGCTTCCTCGCGGCCCAGCGCGCGCAAGGCATGGGCGGAAAGGCGGTGCGCCGCCGCCGAGGTGGGGACGGCGTCGATAATCGCCTGCGCCTGCGCGAGCGCGGCAGCCGGTTCGCCGTTCAGCAGGCGGCGGGCGTTGGCGAGCGCTTCATCGTGCGAGACGGTCGCCATGCCCGCGCCGTTCAGCTTTTCGCCGCGCGGGCCTTCGCGACGGCCTGTTTCAGCCCGTCGTAACCGATCTGCCCCTGGAACAGCTGGTTGCCGACGATCCACGTCGGGGTGGCGTTGAGCTGCAGCTGGGTCGCGATCGCGAGGTTGCTGTCGAGTTCACGCTGGAACAGCGCTTCGTTCGCGGTCGCGTCGGCGGTGCCGTCGGTGACGACGCCGACCTTCTCGGCCGCTGCCGCGATCGCCGCCTTGTCGAGCGAGCCCGCCGCGAACATCGCGTGGTGGAAGGCGTCATATTTGCCCTGCCGCGCGGCGGCGAGCGCCATGATCGCGGCATCGCGGCTCTGCGGTGCGATGATCGGCAGTTCGCGGAACACGACTTTCAGGCGCTTGTCCTCGCGGATCAGCCGGTCGACGTCGGGCACGCTCGCGCGGCAGAAACCGCACGCATAGTCGGTGAACACGACCAAAGTGACGTCGCCGTCGGCGTTGCCCGCCCACGCGCCCGCATAGGGTTTTTCGAGTGCGGGGCGGATCGCGTCGATCGCCTTGGCGACTTCGCGCCCGCGCTGCGCTTCGAGCGCCTCTGGAATGAGCTGCGGGTTCGCCTTGATATAGTCGGCAACGATGGTCTCGACCTCGCCCTTGCTCATCCCGCCGCCGAGGCGGCCGCCGAGCCAGAATACGGCGGCAAGCAGCAAGAGGCCGCCGAGCGCCAGGCCCCATTTACGCGTGAAAACGCCTTCCATCCCGGTCCCCTCGATGCGTGGCAAGCGCTGCGACGCCATGGCTTTGGCGCCCGCGGTCTTTTTCGGTGGCTGCGCGACCGGCGAACGGTCGTCGCCTTCCATGGCATATGCGGCGCCCGCGGGCGCCGGCTTCGCTACAGCCGGGATCGCCGCGTCGCCCGCGAACAGCGGCAGGTCCGGCGCGGCGCTTGCTACCGCCGCTGCTTTCGCCTCCGCCTCTTCGCGTGCGAGCAATTGTTCGAGCCCCGAAGGCGGCGGCGCCAGCTCCTCGCGCGGCGCTGGGCGCAGCTTGCTGGCGGCATCACCGATGCCGTCGCGCAGGCTTTCGCCGCTCGCCTTGGCGATATCGACGACCCCGGCCTTGGTCTTTTCCGCGACTTCGCCAAGCCCGCGCCCGGCCTCGCTCGACAGCTTTCGTGCCTTGTCGCCGAGCGCCATCTTGTCCCACGCCTCGCCGCTCGCCTTGGCCGCGGCGCGGCCCGCCTGCGCCGATCCGCGTCCCGCCGCGCGCGCGGTACGCGCGGTCAGGGCGCCGGTTTTCGCGGCAAGCTCGCGCGAGCGGCGCGGGATTTCCATCGCCTCGACGCGCGCGGGGATGTCGGCGCGTTCGCCGACGCGGATCGTCCATTCGGCAAAGGCGCTGCTGCCGGTGCGCAGTGCGCGCCACAGCCCGGCGGCGGCGGCGCCGATCTGGTCCGATGTGACCACGGGTTTGCGCGCGGGCGCGTCCTGCGCGGGATAGCGCGACACGTCGATGCCGATGGGCGGCGTTTCGCGCGGTTTCGCCAATCCCTCGTCGGGCGCCGCGGGCGGCAGCGGCGCTGCCCCCGGCGTCGGCGCGGGGTCGCGCAGCCACGGCTGGTAATAATCGTCTTTTCTATCAGTCACTTGTTGCCCTTGCGCATCATTGGCGATGCGGTTCCCGCTTTATCTCGATTGAATCTAACGCCGTTTGCGCTCGCGTTCCACCTCGGCGCGAGCGACCAGCGAAATATCCTGTGCACGGATCCAGTCGGGCGACCCCTGGGGCAGGCCCTGCATCGCGGCTTCGGCATTACGCAGCGCGAGCCCCGACTGTCCACCCTCCAAACTGTAGCGTTCGGCCGAGGCGAGCGCCGCGCGCGCCTGATCGCCCTTGTTCGCATAGACGATCCCGAGCTGGTACCAGGCGAACGGGTTCTGGTTGTCGAGCGCCACCGCGGTTTTAAGCACCTCTTCGGCTTCGGCGAAATTGCCCGGATCCTCGGTCGCGATCAGCGCGTGGCCCAGCGTCGCGCTGATCAACGGCTGCGACCGCGACTGGGCGACCGCCTTGCGCAGCGCGGGGATCGCCTCCTTCGGCCGCCCCGATTCGAGCAGGACCTGGCCTTCGAGTTCGAGGAAATAGGGATCGTTCGGATTGGTCGCGAGCAGCCCTTCGACCTCGGCCAGCGCTTTCTGCGGATAGGCGCTCTTGTGCCAGGCATAGGCGCGGGCATAGCGCGCCGGGATGCTGGTGTTGCTTTCGGGGAATTTGCGCAGCGTCCGCTCGGGCTCGGTCATATAGCCCGACAGCTTGGCCTTGATGCGCTGGAATCGCTTTTCGATTGCGGGGTCGGCGGGCTTGTTCCACGCGGGGTCGATCACATAGACCTCGCGCAGCGCCTGGATACGGTCGCCCGACATCGGGTGGGTGCGGCCATAGGCCTGATCGTCGTCCTGCTTCACGGCATAGCGGAATTCGAGATTCTGCAATTTCTTGAAGAAGGCCAGGCTGCCGCGGCCGCTGATCCCCGCTTTCGACAGATATTGCGCGCCGGCGGCGTCGGCGGTCGATTCCTGCACGCGGCTGAAGGCGAGGAACTTGCCGAGCGCGGCCTGCTGGCCTGCCATCATCACGCCCATGCCGGCCTCGCCCGCACCCGCCGCGATCGCCGCGGCGCCGAGCAGCAGGCTGAGCAGCGAGATGCCGGTCGCGGTTTTCGCGCCCTCGTTCACGCGGATCGCGTGGCCGCCCATCACATGGCCGAGTTCGTGCGCGAGCACGCCCTGCACCTCTTCGGCGCTGTCGGCGGCCTCGATCAGCCCGCTGAAGACGTAAATGTCCTGGCTGCCCGCGACAAAGGCGTTGATGCTGCGATCGCCGAGCAAATGGACGCGCACCTGTCCGGGCTGGAGCCCCGCGGCGACGAGCAGCGGATCCATCATGTCCTGGAACAGGGCTTCGGTTTCGGCGTCGCGCAGGATCGACTGCGCCATCGCCGGGCGCATCGCGATGGCGAACATCGCGAGCAATGTCAGCAGGATACGGAAAATCGGGCGCAGCCTTTGCACCCCGGACACGGTCTGCGGCGGGAAAGCGGTCATCCCCGCCTCTCTTGCGCCGCGCGCCTGAACCCCAAGTGAAGCCATATGGGCTTATTGGGGGCCAGTGCGCGCGGACGCAAGGTCAGCTTGCGAATTCTGCGATCAGTTGCCGCCGATCAATTGCCACCCGATCGGCTTGCACGATCGATTGCCGCCAGATCGGCTTGCACGATCAATTGCCGAAGGTGCGTTGCCACCAGCCGCGGCGCGGTTCGCCGTCGGGGCTTTCGCCTTCCTCGTCGCCGTTCGCGGCAACCGGTTCGGCCTCGCGCGTGGCGGCGGCTTCCGGAGCGGCTTCGGCAGCGACGGCCTTTTTCGCCCGGCTGGCGCGCTTCTTCGGCGCGGGCTTGGCGGGTTCGGCTTCGGCGGCGGGGGCTTCGGCTTCAGCCGCTGCGGCTTCGACCGGAGCTTCGGCCACGACCGTCTCGGCTTCTGCTGCCGCGGCTTCGGCGGCGGCCGCAGCCTTGGTCTTGCGCGGCGCGCGCTTGCGCTTCGGCTTTTCCTCGGCGACCGGGGCTTCTTCGGCGACCGCTTCGACGGCTTCGACCGCCTCTACCGGTGCGGCTTCCGCCTCGGCTGCGGTCTCGTCGGCGGTTTCTACCGTATCGGCCTTCTTGCGGCCACGGCCACCCCGGCGGCGGCGCGGCTTGGCTTCGGCTTCTTCGGCGTCCGCCTCGGGGGCAGCCTCGACCACCTCGACCGGCGCGGTTTCGCCTTCGTCGGCCTCGGCGCTGTCGCCTTCGCGGTCGTCCTCGCTGTCGCTGCCTTCGACGATTTCATTGCCCTCGTCGTCGCGGCGGCCACGGCGGCCACGGCGGCGGCGGCGGCGGCGCTTGCGGCCCTCACCATCGCCTTCGCCGTCCTCACGGGCGCCTTCTTCGCGGTCACGCGAACGCGCGGGGCGTTCGTCGGCCGCCTCTTCTTCAGCTTCTTCTTCCTCGTCCTCGGGATAATCGTCGTCATCGTCTTCGATCGGCGCGATCGGGGCGAAGCTGCGCCGCGCGATCGGCGGCGGGCCGCTGACCTCGACCGCCATGCGCGCACCTTCGGTTTCGCCGTCGGGCAGGATTTCGACCGTGACGCCGTAGAGTTCCTCGATTTCGCGCAGTTCGCGGCGCTTTTCGTTGAGGAGGTAGAAGGTCGCTTCCTGGCTCGCGCGCAGGGTGATCTTGTTGCCCTTGCCGCGTGCGGCTTCCTCTTCGATCAGGCGCAGCGCGCTGAGGCCCGCCGACGAGGCGGTGCGGACGAGGCCGGTGCCCTCGCAATGCGGGCACGGGCGCGTCGAGGCTTCGAGCACGCCGGTGCGCAGGCGCTGGCGGCTCATTTCCATCAGGCCGAAGCCCGAGATGCGGCCGACCTGGATGCGCGCGCGGTCGTTCTTCAGCGCATCCTTCATCGCGCGTTCGACCTTACGGACGTTCGAGCCATGATCCATGTCGATAAAGTCGATCACGACAAGGCCTGCCATGTCGCGCAGGCGGAGCTGGCGCGCGATTTCGGCCGCGGCCTCGAGGTTGGTGCTGAGCGCGGTCTGCTCGATATTATGCTCGCGCGTCGACCGGCCCGAGTTGATGTCGATCGACACCAGGGCCTCGGTCGGGTTGATCACCAGATAACCGCCCGATTTCAATTGGACGACGGGATTGAGCATCCCGGCGAGCTGGTCCTCGACGCCGTAGCGCTGATAGAGCGAGACGGGATCGGCATATTGCTTCACGCGGCGTGCATGGCTCGGCATCAGCAGTTTCATGAACTGCTTCGCGGCCTTGTAGCCCTCGTCGCCCTCGACGAGCACTTCCTCGATGTCCTTGTGATAGATGTCGCGGATCGCGCGCTTGACGAGGTCGCTGTCCGAATGGATCAGCGCCGGTGCCGAGCTGCCCAGCGTATTCTCGCGAATCTCGTCCCACAGGCGTGCGAGATAGTCGAAGTCGCGCTTGATCTCGACCTTGGTGCGGCTCATCCCGGCAGTGCGCACGATGCAGCCCATCGTCGGCGGCAGCGCGAGTTCGTCGATCATCGCCTTCAGCTTGCGGCGATCGGCGCCGTTCGAAATCTTGCGGCTGATCCCGCCGCCGTGCATCGTGTTCGGCATCAGCACGCAATAGCGGCCGGCGAGCGACAGATAGGTGGTGAGCGCGGCGCCCTTGTTGCCGCGTTCTTCCTTGACGACCTGGACCAGCATCACCTGGCGGCGACGGATGACGTCCTGGATCTTGTAGCGGCGGCGCAGCGACATGCGGCTTTCGCCGTCCTCGTCGTCGTTGCGGCGCCCGCGTCCGCGGCCCCGGCCGCCCTTGCGGCTGTCACGCCCGCGGCGCTTGCGGTCGCCGCGGCCATCCTTGCCTTCCTCGGCGCCTTCTTCGCTCTCGCCATCCTCGGCGTCGCCGTTTTCGGCAGCCTCTTCCTCGTCGCCATCGGCGTCTTCGCCGATGGTTTCGGGGGCAGGGGCATCGCCATTTTCGTCTTCGTCATGATATTCGACGTCGGCGACATCGCCTTCGAGCTCGTCGAGGTCTTCCTCGGCGCGCTGCGCGGCGGCGGCGGCATGTTCGGCCTCTTCGCGCAGCAGCGCGTCGCGGTCTTCCTTCGGAATCTGGTAATAATCGGGGTGGATTTCGCTGAACGCGAGGAAGCCGTGGCGATTGCCGCCATATTCGACGAACGCCGCCTGAAGCGACGGTTCGACACGGGTTACCTTGGCCAGATAGATATTGCCCTTGAGCTGCTTGTGCTCGGCGGACTCGAAATCAAACTCCTCGATGCGGTTTCCCTTGGTGACGGCGACCCGGGTTTCTTCCCGGTGCCGCGCGTCGATCAACATGCGCGTGGTCATTAGATACACTCCAAGCGCGCCTCGGCGCGCCCTCAAAAAATCCCGCGACCCTCCCCGAGGAAAGGCCACGGCGGATACGGGTGAAAGGATAAAAGACGTTATTGCCGAAAAGGGCCTGCGTCCGGTCGTGGACGCGCATGCGGTCTTCAAATCCGGCGACGGCCGGGGCGAAAGCGCCCGCGTCGGGATCCAAAGAGGGCATGGCAAGCCTCATGCGGCATCAACCTGTTACGGGATGAGCGGGCGGGCAGGGCGGGCGTGATGCGCACGCCCCGACTGTCCGGTCAACCGGGTGGACTGACGGCAGGTCGCCCTTCCCCGTATGTCCGGCGCCAAGGCGGCCATGTTCCGCGGTTTCGCGGAGCAGGCCTTCCCCTCAAAAGGCCGGACGGCACCGGGAACGACACCGTCAGTGAGGGCGTGCTAGCATCGGCACGGGCCGACGGCAACCACAACCACGGTGCAAAGATGGGATGGCGGCGCGCTGTTGCAAGAATATCATCATCGTGAAACCGATTGAATCGCGGGCGAAGCTTGCCGGCGGAGGGGCGCTCGTGTGCGGTGGCTAATGCCCGGTTCACGACATTCTGCCGCCGCGGGGCGCGTGTTTTTCAATAAGCGCTGGACCATCGCGCATTGCGGGCGGCATAGACGCCGCATGGGCCACCTGCTCGTCCTGCTTGGCATGATCGGGATTCCGTCGGCGGCGCTGGCGGGACCGGTCGCGGCTCGCGATTCGGGTGCGGAAGAGCGCCTTCTGGCCGCCGGTTCGGCGGAAGCGTTCGAACGCGTCACGCGCGGCGCGCGCGCCGAACGCCAGCCGTCCGCGGATTTCCGCGCCAGGCGGCCCGGGAAGCGCTATAGCGTCACAGTCCCGATCGGAAAGCCGAAACCGTCGGTGACTCTGCCGCGGATCGAAGGACCGGCGGACAGCCGCCTGCCGCTCGTCGTGATCGATGCCGGGCATGGCGGGCACGATCCCGGCGCGATCAGCCCGCACAGCGGTGCCCGCGAAAAGGATATCACGCTGGCGCTCGCCCGCGCGATCCGCGCCGATTTGCTCGCCTCGGGGCGCGTGCGCGTCGCCCTGACACGCGCCGACGACCGCTTTCTCGTGCTCGAAGAACGCTTCGGCATCGCGCGGCGGTTGAAGGCCGACCTGTTCATTTCGGTCCACGCCGACGCCGCCGAGAACCGCGACGCGAGCGGGGCGTCGGTCTACACGCTGTCCGAAGTTGCCTCGGACCGCGAGGCGGCGCGGCTTGCGGCGCGCGAGAATAAGGCGAATATCATCAACGGTGTCGACCTCGGCGCGCACAGCGGCGACGTGTCGTCGATCCTGCTCGACCTGACCCAGCGCGAGACGATGAATACCGCGTCCGACTTTGCCCGGCTGCTCCAGCGCGAGGCGGGCGAGGCGGTGACGTTCCGCACCCATGCGCATCGTTTCGCCTCCTTCGTGGTGCTCAAAGCACCCGACACGCCGTCGGTGCTGTTCGAAACGGGCTTTATCTCGAACAAGGGCGACGCGGAGTTCCTCGCGTCGCCCGCAGGGCAGAAGAAGGTCGCGCGCGGGGTGCGTGACGCGGTGCAGATCCACTTCGCGCGGCGGATCACGGCGCGCTGACACGCCCGGCGGCCAAAATGTAGTCTTGACTAACTTTCTGTGCAGCGACAGCTTCGCCGCACAGGGAGAGCGGCATGGGCTGGAGCAACTGGTCGGGAAGTGTCACCGCGGCGGCCGAGGTCGCGCGTCCGCAAAGCGTCGACGAACTGGCGGCGCTCGTTCGCAGCGCGAACCGGCTGCGCGTCACCGGCGCCGGGCACAGTTTCATGCCGCTGTGCGAATCGGGCGAGCTGATCGTCAGCCTCGACAACATGGCGGGCACGATCCATATCGCCGCCGATCGCCGCACCGCGCGCATCCCCGCGGGGTGGAGCATCCGGCGGCTGACCGCGGCGCTGTGGGAGGAGGGGCTGGCGCTCGCCAACCAGGGCGACGTCAATCCGCAATCGCTGGCCGGCGCGATGGCGACGGGCACGCATGGCACGGGCGTCGATCTCGGCTCGCTCGCGACTTTTGCGCGCGGATTCGCGCTTGTCGGCGCCGATGGCGAAACGCACTGGTGCGATGCGACGACGAACCCCGACCTCTATCAGGCGCAGCGCCTGTCGCTCGGGCTGTTCGGCGTCGCGACCGAAATCGAGGTCGCGGTCGTCCCCGCCTTCCACCTCGCCGAACGGATCGAGAAACGCCGCTGGGCCGAAATCTGCGAAAGCTACGACGATCTGGCGCAGCAGCACCGGCATATCGAATTCTGGTTCTTCCCGCACAGCGACGATGTGATCCTGAAAACGCTCGATCCGTGCGGCCCGTGCGACCCGCCCCCCACGACGACCGACATGGAGGAGGCGACCTTCCGCCGCATCCTCGACATCTCGGCGCGCCTGCCGTTCCTGACGCCCTTCCTCCAGCGGCTGATGATGAAGAGCGGGATTTCAGGGCGACGCCGTGGCCCCGCGCACCGCATCTTCCCGTCCGACCGCACGCTGCGGTTCGAGGAAATGGAATATGAAATGCCGCGCAGCGTCGGGCTGCAGGCGTTGGAAGAGGTGGTGGGCTGGATCCGGCGGAAACGCCTGCCCGTGACCTTTCCCTTCGAATATCGCACCGTCGCGGCCGACGATATCTGGATGAGCCCGATGAACGCGGGGCCGGTCGCGGCGATTTCGATGCACCAATATGCGAAGATACCGTGGGCGGCGCTGTTCGCCGATGCCGAGGCCATCTTCCGCGGCGCGGGCGGGCGCCCGCATTGGGCGAAACGCCACACATTGGACCGCGCCGACGTCGCGGCGCTTTACCCGATGGCGGGGCGCTATATTGCGGTGCGCCGCGCCGCCGACCCGCACGGTAAATTCCTCAACGCGCATATGGAGAGCCTGTTCGCATGACCACCGACCGTGAATTGCACGACCATCTGATCGGCCGGCAGGGCTCGCGCGCCGACCTCAACACCCCCGTGCTCGTCCTCGATGTGGGAGCGCTCGACCGCAATATCGCGGCAATGGCGGCGCTCGTCGCGGGGCATGGCGTCGCGCTCCGCCCCCACGCGAAAACGCACAAAAGCGTCGATATCGCGAGGCGCCAGATCGCCGCAGGCGCGGTCGGCGTCTGCTGCGCCAAGATCGGCGAGGCCGAGGTGCTCGCCGCGGGCGGCGTGACCGGCATCCTCATCACCTCGCCCGTCGCGGCGCCCGCAGCGGTTGATCGCCTCGCGGCGCTCGCGGCGGCGGCGGAGGGGCTGATGGCGGTGGTCGATCATGTCGACGTCGCCGGGCGTCTCGATGCGGCGCTGGCGGCCGCCGGAGCGAGGCTCGATGTGATCATCGACATCGACCCCGGCATCGCGCGCACCGGCGTCGCATCGGCCGAGGCGGCGGTCGCGCTCGCGAAGACGATCGCCGCATCGCCGAACCTCGACTATCGCGGCGTGCAATTCTACTGCGGGTCGCAGCAGCATATCGAAAGCTACGCCGACCGCCGCGCCGCGATCGTCGAGCGCACCGCCTATTTGCAGGAGGTGATCGCCGCGCTTTCCGATGCGGGTTTCACGCCCGGCATCGTCACCGGATCGGGCACCGGCACCCACCGGATCGACCTCGACCTCGGCGTGTTCACCGAATTGCAGGCGGGCAGCTATGTCTTCATGGACAAGCAATATCTCGATTGCGAGATCGCGGACGGCGGCGAAGCGCCGTTCGAGGTGTCGCTGAGCGTCGACGCGCGCGTCGTCAGCGCGAACCACAGCGGTCTCGTCACCATCGATTCGGGCTATAAATCGCTCTCGACCGACGGCGGCGTCGCGGTGGTGCAGCGCGGCGCGCCCGAAACCGCCTTCTTTGCCTTCATGGGCGACGAACATGCCGCGCTGATCGCGCCGGGCATCGGGACCGAACTCCAGCCCGGCGATCCGGTCAGCCTGACCGTGCCGCACTGCGACCCGACGGTGAACCTCTATGATTTCTACCACGTCGTCGCGGGCGACACGCTCGTCGACATCTGGCCGGTGAGCGCGCGCGGCGCCGCGCGGTGACGCTCGCCGGGCGCCGTCCGCCGCAGCAGGCGCGCGCGCATCAAACGCAGGGCCGCCTGCTCGACGTCGCGGGCGAATTGCTCGCCGAGGTCGGGATCGAGCGCATCTCGACCAACATGATCGCGGCGCGCGCCGGGCTGAGCCCGCCGGCGCTCTATCGCTATTTCGGCGACAAATATGCGGTGCTCGAAGCGCTCGGGCGGCGGCTGATGGAGCGCCAGAATGCGGTGCTCGACGGCTGGCTCGCGCGCCACGCGTCCGGCGGGATCGCTGCGATGGCCGATCATATCGGCGAGCTGCTTGCAGAAAACGCTGCGGCGACGCGCGCCGAACCGGGTGCGGTGTGGATATTGCGCGCGCTCCACGCGACGCCGCGCCTCGTCCACATCCGGCTCGAATCGCACCGCCATGTCACCGGCCGCCTCGTCGATGCCTGCGCGCCGCACCTTCCCCGGATCGACTGGGAAACGCTGTGGCTGCGCCTCCGTCTCGCGGTCGAACTCGGCTTTGCGGCCGACGAGATGCTGTATGAAGAGGACCGTGTTTCGGCCGACGCCGTGCTCGCCGGAGTTGCATCGATGCTGCGCGCGGCGCTGCTCGACCTGACCGCCGCCGACTAGTCGTGCACCTCGCCGCAACCATACTTCCCTTTCGGCGAGTCAGGCTTTAGAGGCGGAAACATATGGCCGCCGACAGTCCGCCCGATTTCCGCCTTCGCCTCCGCCGCGACGGCAATGCCGTCATCGCCTGGTTCCGCGACATGTGGGCGCGGCGCTGGTTCCGTTGGCTCGGCTACCTCCTGCTCGCGGGGCTGCTCGGCATAGTGCTGATCTGGGCGATTTTTGCGCGCGACCTGCCCTCGGTCGACCAGCTTCGCGATTATGAACCGCCGCTGCCGACGATGGTCCGCGACGGCGAGGGCAAGCCGGTGCACAGCTATGCGCGCGAACGCCGCGTCCAGCTCGAATATAGCGAATATCCGCAGCTTTTGGTGCGCAGCTTCCTCGCGGCCGAGGACAAGACCTTCTTCAGCCACGGCGGCATCGACTATCCGGGCATCGCGACCGCGATCATCACCAATTTGACGAGCAGCGGCCGTCCCGTCGGCGCCTCGACGATAACCCAGCAGGTCGCGAAGAACCTGCTGCTGACCAACGAACTCAGCTATCGCCGCAAGGTACGCGAGGCGATTCTCGCGATGCGCATCGAAAGTGCGCTGACCAAGGAACAGATTCTCGAGCTCTATCTCAACGAAATCCCGCTCGGCCGCCGCAGCTTCGGGGTGCAGGCGGCGAGCCGCGCCTATTTCGACAAGGATGTCGACCAGCTCCAGCTCCACGAAATGGCTTTCCTCGCGATCCTGCCGAAGGCGCCCGAGAAATACGGCCGCGCCCGCTTCGAGCGCGAGGCGCTGGCGCGGCGTAATTTCGTGCTCGGGTCGATGGAGAGCAACGGCTGGATCACGGCCGCGCAGCGCGACGCCGCGCGCGCGATGCCGCTCGGCCTGACCAACACGGGCAACACCGCGATCGCACAGGTCGGCGGCTATTATATGGAAGAGGTGCGGCGCCAGCTGATCGCCGAGTTCGGCGAGACCGCCGAGGATGGCCCGCTCAGCGTCTATGCCGGTGGCCTCTGGGTCCGCACGCCTTATGACGGCAAGATGCAAGATGGCGCGACGATGGCACTGCGCAAGGGGCTCCAGCGCTATGATGCGGGCAAGGGCTGGTCGGGGCCGATCGCGACGATCGAGGCCGACGACCAGTGGCAGAGCCGCCTCGCGTCGAGCTTTATCGGCATCGATTACGACAATTGGCGCGTCGCCACTGTCATTTCCAAATCGGCGGGCGCCGCGCGCATCGGTTTTGCCAACGGCGACACCGGCACGCTGCCCGCGAGCGCGGCGACGATGGGCTATCGCAAGACCGGCGGCAGCGCCTTTTCGGCGATGCGCCCGGGCGACCTGATCGCAGTCAAATCGACCGGCGGCAGCGGCTACGCGCTGCGCAATATTCCCGAGGTTTCGGGCGGGATGGTCGTCGAAAGCCCGCATTCGGGCCGTATCTATGCGATGCAGGGCGGCTTCGACGTCCGCCTCTCGCCGTTCAACCGCGCGACGCAGGCCGAACGCCAGCCGGGTTCGACGATCAAGCCCTTCGTTTACGCCGCCGCGCTCGACAATGGCATGACCCCCGCGACGATGATCGTCGATGGGCCGTTCTGCGTCTATCAGGGCGCGCGCTTCGGCAACAAATGCTTCCGCAACTTCGGCGGTGCGGGCGGGTCGGGCGAACATACGATGCGCTGGGGCCTCGAACAGTCGCGCAACCTGATGACGGTGCGCGCGGCGAGTCAGGTCGGCATGGAGCCGGTGGTCGACATGATCAGCACGATGGGGATCGGCAAGCATGAACCCTATCTGTCGACCGCGCTCGGCGCCGGGTCGACGACGGTCGAAAGAATCACCAATGCATACGCGATGCTCGCCAACCATGGCCGCGAGCTGAAACCGCGCGTGATCGATTACGCGCAGGACCGCCGCGGCAAGGTGATCTTTCCGAAGAATTGGCGGCCGTGCGAGGGCTGCAACAAGAAGGATTGGGACGGCCGGCCGATGCCGCGCTTCGCGCGCTCGGGCAAACAGCTGATGGACCCGATCACCGCCTATCAGGTCGTCCATATGCTCGAAGGCGTCGTCCAGCGTGGCACCGCGGTGCGGCTGCGCGATCTCGACGTGCCTTTGTTCGGCAAGACGGGCACGACTTCGGGCCCGAACGACGTCTGGTTCGTCGGCGGCACCCCCGACGTCGTCGCCGGCATGTATATCGGCTTTGACCAGCCGCGCAGCATGGGCGGCTATGCGCAGGGCGGCAGCTATGCGGCGCCGATCTTCAAGGATTTCGCGCTCGCCGCGCTCGCCGATCGCCAGCCGATCCCCTTCTCGGCGCCGAAGGGCGTGCGCATGGTGCGCATCGACCGCCAGTCGGGCCGCCGCGTCTATGGCGCCTGGCCGGGCACCGATCCCAAGGCGTCGATCATCTGGGAGGCGTTCAAGCCCGAAAGCGAACCGCGCCGGACGATCCGCGAAGACGAAATCAAGCCGATCAAGGCGCCGAAGCGGCAGAGCGCGCCGACGCAGAAGGGGACGTCGGGACGCACCGACAGCGACTTCCTCGACGACCGCGGCGGCATCATCTGACGGCGCGGCACCGCCTTCCCCTGCGGCCTTTCTGGCCGTAAGGGCGGGATCAACATATTTCAGGAGCAAGGACATGCGCGCCGAAGCGCAGGATCATATCGACAAGATTGGCGCCGCGCTGGCGCTGCTGCGCCGCTTCCTCGACTGGGACCGCGCGGTGCGGCGGCTCGACGAACTCAATGCGAAGGTCGAAGACCCGACGCTGTGGAACGACGCGAAGGCGGCGCAGGAAGTGATGCGCGAGCGCCGCCGGCTCGACGAGGCGATCACCGCGACGCGCGCGATCGAAACCGAATGCGCCGACACCGCCGAACTGATCGAACTCGCCGAGATGGAAGGCGACGAGGCGATGGTCGACGAGGCCGTCGCGTCGCTCGCCGCGCTTGCCGAACGCGCCGAGGAAGACAAGATCAAGGCGCTGCTCGCGGGCGAAGCCGACGCCAACGACTGCTACATCGAAGTCCATGCCGGCGCCGGCGGCACCGAAAGCCAGGACTGGGCCGAAATGCTTCAGCGCATGTATATGCGCTGGGCCGAAAAACGCCGGATGAAGGTCGAGCTGGTCGAATATCAGGCGGGCGAACAGGCGGGAATCAAGTCGGCGACGATGCTGGTGAAGGGCGAGAATGCCTATGGCTATGCGAAGACCGAAAGCGGCGTCCACCGCCTCGTTCGTATCTCGCCCTATGACAGTTCGGCGCGCCGCCACACCAGCTTCTCGTCGGTGTGGGTCTATCCGGTGATCGACGACAATATCGAGATCGAGATCAACGAAGGCGACCTCAAGATCGATACCTATCGCGCCTCGGGCGCGGGCGGCCAGCACGTCAACACGACCGATTCGGCGGTGCGCATCACGCACATCCCGACCGGCATCGTCGTCGCGAGCCAGAACGACCGTTCGCAGCACAAGAACCGCGCGACCGCGATGGGGATGCTGAAGGCACGGATGTACGAGGCCGAGCTTCAGAAGCGCGAGGCGGCGGCGAGCGGAGAATATCAGGCGAAGACCGAGATCGGCTGGGGCCACCAGATTCGCTCCTATGTCCTCCAGCCCTATCAGCTGGTGAAGGACCTCCGCACCGGGGTGACCTCGACCGCGCCGGGTGATGTGCTCGACGGCGCGCTCGATCCCTTCATGGCGGCGGCGCTGTCGCAGAAGGTGACGGGCGAAAAGGTCGAGGTGGAGGACATCGACTGATGAAGCGCGCCGCGGTCGTCCTGCTGGCGCTCCTGCCGCTGCTGGCCGGCTGCGATGCGCCGTGGGACGATGACAGCGACCGCACCGAGACCGCACGCGAATTTCCGCCCGCCGACCGGCCGGTGGCGCCGACCGTCTCGACCAAATGGTCGACCGAGGAAGCGCGCGACCGCGTCAACGAGGCCGAGGACGTCATGGACTCCGCCGACGTCCGCCCGAACATGACCGTCGCCGACATCGGCGCGGGTGACGGCTATTACACCGTGCGCCTCGCGCAGCGGGTCGGCGCGGGCGGTCGTGTGCTCGCGCAGGACATCATTCCCGAGGTGATCGAACGGCTGGCCGACCGCGTCGCGCGCGAACGGCTCGACAATGTCTCGCTGAAGCTTGGCGCGGTCGACGATCCGCGCCTGCCCGCGGCGAGCTTCGACCGCGTCTTCATGGTCCATATGTATCACGAGATCGGCGAGCCTTATGCTTTCCTGTGGCGGCTGCGCCCGGCGCTGCGCAAGGGCGGGCAGGTGATCGTCGTCGACGGCGACCGGCCGATCGCGCAGCACGGCACGCCGTTCCGCCTGCTCGTCTGCGAGTTTGAGGCGGTGGGCTACAAGCTCGTCTCCTACGACGACAAGCAGCATGCCGGCGGCTATCTCGCGCGCTTCGCGCCCGAGGGGAAGCGTCCCGAGGCGGACGCGATCAAGGTGTGCGACAATCCCTGAGTTCCGGTCCTAATAGACGATCAGCCGGTCCTCGGCGCTCACCTCGGCGAGGAAGCTGACGAGCCCGGCGGCGCGGACATGCGGCACCAGTTCGGTCGCCGCGATGCCGACGAGCGCCATGCCCGACTGGCACACGAACAGCGCGACCTCCATCGCGATCGCTTCCTCGACAAGCCAGGCGAGGTCGGGCTGCCCCGCCGCGCGGCGCGCCTCGTCGCCCGCGAAGGCGACCGGATCGCGGAGCAGCGCCGCCGCCTCGCCCTGCAGGAAGATACGCACCGCGCGGCCGAGCGCCGCCGCCGCCATTCCGGCCTCGAGCGCGGCATATAGCCGCCGCCCTTCGGCGACCGCGACGATGATGTTCAGGCTCGGCATATCGGGCATTCGGGATCCTCGGGCACGCCGACTTCGCGCCAGCGCCGCTCGAGCATGTCGACGATGGCGAGGCGGCCCGTCAACGGCGCGCCCCAGCCGGTCAGTGCGCGCACCGCCTCCAGCGCCGCCATCGTGCCGACCATCCCCGCGAGCGCACCCATCACGCCCGTTTCGGCGCAATTGATCCCCTCGCGGTCTGGATCGCCGCCGACGAGGCAGGCGTAGCAGGCCTGTCCCGCTCTCCAGCCTTCGTAAAGCGCGACCTGCCCCTCGAACGCGCCGATCGCCGCGCTGAGCAGCGGGACGTGCAGCGCGACCGCGGCGCGGTTCACCGCGAGCCGCGTATCGAAATTGTCGCAGCCGTCGAGGATCAGGCTTGCGTCCGACAGCAGCGCTTCGGCGTTCGCATCGTCGAGCCGTTCGGCGACCGCGACCGCCTCGACATGCGGGTTGATCCGCCGCGCCGCATCGGCCGCGACATCGGCCTTGCGCGCGCCGATATCGGCATCGGTGAACAGCGGCTGGCGGTGCAGGTTCGACAGCTCGATCACGTCATGGTCGATGATCGTCAGCTTGCCGACGCCCGCCGCGGCCAGATAGGTGATCGCCGGACAGCCGATCCCGCCCGCGCCGATGATCGCGACATGCGCGCTCTTCAGCTTCGCCTGCCCGGCGCCGCCGAACGCCGGCAGGATGATCTGGCGCGCGTACCGGTCGAGTTCGGCGTCGCTCAGGCTCATTGTGGCAGCCGCATCGCAACGCGGAACCGATATCGCGTGGTGTGACGGACAGGCTTGAAGTAGGTCCGCGGCGCTGTTTGCAGCCACTTTCTGACATGGATGACGCGTTCCCATGCACAGTCGGGCGCCTCTATCCTGATGTCGCGTGGCGCAGCCTTCGGGGGCAGGGTGATCCCGATCATCATATTATAATCACCGCACCGCCGGTCTTCGTGCAAGGCGAGCGGGTCGGACAGCCGCGCGACGAATCTCTCCTGGGCGGCCGCGTCGTTGAACGGCCGCTCGACCTTGATCGGAACCGATCCGGCGAGCAACAGAACGGCGACGCCGACCGCCACCTATTCGCCCGGCTGCCGTATCTTCATGGCGGACAGCGATCCGACATTGTCGGGCACGGAATCGTCGTCGGGCACCTCTTCACCGCTCGCGCTCGCAACCCCGGTCGAGCCGAAACCGCCCGCGCCGCGCGCGGTCTCGTCGAGCGTTTCGACCTCGGCAAAGGTGGCGCGCTGGACGGGCGCGGGGACAAGCTGCGCGATGCGGTCGCCGCGCGCGATCTCGAAATTATCCTCGGACAGATTGGCGAGGATCACCTTCACTTCGCCGCGATAGTCGCTGTCGATCGTACCCGGCGTGTTGAGGCAGGTGATTCCGTGCTTGAGCGCGAGGCCCGAACGCGGGCGCACCTGCACCTCGTAACCCGCCGGGATCGCCATCGCGAAGCCCGTTGCGACCGCATGGCGCGCACCGGGACGGAGCGTCAACGTCTCGGCCGCGACGACATCCATCCCCGCCGCGCCGTCGCTCGCATAGGCGGGCAGGGGCAGGCCGCCGCCGTTGGGCAGCCGCTGGATGGCGATTTCAATCTCTTTCAAGGGGTGCATTTGTGTCGAGCTCATCGGCGATCTTTTCCATCAATTTGCGGGCGACGGCGTCCTTGGGCAGCCGGTCCCAGCTGTCTACGCCGTCTTTGCTAACGATATGCACCCGGTTGTTCGCGCCCCCCATCGGGTCGGCGGCGACGTCGTTGGCGACGATCCAGTCGCAGCCCTTGCGCACGAGCTTCGCCTGCGCATGCGCGATGACGTCGTTGGTTTCGGCGGCAAAGCCGATCAGCAGCGGCGGTCGGTCGGGGCTTTGAGCGACCGTCGCCAGAATGTCGGGATTTTCGGCGAGGGCGAGCGGCGGGACCTGTCCGCTGCCGTCCTTTTTGATCTTTTGCGGTGCGGTGTCGGCGGCGCGCCAGTCGGCGACCGCGGCGACCATGATCGCGGCATCGACGGGCAGGCCCTCTGCAACCTCGGCCGCCATTTCGACCGCGGTCTCGACATCGACGCGAATCACGCCGGGCGGGGTGGGCAGGTCGACCGGTCCCGCAACCAGCAGCACCTCGGCGCCGGCGGCGGCGGCGGCGGCCGCGATCGCAAAGCCCTGCTTCCCGCTCGACCGGTTGGCGATATAGCGCACCGGATCGATCGGCTCGTGCGTCGGCCCCGCGGTGACGAGGATCCGGCGCCCGAACAGCGGGCGATGGTTCGCGGGCGCGAAATCGGGCTGGCCGGTCAACGGAACCGGTGCGGGTGCGCTCGCAAGCGCCGCATCGATCGCGGCCTTGATCGCTTCGGGTTCGGGCAGGCGGCCGGGGCCATATTCGCCGCACGCCATCTCGCCCTCGTCGGGCTCCATCACCGTGACGCCGTCGCCGCGCAGCGTCGCGACGTTGCGGCGGGTCGCGGCGTGCAGCCACATGCGCACATTCATCGCGGGCGCGGCGAGCACCGGCTTGTCGGTCGCGAGCAGCAGCGTCGTTGCAAGGTCGTCGGCGATACCCGCGGCCATCTTCGCCAGCAGGTCGGCGGTTGCGGGCGCGACGACGACGAGGTCGGCCTCGCGGCTCAGCTGGATATGCCCCATCTCGACCTCGTCCTTGAGGTCGAAGAGATTGGTGTACGCCTTGTTTTCGCTGAGTGCCGCGAGCGTCAGCGGGGTCACGAACTGCTCGCCCGCGCGCGTGATCACGCAGCGGACGATGTACCCCGCCTTGCGGAGCAGGCGGACGAGTTCGATCGATTTATAGGCTGCGATACCGCCGCCGACGATGAGCAGGATGCGAGGCTTGGTCACGCGCCTGCATATGGCGTGAAAAAGCCCCGCCGACTAGGCCCTGTTCGCCGCGACACGATCGGCTATTTGTTGCCCGCGAGCGTGAAGGGGGTCGAATAGAAGATCGAAATCACCGTCGCCTTGTCCTCGCCGCCGCCCCATTCGTGGGAGAGCTGCAAGCCGCCATTCAATCCGTTTTCCTTGTCGAAGGCGACATAGAAAGGCGCGACCGCCTTATAGCGATCTTCGATCTCGCTATAGGTGAAGGAGGGGGCGAGGCCGATTTCGGGCAGATAGCGGTGCAGGCGCGTCAGCGGAATGCGCGTCCGGACTTCCGCACCCAGTTCGAACCCCGAATCGCGCGAGGGCGGCAAGATGTTGAACTTCTCGCATTTCCGGTTGTTCGCCCCCGCGACCGGTACGCTGCCGGCCAGCGGCGGGTCGATCGTGCAGAATTCGATATCCTTCGCCGCCTTGGCGATGCTCCATTTTCGACCGAATTTGGCGCGCGGGATGAGTGTCAGGCCGTCGAGCAGGCGCAGGTCGACGGGCCAGTGATAAAAGACATATCCGTTGAGCGACCAGTCATAGGTCACCTTCCTGTCCCCGCCGAGCGTTTCGAACTTCAGCGTCGAGAGCAAGGGCGGATTCGTCGCAGGCAGCAGCACGGAGGGCGCAAAGCCCGCGGGGTCGATGAAGGAAAAGCGCTGGCGCGTGAATTCGCCCGACAGGCCGAAGCCGAACTCGGGGAGTTCCTCCTTGCCGGGGGTAATCCAGAAACCGGCATTATAGGCGTCGATCGCGTCCGGCCGCTTGAAGGCGCCATGCTTTTTCGTCGCGAATGCCCAGCGCAGCAAATTTTCGTAGCGGCACGGATCGTCGGCACCGGCGCTTGTTGCCCCGCTGTCCGCCCGTTCCGGATCGAAAATTTCCGCCTGGAGTTTCGCGTCGTCGGCCGTTTTCTTCTGATCGGCCCGGCACAGCGCGACGAGCGCCGCAACCTTCTCCTTGCCCAGCGTCGCGAGCGTCGCTTCGTCCTTCTTTTCGGAGGACTTCGGCCGCCATGGATAATATTGCATGCTGAAGCCCAGCGACAGGCCCAGCGGCTTGTCGGACAGGTCGGAGAAGTCGCCGATATAGCCGCCATTATCCTCGTCGAAGGTCGCGCTCGCGCCGAGCGAAAGCGTCCGCGTGATCGCGCGCAGATTCCCCTCTTCGTCGTCCTCCTTCAGGCGGCTGAGCGGGAAATCGTTGACCAGGCTGACGTTCGTGCCCTTTTTCGAGGCGGTGATCGCGCCCCGGAAGTTGCCGGTCGAGCTTCCGAGGCTTCGGGGCGGCGGGCCGCCGGTGCGCCAAACCTCCTTCCCGTCCGGCCCCTTGGTTTTCGTCGCCAGATGCCCGAGGAGCTGGTCTTCCTTGGCGTCGGTGCGCTCGACATAGTCGCGGAAACTGTGATCGCAATCGAGATAGGGCGACGACGACAATTGGCTCGGCGGCACCGGCTTGGCGCATTGCGCGATATCGGCCTGCGCGGTTTCGACCGGGCGCGGGGATGATCCCGATTGCCGATCGAGCAGGTCGCGGATCAGCGCCTCCGCCTTCGCCGCGGATTCTTCGGCTGCCTTCGCATCCTTGCGCGCCTGCTCGGCGGCCTTGCGCAGTTCGGCGATCTGCGCCTCGAGCGATACGGATGCATTTTCGGCGGGCGCTGGCGGGGCGGGCTGTGCACCGACCGGCGTTGTCCATGCCGCACATGCCAGGCTCGTGCCCGCTGCCAACAACCCCGATCGCACAGACGTGCGCGTCCATCCTGCCATAACACCCCCCGATGTTTGCCCCATGAAATAGAGGGACTAGGGCGTGATCATCGGCTCCGATAGGATCGATGCGTCAAAAATGGACCGATTCAGGCGAGCCACCACATCGCGCCGACACCGGCGGCGGCGCCCGCCAGCGCGGTCAGCGCATAACGCCACCAGCGCTTGCGTTCGCCCTTGTCCCACATCAGCGGAATGTCGGGCAGCGGCGGCGCGGGCGGCGCGCCGCCCGGCTTCGGCAATTGCGCGTCGAGGCGGCGGATGATGTCGGGGATCAGCGCCAGCGTCTTGCCCTGTTCGCGCAAACCGTCGGCAAGCGCGGCCTCGGGGCCGAGCTCGTCGCGGATCCATTCGCTGACGAACGGGCCGGAGACGTTCCACATATTGATCTTGGGATTGAGCATCGTCGCGACGCCCTCGACCATAACCATCGTCTTCTGGAGCAGCAGCAGGTGCGGCTGCGTCTGCATGTCGAAATCGCGCGTGATCGCGAACAGCCCGTCGAGCATCTGTCCGACGCTGAGTTCGCTCACCGGCTTGCCGCGCATCGGCTCGCCGACCGCGCGCAGCGCCGTCGCGAATTCCTCGACGCTGTGATAGGCGGGCACATATTGCGCCTCGAAATGGATTTCGGCGACGCGGCGGTAATTGCCGGTGGTCAGCCCATAGAGGATTTCGGCGAGCCAGTAGCGCGCCTGCCGGTTGATCCGGCCCATGATGCCGAAATCGACCGCGGCGATCGTTCCGTCGGCCTTCACGAACAAATTGCCCTGGTGCATGTCGGCGTGGAAGAATCCCTCGGCGATCGCCTGCCGCAGGAAGGCGTTGACGAGGTTCGCCGACAAAGCCTCCATGTCGTGCCCCGCCGCGATCAGCCGGTCGCGGTGCGAGATCTTGATGCCGTCGATCCAGCTCATCGTCATCACGCGGCTCGCGGTGCGGTCCCAATCGATCGCGGGCACCTCGTAAGTCGGCACCCCGACCATCGCGTCGGCGAGTTCGGATGCCGAGGCGGCCTCGCGCCTGAGGTCGAGTTCGCGCAAGGTCCAGCGGCGGAAATTGGCGATCACTTGCCGCGGGCGCAGCCGCGTCGCTTCGCCGCCGAGCGCTTCGAGATGCGCGGCCGCCCATTCATAGGTTTCGATGTCGCGCGCGAACTGCTTGTCGATGCCGGGGCGGCGCACCTTGACCGCGACCGTGCGGCCGTCGGTCGTGACCGCGCGGTGGACCTGCGCGATCGACGCCGAGCCGACGGGTTCGGGGTCGAATTCGCTGTAGAGGCTTTCGAGCGGGACTTCGAAGACCGCCTCGATTTCCTGTTTGATACGCTCGAACGCGACGGGCGCGAGCGCGTCCTGCAGGCTCAGCAGGTTGCGCGCCGCCTCTTCGCCGACAAGGTCGGGGCGCGTCGCGAGCGTCTGGCCGAGCTTGACCGCGGCGGGGCCGATCGCCTGGAAGGCGGTGGCGTAATCGGGGATTTTCGGCTGGATCGTGCCGAAGCGCGCGATCCGGCACAGGCGCTTGACCCCCGGCGGGGTCGTCGGCGCACTCTCGATCCCGCGCAGCGCGCCGTGGCGTGCGAGGATACGCCCCCACTTCAGCAGGCGGACGATATGGGTGACGGGTCGGGTCACTCGGCCACCGCTCCCCACGTCGTCAACCCCGCGAAAGCGGGAACCCAGCGTACTGCGTTGCCGTGGTGGGTCGCGTTCAGAGGCACGTGACTCTGAGCGCCCTGCGAGGGGGCGCTCGCATGCTGTCGCATGCTCACGCTTTCCACCCGCTGTGGATCGCGACCAGCCCGCCGAGGATCGGTTCGACCTTCACCGCGGTAAAGCCCGCGTCGCGGATCATCGCCGCGAATTTGGGCATCGGCGGGAAACGGCGGATCGATTCGATCAGGTAACGATAGCTGTCTTCGTCATCGGCGATCAGCTTGCCGAGCTTGGGCACCAGATGATGCGAATAGGCATCATAGGCCTGCGCGAAACCCGGCCATTCGTTGGTCGAGAATTCGAGGCAGAAGAAGCGCCCGCCATAACGCAGCACGCGGTGCGCTTCGGCCAGCGCCGCCGGGATATCGGTGACGTTGCGGATGCCGAAGGCGATCGTATAGGCGTCGAAAAACTGGTCGGGGAACGAAAGTTTCTCGGCATTTTGTTCGGACCAGACCAGCGTGTCGATCCCGCGTTCGGCGGCGCGTTCGACGCCGACGCCCAGCATGTCGGGGTTGATGTCGGCGACGGTGATGCTCGCGCCGAACCGCTCCATGCGAAACGCGATGTCGCCGGTGCCGCCCGCCATGTCGAGGATCGTCTCGCCCTCGCGCGGTTTGACGCGGCGGACGAAGCGGTCCTTCCACAGCCGGTGCATGCCCCCCGACATCGCGTCGTTCATGATGTCGTACTTGCGCGCGACGCGGCTGAACACTTCGCCGACCATCGCGGTCTTCTCGCCCGCGGGGACCTGTTCATAACCGAAGCTGACGGTGTCGGGAGTGGCCATGGAGTGCGCGCCTTTGCGGGGGAGATGGTGTGTTGCGTCGGCCTTTAGCCGGGCCTTGCCGCGCAGGCAAATGGCGCGTAGCCCGATGTGCGATATGCCTGAATTGCCCGAAGTCGAAACCACCGTCCGCGGCCTTGCACCTTTCCTCGAAGGCCAGCGGCTGACCGCAGTCACCACCTTCCGCCCCGACCTGCGCCGGCCCTTTCCGGCCGACCTTGCGCAGCGGCTCACCGGCTCGACGGTGACCGGCCTGTCGCGCCGCGCCAAATATGGCGTCATCTCGACCGACCGCGACGATCATATGATCTTCCACCTCGGCATGTCGGGGCGCTGGCGGACCGAGGGCGGCGAAGCGGGCAAGCACGACCATCTGCTGCTCGAAACGGCGGGGCACCGATTGTTCCTGCACGATCCGCGGCGTTTCGGGTCGGTCGACCTCGTCAGCGGCGATCCGCTGACGCTGTTTCCAGCATTCGTGACGCTGGGCCCCGAACCCTTGTCCGACGATTTCGGCGCCGCCTATCTCGCGAAGGCGCTCGCCGGACGGCGCGCGCCGATCAAGGCGATGCTGCTCGACCAGACGGTCGTTGCGGGGCTCGGCAATATCTATGTCTGCGAGGCGCTCAACATGGCGCGCATTGCGCCGGCGAAGCCCGCGGCCGACGTATCGAAGGCGAAACTTGCCGTGCTGGTGCCCGCGATCAAGGAGGTGCTGATCGCCGCGATCGCCGCCGGCGGGTCGACCCTGCGCGATTTCCTCAGTCCCGAAGGCGACCTTGGCTATTTCGCGAAGGACTGGCGCGTCTATGGGCGCGAGGGCGAGGCGTGCGAATGCGGCGGGACGATCGTGCGGATCGTGCAGTCGGGCCGGTCGACCTTCTATTGCTCCAAATGCCAGCGGTAATGCGGGGCTTTCCCGCAATAGGCATTGACCAAAAGGGCCAAGCTGGCTATGCGCGCACCCTTCGAGCAGGGTCCGGTCGTCCGGAACCGGCCGCATCCGGACATTGATTCGCTGCAACTCGCGCGATTCGGCTGCTCCGCTGAGGCTGTGCTCCGACCATGTAGACCGTTTGAAAGACTAGAGGAATTTATGGCCAATACGCCGCAGGCAAAGAAGCGCATCCGCCGCAACACCGCGCGCACCATCGTGAACAAGAATCGCGTTTCGCGCATTCGCACGCTGGTGAAGAAGGTCGAGAACGCTGTCGCCGCCGGTGACAAGGACGCCGCCGCGACCGCGCTGAAGGCTGCGCAGCCCGAAATGGCGCGCGGCGTTGCCAAGGGTGTGCTGCACAAGAACACCGTGGCCCGCAAATTCTCGCGCCTGACCAAGAGCGTCAACGCGATCGCCTGATTCGGCTGTCCCGAAAGGGAACAAAAAGGACCCGCTGGCGTCATGCCCGCGGGTCCTTTTTTGCGTCCGTTATTGTGACAGCGCGATGGCAATAGTGTTGCAGCGCGGTAAGTGACGGATTTACGGCGATTCGTTGCTTGGTCACGCGCATGTCGCGATTAAAATACTGAAATATATAGATAAAATGGGGGTTTCGCGCGATTCCGGTGCCCCCGATGAGTCAAGATTTTTATTTCAGTATTTTTACATGGCCAGCCCTTGATCGACTCACCGACCCTTGCCTAGACAGGGGGTGTCGTCGGCCTTCGCCGGCGGCCGCCACATCGACATGATTCGCGACTTCTCGGGCTGCTTGCCCCGGATAGTATGCCTGTGCCCTGCGCAGGCGACGAATCGGCGCGTGGCCGGCCGCCCGATCATCCGGCGCCAGGGGACCTGAGGGGGCGGCACAGCGTGACGGAAAGCGGCAATCAGCATGGGAATGACGCAAAGGGTGGAGCGATGAACGGCGATGCCGCAACGCTCTGGCCGCGCGTCGCCGAAGGGCTGCGCCGTGACCTCGGCGTCCGCACCTTCGATCATTGGCTGAAGCCCGTGCGCTTTGCCGACTATTGCACCTTGTCGGGCGTCGTGACGCTCGAAACCGCCAGCCGCTTTTCGGCGAACTGGATCAACGAACGCTTCGGTGACCGGCTCGAACTGGCGTGGCGGCAGCAGCTGCCCGCAGTGCGCAGCGTCATGGTCCGTGGCGGCGCGGCGGCGAACGAGCGCGTCGCGGCGCTGTCGTCGCAGCCGCTGCCGAGCTTCGAGACGCCGCCGCCGGCTCCCGCCGCCAACCCGGCGCTGCTCAATTTCGATCCGCGCCTGTCGTTCGGCCGCTTCGTCGTCGCGCGCAGCAACATCCTTGCTGCGAACGCCGCGCGCCGCATGGCGATGGTCGAAGCGCCGCAGTTCAACCCGCTCTACCTCTGCTCGGGCACCGGGCAGGGCAAGACCCACCTTCTCCAGGCGATCGCGCAGGATTATGCCGCGACGCACCCGACCGCGAACATCATCCTGATGTCGGCGGAAAAGTTCATGCTCGAATTCGTCGGCGCGATGCGCGGCGGCGATATGATGGCGTTCAAGGCGCGGTTGCGCGCCGCCGACCTGCTGCTGCTCGACGATCTCCAGTTCGTGATCGGCAAGAATTCGACGCAGGAAGAGTTGCTCCACACGATCGACGACCTGATGACCGCAGGCAAGCGCCTCGTGGTCACCGCCGACCGCCCGCCGGCGATGCTCGACGGGGTCGAGGCGCGGCTGCTGTCGCGCCTGTCGGGCGGGCTAGTCGCCGATATCGAGGCGCCCGAGGACGACCTTCGCGAACGCATCATCCGCCAGCGGCTCGCCGCGATGCCGATGGTCGAGGTGCCCGACAATGTCGTCGCCTATCTGGTCAAGCATTTCACGCGCAACATCCGCGAGCTCGAAGGCGCACTCAACAAGCTGCTCGCCTATGCGGCACTCACCGGCACGACGGTCGACCTCGCGCTCGCCGAGGACCGGCTCGCCGAAAATGTCCGTACCGCGCGCCCGCGCATCACGATCGACGAGATCCAGCGCGCAGTCTGCGCCCATTACCGGCTCGACAAGTCGGAAATGGCGTCGAAGCGCCGCGTCCGCGCGATCGCGCGTCCGCGGCAAGTCGCCATGTATCTCGCGAAGGAACTGACGCCGCGCTCCTACCCCGAAATCGGGCGCCGCTTCGGCGGGCGCGACCATTCGACGGTGATCCATGCGGTGCGCACGGTTGAGGCGCTGCGCGTCGCCGACAGCGAACTCGACGCCGAAATCGCCGCGATCCGGCGCAGTCTCAACAGCTGATCCACAGATTTATCCCGGGCTTATCCCCGGATCTGTCCACAGCAACAAAAAGGCCCGCCTTCCTTTCGGATGGCGGGCCTTTTGCTTTGGCTTGTGCGGCGCCTCAGCCCTTTTCGGGCGGCGCTACCGTGATCCGCACCCGCTCGCCCGAATTGCCGGGGAAGCCGGTGAACATCGCCTCGACAAGGTTCGGGACGATCGTCTGCAAATTGTTGTCGCGCGACTGTGCCTCGGCATGACCTTCGAACAGGCGCGCGCCGTCGGCGGCGCGGTTGATCTGCAGGTTCAGGCCGCTGGTATAGACGGTGTAGCTGCTGACATCGGTGCCGCCCCAGCCGGGTCCGAAACCGCCCCACAGGAACGGATCGCGATAGCCATAGACATAGCGGCGCCCGCCGCGGCCGCTGACGATCACCGGGCGATAGAAACCGCGGCCATAATAACCGCCATACCAGGGATCGCCGAAGCTCGGACTCGACACGACGCGCTCGCGCCCCTTGTCGACCCCATAATCCATGCGAACGACCATGTCGGCGCGTTCGCCATTGGCCGCGGGGCGATAGCCGTAGCGGGTCAGCTCGCCCGCGACGAGGTTCGCATATTGGCCGAACTCGATCCCGCCTTCGAGCGCCGGGTTGCTCGCTTCGACGACGAAGCTCTGGCCCTGCGGCGCAGGAAGCTGCGTCTGGAAGCGCGCGACATCGGCCTTGAACGGCGTCGCGCAGCCGGCCAGTGCCAGCGCCGCGCCCGTCATGGCGGCAAGGCCCAGTCGCCGGAAATTGATCTTGCTCATCGTCTTGGCTCCGTGATTCGGTGTGCGGTCAGGCCGCACTTTCATACCATAGACTATGCCGATGCGACTTAACCTTGGTTGAACCCGCTTCGTCGCACGGCGTTCCACGTCCCGATATGGGGACGTGGAAGCCAAAAACAAGAAATTTCGCGTCGAAACAGCGGCGTGTCAGCGGCAGAGCCCCAGCGCGGCATAAGCGGCGTCGAGCGTCGGCTTCGCCAGTGCGCGCGCCTTTTCCGCCCCCTTGTCGAGGATGGCATCGAGCGCGGCAGCATCGTCCTTCAGCGCGACGTAGCGCGCGTTGATCGGCCCCAGCTTCTCGATCAGCAATTCGCCGAGCGCGGGCTTGAAGGCGCCGAACCCCTGGCCCGCATGGTCGCGCAGCACCGCGTCGACGCTCGTGTCGGCGAGCGCGGCGTAGATGCCGACAAGGTTGCGCGCCTCGGGACGCCCGTCGAGCCCTTCGGCTTCGGACGGCAGCACCTCGGGGTCGGTCTTTGCCTTGCGGACCTTCTGCATCATCGTGTCGGCGTCGTCGGTCAGGTTGATGCGGCTCATGTCCGACGGGTCGGACTTGGACATTTTCGCGCTGCCGTCGCGCAAGCTCATGATGCGCGCGAGCCCGGCCGGGATGATCGGCTCGGGCAGGGTGAAGACCGGCGCGTCTTCGCTCGCATAGTCATTGTTGAATTTCTGCGCGACGTCGCGCGCGAGTTCGAGATGCTGCTTCTGGTCTTCGCCCACGGGGACATGCGTCGTCTGATAGAGCAGCACGTCGGCCGCTTGCAGCACCGGGTAGGTGTAGAGCGCCGCCGATGCGCTCTCGCGATTCTTGCCCGACTTGTCCTTGAACTGCGTCATGCGGTTGAGCCAGCCGAGCCGCGCGGTGCCGTTGAGCAGCCATTGCAGCTCGGCATGCGCGGGAACGCGCGCCTGGTTGAAGAGGATCGAGCGGTCGGTGTCGATCCCGCAGGCGACGAGCGCCGCGGTCATCGCGCGCGTGTTGGCGGTGAGCTCGGCGGGGACGTGCGGCATCGAGATCGCGTGCAGGTCGGCAAGGAAATAGAGTTTGTCGCCCTCCATCTCGTCCTGCATGCGCACCCAGTTGCGGATCGCGCCCAGATAATTGCCGAGATGCAAATTTCCGGTGGGCTGGATGCCCGATAGCGTCCGCATGATGAACTCCTGTTATGCGGCAGGTTTGCCGCGCCGCCGCGTGAGCATGGCGACCAGATCCTTGTCAAGCGCGCCGACGAGGAAGGCGGCTGCGAAAAACACCGCGCCGCCTGCCGCGCAGAGCGCCGCAATCGACCAGATCCGGTCGAGAACTCCGCCGCCATAATAGGGTGCGAGCTGCGGCATCATCCACCAGAGGAGCGCCGACATCGCGGCGACGGCCACAAGTTGCCGTGCCACTTTGCCGATCAGTTTCCCGGTCACATGAAACCAGCCGCGCCGGTGAAGGATGGCATAAAGCAAAATGCAGTTCAGCGACGCCGACATCGCCGTCGCGGCAGCGAGGCTGGTGATGCCGAATCCCATGCCTTCGACCCGGATGCCCGTCCACAGGAAATTGTCGACGCCGACGAAGCTGATGTTGAGACCGATATTGAAGATCAGCGATGCCAGCGCGGTCCAGACTGGCGTCAGCGTATCCGACCGGGAGAAGAACCCCGGATTCAGGATCTTGACGATCACATAGGCGGGGAGCCCGGCAACGAGCGCGACGACGATATTTGCCATCAGCGCGCTATTTTCAGCCGTAAACTTCCCGCCCTGGAAGAAGGCGGTGGTAAAGGCGGGCGCGCAGATGGCGAGCGCCGCGGCCGCCGGCAAGGTCAGCAAGGTTGCCATCTCGAACGCATTGGCCTGCAATCGCTGCGCCTCGGCGGCATCGCCGCTCTGGATATGGCGCGAGAGCATCGGGAGGATTGCAGTGCCGAGCGCGATGCCGACGATCCCCAGCGGCATCTGGTTTAACCGGTCGGCCAGCTTGAGCAGGGCCAGCGATCCTTGCGCAAGGCTGGTCGCGAAGAAAGTGTCGACGAACTGGCTGATCTGGTAGATTCCGGCGCCAAAGGTCGCGGGCAATATCAGCATGCCCAGCTTCTTCACCTCGGGAGTGAATTTGGGCAGGCGGATATGCAGCTTCAGCCCTGCGCGCCGTACCGCCCACCACAGATAGGCGAGCTGGACCACTCCGGCCGCCGCGACCGAGATGGCGAGTGCCAGCGCCACGATGCGGTCGTCGCCGCCGGGGCCGCGCATTTCGGCACCGATCAATATGCCGGCAATCAGCACGATGTTAAGCAGCACGGGCGCCGCCGCGCCGGGGGCAAAGCGCGAGCGCGCGTTGAGCAGGCCCGACAGCATCGCAACGAGGCTGATCAGGCCGAGATAGGGAAAGGTGATGCGGCTCAGGAAGACGGTGAGTTCGAACTTGCCCGGCACCTCCTGATATTCGCGCGCGAGCAGCCAGACGATCCCCGGCATCGCGATCATGGCGATGGCGGAAAAGACAAGCAGAACCCACAGGAAGACACCGAGCACATCGTCGGCGAACTTCGCTGCCGCTTCCTCGCCGCCTTCGTCCGTACCATGCAGCGCGCGGCTGTACATGGGGACGAAGGCGACCGAAAAGGCGCCTTCCGCAAACAGGCGGCGGAAGGTGTTGGGCAGCGTGAAGGCGAGCTGGAACGCATCGGCGGCGAGGCCGGCGCCCAGCACGCGTGCGAGCAGCATGTCGCGGACGAAGCCGAAGATCCGGCTGACCATCGTCAGCCCGCCGATCGTCCCGACATTCTTGATCAGGCTGCTCACCCCGTCAGCCCGCCCGTCCTATGGCGTCAGGCCTGGCCAACCGGCGCGACCGCGCCCGCCTGCTCGGCTTCGACCTGCTGGACCTGCTGCATGAACAGGCCGTGGAAATCGATGGGTTCGAGCAGCAGCGGTGCGAAGCCGCCGTCGCGGACGGCATCGGCGACGACGCGGCGCGCGAAGGGGAAGAGGATGCGCGGCGCTTCGGCGAGGAAGAAGGGCTGGAGCTGGTCGTCGGGGACGTTGCGGACGCCGAACAAGCCGGCATATTTGAGGTCGATGACGAAGCTGGTGCCCTGGTCGGTCTTCGACGTCACGTCGATCTTCAGCGTTACTTCGTACAGATTTTCGCCCACGCTGTCGGCGGCGATGTTGAACTGCACATCGACCTGCGGCGCGTCCTGCCATTGATAGACCGCGGGGGCGTTCGGGTTTTCGAACGACAGGTCCTTCACATATTGCGAGATCAGGCCGATCGCCGGGCTCGTGTCTTCGCCGTTGGGCTGCAGGGCGGGGTTGTTGATGTCGGCGCTGGTCTCGTCGGCCATGATGAAGATGCTTTCGCTGGAAAGTTGGAAACAATATCCGCATCCGCGAGCCGTGTCGGGACCGCGGCGGACGGTTGCCGCGGCGCTTAGCAGTGCCCGGCGAGCAGCACAATGGGGCCCTGTCCCGGCGTATAGTTAAGGTCGAATCGTTGACCCGCCGCACGCCAACGGCCATGGTCATTTGAAACCGGGGCGCGTATCGCCTATGTATCAGCCAGATTGTTTCCGTTCTTCCGCATTGGACAGTTGCCCGTGACCGCTTTTTCGATCGTCCTGCTCGCCATGATTGCCGCCTTCCTCGGGATGCGGCTCTACTCGGTGCTTGGCAAGCGTACCGGGCACGAGCAGGAACCCGTGCTGCCGCGTGAGCGGACGACGGCGGCCCCCGTCCGGCTCGACGAGAATGACGGATCGCAGGCAGCTGCCGCCGCGCCCGCCGACACGTCGGGCCTCGTTTACGAACCCGCTGCCGAAGCCGGTCTTCGCCAGCTGCTCGCGACCGACCGCAATTTCGACGCCGGCCGTTTCATGGAAGGCGCCGAGGCGGCGTATCGCATGATCCTCGAGGCCTATTGGAAGGGCGATCGCGATACGCTCCGCGATCTGTGCGACGACGACAGCTACGACGCCTTTATCGAAGCGATCGCGGCGCGCGAGGCGCGCGGCGAGACGCTCGACAACCGCCTGATCGGTATCGATTCGGCGAAGATCACCGCGGTCGAACTGCACCGCGGCGAGGCACGCGTCACCGTGCGCTACCATGCCGATATCAGCGCCGTGACGCGCGACGCGGACGGCAAGCTGATCGCCGGATCGATGAGCGACGCCGCGCAGGCCGACGACCTCTGGACCTTCCGCCGCCAGATCGGCAGCAACGACCCCAATTGGGTGCTCGACGAAGCCGAATCGGCCTGATCGCATGATCCGGGCGGTGCGGGCGCCGCGCGCGCGAGCTTTCGGATTCGCGCTCCTCGCTACCCTGCCAATGCTTGCCGGCTGCGCTTCGGTGGTCCCGGCGGCGGACAATCGTCCCGCGACCGCGACCGCGACCCCGGCGCCCCCGCGTCCGATCGGGACGCCGCGTGTCTATGTGCCGCGGCCTTCCGAACGCCCCGGTCCCGCCGCACAGCCGATCCCCGCAACCCCGCGCGCGCCGTTGCCCGCGGCGGCGGTGCCCGTCGACGCGGCGACCGCCGCCGCGAGCGGCGTGATCGCGGGCCCCGACTTTGCGACGCTCGGCGTCACCGCCGGGCAGGCGGCGACCGCGCTCGCCGCCTTCCGCATCAGCTGTCCCTCGGTGCAGCGCCGCGCCGATGCGAGCGGCCTGACGCAGGGCGGCGACTGGACCGAAAGCTGCTCCGCCGCAAAGAACTGGGCGGACAGCGACGCGCTCGCCTTTTTCACCCGCTATTTCGGGACGGTGCAGGTCGGCGCGGGCAGCGCGTTTGTGACCGGCTATTATGAACCCGAAATCGCGGGCTCGCGCACGATGCAGCCGGGCTTTGACGTTCCCGTCTATCGACGCCCGACCGACCTCGTCGAGGTCGACCTTGGCCAGTTCTCCGACGATCTGAAGGGCAAGAAGGTGCGCGGCCGCGTCGAGGGCGGCAATCTCGTTCCCTATTACGACCGCGCGGCGATCGAAAGCGGGGCGCTCGCGGGCCAAGGGCTCGAAATCGCCTATGTCGCCGACGCCGCCGAATTCTTCTTCCTGCAGGTACAGGGGTCGGGGCGCCTGCGGCTGCCCGACGGCGGCGTCATGCGCATCGGCTATGATACCCAGAATGGCCGCGGTTATGTCGGCATCGGCAAGCTGCTGCTCGATCGCGGCGCGTTGCAGCGCGGGCAGGCGTCGATGCAGGGCATTCTCGATTATCTTCGCGCCGACCCGGTGCGCGGCGCGGCGGTGATGAACGAGAACCCCAGCTGGGTCTTCTTCCGCGAACTCACCGGCCCCGGCCCGCTCGGCGCTTTGGGCGTGCCCGTCACCGGCCGCGCGAGCGTCGCCGCCGATCCCAAATATGTGCCGCTCGGCGCCCCCGTTTTCCTCTCGCTCGACCGCGCCGAACCGAATGGCCTTTGGATCGCACAGGATACCGGGGGTGCGATCAAGGGCGCGAACCGCTTCGACAGCTTCTGGGGCGCGGGCGACGAAGGTCGCGCGATCGCCGGCGGCATGGCGGCGCGTGGATCGGCGCTACTCTTGCTGCCGCGCGCCAGCATCGCGCGGCTGATCCCTCCGGCTGGCTGAACCCGCCATGCCGCGGCGCCTCGATCCCGACGAAAGCGCGCTGTGGAAGAAGGTCGCAGCGACGGTAAAGCCGCTCGCCAAGGCGAAGGCACCGCTCGCGCCCGTCGCGCCGCCGACCGTCAAACCGCCCAAACCGACCCCGCGCAGCACCTCCGCACCTGCCGCGCCGCCGCGGGCCCCCGCTAAATTGCCGCCACCGCGGAGGACGCATCAGGCCGCGACGCTCGACGGCCATTGGGATCGCCGCCTGCGCAAGGGGCTCGTGCGCCCCGATCTCAGCATCGACCTCCACGGGCACACGCTCGCCTCGGCGCAGGCCTTGCTCGATGACGCGATCGGGCGGGCGTTGTTGCGCGGTGCGCGCGTGTTGCTGGTGGTCGCGGGGCGGCTGCGCCCCGGCGCCGACCGCTTGCCGCAGATGCACGGCGACCCGCGCCCGCGCGGCGCGATCCGCGCCTCGCTGCCCGACTGGCTCGCTTACTCGCCCTACGCCGACCAGATCGTCGCGCTCCGCCCCGCGCATATCAGCCACGGCGGCGCGGGGGCGGTTTATGTGATCTTCAGGCGCAGCCGCGAGGACTAGAGGAAGACGCGCATCAATATGCCGCGATAGATCGCAGTCAGCTTGTACAGATCCTCGACGGCGACCGCCTCGTCGAGCTTGTGCATCGTGGCGTTGGTCAGCCCGAATTCGACCACCGGGCAGAGCGCGTGGAGGAAGCGCGCGTCCGACGTGCCGCCCGTCGTCGACATTTCGGGGCGCACGTCGGTTTCGGCATGGATCGCCTCGGCGACGAGTTCGGACAGGTCGCCCGGCGGGGTGAGGAAGGCTTCACCCGAAATCTTGCCCAGTACCTTGGCACCCGGCTCGACGTCGTGCGCAAGACGCTCGATCATTGCGACGAGATCGGCGCCGCGATGCCGGTCGTTGAAACGGATCGACAGCCGCGCGCGCGCCGAGGCGGGGATTACGTTGGTCGCGCCATTGCCGACGTCGATGTCGGTGAATTCGATGTTCGACGGCTGGAACCAGTCGGTCCCGGCATCGAGGCTCACCGATTCGATCGCCGCCAATATCTTCACCAGCTTCGGGATCGGATTGTCGGCGAGATGCGGATAGGCGACGTGGCCCTGCGTCCCCGGCACGTCGATCCAGATATTGACCGACCCGCGCCGCCCGATCTTCACCATGTCGCCGAGCTTGTTCACCGAGGTCGGCTCGCCGACGACGATCATGTCGGGCTTCACCCCGCGCGCGTCCATATGCTCCATCAGCGCGCGCGTCCCGAAGATCGCGGGGCCTTCCTCGTCGCCGGTGATGATCAGGCTGATCGTTCCGGCTTCGGCCGGCGTCGCGGCGGCAGCGGCGACAAAAGCCGCGATCGAACCCTTCATGTCGACCGCGCCGCGCCCGTAGAGCAGCTCGCCGCGCACTTCGGGTGCGAACGCGTCGCCCGTCCAGCCCACCCCTGGCGGCACGACATCGAGATGCCCGGCAAAGCCGAAATGCTTCGGCCCCTTGCCCGCGCGCACCGCGAGCAGATTCTCGACGGGTCCGTCGGGTTCGATCCCGTCGATGAAGCGCTCGACGGTGAAGCCGAGCGGGGTCAGCGCGGCCTCGAGCGCGTCGAACACGGCGCCGGTGGCGGGGGTGACGCTCGGCGCGGCGATCAGCGCCTTGGCCAGTTCGACGGGATTGACAGGATGGGTCATGCCCGCCCTTTACGCCTTCGCACCGCGCGAAGTCGAGGCTTTGCATCGCGCGCGCTTTGTGCGAAACAAAGATAGAACAAATCCGCGAGGACTGCGATGCCCAAGCTCGATCTCGATACCATCCCGCAGACGAATACGACCGGCTATCCCGCACCGTATGATGCGCCCGTGCAGGGCCGCTGGTACCGCCGCCTTGCGCCGCCCACGGGGCTCAGCGATTTCGCCGCGAGCCACGTCGTGCTCAAACCCGGCGCCTGGTCGTCGCAGCGCCACTGGCACGACGGCGAGGACGAGATGCTCGTGATGATTGCGGGCGAGGCGGTGCTGGTCGAGGATGGCGGGCGCTGGCCGATGCGCGCGGGCGACATCGCGGTCTGGCCGAAGGGCAGCACCAACGGGCATCATCTCGTCAACGAATCGGACAGCGACTGCGTCTTTGTCGCATTGGGCGGCGGCAAGAAATACGACACCGGCGGCGGCTATTCGGACATCGACATGATGTTCACGCCCGACGGCTATTTTCACAAGGACGGCACGCCCTATCCGACGACGCGGATTCCCTAAAGAATCTGGAAGCCCAGCAGCGTGAAACGCGCGGGCGCGGTCGCATAGACGCCGTGGCCGCGCGCCTCGGCCGATCCGAAGACGAGGCCGATGCGGTCGATGTCGGCGAGCGCGGCCTCGATCGCGCCGGGGTTCGACCCGGCAGTCCGCCCCATGACCGAAATCCAGTTCGGGTCGTCGAGCGCGATGCTGATCCGGTGCTCGCCCGGCGCGATCTGCTGGACCGTCGCGGCCGGGGCGTACCAGCGATAATGTTCGAAACGGCCCTTTGCGCTCCAGCTGTCGCCGCGGCGCTGGAAATAGAGCGATACCGTCGCGGGCCGGTCCGGAGTCTCCTGCGGCACGAAGCGGGTGCCGGGCCGCGCATCGACGCGGTAACGCACGACGATGCGCGAGCGGGGCGTGACCGGGCCGGGGCGGACGGTGACATAATGGACATGCCCCGCTTCGCGGCTGCCGACCGGAAAATCGAACGACCAGCCGGTCCGCGTCGGCTGCGGGCGCAGCGGCATGCCCTGCGAATAATTCTTGCCGCGGATGATCGGCCCGATTTCCCAGCTCGCGGCGTCCTGCGCGGCGGCGGGGCTGGCGCCCGCGAGCAGGGTGAGGGCGGTCAGGGCGGTGAGGGCGCGTGTCTGCATCGGTCTGTCCTGGCAGGCTTCGGATGGCCGCGTCGTGAACGCATGGTTCGGCGCCGCGACAAGCGGCCGGTCAGCCCTCGACCGGCCCCTCGAACTTTTCGATGATCCAGTCCTCGGCCTGCGCGCCGCCGATCCATTCCTGCATGCATGGATGGCTGATCACCGCCTGCGCATAGGCGGCGGCAAAGCGCGGCAGCGGGATCGAATAGGTGATGAAGCGCGTGACGACCGGCGCGAACATGATGTCGGCCGCCGACCAGTTGCCGAAGAGGAAGTCGCCCTCGCCGCCGAAGCGCGCGCGCGACTCGGCCCAGATCTGGAAGATGCGGATGACATCGGCCTGCACTTCGGGGAGCAGTTCGGCGGCGGGATAGATGCGCCGGATGTTCATGCTGTGGTTGCGGCGCAGCGCGGCAAAGCTCGAATGCATTTCGGCGGCCATCGACCGCGCCATTGCGCGCGCGGGCATGTCGTCGGGCCAGAAGCCTTTCGTCCCGCCGGTCTTTTCGTTGAGATAATCGATGATCGCGAGGCTGTCCCACACGACGATATCGTCGCCGTCCCACAGGATCGGCACCTTGCCGCCCGACGGCGCGAACTCGTCGCCCTCGCGCCGGTTCGACCAATCCTCGTCATAGAGGGGCACGGTGACTTCCTCGAACGGCAGGCCGCTATGCTTGACCGCCAGCCAGCCGCGCAGGCTCCAGCTTGAGTAAGCCTTGTTCCCGAGGAAGAGTTTCATGCGTCGTCCTTTTGTCTCCGTCCCGCTTGCGGGAGGAGAAAGCTGACGTCAACTCTCGACCGCCTCCAGCACCGCGGTGCGCAATTCGGCGATGCCCATGCCCTTTTCGCTGCTCGTCGCGATCACCTGCGGATGCGCGGCGGGATGCTTGCGCGCTTCGGCTTCGGTCGCGGCCTGCACCGCTTCGAGTTCGGTCGCCTTGATCTTGTCGGCCTTGGTCAGGACGATGCGATAGCTGACCGCCGCGGTGTCGAGCATTTCGAGCACATCGCGGTCGACGTCCTTGATCCCGTGACGGCTGTCGATCAGCACGAGCGTGCGTTTCAGCACCGCGCGGCCGCGGAGGTAATCGTTGATCAGGAAACGCCATTTCTTGACGACATCCTTCGGCGCCTTGGCAAAGCCGTAACCGGGCATGTCGACGAGCCGGAAGATCAGCGGATTCTCGCCGACGTCGAAATAGTTGAGCTCCTGCGTCCGGCCCGGTGTCACCGAAGTACGCGCAAGCCCGTTGCGGTTCGTCAGTGCGTTGAGCAGCGACGACTTGCCGACGTTCGAACGGCCCGCGAATGCGATCTCGGGCACGCTCGGCGCCGGCAGATGCTGGAGCGCAGGCGCCGATTTCAGGAACGTAATCGGTCCCGAAAACAGCTTGCGCGCGCGCTCGGCAGTTTCGGCCGCCCGCTCGGGATCTTCAATTTCTTCATTCATACTCGGCCGTACCCCTGCGAAAGCAGGGATCCATCTCCTGTTGTTTTACTACCGAAACCACCGGAGATGGGTCCCCGCCTTCGCGGGGACACACGCCGATGAAGACGGCGCTACTTCGTCGCCACGGCCGCCTTCAGCGCCGGGAACTTGCGGTACATCCACTGCTGCTGCGCGATCGACAGCAGGTTGTTGGTGATCCAGTAAAGCAGCAGGCCCGCCGCGAACGGCGCCATGATGAACATGAACAGCCAGGGCATGATCTTGAACACCTGCTGCTGCACGGGGTCGGTCGCCTGCGGGTTCAGACGGAACTGCAGGAACATCGTGATGCCGAGGATCACCGCGAGGATGCCGATCGACAGGATCGACGGCGGGGTGAAGGGCAGGAGGCCGAACAGGTTCAGGATGTGCAGCGGGTCGGGCGCCGACAGATCCTTGATCCACAGGATGAACGGCTGGTGCCGCATCTCGATCGCCAACATCAGCACCTTGTACAGCGCATAGAAGATCGGGATCTGGATCAGGATCGGCAGACAGCCGGCGAGCGGATTGATCTTCTCGTCCTTGTAGAGCTTCATCAGCTCCTGCTGCTGCTTCTGCTTGTCGTCCTTGTAGCGTTCCTGCAGCGCCTTCATCTTCGGCTGGACGAGGCGCATCTGCGCCATCGAGCCGAACTGGCGCTGTGCGATCGGGAACATCAGCCCGCGGATGATCAAGGTCAGCGCCATGATCGCGAGGCCGAAATTGCCGAGCTGGAGGAACAGCCAGTGGAGCAGTTTGAAGATCGGCACTTCGAAAAATTCGAACCAGCCCCAGTCGATCGCGTTCGACAGGCGGGGGATTCCCTGTTCGTCCTGATATTTCGACAGGATCTCGACTTCCTTCGCGCCGGCAAAGATGCGGCTGGTCGTCGTGACCTGCTTGCCGGGCGCCACCTGCGTGAAGTCGCGCGCAAACAACGTCTGGTAATTGTTCGCCGCGGGCGAGCTGATCGCCGCGGTCACGCGCTCGCCCTTTGCCGGGACGATCGCGGCGAGCCAATATTTGTCGGTGAAGCCGAGCCAGCCTGCCGAATTGTAGCGCACGGTGCGGTTCGGGGCTTCCTCGACATCGTCATAATCGGTGTCGAACACCGACTTGCCGTCGAGATAGCCCGTCGGGCCGATATGGATCGTCCAGCTGTCCTGTTCGTGCGGATCGGTCGGCTTGCCGAGGCGGTCGATCAGCGCAAAGCTGCTCGCGCTCACCGGCGCGGTACCGGTGTTGGCGATCGTCTGCTTCGCGGTGATCAGGTAATCGGCGTCGATGCTGTACTCGATGCGGAAGGTCTGGCCGGTCGTGTTCGCCCAGCTCAGCGTCACCGGGGTCGCCGGGGTCAGCTTGGCTCCGGTCGCGGTCCAGACGGTATTTGCGTTCGGGACCGCGATGCCCTGCGCCGCCCAGCCGATGCTGGCGAAATAGGCGGCCGACGTCCCGCCCGGCGCGAACAGGCGCACCGCGGGCGAATCCTTCTTGATCGTCTGGCGATATTTGGTGAGCGTGATGTCGTCGATGCGCGCGCCGACGAGGTTGATCGACCCCTTGATCTCGGGCGTTTCGATCGGGATGCGGTTGCCCTCGGCCAGCACGGCATCGACCGGGCGGATCGCCGTGCTCACGGGCGCGGCGGGCGCACCGGGGGTCGGCAAGGCGCTCGGCTGGCCCTGCGCTGCCGGGGTGGCGGCGGGCGCGCCGTTGGCGCCGGCGACCGTCTTGGTCACATCGGGCTTGTCGGGCGTCGGAAAGAATTTCTCCGAAACGAAGTTCCAGCCGATCAGGATGGCTACCGACAGCAAAATCGCCGCGATCATGTTACGCTTGTCGTCCACGCTCTTCGGTCTCTCTTCGTCTCAAAATGTCGGGGATGGCGCCTTACGGCACCGGGTCGTGGCCGTGGCCGCCCCAAGGATGGCAGCGCAATAGCCGCTTTGTCGCCAGCCAGCCACCCTTGATCGCACCATGGCGCTGGAGCGCGGTGATCGCATAGGCGCTGCACGATGGCGAATAGCGGCAGGTCGGCGGAAGGATGCGCGAGGGGCCGATTTGCCATCCCCGCGCGATCAGGATGAGCAGCTTGGCGATCATGACGCTTGCGCTGCGAGCTTCTTCGCCGCGCGCTTCAACGCCGAATCGAGATGCTCGCCGAGTTCGGCAAAGACGATGTCGTTGCCGCCCGGCCGGCCGATCAGCACATGGTCGGCGCCGGCGATTCCCGATTCGGGGAGCGCGGCGCGCGCGAGTTCGCGAAAGCGCCGCTTCATCCGGTTGCGCGTGACGGCGTTGCCGACCTTCTTGCTGACGGTATAGCCGACGCCCAGCGAATCGTCGCCGTCGCCGCGCTGGCGGACGAGCAGGACAAAGCCGGGCATGGGAAAGCGAAGGCCGCGATTGGCGGCCAGGAATTCGCTGCGTTTTGAAAGCGTTCGCACCAGTGTGACTGGCGCAGAAGCGTCAGCGATCAGGCCGACAGCTTCTTGCGGCCCTGGGCGCGGCGGTTGGCGAGAACCTTGCGGCCGCCGACAGTCGCCTTGCGGGCGCGGAAACCGTGGCGACGCTTGCGAACGAGGCGGCTCGGTTGATAGGTACGCTTCATCGCGGTATCCCCAAATTCTCTTTAAAGGCTCTAACAGAAAAGGGCCGCCAAACGTGGGCGGCCACTGATGGGGGCGCGGATAAGCGAGAGTCGGGGCAAAGTCAATCGTCATCGCGGCGGTTTTCCGGTGCCTTGCCGCGAAATGCCGCGGACTTCATCGCATCGAGTGCCGCGCGTTCGCGCTTTCGTGCCGCGCTCGCGCGCTGCATCACGCGGTCGGTCCATGCGGCATAGCGCGGGTGGCGCCATTTGAAGCGGACATAGATGCGCTTCGCCCACGCGCTGTTCTGCAGGCACAGCATCAGGCCGAGCGGGAAGAGGATGATGAAGCCGGGGCCGGGCAAAATTCCGACGATCGGCGAGATCGCCATCATCACGACGCCGAGGATGAACAGCGCCAGCCGGACCTGCGCGGTCGATCGCAATCGCTGATAAAGGCTCCGCTTCGCCATGGAGGGCGATGTGGGGGAGGCGGCGGCGTGTTACAAGGCTAAAGCAGCGCTGACGCGCTGCGGCGTCAATTCAGCGTGACGAACCGCGCCATGTCGTCGCGCGTCAGGTAGCGGACGTCGTCGAACGGCGTCGCGTTGGTCAGCGCGTAAAAGGCGCGCGCCTTCGCGGCGTCCATGCCCATTTCGCGGTAATAGCCCAGATATTCGGCGTGGACCGGATCGCTCGCCGGATAGTCGTTCGCCTCGCGCCCATATTCGTCGGCCCAGCTATGGACGCCGAACTCGGCGTCGGGCGCGGCGCGGCGGGTCACCCCGGCAAGCCACAGCTCGACCGCGCCCGAACGGATCGATCCGCCCGCGGGAACGACGGTCTCCATGCCCTGCCGGCGAACAGCGCGCGCGAGGATCAGATTGGCTTCCTCGTCGAGGCTGCCCGGGCAGTCGACCATTTCGAGCCGCTTGAGCCCCGGAAAGGCCGCGAGCATCGCCGCGAACTGGCGCGGGGTTGCCGAGGTGACGTCGCCCGCCATGCGGACCGTCGTGGCGTCGATCACCGAAAAGGGACCATAGGTCGCTTTCGCATGGCCGAGCGTCGCGAGCGCTGCGTTCGGCGCATAGCGGCGCGTAGCGGCGAAATCGGCATCTTCGGCGAGCGCTTCGTCATCGAGGAGCGCGGCGCCTTCGTCGCTATAGTCGGCGCCGTCGCCCGTATCGTCATAGGTCCACGTCACCGTCGTCGTCGTGACGGTCACGACCTGCTGTGCATGCGCCGGCGCGAACGCCAGCACCGCTGCGAGCGCGGCGACGACGAGCGTACGAACGAAGGCGGACGGCGAAACCATGCGTCCGCCTTCGCGCGTGCGCGCCTATCAAATGGCGAACAGGCAGCGTCAGCGGGCCGTTAACCCCGTTTCGGCACGCTCGCGCTCAATCGCGGTCGGGCGCGCCGAGCGGGAAATAGCCGCGATAGGGGCGCGCATCTTCGACGCAGCGCGAAACCGTCGGATGCGCGAGCAGCCGCGCGCGATAGGCACGCAAATTCTCGTATGTGTCCGGGATCTGGTAAACCCAGTCGGCATAGAAGAGCGACGGCGCTGCCGCGCAATCGGCGAGGCTGAAACCATAGGCAGTCGCCCAGCCGCCGCCCGCCAGCTCCCTGTCGAGCCAGGCGTAGACGGTCTCGAGCGTAGTCTCGACCTGCTGCCTGATCGCGGGAATATCGGCGCCCGCGTCGCGCAGTACTGCCGCCACGAGCGCCTGCATCCGGTTCATCACATGATTGTCGAAAATCCGGTCGAAAAAGCGAACCTTCAGCGCTGCCTCGAAATCCTGCGGGATCAGGCGTGGCTCGGGAACGAGGTGGTCGAGATATTCGATGATGATCGACGATTCGAACCAGGGCACGCCGTCGTGGACGAGCAGCGGGAACTGCCCGACCGGCCAGTGCGCCCTCAGCTCGGGCATATGCTCGGGGAATGCCGGATCGACCGAGCGATAGTCGAATTCGATCCCCTTCTCGTAGAGCGCGATCAGCACCTTCCATGTGTAGGAAGAAAAGGGGTGGCCATAATAGATCAGCATCAATTGCCATCCTTGCGTGTCAGCCAGGCGAGCGGCCAGCCGACGAAGAAAATGTGCGGGAAGAGCGCGATCGCACCCTTGGCGAGGTCGGTCGGCGGGAAGGGCGATCCGAAGCGCAGCGGCAGCACCACGCCGTTCATGATGACATAGAGCAGCAGCCCGTAGAGCGTGCCCGTGAGCCACCACGGCCACGTCGTCAATGCGGTCCAGCGCCGCGCGACAAAGAACCATGCCGCGACCATCGCGCCCATGATCGCGAAGTGCGTGACGAGGCCCGCGATATCGCCGCCGATGCCCCAGCCGCGCGCCGCGTCGCCGAACGGCCCGCTCGCCACCGCGTGGAGCATCGAGGAGACGGTGCCGCCCTGCAAGACGCTCGACACCGCCGCATAGACGATGTCGAGCGTGCCGCAGAGCAGCCAGGCGAAGAGCGCCGGGCTACGCCGCGCCAACGGCTTCGCCCCGCACCGCGGCCTCGATCTTTGCGATGTCGATCTTCTTCATCGTCATCATCGCCTCGAACGCGCGTTTCGCGGCCGCGGGGTCGCCGCCCATCGCCGCGTCGGTCAGCGCGCGCGGTGTGATCTGCCAGCTCAGCCCCCATTTGTCCTTGCACCAGCCGCACATGCTTTCCGCGCCGCCATTGCCGACGATCGCGTTCCAGTAGCGGTCGGTTTCTTCCTGCGTGTCGGTATGGACCTGGAAGGAAAAGGCCTCGCTATGCTTGAAGGCAGGGCCGCCGTTGAGCCCGACGCACGCTATGCCGAGCACGGTGAAGTCGACCGTCAGCACCTCGCCTTCCTTGCTGCTCGGATTGTCGCTCGGCGACCGGTGGACCGCGCCCACGCTGCTGTTCGGGAAGGTTGCGGCATAGAAGTTCGCGGCCTCCTCGGCGTCCTTGTCGTACCAGAGGCAGAGGCTCACCGGTTGGCTCGTCGGTTGTTTCGTCATCGTCTCTCTCCTTGTCTTCCTTGGGGGGATTATGGCTTGCGCGGGCCGACGAAGCCGATCGGCGCGCCCTGCGGGTCGATCGCGTTCATCGCATATTCGCCGCCCGGGATTTCCATCGGTTCGTTGGTGATCGTGCCGCCGTTCGCGGTCACCGCGGCGTGGGCGCGGTCGATGTCGTCGACGCCGATGTAGACATTCCACGCCGGCGCCGGATAGCCCTCCATCAACGGCATCACTGCGCCCAGCCCGACGTCGCCGCGCTGGATGAAGCGGTACGCGCCGAGTTCGCCCATCGGCATCTCGCCTTCCTGTCCCCAGCCGAAATGCTTCTTGTAAAAGGCGATGGCGGCATCGGGATCGCTCGTCGCGAGCTCGTTCCAGCGCACATGTTGCGCCTCGGTGACCGAGAAGACGTCGCTTTCCATGCCCTCCATGCCTTTGGGGGGGATGGGCTTCATGACATAGAAGACCGCGCCCTGCGGGTCCGATACCATCGCAATCCGGCCGACGGGCAGGTCGGTCGCGGGCATATGTACCGTGCCCCCGTCGGCCTTGATCGCGGCGATCTTGGCATCGACATCGTCGACATCGAGATAGCCCATCCAGCCCGGCCGCGCGCCGCCGGCGAGCATGTCGGCGTTGAGCGCGAGCACCCCGCCGGCATTGCCGCCGTCGGCGCGGCCGATCATGCGGTAATCGACGTCGCCCGCCGCCGGATCGGGCGTCGCCGCGATGGTCCAGCCGACGACCGCTCCATAAAAGCGCGCCGCGCCTGCGGGGTCGGGGGTCATCAGTTCGTACCAGATGAAGTTCGATGCTGCGTTCATCGTCGCTCTCCTCGGTTGGGTGTCAGTAAGTCAGGCTGGGGAACCAGTCGCCGCGCCCCTCGGGCGTCATGTCGAGCAGGCCCCACAGCGGGTCGACAAGGTCGCCCGCGCGGTGGTGCTGGCCGGGATCCTCGGGCGCATAGGCCATCTCGCTCGCCCAGACGTGGCGGACGCGCGCGCCGTCCTTGCGAAAGACGTTGAAGATCGTCTCGTCCCAATTTTCGCCGGGTTTCACGCCATGTTCGGCGCGCTTGGCGTCGGTCAGTTTCGACGTGTCGCCGAAATAGTCGGCCGAATAGCGGCCCTCGACGTCGGACAGGAAGGTCAGGTGCGGCCAGCGGCGATCCTTCGCCCAGGCTTCGAGCCGCGCGATCGGCGACTTGGCGACGACATAGAGCGGCGCACGCTGCCCGACATGGCGCGCGCTGCCGTCGATCGCGTCGAGCATATGCGTGCAACCGTTGCACGGCTTGTCGCGCTCGGACCCGAACATGAAGCTTTGCAGGATGATGCTCGGCCTGCCCGCGAACAGCTCGGACAGTTTCACGCGCTCGGGCCGCTGGAAGGCGCCGATCCGCTCGAAGCTGTAATCCTCGGGCACTTCGCCGCCGGGCGGCAGCGCGCGGCGCTTCGCCGCGACCGCCTCGATCTGGCGGCGCAGCGCGATCTCGTCGGCGAGCAGTTCGGCGCGCGCGGCGCGATATTCGGGGCTTTCGCCGGGGAAGGACAGATGTTCCATGGCTTGGCTTCCTTCTGGGTCCGTTTATAGCCGGTGCAGCCGCAGCGGCTTCACATTTTCGCGCGCGATCAGCCCACGCGCCTCAAGATCGAGCTGAACGCCCTTCAACCACCAGCCCGCCTTGGCGCCGCCGGGGAACAGCGTGTCGGGCAGCAAGGGCAGCACGCGCGCCTTGATCTCGGCAACGGTCAGTCCGGGCGCGGCTGCGGGCACCGAGGCGAGCAGCGCGCCACGCATCGCGTCATATTTCGCCTTTTCGACGCGCACGACATGGCCGGGGCTCGTCGCATTGAGCATCTCGACGCGCTCGATGGCCTCGCTCACCCCGCATATCCCTTCGTCGCTTCGATCGCCGGCGCGCGAAAACCCATCGCGGCCCATGCGGTCAGCAGCCGCCACATGAACTTGCCCGACGGCGTTCGGTAATTGGGGATATCGTCGGGCAGCTCGACGCCTTCGGGCCGGTCGCCGACGATCGTCCGCATCTCGGCCGCCGGGCGCTGATCCTCCGGGATGCGCCCCGAATAGATGCTCAGCCAATGCCCCTTGGTGAATTCGAGCGCGATCGGGGTGTTGCAGCAACGCGCGACGAACCGCCGCGTCGGCGAATCGGGTTTCAGCCGATGTTCTTCGAGGCGGTCCGCCCCCGACAGCCATAGGAGCCGGTCCTTGCGGACGAGCAGATAGGGCGTGCCGCCGTCGGCGCCAACCACCGCGGGCGCTCCGGGAACGGCCTCGAAGCCGTGGCCCGCCGTCTGGCAGCTATGGCAATAACAGGTCGCCGCCATGATCGGCTTGCCGGTGAGTTCGAGCGCCACCGTTCCGCATTGGCACGATGCGGTGCGTGTTTCCGTTTTTTCCGTGCTGGGCATTGGTCTCTCCTTTGATCCTCCCTGTGGCGAAGCCATGGGGAGGGGGACCGCCGCGAAGCGGTGGTGGAGGGGCTGCAACGGTGCGTCATCGCCCCTCCGTCAGCCCTACGGGCTGCCACCTCCCCATGGCCTCCGGCCACAGGGAGGATATCCGCCAGCTAGGCCTCGACGATCGGGGCGAAACCGCCGTAGATCATCCGCGCGCCGTCGAAGGGCGTGTTGTCGGGATCGGGCTTCATTCGCTCGTCGGCCATCATCTTTTCCCAGCCGGCGGTGCGCGCTTCCTTGCTCGGCCATTCGACCCAGCTGTAGACGACGCTTTCGCCGTCCTTCTTGTGCGCCGCGCGCGCATAGTCGGTGACCTTGCCGTCGGGGACATCGTCGGCCCACGCCTCGACGACGCGCGTCGCGCCATAATCGCGGAACACTTCGGAAGCCTTTTGCGCCAGCGCGCGATAGGCGTCCTTGTTGCCCTCGGGCACGGGCACGACATAGCCGTCGACGTAAGCGGTCTGGCCCGCGGCGCGGTCGTCGACGATCGAATCGAAGCCGCCGATGATCATGCGCTTGCCGTCGAACGGCATCTCGCCGCCCATCGCCGCCATGCGCGGGTCGCTCATCATCTTCTCGTTCGCGGCGTCGCGCGTCGCCCGGTCGGGATATTCGAACCAGCTGAACACGACGGTCTCGTCGTCCTTCGCCTGCACCGCGCCCTTGAAATCATTGACCTTGCCGTCGGGGACATCGTCGCCCCAGCATTCGACCATGCGCGCGACGCCGAATTCCTTGAACAGATGGGCCGCGTCGGCGGCGTGCTTGCGATACGCTTCCTTGTTGGCGGTCGGCACCGCGACCACAAATCCTTCTACATAGGTCATCTTGTCTCTCCTTGGGGGGGTGGGAGGGGGTTTCAGGCGGCGGGCGGTCCCGCTTCTTCGCTGAAGGCGGCCAGCTGCGCGTCCATCGCGCGCTGGAAGGCGGGGCGGGCGAGGCAGCGGTCGAGATAGGCCTGCAGCCGCGGCTGCTCGGCGATGAGGCCGGCCTCGACGGCTTCGCGCAGCACGGTGGCCATCGCGATGTCGGCGACGGTGAATTCGCCCGTCAGATACGCCTTGTCGCCGATCGCGTCGTTGAGGCGGCCGAGCCGGCCCTGGATGAATTCGATCAGGCTCGGACGGCGCAGCTTCGCCCATTCTTCTTCGGTCGAGAAAATATCGACATTGCCGAGTTCGAACAGCATCGGCTCGACGCTGTTATAGGCGGCGAACAGCCAGGCGAGCGTGTTGGCGCGCGCCTGCGCGTCGCGGGGCATCAGCCGCGCATCCTTCTCGGCGAGGTGGAGCAGGATCGCACCGCTTTCGAACAGTCGGATCCCGCCGTCGTTGAGTACCGGCACCTGCCCCCACGGCTGGAACAGGAAATGGTCGGCGGGGCGGTTGATCGCACTGATCAGATGTTCGGCATAATCGAGCCCGATTTCCTCGCACGCCCAACGCGGGCGCAGGTCGCGGACATAGCCGCGCGCGAAATCGGGCACCCAGTCGAAGGCGGTGACTTCGATCTTGCTGTCGGGGTTCACAGGCATGGCGATCTCTCCTCGGTTTCGGGGGTCAGGCAGGTTGTGGTTCGCTGACAGCGCAGTCGGCCAGATGCGCCGCCATGGCGCTTTGAAAGGCGGGGCGGGCTTTGCCGCGCGCGACATAGGCGGCCAGATTGGGGTGCGGCGCCAGCAACGCCGGATTTGCGTTGCGGAGCACATCGATCATCACGATGTCGCCGATCGAAAAACGATCTTCCAGCCAGTCGCGGTCGCCGAGTGCCTCCGATAATCGGGACAGCCGCTGCTCGGCAAAGGGTTTCGCCGCTTCGATGGCACCGGCGAGCCAGTCGGTGCCCTGTCCCTTGACGGTCAGCACGACCAAGGTCTGGATCATCGGCTCGACGCTGTTGAGCGCGGCGATCATCCAGCTGATCGCGCGCCCGCGTCCTTTTGCATCGCGCGGCAACAGGCGCGCGTCGGCTTCGCCGATGTGGATCAGGATCGACCCCGTCTCGAACAGGGTCAGATCACCCTCCTTGTAGACGGGAACCTGCCCGAACGGTTGATCGGCAAGATAGGTGGGTGTCTTGTCCTCGAAAATGCCGCCGATCAGCCGCGTGCGATAGGGTCGGCCGATTTCGTCGAGCGCCCAGCGAACCCGGATGTCCTTGATGCGGCCGTAGGCGAAATCCGGCACCGATCGGTAGGCAGTGATTTCGGGTGCGGCTTCAGGTCGGGCAGACATGATCAGTTCCTCTTCCCTTTGATCCAGGCGACGATCGACATCGCGTGGCCGTGGCCCAGGTCGTAATCATCCTTGAGCCAGTCGATGATCGCGCCGGCTTTGACGCCCGGAGCGAGCCCGTTTTCGTCGGCGAGGCCCTTGCCGATCGCGATGCTTTTCAGCGCGTCGGCCGATTGGCCGGTCTTGGCTTCGACATTGTCGATATAGGCCTGAAAGCTCATGCGGCCGCTCCCGCCCGAAACGGGATCATCGCGCGGACGCGGGGATCGCGCAGCCACAGGCCGCCCCACAGCATCAGCCCGAGGTAGACGCCGAACAACATGTGGCTGAACAGCGGGTTGCCGACGCGCACCTGCGTCGCGATGGCGCCGCCGAGATAGCCGGTGATCAGGATCGCGCCGAGGATTGCGGTACGCGGCCAGATATGAAGCAGCGTCGGGATCAACAGCAGGATCGCCAGCAGGTACATCGTCTCGATCTTGGGCGGCCAGCCGAGGTTCGGCGGGCCGTTATCGATTGCGAACTGCGGCGCGACGAGCTTCAATCCGGCGTCGAAGAGCAGGAAGAGGATCACAAGGCCGCTCAAAATGCGGCCGGCGATCAACTGGCCCTTGGTGGGGGTCGTGTCGGTCATCCTCTTCCTCCTCCCTTATGCCTATTATGCGGTCGCTTCGGCGGGCTCGCCGGCGGGGATGGCGGTCGGGTCCATCCACATCACTTCCCAGATATGGCCGTCGGGATCTTCGAAGCTGCGGCCGTACATGAAGCCGAAATCCTGCGTCGGGGTGGGGTCGGCCTTGCCGCCCGCCTTGACCGCCTTGTCGACCTGCCCGTCGACATCCGCGCGGCTGTCGGCCGAGACGCAGAGCAGGACCTGCGCGGTGGTGTGCGCGTCGGGGATCGCCTTCGAGGTGAAGGTCGCCCATTTTTCATGCGTCAGCAGCATGACGTGGATCGACCCTTCGGTGACGACCATGCACGCTGCGGTTTCGTCGGTGAAGGCCGGGTTGTTCACCGCGCCGACCGCTTCATAGAAAGCTTTCGACTTGTCGAGGTCGGTCACCGGCAGGTTCACGAAAATCATCTGGGGCATCTCTTCTCTCCTTGGGGTGTGTTGCTTGAAGTCAGCGTGCGCGGCGCGCGGCGGCAATTACCTGTCGCATCATGGCGTGCCGCCGGCGCCGAACAGCATCCGGACATAACGCTTCAGATGGGTGACGGTGCCGCGCGCAATCGCCGGATCGTTCGTCGTTTTGGCCAGGACGAAGGCGCCCTGCAGAACCGACTGGACATGCTGCGCGAGGCCGAGCGCGGTAATGTCGTCGGGCACGCCGTGAATGTCGATCGCGGCCTGGATGTCGGGGGTGAGCGCCTGGCAATAGGCGTTGATGCTCGCCTCGCACGCCGCGCGGATGCGGTCGTTCGTGGCGTAGGCTTCCTGCACCATCGTACCGACGAAGCAGGTGTAATCCTCGGTCGGGCCGTCGAGCATCGACAGGCGGAAATCGATATGACCGAGCAGGCGATCGAGCGGGTCCTCCAGCCGGACATGCGGCGGCAGTTCGAACATCGGGCGCGCGCGGTCGGTCCAGCCTTCGGCGGCGGCGACCGCGAGGTCTTCCTTCGATGCGAAGTGATGGAAGAAGGCGCCCTTGGTCACGCCCGCGGCGGCGCAGATCTGGTCGACCGTCGTCGCCGAATAGCCCTGCTTGCGCACCGTGGCGTGCGCCGCCGCGATCAGCCGCGCCCGGGCGCTGCCGCGCGGGGCGCGGGCGTCCGGGGCGCCGCCGCCCGCCGAGGGGACGCGGGCGGCGGCTGCGGGGATCGAGGGGGGCTGATTCGTCGTCATGCGAATCGACATACCGACTAGTTGGTATGTTGTCAAATCGACGCCGGCATCCGCGATGTGCGCGATGATCGAGAAGTTGCGAAAAGACTCGACCTTCCCGCCACTTCGCCTAAACAGGGCATTGGAACAAAGGGGGCACATCGGTGCAGTTCCGGGGGGAATATGGTCGCAGTCGTCTCAACCACGGCCTATCTCGGCATCGACGCGCGCGGGGTCGAGGTGCAGTGCCAGATCACGCCGGGCGTACCGCGCTTCGTCGTCGTCGGCCTGCCCGACAAGGCGGTCGGCGAAAGCCGCGAGCGCGTGCGCGCCGCGATGGCGGCGATCGGCCTGTCGCTTCCGCCCAAGGTGATCACCGTCAACCTGTCGCCCGCCGACCTGCCGAAGGAGGGGTCGCACTACGACCTGCCGATCGCACTCGCGCTTTTGGGCGCGATGGGGGTGATCGATCCCGAGACGCTGGCCTCTTACGTCGTCGTCGGCGAACTCGGACTCGACGGGCGCGTGGCGCCGTCGCCCGGCGTGCTGCTTGCCGCCATCCATGCGGGCAGCGTCGAGCGCGGGCTGATCTGCCCCGCGGCGCAGGGGCCGGAGGCTGCGTGGGCGGGAAATGTCGAGGTCCTCGGCGCGCCCGACCTCCTGTCGCTGCTCAATCATTTCAAGGGCCATGCGTTGCTCGCGCCGCCGGTGCCGGGCGAGGTCGACATGCCGGCACGCGCCGCCGACCTGGCGCAGGTCAAGGGGCAGGAGACCGCGAAACGCGCGCTCGAAATCGCCGCGGCGGGAGCGCATAATTTGATGATGTCGGGGCCGCCCGGCGCGGGCAAGTCGCTGATGGCGGCGTGCATGCCCGGCATCCTGCCTGATCTGACTCCGGCCGAGGCGCTCGAAGTGTCGATGATCGCCTCGGTTGCCGGGAACCTCGAGGGTGGGCGCCTGATTCGGGCACGCCCCTTCCGCAGCCCGCACCATTCGGCCTCGATGCCCGCGCTTGTCGGTGGCGGCCTGCGCGTTCGGCCGGGCGAGGTCAGCCTCGCGCATCTCGGCGTGCTCTTCCTCGACGAGCTTCCCGAATTCCAGCGCGGGGTGCTCGATTCGCTACGCCAGCCCCTCGAAACGGGCGAAGTCAGCGTCGCGCGCGCCAACGCGCATGTGACCTTTCCGGCGCGCGTCCAGCTCGTCGCGGCGATGAACCCGTGCCGCTGCGGCCACCTCGGCGATCCCGCGCTCGCGTGCAGCCGCGCGCCGCGCTGCGCCGCCGATTATCAGGCCAAGCTGTCGGGGCCTTTGCTCGACCGCATCGACCTGCACGTCGAGGTGCAGGCGGTGAGTGCCGCCGACCTTGTCCTGCCGCCGCCCGCCGAGGGCAGCGCCGAGGTCGCGGCGCGCGTTTCGGCGGCGCGCGACGTCCAGACCGCGCGCTATGCCGGGCGCAAGGCGCGGACCAATGCCGAGATCGACGGCGACCTCCTCGAAGCCGTCGCGACGCCCGACGAGGCGGGGCGCCAACTGCTCGCGCAAGCGGCCGAGGCGATGCGGCTTTCGGCGCGCGGCTATACGCGGATATTGCGTGTCGCGCGGACGATCGCCGATCTCGCCGGCGCCGAGGACGTCGGCCGAATCCATATCGCCGAGGCGTTGAGCTATCGGCGGCAGGCACCGAGGAACTGATGTCCGTGGATGACGCGATCGTCTTCGAAGCCGCGATTATCGAATGGCGCGGTCCCGCCCCCTTCCTGTTCGCCTCCGTTCCCGACGAACATGTCGGCGCGATCCGCTATGCCGCGATGACCGAGAGCTATGGCTGGGGCGTCGTTCCCGTCGTGGCAAGGGTCGGGAACAGCGAATTCGCGACCTCGCTTTTCCCGCGCGACGGAAGCTATCTGCTCCCGATCAAGGTTGCGATCCAGAAGGCCGAACGTGTCGGACTGGGCGACAAGGTGATGGTGCGGATGCGGGTCAGCCGCCCCGACCGGCGCTGAACTCGCGGTTTTCCGGACGGTGGTAAACATTTCTCGAACAGTTTCATGCAATAGGGCTGCCATGACTGCGGCGGGCGATCTTGTGGCAAAGCTGTGCGGCCGGCTCATACTGGGCCTCGCTGCCCTGCTGCTCGGCTGGCCGGCAGCGCCTGCGGCGGCGCGAACGCTCGATATCGATCGTGACGCCTGTCATGCGGTGAGCGCCATGGTGCTGCCCGACACAAGTCTGTCCGCACTGCGTTTTTCCTGTCGCGGGGCGCCTGCGGGGTACCAACAGGCCAGCCTCTGGCTTCGTGCGCCGCTCGATGGCGCGCGAGCGCAGCGCGGCGATGTCGCGCTGATGGTCCATCAATCGCGGTTCGACCGGCTCGCCGTCGCCTTTTCCTACGCCGACGGCACGACGCGCTGGAGCCGCGTGCGCGCGGGCGATTATGGATCGCACTGGCGCGCGGGCGGGCAGATCTTGTTCGAGGCGCCCGATCGCAACGTCCCGCTGATCGCGGTGACGATGCGCTTCGATCGCCTTTCGGGGCACGCGTTCGTCCACGCGCGGATCGTTCCGAAGGGCGAGGCGGGGATGCAGTCGGCGGGCATGGCCGCCGCGGTGGGCGCGGCGCTCATGCTGCTTCTTGTCAGCTGCATCTACAGCCTGTCGCTCGCCTTTGCCGTCCGCCGCCAATATCTGGCGTGGCAGGCGGCGTGGGCGGGCACGATGCTGCTCTGGGGCGCGCTCTGGTCGCAGGTCCATCTCGCGCTCGTGCCGCGACTGGCCGGGACGGTGACGACGCAGATATGCACCTTTCTTGCCTGCCTTGCGATCGCGCTCGCGACGGTCAGCGCGGTGACGGCTGTCGATCGCGGGAGGGGGCCGAAATGGCTTCGGACCGCCGCGCTCGTCCTCGGTCTTGGCGTAGGGGTTGCGGGGATCCCGCTGGCGCTGATTCGCGGCGACAGCCTCGGGCCGCTCGCCGACATATTGGCATTGGTCATCATCGCCGACCTGCTGGCGGTGACCGCCTATGTCGGCTGGGCGTGGCGGCGCGGATCGGTCGAGGCACGCGATTTCCTTGCCGCTTGGGGGCTGCCGATGGCAATGCTCGCCATCGTCCATATCGTCGATGTCGAGGATGGCTTCTGGGGCGGCGGATCGAAGCTGCTGGTGCTCGTCGCGGCGACCTGGCAGGCGCTGTGGCTCGCAGCCGCGGCGACGCGGCGGCTCGCGCACCTGCGGATCGAGCGCGACCATGCGCGCAGCGCCGCAGCGACGGCGCAGCAACTCGCGCGGCGGGATCCGCTGACCGGCCTGCCCAATCGCCGCGGTTTCGTCGAGAGCGTGACGCCGCTCCTCGACCGCGCGCGTGCCGACAATTGGCCTGCGGCCTTGCTGCTCGTCGATATCGACCGGTTCAAGTCGATCAACGACATCCACGGCCATGATGCGGGCGACATGGTGCTGTGCGGCATCGCGCGGCGGATCGAGCGGTGGGAGGGGCCGATGTGCACCGTCTCGCGGCTCGGCGGCGAGGAATTCGGCCTGCTGACGATCGGGATGGAAGGCATCATCCTTGCCCGCTTCGCCGAAAGCATCCGGCGCGGGATTGCTGCCTGCGACCATGAAGAAGCCATTGGCGATCAATCGGTCACCGCCAGCGTCGGGGTCGCCGAAGTGCGGCCGGCGTGCGATTTCCAGCAGCTATACCGGCTCGCCGACGAGGCGCTTTACGATGCGAAGCGCGGCGGACGGAACAGGGTCGTCGTCCAGCGGCACCAAGATGTCACCCGACGCGCGCCGGGCCGCGAGGTTGCGCGGTCGAATTGAAAAAGGCCGCACCGTGGGTGCGGCCTTTTCAGGATCGGAACGTCAGAGGCCGGCGGATGCGGACTTGTTCTCGATCACCTCGAGCGGCGGCGGCGCTTTTGCGGCGCCCGCACCGTGGCGGCGGTGGCTGAGCTTGCCCTCGACCTTGCCGCCATTTTCGATCGTGATGCTTTCATAGGTCACGTCGCCGGTGATCCGCGCGGTGGCGTGGACGATCAGCGTTTTCGCCTCGATCGCGCCGTCGAGCAGGCCCGCGATCTTCGCCGTTTCGGCGACGACCGAACCCTTGATCTCGCTCGCCTCGCCCTGGACGAGGTTGGCGCATTTCAGGTCGCCGTCGATCTTTCCATCGACGTGCAGGTCGACGCTGGCGGCCACATTGCCGGTGACGACGACATCCGATCCGAGGATCGAAAAGGTCGTATGACGCGCTCCGGTCGCCATCTTAGCGGGCACCACGGACGGCAGCGACGGAACCGACTCGCTGTCGGGCGTCGTCTTTGACTTCGAGAACATCGGCTTTGGCCTCCAGGAAGCGGCGCGGGTTCACCGCGACGCCGTTCAAACGGACTTCGAAATGCAGGTGGCTGCCGGTCGAACGGCCGGTCGAGCCCATTTTGGCGATCTGCTGCCCCGCGGCGACCTGCGCGCCGACGGTCGAGGTAAAGCCCGACAAGTGGGCATAGCGGGTCAGGATGCCCTGGCCGTGATCGACCTCGACGACGTTGCCATAACCCGACTTCTGCCCGACATAGACGACGCGGCCGGGGGCGGCGGCGAGGATCGGAGTGCCGATCGGGCCGGGGAAGTCGAGTCCCGAGTGCATCGCGCCGGCGCCGGTGAACGGATCGCTGCGATAGCCGAAGCTCGACGAGAGCATCAGCACATTGGCGGGCTGGCCCGACGGGATCGCGACGAGCGTGCGTTCGAGCACCTCCATGCGAAACAGCGCGCTTTCGAGCGCGGCAAAGGATTTGCCGAGCGTGCTCGCGCGCCCGGCGCGTCCGCGATAGGGGATGAACGGACCACCGCGGCCTGCCGCGGCGTTGCGGACGAGCGCCGCAGGGTTCATGCCGAGCTTGGCGACGGCGCCCTCGGCCTTTGCCGCGCGCTCGTTGACCGCGGTCAGCAGGCGCGTCGCGAAATCTTCCTGCCGCGCTTCGAGGCGGGCGAGGACCTGCGCTTCGGGCGGCAGGTTCGGATCGATCAGTGCGCTGGTCTTGAGCGGGGCCTTTTCGGCCGCCGGAGCACCTTCGGTGCCAATCTCGGGTGTCACCGCCGCGGGTTCGACGCCGAAATGGACTTTCGACCATTCCTCGAGCTGTTCCTGCCGGTCTTCGAGGTCGGCGGCGGTTTCGGCGACATTGTCGCGATATTTCGCGATGCGCGCTTCCGAAGCGGCGGCGGCGGCCTGTTGCTGTGCGACCGCAGCGCGTTCACCCGAGGTGAGGAGCTGGTTGACGAGCACTGCCAAGGTCGCGCCGGCCCATGCGAGCAGGACGACAGCAGCGATCAGCGCGACGCGCTTTTGCCAGACCGCGCTGACGCGCAGGAAGCGGACATGGCCGTGCGTGCGAACGAAGATTTCATGGTCCTGAAACAGCGCAGAAAAACGCTGGCGCAAATCGCGCAGACCCATATTTTTCGATGACAAGTGGCGACCCCATCTTGTGTTTTATTGGAGCCCTCCGCCCCGATTGATGCGCGCTGTATCAGGCCGATGGGGGCGGTGCGAATCTTTGCGCGCCGAGTCGCGCCGAGTCGAAACCATCGCGCGGTGAACGGTGTCAAAGCGCGGGAACGCTGCCAATCTGGCGGGAAATCGCGGGCGAATCGGCCTTTTGTATTGACGGCTTGCTTACCATTTTCGGCTAGGGCTAAGCGGGTGAATATCATGGCCAATTCTGCTCAACCCGGCCCGCACGAATCGGCGGGCGACCCGTCGGCGCCGGCCGACGTGCGCCCGCGTTCGGCGGTCAGCGCGGGGGTCGGCATCGTCGGACTCGCGGGGCTGGTGAGCTATTTGCTCATTGCGCGCTTCGCGCCCGAGATCGCGGCCTTCCTCGGTGTCGACTGGGGCACCCGCGGGCCGATGAGCGGGCCGAACTCGGCGATCGCGAGCGTGCTCGCCTGCGGTATCCCGATGGTTTTATGGTCGGTGTTTGTCGACAAGGTGCATCGCAATCCCTCGACCGGCATCGACTGGGCACAGCGTCGTCCGTGGCGCGAGACGGTCGATATCAGCCTGACCAAGCTCGCCGGGCTGTGGGCGACATGGGGGCTGATCGCGCTGACCTATGCGACGATGCGCTATTATTGGGAGGGCAATTACGCCTTTTCGATGAACCTCCTCGAAACCGTGGTTCCGTGGCTGCTGCTCGTTTCGGTGCCCTATATGCTGTGGCTCGACCGCCGCATGGTCGAGCCGCGCGACGGTTGCTACGCCTTCGGCCGCTGGCTGATCGCGCCCGGACAGCCCGTCGACGGCCGCGGCATCGGACATCATCTGCGCGCCTGGGCGGTGAAGGGCTTTTTTACCGCCTTCATGCTCTCGATCGTCCCCGGCAATTTTGCGGGCCTCGTCAGCGTGCCGATGAGCGAAGTCCTCGCCAATCCCTACAGGACGGGGATCTGGACGATCAATTTCCTCTATCTGATCGACGTCCATATCGCGACGGTGGGCTATATCCTGACGCTGAAGCCGCTCGACGCGCATATTCGCACCGCCAATCCCTATGGCATGGCGTGGGTCGCGGCGCTCATCTGCTACCCGCCCTTCATCCTGATGAGCGGCGGGCCGCTCGACTACCAGATGTACGGCTCCGACTGGGGCTATTGGCTGGCGGGGCACGACGGGTTGCTGACCGCCTGGGCGATCGCGCTCGTGCTGCTGACTGCGGTTTACAGCTGGGCGACGATGGCGTTCGGAATCCGCTTTTCGAACCTGACGCACCGCGGCATCATCACCCACGGGCCGTATGCCTTCACGCGCCATCCTGCCTATATTTCAAAGAATATGACCTGGTGGATCGGGTCGCTGCCCTTCCTTGTCACCGCGGGCGGCTGGGTCGAGGGCGTACGCAACGTTGTGCTGCTCGGCCTTGTCAGCGGCGTCTATTACTGGCGCGCCAAGACCGAGGAAAAGCATCTCCTCGCCGATCCGGCCTATGTGGCCTATTGGAACTGGGCGCAGGCGAATGCACTGGTGCCGCGCCTGTTTGCAAAGTTGACGGGGCGGACGCGCCCGCTGATCCGGCTCGAACCCGACCCGCGGATCGGGCCGGTCGCCTAATCCTTCAGCGGATCGGTGGTGGCGCTCGCCGCTTCGGCGGCGCGGCGAGCCTGTAATTGCGCATAGCCGTCGGCGATGATGCGCCAGGCGCGGTCGCATCGGCGCTGATCGGACCGCAGCTTGCTGCTGCATAGCTTGTCGAGACGCTGCAACAGCCATTCGCGTTCTTCCGCGCGCGTGTGCGGGTAGATGCTGACGGCTTTGCTATAGGCGCTGGCGCCAAAGTCGGCGGCCGAGTTCACGTCGCTCGCGAAAACGGCGGCCGGGCTGGCCAACAGGCCGATGGCGACAAGGCTGGCGATCAAACGGGGCATCATCGTCTCCCACATCATTGCAGGGCGATGATAACATGGAAATATTCGGATGCGAAGGCCGGTCCGCGCGAAAGGAAAAGCCGCGCGGACCGGAAGCATTTCTAGAATTTATAACCCGCCTCGATGCCCCAGATGCGGGGCTCGTTGACGAAGCCGGTCAAATTGTTGAAATCGATCGCACCCACCGCCGACACGTCGTTCGTGATGTTGCGCGCAAAGGCGGCGATGTCATAGCGGTCGGTGCGGTAACCGATGCGCAGCCCGCCCTCGAGCATATGGTCGTCGTTGAACTCGGCCGATTCGTACAGGAAGAAATTGACCTTCGAACGGTACGCCCAGTCGGTGAAGACATAGACTTCGCCGTTGCCGACCGGCACGCCATAGCCCGCGGTCCAGTTGATCGACCATTTCGGCGCCTGCGGCAGCTGGTTGCCGTCGATCGAATAGATGCCGGGCGATCCGGGGCGAACCGGGTCGAGCACGGTGCAGCCGCCGCCGCACCCGGTGATGAAGGCGTTGGGATCGTCGATCTTGGCGTTGTTGTAGCTGATGCCCGCGGTCAGGACCATATTGTCGACCGGACGCGCGTCGAGTTCGGCTTCGAAGCCATAGCCGTGGACATTGTCGACGTTGATCAGCCGCGCGGTGTTGATCGTGCCGCCGACTGCAGTGAGCTGTGCGTCCTTGAGGTCGTAGACGAAGCCCGACAGGTTGAAGCGGATGCGGCGGTCGAACTGGGTCTTGATCCCCGCTTCGTACGACATGATCGTTTCGCTGTCGGCGGTGCTGATCGCGTCCTGCACCGTGGTGAAGACGAACAGCGCGCGGCCCTGGATGCTCGGCGCGCGATAGCCCTTGGCGACGCGGGCATAGAGATTGACCGCATCCGATGCTTCATAGGTTGCCGACAGGTCCCACGTCAGATTGTCGTCCTTCACCGCGGCAAAGCCCGTGCCGATCGCGCCGAAGAAGCCGGTGCGGTCGACCGTCATGCGGCGGCGATCCTCGTTATAGCGGGCGCCGGCGGTCAGCTTGAGCTGCTCGGTGACAGGAACGGTGACCGACCCGAACAAGCCCCACGCGCGCGAATCCTGCCGCTGCATCGCGATGACGCTGGGGGTCGTGTCGGTGGGGTTGTCGTAATTGATCGAACCGATGTCGATATTTTCGTCGAAGTAGAAGAAGCCCGCCTGATAATCGATCGCGCTGCCGGGATTCGACGCGATGCGGATTTCCTGCGTGAGCTGGTCGAGGCTGGGTACCTGGTCCTGCGACTGCGCGGGGAAGGGGATGATCCCCGGACCCGAATTCGGCAGGAAGCTGGCGCCGAACCCGCCGTCGACGTCGCCGCGGCTGTCGTAATTGCCGTTCCAGTAAGCGGTGACCGAGGTCAGCGTGACCGGGCCGAAGTCATATTCGAGCGTCGCGGCGGCGTTATAGAGCTCGAGCTTCTGGAAATTGATTCCGTCGGTGCGCACGACATTGCGGTCGAAATCGACCGCCGCGGCGGGCGTCTGGCCGGGGTTCTGCACGCCGGGGTAGAAGATCAGGTCGTTGCTGCCCGGACGGAAGATGTTGGCGCGGAACACGCGCGCGGTGCCGTCGAAATTCCGATACTGGCCGGTGAAGCGCAGCTTGAGCTGGTCGGTCGGCTCGAACTGGAGTTGGCCGCGGACCGCGAAATCCTCATAGCCTTCGAGGTCGTTCTTGCCGGGGGTTGCGAGATTGTCGACCCAGTCGCTGCGGCGCTGGTACATCGCCGAAAGGCGCGCCGAGACGGTGTCGGAGAGGTGGCCGCCGGCCGCACCCTCGATATTGATCGAATCGAAACGGCCGTAGCTGCCCTTGATATAACCGCCGTCGCGGTCGGGACGCACGCTGTCGAACTTCACGATGCCGGCGGGCGTGTTGCGGCCGAACAAGGTGCCCTGCGGTCCGCGCAGCACTTCGACGCGGTCGAGGTCGAAGATCGGGAAGCCCTTGAGGATCGGGTTTTCGAGCACGACGTCGTCGTAGACGAGGCTGACCGGCTGCGACGCGTTGAGGTCGAAATCGGTATTGCCGAGTCCGCGGATATAGAAGCGCGGGAAGGTGCGGCCGAACGAGCTTTCGATGTTGAGGCTGGGAACGCGGCCGGCGAGCGCGCGAATGTCGCCGCCGCCCGAATTGATCGCGTCGAGCTTGGCGCCGCTGACGACGTCGACCGAAAGCGGGATGTCCTGGATATTCTGTTCGCGGCGCTGCGCGGTGACGATGATTTCGCCGAGGCCGGCGTCGTCGGTCGCGGCGGGCGCGTCCTGTGCGGCGGCGGGGACGGCCCAGCCGGCGGCGGCGAGGGCGATGACTATAGCGATAGTGGAAGGAAAGTGGCGCATGGGCGAGCTTCCTGAAACAGAGTTGACGATGGGAGAGTGGAAAAACCGGAGCCTGTTTGGCTTCGCGGGCGCGCGCAATCAATCGCCGAAGCGGGGTGCGCTGACGTTCGTGTCAGCAGTGTTGCGCAATTGCTGCACTTTGGGGGCGGGCGTTCCCGGCCCCGGACGCGTTGCTAGAAGCTCAACTCGTCATAGATTTTGGAAAGATCGCCGCCCCACGGGCCGTCATACCGGTCGAGCAGGTCGTGCGCCGGCGACTTGCCGCTCGCGGCTATGCGGCGCAGTGGCTCGAGGAAACCGACCTCATTGTCGCCCATCGAATTGACCTCGCCGCGCGCCGCGAGCCCCGCGGCCGCGATGTCGAGGACGCGGTGTGCGAGTTCGCCGACGGTGCCGCCGCCGGGGGCGGGGGCGTCGAGGCCCTCGCTCGGCACGGCATCGCGCAACGTCTGCTGTTCCTCGATGCCCCAGCCCTTGACGAGATCCCACGCCGCGTCGAGTGCGCTCTGGTCGTAGAGCAGGCCGACCCACAATGCAGGCAGCGCACAGATGCGGTTCCACGGGCCGCCGTCGGCGCCGCGCATTTCGAGGAAGCTTTTGAGCCGCACTTCGGGGAAGGCGGTCGAGAGGTGATCGTTCCAGTCGGAGAGGCGCGGCTTCTCGCCCGGCAAAGCAGGCAGATCGCCCTTCAGGAAATCGCGGAAGCTCTGCCCCGCGGCGTCGATATATTTGCCGTCGCGAAAGACGAAATACATCGGCACGTCGAGCATATAGTCGACATAGCGTTCATAGCCGAAGCCCTCCTCGAACACGAAGGGCAGCATCCCGGTGCGCGCGGGATCGGTGTCGGTCCAGATATGGCTGCGGTACGACATATAGCCGTTGGGCTTGCCCTCGGTGAAGGGCGAGCTGGCGAACAGCGCAGTCGCGAGCGGTTGCAGCGCGAGGCTCACGCGGAACTTCTGCACCATGTCGGCCTCGGACGAATAGTCGAGATTGGTCTGGATGGTGCAGGTGCGCAGCATCATGTCGAGTCCCATCGTGCCGACGCGCGGCATATGGTCGAGCATGATCTTGTAGCGCCCCTTGGGCATGATCGGGAGTTCGGCGCGCGTCTTGTCGGGCCACATGCCGAGGCCGAGGAAGCCGAGGCCGAGTTCGGCGCCGACTTCTTTCACCTGTTTCAGGTGGCGGCCGGTTTCGGCGCAGGTCTGGTGGAGGTTTTCGAGCGGCGCGCCGGACAGTTCCAATTGCCCCGCGGGTTCGAGGCTGACCGTGCCGTCGGTGCCGGCAAGCGCGATAACCTTGCCGCCCTCGATCACAGGTTCCCAGCCGAAACGCGTGAGCGCCATCAACAGGTCGTGGATGCCGCCTGGTTCGTCATAGCTGGGCGCACGGTGATCGGCGGTGCGGTACACGAATTTCTCGTGCTCGGTGCCGATGCGCCAGCGGTCCTTGGGCTTTTCGCCCTTGATCATGGGGGCCGCGAGCTGGTCGCGGCTTTCGACGATGGGATCGTTGCTGTCCGAGGCGGTGCGCGTGCTCATATCGCGCCATTATACGGTTCGGTACAGAATGCAATCGGCTGTTGTTCGCGCGCTATTTGACGCGCGCGCGCAAGTTGATCGTGAAGCTCGAACCCGGCGCCATCGCGCCCTTGGGCCGGATGCGGACGTGGGTGATCGCCGGGTCGACGCCGTCGGCATCGGCGGTCGGCGCATAGGTCCAGCTGGCACCGCCATTGTTCGAAAATTCGAGATCGTCGGCATTGTTCGACAGGCTGGTGAAGCCATAGGTCAGCCCGCTGCCACCCGGCGCGAACAGGATCGGGCCTGGGCCGGGCGCGTAGGTGCCGACGAACAGGCTGAGGTTCGCCGGGATCGCGTCGGTGACGATCACGCTGTTGCTGGTCGGCGCGGTGCCCGTGGGCGCGGTGATTGTCAGGCTGTAGTTGGCAAAGGCGCCGGGGATCAATTTGGGGTTGGTCAGGCCGTTCACCGGGTCGCTGTACGCCAGCGAGGCCTTGGCGATCGACAGCGGTACGACATAGGTGTTGGTGAAGGTGCAGACGATGGCGGTATCGGCGGCCGCGATCGTGAGCACATTGCCGGCGAGCGCGGTGGCATTGCCCGTGCAGGCGAGCGCCTGCGCATAATTGGCCCCGTTGCCAACCGTGAAGATTTCACTGAGGACGGCGCTTTCAGCGGCATAGACGGTAACCGCGGCGTTGGTGTCGGTCTCGTTCGCGCTGTTCGCGACCGAGGCGAGGCTGGCGTTGTTGATCAGGCCGCTCGTCGCGACCGTCACCGCATTCGCGACCTGCGCATTGACCCAGGTCTTGCGCACAACAAGCGTCGCCGATTTACGGCTGTTCGTCCAGCTGCAAGTGAGCGAGGTGCCCGACGGCATGACGACGGTGCGGCTGAGTCCACTCCCCGATGTCGCGACCACCGCATTGTCGCTGTTGCGCCGGCACTCGAGGCTGCTGGTGTAATTCGCCGCATTGCCGGCGGTATAGGCCTCGGTCAGGGTTAGCGTGCTGCCGGGGGTGGCGATGGCCGTTGCGTTGGTCGCGGCGCCGCCGACGGTCGAGTTGCCCGCGGTCGGCAAGACCCCGCCCGCGATCGACAGACTCACCGCGTCGCCCGCGATCCCGTTCGTCCAATTCTTGGCGAGCACGACGGGTGAGTCATTGTCGGTAATCGTATAGGTGCTGGCGCTCCGTGCCGCGCCGCCACAGCTCGACGTGCTCGACACGGTATATCCGGTGCCGCTGTTCAGCGCGATCTGGATCGTCTCGCTGCCCTCGGTCGCGGTGTCGTCGACGATCTGGATGCCGAGCGGGACGGTGACATTCTGGTACGTCCCCGCTGGAATGGTAACGGTGAAGTTCGCGCCGCCGCCGGGCGTCGTATAGTCGGTGCCGCGCGTCGCCGTGCCGCCGGTGATGCTGACATTGACCGTGCGCGGCGTGAACAAAGTGCCGCTGACGAGCAGCCCCGGCAGGTTCGCCGACGCGATCGATTCGACCCCCGAGGCGCTCGCCGTCGACAGTTCGACGAAGGGATTGAGCGTGATCCGGATGTCGTCGAGGAAATTACCGAGGCTGCCCGCGTCGGTGGTGATGAACTGGACGCGCTGCACCCCCGACGCGCCGTTATAGGTGGTCGACCCGGTGTTGACGTTCCAGACATTGTTCACTGTCGAGGACTGGCTCGCGAGGCTCTGGATCAGCGTGCCCGTGCTGCTGGCGATCTGGAAGCGCGCAGTCTGCGTCGCCGGGCCGCCCGAGCGCGCCCGGTGGGCAAAGGTCCAGCCGATCGTCTCGCCGGTCACCATGCAGATATTCTGGTAGAGCGCGCCGGGGACATTCGCGTTCATTTCGGCAAAGACCGAGCCTTCATAGGCGGGCACGCCCTGGAAATTCGTGTCCCACAGCTCGATCTCGCCCGACGCCGAATCCCACCCGGTGACCGAGCCGTTCGAATAGATTTCATAATTAGCCGCACCGGCGCCTTGCGGATTGTTCGCTTCGAACGACGGATTGACGATCACGCGCTGCGCCGATGCGGGCGGTGCGGTCGCCAGCGCTGCGGCAACAACGGCGAGGACGCCGCGTCGCACGAGGCGGGTACGGCCGAGCATCAGTTGATCGTCACATCGAAGGCAACCGCCATCGCGTTCGTGGGCAGCAGCGTCGGCGTGGTTGCGGCGACGGTTGTGCCGGTGATCGACGCTCCAAACGGGTCGCTTTCGTCGGCGCCGCTCGCATTATCGTCCTCGACCGTCGTCGCGCTGGCACAGCTTGTGCCGCTGCGCAGCGAGCCCGGGACGAAGGTCGTGCTGGCGGGCAGCGCGTCGGCGATATTAATGCCGGTCGCGGTGCCGCTGCCGTTGTTGGTGACGAGGATGCAGTAACGCATTGTCGCGCCGGGGATCGCCTTGGGATCGGTCGTGCCGTTCACCGGATCGCTGACGACGCTGCTCGTCTTTGCGATCGTCAGGTTGGTCGTGGGGCGACAGAAGGTGAGATCGTGGATCGCGGCCCCCTGCTGACCGGGATCGGCGGGCGCAAGGCCGTGGCTGCCATAGGTGATGACGATGGTGTCGACCGGCGCGGCAAAGGTCACGACGACATTGCCGTTGGCGCTGCCGTCGGCCGAGGTGGCATCGCCATAGGCGCTGTTGCCGATGACATAATTGCTGACGCCATTGGTAAGCGTGGGGGTGACCGGGGCGCCGTTGAAGCTGCCCATGACGGTCAGGCGGTCGGCGAACTGCCCTGCTGCGTAATCGATGTCGAACACGCGAAATTGCACGCCGGGCACCGCGGTCGGCAAGGCGATCGTCGAGGTGATCGCGCCTGCCTGGCTGGTGAAATCGGCGATCTGGAATATCGAAAATTGCGCAGGCGCAAGCCCCCCGGTAACGGCGTTCTGCCGCGTCGGCGACTGGCCGCCGTAGGTCGCGTTGCTGAGGAAGCTGCCGCCGCTGATCGCGATGTTGAAATTCATCGTGCCGATCGCGGTCAGGGCATAGCTGCCGTTTGTCGTCCCCGCGGGCCAGCTGACGCTGTCCCAGTCGTGCACCGTCGTGCCGACCGGGCAGACGAGCGTCGGCGGCGTTCCCGCGATGCGGGTACCCGACACGGTGAAGGTCGCGCTGTCACTATCATCTTCGCCCGCCGCGCCGTTGCCTGGGGTCGAATCGGGGTCGAACGCCGACGAGGCGCTGATCTCGGCGATATTGGTGACGCTCGCGCCTGCGCTCGCTGCAACGGTGCCGGTGATCGTCAGCGTGCGCGTCGTTCCTGCCGGGATGCTGCCGACGGTCCACACGCCGGTCGTGCTGTTATAGCTGCCGAAACCCGATGCGCTGGTGAAGATGAAGCCCGCGGGCAGTGTGTCCTGTACCGTGACGCCCGTCGCGGTCAGCGTCGACGCGCCCGCGTTGGTGACGCTCAGCACATAGTCGATGCTGGTCCCGGACGCCGGTGCGGCGTTGCTCACCGACTTGGTCAGCGACAGGTCGGCGTAGGGCGACAGCGGCACCGTCGTCAGCGTCAGGTCGGACCGCGTGAAGGCGCCGCTGTCGCCATTCAGCGAATCGCAGATGGTGAGCTGCCAGGTGCCCGCCGATCCATCGCCGTTGAAGCTCGCGAGCGTGCCCTGCGGGCGGAACGTCCGCTGATAGGGCGGCGCGGTCGCGGTCGAATCATTGTTCGAGGTGTGTGTCGTGATGCTCGCGGCGGCGCTGTCGTCGAACAGGACGTTCAGATTGTCCGTCGATGTCCCGATATTGGTGATCAGGTTGACCACCGTACCCGACGGCGAGGTCAATGTGGCCCGGACATCGCCGCGGTATGTGTGCGTGAACTGGACACCGATATTGACGTCGGTGACCTGCGCGTTGGCGGCGACGGTGAAACTCCGCACCATCGGGCTGGTGCACGATGTCGCGCTTTCGCTGATCGTGCCGGTCGTCGTGTTGCTGTAACTGCTCGTGGTCTGTGCGGCGGCGGGATTCGCGGCCAGCCCGAAGGCCAGCCAGACAAGCATGATACATGCTCGCACAGACTGCAAACACTGGCCCCCACGCCAGCGGTATCGGCTCTGGTCCCGCCGTTGCATGGCGCCGCTATGGCGTCCGCATAGCTAATATCCGGTTAAAATCGGTGACTTGGCCGCGTTTCTGTTCGGCCGTGGGACAATATTGCCCTATTCGACCGACCAGTCGCCATGCTGTGCCATCCACAGGCTGACCGCGGCGATCGCGGCGGTCTCTGCCCGCAGGATGCGCGGGCCGAGCGCGATGCGGCGCACCGCGGCGTGCGCCACCAGCATATCGCGCTCGCGGTCGGTGAAGCCGCCTTCGGGGCCTGTCAGGATCGCCGCCGGCGCCGGTGCGTCGACCTTCGCGAGTGGGACGCCGCCGGCTTCGTCGGCGAACAGCAGCGTGCGATCCGCCGGCCAGTCCTTCAACAGCTGCGGCAGCTTGACCGGTTCGGCTAGCGTCGGAAGCGCGGTGCGCCCGCATTGTTCGCACGCTTCGACGATCTGCGCTTCGATCCGCTCCTGCTTGACGCGCTCGACGATCGTGCGCTCGGTGATAACGGGCTGCAGCCGCGCGACCCCCAGCTCGGTCGCCTTCTCGATGATCCAGTCGAGCCGCGCCTTCTTGACCGGCGCGAAGCAGAGCCAGAGGTCGGGGACGTGCTCGATCGCGCGCATCTGGCGCTCGATGCGCAGCGTCAGCGACCGTTTCGCCGCGTCGGCGATGACCGCGAGCCATTCGCCGCTGCGATTGTCGAACAAGAGCACGGGGTCGCCCGCCTTCATCCGCATCACGCCGAGCAGATAATGCGCGGCGGCGCCGTCGATCAGCGGTGCGGCATCGGGTCCCAGCGGGAAATCGACGAACAGGCGGGGCGTGCTGGCAGGGGGCCAGGCGGGAGTCGCGGGCATGGCCGTGCGAATAGCAGAAGGCGGTATTTTGTGCATCCTTTGCCACGAGGTGATCGCCTGTGTCCCGATCCGGGTCAAAACTGCCGATATCGGCCGAAGCCGCTGTCCCCGATTAGCATTTTGGTAAGCAGTCCTCCCCTAGTGCGAGTTTACCAGCGGCCCATCTGGTGGGGCGTGCCGCGGGCCGAAGAGGGGTTTAAACCATGCGAGGGACCGTATTGAGCCGCGTGCGGCTCGGCGCCAAACAGCTTCTGCGCGATCAGGGCGGCAACGCCCTGATGCTGACGGCTGCCGCTGTCGTGCCGGTTATCGGGATCGTCGGTTCGGCGGTCGACATCGGCCGCGCCTATATGACCCAGCTGCGCTTGCAGCAGGCGTGCGATGCCGGCGTGCTTGCCGGCCGCCGCGCGATGGCGGGCGGGGACTATAATGATCCCCCGAAGGCCGAAGCGAACAAGATGTTCAACTTCAACTTTCCCGCCAATATCTACGGCAGCGAGAATATCAGCTTCACGTCGACGGCGAGCAGCAACAAGACCGACGTCAACGGCACCGCCAGCGCGACCTTGCCGTCGGCGATCATGTTCATGTTCGGGACCGATCAGTTCAACCTGACGGCCAATTGCGCCGCGAAACTTGAAATTTCGAACACCGACGTGGTCCTCGTCCTCGACGTCACCGGGTCGATGGAAGCGACCAATCCGGGCGATTCGGTGTCGAAGATCCAGGCGCTGCGCGACGCGTCGATGGTGTTCTTCGATACGCTGACCAAGGCGGAGATCGGCGATGGCCGCCTGCGCTTCGGGATCGTTCCGTACAGCGGCACGGTCAATGTCGGCGCCATTCTTAATACAGCCAATCCCGCGTGGATTTCCGATTCTGTGACGGTGCCGTCGCGCTCGCCGCGCTACAAAAGCAACGGGAGTTTCGACAAATATCGCTACGAAGACCGGACGTTCAATGTCTCGGGCGGCAAGGGCGGCGCGAACATGACCTTCAACACCGGGACGAATGGCGCCAATCTCACGTCCAACTGGGACGGCTGCATCATGGAGCGCAAGACCACCGCCTTTAATCAGACCACGACTGCGCCGGCCGGGGCGTATGACATGGACATCAACATGGTGCCGACGTCGAGCGACGACACCAAATGGAAAATGTTCCTCGCCGATTTCGCGTACAGCCGTTCGGGATCCGCCGTCGACGACACCACGACCAACCGGACCAGCTTCGGCAAGGCGGCCGAAGACATCAACGTCGACACCGGCGCGTGCCCGCCGCCCGCGATGAAGCTGACCGAAATGGATGCGGCGGGGAAGCAGAAGTTCAAGGACAAGATCGCCGAGTTGAAGCCGCAAGGCTTTACCTACCATGATTCGGGCATGGCGTGGGGCGCGCGTCTGATTTCGCCGACCGGCCTTTTCGCTACCGAGAATACCACGGTGACGAACAAGCGTCCGATCAGTCGCCATATCATCTTCATGACCGACGGCACGATGACCGCGCCGCGCAGCAATTTTTCGCACCAAGGGCAGGAACAGGTGATCGCACGGATCGGCGCGACGAGCGATGACAATGCGGTCGCCCGCCACAACAACCGCTTCGAACAGCTCTGCGCCCGGGCGAAGAATATGCCCGTGGGCAAGAATGACGCGCCGGTCGTCATCTGGGTGATAGGTTTCGGCGTGACGCTCAACAGCCAGCTCACCAATTGCGCGACGGTCGGCAAGGCGTATCAGACAGGTAGCGCGACGAAGCTGAAGGGCATCTTCCAGTCGATCGCCGACCAGATTTCGCGTCTGAGGTTGTCGCAATGACCCGGCGCCTCACCAACCTCGCGCGCCGCCTTCGGGGGCATCAGCGCGGCACCGCGATCACCGAGTTCGCGCTGACCGCGCCGCTCTTCCTGCTGCTCCTGATGGGCATCTTCGACTATAGCTGGCAATTCTATGCCCGGCAGGTGTTGCAGGGCGCCGTCGCCAAGGCCGCGCGCGATTCGACGCTCGAGGGCAATGCCGCGAGCCAGGCCGTGCTCGACGAAAAGGTCCGCACGGCGGTCAAGAATGTGTTCGGCAAGGCGACCGTCACCTTCACGCGCCAGACCTACGACAGCTTCGACGCGGTCGGCAAACCCGAACCGTTCAAGGACAAGAACGGCAACAATCAATATGACGCCGGCGAGTGCTTCGAGGATATCAACGCCAATGGCAGCTGGGACGCCGATCGCGGCCGCGCCGGCAATGGCGGCGCCGACGACATCGTGCTGTATACCGCGTCGATGGAGTTCAACCGGATCTTGCCGGTGTGGTCGATGCTGGGGCAGCCGCAAAAGACGATCCTCAAGCAATCGACCGTGCTGCGTAACCAGCCCTATAATGCCGGCACCAACGCCAACCCGGTGAAATGCACATGATCGCCCGGCTGACCTCTATGCGCCGCGCGATCGTGCAGCTGTGGCATGATTGCCGCGCGACGGTGATGGTCGAAATGGCCTTCGCCATTCCGTTCCTCGTGCTGGTCGGCTTTGCCGGCCTGGAAATCGCCAATGTGACGCTGACCAAGACGCGGATCAGCCAGATCGGTCTCAGCGCGGCAGACAATGCGTCGCGCATCGCGTTCGGAAGCGCCCTGTCGCAACCCTCGATCCGCGAGATCGACATCAACGAAGTGTTCACCGGGGTCGAAGAACAGGCAAAGGGCCTGAATTTCGCGACGCGGGGGCGTGTCATCCTCTCCAGCCTCGAACAGAATGAAGACGATGGCCAGTGGATTCACTGGCAGCGCTGCTATGGCAACCTCGACGTCGATTCCGAATATGGTCCGCAAGGTACGGGCGCGACGGGCACCGACTTCCTCGGAATGGGACCGGCGGGCGCGGAGATCAAGGCGTCGACGGGCACCGCGGTGATGTTCGTCGAGATCGTCTATGACTATGAGCCCTTGCTCTATGGAAAGGCGCTGGGGACGCAGCGGATGCGGTCGACCGCGGCGTTCAATATCCGCGAAGGACGCGACCTTTCGCAGGTCTACAATCCCTCGCCGTCGGTGACCGTTTCGACCTGCTCCTGATCATCCGCGGCTGCCGGATCTAATAAGCCATTTATCGCGGGCGCCGCCGCTGCTACACGCGCCGCTGCCGATGACTGCCACACATCCTCCCGACAGCCAGCTTCGCGGTTTCGTGGCCCTGCTGCCGTCCGCAGCGCGGCCCTATGCGCTGCTCGCACGCTTCGACAGGCCCATCGGCTGGTGGCTCCTCTACTGGCCGTGCGCGTGGGCGCTGGCGCTCGGCGGCGGCGCGATCAGCCACTGGCCGCTGTTCCTCTGGTTCTTGATCGGCGCGATCGCGATGCGCGGCGCGGGCTGCGTCTATAACGACATCGTCGACCGAGACCTCGATGCGAAGGTTGCGCGCACCGCGTCGCGCCCGGTCGCGAGCGGCGCGGTGTCGGTACGGAACGCCCTGCTGTGGACCCTGTTGCTCTCGCTCGTCGGCCTGCTCGTGCTGCTCCAACTGCCGCGTCCGGCACAGATTGTCGCGCTGGCGAGCCTGATCCTCGTCGCCGGCTATCCGTTCATGAAGCGGATCACCTGGTGGCCGCAGGCGTGGCTGGGCCTCGTCTTCAGCTGGGGCGCGCTCGTCGCGTGGGTCGCGGTCGGCGGGCAGGACGGGCTGGCGCTGCCGTTGCTTTACGCCGGGTGCATCGCGTGGGTGATCGGGTACGACACCATCTATGCGCTCCAGGATATCGAGGACGATATGCTGATCGGCGTGAAGTCGAGCGCGCGCGCGATGGGACGCCATGTGAAGGGCGGCGTCGCGATGTGCTACGCGGTTGCGCTCGCTTGCTGGGGCGGCGCGCTGTGGGCGGTGCGGCCCGACCCGCTGGTGTTGGTGGCCTTGCTTCCCGCCGCAGTGCACCTCACCGGACAGGTGGTGACGCTCGACCCCGCGAATGGCGAGGATGCGCTCGCGAAGTTCCGCAGCAACCGTTTTGCCGGCCTGCTGATCTTTGCCGCGATGCTGGTGGTCGGCAGCGCGCCCTAGCCGCCTATTCGGCCGCGAGCAGTTCTTCGGCGCCGCCGAGGTCGACCGAAACGAGGCGGCTCACCCCGCGCTCGACCATCGTCACCCCGAACAGGCGGTGCATGCGCGCCATCGTCACCGCATTGTGGGTGACGATCAGGTAGCGTGTGTTGGTTTCGCGCGCCATGCGGTCGAGCAGGTCGCAGAAACGCTCGATATTGGCGTCGTCCAATGGCGCATCGACCTCGTCGAGGACGCAGATCGGTGCGGGGTTGGTCAGGAACAGGCCAAAGATCAGCGCGACCGCGGTCAGCGCCTGTTCGCCGCCCGACAGCAGGGTGAGCGTGCCGAGCCGCTTGCCCGGCGGCTGCGCCATGATTTCGAGTCCCGCCTCGAGCGGGTCGTCCGAATCGACCAGTTCGAGATGCGCCTGCCCGCCGTTGAACAGGGTGGTGAACAGGCGCTGGAAATGGGTGTTCACCGCCTCGAACGCCGCAAGCAGGCGCACGCGGCCCTCGCGGTTGAGATTGCCGATCGACCCGCGGAGGCGGTGGACCGCCTGCGTCAGCTCCTCGATCTCGGCGGCGTTCTTCTCGCGCTCGCTATCGAGTTCGACCAGTTCGTCGGCGGCGACGAGATTGACCGGACCGAGCCGTTCGCGGTCGGCGATCAGCCGGTCGTGTTGCGCCGATTCGGCGTTGGCGTCGCCGACGCTTGCGCTTTCGAACCCGGCCTTTTGCGGCAGCAGCGGCGGCGGGCATTCGAAACGTTCGCCCGACAGGCGCCCCATTTCGATGCGGCGCAGCTCGGCATTTTCGGAGCGCGCGATCGCCCCGGCGCGGGTCTCGCGCGCGGCGGAAACGCGCTCGCGGATCGCATTAAGTGCGGTTTCGGCCTCGCGCAGCGCGGCTTCGGCGGCGCGTTCCTGCGCTTCGGCCATGGCGACCTTGTCGCGCAGCGCCTCCTGCTGCGCCTCGGCGGCGGCGCGCTGTTCGGCAAGCTTGGCGGGCGCGTCGGCCAATTTGGCGGCTTCGGCGGCGAGCGCGTCGGCACGCTTGTCCATTTCGGTCACGCGCCGCGCGGCTTCACCCGCGCGGGCTTTCCAGCTTTTGATCTCGGCGCTGACGACCGCCTGCCGTTCGCTGAGGCCGGCGAGGGAGCGCTCGTGCGCCGCCAATGCATCGCGCGCGGTACTGGCATCGGTGCGTGCGCGTTCGGCCGCTTGCTCTTCGGCTTCGAGCGCGGCGCGCGCGATGCTGTCGTCGGGCAGCGCGGCGAGCGCGGCTTCGTGTGTCGACAGCGTTTCGGCCGCCTCCTTGGCGGCTTCGGCGATCTCGGCAAGGCGGCGGTCGAACAGTGCTGCGGCGTCGCGGTGGCGGTCGAGCGCGGCTTGTGCCTGGTCGGCGGCGCGCAGCGCGGCCCGGCGCGCTTCATCGGCCGCGGCGAGCGCCTTGCGTGCGGCGGCCGCGGCTGCGGTCAGCTCGGACGCCTTTGCAGAGGCGGCGTCGCGGCGGTCGCGGAGTTCCTGCACGCCCAGTTCGACCTGCGGGCGCTGCGCGGCGAGCGCGTCGAGGCGGTTCTGGCGTTGCAGCCGTTCGGTCGCGGTCGCGCCGTCGCCGCGCGTGACGAAGCCGTCCCAGCGGCGCATCACGCCATCGATCGTGACGAGACGCTGGCCGACCGCGAGCGGCTGTCCGCCGTCGGTATCGGCCACCGCGACCTGTGCGAGACGACGTGCGAGCGCGACGGGCGCCTGCACAAATTCTGCGAGCGGCTTCGTCCCCGCGGGCAGCGGCGGGTCGCCCTTCGCCGTATCGGCGCCGCCCCAGCTACGCGGGGCATCTTTGTCGGTTCCCGCGTCGAGATCGTCGCCGAGCGCGGCGGCGAGCGCGGCTTCATAACCCGGGGCGACGCGAAGTTGGTCGAGGACGCGGCTTTCGTCGCTTCGCGCGGCGGCGAGTGCGCGTTCGAGCGTCGATGCCTCGCCTTCGAGCGCGGCGAGCGCGGCGCGTGCCTCGGCGAGGCCCTTTTCGATTCCGGTGAGTTCGGCGGCGACCGCTTCGCGATCCGCCTCGGCCTCTTGCAGCGCGGTTTCGGCCGCCCCGATAGCGGTTTCGGCGGCTTCGGCGGCTTTCACGCTTTCGGCATGCGTCGCGGCGAGCGCGGCGCTGTCGCCAAGCGCAGCGATATCGGCGTCGACACGGGCCTTGTCGCCTGCAACGCGGCGCACGGCGGCTTCGGCGCCGTCGCGCGCCGACACCGCGATGCGCCGGTCGGCCGCCTCGCTTGCCGCCTTGGCGCGCGCCTGCGCCAGCGCGACCTCGGCATCGCGAAGGCGTGCTTGCGCTGCGAGATTGGCTTCGGCGAGCGCGGCTTTTCCGGCGTCGTGTCCGGCGATGTCGTTCGCGAGCGATTTCGTTTCGGCGTCGAGTGCGGTCAGTGCGGCATGCGCTTCGCGCGCAAGCTCGCCCTCGTGCGCGCGGTCGTCGGCGATACGCCGTTGCTGCGTCGCGAGATCTTCGAGCCGTTGTAGCGCCGCACGCTCCTCGCCCTGCAAGCGCACTTGCGTCGCGGTGACTTCGGCGAGCGCATCGCGCTGCGCCTGCGCATCGCTCCGCGCCGAAGCGACGCGCGTCGCAACCTCGGCCTGTGCCTTCGATATCGTTTCGAGTTCGTCCTGCGCAGTCTTCACCGCGGCTTCGGCGGCATCGGCATCGCGGCGCGCCTGATCGGCGGCGGCGGCGGCGTCGCGCCAGCGCGCATAGATCAGCCGCCCTTCGGCGACGCGGATATCGTCGGAGAGTTTCTTATACTTCTCCGCCGCACGCGCCTGCCGCCGCAGCGCGTTGGCGCGCACCTCCATGTCGGCGACGATTTCGGAAAGGCGGGTGAGGTTGGTTTCGGTCGCGCGCAGCTTTTGCTCGGCGTCCTTGCGGCGCACGTGGAGCCCGGCGATGCCGGCCGCTTCCTCGAGCATCGCGCGGCGATCGGTCGGCTTGGCCGCGATGACATTGGCGATCTTGCCCTGGCTGACCAGCGCAGGGCTGTGCGCGCCGGTCGCGGCGTCGGCAAAGATCAGCGCGACATCCTTGGCGCGCACGTCGCGGCCGTTGGCGCGATACGCGCTGCCCGCGCCGCGCTCGATACGGCGGATCACTTCCAGATCGTCGCCGTCGCCGCCGTCGGACAGCCCTGCAACAAGCGCGCCTTCGGTGTCGCAATGCAGCGCGACCTCGGCAAAATCGCGGGCTGGGCGCGACGAGGTGCCGGCGAAGATGACATCCTCCATCCCGCCGCCGCGCATCGATTTGGGCGATGATTCGCCCATCACCCAGCGGATCGCTTCGAGCAGGTTCGACTTGCCGCAGCCATTGGGGCCGACGACTCCGGTCAGCCCGGGTTCGATGCGCAATTCGGTGGGTTCGACGAAGCTTTTGAAACCGGTCAGGCGCAGCCGCTTTATCTGCACGGGCTATCCCCGTGCAGCGCGTCGAATCGGAGCTGGTGCAACCTTGGTGTCACATATCCCCCTGCGAACCGTCATGCCGCGTGGCCGGGGGAGTCGCAAGGGGCAGGTTTCGCCCGCCCCTTGCTTCAAATCAGGATCAGCGCGCGCCCATCGTGCGCAGGCGGTCGCGCAGCGGGCCCCACGAAGCAACGCCTTCGGCGACTTGGCCGTTGATGATGAAGGTCGGCGTACCCGTGATCTGATATTTCTCGACCCCGGCGTTGGTGCCCTTCTCGATCGCCTCGACATTTTCGACCTTGGCAAGGCACTGCTGGATCGTGGCGGCGGGGACGCCGCGCTGCTGGTAGAACTGGTCGATGCCCCAGCCCTTGGCGAGCGCGGTGAAGCGCTGTGCCGGCGGCAATTTCATCGCTTCTTCGATCCCCGGCTGCGGCTTCGACGCACCCGCGATGAAGGCTTCATGTTCGAGGAAAGTCGCATCGGCGAGCGGGAAGAAACGGTCGGGGCCGGTGCATTTGACGATGGCGCCCGAAATCGCGTCGACCGGGTGGAGCATGAACGGCGTCAGCTTGTACGACACGCGGCCGGTGTCGACGAAATCGCGCTTCAGCTCTTCGTGCGAATCCTTGGCGAACTGGGCGCAATGGCCGCAGGTGAAGGCGCCATATTCCTCGAGCTTGATCGGCGCGTCGGGGTTGCCCATCACGACGCCATCGCCGTCGACGCGCACGACCTGCGACCAGCTCTTGCCGGCAGGGGGCGCGACCTTGGCGACGACCTCCTGCTCCTTGCTCTGGTCGGTTGCGCCGCCGCCGCAACCGGCAAGGGCGAGCGCGCCGAACGAAGACAGAAGGGCGATACGAAGCGATGCGGTCATGTCATTCTTTCTCCACGGAAGGGAATGCGGGGCTTTTACGAGGCCTTGAGTGCAAGGTCGAGTTTCGATTTGAGCGCCGGCCATGCGGTCACACCGGCGTTGCGGCCGTTGACGAAAAAGCTGGGCGTGCCTTGGACACGATCGGCGTTGAGGCCGATGTTGGTCATGCCGGTCAGTTCGGCCTGTGCGACCTCGCTGTCGAGCGCGGCGTCGATCTGGGCTTGTGTGTAGCCGCGGGCGCGCATCAGCGCGGCGAGGCCGGTACCGGCGGCGATCTTGCGCGCGCGTTCGCCGGTGGTGCCCTCGAACCAGCTCTTCGTTTGCGCCTCGGTGGCCTGCTGGATCTTGGCGATGAGCGCGGGGAAGGCGGCGAAGATCGCCTGGTGATTGCCGGCAAAGGCCTTGGGTCCGCCGCAGCGCGCGAGCAGCGCCGCGGTCATGTCGACCGGGTCGCGAACGAGGTTGCGATATTCGAACAGGACGAGCCCGCGATCGACATATTGCGTCTTGAGCGGCAGCGAGCCCGCTTTCGCGAAATCGGCGCAGACGTGACACGTGTAGCTGAAATATTCGACGAGCCGCACCTTGGCGTCGGGGTTGCCGACGAGGAAGGCGCCGATCGGGCTGGTGGTGACGGTCTGCGACCAGGCCGCGGGCTTGGCGGGCGTCGCGGCGAGCAGTGTCAGCGCGGCGCCCGAAAGCGCCAGCACCGCGGTGCGGCGATCGAGAAGCGGGTCGTCAAAAGCGGACATCCGTCTTTCCTAGCTGATACGGGGAAGCTTGGGCGGCGTCGCCAGCCCTGCCGCCATGCGTTCGAGCACGGTGCGCAGTTCCGGGTCGCCGATGTCGCGCAGGCTATCCCCCAGTTCGGCGGGTACGGGCTTGAGCATTGCCGGCGGCTGAACGGGCGGGGCGGGGGTGACCTGTCCGTGCGTCATGCGGACGCCGGCGATCGCGGCATAGCCGAAGAAGCGATTGACCGCGGCGACGATGTCGGGCGCGACATGCTGGAGCATCGGCGCATGCGCGCCGCTGATCGTGAGGTGCAGCGTGCCGCCCGCTTTCTGGCCGGCCGGAAAGCGGATCATTGCGGGCTGGGTGACGTCGGCGAGCCGGTCGCCGACGATCTCGCGCCAGCGGCTGACCACCGACGACTGGATGAACCCGAATTTGCGAAAGGCGGTGCGGCCGATTTCGGGGACGAGGTCGGAAATCGAGCGCGCCTCGCCGCCGCGCGGGCGCTCGTAGGGACGCGCGGCGGGCTTGGCGGATTTCGCCTTGCCCTTGGCCCCGACCTTTTTGGCCGGCCCATTCTCTCCCGCGTCTTTCGCCATGCCCGGCGCCATGCCATAGGCGGGGGGTGAGCGTCCAGACTTCCAGCATCATCGACGGCGTCGCGGGCGACTTCGCCGCCCGCCTGCTTGGCTGGTACGACCGCGCCGCGCGCGAGCTGCCCTGGCGTATCGCGCCGGGGAGCGACGCCGTTCCCGCCCCTTATCGCGTGTGGCTGGCCGAGGTGATGCTCCAGCAAACCACCGTCGCCGCGGTCGTGGGTTATTTTGCGCGCTTCACCAGCCGCTGGCCGACGGTCGCCGATCTCGCCGCGGCCGACGATGCCGACGTCATGGCGGCGTGGGCGGGGCTTGGCTATTATGCCCGCGCGCGCAACCTGCTCGCATGCGCGCGCGCGGTCGTTCGCGACCATGGCGGACGTTTTCCGGATAGCGAGGCGGCGCTGCGCGCGCTGCCGGGGATCGGCGATTATACCGCCGCCTCGGTCGCGGCGATCGCCTTTGGCCGTCCGGCGGTGGTCGTCGACGCCAATATCGAGCGCGTGATCGCGCGTCACCGCCTGATCGAGACGCCGCTGCCGATGGCGAAGCGCGAGATTCGCGTGGCATTGGCGCCGCTGGTGCCGGCGGGCCGGCCGGGCGATTTCGCGCAGGCGCTGATGGATCTGGGCGCAACCATCTGTACGCCGCGCGCACCGGCGTGCGCGATCTGCCCGCTGATGGCCGATTGCCACGCGCGCGGGCGCGCCGACGTCGAGCGCCTGCCGGTCAAGCCGCCGAAAAAGGCGAAGCCGCATCGCCACGGCCTCGCGCACTGGATCGAGCGCGATGCGGCCATCTGGCTGGTCCGCCGCCCCGACAAGGGCATGCTCGGCGGGATGCGTGCGCTGCCCGGCGGCGACTGGACCGACGCGCGTCCCGCCGAGTCGGGAATCACCAGCGTCGACCATGGCTTCACCCATTTCGACCTGACGCTGACCCTGGTGCGGCGCGAAGTCCCCGATGCCGCAGCGGAAGGCGAATGGTGGCCGATCGCGGACCTTGACGCGGCGGGGCTGCCGACGCTCTATCGCAAATTGACCGACAAGATGCTGGAGAGAGACGCATGAACATGATGGTTTCGCGCCGCGCGCTGATGGGCGGGATGGCGCTGGGCGGCGCCGCGGCGCTGCTGCCGCGCGCCGCGCTCGCGTGGAAGGCCGACGGCGCCGCGCTCTATCCCGCGACCAACGCGTTCATCAAAGGCTTCGTCGAGCGGCGCGAACTCGCGGGTACGCTCGCCGCTATCGGCAAGGGGCAGGAGGCGCCGCTGTTCCTCGGCGCCGGGGTTCAGTCGAACGATTCGGCGACGCCGGTCGGTCCCGACACGCTGTGGCGTCTCTATTCGATGACCAAGCCAGTCACGGGTACCGCCGCCATGCTGCTGATCGAGGACGGCAAGATGAAGCTCGATCAGCCGATCGCCGATTTCCTGCCCGCCTTCGCGAACGTGAAGGTTCAGAATACGCCCGACGGGTCGATCACCGATGTCCGGCCCGCGAAGGGGCCGATCACGGTGCGCCAGCTGCTCACCCACACGGCGGGGCTCGGCTATAACATCATCCAGAAGGGGCCGATCAAAAAGGCCTATGACGACGCGGGCATCGTCGGCGGGCAGGCGAGCCGCCTGCCGATCCCGGGGCTCGCGCCGGTGACGCCTGCACCCAGCCTCGCCGTCATGGCCGACCGGCTCGCGGCGCTGCCGCTCGTCTATGAGCCCGGCACCAAATGGAGCTATTCGATCAGCCTCGACCTGATGGGGCGGTTGATCGAGGTCGTGTCGGGGCAGCCGTTCGACGCGTTCCTCAAGGCGCGGCTGTTCGACCCGCTCGGCATGACGAGCACGGGCTTCATGGTGAACGCGAAGGACGTCGGGCGCTTCACGAGCAATTATGCGCCCTTCGGCGGCGCGCTGATTCCCTTCGATCCCGCGACAAGCTCGATCTATCTCGACCCGCCGCCCTATCCGTTCGGCGGCGGCGGGCTCGTGTCGAGCGCGCGCGATTATGACCGCTTTCTCGCGATGCTGCTCGGCGAAGGCGCGACGGGCGGGAAACGCGTGATGAAGCCCGAGACCGCGCGGCTTGCGATGTCGAACCTCATCGCCGACAGCGTCGACCGCAAGGGCACCTTCATCGACGGGCAGGGCTTTGGCGCGGGCGGCCGCGTGTCGCTCCCGACCTCGCCGGGCGGCGAGGGGATTTTCGGCTGGGCGGGCGCTGCGGGGACGATCGGCTTCGTGCACCGCAAACTCGGCTATCGCGCCGCGGGTTATACGCAGATCATGCCGCCCGACGCGGTGCCGTTCCAGAACAAGTTCGGTGAGACTTTTTTCAAGGACGTGATGGCCTGATGCCGCTTCCGCTCGGCTTTACCGGGGCGTGGCTCGACCGCGCCGACCAGCTTCGCACCGACGCGGCACGGTTCGCGGAGGCCGTCGCCGACCCGCGCGCGCGCTGCCTGCTGCTCGACGGCATCGATTTCGTGCCGGGAGAGGGCGGCGGGCTGCGGTGGGAATCGCTCGACCCGGCCGATGACCGTGCGCTGATGCTGCTCGGCATCGACGACGCCGGCATCCCGCATTTCGTCCGCGAAGCGCCCGCAGGTGCGCGAATCGACGCACGGTCGCGCACCGTGATGCGGCTGCTTCCCTTGCTCTCGGCCGCGGAAGCGGCGCTGTACGGCGGCGCGCGCAGCCTCGTCGATTGGCACGCGCGGCACCGTTTCTGCGCGGTGTGCGGGGCGCCGACCGGCCTGTTCCGTGGCGGCTGGGGCCGGCGCTGCGACAGCTGCAACGCCGAACATTTTCCGCGCGTCGACCCCGTCGTGATCATGCTCGCCGAATATGAGGGCCGCGTGCTCGTTGGGCGCCAGCCGGGTTTCCCGCCGGGCTTCTTCTCGGCGCTCGCGGGGTTCGTCGAACCCGGCGAATCGCTCGAGGAGGCCGTCGCGCGCGAACTGTGGGAAGAAGCGGGTATCCGCGTTTCGGGCGTCAGCTATGTGGCGAGCCAGCCCTGGCCCTTTCCCTCGTCGCTGATGATCGGTTGCCGCGCGGTCGCGCACGATCCCGCGCTGACGCTCGACACGACCGAAATCGAGGCGGCGATGTGGGTCGACCGGGCCGAGGTGCGCGCCGCGCTGGCCGGCGACATGGGTGCGCCGTTCATGGCGCCGCCGCCGCTGGCGATCGCGCGCCACCTGCTGGAAGAATGGGCGGCGGGTTAGAAGCGCTTGCCGGTGATCCGGCTGATTTCCTTCGCCACCATCGCTTCGACGAGCGAGGGCAGGTTGGTGTCGAGCCAGTCCTTGAGCATCGGGCGTAGCGCGTCGAGGACGACATCTTCCATCGTGCGGCCGGCGACGGTCGGGGCTGCAACGGTTGCGGCGGTAACCGCAGGCGCAACCGCCGCGGTCAGCGCTTCGAGTGACTGGCGCGCCGCGTCGGCGCTGGCGTCGGAGACGAGGTCGTCGGTTGCGGGCACGGCTTCGGCAGCGGCGTCTTCTTCGTCCTGAAGGTCGAGAATATCGTCAGCTTCGGGAACGCGAAGCTCGCGCACCGAACCCGGCGTTTCATCCCGCGCGATCACGCGCCGAATCGACGACAAGATATCTTCCATCGACGGTTCCCGCGACATATCGCCCATACCAAACCCCCTAAACCATCGCGATTACCGGATGGTTAACCGACTTCTTACCGATTCGGGTCGTATCTTGCCAAGCCCTATTGTTTCGGCCCGACCTCGACATAGGCGGGGACGCTGGCGGTGGCGGCGGGAACGGCCTTGGTATCGGTCGCCACCTGCTGCGGCGCCGGATCGTCGGCCCAATCCCAGATTTCGCCCTTCACCCGGCGATAATTGACCTCGGGGTCGTACAGCGCGCCGCCCTCGATGCCGAGATCGCGCGCTTCGGCCTTGCCCATCGCGGCGAGGACCGAAAAGGCTGCGACATAGGAGTTGCGCCGCGCCGACACGAGCTGGACCTGCGTGTTCAGATATTCCTGTTCGGCGTTCAAAATGTCGAGGATCGAGCGGGTGCCGACGCTGTTTTCGGCGCGCACGCCTTCGAGCGACAGGCCGTTCGCGCTCACCGCCTGCTGCGTCGCGGCGATGATGCGTTCGTTCGCCTGCCATGCGGCATAGGCACCGCGCGTCTGCGCGATCACATCGCGTTCGATCGCGACATAATTTTCGATCGCCTGGCTCGTCTGGGCCTGTGCCTGGCGTACGCGCGCCGAGGCGCGGCCGCCCTGGAAGATCGGGAGCGTCATCGACACGCCGGCGATGGTGCTCGTCGTCGTATTCTCGGACGTCGTATTGCCCGCGGGGATCGAATTCAGATTGTTGTTATAGCCGCCGGTGACCGTCGCCGACACTTTGGGCGCGCGCGTCGCCTGCGCGGCGCCGATATCGGCGCGCGAGGCGCTAAGGCGCTGGTTCGCGGCCTCGATATCGGGATTGTGGTTGAGCGCGATCGCCACCGCTTCTTCGCCCGTCGCGGGCAGGTTCGGCAGGACCGGCGGCGGTTGCAGATCCACGGGGGCGTCGCCGACGAGCCGGATATAGGATTCGCGGCTGCGGATCAGGTTCGATTCGGCGGTGCGCAAATCGCCTTCGGCCAGCGCGAGCCGGGCCTCCGACTGGGCGACGTCGGTGCGCGTCAGGTCGCCGATCTCGAACCGGTCGCTAGTCGCCTGCAGGTTGGTGCGCAGGACCGACACATTCTTCTGGTTGAGCTGGACGATCGCGATGTCGCGGATGACGTCCATATAGGCGCCGACGACCTGCGAAAAGACGCTCGCTTCGGTGGCGCGCAGGTCGGCCTGTCCGGCCTCGACGCGGAATTTTGCCGCTTTGACGGCATTGCGCACCGCGCCGCCCTGATAGATGGGCACCGAAAGCTGCGCGCCGGTCGATAGCGAACGGCCCGGCGTGAAAAAACTGTTGCCGGGGACGACCAGATTTTCCTGAAAGTCGACGCTGACGCCGACCGACGGCAGTCCCGATGCCTTCTGGATCGGGACATTTTCGTCGTTCGCGCGCTGTCCGGCGCGCGCGGCCGTCAGCGTCGGATTATTTTCATACGCCTTGGCCAGCGCGTCCTGCAATGTTTCGGCCTGCGCCGCACCGGGCAGCATCAGGGCGCCGGCCGCGAGACCGGCAAGCCAGCGGGCACGACGAAGAGTCTGTTTCTTATCGGTATCGATCATCGTGGTGTCAGCCTGAAACAAGGAGGGGTGGGGCCTTCAGAACCGGAAACCCGCCGGGGCGGCAAAGCCGGGCAGCGGGGCGACGTCCATGTCGGCAAAGCTGCGCATTGTGACCGTGCCGCCGGTCTTCACGCCTTCGACCAGCCGGGTGACCGCGCCGTCGCGCTGCGCCGCGACCAGCCGGCCGCCCTCGGCGAGCTGGTGGACGAGCGTGTCGGGCAGCGTTTCGATCGCGCCTTCGACGATGATGCGGTCGAACGGCGCGGCATCGGGCGCGCCGGCGCTCAGCGGACCTTCGACCCAGCGGATCGTGTCGTTCGTTGCGGCCTGCGCTGCGGCCATCAGCTCACTTGCTTCCTCGACCGCGGTGACCTCGGCGCCAAGCTGCGCGAGCAGCGCGGCGGTGTAGCCCGTCGCGCTGCCGACCAGCAGCACGCGTTGGCCGGGACGGATCGCTGCGGCGACCAGCATCCGGCCGGTGACGAGCGGCGCGTTGAGCGCGCGGCCTTGGCCGAGCGCGATCGCGCGGTCCATATAGGCGACGCTGGCCAGCGCGGCGGGGACATGCGCCTCGCGTGCGACCGCGCCCATCGCGCCGACCACGGCCGGGTCGATGACGTCGTTGGTCCTGAGCTGGCTGTCGATCATGGCGGAGCGCATCTCCGCCGCCGTGATTTCGCTAAACTTCGTCGCCATCAGCCTTTTCCGATTCTCTGGGCATGAACCTTTGCGGAGCAGCTCTAGCCGAAGCAATGCTGTATTGCAATAGTAATACAGCCCCGCAGCCGCATCGCCGCCGCGCATAGCTGTCAACGTGGGTGGCGCCAACCCCGCATCGCGCGGTGCGGGGCCCATCGCAGCGCCGTTCCGGCGAATCCTTGACAAGGCGGCGAAACCCCCTCACTAGCGGCGCCGTTCCACACCCGGCCGGCCCGCATATGCGGCCCGGCGTTCGGCATGAGGCCCGATGGCGGAGTGGTGACGCAGCGGACTGCAAATCCGCGCACGCCGGTTCGATTCCGGCTCGGGCCTCCACATTTCCCTCCCCCTGTTCAAACCGACGCCATGGATGTCCTAGCGTCGTTTCTTGACGACAGCCTGACGGGTCGGGTTTCCACTTGCCGTTTCGGCAGCGGCCCGGAATATTGGCGCTATCCGCCCATCGGAAAGGACGCGCAATATGGCTCATGGTACGGCCCGCATCGGCAACGATCATTATCGCACCGAAATCAATGTGAGCGGGCATGACCTGGTCGGCGACGAGGGGCCGGGGCTGGGTGGGCAGAATCTCGGGCCTGCGCCGTATGACTTCCTGCTCGCCGGGCTCGGTGCCTGCACCGCGATCACGCTGCGCATGTATGCCGATCGCAAGGAATGGCCGATGGAATCGGTCGAGGTCGGCTTACGACTCCAAAATCAGGGCGGGCTCAGGATCGACCGGGTCCTTACGATCGTCGGGCTCGATGACGAGCAAAAGGTGCGGATGGCCGACATCGCCGAGCGCACGCCGGTAACGCTCACGCTGAAGGGCGGGCTGCCGATCGACACGCGGCTCGCCTGACCGGCGCGCCACTGGACAAGTTGCAATCGACCACTTATATACCAGACGTTATGGAAATCGAAACCGCCCCCGTCGCCCCGTCGCACAAGGGCCGCCCGCGCGAATTTTGCGTCGATGCGGCCTTGGCCGCGGCGCTGCGCGTCTTCTGGTCGAAGGGTTATGAAGGCGCCTCGATGGCCGACCTGACCGAAGCGATGGGGATCACCAAGCCCAGTCTGTATGCCGCTTTCGGCAACAAGGAGGCGCTCTTCAACAAGGCGCTCGATCTCTATGAGCGCGAAAAGGCCGACTATATGCACGCAGCGCTCGACGCACCGACCGCGCGCGGCGTCGCCGAGCGGCTGATGTATGGCGCGCTCGACATGTACACCTGCCCCGAAAATCCGAACGGCTGCCTGGGCGTCATCACGTCTGTGGCGTGCGGGGCCGAGGCCGAATGTATTCGCCAGGCCGTACTCGAACGCGGCGCGGCGGCGAAGCGGGCGATGCTCGAACGCTTCGCGCGTGCCAAGGAAGAGGGTGATTTCCCGCCCGATACCGACGCCGAAGGCCTTGCCGCTTTCCTGACCGCAGTGAACCAGGGCATGTCGGTGCAGGCGGGCGCAGGGGCGACGCGCGCTGAGCTCGAACGGCTCGTCGAAACCAGCCTGAAGCTGTGGCCGGGGCGCTAGTAGAAAAATTTTTACTGCCCGGTACAGAATGCGGTTGACGCAGCGCAGCATGACTTATATACCGCCTAGTATACAAAGATAGGCTCTCCCCCGAGACCGACCGCCGCATGATCTGGATCATGCGGCGGTCGGAACCTTCATCACCGATTATTTTCCCGGGAGCGGGTCTTGTTCCGGTCGGGCGCTCGTTGGCGCTCGCCCGCAAGGCATAACAGGGAGCCGGCGCGCGCATCTTCGATGCGGGCGGCCGGAGGGGCGGTCGTCCTCTTCGAAGAGGGCCGTCCAGCAACAAGGACTGTTTCGAGACTGGACCGAAGGCACGCGCTTTCGGGGCCGGGACCCGCTGCGCCCCGCGCGCGGCCGAACCGAATAATTAGAGAAGAGGGCATCCGATGACCGTCCACACCCCGATCGAAAAGCTCGACCCCGCTGACGCGAAGGTCCGCCGCGAACTCAAAACATTGCTCCATCCCGGCCGCGGCCGCCGCGCCGCATGGATCGGGGCGTTCCTCATACTCGTCGTCGGCGCCTGGTGGCTGCTGCGCGATGGTCCGCCCCCGGCCGCTGCTGCCCCCGCGCCGGTGCTCACCGTCGCGGCGCCGATCGCGCGCGATGTGACGCTGTGGGACGACTATATCGGCCGTTTCGAAGCGTCGAAAGCGGTCGAGGTGCGTCCGCGCGTCTCGGGCGCGATCACCGCGATCCACTTCACCGACGGCCAGATCGTACGCCAGGGCCAGCCGCTCTTCACCATCGACCCCCGTCCCTATCGCGCCGCGCTCGCCGAAGCACGCGCGTCGGCAGCGAGCGCGCGCAGCGACCTCGCGCTCGCACGGCTCGAACTCGAACGCGCCGGGCGGCTCGTCGATGTCGAGGCGGTCTCGCAGAGCGAGATCGACCGCCTCCGTGCCCGCGTCAATGCCGCCAATGCGGCGCTGGCCGGGGCGGATGCCCGCATCGCGGCCCGCGCGCTCGACGTCGAGTTCACGACCGTCCGCGCGCCGCTGAGCGGCCGCATTTCGGATCGCCAGATCGATGCGGGCAACCTTGTATCGGCGGGCGATGCCGGCGGCACCTTGCTCACGACGATCAACGCGCTCGACCCGATCTATTTCACGTTCCAGGGTTCCGAAGCTTTGTTCCTCAAGACCAAGCGCGAGGGCGGCGACAAGTCGGCGGCGATCGAGGTCCGTTTGCAGGACGAAGGCGACTATCGCTGGAAGGGTCAGCTCGACTTCACCGACAACGGCCTCGATCCGCGTTCGGGCACGATCCGCGCCCGCGGCCGCTTCGCAAACCCCGAAATGTTCCTGACCCCCGGCATGTTCGGCAACATGCGCCTGTCGACCGGCCAGACAACCCGCGCGTTGCTGATCCCCGCCGCAGCGGTCCAGACCGATCAGGCGCGCAAGATCGTCTATGTCGTCGGCAAGGACGGCATGGTCGCCGCAAAGCCGGTCGAGCTCGGTCCCGAAGTCGACGGGCTCAGCGTCATCCGCGCGGGGCTGGCGCCGACCGACCGCGTCGTGATCGCCGGATACCAGTTCGCGCGTCCCGGCGAAAAGGCCGTGACCAAACCCGGCAAGATCGCCGCGGTGGCGCCGAAGCAGGGCGCGGCTGCCGCGGCCGAACCGGTGTCGGCGCAGGTGACATTCGCAAGATAACAGTTTCGTCATCCCGGTGCAGGCCGGGATCTCAGGGGAGCGTTGATTTGCTGACGTCGAGATCCCGGCCTGCGCCGGGATGACGGAGGCGCTCGCATTCCGAAGGTCAATTTCTAGACAGGGGCTCTCCCATGCGCCTATCCCGCTTTTTCATCGACCGGCCGATCTTTGCTGCCGTGCTCGCCGTCATCATCACCATCGTCGGTGCGGTCGCCTATATCGGCCTGCCCGTCTCGCAATATCCCGACATCGTCCCGCCGACGGTGACGGTAACCGCTACCTATCCGGGCGCGTCGGCCGAAACCGTCGCCGAAACGGTCGCGGCGCCGATCGAACAGGAAATCAACGGCGTCGACAATATGCTCTATATGAGCAGCCAGTCGACCGGCGACGGCGTCGTCACGATCACCGCAACCTTCAAGATCGGCACTGATCTCGACGCTGCGCAGGTGCTGGTGCAGAACCGCGTCGCGATCGCGACCCCGCGCCTGCCCGAAACGGTGCAGCGCCTCGGCGTCGTGACGCGCAAGACCTCGCCCGACTTCCTGTTGATCGTGAACCTCGTGTCGCCCGACAAGTCGCTCGATCGCGCCTATATCTCCAACTATGCGCTGACCCAGCTCCGCGATCGCCTGTCCCGTATCGACGGGGTCGGCGACGTTCGGCTGTTCGGCAACCGCGATTATGCGATGCGCGTGTGGATCGACCCCGGCCGCGCCGCCGCGCTCGACCTGACCGCGGGCGAGATCGTTACTGCGCTGCGCCGTGAAAATGTGCAGGTCGCGGCGGGATCGCTTGGCCAGCCGCCCTATGCCAATGGCAGCAGTTTCCAGCTCAACGTCGAAACGCAGGGCCGCCTGACCGACCCGAAGGATTTCGCCAATATCGTGATCCGCAGCGATGCCGACGGGCGGCAGGTTCGCGTGTCCGACGTTGCGCGCGTCGAACTCGGCGCGTCGGACTATAATTCGAACACCTATCTGCCGGGCGACCCCACGGTCATCCTCGCCACCTTCCAGCGCCCCGGATCGAATGCGCTTGCTGCGGCGCAGGCGGTCGAGGCCGAAATGGCGGCGGCATCGAAGAGCTTTCCCAAGGGGCTCGAATATCGCGTCATTTACAACCCCACCGAATTCATCGCCCAGTCGATCGACGCGGTGATGGACACGCTGCTCGAAGCCGTGATCCTCGTCGTCATCGTCATCCTCGTGTTCCTGCAGAAATGGCGCGCGGCGATCATTCCCGTGCTTGCGATCCCGGTTTCGCTGATCGGCACCTTCGTCGTGCTCGCGGGGTTCGGCTACAGCCTCAACAATCTGTCGCTATTCGGGCTGGTGCTGGCGATCGGCATCGTCGTCGACGACGCGATCGTCGTTGTCGAAAATGTCGAGCGCAACCTCGAAAAGGGGATGTCCGCACTCGAAGCGGCGCGCACCTCGATGGACGAGGTGTCGGGCGCCCTGGTTGCCATCGTGCTCGTGCTCTGCGCGGTGTTCGTGCCGACGCTGTTCCTCACCGGTCTGTCGGGCGCCTTCTACCAGCAGTTCGCGGTGACGATCTCGACCGCGACGATCATCTCGCTCGTCCTTTCGCTGACCCTGTCGCCCGCGCTCGCGGCGATCCTGCTGCGCGGCCATTCGGCGCCGGCGAACGAAGGCAAGGGCATGCAATATCTTCGCCGCGCGGGTGATGCGTTCAACCGCGGTTTCGAACGGATGAGCGACGGCTATGCGCAGCTCACCGACCGGCTGGTGCGCGCGCCGAAGAAGATGATGGTAACCTATGCGGGCCTCATCGCCGCGACCGCGGGCCTGTTCTGGGCGACGCCGACCGGCTTCATTCCCGCACAGGACCAGGGCTATTTCCTCGTCGTCGCCAAACTGCCTTCGGGGGCGTCGGTCGAGCGCACCGACGCGGTGCTGAAAAAGGTCGCCGCGCGCGTGCTGCCGGTCGAGGGCGTTCTCGGCTCGGTGATGCTCGCGGGCTTCGACGGCCCGTCGCAGACGCTCGCGCCGAACTCGGCTGCCGCCTATTTTCCGCTCAAATCGTTTGAAGAGCGGAAAAAGCTCGGCGTGACCTTCGAGGACATCATGGCCGAGGCGCACAAGCGGACCGCCGACATCACCGATGCGCAGATCGTGATCATCCCGCCGCCGCTGATCCAGGGGATCGGTTCGGCCGGCGGTTACCGGATGGTCGTGCAGGATCGCGGCGGCCATGGTTATGCGGCGCTCGCGAACGAGACGAACAAGCTGATCGGCAAGGCGAACGAAACGCCCGGGCTCGCGAACGTCTTCACCTTCTTCGACCCGACCAATCCGCGTGTTTTCGCGGACATCGACCGAGCGAAGGCGAATGCGCTCGGCGTCCCGCCCGAGCGGGTGTTCGAGGCGCTGCAGGTCTATCTGGGCTCGGCGTTCGTCAACGACTTCAACCTGCTCGGCCGGACCTATCGCGTGACCGCACAGGCCGATGCGCCGTATCGCCAGACCGTTGCCGATATCGCGAACCTTCGCACACGGTCCGATTCGGGCGCGATGGTGCCGATCGGGTCGGTCGCGAACTTCGAGGACCGCACGGGGCCGTATCGCGTGACGCGTTACAACCTCTTTCCCGCGGTCGAGATCGACGGCGACACCGCGCCGGGTTCGTCGTCGGGCGCGTCGCTGACGACGATGGAAAAGCTCGCGTCGGACTCGCTGCCCGCGGGTTACGGCACCGAATGGACGGGCATTGCCTTCCAGCAGAAGGCGGCGGCGAATACCGCGGGGATTGTCTTCGCGCTCGCGGTGGTCTTCGTCTTCCTCGTGCTCGCGGCGCAATATGAAAGCCTGATGCTGCCGCTGGCGATCATCTTCATCGTGCCGATGTGTCTGCTCGCGGCGATGGTTGGCGTAAATTTGCGCGGTATGGACAATAATGTGCTGACGCAGATCGGGCTCGTCGTGCTCATCGCACTTGCGGCGAAGAACGCGATCCTGATCGTCGAATTCGCCAAGCAGGCCGAGGAACAAGACGGGCTGTCGCCGGTCGAGGCCGCGGTGCGCGCCGCGCGCGACCGTCTGCGCCCGATCCTGATGACCAGCTTCGCCTTCATCCTCGGCGCGGTGCCGCTGCTAATCGCGAGCGGGGCGGGGGCGGAACTGCGCCAGGCGCTCGGCACCGCCGTCTTCTTCGGCATGCTTGGCGTGACGGCGTTCGGCCTCATCTTCACCCCGACCTTCTACGTCGTCGCGCGCGCGCTGAGCCAATGGTCGGCTGCACGCCGTGCGCGGCGCGGGTCGGACGGCCACGGGACCGCGCTGCCGGTCCCGGCGGAATAAGGAGCCAGATCATGATCCTTCGCAATATCCTCACCGCCGCCTCGGCGCTCGCGCTCGCCGCCTGCGCGGTTGGTCCCAACTATGCCGAGCCCAAGTCGGCCTCGGCGCCGGTCGCGACCGGGCCGTTCGTTTCGGCGAACAGCCCCGCAGTCTCGCTCGCACCGGTCGCGGGCGACTGGTGGCGGCTCTATGACGATCCCGTGCTCGACGGGCTCGTCGCCGATGCACTGGCCAGCAACACCGACGTCCGCGTCGCGGTGGCGAATATCGCCCGTGCCCGCGCATCCTTGCGCGGCGCGCGCGCCGACCGTCTGCCGCAGGGCGAGATCGGTGCGGGCGCCAATTACGGCCGCAGCCCCGAAGGCCAGCGCGTGCCGGGGGCCGATCGCGAGGACTGGGCGGTCGATGTCGGGATCAACGTCTCGTACGAGGTCGACCTGTTCGGCCGCGTCAGCCGTTCGATCGAGGCCGCGCGGGGCGATGCCGCAGCCGCCGAAGCCAATGCCGATGCGGTCCGCGTCATCGTCGCCGCCGACACGACGCAGGCCTATGCCGACGCTGCCTCCGGCGCCGCGCGGCTCGACGTCGCGCGGCGGATCGTCGACCTGCTGGGTCAGCAGGTGAAGCTGACCGAGCGGCGCAAGGAGGTCGGCATGGCGACGGGGCTCGACCTCGCACGCATCACGACGCTGCGCGACCAGCGCGCAGCCGACATTCCTTCCATCGAGGCCGAGCGGCAGGCGGCTTTGTTCCGCCTCGCGACCCTGACCGGTCGTGCGCCCGCTGCGCTCCCCGCCATCGCGGGCGATCGCAACATCAGCCTCGAGATCACCGACCCGATCCCAGTCGGTGATGGGGCGGCGCTGCTGAAGCGCCGTCCCGACATTCGCGCCGCCGAGCGCCGTCTCGCCGCCGATACGGCGCGTATCGGCGTCGCGACGGCGGACCTTTATCCGCGTATCACGCTCGGCGGTTCGGCCGGCTCGACCGGATCGGGCTTCGGCGACATATTCGGCGGTGGTCCGATCCGCTGGCTGCTCGGGCCGCTCCTGAACTGGGCCTTCCCCAATCAGGAACCCGCGCGGGCGCGAATCGCGGCGGCCGAGGCCGACACGCAGGCATCGCTCGCCGAATTCGACGGCACGGTACTGCGCGCGCTCGAGGAAACCGAAACAGCCTTGTCTTCCTACGCGCGGTCGCTCGAGCAGCGTCAGGCGCTGCGCGCCGCGCGCGACCAGGCCGAACGCGCGGCACGGATAGTGCGCGCAAAGCGGCAGGAAGGCGCGTCGGACTCGCTCGAATGGCTCGACGCCGAACGCACGTTCGCCGAGACCGAAGCGGTGCTCGCTGCGCAGGACGGCCAGATTTCGCGCCGTCAGATCGCACTGTTCCGCGCGCTCGCGGGCGGCTGGTCGAGCTGATCCATACGTCTGCATGATTTGCCAAGTCGTGGATTAGCCGGGATAGATGCCTGCCCCGGCTGATCCACGAAGGAAGAAATCATGCGGAGCCTGTTGGCCGCTTTATTGCTGCTCGCCACGACCTCGGTGTCGGCGCAGCAAGCACGCTCGTCGGAGACGGCGGTATCGCCCGACGGCAGCATCGTCCTCACCGTCTCGACCGATAATGACGAGCGGCCGATCTGGTCATTGTCGCGCAAGGGCAAGCTGCTCATCGCGCCGTCGAGTCTCGGCTTCCTGCTCACCGACGGCGCCGCGCTCCAGCGTGGTTTCCGAATCGACGGCGCCGAGCGCGGCAAGGGCGATGCGACATGGGAACTACCGTGGGGCGAACGCCGGTTCGTCCGCGATCATCACAACGAACTCCTCGTCCGCTTTCGCCAGCACGAGAGCCGCGGCGGGCATCTGATGAATGTCCGCTTCCGCCTCTTCGACGACGGCATCGGCTTTCGCTACGAACTGCCCGAACAGCCGGCGATGAAGACCGCCCGCATCGCCGACGAGATCACCGAATTCGACATCGCGTCGCCCGGCACCGCCTGGTGGATCACTGGCGGCGAATGGAACCGCTACGAGCAGATTTACCAGAAGACGCCGATCGACGGCGTGGCGACCGCGCACACGCCGATCACGATGCGCCTCGACGACGGCACGCACCTTGCTTTCCACGAGGCCGCGCTCGTCGATTATTCGGCGATGTGGCTGAAGCGCGCCGAGGGCCGCAAGTTCCGTGCGACATTGTCGCCCTCGTCGGGCGGACCGCGCGTCGTGCGCGACCTGCCGTTCGCGACGCCCTGGCGCACGATCCGCATCGCCGACGATGCGGCGGGGCTGGTGGCAAGCGATCTCGAACTCAACCTCAACGAACCGAACCGGCTCGGCGATGTCGGCTGGGTGAAGCCGATGAAATATATCGGCATCTGGTGGGGCATGATCCGCGGGCCGTGGAGCTGGGGCGAGGGGCCGAATCATGGCGCGACGACGGCGCGCGCGAAGCAATATGTCGACTTCGCCGCGAAGCACGGCTTTGGCGGGGTGCTGGTCGAAGGCTGGAACACCGGCTGGAACGGAGGTCTGTTCAACTTCACGCAGCCCGCAGCGGACTTCGATCTGAAGGCGATCACCGACTATGCGCGCAAGAAGGGCGTGACGCTGATCGGGCACCATGAAACCAACGGCCATGTCGCCAATTACGAGGCGCAGCTCGACGATGCGATGAAGCTTTACGGGCGGCTCGGCGTCACGTCGGTGAAGACGGGCTATGTCGCCGATGCGGGCGGCATCATTGCGCCGGGCGATACGCCGGGCTCGACGCGCCGGGAGTGGCACGACGGCCAGTGGCAGGTGCGCCACCACCAGCGCGTCGTCGATACGGCGGCGAAATATCGCATTGCGGTCAACGCGCACGAACCCGTCAAGGATACGGGCCTTCGTCGCACCTGGCCGAATGCGATAACGCGCGAAGGCGCGCGCGGCATGGAATATAACAGCTGGAGCGCCTTTGCGAACGGCGGCCCCGACCATGAACCGACGCTCGTCTATACGCGGATGCTATCGGGGCCGATGGACTATACGCCCGGCGTGCTGAGCCTCGCGGGGTCGAACGAGGTGCCAATGGCCTCGACGCTGGCGAAGCAGCTCGGCCTCTATCTCGCCATCTATTCGCCGGTGCAGATGGCGGCCGACCGGATCGAGAATCTGGCGAAGTATCCGCGCGAACTCGCCTTCATCGGGCAGGTGCCGACCGATTGGGCCGAGAGCCGGCTGATCGCGGGCGAAGTGGGCGATTATGCGATCTTCGCGCGCAAGGACCGCGCCAGCGCCGACTGGTATGTCGGCGGGGTCAACGACGGCACCGCGCGGACGCTGACGCTGAACTTCGACTTCCTTGAGGCGGGCAGGAATTACACCGCGACGATTTACCGGGACGGCGAAGGTGCCACTTACCTGACCGATGCGCGGCACCGGATCGCATATGAAACGATCCGGGTGCAGAAGGGCGACACTTACAAGCTCTGGCTGGCGCCCGGCGGCGGCGCGGCGATGCGCCTCCATCTGGGGAAATAGTGCGTCAGACGATATCGCTCGTTGCGCCTTCGGGCGACCAGAGATGTGCGGCGAGGCGGTGCAGCGCGCGCGACAAGGTGCGGCGATCGATCGTCCCGCCGAGCGAAATGCGCATCGCTTTCGGTGTCTCCGGGGCCACCGCGAAGCGGTCCGACGGCACCGCCGACAGCCCGTCGAGTGCGAGCGCGGCGGCGAGCGTGTCGGGATGGCTGTCTTCGGCGAGCGGCAGCCAGAGGTGATAGCCCTGCGGGTGCGCGGTGTGGCGCGTCTCGCCGAGCACCGTGTGCGCGAGTTTTTGCCGCCACGCCGCTTCCTTGCGTACCGCGCCGACCAGCGCGTCGAAGCGTCCGTCGGCTAGCCACAATGAGATCATCGCGGCGTTGAGCGGCGGCGCCATTACTGCGCTTTCGTGCTGGAAGGATGCGAGCTGCATCGCCTGCGCGACGCCTGGCGCACGGACAAAGGCGACGCGCAGCGCGGGCGAGACGATCTTTGCCATGCTTGCGGCATACCAGCCGATTTCGGGCGCGAAGCTTGTGATCGCGGGAAGGGGCGCGTCTGGCAGCAGGCCGTAGGCGTCGTCTTCGATGATCTGGACGCCCGCATCCCGCGCCCATGCTGCGATGGCCTTTCGTTCGGCGTGTGGGATCGTCACGGCGGTCGGGTTGTCGTTGGTCGGGACGACATACAGCGCGCGCAGCGGCGCGTCGGCGTGTGCCGCCTCCAGCGCGTCGGCGGTCATCGCCGCGAGCGGGACCAGCGTCACACCGATCCGGCGCGCGATCGCGCGAAAGCCCGGATAGACATAAAGCCCGCACGCGACGCGGTCGCCGGGCTTCAGGATCGTCGACGCGATTGCGTGCAGCCCGTTTTGGGCGCCCGCGCCGACGATGATCTGCTCGACGTCGGACGCAAGGCTCGTGCGCGCCAGCAATGCGGCGCCGGTCTCGCGATCGGCGGCGCTGCCGCCCGGCCGCTGGTAATGGAGCCGCGCGAGGCCGTCGCCGCGCGCCAAGGTAGCGAGCGCTGCGGTCATCGCCTCGACTAGCTGGCTTCCGGCCGCGATCGGCGGGCTGTTCATCGCGATGTCGCTCTGTGCTGCGGTCGCGATCTCGCCCGTCCGCGCATCCTCGCTGATGAAGCTGCCGGCGCGGCCGCGCGCGACGATCAGGCCGCGCTGGCGCGCGAGGTCATACGCCTTGGTCACGGTGGTGAGGTCGATGCCGAGCTGCGCGGCAAGGTCGCGCTGCGGCGGCAGGCGGTCGCCGTGCCGCAGCTCGCCGCGCGCAACCGCGGCGGAGATCGCCGCGGTCACCGCTTTATATTTGGGACCCGCGGCGCCCGCGATATCGGGCGCCCATGCGTCACTCGCCACGCCGCTTGTCCGCCTCGTGCCTTTCGCGTGCATTCAGTTTCGCCCACAGATGCTCGGTCCCCGATTCCTGCGCCTTGTTCACATATTGCGAGGCGACCAGCCAGCCCTTGATCGGCCGCAGCGGCAGCACGCAGCCGATGACCATGATCGGGATCGAGAAGACCAGATGGACCCACAGCGGCGGGCTATAGGCGATCTGCAACCAGACGATCACGAAGGTCAGCGGAAAGGCGACTATACATTGTGAAAAAAAGGCGGGGCCGTCGTCGGGCGCCGCAAAACTGAAGTCGAGCCCGCAATGCTCGCAGCGCTCGGCGAGCTTGAGCCAAGAGCGGAACATATGGCCTTTGCCGCATTCGGGGCATTTCCCGTTCCATCCCGCCCACAGGATCCAGCGCAGCTTTTCATTGCCGACGTCACCGCTTGTCATTCTTGCCTCCAACGGCCGCATGAAATGCCATGCAGAATGTATATGATACCGGACGATCAGAGAGAGAAGTGGGGAAGTTTCTCGTTAAAATATAGTATTTTATATGCATCAAAGTGTGAAATGAATGGTATAATGTGAGTATGAATCCATACATATGAAGTCTGAATATCGGCCAATTGCCCTGCATTCGTGCACCTCGGGAAATGCCGAACGAGCCGCGCAAATCCGCCATCGTTTACGCCGCTTTTACCAGTTCCGGTGCATGACAAGGGCCGATGTTTGCGACTGGGGATAGATGATGGACAGCATGCGCGGCCTGCTTTCGGGTAGCCATGGCCAGGATGATGGCGCGATCGATGCGCCCGCGGTCGTCGGTGTCGACGAGCGGCGGATGCAGGTGCGCGCCTATAATTACTGGGCTTCGCTGCTCGCCGACCGCGCCTATCCCTCGGTCGAGGATCTCGACCTCGACGGCGCCGATTTCGGGCCGCATTCGGTGCTGCTCGATTTCACTGCGGGCGTCGAAAATCCGGGTCTCGCCTTCCTTGGCGACCGGCTGCGCGAAGAATCGCAGATCGACGAGGATGTTCATTACATCAGTCAGATTCCGGGGCGTTCGCTGCTGTCGCGGCTGACCGACCATTATCTCCAGATCATCGCCAACCGCGCGCCGATCGGCTTCGAGGCCGAATTCGTCAACGATCGCGGCGTGACGATCATGTACCGCGGCATCTTGCTGCCCTTTTCGTCCGACGACGACACGATCGATTTCATCATGGGCGTCATCAACTGGAAGGAAGCGGTTCCCGCCGACGAGGCCGAGGAGCTGCAGCTTTCGGTCGAGCAGGCGCTGCGGAGCGCCGCTCCGCTGACCGCACCCGTGCCGGTCTGGGCCGATGGCCCCGATTCGGGGCATTTCGACGACGATGCCGTCCCGGGTTTTGCGGCGCTGGCCGATGCTTTGGATATCCATGCCGGTGCCGAGCTCGTGGCCGTCACCGATGAAGATACGACCGGGCCCGGCGACGATGCCGAGCTCGCCGACTGGCTGGCGCTGGCGCGCGAAACCGCCGAACGGGCACTCGCCGCCGATAGCCGCAGCCGCGGCGCGCTATACCAGGCGGTCGGCAAGGCATGGGATTTCGTGCTCGCCGCCGAACAGCAGCCTGATGCCTTTGCCGCCTTGCTCGACGACGCCGGGCTGAAGGCGCAGGATCGCGCTCCGATGACGCCGGTCGTGAAGCTCGTTTTCGGCGCCGCCTATGACAAGACGCGGCTTGCTGAATATGCCTGTGTGCTCGGGCACGCGAAAGAAGAGCGGGTCGGCCGCGGCGCGCTTGCGGCCTATCTCGATCGCTATCCGGGCGGGCTCAAGGGGCTGGTCAAGGATGCGCGCGCGCGGCGCAAGCCGTCGAAGGAAAGCAGCGACCGCCCGGACGAAAAGCTCGAGGCGCTGCGCCGGGCGCACCCCGCGCTGATCCTCGAACATGACGCCGGCGATGCAGAATTCGTCGTGCTGATCGCGCGCGCGATGCCCGGCGGCCATATCGGAATCGTCGCCAAGGCGGCAGAGGATCCGGCGCTCGTGGCGAAGCTTGCGAAGAAGGCGGTTCCGATTACGTCGGGCGTGTGAGCGCCGGCTGAGAGCGTTCACGCAACAGACAAACCCAAAATTGAAATAATTTTACGCGGAGCAGCGAACGAGGCCTTGAGCCGCGCGCGCGTCGGGCGCATAGGGGGCGGAGCGAACGGACCCCCGCCGATCGTCGGCTGGGATCCCCCTCTTTTGGTTCGGGATGCTGCACTTTATGCCTGAAATTACGTCCGACACGCCGGAAACGGACACCCCCACCGCCTCCATCGCCAAAGTTCCCCCGAAAATCGCCGCCGCCTACCTGGCCGCGCTGCGTGGAAGCGCGCTGCCGGGTGAGGGCGACGATATGGACAAGGGCGCGCTTGCCGACGCGAGCCAGTTCGCCGCGCGCGCTGCGCTCGAGCGCGCCGCCGAAACGCCGTCGCTGCTCCTCGAGCCGATCGCGGCTGACGGAACCGACCGCCGCATGCGCCTCGTCATCATCAATGACGACATGCCCTTCCTCGTCGATTCGACCTCGCAGGTCGTCGCGTCGCAGGGTCTTGCCGTGCACCGCATCCTGCACCCCGTCGTCGCGGTGAAGCGCGACGCAAAGGGTCATTTGCAGGAAGCTGGCGACGGACAAACCCGCGAATCGGTCATCTATATGGAACTCGAGCGCGGCGACGCACGGGCGCGGCGGCGGTTGCTCGACGCGGTCGAGGCGGCGCTGCGCGACGTGCGCGCGGCGGTCCGCGACTGGCGCGCGATGCGTGCCGCGATGCTCGCCGATGCCGCGATGCGCGTCGAGGGCGAGGCGGCCGAACTGCTGCGCTGGTTCGAGGGCGGGGCGATGACCCAGCTTGGCCATGAATGGCGCACGCGCGACGGCAAGGTGGAGGGTCCGCTCGGCATCAGCGAAAGCGCTGATGGCCAGCTCCTGTCGCCCGCAGCGCTCGAAGCGGCCTTCGCCTGGTTCGACAACGGAGGCACAGCCCCGCTGCTGATCAAGTCGAACCGCCTGTCAGCGGTGCACCGCCGCGTTTTGCTCGACCTCGTCGTCGTTCCCGAGATGAAGGGCAAGAAAGTCGAGCGCCTGTCGATCCATGCCGGCCTTTGGACCAGCGCCGCGCTCTCGGCGCGCCCCGACAAGGTGCCTGTGCTGCGCGCCCAGCTTGAGGCGCTGATGGCGAAGTTCGGCTTCGACCCGACGGGGCATGCGGGCAAGGCGCTTGCGCACGCGCTCACGGCGCTGCCGCACGATTTGCTGATCGCGTTCGACGCGGCCTCGCTCGAAGAGCTGGTGCTCACTTCGATGTCGATCACCGACCGGCCACGGCCGAAGCTGGTGACGGTGCGCAGCGCGCTGGGGCGCCACCTGTTCGTGTTCGTCTGGTTGCCGCGCGACGAAGTGTCGACCGGCCGGCGTCTCGCTGTCGAAACGATGCTTGTCCGCGAAGCGAAGGCGGGCGTGATCGGCTGGACGATGGTGCTCGAGGATGGCGGTGCGGCGCTCCTGCGCTACACGCTCGACCTGCGCAGCGGCGGGGTCGTCCCCGATACCGAAGCTCTCAACGCCCAGCTCGAACAGATGGTGCGCGGCTGGCAGCCCGAGGTCGAGGCAGCGCTCGCGAAGCGCGGCGACGCCGGCCGCGCGGCCGCGCTCGCGGCGCGCTTCGGCCCGCTGTTCCCGCCCAATTATCGCAACCTCTATAATCCCGAGGAAGCCGCGCGCGACATCCTGCGCCTGCGCGATCTCGACGCCGAAAACCCGCGCAGCGTGCGCCTCGCCCGCAAGAGCCTCGACGGCGACGATCGCCTCCGGCTAAAAGTCTATAGCGCGGCGGGACCGCTCGCGCTGTCCGACGTCGTACCCGCGCTCGAACATTTCGGTTTCGAGGTGCTCGAAGAAATCCCGACCGCGCTCCATGGCCGCGCCGCCGGAGCCGAAGGCGACGACGAGCTGCCGATCGTGATCCACGATTTCACGCTGCGCCTGCCCGCGAATGTCGACGAGCTCGCGCTGCTTCCCTACGCCGAAGTGCTCGAAGGCGCGATCGCCGCGGTGCTCGACGGCCGCGCCGAAAATGACGCGTTCAACGAACTGGTGCTGACCAACCAGACCGATCCCGGTGCGATCGTCTGGCTGCGCGCGTGGTTCCGTTACCTGCGCCAGGGCGGCTCGGCCTACGGCATGGACACGGTCGTCAGCGCGCTGCGCCACGCCCCCGCGCTGACCGCCGCGCTGATCGACCGCTTCCGCGCGCTCCACGACCCGAAGGCCCGCGATGCCAAGCGCGCCGAGGCGCTCGAAGCCGACATCATGGCGGGCTTTGCCGACATCAAGTCGATCGACGAGGATCGCATCCTGCGGCTCTTCCATGCGGTGATCGGCGCGACGCTGCGCACCAACGCCTTTGCGCCCGCCGCTGCAGAAGCGCTGGCGTTCAAGATCGATTCGAGCCTTGTCCCCGGCCTGCCCAAACCGCTGCCCTGGCGCGAGGTCTGGGTCTATTCGCCGCGCGTCGAAGGCACGCACCTGCGCGCCGGCCCGGTCGCACGCGGCGGGCTGCGCTGGTCCGACCGCCGCGACGACTTCCGCACCGAGATCCTCGGACTGATGAAGGCGCAGCGCGTCAAGAACGCCGTCATCGTGCCGACCGGTGCGAAGGGCGGCTTCTATCCGAAGGCGCTGCCCGATGCGTCGATCGACCGCGATGCCTGGTTCGCCGAAGGCACCGAATGCTATCGCATCTTCATCCGTTCGCTCCTATCGATCACCGACAATCTGGTGGGCGGCAAGGTCGTGCATCCGAAGGGCGTTGTGATCCACGACGGTGACGATCCCTATTTCGTTGTCGCCGCGGACAAGGGCACCGCGACCTTCTCCGACGTTGCCAATGCGCTCGCGATGGAACGCGACTTCTGGCTCGGCGATGCGTTCGCGAGCGGCGGGTCGAACGGCTATGACCACAAGGCGATGGGCATCACCGCCAAGGGTGCGTGGCTGTCGGTCCGGCGCCACTTCGCCGAAATGGGCGTCGATGTGCAGACCGACACGATCCGCGTCGCCGGCTGCGGCGACATGTCGGGCGACGTGTTCGGCAACGGCATGCTGCTGTCGAAGGCGATCCAGCTCACCGCGGCGTTCGACCACCGCCATATCTTCCTCGACCCCAATCCCGACCCGGCGAAAAGCTGGAAGGAACGCGAGCGGATGTTCAATCTGCCGCGCTCATCCTGGGCCGACTATAACGCCAAGCTGATTTCGAAGGGCGGCGGCATCTTCCCGCGCAGCCAGAAGAGCATTCCTTTGAGCCCCGAGGTGCAGGCGCTGCTCGGCCTTTCGGTCTCCGAAATCGACCCGGTGTCGCTCATTTCGGCGATCCTCAAAGCGCCGGTCGACCTCCTCTGGTTCGGCGGCATCGGCACCTATGTGAAGGCCGCAAGCCAGAACAACGCCGAAGTCGGCGATCCGGCGAACGACGCGCTGCGCGTCGATGCCGAGGACCTGCGCGTGAAGGCGGTCGGTGAGGGCGCCAATCTCGGCGTCACGCAGGCCGCGCGCATCGCCTTCTCGGCGAAGGGCGGGCGGATCAACACCGACTTCATCGACAATAGCGCGGGCGTCGACTGCTCGGATAATGAGGTCAATATCAAGATCGCGCTCAACCGCGAAATGGCCGAAGGCCGCTTGAGCCAGGAAGATCGTGACGCGCTGCTCGTGCGGATGACCGACAATGTGTCGGAGCTGGTGCTCGAGGACAACCGGCTCCAGGCGCTTGCGCTGTCGATCGCCGAAAAGGGCGGATCGGCCGCGGTGCCGTCGCTCGTCCGGCTGATGGAGACGTTCGAGGCGTCGGGCCGGCTCGACCGCAAGGTCGAGGGGCTCGCCGCTAACGACGAGCTGCTCCGCCGTGCCGCTGAAGGGCGCGGGCTGACGCGGCCCGAACTCGCGGTGCTGCTGTCGACCGCGAAGCTCGCGCTGCAGGATGCGATCGAACATAGCGATCTTCCTGACGATCCGGCGCTCGGCAGCGACCTTGCGGCCGCCTTCCCCGACGAGATGCAGCGTGATTTCGCGCAGGCGATCGCCGATCACCAACTGCGCCGTGAAATCATCGCGACGAAGATCGCGAACCGGATCATCAACCGCATGGGCATCGTCCATCCGTTCGAGCTGGTCGAAGAGGAAGGCTGCGCGCTCGGCGACATCGCCGCGGCGTTCGTCGCGGTCGAACGGCTGCTCGAAATACCTGCGATCTGGGACGCGCTCGACGCGGCGAAGATCGACGAATCCGTCCGCCTCTCGCTCTTCGCGCAGGCGGCGTCGGCGATGACCTCGCAAATGGCGGACCTGCTGCGCGTGACGCAGACGTTGTCGCAGCCCGGACCCGTCGTCGCGCGGCTCGAGCCCGGCGTCGACCGCCTGACGGCGGGCGTCGATACGCTGCTCAGCCCGTCGGTGAAGCGCCAGTGGGACATGCTCGCGCAGCAGCTTCTCGACGCCGGCGCGCCCGAGGCGCTGACCGCTTCGGTCGTCCGTCTGTTCAAGACCGATGGCGCGATCGGCATCGTCGACCTCGCCGAACGGCGCGGCGACGACGAGATCGCGGTGACGCACGCCTTCACGCATCTGGGTGAGGCACTCGGGCTCGACTGGGCGCAGACGCTGGCGGCGCATATGAGCCCCGCCGATCCGTGGGAACGCCTGCTGGTCAACAGCCTGGCGCGCGATTTCCAGCAGATGCGCCTGACTTTCCTCGCAGGGCTGCCGAAGGGCGACCTCGACGCGGCGGTGACCAAATGGCTCGCCGACCATGCGCCGCGGGTCGAGCAATTCCGTGCAACGGTCGACCGCGCGCGGATGATACCGAGCCCCAATGGTGCGATGCTGTCGCACATTGCGGGGCAGGCGCGCGGGTTGCTGGGGAGGTAAATGCCTTTCCAGCCCCGCGTCGCGATCCTCGTCCCGGCCCCCGACTATTACGAGAAGTGGCAGCCCGCCTTTGCCCGCAAGGCGGCGGCGCTGACCGCGGCCGGGCTGATCGTCGAGCAAAGGGCGTGGACCGACCCCGGCGATCTCGCGGGCTATGACCTCGTGCTGCCGCTCTTCGCGTGGGGCTATCAGCGCGATGTTGCGGGCTGGTACGCTTTGCTCGACCGGCTCGAGGCCGAAGCGCTGCCGGTCGCCAATCCGGTGCCGGTGCTGCGCTGGAACAGCGACAAGGCTTATCTCGCGCAGCTCGGCACGAAGGGCGTGGCCGTCGTGCCGACGGTCGAGGTTGCGGCGCTCGACGATGCGAGCCTGGCTGCGGCGATGTCCGAACTCGCGATCGGCGAGGCGGTGATCAAACCCGCTATCTCGGGGGGCGCCGACGGTACGCACCGCATCACGGCGGGCGAGGCAATCCCGGCCGATGCGCACGGACAGCGCCGCCTCGTCCAGCCGCTGATGCCCGGCATCCTGACCGAAGGCGAATATTCGCTGTTCTTCTTTGCGGGGAAATTCAGCCACGCGATCGTCAAACGTCCCGCGTCGGGCGATTTTCGCGTGCAGGAGCAGTTCGGCGGCCGCGAGACGGTGTGGGTAGCAAGCGAGGCCGCGTGGGAACTAGCCGCCGCCGCACTCGCCGCAGCCCCCGCCGCGCCGGTCTATGCGCGCGTCGACATGGTCGGCGACGCGGCGGGCAAGCTGCACATCATGGAGCTCGAACTGATCGAGCCTTCACTGTTCCTGCATCATGCGCCCGACAAGGGCGCGGCGTTCGGATCGGCTGTCTACGCCGCCATCTAGTCGGCGCGCATCCGCCATAGCCATTGGCGGATCGCCGAGGTCAGGTTGGGGGGATCGTCCGCCTCCATCCGCTCGACATCGATCCGCGCGACGAGCGCGTTGACGGGCAAGGCCTGCTGCGCGGCGGCAGCCTCGAGCGCGTCCCAGAACATCGGTTCGAGGCTGATCGAGGTCGGATGACCGGCGATCGTGACCGACCGTTTGACGGGGGGATGGAGGGGGTTGGGCATCGTCTGACGTTAGCGCCCAAACCGGCGACGGCAAAGCCGCCGCCGGGGCCTGTCCCCGTCAATACATATGTTGGCCGCCGTTGATGCTCATCGTCGATCCGGTGACGAATCCGGCATCCTCGCTACACAGGAAGGCGACGCCGCGCGCGATTTCGTCGGCCTGGCCGAGGCGCCCGACGGGGATTTTCGCGACGATCTTTTCGAGCACGGGCGCGGGCACCGCGGCGACCATGTCGGTGTCGATATAGCCCGGCGCGATCGCATTGACCGTCACGCCCTTCTTCGCACCTTCCTGCGCCAGCGCCTTGGTAAAGCCGTGGATGCCCGATTTGGCGGCGGCGTAATTAACCTGGCCATACTGGCCCGCCTGCCCGTTGATCGACCCGATGTTGACGATGCGGCCCCAGCCGCGCTCGACCATGCCGCCGAAGGTCGCCTTCGCCATGTTGAAGCAGCCGCCGAGGTTGACGCGCATCACATCGTCCCAGTCGTCGTAGCTCATGCGGGCGAGCGTGCCGTCGCGGGTGATCCCGGCGTTGTTGACGACGATATCGACCGGGCCGAATTCCTCGGCGATTCGCGCGCAGCTGTCGAGGCACGCCTGATGGTCGCCGACATCCCATTTGATGGCCGCGATGCCCGTGCGATCGGTGAACTCGCGGGCCTTTTCGTCGTTACCGCCATAGTTGGCGACGACGGTGACACCTTGCTCCTTGAGTTTCAGGGAAATGGCTTCCCCGATGCCGCGGCTGCCACCGGTAACGATTGCGATACGTGCCATAAATCCAGCTCTCCCACAGAGTTATGGCTCCATGACTAGGCCGCGCCGACGACGGCCGCAAGTTGACCGGAACGTCAATCGCAAAGCTATGCAGAGGACTTTCGGCGCTAGTTGCTGATCTGCACACGGATCTTTGAAAAGTCGCCGATCGCAAGGTCGGCCTTGTCGAGCGTCACCACCAGATTGTCACCGTCGCCGAACCGCCGGCTCATCAGCCCGCTGGTGGGCAGTTCGATCAGCACGGCATCGCGATCCTCGTCAAAATCGGCGATATGGCGAAATGGTTCGTGGCCTATCGCGGCCATCTCGCGCGCGGCGAGTTCCTGCCACCAGGGTTCGTAGAGCGCACGCGCCGGGGCCGAAAGATGGTCCGGGTTGGCGCACCAGGCATGTTTGGCGCGGTCGAACAGCATCGTCTGGTAATCATGGACCCAAAGGTCCGCGTCAGCGCGGTGCGTCGTGAGCGGCAGGGCGATCGTTTCGATCCGCTCGGCGCCCGTTTCAGGGTCGATCGTGCGAACCGTCGTTGCCCAGCGGATCGCGTGCAGCGCCGCCATCACCGCCGTCGCGTCGCCCGCCGCAAAGGCGTCGCGTGCGGCGCTGTCGTGGACGATCGCGATAATCTCGCGCGCACGCTCGACCGCCTCGCGATTGATCGCGGCGCGGCGTTTTGCTTCGTCGGCCTCCTCGTCGCTTGCGGCGGCGGGAGACGCATCCTCCCTTGCCAGCTCACCGAGCCGCATCTCGAGCAGCGCGATCATCGCGGTCATGCTGCCCCAGTCGAAGGGGTGGAATGCCGGGTCGGCGATGTCGTAGCCGCGATCATACAGCGCACGGCCGGGTTCGTCGGCGTCACCTACTTCGCGCGGATCGGCTTCGCCCGGCCGGGCGGCGACAAGGTCGACGGGCCATTCGGGAAAGGCGCGGACGGCAAAGGATGCAAGGTCGCCGGTCCCAAGACCGCCATAGGGCGCGAACCAGCCCTCGGGGTCGTTGAGGGCGAAGGGCGGCGAAACGGGCGCACCCGCATCGCGCAGGTGCAGCACGCGCATATCCGGTTTGCGCCGATGGATGAAGAAGGCGAGCGTGCCGTCGCGCGGCCCCAGCCCGCCCCACAGCGCGCGCGGCAGGCCGGCGCAATCGATCTGGGCGAGGAAATCGGCCGGCTGGTCGTCGATCTTCGGCCATTCGGTTCCGGCGGGCAGCCGCGGACGGCCGCCGAGCCAGCTCGTCGTCGATATCGCGTCGCGCGGCGGAATCTGCGGAACGAGCCGTAACGTCACCGTGTCGGTATCCGGTTTTTCAAGCCCGACAGGCCGCGGCGCGGTGTCGGGACTCGATTTTTCCAGCCGGACTACCTGCCGTTCGATGTCGGCGACGTGCGATTCAAGCGCGGTTTCGGCCGCCGCGGGCTCGACTTCCGGCGTCGGGGCGACGGGATCGTCGTCCCATTCGATCGCAGGCGGGTGCTCCAGCGGCGCCTTGCCGCTGACGCGTGCGAGCCGCGACGGGGCGATTTCGACATGTTGCAGCTCGGGATTCGTCTTGCGTGACAGGCGTGGCAGGCGGCTTTCGCCCGGCGTTCGCGGCGCGGCGTGTGCGGAGCGCGGGCGGCGCAACCACCAGACGACGAAGGCGATCGCGAGGAAGGCCAGGGTAAAGAGGACCAGCTTCAACGCGGCCGATTCGACCTGGTTCATCGCATATCTCCAAGCGGCGCGGCCGCCGTTTCGGCGCCGGGCCGGATGAATTTAGCGCATGGACCTAAACAGTTGGTAAGCGGGAACGGTCAGAGCCAGCCCGCGAGTTCGCGGCGCACCAGCGCTTCGATCATCGCCGACCCCGGCGCCCCGGCGTTGAGGCAGGCGAGGTAGGCGAAGCGTTTGCCGCCCGCAGCCTCGAACTGATGCTTGCCGCGGATCGCGAGTTCTTCGAGCGTTTCAAGGCAATCGGCCGCAAAGCCCGGCGCGAAGACCGCCACGCTCCGTCCTTCGCGGCCCAATTGTTCGAGACGCGCATCGGTCGCGGGTTCGAGCCATTTGGCGCGGCCGAAGCGCGACTGGAATGCGACCTCGACCGGGCGGCCGAGCGCGTCCGACAGCAGGCGCGCGGTCGCCTGGCACTGACAATGATAGGGATCGCCCAGATGCAACGTGCGTTCGGGCATGCCATGAAAGCTCGCGAGCAGCACGTCGGGCGTGAAATCGAGCGCGGCAATCCCGGCTTCGACCGATGTTTTCAGCGCACCGAGGTAGGCGGCATCGTCGTGATATGGCGGCACGAAGCGTAGCGCCGGTTGCCAGCGCAGGGTCTTCAGATGGCTGCCCACGGCATCGACCACCGTTGCCGTCGTTGCGGCACAATATTGCGGATAGAGCGGCGCGATCAGGATGCGCCGGCATCCTGCGGCGGTCAGCGCGTCGATCGCCGGACCGATGGCGGGCTGACCATAGCGCATGGCGTGGGCGACTATCGCCGCGTCGCCGAGTGCCGCCTGCAACGCCTCGCTCTGCGCGCGGGTGATCGCGGCAAGCGGTGACCCTTCGTCGGTCCACACCTGCGCGTAGGCGTGCGCCGACTTTTTCGGGCGGGTGGTCAGGATGAGTCCACGCAGGATCGGCTGCCACAGTATCTGTGGAATTTCGACGACGCGGCGGTCCGACAGGAACTCGGCCAGATAGCGCCGCACTGAGGGCGCATCGGGCGCGTCGGGGGTGCCGAGGTTGACGAGCAGCACGCCGATGCGCCGCGTCGCCAGGTGCGGATGGTCGGGCGGAAGGCTCACAGCGGGTCCGCCGACAGGGGGATGCGGCGGATGCGGCGGCCGGTCGCGGCGAACATCGCATTGGCGATCGCGGGCGCGACGACGGGTACCGCGATCTCGCCCAGCCCGCCGGGCTCGCGGTCGCTGTCGATGAATTCCACGATGATCTGCGGCGTTTGCGACAGGTCGGGCAGCCCGAGCTGGCCGAATTTGCGCGCGGTCGCGATGCCGCCTTCATAGTCGGTGGTCGCGCCGACCGCAGCGGCAAGGCCGAAGACCAGCCCGCCCTCGATCTGCTGGCGCGCGACCGCCGGATTGACGAGGCGCCCGGCGTCGACGACCGCGACGAGCTGTTCGACCTGCAACCCCCGGTCGCTCTGCCGCGCGGTCGCCATCAGCGCGATATGGCTGCCACGCATCGTGTGACAGGCAAGTCCCTGCGCCGTGCCCGCGAGGCCGCCCTCCCATCCGCCGAGGCTGGTCGCGGTGAGCAGGCAGCGCGCGAGGAGCGGCGCATTGCCGAGCATCGCCATGCGATAGGACAGCGCGTCGGTTCCCGCGCGCGCCGCCATTTCGTCGACGAAGCATTCGGTGAAAAAGGCGGTGTAGCTGTCGGCATTGCCGCGCCAGCGCCCGGTCGGCAGGCCGATGTCGGCGGGGCAATGATCGACCGCGCGGTGGCGGATGGCATAGTTCGACGCGGCGCCTTCGACCGCGGCGGCATCGGCGTTGCCTGCCGCGGCGCGCTGCGCAATGTCGGCGGGCGCATTGTCGAACAGGCGCGCGCGAACCTCGTGATTCGTCGGCGGCACCGCGATGCGCGTCACCAGCGCGTCGATCCCTCCCGCGGCGTCGAGCGTCGCGGTGAGCTTTGCCCGCGCCGGCGCGCGGGGGGGCAGGCGCATGATCTCCTCGGCGCGCGACCAGGCGAGCTGGACCGGGCGTTTGATTTGCAGCGCGATGATCGCCGCCTGCACCGCGACACTATGGTCGAGGCACGCGTCGAACGATCCGCCCGCCATCATCGGGAACAGCGTGACATTCGCAGGTGCCAGCCCGGTGGCGTCGGCGATCGCGTCGCGGCACTGTGCGGGGGCTTGCGTCGCGACCCAGACGCGCAGCCCGCCGCCGTCTGGTGCCGCAGTGGCGGTGCGCGTTTCGATCGCGGCATGAAGCGCGGGGGCGACGGCATATTCGGCCGCGACCTTCGTACGCCCCTCCATCGCTTCGGCGACATCGCCCTCGCTCGAAATGCGATAGCCGTCGCCCTTCAGCGCGGCCTTCAGCGCCTTGTCGATCCGATCCGACGAAATCGGCGCGCCGTCGGTTTCGAATACCGGCGCGAAGCGGTCGAGCGCGCGGTTCGCCGCCCACCAGTTGCGCGCGACCGCGGCGACCCAGCGATCGTGCGTGACGACGTGCAACAGGCCGGGCGAAGCGAGCCCCTTCTTGCGGTCGATGCCCTTCAGCTGCGTCGCGCCCAGCGGGCCCTGGCGGATCGCGGCGAACACCATGTCGGGCAGGCGGATGTCGCCCGCATAATTGGCCGACCCGTCGACCTTGGCCGGCAGGTCGAGCCGCGTGAGTTCCTTGCCGTAGAGCGGATCGGCGCTGCTCGCGCGGAAGACGGGTTCGGCGGGCGGTTCGAGCAGCGCCGCCGCGGCGGCAACGTCGCCGAAGCGGAGGCGTTTCTTGCCGAAGGTGACGAAGCCGTCGTGGGTATCGCATTGTTCCCAGTCGGCGTCCCAGCGCTTCGCTGCCGCCATCATCAACAGCACGCGCGCCTGCGCCGCCGCGGCGCGGCACGGCCCCTCGAACATGCGCACCGACGAGCTGTTCGCGGTGAGCATCACCGCGTGGCGCACCGCCCATTCGCGGCGGACCCAGCTGCGCACGTCGGACACGAAATCGGGGACGCCCGCGCGCGGTGTGAAGACGGCACTATCCTCGTCGACGAGCAGCGTGTTGGTGTAGAGCGGGTTGATCGGCGCGGTCTCGACCGCGATCGTCCGCCAGTCGGCGCCGAGCTCGTCGGCCATGATCTGCGGCAACAGCGTCGTGACGCCCTGGCCCATTTCGCATTGCGGGACGATCGCGCTGATATGCCCGTTATCGCCGATCTTCAGGAAGGCGTTGAAGATATGCTCGTCGGGCGCGGCGGTCAGGTTGGGCTGGTAATCGCGCGGCCACAGGCTCCACGCGATGGCAAGCCCGCCCGCCGCGGTCGCGCCGACCAGCATCTGGCGGCGGCTGACGTGCGGCAGGCGCGATTTGTTTTTCCCCACAGTGTCGCGAATGCCGGCCATGCCCGCTGCTGATAGTCGGCGCGAGTCGGCGAGGCAAAGGCTTTTGGAATGCGCGTCCGTACGGGGTGCGCGACTATTTCTCCGACAAGGCGAAGTCGACGCGGACCGAAACCTGCGATTCGTTCACCCCGGGATTGAAGGGCGGCGCGGCCGATTGCGCGACAGCCCGGTTCGCCGCGGCGTCCATTTCGTAATAGGGCATCGGAGGCGAAGTCTCTCCGCCATCGCGGATCGTCAGCACGCGGTCGATCTTGAGCCCCGCGGCGCCCGCATAGGCGTCGGCGCGCGCCCGCGCGGCGCGATAGGCGGCGGCATAGGCCGATTTGGTCGCGGCCTCCTGATCGGACACGCGCAGCGTCGGACCCGACAGGACGTTGGCGCCTGCCTCTGTCGTCGCGGCGACCGCTTCGCCCGCCTTGTCGACCGCGCGCATCCGCACCTCGACCTGGTTGACCGCTTCATATTTTCCCTTGTTGGCGCCCCAGTCGATTCGGTCCACCGTCAGCTGGCGCGTCTGGAGGTCCTTGCCCGCGACGCCGAACGCCTTCAGCGCCTCGGTCACCTTGGTCATCGTTTCGTTGTTTTTCTGCGTGGCGGCTTCCGCCGACGGTGCGATCGTACTCACCCCGGCGGTGAAGCGCGCCTCGTCGGGCTTCGTTTCGGAGCGACCAGTCGCCGAGACCGACAGCAGGGTTTCGTCATGCCCGACCCCGCGCGGGTCGGGCGCCTTTTCGCTGCACGCGCCGAGCGCAAACAGCGGGACGAGCATAAGGGTCTGGCAGCGCATATTTTTTCTCCCGTTCGATGCGGGGGGAGCGCATGGCGGGCGAATCGGTTCCCTACCAGCCCCAGGGCGCTGGCGGCGGCGTGACCGGCTTGGCATAATCGAACGCGACGCGAAAATGCCGCCCCTGCCGGTCGAGGCCATAGGTGAAGCCCGTTCCGGTCGTTTCGACAGACCAGATGTTGGTCGTCGAAACGCTGCGGCCGGTGCGTTCGAACATCGCGATCGATTCGGCATCGACTGGAAAGGTCTGGCGCGTCGCCGTCCCGGCATCGGCGGTGTCGCCGCCATAAAGCGTGACCTCATCGGGCTTGCCGTCGGCGTGGCGATGGTCGTGCTTCAGGCGAAGCCCGGTTGCCGTGCGGCTGACGATCCATGTGCGCGAGCGGTCCCAGCCGCCATCGGGGCCGAGTCCGTCGATATGGAAGGGGATTTCGATGCGCTGGGCGGTGCAATGGCGGATGTGCATCACCATCGCCTTGCCGCGCATCTCGGCATCGGCCTCCTGATCGCTCGCGAGGCGGCCGGCATAGGCCTTGCCGCAGCGGGCGGCGAGCGCGTCGAAAAAGGCGTCCTGCGGATTCGCGTTCGTCGGCGTCGTTGCGCATCCTGCAAGCAGCGACGCGGCGAACAGCGGTAGCGCGGCCCTCACTTGAGCAGGCCGAGGCGCGGGATTTCGATCTTCGGGCAACGGTCCATGACGACGGTCAGCCCGGCGGCATCGGCGCGTTTCGCCGCGGCTTCGTTGATCACCCCAAGCTGCATCCACACCGCCTTGGCGCCATGGACGATCGCCTCGTCGACCGCGGCGCCCGCGTCTTCGCTGTTGCGGAAGATGTCGACGAGCTCGGCGGGCGGCTCGACGTCGGCGAGCGTCGCAACGACCGGGGCACCCTGGATCGTCTTGCCGGCGTGCCCTGGATTGACCGCAATCACGTCATGGCCCTGACTTACGAGAAAGGCGAGGACGCCGTTCGAAGCGCGGGCGGGATTGGGTGAAGCACCGACGATGGCGATACGGCGTTTTTGGCCGAGCAACTCGCGAATCTCGCCTTCGTCGTTGATCGCCATCATTTGCCCTTTCGTGCTTGCAGCCAGTCGGCCACCTTCGCCGCTATCGCATGGAATGGTTCGCCCGCATGATCGGTTCCCGCCGCCGGCGGCACACCGCCGTCGCTGGCGAGGCGGATGCCCATCGACAGCGGCACACGGCCGAGGAAGTCGAGCCCCATCGTGCCCGCCGCCGCCTCGGCGCCGCCGCAACCGAACGGGTCGCTGACCTCGCCGCAATGCGGGCAGGCATAGCCCGCCATATTCTCGACCAGCCCGATGATCGGCACATCGGCCTGTTCGAACAGGCTGACCGCGCGCGTCGCGTCCATCAGCGCAAGGTCCTGCGGTGTCGAGACGATCACCGCGCCCGCCGGCTTGTGGCGCTGGATCATCGTCAGCTGGACGTCGCCGGTGCCCGGCGGCAGGTCGACGACGAGCGTGTCGATATCGCCCCAGCTTGCGTCGACGAGCTGTTCGAGCGCTTTGCCCGCCATCGGCCCGCGCCACGCGATTGCCTGTCCCGGCGCCGCGATCTGTCCGGTCGAGAGCATCGGTACGCCATAGGCGTTGGGAACGGGCGCGAGCTTCGATCCGCGCGCTTCGGGTTTGACGCCTTCGCTGTCCATCAGGCGGGGCTGCGAGGGCCCATAGATATCGGCGTCGACCAGCCCGACCTTCACGCCTTGGCGCCGGAGAGCAACCGCAAGGTTCGCGGCGAGGGTCGATTTGCCGACCCCGCCCTTGCCGCTGCCGACCGCGATGATCGTCATCGACTTTTTCTCGGCCGTCATCGCGATGCGCACTTCGCGTACCCCCGCTTCGGCCAGCAGGCCGGCGCGCAGCTTGTCTTCGAGCGGTTTGCGGTCTTCGACCGCCAGTCCCGACACGTCGAGAACGACGGCGAGCAGACCCGAATCGTCGAGCATGCGGAGGCCCGAGGAGCGCCCTTCGCTGAGCTCTGCGGCGGCGGTGGTCAGGCGGGCGATATCGGCGCTTTGTTCGGTCATGTCCGCGCCAGATAGGCATGATTGGCCTGTTTAGCTAGGGTCAGGGTCGGCCCTTCGCACGTTCGAGGTTTGAAGCGATTTTGTTCAGGGCAAGGAAGCAAGGCGAAGGAATATGTCGATATTTCAAGGCTTGCCGACGCAGCCATGGGCAAAATCGGTCAAATCCCGAAGGGACGCCGAAATGGCTTCGATCTCGCCTTCGCGCGGCTTGCCGCTAGAACCACTAGCCGCGACGGCCGCGCGAAGGCGATATCTTCGCCATTTCGGCGCCTCGAACGTGTGAAGGGTGGACCCTGACCCTCACCATTTTCGCGCGCACCCCCTGTTAATCGCGCCCGCCGACCCTATAAAAGCCTTATGAACGACAAGATTGACGGCAGCATGGGACGCCGCAGCCCGAGAGGATTGCGGCAATTTTTCCATCAGATCAGCCAGATGGCCAACAGCCCATGGGGCAGCGGCCCGGGCAAGGGGGATGACGACGGAAAGGGCGACGGCAAGAAGCCCGGCCCGCGCAACCCGTGGGTGACCCCCGATCCCGCCGACCAGCGCCGCGGACCAAAACCGCGCGGCCCGTCGGCGCTCGACGAACTGCTGCGCAAGGGGCGCGGTGGGTTCGGCGGCGGCGGTTCGGGCGGCAGCGGCCAGTTCAATTTCGGCGATTCGGCCAAGTTCTGGAAATGGGGCGTGGTCGGCGTGGCCGTCGCGTGGGTGCTCTTTTCCTCCTTCCACATCGTGCCGCCCGAAAAGGAAGGCGTGGTCACGCGTCTCGGCAGCTATTCGCGCACCGTCGGTCCCGGCGTGAAGCTGACCTGGCCGGCGCCGGTCGAGCGCATCCGGCTCGAGGACGTCCGCGCAATCCGCACGATGGCGGTCGGTTCGCCGAACGCGACCGACGAGAATTTCGTGCTGACGCGCGACCAGAGCATCGTCGACCTTGCCTATGAGGTCCGCTGGTCGGTGCGCGATCCCGAACTCTTCTTCTTCCAGCTCGCCGATCCCGAAGGCACGATCCGCGAAGTCGCCGAAAGCGCGATGCGCGCGACGGTCGCGAACTTCGACCTCGTCCAGGCGATCGGCCCCGGCCGCGTCGAGATCGAGGCGCAGGTCCAGCAGCGCATGCAGGAACTGCTCAACCAGTATCGCGCCGGCGTGATGATCCAGGGCATCGCGATCCGCCAGGTCGATCCGCCGAGCCAGGTCGACGAGGCGTTCAAGGAAGTTACCGCGGCGCGGCAGGAACGCGAATCGGCGATCAACCTCGCGCGCGCCTATCAGCAGCAGGTGCTCGAACGCGCCCGCGGTGACACCGCGGCGTTCGACAAGATTTACGAACAGTATAAGCTGGCGCCCGGCGTGACCCGCCAGCGCCTCTATTATGAAACGATGGAGACGGTGTTGTCGAACGTCGACAAGACGATTGTCGAGGCACGCGGGGTAACCCCCTATCTGCCGCTGAACGAAGTGCAGAAGCGGATCAAGGCGCCCGAAGCCACCGCGAGCGCGAAGGGAGGCGAATGATGAATTCGCTGTTCCAGAACCCGATGCGGCTGCTCTTCGGTGTCGTCGTCCTGCTCGTCATCCTGTCGCAATCGCTCGCGATCGTGCCCGAGGACAAGCAGGCGCTGATCCTGCGCTTCGGCGAGATCGAGCGGACGGTGAACCGTTACAAGCCGAACGAGGATTTCGGGCGCTCGGGCGCCGGCCTCGTGCTGCGCGTGCCGTTCACCGACGGCATCCAGTATATCGACAAGCGCATCCTCGGCGTGAACATGGAGCGCCAGCAGGTGCTCTCGACCGACCAGCAGCGCTTGCAGGTCGACGCCTTTGCGCGCTTCCGCATCACCAACCCGGTGCGCATGTACACCGCGATCCGCACCGAGGATAAATTGCAGGCGCAGCTTGCGACGATCCTCGGTTCGTCGCTGCGCAACGAGCTCGGCAAGCGCACCTTTGCGACCCTGCTGTCGCCCGAACGCGGCGCGGTGATGGACAATATCCAGATCGCGCTGAACCGCGAGGCGAACAAATATGGCGCCGAGATCATCGACGTCAGGATCAAGCGCGCCGACCTTCCCGAAGGCGCGACGCTAGAGGCGGCGTATAACCGCATGCGCACCGCGCGGCAGCAGGAGGCGATCTCGATCCGTGCCGAAGGGCAGAAGGAAGCGCAGATCATCCGCGGCGGCGCCGACGGCGAAGCGGCGCGCATCTATGCGGCGAGCTTTGGCAAGGACCCCGAATTCTATGACTTCTACCGTGCGATGCAGAGCTATCGGCAGACCTTCCTGGGGGAAAACAACCAGGGTGGGACGTCGATCATCATGTCGGCGGACAATGAATATCTGAAGCGTTTCCGCGGCAATTGAGGAGGTCGCGGCGGGCGGACGGTCCGATGAACGGGATATGCAAGCGCCGTTCATGTTCAAATACCGTTCAGCCAGTCCGCCGCAGACCGCCGCAGCCGGGGCTGTTGAGTTTTCGAGAACGAAGAGGATTTCCGATCGTGCGTTATGTTTATGGCATCACTTCGGCCTTGCTGGCGGGTGGCACCGCGCTGGCGCTGGTCACCCAGTCTCCCGTGGGCGCGCAGGTCGCGCAGAATGAAAAGAGCGAAATCGCCAAGGCGGTCCCGCGTTCGGGCGCGCCCGAAAGCTTCGCCGACCTCGTCGAACAGCTCCAGCCCGCGGTGGTCAACATCTCGACCAAGCAGGAAGTCACGCTCGGCGTTCGACTGAATCCCTTCGCCGGGACGCGCGAACCGATCACGCAGGAACAGCAGGGCGGCGGCTCGGGCTTCCTGATCTCCGCCGACGGCTATATCGTCACGAACAATCACGTCATCTCGGGCGGCCCGCGCGGCGAGGCGGTCAACCAGGTCACGGTGACGCTGACCAACCAGAAGGAATATAAGGCGACGATCGTCGGCCGCGACGTCGCGTCCGACCTTGCACTGCTCAAGATCGACGCGAGCGGCCTGCCGTTCGTGAAGTTCGCCGACAGCAGCACGGCGCGTGTCGGCGACTGGGTCGTTGCGATCGGCAACCCGCTCGGCCTCGGCTCGACCGTGACCGCGGGCATCATCTCGGCGGTGCAGCGCAACATCGGTCAGGGCGGCGCCTATGACCGCTATATCCAGACCGATACCGCGATCAACCGCGGCAATTCGGGCGGTCCGCTGTTTGACCTGCAGGGCAATGTCGTCGGCATCAACAACATGCTGATCTCGCCTGTCGGCGCGAACATTGGCGTCAATTTCGCCATCCCCGCCGACGCGGCGATCCCGGTGATCAACGCACTGCGCGCCGGCGAAAAGGTCCAGCGCGGCTATCTCGGCATCGGCATCGCGCCGGTCGACGAGGATCTCGCGGCGGCACTCGGCCTGCCCAAGGACCGCGGCGAGTTCATCCAGCGCGTCGAACCCGGACAGGCTGGCGAAAAGGCCGGGCTGAAGCGCGGCGACGTCGTGACCAAGGTCAACGGCAAGGAAGTAACGCCGCAGCAGACTTTGTCGTACATCGTGTCGAACACCAAGCCGGGCACGCGCATCCCGCTCGAAATCATCCGCGACGGCAAGGCGATGACGATCCAGACGCTGGTCGGCACGCGCCCGCCCGAGGAAGAGCTGGCGGGCAGCAACTTCGATCCCGAGGCCGAACAGGCCGAGCCCGAGGATGCGACCGGGGCCGCCGACAAGGCGATCCAGAACGAACTCGGCCTGTCGGTGCAGGTGGTGACCCCCGATATCGCGCGCGCGGTGGGGGTCGATGCCGGGACGAAGGGCCTCGTGATCGGCGCGGCGTCGGCGAACAGCGACGCGGGCCGGAAGGGCCTGCGCCGCGGCGACGTGATCCTCAGCGCGAACCGGACGCCGGTGACGACGGCGGAGGCGCTCGCCAAGGCGGTTGCCGACGCGAAGAAGGCGGGCCGCGACGCGGTCCTGCTCGAAATCCTGCGTCGCGGCGGCCCGTCGGCCTTTATCGCGATCCGCGTGAAATAAGCTCCGGCCTTTCCGGCCGGGACAGGGGCGCCGCGACCTTCGGGTCCGGCGCCCTTTTCATTTGCGCGCCTTCGCCAATGTTCATATTATGTTCCCATAACATCGAGTCGGGAGAATGATGATGATTGGCTATGTGACGCTTGGGACGAAGGATCTGGCGAAGGCGGCCGCCTTCTATGACGCGATCGCCGCCGAACTCGAAACGCCGCGGATGATGGAGTATGAGGCCTTCATCGCGTGGGGCAAGCCCGATGGCGGCGCGGGAATCGGCCTGACCAAGCCGTTCGACGGCAACGAGGCGACCGTCGGCAACGGCGTGATGGTTGCGCTGCAGGCAAAGGACAAGGATCAGGTCCACCGCCTTTACGACATCGCGCTCGCCAATGGCGGGACGTGCGAAGGCCCTCCGGGACCGCGCGGCGAGGGATTTTACGCCGGCTATTTCCGCGATCCCGACGGCAACAAGCTCAACGCCTTCATCATGGGGTGAACCGGCTGAGGCCTGTCGGCTTTGGGGTAGGAAGCGGACGTTTAGTTCCGAGGAGCAGCCGGGACGGATGCAGCCGGCGGCCCACATGGTGCCAACCTTGCCAGAGCCTGATTTCGGGCTTCATCAAAGACGTCGGCAATTATCTCATTGGTAGGGTAATCGACCGAGCCCATTGCGACTTCCTGCCCGTCTTCGAGCAGTCTCATGACCGTGAAACGCCCACCTTGCCGTAACCTGTCCAGCCATTCGGTCTGGAAAGATAGTGCGCCTGATCCCAATTGGGCGATCTTGTAGCTAAAATTGCCACGCTGATCGGGGTAGGTATAGCGATACGGAAACGTAGCCCAATCCTCTGCGTTGAAGCGCCATTTGATCCTCTCGGGCGATTTTTGTTCGGGCGGCAGATTCGGGAGGGTTTGGATGAAGAGCATATACGGGATCAGCAAGCCGCTCTGGTCCATTGTGTAGGGCGCGCGAAGCTCCAGCGCTCCGTCGCTGCTGCGCGATGTATAGCTAACATGATCCGCAAATGGCGTTTCGTCGCCATGTTGCTTCATGAACACGGAGACGCTCAGATGACCGCGTGTCAGGCGACTGATTCCACATTTTTCTTGCGCGAGGGCCGGTGCAACCTGTGCCACTAGCGCCAGCGTGATGAGCCATCGAACCATATGGAATCCTTCCCTGACGTTCCTCTCCATGATGCTCGGGCAAAAGTCGAGAAGATGTCCGCAATCGGTCGAAATCTGCCGTTGGGCTCGCACCGTTTGCCGGCCCGTTTGCCGATTGCCTGACCCGCGCCGCCGCTCTAACCTTGCCGTTCAATGACCTAGTGGAGGACAGCGGGTGAGCGACGGCAGCACGGCGAGCGAAATCTATATCGGCCTTGGCGGGGGCGGCGCAGCCGACGGACCGCGCCAGTCGCTCGTGCTGAAGCGTGCGAACCGCCACGGACTGATCGCGGGCGCGACCGGCACCGGCAAGACCGTGACCTTGCAGGGACTTGCCGAGGGTTTTTCGGCCGTCGGCGTCCCGGTCTTCGTCGCAGACGTGAAGGGCGACCTCGCCGGTATGGCGATGGCGGGCAGCCCGACCGCAAAGACGCACGAGATTTTCGCCGCGCGCGCCGCCGAGATCGGTGACAGCGACTGGGCGTATCGCGACAATCCGGTCATCTTCTGGGATTTGTTCGGCGAACAGGGGCATCCCATTCGCACGACGATTTCGGAGATGGGACCGTTGCTCCTCGCGCGGCTGATGGGGCTCAACGAAGTGCAGGAAGGCGTGCTCGCGATCGCCTTCCGCGTCGCCGACGAACAGAATCTGCTGCTGCTCGACCTTGGCGATTTGCAGGCGATGCTCGCCTGGTGCGCCGAAAACGCCGACGAGCTCACGACGAAATATGGCAATGTGTCCAAGGCGACCGTCGGTACGATCCAGCGGCAATTGCTGACGCTCGAAAGCCAGGGCGGCGATCATTTCTTCGGCGAACCCGCGCTCGACATCCAGGACATGATCCGCACCGATGAGAATGGCCGCGGATATGTGAACATCCTTGCCGCCGACAAGCTGATGGCGAGCCCGAAGCTTTATGCGACCTTCCTGCTCTGGCTGCTGTCGGAGATGTTCGAGACGCTTCCCGAGGTCGGAGACCCCGACAAGCCGAAGCTCGTCTTCTTCTTCGACGAGGCGCACCTGCTGTTCGACGATGCGCCGCCGGCGCTGACCGACAAGATCGAACAGGTCGTGCGCCTGATCCGTTCGAAGGGCGTCGGCGTCTATTTCGTCACGCAAAACCCGATCGACATTCCCGAGGATGTTGCGGGCCAGCTCGGCAACCGCGTCCAGCACGCGCTGCGCGCCTTCACCCCGCGCGACCAGAAAGCGGTGAAGGCTGCTGCCGAAACCTTCCGTCCGAACCCCAAGGTCGATGTCGCGCGCGAGATTACCGAACTCAAGGTCGGCGAGGCGCTGGTGTCTTTGCTGATGGCCGATGGCGCGCCGTCGCCCGTCGAGCGCACGTTGATCAAGCCGCCCTGCTCGCGCGCCGGCCCGCTCGACGCAAAGGAGCGCGCGATTATCAAGTCGATCTCGCCCGTCGCCGATAAATATGACACGCCGGTCAACCGCGAAAGCGCCGAGGAACTGCTCGCCGCGAAAGCTGAGCAAGCACAGGCGGCGGCGGTCGAGGCCAAGGCGCAGGTCGAGGCCGACAAGCAGGCGGCGATCGCCGCGAAGGAAGAGGCGAAGCGCAAGGCCGCCGAAGAACGCGAACGGTTGCGGCTCGAAAAGGCCGCCGCGCGCGAGGCCGCAAAGCCGAGCTTCACCGACAAGATGGTGCAATCGGCGGCGCGCTCGGCGGCGACGAGCCTCGGCCGGCAGGTCGCGGGCAAATTCGGTGGCCAGCTGATGCGCGGTATCCTGGGCAGCCTGTTCAAATGACCGGCGTGCCCGCGATGGAGGCGAGCCTTGCCGCCGTCGCCGACGCGGGCATCGATATCCGCCACGCGCTGTTCGACCGCTTCTTCGCCGCCTATCCCGGACGGCGCGCCAGCTTCATGGTCGTCGACGCCTCGTCGCGGCGGATGACCGACGAGACGTTGCAGATGATGTTCGGGCTGGCAAAGGGCGAAAGCTGGGTGTGGCCGCTGGTCACCGAGCTGGTGCATACGCACCGTGCCTATGGCCCGCTGCCGATTGCCGAATATGACGCCTTCATCGACATGACGGTCGCCGAACTGGGCGCGGCGGCGGGCGCGGCGTGGACAACCGAATGTGCCGAAAGCTGGGCCGAACAGGCCGAGGCGCTGAAGGCGATGATTCGCAGCGCGCGGGCCGAATGGCAGGCGGCGCTGCCCGATCCCGCCACGGCCATCTGAACTGCCGTTTCTGACGGCTCGACTCGCACGCCGAATTGCGGCAGCTTCGTTTCATGACAAAACCTATATTGCCCGGAGAGGTCGCCGCCGCTGTCGTCAATCCCGCCGCCTATGGGGCGTGGGATCCGCTGCACGAACGGCTTGCCTGGGCGCGCGCCAACGTGCCGCTCGGCGTCGCCGAGAATCACGATCACGACCCTTTCTGGCTCGTCACGCGGCACGCCGACATCATGGCGATCAGCCGCGATCCGCAGCGCTTTGCGAATGGTATCCGGCCGACGGTGCTGACCAATCGCGACGGCGAGGCGCTGGCGCGCGCGGCGACGCCGAACAATGACGGGCATCTGATCCGCTCGCTGGTGCAGATGGATGCGCCCGATCATATGAAATACCGGCTGCTGACGCAGAGCTGGTTCATGCCCAAGAATCTGAAGATCGTCGAAGAGCGCATCCGCCAGATCGCGCGCGAGACGGTCGATCATATGCTCGAGGCGGGCGGGGCGTGCGATTTCGCGCGCGATGTCGCGGCGCATTATCCGCTGCGCGTCATCATGGACATATTGGGCGTTCCGCCCGAGGACGAGCCGCGGATGCTGATGCTGACGCAGCAATTGTTCGGGCCCACCGATCCCGAACTGAACCGCAGCCGCGAGGCGATCACCAGCGCCGAGCAGGCGATCGCGATGCTCAACTATGTCATCGCCGATTTCGAAAATTATTTCGGTACGCTCACCGCCGATCGGCGCGCCAACCCGCGCGAGGACATCGCGACGGTCATTGCGAACGCCATGGTTGGCGGCGAACAGATCCCCGACCGCGAACTCGCCGGCTATTATATGATCATCGCGACTGCGGGGCACGATACGACGAGTGCCTCGACCGCGGGCGCGATCATGGAACTTGCGAAGAATCCGGCGCTGTTCGAACGCTTTCGCAGCGCGACAAGCGACAAGACTGGGTTGATCGAGGAAGCGATTCGCTGGACCACCCCGGTCCAGCATTTCATGCGCAGCGCCAGGCAAGATGTCGAAATCGGCGGACAGACGATCCGCGAAGGCGACTGGCTGATGCTCAACTATGTGTCGGGCAACCGCGACGAGGCGGTGTTCGGCGATCCCTTCGCCTTCGATCCCGATCGTGAAAAGAACCAGCAGATCGCGTTCGGTTTCGGCGCGCATGTCTGCCTCGGTCAGCATCTCGCGCGGATGGAGATGCGCATATTGATGGAAGAGCTGCTGCCGCGGCTGAAGACCCTGGAGCTGGACGGCGCGCCGGCGCGTGTCGAATCGGTGTTCGTCGGCGGGCTGAAGCGCTTGCCGATCCGGTTCGAGGCGGCGTAGGCGATACGCCGGTCGTCCCATGCGGCGTACCGCTGGCAAAAATGGAACAAAGTCCGCGTCCGCCGCGTTTCCCGGCGGCTTGCTGAAAGGACTTCGTCATGAATCTTTGGAAAAAGGCCGCGATTTCAATCGCCGCGACCTCTATGACCCTCTCGCCGGTGGCTGCCTTGGCGGCGCCGACCATGGATGGTGCTGGCGCCGTTTCGATCACCGAAGGCCAGAATGAACTCGAAGGCGCAAGCTGGATCGCAATCGTGCTCGGCCTTGCGATCATCGGTGGCGGCATCTGGCTGCTGGTCGATGACGACGGCGACGACGACCCGGTCAGCCCGTAAATTGCGGAAAGGCCCTCTCCCCGCAAGGAAGGGCCTTTAGTTCCCGAAGCCTAGGCCTTCTCGCCCGGGAAAAAGCGCGCGATCACGTCGCTCGCCAGCCGGGCGGGCCGCATCGTTTCGGCATCGATACAGCACCAGCTCGACTTCACTTCGGCGAGGACCTCCTCGCCGCGCTTGATGATCGTCTCGTAAAAGGCGCGCGCGCCCTGCACCTTTTCGAGGATCACCGTCGCGATCACCTGATCGTCGAGGAACGCCGGGCGGCGATAGGTGATCTCGTGCTTCAGCGCGACCCACAGATGCGCCGCAACCGCGTCGGGCGGCGCGATATGGCGCCAGTGCGCGAGCACCGCTTCCTGCACCCAGCTCAGATAATGGGCGTTGTTGACGTGCCCCATGAAATCGATCTGGTCGGCGCCGACTTTGATGTCGTGGTCGTGCGGAAGCGAGGCTGCGGTCATATCGCTGACACTAATGTCAATATTTTGTGACGGAAAGATGAATTATCATCATTGAACAGAAACGGCACCGGCCCGCTCCCCCACCCGGCCTCCCCAACGATAGTAGCCTATGGGAGGCCGGGTGGGGGAGCGGGCCGGTGCCGTTTCAAACTAGCCGCGCCCGCGATAGGGCGCGACGCCCTGATCGGGCAGCCACAATCCCTCAGGGGGCGCGCCCGACTGCCAGAATACGTCGATCGGGATGCCGCCGCGCGGATACCAGTAACCGCCGATACGCAGCCAGCGAGGCTGCATCTCGTCGAACAGCCGGCGGCCGATGCCGACGGTGCAGTCCTCGTGAAAACCCGCATGGTTGCGGAAAGACCCGAGGAACAGCTTCAAGCTCTTCGATTCGACGATCGTTTCGCCGGGGGCATAGTCGATCACAAGGTGCGCGAAATCGGGCTGGCCGGTCACCGGACAGAGCGAGGTGAATTCGGGCGCGGCGAAGCGAACGAGATAGAGATCGCCGGCGCGCGGATTGGGGACATAGTCGAGCACCGCGGCTTCGGGCGCGGCAGGAAGTTCGCTCGATTGGCCGAGATGTTTCGGCGCGAGCGGTGTGGGGCTGGAATCGGTCATGGAAAGCCTCTAGTGCGCAGCGCAGCCGATGTCACCGACCTCGTTGGGCGGCGCGGCCGGGTTCAGCGCCAATTCAGCGGCGCCGGACCAGGATTCATGGTTCGAGATCGCGGAAACAGAATGATCAAGAGGAAGATGGGGCAGGCAGGCAAGGCGGCGTCGCCGCTGATGGCACTCGCGCTGTTGCTGGCGGGGGCGGCGCCCGCGTTCGCGCAGGATGCGCCCGCGCCCTCTTCGTCACGCCCGCTCGACTTCCGCCTGCCGCCCCCCACCGATGACAACCGCGCGCCCGGCGTGCAGGGGCCGTCGGACAATGGTCTGCCGCCGGTCGCGCCCGGCGAACGCCGCGGCCAGCCGACCCTGACCCCCACCCCGGCGCCCGCACCCGTCCAGCCCGCGACTCCGCCGCGCGTGACCCCGACGCAACCGGCTACGGCGACGACGCCCGCGCCGACTCCTGCGCGGCGCGATACGCCGGCAGCGCCGCGCCCCGCGGAGTCCGACGCCGCGGCATCGGCACCGCCCGCCGCGAACGAGAACCTCGAGCTGCCGCCGCCGGATACGGTGGTCCCGGCTGCACCCGCCGCGACCGAAGCGCCGCCGGTGACGGCTTCCGACGACTCGTCGGCCATTGCCGCACCTGCGAGCGCGCCGTCGGGCACGCCGCTCTGGGCCTGGGCGCTCGCCGCGCTGGCTGCGCTCGGCGCGGGTTACTGGTACTGGCGCCGCCGTTCGGCCTTGGCCGGTCCGTCGATTGACGAAGCGGACGAAGCACCGCGCACCGCCGCCCCGGCGCCCGCAACGCGCGCCGCCGCGCCGAAGCCGGCCGCACCGGCGTGCCCGGCGCCGCCGCAGCCCGCGCCCGCCACGCCGCTCGTCACGCGTCCGGCGGGGGACAAGCGCGCGGTCGTCGGCATGGCGCTCGACATTCGCAGCATCCGCTTCGCCGCCGATCATGTCGCGGTGGGTTTTGCGCTCAACCTCCTCAATCAGGGGACGGTCGCCGCCACCGGGCTGATGGTCCGCATCGCGCTGAACCAGGGGTCGGCAATGCCCGAACCGGTGCTCGGCCGTTTCTTCGATGGTGCGGGCGGCAGCGTCCTGCGCGATGACATCATGCTCGCGCCGGGCGCCGGTGAGGAATTGTCGACCGAAGTCATGCTGCCGCGCGCCGCGATCGAGCCGCTGATGATCGGCGGCAAGCCGATGCTCGTCCCCGTGATCGCGTTCGATGTCACCTATCATTGGGACGGCGAAGGCGAAGCGTTCGGCCAGAATGCCGGCAGCTTCGTGCTCGGCCGCGAACAGGGGGCGAGTGGCAGCGAAAAGCTGGCGCCGCTGCCGCTCGACCGCGCCGCTTATGCTGTCGATCGCCCCGGCGCGCGCGCGACGGCGATCAAGCGCAGCCTGTAACCAGGCCCAAAAGGGCACTGGTTTTTTGTTGCGGTGCAGCATCCTCTGGGGCAGGACTGACCATGCTTGAAAAAGCACAGGTGGGGGCATAGGCTGACTATTCCCCGGAAAGACAAGAAGCCACAGCAGGATGGCCGGGCGAGGGACAGGCAAACATGTTCCCGACCGACCGCAACAGGAGCATGACATGGACGCCTTGGTCTCAACCGACTGGCTGGAACGCGAACTGGGGGCATCGGACCTGCGGGTCGTCGATGCGACGAAATTCCTTGCCGACGCAGGCCGCGATGCGCGCGCCGAATATGAGGCGGGGCATATCCCCGGCGCGGTCTTCATGGACCTGGCCGAACTGACCGACGCGTCGAACGCCGTCGACAATATGGCGCCGCCCGCCGAAAAATTCGCCAGCCGCATGCAGTCGCTCGGCCTCGGCGACGGCAGCCGTATCGTGCTTTACGACGACAGCCCGCTGAAAAGCGCGGCGCGGGCATGGTGGCTGCTCAAGCTGTTCGGTGCGCACGACGTCGCGCTGCTCGACGGCGGCCTTGCCAAGTGGAAGGCCGAAGGCCGCGCGCTCGAAATGGGCAAGCAGACGCTGCGCCACCGCCACTTCACCGTGTGGCGCGACGCCAAGGCGGTGCGCACGAAGGACCAGATGCTCGCGAACGTCGACAGCGGCGCCGAACAGGTCGTCGATGCCCGTCCCGCCGCGCGCTTTACCGGCGAGGAACGCGATCCGCGCCCGGGTCTGGCGCCCGGCCATATCCCGGCCTCGCGCAGCCTGCCGCACAGCCAGCTGTTCAACGCCGACGGCACCTGGAAACAGGGTGACGAACTCAAGGCCGTCTTCGACGCCGCCGGGGTCGACCTCGACAAGCCGCTCGTCACGACCTGCGGCAGCGGCATGACCGCGACCGTCGTCGCTTTTGGCGCGCACCTGCTCGGCAAGGACGATGTCGCGGTCTACGACGGCAGCTGGATCGAATGGGGCGCCGATCCGGCGACGCCCAAGGCCACCGGCGCGGCCTGATCCGCGCAGTGGCCGGTTCGAGCGACAAGGACAGCGACAGCCTTCGCCCTGCAACGAAACTCGTGCAGGGCGGACGGCGGCCCGAGTGGACGGGCGACCCGCGCCTTGGCGGCGGGGTCGTCAATCCGCCGGTGTGGCGCGCCTCGACGATCCTTTACGACAATATCGCCGACCTGAAGGCGCGCGGCCACGCGACGCACGACAAACTCTATTATGGCCGCCGCGGCACCCCGACCGTCTGGGCGCTCGCCGACGCATTGACGGGGATGGAGCCGGGGGCCGAAGGCACCTTGCTCTATCCGTCGGGGGTCGCCGCCAATTCGGCGGGTCTGCTCGCGCTGCTGTCGCCGGGCGACCATCTGTTGATGGTCGACAGCGCCTATGAACCTACGCGCGCCTTCTGCAACGGAATGCTCGCGCGGATGGGCGTCGACACGACCTATTATGATCCGCTCGTCGGCAGCGCCATCGGCGACCTGATCCGGCCCGAAACGAAGCTGATCTTTCTCGAATCGCCTGGAAGCCTGACGTTCGAGGTGCAGGATATTCCCGCGATCACGGCAATCGCGCGCGCGCGCGGCGTGCTGACGATGCTCGACAATACCTGGGCGACGCCGTTGCTGTTTCCTGCGCTGGCGCACGGCGTCGACGTGACAATGATGAGTCTCACCAAATATGTCGGCGGGCACAGCGACGCGATGATGGGCTCGCTGACCGCGACGAGGGCGGTGTGGCCCAAGCTCCGGAGCGCGGCCTATCAGCTCGGGCAGGCGGTTTCGCCCGACGATTGCGCACTGATGCTGCGCGGGCTGCGCACGCTCGGCGTGCGGATGCAGCGGCATGGCGAGAGCGGCCTCGCGGTCGCGAATTGGCTGGCAGCGCGTCCGGAGATCGGCCGCGTGCTCCACCCCGCGCTGCCTGGGGACCGGGGCCATGCGATCTGGTCGCGCGATTTTTCCGGCACCAGCGGGCTGTTCGGCTTCACGCTGAAGGGCGCCGACGAGGCGGCGCGGACGCGCTTTATCGATTCGCTGACGCATTTCGGCATCGGCTTCAGCTGGGGCGGATATGAAAGCCTGGTCGTGCCGAGCGATCCCGCGTCGATTCGCACCGCGGCCGCGTGGACCGAGGCCGACCCGCTCGTCCGCCTGTCGATCGGGCTTGAGGATGCCGCCGACCTGATCGCCGATCTCGAACGCGGCCTTGCCGCAATGGCGGGATGAGCCGCATGGACGGGCTGCCCGACGGCGTCCTCCGCACGATCGAGGTGCTGAAGGCGATCGGGATCGATGTGGGTTCGTACCGCCTGTCGCTTTACGGGCTGTTCTCGACGATTGTCGTCGCGGTGCTGCTGTACCTTTCGGTGCGCGTCATCCTGCGGTCGATCAAATGGCTGCTTCGCCGCAACACCCAGATCGACGCGACGCAGCGGCTGCTCGCCGAAAAGCTGATCGCGATCGCGCTGTTCGTCTTTGCACTGCTGTTCGGCATCGACCTCCTCGGTATCGACCTCACCGCGCTCGCGGTCTTTTCGGGCGCCGCGGGCCTCGCCATCGGTTTCGGCCTCCAGAAAACCGTCGGCAACCTGATCGCCGGGATCATCCTGCTGATGGACAGGTCGATCAAGCCGGGGGACATCATCGTCGTCGGCGATGGCAGTTCGATGGGTGGGTCGGCGCTCCCCGGCGGGGTGCCCAATGTCGGGCGCGTGGCCAAGATCGGGGTGCGCGCGGTCAACGTCATCACGCGCGACGGCAAGAAGCATCTGATCCCGAACGAATTGCTGATGACGCAGCCGGTCGAGAATTGGAGCTATGCAAGCCCCGAGGTGCGCGTGCGGATGCGTATTCCGGTCGGATATGACTGCGACCTCCGCCTCGCGCAGCGGCTGATCGCCGAGACCGCGAAGGAAAATCCCCGAATCCTCAACGAACCCGAGCCGGCCGTATGGATCACCGCGTTCGGCGAGCGCGCGGTCGAGCATGAGCTGCGATACTGGATTTCGGACCCCGAGGCGGGACTCGGCAATATCCAGGGCGAAGTGTTTCTGGGGATATGGGATCGTTTCAAGGAAGCGGGGATTCGCATCCCCTATCCGCGAACCGACGTGCGGATCGTCGGGGCGCCGGACGAAGGCCCGGCGCCCGCCGACGCAAATTAGAAGCCGACCTTCTTCGCGCGCTCGATGCATTCGACGATGATGCGCTTCGCGTCGTCGACATCGCCCCAGCCGTTGAGCTTCGCCCATTTGCCGGGTTCGAGATCCTTGTAGTGGGTGAAGAAATGCTCGATCTGCTGGAGCACGATTTCGGGCATGTCCTTGTAGCTCGCGACCTTGTCATAATAGGGGAAGGTCTTGTTGACGGGGACGCACAGCAGCTTTTCGTCGCCGCCGGCATCGTCTTCCATCATCAGCACGCCGATCGGGCGGCACTTCACCACCGCGCCCGCGACGATCGGGGAGCGCGCCACGACGAGCGCGTCGAGCGGATCGCCGTCTTCGCCCAGCGTGTGGGGCACGAAGCCATAATTGGCGGGATAGCGCATCGGCGTGTGCAGGAAGCGGTCGACGAACAGCGCGCCCGATGCCTTGTCGAATTCATATTTCACCGGTTCGCCGCCGATCGGCACTTCGATCAGGACATTCAGGCTGTCGGGTGGGCTGTCGCCGGCGGGAATCAGGTCGATACGCATGGGAGATCCTTGTGTGTTTTTGAATCGCGCGCGCCTTTAGCGCCCCAAAGAGCCAAAAGTCGAGGGCGTCGGTCGAGGTTGTGCCGCCTCGCGCTTGCGGAAGCCGGGCCTAGAGTGCGCGGCGCGGCGTGAGCAACCGGTCGAACCAGTCGGGGCCGCTCGCCGTTTTTTCGAGGTGCGGCCAGCGCAGCCCGCCGCGATAGTCGATCTCGATATTGCGATAGCGGCCGCCGCGTTCGACGAGCAGGCGCACCGGTGTCTTGCCGTCGGTCGCGGCGCGAATCGCGCTTTCGATCCGCTCGCGGCTGTAGCTCAGCCCCTCGACCGCCACGATCTTGGTGCCGTTGATGATATCGGCCTTGAACGCCGGACCGTCCCACAGGATGCCGGTGGCGACGCCATCCTTGTCGATCGTCATTCCCAGCGAATGGGTCAGGTCGGCGTTTTTCGCCTGCGCCATGCGGTCGCGGTCATAGGCGTTGGGCGCGTCGCGCCAGACGAGGCGGTACCCCGCGCGCTCGATCCCGCCGACCGGCGCGGGCCGCCCCGACGCCTGCAATCGCTCGCGAAGGAAACTCGCCCAGTCATAGGGATGGACGGCGTTCAGCGCCGCGACGACATCGTCGAAATCATAGGTGTCCTGCCCCCAGTCGCCCTCGCGCCCGCCGAAAAAGGCGCGCGCGAAATCGTCGAGGCTCCGCGCATTGTTCGTCGCCTGGCGAATCAGCATGTCGGCCTCCAGCCAGACAAGCGACCCTTCGTTGTAATAATCCTCGCTCCGCGACCAGCTTGCGAAGGGCTTGGGCTTGCGCGCCGCGATGATCGGGTCGAGCGTCGTGTCCTCGACCGACCGCCACAGCCGCCCCGGCTGGACGCTGTAGTTGCCGGCGTTGGTCGCCCATTCGGCGAGGATCATCTCCTTCGACTGCATCCCCGACCGGCCGGCGAGGACGAGGTCCCAGAAACTCGTCTGGCCTTCGTAAACCCACAGCAGATTGTCCTGCATCGGGGTACGGAAATCGGGCGTCCACATCTTGTCGGGACGGCGATATTTGCCGTTCCAGCTATGCGTCAGCTCGTGCGGGAGCAGCCCGCGCTCGCTGTCATTGTCGTTCCATTTGGTGAAATAGTCGGGATTGCGGCTGTTTTCGCTGCTGCGATGATGTTCGAGTCCGATGCCGCCGAGTTCGTCGGTCAGCGCGAGCAGGAATTCATAGCGGTCGAAATGGCGCACCCCGAACAGGGCCACCGCTTCGGAGACGAGCGCGGCGTGGCGCGCGATATGGTCGGGGCTCGCCTCGAGATATTTTGGTTCGTCGGCGACGACGTTGAGCGTCACCTTGTTGCCGAGGTCCCATTTACGGAAATATTTGCCGGCGAACATCGGGCTGTCGACGAGCACCTCGTAATTGGTCGGCGCGAAGCTGTAGCGGTTGCCCGAAACCTTGAGCCCGTCGAGCGCCGTTGCGCCGGTCCAGCCGTCGGGCAGCGTCACGTCGAGCTGCACCGGAATATTGCGCGTGAAATAGCCGGCGGGGTAGAGGCTGACCTGTTCCCACTGCAGGTTCATCATCGACGGCGTGACGACGACGCGGCCCTCGCTTGTTCGTGTGGGCGAGAGGAAGTCGAAGGCGACGTCGATGCTTTTCGTGCCCGCGGGCACGTCGATGTCAAAGGCGTAGACGTCGGTCGGCTGGCGCGTCCAGGTGAGCGGCTTGCCGCCCGCGCTCGGCCGGAACCCCGCCATTTCGGCGATCGCGCCGCGCGGCGCATGCTTGCCGGGCAGCCATTCGGGATAGAGCAGGGTGAGCTTGCCCGACCGCGCGACGGGGATCGTCTGGCGGACGTGAAAGATGCCGCGCGCAAAGTCGGTCGCGTCGACCTTCAAGATCATCGTGCCCGAATAGGGCTTGTCCGACGGCAGCGGGATGGTGAGCGGCTGGACGACCGGCTGCGGGCGGCTGTTGCCGTCCTGGGCGATGGCGGGGGAAATGGCGATGGGGGCGACGATCACGGCCGCTGCGACGAACAGTGCTTTTTTCATGGGCAATACCTCTGCCGCCAAATGCTGCGAAGGTCCAGCGACGCCTCTGCAAGCGCGCTTTGCCTTTCGACGAAAAACCATTAGACGCGCGGCGCATGAGCAAGGACAAATCCGCGAAGATCCCGACGCCGCAGCCCGTGCGCGGTACCCAGGACATGCTCGGCGATTTCGCCGACCGTTTCGCTTATGTCGTCGACACGTTCGAGCGCGTGCGCCGCCTCTATGGCTTCAAGCGGATCGAGGTGCCGGTAATCGAGCCGACCGCGGTGTTCGCGCGCAGCCTTGGCGAAACCACCGACGTCGTGTCGAAGGAAATGTATTCGTTCGAGGACCGCGGCGGCGAATCGATCACGCTGCGTCCCGAATTCACCGCAGGGATCGCACGCGCCTATGTCACGAACGGCTGGCAGCAGTTCGCGCCGCTGAAGGTTGCGACGCACGGGCCCTTGTTCCGCTACGAACGCCCGCAGAAGGGGCGCTATCGCCAGTTCCACCAGCTCGACGCCGAGGTTCTGGGGAGCGACAGCCCGCTCGCCGACGCCGAACTGCTCGTCTTCGCCGACCAGCTTCTGAAAGAGCTGGGCGTCGCCGAGGGTGTGACCTTGACGCTCAATACGCTCGGCGATGCGGAAAGCCGCGACGCTTGGCGCGCCGCGCTCGTCGAGCATTTCGAAGCGCATCGCGGTGAGCTGTCGGAGGACAGCCTCGCACGGCTCGACAAGAATCCGCTGCGCATCCTCGACAGCAAGGATCCGAAGGACCGCCCGATCGCCGACAGCGCGCCCGATATCGACGCGTTCCTCACCGGCGAGGCGCAGGATTTCTTCGGCGCCGTCACCGCGGGCCTCGACGCCGCGGGCGTCGCCTGGGAACGCAACGCGCGGCTCGTGCGCGGGCTCGACTATTATCGTCACACCGCGTTCGAGTTCGTCACCGATCGGCTGGGCGCGCAGGGCACGGTGCTCGGCGGCGGGCGCTACGACGGGCTGATCGAGAATCTCGGCGGTCCCACGACCCCGGCGGTCGGCTGGGCAGCGGGGATCGAGCGGTTGGCGATGTTGCTGGCCGATGACATCATCGACAACCGGCTCGACGCGGTGGTCGCGGTCGAAGACGATAGTCAGCTCGCGCTTGCGATGAAGGCCTTGGCGGCACTCCGCAACGGAGGCTTCTCGGCCGAAATCGTGGCGAGTGGTTCGCCGCGCAAGCGGTTCGACAAGGCGGCGAAGATTCCGGCGCACGCGCTGGTATCGGTCGGCACGCGCGACGGCGCGACGCATATCAATGTCCGCGGCGATAGCGACCGGGCGAAGCAGGCCGAGGCGGTCGTCCGCGCGCTCTGATGGCCCAGGTTTCTTCCAAGCAGATCGAAGCCATCATCGAGCGCCACGCCGCGCTGCAGGCGCGCATGGCGACGGGCGATATGGCGCCCGCCGATTTCGTCGCGGCGTCGAAGGAGTTCGCCGAACTCGAACCTGTTGCGAAAGCGGCGGCCGAAGTGACGCGGCTGCGCGCCGAGCTCGTTTCGCTCAACGAGATGCTCGCCGATCCCGAAATGAAGGCGATGGCGGCCGAGGAGATCGCCGCGGTCGAGGAGGCGCTTCCCGCCGCCGAGCATGATCTTGCGATCAAGCTGCTGCCGAAGGATGTCGCCGACGAACGCGCCGCGATGCTCGAAATCCGTGCCGGAACCGGCGGCGATGAGGCCGCGCTGTTCGCGGGTGACCTCTTGCGCATGTACAGCCGCTATGCCGACGGGCAGGGCTGGAAGGTCGAGGTCATTTCGGCGAACGAGACCGAGGTCGGCGGGTACAAGGAAGTCGTCGCATCGGTCACGGGGCAGGGCGTGTTCGCCAAATTGAAGTTCGAAAGCGGCGTGCACCGCGTCCAGCGCGTCCCCGCGACCGAAAGCCAGGGGCGCATCCACACCAGCGCGGCGACCGTCGCGGTGCTGCCCGAAGCCGAGGAAGTCGACGTCGCGATCAACGACAGCGACCTCAAGATCGACATCTATCGCGCGTCGGGGGCGGGCGGGCAGCACGTCAACACGACCGATTCGGCGATCCGCATCACGCACATTCCGAGCGGACTCGTCGTGATCCAGCAGGACCAGCGCAGCCAGCACAAGAACAGGGCGAAGGCAATGCAGGTGCTGCGCGCGCGGCTCTACGACCTCGAGCGCGAGAAGATTCACAGCGCCGAGGCGTCGGCGCGCAAGTCGATGGTCGGGTCGGGCGACCGGTCCGAGCGTATCCGCACCTATAATTTCCCGCAGGGGCGCGTGACCGATCACCGCATCAACCTGACGCTTCACCGCCTGCCCGAAATCATCGAGGGGCAGATGGACGAGCTGATCGACGCGCTGATCGCCGAGGATCAGGCGCAGCGGCTGGCGGGGCTGGGTGACTGACGTCGCCGCCGCGCTGCGCGAAGCGGCGCAGCGGCTGGAGGGCGTGTCGGACACGCCGCGGCTCGACGCCGAACTGCTGATGGCACATGCGCTGGGCGTCGAGAGGCAGGCGCTGCTGCTCGATCCTTCGCGTCATGCGGTGCCCGCCGAGTTCGTGTCGCTGGTCGAGCGACGGATGGTGCACGAGCCCGTCGCCTATATCGTGGGATATCGGGATTTCTGGACGATCCGGCTGGCGGTCGGGCCGGGAATGCTGATCCCGCGTCCCGACAGCGAGACGCTGATCGAGGCGGCGGTGGACTATTTCGGCGACAATGAGCCGAAACGGGTGCTCGATCTGGGTTGCGGTCCCGGAACATTGCTCCTTGCGGCGCTCGCCGAATGGCCCGACGCGCACGGCCTGGGTGTCGACGAATCCGAAAAGGCGGCCGACTGGGCCGAAATGAACGCCGACGACCTTGGTCTGAACGATCGGGCGCGTTTTCGGGTCGGTGATTGGGCGGCCGGTCTCGACGGCCAGTTCGACCTCATCTTGTGCAACCCGCCCTATATCGCAGACAGCGAAGTTCTGATGCCCGATGTCGCCGACCATGAGCCCGCCGGCGCGCTGTTCGCAGGGGTGGACGGGCTTGACGACTATCGCCGGATTATCCCCGATTTGCCGCGCCTTCTGGCGCCCGGCGGGGCCGCGATCCTTGAAATCGGGCATAGCCAGCATATGTTGGTTCGTGACCTCGCCGAAGCGGCGGGGTTTTCGGTCGCCTGCAGACAGGATCTCGGCGGCCGCGACAGGGCGCTTTTGCTGACCCGCGCCTGACACCCGCACAAGAATTTTCTTGGTTTCCGCCGCAAAGCGCGGTAGGGGCGGCTCACAGGCACGGCACGGGTACCTTGATTGGTCCGGCTGGCCTGCTTCCCACTTACGATGCTGGTGCGGACCGTGGGGTCCGGCGCAAGCGGTAAAGGGAACCGCGCTTGGAGGCGCGGGCGCGACGCGCATATGGCGCGATCGGCCAAAAGGGGTTGGCGTAGCTTATTAGCTTATTCGACAGGATGTCTCAGTTGAACATGAACAACCGGCAAAGCGGTCGCCGTCGTGGCCGCAACAACAACAGCAACAATAATAACAATCGGTCGCAATCGGGCGGTCGCGGCGGGGTCGACCAGGCCAACCGCATCGACAGCCGGGCGCGCGGCAACGGCGCCCAGATGATCGAGAAGTACCGCAACCTTGCGCGCGACGCGCAGCTTGCGGGCGACCGGGTCCAGACCGAATATTATCTGCAGTTCGCCGACCATTATTTCCGCGTCGTCAGCGATTTTCGTGCGCGTCAGGAAGAAAAGAACGCCCAGAACGGGCAGGACCGCGGCCACGACCGTAGCCGCGAGATACGCGGCGTCGAGGATTTCGACGGCCATGACGATACCGACAGCGATTTCGAAGCCGACACCGGCGCGGGCGACGGCGACAATGGCGACGATCGCGGCAATGAGCGGAACGATCGCAGTGATCGCGGCCAGCGCGACAATCGCGGTAACCGCGAACCGCGCGGCGACCGGGATGACGATAATCGTGGCAACCGCGAACCGCGTGGCAATCGCGACGACGACAATCGCGGCAACCGCCAGCAATCGCGGAACCGTCCGGCGCGCAATCGCGACGAGGACGAGGCCCGTGACGATCGGGACGATCGCAGCGAAGCACCCGTTGTGCGCGAAGAAGTCGCCGAGCAGGAACCCGCTCCGCGTCCCGCGCGCCGCCCGGCTCGCCGCCCGCGGCAGGACGACAGCGCCGACAAGGGCGATGCCGGCATCGACACCGCCGTTCTGCCGCCCGCAATCGGTCGCCCCGAACGCGCCGCGGAAAGCGATGCCGAAGGCGAAGCGCCCGCGGCCAAGCCGCGCCGTACGCGCCGCACGCTGGCGACGCGCAACACCGACGTCGAGGCGGCCGAATAAGCTAGCGTTTTCACACTGGTTTTTCCGATTCGCATGACATAGCCTCCCCGCAGGACATATCCTGCGGGGAGGTTTTTTATGCGCGTGTTGGCCTTGGCCGCTTTGCCGTTGCTCGTCGCAGGGATGCCTTCTTCGGTTTTCGCGCAGGAGGCGGCGGCCCGTAACGCGCAGGGCGATGTCGCCGTTACCATCTATAATAATGGCCAGTCGCTGGTGCAGGACGATCGCCAGCTCAGCGTCGCGGCCGGGCGCAACCGCATCGAATTCCCCGACGTGTCGGCGCGCATCCGCCCCGAAACGGTGACGCTCTCGGGTCCCGGCATCGGGATCGTCGAGCAGAATTTCGATTTCGACCTGCTTACCCCCGACAAGTTGATGGACAAGGCGGTCGGCCAGTCGATCACTCTCGTCCGCACCAATCCCGCGACCGGCGCCGAGCGCAGCGAGCGTGCAAAGGTGCTCGCGGCGAACGGGGGCATCGTGCTCCAGATCGGCGAGCGGATCGAGGTGCTTCGCGACGACGGCCTGCCGGTGCGCGCGGTGTTCGACCGGCTGCCCCCCAATCTGCGCGCGCGGCCGACGCTGTCGGTCACCGTCGATGCCGCCAACGCCGGCACCGTCCCGGCGCGCTTGTCCTACCTGACCCCCAACCTCGGCTGGACCGCCGACTATGTCGCATTGTTCGACGCCGCGAAGGGCGCGATGGATATCCAGGGCTGGGTGACGCTCACCAACAGCACCGGCACGACCTTCAACAATGCGCGCACCTTGCTGGTCGCGGGCAATCCGGGAGGGGGCGGCGATTTCCGCCAGATGACCGGCGCGATGGATTCGGCGGGTACCGAATCGAACGATCGCGAGCGGCTCGGCGACTATTATCTCTATCCGCTCGCCCAGCGCACGACGATCGCCAACGCGCAGCAGAAGCAGGTGAGCTTCCTCGACGTGAAGGGGGCGCCCGCGCGCTCGACCTATGAATATGTCAATCGCTGGCTCGGCAGCAACACCGAGCCTGTGAGCACCGCGAGCGTCCTGCGCTTCTCGACGTCGCGTCAGGGCGGGCTCGGCGACCAGCTCCCGGCGGGCACGATCCGCGTCTATATGCGCGATGCACGCGGCGACCCGCAATTCATCGGCGAGAATCGCATCGACCACACCCCGATGGGGTCGGCGATGTCGCTGCGCACCGGCGACGCGTTCGACGTCAAGGTCCAGCCGACCGTCGTTTCGCGCACGCGCAAGGGCGATTCGCGCTGGGTGACCAAGATGAAATATACCGTCAGCAATGCCCGGCCGGGCGAGGTGACGGTGCTGTTGGCGCAGGACGGGCTGTATGGCGACGTGCGCATTACCGACGAAAGCCTGAAGGGCGAGCGGGTATCCGCCGATCGCGTTGAATGGTCGGTCCCGGTGCCGGCCAATGGCAAGGTCGACGTCACCGCCACCTTCGATACGCGGTACTGAGGCGCACCGCATGACGCGGGCGCGACTGTCGCTGGCAGGAATCGCGGTGCTGCTGGCACCGGCGCCCGTGCACGCCCAGGCGTCGGCCCCGGTCACCGTCTCGGCAAAGATCGACGATGCCGCGGTCACCGTCTATCGCGCGCCGTCGCGCGGCAGCGGGCCGATCAATCCGAACTGGCCGCAGGGTTTCGCCTTCATAACCGAAACGCGCACCGTCACCTTGCCCGCGGGTACGTCGGTGCTGCGATTCGAAGGCGTGGCCGAAGGATTGCTCCCCGAAACCGCCGTGGTCAGCGGCCTGCCCGACGGCGTGGTCGAAAAGAATCGCGACGCACGGCTGCTGTCGCCCGCGGGGCTGGTCGACGCCTATCTCAAGCGCAGCGTGACGCTGCGACGCACCAGCCTTGCGACCGGAAAGGTCGTCGAACAGGAAGCGGTGATCCAGTCGGGGCCGAACGGCGGCGTCATCCTGCAAACCGCTGCGGGGGTCGAGGCGCTCGCTTGTTCGGGGCTGCCCGAACGCATGCTCTACGCCCGCGTGCCCAAGGATTTGTCGGCCAAGCCGACCTTGTCGGTGCTCGTAGAGAGCAAGGCGGCGCGCACGGTGAAGGTGCAGCTCCTCTATCTGGCCGAAGGGTTCGACTGGGCCGCCAATTATGTTGCCGACCGCGGCGCCGACGGAAAGACGCTGGGGCTGACGGGGTGGATCACCGTCGCCAATGGCGGTGTGACGAGCTTTCCGGGCGCGCAGCTCAATGTCATCGCGGGGCGGCTCAACAAGATGTACAGCCCGCCGCTGCCGCGCAGTACGCCGGGGCCGCTGGTGCTGAAATGCTGGCCGATGGATATCACGAGCACGCATCCCTTGTGGGAATTGCCGCCGATCATCGAGATCGAACAGAATTACGACGGCATAATGGCCGAGGAAGTCGTCGTGACCGGCAGCCGGCTCGAACGGCGCGCGATGGCGATGGCACCACCGCCCCCACCGCCGCCTCCGCCGCCCGCACCGCCGCCGCCGCCCGCGGAGGATCTCGGCGACCTCAAATTCTATCGGGTCCCGTTCCGCGTCGACTTGTCGGCGAAGGGACAGAAGCAGGTCGCGCTGCTTGCGAAGGACAAGGTTGCGGTCGAACAGCTTTATGCGGCGACGCTCTATAATTTCGGCGACGGGCGCCCGCAGCCGCTGACGATGCGGCTCCGCGCGCAGAATCGCGAAGCGGACGGGCTGGGACTCGCGCTGCCCGCGGGCATGGCGACGATATTCGAAACGATCGGCGGCCGCCGCCTGCTCGTCGGCGAGGCGCGGATCGGCGACAAGGCGAAGGACGAGCGCGTCGATTACGACATCGGCTCGAGTCCTGCTGTCCAGTATAAGGTCGCGGTCCAGAACGACCCGAACCCGGACTATCGCCAGTGGCAGGTCACGTTGACCAACGCCCGGCCTTTCGATGCCGAGGTCGAAATGCTGATTCCCTTCGCGCTCGATCCGACCCCCGAAGGATGGGAGCGGCGCGGGTCGAGCTGGGTCTGGCGCGTCCGCGTCCCTGCGAACGACAGTTTTGCCCGGACTTTCCGGCAGAAACTGAAGGGCGACTGATTCGTCCCGGCGTGCGCGTCAGATGGCGGGTAGCGGCCGCGGCCTGTGATTCTCGTCGAGCGCGACGAAGGTGAATACACCCTCGGTCACCTTCACTTCATTCTCGCCGCGGTCGCGGGTAGCGATCACCTCGAGGCGAATCGCGAGCGAAGTGCGGCCGCGCCGTTCGATATGTGCGTAGATCGAGATGATATCGCGCAGCAGGATCGGCGCGATGAACTCCATCGTCTCGATTGCCACCGTCGCGACCGCGCCCTGCGCCTCGCGCCCAGCGACGATGCCGCCAGCAATGTCCATCTGGCTCAAAACCCAGCCGCCGAAGATATGGCCGTTGGCGTTGATGTCGGCGGGGCGCGGCACGACGCGCAGGATCGGGTCGCGCGGGCAGTCTGGCTTGTTATCGGTCATGGTTCATATCCGGATCGTCTTCGAACGGGTCTTCGATCGCTTCGTCATGGCCGCTGCCGCTCGACAGGAAGACGAGTCCCATCAACGCGGCGCCGAGCAGGACCGACAGGCCCACCCCGGCGGCAGTCGCGATCATCATGTGGATGGTCAGCGCTTCGCCCATCGTGAAGCGAAGCCAGCCGAGTGCGCCGACGACGGCGAGCAGCGATACCAGCGCCATGCCCTTCATCAGCCGGCGATAGCGTGCCCAGGCGACTTTCGACGTGTCGCCGTCGTCGAGCGGGGAGCGTTTGACCATGGGCGCCTCCATGGACCACCCCGGAGGCAAGGCCAAGCGCGAATGGAACGCGGCCGGGCGTTTCGGCTTTGCCACGAATCATGATAGGCTTTGCCTCGACAGAATCGACATGGGGAGCGGCAGGCATGACGATCGGAGCGATCCTTCACGGACGGACGGGCGCGATTATTTCGGCGCGCAAGGAAGATAGTGTTCGAGCGGTGCTCGACCTGCTTGCGCAGCACCGCATCGGCGCGGTCCCGGTGATGGAGGGCGAGGCGATCGTCGGCATATTCTCCGAACGCGATCTCGTCCGGCTGATGTCCTCATACGGCCCCGAGGCGCTCGACCGCCAGCTTGACGAAGTGATGACCAAGACGCCGGTGACCTGCGATTCGGGAACCGCGGTCATCGCGGCACTGTCGCAGATGACGCAGCGCCGTATTCGCCACCTGCCGGTGGTCGACGGCGGCCGACTCGTCGGATTCGTGTCGATCGGCGACCTCGTCAAATATCGCATCGACAAGATCGAGGCCGAAGCCGCGGCGATGCGCGACTATATCGCGTCCTGAACAGGTGCTTCGGCGGCCGGCGGCTGGCGGCGCAATATAAGGCGGATCACTTCGGCGAGCGCGTCGCGTTCGAGCATCCAAAGCAATGCGCCATAGAGCGCGACCCCGAGTCCGACGAGCGCCGCGAGTCGCACCGGCGCCGCAAGCCCGAGCGG
>NZ_DASYHG010000015.1:0-115000 GCF_035998905.1 Sphingopyxis sp. | reverse complement strand
AGCATGTGGGAATCCCAAAACAACCAGGAGGTTGGCTTAGAAGCAGCCATCCTTTAAAGAAAGCGTAACAGCTCACTGGTCTAAATAAGGGTTCCTGCGGCGAAAATGTAACGGGGCTAAAGTGATGCACCGAAGCTTAGGGTGTGTAGTTTACTACACGCGGTAGCGGAGCGTTCCGTAGGCTGATGAAGCGATCTGGTAATGGGTCGTGGAGGTATCGGAAGTGCGAATGCTGACATGAGTAGCGATAAAGAGGGTGAGATGCCCTCTCGCCGAAATCCCAAGGGTTCCTGCTTAAAGCTAATCTGAGCAGGGTAAGCCGGCCCCTAAGACGAGCCCGAAGGGGGTAGTCGATGGGAACCACGTTAATATTCGTGGGCCTGGAGGTGTGTGACGGATCTCGTAAATTGTCTGACCTTATTGGATTGGTCAGGCTTTGAAGAGGTTCCAGGAAATAGCCCCTCCATTATAGACCGTACCCTAAACCGACACAGGTGGGATGGTAGAGTATACCAAGGCGCTTGAGAGAAGTCTCCTGAAGGAACTCGGCAAATTGCCTCCGTACCTTCGGAAGAAGGAGGCCCCACATTTGGGCAACCATTTGTGGGGGGCACAGGCCAGGGGGTAGCGACTGTTTAGCAAAAACACAGGGCTCTGCTAAGTCGGCTTCAAGACGACGTATAGGGCCTGACGCCTGCCCGGTGCCTGAAGGTTAAGTGGAGGGGTGCAAGCTCCGAAATGAAGCCCAGGTAAACGGCGGCCGTAACTATAACGGTCCTAAGGTAGCGAAATTCCTTGTCGGGTAAGTTCCGACCTGCACGAATGGCGTAACGACTTCCCCACTGTCTCCAGGAGATGCTCAGCGAAATTGAATTCTCCGTGAAGATGCGGAGTACCCGCGGTTAGACGGAAAGACCCCGTGCACCTTTACTGCAGCTTCAGAGTGGCATTAGGAAAGAACTGTGTAGCATAGGTGGGAGGCTTTGAAGCACTGGCGCCAGCCGGTGTGGAGCCATAGGTGAAATACCACCCTGTTGTTTTCTGATGTCTAACCTCGATCCATGAAACTGGATCAGGGACCCTCTGTGGCGGGTAGTTTGACTGGGGCGGTCGCCTCCTAAAGAGTAACGGAGGCGCGCGATGGTAGGCTCAGGACGGTTGGAAACCGTCTGTTAGAGTGCAATGGCATAAGCCTGCCTGACTGCGAGACTGACGAGTCGAGCAGAGACGAAAGTCGGTCATAGTGATCCGGTGGTCCCGAGTGGAAGGGCCATCGCTCAACGGATAAAAGGTACGCCGGGGATAACAGGCTGATGATTCCCAAGAGCTCATATCGACGGAATCGTTTGGCACCTCGATGTCGGCTCATCACATCCTGGGGCTGGAGCAGGTCCCAAGGGTTTGGCTGTTCGCCAATTAAAGTGGTACGTGAGCTGGGTTCAGAACGTCGTGAGACAGTTTGGTCCCTATCTGCCGTGGGCGTCGAAATTTGAGAGGAGTTGACCCTAGTACGAGAGGACCGGGTTGAACATACCTCTGGTGTACCTGTCGTGGCGCCAGCCGCGCAGCAGGGTAGCTATGTATGGACGGGATAACCGCTGAAAGCATCTAAGCGGGAAGCCTCCCTCAAGATAAGATTTCTTAGAGCCGTGGAAGACCACCACGTTGATAGATCGGATGTAGAAGCGCGGTAACGCGTGGAGCTAACCGATACTAATTGCTCTATTCGCACTTAAGAGTCCCGCCATCAACGACAAGCCTGACCGGTTTGTCCACGATAGTGGATGATTGATCAGACAAATATTGCACGGACATCGATTGAAACCCTTTTTGACCCTACGCCGGCTTCATTGCTTGGTGACCATGGCGTCAGTGACCCACCCGATCCCATCTCGAACTCGGCCGTGAAACCTGACAGCGCCGATGGTACTACCGCTTAAGCGTTGGAAGAGTAGGACGTCGCCAGGCATTGCAGCCGACGTAAGGTCGAAACGGAAACCCATTCACAAAGTTAGAGGCCGGCAGCGATGCCGGCCTTTTGCTGTTTCGGCGGTCCCTATGGCGATCGCCGTTGGTTGGCGCGGGATGGAGCAGCCCGGTAGCTCGTCAGGCTCATAACCTGAAGGTCGTAGGTTCAAATCCTACTCCCGCAACCATCAAAAAGCCCGCTTTCCCTATAGGACGGCGGGCTTTTTGCTGTGTCCTGAAGCTACAGCAGGCGAGGCGCCCGGCTATCGGGCCGGAAGGGGAGCCTCGACAAAGTTCAGGCGCCACCCTTTTCGATTCCCTCCGAAGACAAAGCCCTCGTCGGGAGCGATAAACCGGACGGCCGAAGTGCTCATCGGCGTTTCAACGGCGAGAGTGGCGCGCTTTCCGTCCCAGCTGGCTATCCTGACGCGTGCGCCGGCCAAACTGATCGTCCGCGGGAGGCTCCCGGGATCGACGGTCTCCACCGGGCCAAAATCGACCGTGGAGGCAAGCCCCGTGTATGCGAGAACGCGAAACTCGAGTTTTCCGCCGACCAGATCGTAGGAAAGATAGACCTCGGGCAGTCTGTAGGTGCCACTTTTCGCCGGCTTTCGTTCGCGGGGGATGTAGCGATATGCAATGGCAGGGATCGTATCGAACTTGAGGAAGCGATCGGGCCGATCGGGGTCCAGTGCCGTGAGTTGATCGAACGTCCCGTTCCCATCGAAATCCCGAAAGCATTTTTCGGCGCCAAAGCGCGAGCGTCTCACGCAGTACAGCCATCCTCTATGGTGAAAACTGCCATCCTTGGCCGACACGCCGATCCATTCGGTCAAAGAGAAATTGTCACTCATATCCATGTCATATTTGCGGCGCGCTTCCTTCTCCTGCTCGCGATCGGCAAATTCGAGCAATCCGTCGAATGTGATTTGCTGTGCATAGAAGGGGCGGCCGGGTTTGACGGGGCGTTCGCCGGGAAGCCCGTTCTCCGCAAGCACCTGGACCCGAAGCAAGCTGTCCGACGCGAAATCCGGTGGTGGAAGTGCTGAGGCTGCGGCGACAAAAGCAAGAGCGAACATCAGTATATCCCCTCCCGCGAACCGATTTTCGTATGAACAAATACCTGTCTAGGCGAGCTCCCGCCAAACGCCAAGCAACGGCTATCGGCCGAGTCCGGCGTCGGTTTCCCAAAACAAAGGGGGCGAAAACGCCCCCTTTGCCTCCCCGGTATCGTTCGCCTATTCGGTCGGAAAACCGCGCTTTTTCAGCAGCGCCTTCACGTCGGGATCGCGGCCACGGAAGGCGCGATAGGCTTCGGCGCGGTCGGTCTCGTTACCCGTCATCAGCAGGATGGTGCGGAACTTGTCGGCGACGGTGCGGTCCCACGGGCCGCCCGCTTCGGTGAAGGCCGCCCAGGTGTCGGCGTCCATCGTTTCCGACCAGAGGTAGCTATAATAGCCCGCCGAATAGGCGTCGGAGCTGAACAGGTGACCGAACTGCGGCAGGCGGTGCCGCATGACGATTTCCTTCGGCATGCCGATAGCGGCGAGCGTTTCGCGCTCGAACTTGTCGACGTCGGCGGGCGGCGTTTTGCGATCGTGCAGCTTCATGTCGACGATGGCGCTCGAAAGATATTCGACCGTCGAAAAGCCCTGATTGAACTTGTCCGAGGCGAGGATCTTGTCGACGAGCGCCTGCGGCATCGGCTGCCCCGTCTTGTAGTGCGTCGCATATTTCGACAGCACTTCGGGGGTCATCAGCCAATTCTCGTTCACCTGGCTCGGATATTCGACGAAGTCGCGCGGCACCCCGGCGAGCGCCGGGTAATAGATATGCTGCAGCAGGTAATGGATGCCGTGGCCGAATTCGTGGAACAAAGTCGTCGCGTCGTCGAGGCTGATCAGCGTCGGCTCGCCCTTCGCGGCTTCGGTGAAATTATTGTTGTTCGACGCGAGGACGTTGCGTTCGCCGCCGAGTGTCTGCTGGCTGCGATAGGTCGTCATCCATGCGCCCGAACGCTTCCCGTCGCGCGCGAAATTGTCGAGATAGAAGACCCCGACATTCTCGTTCGTCTTGAGATTATAGACCTCGAAGGTCCGGACCTTGGGGTCGAAGACGGGGATCGTGCCGGTATTCTCGCGGAAACCGAGGTCGTAGAGCTGCCCCGCCGACCAGAACATGCCGTCGACCAGCTTGTCGAGCTGGAGGTAAGGCTTCACCTCGCTTTCATCGAGATCATATTTCGCCTTGCGGACCTTCTCGGCATAGAAGCGATAGTCCCAAGGCTCGATGGTGATCTTCGGACCCTTGCCAGCCTTCGCTTCGGTATCGGCGATCGCCTGCATGTCGGCGACCTCTTCCTTCACGCGCGCGACCGCGGCGGGCCAGACCTTCATCATCAGGCCCATCGCTGCCTCTGGCGTCTTCGCCATCGTGTCGGCCATGCGGTAATTGGCGTGCGTCGCGAAGCCGAGCAGTTCGGCGCGCTGCTGGCGCAGCTTCAATATCTCGACGATCGTCGCGTTGGTGTCGTTCGCGTCGCCATTGTCGCCGCGGCTGACGAACGCCTTGTAGACACGTTCGCGAAGCGCGCGGTTGGTCGCGCCCTGCATCACCGGCTGCGCCGACGAGCGGGTGTTCTTGATCGCCCACTGGCCGGGCTTGCCATTGGCTTCGGCGGCGGCGGCGAGCGAGGCGATGAAGCCGGGTTCGAGACCTGCAAGCTCGGCCTTGTCCGTGACGAAGGTGTAGAGCTTTTCGTCGCCGAGCAGTTTCGACGAGAAGGCGGAGAACAGGCCTTCGAGCTTCGAGTTCATCGCGACGAGCTTTGCCTTGTCGGCGGGCGACAGGTTCGCGCCGTCGCGGACCATTTCGTCATAGCTGCGCTCGACGATGCGGATCTGCTGGGCGTTGAGGCCGCTCGAATGGCGCTTGTCGTACACCGCCTTGTAGCGCGCGAAGAGCTTCGGCTCGAGGAACAGCTCGGTGTAGAAGGTGGTGAGCTTGGGGCTCCACTCGGCGTCGATGTCCTCGACGCGGTCGTTCGACTTGTTCGAGGTCTGCACGCCCCACAGCGCATAGACGCGGTCCATCATGTCGCCGGCGAGTTGCATCGGGACATGCGTATTCTCGAACGTCGGCGCCGCGGGATTGTCGATCACCGCCTGCACCTGCGCCTTCACTTCGGCCATGCCCTTGGTGAAGGCGTCGGGGAAGAGTTCGGGGTCCATCTTGTCCCACGGCGGCACCCCTTCATAGGGGCCGGTCCACGGCGCGGTCATCGGGTTTTCGACCGTGGGGGCGGTGGCCGCGGGCTTGGCGGCGGCGGTCGGTTCGGCGGCGGTTGCGGTGGTCATCTGGCTATAACCCACCATCATCGCCGTGGATGCAAGCATGATCGACAAATGACGGGCAAAAGGCTGCGCGGCGCGCGACATCGATTAATCTCCCCGGAGGATAAGGTTTCGGACGAAACCATGTCGGGAGCCGTCTTAACCTTATGTGACAGCGGGGTGCAAGGTGCCTACGCGCCAAAATCCCGCTGGATCAGGCCGGGGACATCGACGCGGAAGCTGAAGACGCCGCCCGCGTGCGGTTGTGCCTTGCGCTCTTCGTCGGTGAGGTTCTTGCCCGCGCTGGTAACGAAGGCGGTCCGAAGGTCGGCCCCGCCGAACGCCAGCATCGTCGGCCGCTGGACGGGGAGCTCCACGGTCTGGAGCAATTCACCCGCAGGCGAGAAGCGCACGATGCGCCAGCCGTCCCACAGCGCCGACCAGTAACAGCCTTCGGCATCGACTGCGGCGCCGTCGGGGCGGCCGTTGCCGAATTCGAACTGGTGGAAGATGCGGCCATTGCTGAGCGTGCCCGCGGCCGGGTCGACGTCATAGGCGCGGATTGCGTGGGTCGGCGTGTCGGCGTGGTAAAAGGTGCGGCCGTCGGGGCTGAACGCGGCGCCGTTGCTCGTCGTCAGCTGCCCGAAAATCTCGGTCAGCGACCCGTCGGGGTCGAGGCGGTAGAGCGTCGCGGCGGGGTTCGCCTTGTCGCTCGTCAGGCTGCCGACCCACAGGCGGCCCGCGGCATCGACGCGGCCGTCGTTGAAGCGCTGTTCGGGCTTGTCGGCGAGCACCGCCGGGCCGAAGGGGCGCGGCGCGGCGCCCCAGCCGTCGATCAGCGCGCAGCCATTTTCGAGCGCCGCGACGAGACCGCCGCCCGCGCGTGGCGCAATGCAGCCGACCTGCTCGGCGAGGTCCATCGTCTCGTCGGTACCCGTCGCGGGATCGGTGCGATGGATTTTGCGGCCCTCGATATCGACCCAATAGAGACGGGCTTCGGCGGCGTGCCAGAAGGGCGATTCGCCGAGCAGGGCGCCGGCATCGAGAAGCAGTTGGACCATGCACCAAACCTTAGCGCGCGCCGCCGAAGCTGCCCAGCGGCTGCAAACCTATTCGTTGCGCCGCCGCCCGGCGCGCGTTTCGACCCTCTTTGCTGCCGTAGCGGCATTTCTACTTGACGTGGACGTAAACGTAAGGTCATTTGGGGCCGAAGCCCGCATCCCTCGATGCGGGGCAATGGCGTATCGGCTCCGACAGACCGGCCGGACGTCCCCTGGGAAAAAGGAAGCATCATGTCGCTCGATAGTCTCTCGCGTTCCGCCTACACCGACGATCATGAGGCGTTCCGTGCTACCGTGCGCCAGTTCCTCGAAAAGGAAGTCGCGCCGAACGCCGCGCAATGGGCCGAGGACAAGATCGTCCCCAAGTCGATCTGGCCCAAAGCTGGCGAACTCGGCATGCTGTGTCCGACGGTGCCCGAGGAATATGGCGGGCTGGGCCTCGACTTCGGCTACAATGCGATCGTCGACGAGGAAAGCGCCTATTACGGCCGCGCGACCACCGGTTTCTCGCTCCAGTCCGACATCGTCACCAGCTACATCGTCAAATATGGCAGCGAAGAGCAGAAGAAGCACTGGCTGCCCCGGATGGTGTCGGGTGAGACGATCACCGCGATCGCGATGACCGAACCGGGTACCGGCTCCGACCTGCAGGGGATGCGCACGACCGCGAAGAAGGATGGCAATCATTATGTCATCAACGGGTCGAAGACCTTCATCACCAACGGTCAGAACGCCGACCTGATTCTCGTCTGCGTCAAGACCGATACCGAGGTCGAGCCCGCGTGGAAGGGCGTGTCGATCGTCCTCGTGGAAGCCGACCGCGAAGGTTTCGAGCGTGGCCGCAACCTCGACAAGATCGGGCAGGACGAAGCCGATACCTCGGAGCTCTTCTTTAACGACGTCCGCGTCCCGATCACCAACTGCCTCGGCGAAGAGGGGCAAGGTTTCATCTATCTGATGAGCGAGCTACCGCAGGAGCGCCTGTCGATCGCGGTGTCGGCACAGGCATCGGCGCAGCGCGCCTTCGACGACACGGTCGAATATACGCGCGAGCGCAAGGCGTTCGGCAAGCCGATCCTCGATTTCCAGAACAGCCGCTTCGTGCTCGCCGATCTGAAGGCGAAGTTGCAGGTGGGCTGGGCGCATCTCGACTGGGCGCTCGCGCGCCACATGAAGAAGGAACTGACCCCCGAAGAGGGCGCCGCGGCCAAGCTGTGGCACACCGACCTCCAGTGGGAAGTCATGGACAAGTGCCTCCAGCTGTTCGGCGGCTCGGGCTATATGAACGAATATCCGATCGCCCGTGCCTGGCGCGCCGCGCGCGTGACGCGCATCTTCGGCGGCACGAACGAGATCATGAAGGAACTGATCGGGCGCAAGCTCTGATCGCTTGAACCAGCAGGAAAGGAATATTCCCATGGCTACTGCTTATATCGTCGACGCCGTCCGCACCGCGGGCGGCAAGCGCGGCGGTCGGCTCGCGGGCGTCCACCCCGTCGACCTTGGCGCAGCGGTGTTCGACGCGATTGCCGACCGCAATGATTTCGATACCAAGGCGATCGACGACGTCATCACCGGCTGTGTGTCGCAGGGCGGGCAGCAGACTATGGACCTCGGCCGCAACGCCGTGCTTGCGTCGAACCTGCCCGACTCGATCCCCGCGGTGACGATCGACCGCCAATGCGGCTCGTCGCAGCAGGCGATCCAGTTCGCCGCGCAGGCGGTGATGTCGGGGACGCAGGACATCGTGCTCGCCAGCGGGATCGAAAGCATGACGCGCGTGCCGATGGGCGCCGTCGCGACGCTCTTCATGAAAGAAGGGCTCGGCCATTATAAGTCCGAGCGGCTCGAGGAAAAATATCCCGGCATCATGTTCAGCCAGTTCATGGGCGCCGAGATGATCGTCAAGAAGCATGGCTTCACCAAGGATGACCTCGACGCCTATGCGCTCGAAAGCCATCGCCGCGGGGCCGCCGCCACCGAAGCCGGCCACTTCAAGCGCGAAGTCGTCGGCGTTGAAATCGACACGCCCGAAGGCAAGCAGATCCACCTCGTTGACGAGGGCATCCGCTTCGACGCGACGCTCGAAGGCATTGCCGGCGTGAAGTTGCTCCAGGAAGGCGGCGCGATCACCGCAGCGTCGGCGAGCCAGATCTGCGACGGCGCGTCCGCAGCACTTGTTGTTTCGGAACAGGCGCTGAAGGATCATAATCTGACCCCGCGTGCGCGCATCCACCATATTTCGGTGACCGCGGGCGACCCGGTGATCATGCTCGAAGAACCGCTGTTCGCGACCGAACGCGCGCTTAAAAAGGCGGGCATGAAGATCGGCGACATCGATGCTTATGAAGTCAATGAAGCCTTTGCGCCCGTGCCGCTCGCCTGGCTCAAATATCTCGGCGCCGATCCCGCGCGGATCAACCAGCATGGCGGCGCGATCGCGCTTGGTCACCCGCTCGGCGCTTCGGGCACCAAGCTGATGGCGACGCTGCTCGGTGTGCTCGACGCGACCGGCGGCAAATACGGCCTGCAGACGATGTGCGAAGGCGGCGGTCAGGCCAACGTCACGATCATCGAGCGGCTGTAGTCAATCCGGCATCGCCCCGGCGAAAGCTGGGGCCGCTATCCAACTGGGCGCTTCGTCGCCTGCGATCCCGGTTTTCGCTGGGATGACGAACATTAGAGAGGACAATAAATGAAACTCGATTCCACCGTATCCGCCGTCGTCACCGGCGGCGCCTCCGGCCTCGGTGCCGCCACTGCGCGCGCGCTCGCTGCGAAGGGCGTCAAGGTCGCGATCTTCGACCTGCAGGAAGAAAAGGGCACCGCGCTTGCGGCCGAACTCGGCGGCGTTTTCTGCGAGTGCAACGTCACCGACGACGCCTCGGTCGATGCGGCCTTTGAAAAATCGCGCGCGGCCATCGGTCAGGAACGTATTCTCGTCAATTGCGCGGGCACCGGAAACGCGATCAAGACCGCGAGCCGCTCGAAGGAAGACGGCAGCATCAAGCATTTCCCGCTCGATGCGTTCAATTGGATCATCCAGATCAATCTCGTCGGCACCTTCCGCTGCATTGCGAAGTCGGCGGCAGGCATGATGACGCTTGACCCGATGGAAGACGGCGAGCGCGGTGCGATCGTCAACACCGCGAGCGTTGCGGCCGAGGACGGCCAGATCGGCCAGGCGGCTTATTCGGCGTCGAAGGGCGGCGTCGTCGGCATGACGCTCCCCATCGCGCGCGATCTCGGTAACGAGAATATCCGCGTCAACACGATCCTGCCGGGCATTTTCGACACCCCGCTGCTCGCGGGCGCGCCGCAGAATGTCCGCGATGCGCTCGGCGCCTCGGTGCTCAACCCGAAGCGCCTCGGCAACCCCGTCGAATATGCCAATCTCGCGATGTGCATGATCGAGAATGGCTATTTCAACGGCGAGGACGTCCGCCTCGACGGCGGCATCCGCATGGCGCCGCGCTGACATGCCGAAACCGGAAAGCTGGCGGCTCGATGCCGCCAGCTACCCTGTCTGCATCGAATTGCAGACGCGTTTTCAGGACATGGACATCAACGGCCACCTCAACAATGTGGCCTTTGCCGCCTTGTTCGAGAGCGGCCGCGTGCTGCTGAACCGGCAGGTTCGTCCGCTCGACGAGCGTCCGTCGAACGAGCGCACGATGGTCGCCGCGGTCGAGATCAACTATCTCGCCGAGGGTAATTTTCCCGACCCCGTGCAGATTGCGACCGGCATCGGCCGGCTCGGCACCTCGAGCTGGACGATCGTGCAGGCGATGTTCCAGAATGGTCGCGCGATCGCCACCTGCGATACGGTGGTCGTGTGCCGCACCGACGGACAGGCGAAACCGCTCCGCGCCGAGATGGTCGCGGAGCTCGAAGCTAATTTGGTAAAGCCAGCCTAGAGATTCTTGTCGGCGTCGGGGACCGAGCGGATCAGGTCGCGCGCGAAGCCGATCAGGCCGATCTGGCGGCGGCGCTTGAGCCGCTCGGCGCGCAGGATCGCGCGAACTTCGTCGAAACAGCCTTCGACATGGTCGTTGATCAGCACATAATCATAGCCGTCCCAGTGGCTGATCTCGTTCGCGGCGCGCTCCATCCGCGCGGCGATCACCTCGTCGCTGTCGGTGTTACGGCTGCGCAGGCGCCGTTCGAGTTCCTCCATCGTTGGCGGCAACACGAAGACGCGCACGACGTCGGGCCCCGCTTCCTGATAGAGTTGCTGCGCGCCCTGCCAGTCGATGTCGAAGAGCACATCCTTGCCTGCGGCGAGCAGTTCCTCGACCGGCGCGCGCGGCGTGCCATAGCGGTGCCCGAAGACATGCGCCCATTCGAGGAACTCGCCGTCGGCCGCCATCTTCTTGAAGGTTTCGGTGTCGACGAAATGATAATGGACCCCGTCGATTTCGCCGGGACGCGGCGGGCGCGTCGTTGCGGAGATCGAGAGTGCGATATCCTTGTCGGCCTCGAGCATCATCCTCGAGATGGTGGTCTTGCCCGCGCCCGAGGGCGAGGAGAGGACGAACAACACGCCGCGGCGGTTCAGGTGGACGCTTTCAGCCATGGGCGCTATTCGCCTGACGAGAGGCGGCGGTCAAGGGGGCTCGGATGACGGGAATTTCACGTACGGGCTGGCTGGTCGCCGCGGGATTGCTCGCGGTCTTCGCTGCTGTTCTCTTCGCGATGGGGCGCCCGCCGATCTGCCCCTGCGGTACCGTCAGCCTGTGGCACGGCGTGGTGCAGTCGAACCAGAACAGCCAGCAGGTTTCCGACTGGTACAGCTTCAGCCATATCATCCACGGCTTCATTTTCTTCGGCCTGTCGCGCTGGCTGCTTCCGCGCCAGCCGCTGTGGATCGCGCTCGCGTTGGCGATCGGCGTCGAGGCCGCGTGGGAGATACTCGAAAATTCGCCCGTCATCATCGACCGTTATCGCGAGGTGACGATGGCTTATGGCTATTCGGGCGATTCGATCCTCAATTCGGTGAGCGACGCGCTGTTCATGACGCTCGGCTTTCTCGCCGCGAGCAGAATGCGCTGGTGGGTAACCGTCGCGATCGCGATCGCGTTCGAGCTGTTCACCTTGTGGACGATCCGCGACAATCTGACGCTCAATGTGCTGATGCTGGTATCGCCGGTCGAGGCGATCAAGGAGTGGCAAGCGGGCAGTTGAGAAACGCCTACAGGCCCTTGCGCCCGAAGCTCCCGGGTTTCGCGGCGGGCAGATCGCCCGTGTCGGCGCCCGTACGATTGGTCATATAGCGGGCGAGCGCGGCGTCGGGATCGAAATCCGTCTCGTCGGGATAGATGTCGACATATCCGGGCGGCGGGTCGGGCGCCGCCTTCGTTTTGCCTGGTCCGCCCGGCTTGTCGAAGAACATCAGCTTCAGCGCCCAGATGAAGCAAGCCGCCGCCGCGATGAGCACGACGAGCGCCGCCAGATGGTTGAAGAGGCGGACGCCCGGATCGCCAGCGAGGTCGCCCGCGCGTTCGAGGACATTGCTCAACGACTTCAGCCCGAAGCCGAACGCGAGCAGCATGACGGTGCGAAAGCCGGGCGGGTTGAAGGTCATGACCCGGTGATAGCGGGTCAGGGTGAGAATCGGGTTAATCCGGCGAAAGCGACATCAGTGCAGCGCGCCGCTTCGTCCGTTCGCGTCGAGCGGGATTGCGGGCGGCAGGGCGTCGCCCATCGTCTGCCCGTCGGGCGGCACGCCGGCGGTTCCGGCATAGCTGTCGACGACGCCGGCATTCACCAGCGCGGGATCGAGCGCATGTGCCTCCGCGGCGGCCTTGCGGGCCTCGGCGCGTTCGGCCCATTTCTTGGTGAGGTAGCCCGCCGCGACCGTCGCCGCGAGCACCGCGTAGCGTTGCGGGAACAGCCGCCGCGCTGCAAAGAGCGTGCCGGCGCCGATGACGGCGCCCGCAACCGGATGATTGCCCTTCGTGCGCCCGATGGCGCTGCCGAGAACGCCGCCTACGATCCGACCGATCATCTTCTCTCTCCTTCCCTCTATCAATCCCCGGAAGGCCCCGCGGGTTCCGTTCAGCTCTCGGGCCCCAGCATCGTGCGCGGGTCGACCACCCGGTCGAAGGTCGCGGCATCGACATAGCCGAGATCGAGCGCGGCTTCCTTCAGCGTGCTGCCGGTTTCGTGCGCATGCTTCGCGATCTTCGCCGCCTTGTCGTACCCGATTTCGGGCGCGAGAGCAGTCACCAGCATCAGCGAACGTTTCATCAGCTCGTCGATGCGGTCGAGATTGGGCTCGATGCCGACGACGCAATGCTCGGTGAAACCCGCCATGCCGATGGCAAGCAACTCGATCGAGCGCAGCACGTTCGATCCGATCAGCGGCTTGAAGACGTTGAGTTCGAGGTGACCCTGAAGGCCCCCGACGGTCACTGCCTGATGATTGCCGATCACCTGCGCGGCGACCATCGTCAGCATCTCGCACTGTGTCGGATTGACCTTGCCCGGCATGATCGAGCTGCCCGGCTCGTTCGCGGGCAGGTCGAGCTCGCCGAGTCCCGCGCGCGGGCCCGAGCCGAGCAGGCGGATATCGTTCGCGATCTTGGTCAGCGCTACGGCAAGCGTATTGAGCGCGCCCGAAAAGAAGACGAGGCCGTCGTTCGAGGCGAGCGCCTCGAATTTGTTCGGCGCGGGTTCGAAGGCGATGCCTGTGCTCTTCGACAGCTCGGCCGCGATCGCGGCGTCGAAACCCGCGGGGGCGTTGAGCCCGGTACCGACAGCGGTGCCGCCCTGCGCGAGCTTGCAGATATCGTCCGCCAGCGCGCCCTCGATCCGCGCACGGCACGCGGCGAGTTGCTGGACATAGCCCGAAAATTCCTGTCCGAGCGTCAGCGGGGTCGCATCCTGCAAATGGGTGCGTCCGATCTTGACAATATCGTCCCACGCTGCGGCCTTGGCGGCGAGCGCGTCAGTGAGGGTCGTGAGCGACGGCAGCAGCCGCGCGGTCGTCTCGACCGCAACCGCGACGTGCAGCGCGGTCGGGAAGCTGTCGTTCGACGACTGGCCCATGTTGACATGGTCGTTGGGGTGCACCGGCGACTTGCCGCCGCGTGTTCCCGCGAGCGCCTCGTTGGCGAGCCCCGCGATCACCTCGTTGGCGTTCATGTTCGACTGGGTGCCGCTTCCCGTCTGCCAGATCGCGAGCGGGAACTGGTCGTCGTGGCGGCCGGCGACGACCGCTTCTGCGGCGCCGGCAATCGCATCGGCGAGGCGGCCGTCGAGGCCATGCGCGCGGTTGACGCGCGCCGCCGCACCCTTGATCCGCGCAAGTGCATGGACGATCGGGATCGGCATCCGCTCATGCGCCGGGAAAGCGAAATTGTGGCGGCTGCGTTCGGTCTGCGCGCCCCAATAGGCGTCGGCGGCGACCTCGATCTCGCCGATACTGTCGCTTTCGACCCGCATACTCATACCACCAGCATCCTTGTCACCAGCACCGACCCGGCCCAGATCATCGCGACGAGGCCGAGCAGCTGCCAAAACCCGCCTTCTCCGACGCGGCGGCGCAGCCATGCCGCGGCGAGCCACACGATAACGAGCGCCGGGGTCAGGATCAGCACGCTGAAGCGCAACAGCCCGTCGGCAATCTGTCCGCGCGGAGTGGCGCTTTGCGCGAGGGCATAGCCTTCGACCCCCCACCAGAAGGCGGCGGTGAGCACGAGCATGCCCGCGAGGGCCCAATATTGCCAGAAACGGCTGGGGGGCCAGATGGGGCCGCCCATGGCGTCAGCGCTTCTTGCCGAAGTCCACCGTGACGACGTTCGATCCGTCCTCGCTGGTCACGTCGGGGCGGTCGTTGTCGGCCTCGTCATGCGGTTCGGGCTGTGCCGCGTCATCGTCGCTGACCTGGAACTGCAGGCCGAAATCGACCGACGGGTCGACGAAGGCGGTGATCGCGGCATAGGGAATCGTCAGCATCGACGGCGTCTGGTTGAACGACAGGCCGACGCTGAAATGATCGTCGGCGACGCTGAGGTCCCAGAAGCGGTTCTGCAGCACGATCGTCATTTCGTCGGGGAATTTGGCGATCAGATGCGCGGGGATATCGACTCCGGGAGCCTGCGTCTTGAAGGTGATATAGAAATGATGTTCGCCGGGCAGGCTGTCATAGCCTTCGATCTGGCTCAGCACGCGGCCGACCACGGCGCGCAGGGCGTCCTGCACGATTTCGTCATAGGGAATCAGGCTGTCGCGGACATCGTCACTCATGCGCGACGGGATGAACGCGTGCCGCACGCCGGTCAAGGGGGGAGAATCGCCTTGCAACGTGAAAATCAGGCTCTAAGGCGTGCGCCATGCGAACCGCCACTGTCCAGCGCACGACCAAGGAAACGGATATCGCGATCGCCGTCAATCTCGACGGAACGGGCGATTATTCGGTCTCCACCGGCATCGGTTTCCTCGACCATATGGTCGAACAATTGTCGCGCCACTCGCTGATCGACATTTCGATGCAGGTGAAGGGCGACCTTCATATCGACCAGCACCACACGGTCGAGGACAGCGCGCTCGCGCTCGGCGAAGCGGTGGCGAAGGCGCTCGGCGACAAGCGCGGCATCGCGCGGTACGGCGAGGCGCATGCGCCGATGGACGAAACGCTGACGCGCTGCGTGCTCGACATTTCGGGACGCCCGCACTGCGTCTATAAATCTTCCTTCTCGCAGCCCCGGCTCGGCGAGATGGACACCGAGATGTTCCCGCACTGGTTCCACAGCTTCGCGCAGACCGCCGGCATCACGCTGCACATCGAGATGCTGTACGGCGAGAACAACCACCACATCGCCGAGAGCATGTATAAGGCGCTTGCGCGCGCGCTGCGGCAGGCGGTCGAGATCGACCCGCGCAAGGGCGACGCCATCCCCTCGACCAAGGGCGTTCTCTAGAGGCCAGTCATGAGCGTTATTGCCCTGATCGACTATGGCGCGGGCAATCTTCGCTCGGTGCATAATGCGCTCGTCGCGGCGGGCGCGGACAATGTCGCCGTTACCGCCGATCCCGATGTCGTGGGACAAGCCGACCGTATCGTGCTTCCTGGCGTCGGGGCGTTTGCCGCGTGCATGAATGGCCTGTCGGCCATCGACGGGCTGGTCGAGGCGATGGAGCAGCGCGTGCGCGGCGAAGGTGCGCCCTTCCTCGGCATCTGCGTCGGCATGCAATTGCTCGCCGACGCGGGCGAGGAGCATGGGCGGCACGAAGGGCTCGGCTGGATTTCGGGCACGGTGCGCGCGTTCGACCCGGCGCCCGGCCTGCGCATCCCGCATATGGGCTGGAACGATGTCGTGCCCGCCTTCGCGCATCCGGTGATCGCCGCGGGCGAGGCTTATTATCTCCACGGCTATCATTTCGCCGACGCGGTCGATGTCGCCGCGACCAGCAGCCATGGCGCGACCTTCACCGCTGCGGTGGCGAAGGACAATATCGTCGGCGTCCAATATCACCCCGAAAAAAGCCAGGCCTATGGCCTCGCGACGCTCGAAAGGTTTCTCCATTGGCGCCCCTGACCATCTTCCCCGCGATCGACCTCAAGGGCGGACAGGTGGTGCGGCTCGCCGAGGGCGATATGGCGCGTGCGACCGTTTATGGCGATGACCCGGCGGCGCAGGCGCGTCTCTTCGCCGACGCGGGCGACTCGCACCTGCACGTCGTCGACCTCGACGGCGCCTTTGCGGGCGAAAGCGTCAATGGCGCGGCGGTCGAGAGCATTGTCGCGGCTTTCCCGGGCAAGGTTCAGGTCGGCGGCGGTATCCGCGACCGCGCGGGCGTCGATCGCTGGCTGGCACTCGGCGTCGACCGGGTGATCATCGGCACCGCGGCGCTGAAGGACCCTGAATTCGTCAAATCGGCGGCGCGCGACCTGCCCGGACGGATTGTCGTCGGCGTCGACGCGCGCGACGGCATGGTTGCGACCGAGGGCTGGGCAGACGTTTCCGACGTGCGCGTCGAGGATCTCGCGCGCCGCTTCGAGGATGCCGGGGTCGCGGCGCTGCTGTTCACCGATGTCGGTCGCGACGGGCTGCTCAAGGGCTGCAATGTCGAAGCGACGGTCGCGCTCGCGCGGTCGGTCGCCATTCCGGTGATCGCCAGCGGCGGCGTTGCGGATATCGGCGACATCCATGCGCTCCGGCCGCATGTCGCGAACGGCATCGAGGGTGTGATCACCGGCCGCGCTCTTTACGACGGCAGGCTCGATCTGGCCGAAGCCATAGCGGCGGGGGCGGCGTGACCGTCCGCGTCCGCGTCATCCCCTGCCTCGACGTCGCCGACGGCCGCGTCGTGAAGGGGGTCAATTTTGTTGACCTGCGCGACGCTGGCGATCCGGTCGAGGCGGCGCGCGCCTATGACGCCGCAGGCGCCGACGAGCTTTGCTTTCTCGATATTTCGGCAAGCCACCAGGGGCGCGGCACCCTGCTCGACATGGTCGCCCGCACCGCCGAAGTCTGCTTCATGCCGCTCACCGTCGGCGGCGGGGTGCGCAGCGCCGACGATGCGCGCGCGTTGCTGCTCGCGGGCGCCGACAAGGTCGCGGTGAACAGTGCCGCGGTCGCGCGCCCTGAACTCGTCGCCGACATCGCCGATCGTTTCGGCAGTCAGTGCGCGGTCGGCAGCATCGACGCGCGCCGCGTGACGGACGACCGCTGGGAAATCTTCACGCATGGCGGCCGCAAGCCGACCGGGATCGATGCGCTCGACCATGCGGTCCGCCTCGCCGAACTCGGTGCGGGCGAATTGCTCGTCACCAGCATGGACCGCGACGGTACGAAGGACGGTTATGACCTGACCCTTACGCGCGCGATTGCCGACGCGGTCAGCGTTCCGGTCATCGCATCGGGCGGCGTCGGCAATCTCGACCACCTCGTCGCCGGGGTGATCGAAGGCGGCGCGAGCGCGGTGCTGGCGGCAAGCATCTTCCATTTCGGCGAGGCGACGATCGCTGAAGCCCATGCGCGGCTCGCTGCAGCGGGATTGCCCGTTCGACTGTCTAGTTAATGTCGAATGCCGAACTCGACAGAATGGTTCGACGCGAAAAGCTCGGCCGTGGAGTTCTGATTCCTATCGCGGCCCTCTTGCTGTTCGGCTGGGCCGTTATGAATAGCGGACAAAAGAAGCCCGAGCGTTTGAACACCGCCTCTCTCGATGGTTGCTACACGTCGCAATTGGGACTGGGCGTCGTAATCGACGGCGACCGGCTCCGGCTGCTGCCGGGCGGGGAAAGGTCGATCGCTTTCGCCGTAACGCGCGAAAAGGTCGGCCTCACCATTGTTCCGGAGATGACGATAACCGTCGAGGCCGACGTCGAGGTTCCTGTTTTTCAGATCACGACTCTCAAGGACTCGCGCTGGATTCCCAATCTCACCCTTCGCCGCTTTGCGCCGGAGGCACGCTATACCGTCATCGATATAGAAAAGGCCAATGGCTTCACGATGCTCGGTAACCCCGATGCCCGGGCAGTCGATTTTTATCGCGATCCGTCCTGCGGACGATGAAGGGGTAGTCATGCGGAAAGCGGGCTGCAATAGAAGCTCATGACCTCAAAACTTCGCCTCGCCGACCGCACCAACGACCTCTTTCCGATCCTCGGCTTTCTCGCCGCGATGGCGAGCCTTGCGATGCCGCTCAATGCCTGGCTGGTGGCGTTCATCCTCGCCGGCGCGGTCGTCGCGGCGGTCCACCATGCCGAAGTCATCGCGCACCGCGTCGGCGAACCGTTCGGCACGCTGATCCTCGCGCTCGCGGTGACGGTGATCGAGGTCGGGCTGATCCTCACGCTGATGCAGGCCGAACCCGAAAAGGCGCAGTCGCTCGCGCGCGACACGGTGTTCGCGGCGGTGATGGTGATCCTGAACCTCTTGATGGGGTTATGCTTGCTCAGCGGGGCGATCCGGCACCATGAGCAACGATTCCAGCGTACCGGGATCGGCGCCGCGCTCGCGACGCTGACCGTGCTCACGGTCGTGACGCTGGTCCTTCCCAATTTCACGTCGAGCATCCCGGGGCCCTTCTATTCGGCGACGCAGCTCGGTTTTGTCGCGGTCGTGTCGCTGATCCTCTACGCGACCTTTGCGTTGGTGCAGACGGTGCGGCACCGCGACTATTTCCTTCCCGAAGGCGACGCGCAGGACGAACCTGACGCGCACGCGGCACCGCCGAGCGCCCAGCGCACGGCGATTTCGGGCGCGCTGCTGCTTGCAAGCCTCGTCGCGGTCGTCCTGCTGGCGAAAAGCCTGTCGCCGATCATGGGCGCGCTGCTCGCCGACTGGGGCGCGCCGCCCGCCGTTCTCGGCGTGCTGATCGCGGCGCTGATCCTCGCGCCCGAAGGGCTGGCAGCCGTGCGCGCGGCGAAGGCCGACCGGCTCCAGACCAGCCTCAACCTCGCGCTCGGGTCGGCGCTCGCCACCATCGGCCTCACCATTCCGGCGGTCGCGATCCTGTCGATCATGACCGACCTGCCGATCAGCCTCGGGCTCGACGCCAAGTCGACCGTGCTGCTCTTCCTGTCGCTGATCGTGTCGGTGCAGACGCTCGCGAACGGGCGCACGACGGTGCTGCAGGGGGTGATCCACCTGATGCTGTTCGCGATCTACCTGTTCACGACGTTTGTGCCCTGAGCGTCGCCCCTGCGAAAGCAGGGGCCGCAGCCGGTATGGCGCAAGGCTTCCGGCGTCCCTGCTTCCGCGGGGGCGACGACTAAAATCTCACGTCTTGCGAACGAACACCGTCCCCGCCGAATAGCCCGCGCCGAACGAGCAGATGAGGCCGGTGTCGCCCGCCGTCATATCCTCATGGTTGAGGTGAAAGGCGATGATCGACCCCGCGCTCGACGTATTGCCATAGGTGTCGAGCACCGTCGGGCTTTCGTCCTCGCTCGCTTCATGGCCGAGCACGCGCTGTGCGATCAGGCGGTTCATGTTGGTGTTCGCCTGGTGCAGCCACAGCCGGCGCATGTCGCCGCCTTCGAGCCCCAGCAACTCCATCTGCTCGACGATCAGGTTCGCCACCCACGGCACGACTTCCTTGAACACCTTGCGGCCCTCCTGGACGAAGAGCTTGTCGCTCTTCGGTCCCGACTGGTCGATCCCGCCGTGGCCGCGGTTGAGGAAACCAAAGTTGTTCCGGATGTTGTTGCTGAACTGCGTCTTGAGCTTGGTGCCGAGAATATCCCAATGGCCTGCGGGCGCGATGGCCTTGTCCTCGACGAGGATCGCGGTCGCGACGTCGCCGAAGATGAAATGGCTGTCGCGGTCGCGCCAGTTAAGGTGGCCCGAACAGATTTCCGGGTTCACGACGAGCACGCTTTTCGCATGGCCCGCCCGGATATAGTCGGCGGCGGTCTGGATGCCGAAGGTCGCCGACGAGCAGGCGACGTTCATGTCGAAACCGAAGCCGTCGATACCGAGCGCGTCCTGGATCTCGACCGCCATCGCCGGGTAGGGGCGCTGCATGTTCGACGCGGCGCAGAGCACGGCATCGACATCCGCCGCATCGCGGCCGGCGCGCGCGAGCGCATCCTTCGCCGCTGCGACACCGATTTCGGCGAGGATCGACAGTTCGTCGTTCCCGCGTTCGGCGATCCGCGGCGCCATGTGGCGCGGGTCGAGGATGCCTGCCTTGTCGACAACAAAGCGCGATCCGATCCCGCTTGCCTTTTCGATGAATTCGACACTCGATTCAGTCAGTTCGGCTATTTCGCCTGCCGCGATCGCCGCGGCATTTTCCATATTGTGCAGCGCAACATATTCATTAAAACTGGCGACAAGTTCTTCGTTGGAGATGCGTTCGACGGGGGTGAAGAGGCCGGTTGCGGAAATGACCGGCTGCGGTGTGTGCGACATAAGGCTCTCATGTGTCTTATCGATTCAAGACACGCTGATTAGGCCTCGCCGCGGCATCGCGCAACGCCCTCGCGCTGGCTGAACGATCACCGACAATATGGTTAACCCGCCACTAACCATTTTGGTGGCAGACTGTTTGATGCAGGCCTCCGGGGGGATGGCTCCCCGGGCGCCGTGCGGGAGCATGACCATGGCGACGCGTTCGGGACCGGCAGCAGGCGACCTGTCGATATCGGAAATCAAGGAATTCGCGAGCTTCCCTGCGGCGACGCAGCGCTATATCCGCCGCTCGCTCGACATCGGGCTCGAGCGCGACGATGCGATTGCGCGCTGGTCGCGCGACATGGTCGAGGAAACCGCGATCCGCGTCCAGGCGCGCGTCTACCAGCGGCTCATCGACGTGCGCGCACATATCCCCGACGACAGCGGCCTTGACGCGCTCGAACATTTCATGGCGCCGCTGATCGCGGTGTCGGCCTTCGACCTCGGGCAGGACCGGTTGCACGCCTTCGCACCCTATCGCTTCCTTTACGAACGGCTGCTTGGAGCCCATGCGCGGCCTTGGCTGCCCGGCGCTTTCTGCGCTGCGGCGTCGCTCCCGCACCTGCATCCCGACAAGCGCCGCGTGCTGCTCCAGTCGATCAGCGAAGCCGCTGCGACCGCGCCGGGCTGGTCGGCGCGCGAGCCGAGCTTTTATCCCGAATGGGTCGACAAGATCGACGAGACCCGGCCGGCGAATTGAGCGCTTCCGGCACCAGCCGGAAACGATTCAGGTCAGCGCGCGGTAGAGGCCGAAGGCGCTGGTGGCGATCAGCACGATCCCGACCATGACGAGCATCAGCTTCGGTGAGAAGCGCTTCGCCATCATCGCGCCGAGCGGGGCCGCTGCGACGCCGCCGATGATCAGGCCGAGCGTCGGGCCGAGCACATCGTCGAGGCCGAGATGCCAGATGAAGGTTGCCGAAACCGCGACCGCCAGGAAAAATTCGACGCTGTTGACGGTGCCGACGACCTTGCGCGGTTCGCCGCCCTGGACGAGCAGGTTCGAGGTGACGACCGGGCCCCAGCCGCCGCCGCCCGCGGCGTCGAGGAAGCCGCCGACCAGCCCGAGCGGTGCGATGACGGTCGGCTTGCGGATCTTCGGCGGGTAAAGGAGCCCGCGCACGAGCAGCCAGACGCCAATCAGCACCAGATAGCCGAGGACGAAGGGTTTTACGGCTTCGGCGTGAAGCGACGCGAGGACGGTGGCGCCAAGGACGCCGCCTATCACGCCGGGGATGAGCAGCCGGAAGAAGAGCGGCCAGTCGATGTTGCCGTGGAACAGGTGGCTGAGCCCCGATGCCGCGGTGGTGAAGACTTCGACGACGTGGATGCGCGCCGATGCGGTCGCCGGCGGAACGCCGAGCACCGCGACAAGCAGCGTGTTACAGATGACGCCGAACGCCATTCCGAGCGCGCCGTCGACCAGCTGCGCGGCGAAACCGATGACGATGAAGGGCAGCAGGGACGCAAAGTCGATAGCCGCAAAATCGATCATAATTCATCCCAACCCTTTTGATTGACAACCTGCTGCCGGGATTCACAGCACGGCGCCAGCCCAATTTTTCTGCGTGCGGCAAAGGGATTTGTTTCTGCGCCTGATCGAACCGCTTCGAACCCCCATCAACCGGTAATTTCGTCGGGCAGATATTCGCGCACATAATCGATGAACGCGCGCAGCTTCGGCATCACCTGCTTGCGGCCGGGGTAATAGAGGAAGAGGCCCGACGTCGCGGCGGCATAGTCGGTGAGCACCAGCTCGAGCTCGCCTGTCTCCACCATTGCCTTGGCCATCGGTTCGGCCATCATGCTCAGCGCAACCCCGGTCCGCATCGCGACGAGCGCGGCGATCCAGTCGTTGACGATCACCGGTCCGGTGACGCCGACGTCGAACTCGCGGTTCCCCCGCTCGAACGTCCACGGCATCAGCGCGCCGGTCGCAAGGCGAAAGCGGATGCAGCGGTGGTCGCGCAAATCTTCGGGGGTTTCGGGGCGGCCATGTTTGTCGAGATAGGAAGGCGCGGCAGCGACGACGAAGCGGAAGGGGCCGGTCAGACGCACCGCGATGACATCGGCGTCGAGCGATTCGCCCATCCGTACCCCGGCGTCGAACCCGCCGGCGCTGAGGTCGGCGAGCGCGTCGTCGGCGTAAATCTCGAGCTCGATGTCGGGATAGGTTTCGCAGAAGCCCGCGATGATCGGTTCGAACAGCGGCTGGACCGCGCCGCGCATCAGGTTGATGCGAAGGCGGCCGGCGGGGCGGTTGCCGAGGTTGCGCGCCGCTTCATAGGCATCGGCCAGCCCAGTATAGGCGGGCGCCGCGCGTTCGAGGAACATTTCGCCCGCCTGCGTCAGGCCGACACTGCGCGTCGTGCGCATGAACAGCGGCGCGCCGACGCGCGCTTCGAGGGCTTTGACGGTCTGGCTGATCGCCGAGGGTGAGACGCCGAGGTCGGCGGCGGCGGCGGAAAAGCTCCGCCTTTCCGCGACACGCAGGAAGGCTTCGATCCCGTCGAGCGCCCCATGAGGGATTGTTAAATCCTGCTTCAAAGCACTTGCAGATTATAGAGGATTATCTATCTGCGCAACCGCGACTAAAAAGGTTGCACAAAGAAACGAAAGGAACTCTCTCCCATGGCCTATCAGCTCTCCTCTTATCGCCGTTTTCCTGCCGCTTTTGCCATCGTCGCCGCCTCGGCGCTCGCCTTCACCGGCCTGATGGCGACCGCGAGCCCCGCTTATGCCCAGTCGGGTAGCGACTATCGCTGCGCGGGTCTCGCCGAGCAGGCGCATGTCGCCGCGAACGGCGCCGAAGCCGGCAAGCAGTCGAGCGCCAAGCGCTTTGTTTCGACCGGCAAGAAGCTGTGCGAAGCGGGCAACGAACGCGCCGCTGCCAAGCAGTTCCGCGCCGCGCTGAAGATCGCCGGCGTCGCCGAAGTCGAAACCGACAGCCAGATGGCGTCGCGCTAAGACAGACTGACACCAATCTCCGGACCGTCCTCTCCCTCTCCCCGACGGATCCACCAAACTGGGGCGGCACTCGCAAAGAGGCCGCCCCATTTGTTTGTGCGCCGGGTGTGGGTTAGGATGATCCGCGACATGTCCGGCAAACCGCCCCGCCGCGAAACGCCTTCCGATCGCCCGGCCGCGAAGGCCGCGGCGCCGCTTTGCCGGTACGAAGAGCTGGCGATGCGCGAAAACCGGCTGCGGAAAGAGCGCGCCGCGAAACGCGAGGCCGAAACGGATTAGCGCCGCCGGTAACGGAAATACCAGACCTCGTGCCCCTGCGCGCGCGCCTTGGCTTCGTAGCGCGTTTCGGGCCAGCCGGCGGGACGGACGAGGAAATCCTGCGCATCCTTCGCCAGCCATTCAAACTGATGGCGGTGGCGGCGCATCACCATCAGGGCGTGGGCCAGATAGATGGGGTGGTCGGTGCCGAAGCGGAACTCGCCGCCGGGTTTCAGCTTTGCCGCGATCAGGTCGAGCGGGCCGTCGTTCATCATCCGCCGCTTCGCATGGCGCGCCTTGGGCCAGGGGTCGGGATGGAGCAGGTAGGCGAAGGAGAGCGCGCCGTCGGGAATGCGCCGCAGCACTTCCAGCGCGTCGCCATGGTGGATGCGGACATTGCCGAGCGGAAGGCTCGCGCCATGATCGCCCGCGACATGGACGAGCGCCTGCGCGACGCCGTTGATGAAGGGTTCGGCGCCGATGAAGCCATGATCGGGCAACATGTCGGCGCGCCCCGCCATATGCTCGCCGCCGCCAAAACCGATTTCGAAATGCAGCGGGCGGTCGTAGCCGAAGAGGCGCGTCGCGGTGACCTCGCCGTCGAGCGGTACCGCGATCTGCGGCAGCAACGTATCGACGAGATCCTGCTGGCCCGCGCGCAGGGGCTTGCCCTTCGAGCGGCCATAGAGGCGGTTGATCGTCGTGGGATCGCCGGGCTTGTGCGCTGTCATGCCGCGCGCGTTAGCGCCGCGGCCCGGCCGCCGCAAGGCGGCGCGTCGTCAAGCTCGGCCGCAAGGCGGCACGTGGCAAAGGAGGCGCGTGGTCAAAGCGCGTCGCTGTTGACGCTGATCGACTTGCTGTTGCCCCAGGTCGGAACCGTGGTGACACGGCGGTTGGCCTTGACGATCTCGATGACCCGCTGCGGAGAGGGCAGTTGGTCCTGCGCGACGAAGCCGACGTTCTGCGCCGCGGTGATGAGGGTGATCGAATAGCGCGGCGTCGCCGGAGCCTCCTTGTCGGCCATCGCTATGACCTTGGCACCCGGATCGGGACCGACCCAGATGCCGTTGCCATTGTCCCCCATCGCAAGCAGGTAATTTTCGGTGTCGGCGTTCTGACGATAGAGGGCCGCGTTGCCGCCGATATCGGGATCGCGGCACCAGCGCACCGCGGCGAGCGCTTTTGCCGATTCGGGCGTGGGTTTGGCCTTGGTCTTGCTTTGTGCCGTCGCCATGCCGAGCAGGCCCGACATCAGGTCGGCGCCGCCGTTTTTCGGCGCATCCTTTGCGGCTACCGGAAAAGCGAGCGGGGCGGGGCAATCGGTCACCGGCGCCGCGTCGGGCGCTGCCGGGATTTTTCGCGGCCATTGGACCTCGGCCAGCGCGGCGTCCATCCACTGCGACAGTTCGGCGGGAGAGCGGGTCTGCGACGAGGCGCGCAGCTTCACATACCAGCCCCCGACCGGAAGCATCATCACCCCCGAACTGCGATAGGGGCCGCTTTTCGGTTCATAGACGGCCTTCAGCCCCGACGCGCTCGATTGCCCCGGCGGGACGAAAGCCTGCGGCCCCACGGCAATTGCCGGACGGCCAAATGTATTGCGGTTCTCGATCCCCCATTGCGCCTGCGCAAACCACACCGGAACCGCGCCGTTCGTGTTGCGAAAGATGTAGAAGGTGAGCGATTCGGCGGCGTTGCCGACGGTATAGGAGAGGCCGACGTCGAGGTCGTCGGCGGCATAAGCCATGCCGCGGTCGCGCGGCGCGCCACCGAGCGTCGCGGGGATGCTGATACCGCTATGCTTGTGTTTCCAGGCCTTGCCCGCTTTGAGCGGGAGCGGCTGTTGCGCCGCTGCCGGCGTGCCGGCAACCATTACCGCTGCCATGGCCCCCAAAAGGGCCTTCAACCAATGACTTGCCATGTGCGATATCCCCCGATCCGCAGCCGAGGCTGTCAGATCGGGGCGGTGTTGGCAAGCGCCGGTTGGTGCCTCAGGCGGCGATCGCGGCCTTCAGCTTGTCGACGAGGTCGGTGCGTTCCCACGGGAAGGCTTCGCCCGTCGCGGTGCGGCCGAAATGGCCATAGGCCGCGGTCTGCTTGTAGATCGGCTTGTTGAGGCCGAGGTGGGTGCGGATGCCCTTGGGGGTCAGGCGCACGAGCTGCGGGATCGCCTGTTCGATCGCCGCCTCGGTGACACCCTCGGCTGCCGTGCCGTGCAGGTCGACATAGATCGACAGCGGTTCGGCGACGCCGATCGCATAGCTCAGCTGGATCGTGCAACGGCGCGCGAGGCCCGCCGCGACGATATTCTTCGCCAGATAGCGCGTGATATAGGCAGCCGAGCGATCAACCTTCGTCGGGTCCTTGCCGCTGAACGCGCCGCCGCCGTGCGGGCTGGCGCCGCCATAGGTGTCGACGATGATCTTGCGGCCGGTAAGGCCGGCGTCGCCATCGGGGCCGCCGATCTCGAAACGACCGGTCGGGTTGATGTGATAGACGGTGTTCGCGGTGAGCAGCTCGGCCGGCAGCACGTCGGCGATCACGCCGAGCACATATTTGCGCAGCTCGGTATATTTCGCTTCGTCGCCTTCGCCGTTGTGGAAATAATAGCCCGGCGCATGCTGGGTCGACACGACGATCGCGGTCGCCTCGACCGGGCGCTCGTTGGCATAGCGCAGCGTGACCTGGCTCTTGGTGTCGGGCTCAAGGAAGGGCGCGGTGCCCGCCTTGCGGTCGGCGGCCATGCGCTCGAGGATCTTGTGGCTGTAATCGAGCGTCGCGGGCATCAGGTCGGGGGTCTCGTCCGACGCATAGCCGAACATGATCCCCTGGTCGCCGGCGCCTTCGTCCTTGTCGCCGCTTTCGTCGACACCCTGCGCGATATGCGCCGACTGGGCGTGGAGGTTATTTTCGAAGCGGAAGCTTTCCCAGTGGAAGCCGTCCTGCTCGTAACCGATTTCGCGCACCGTCTTGCGCACGGTGGCTTCGATCTCTTCGAGTGCGCCCGGTGCCCATTCATCATTTTCGAACACGCCCTTGCAGCGGATTTCGCCGGCAAGGACGACGAGCTGGGTCGTGGTGAGCGTTTCGCATGCGACGCGGGCTTCGGGGTCCTTCGACAGGAACAGGTCGACGATCGAATCGCTGATCTGGTCGGCCACCTTGTCGGGATGTCCTTCGGACACGCTTTCGGAGGTGAAGAGGAAGCTGTTGCGCATGGAGAGCCTTCTGTGAACGGATATAAAGGAAGCTTTATGTCGGTGTGCTGTTAACGCCCGCGCCGACGAAAGGCAATGGCCAGCGCGAACAGGAGCAACGCAAACCCGACGGGCAGCATATTGCCAAACCGGGCGAAGAGGGTGGGGGCATGGGCGGGGGGTAGCCGCGTGTCGATGCGTCCCGCAGCGTGCATGGGCAGCGATTCGAGCAGCCGGCCATCGGCGCCGATCACCGCACTGATCCCCGTCGGGGTCGCGCGCACGACGGGCAGGCCTTCCTCGATCGCGCGCAGCCGCGCCTGCGCCAGATGCTGCGGCGGCCCCCATGCGCCGAACCAGGCGTCGTTCGACGGGTTGAAGATGAAATCGGGGCGGTGGGCGCGGTCGACGACCTGTCCCGAAAAGATGATTTCGTAACAGATCTGCAGTCCCGCCCGCCCGAAGGCGCCAAGGTCGAGCGTATGCGGGCCCGGACCGGGCCAGAAATCGATGTCGCCGGGGGCGAGGCGCGACAGGCCGATCGCCGACAGGATCGGCCGCATCGGCAGATATTCGCCATAGGGGACGAGATGCGCCTTGTCGTAGCGCGGGCCGAGCGTTCCGTCGGCGTGCACCGTCATCACCGCGTTGCGCGCGCCGACGACGTCGCCGGCCTTGTCGAGTTCGAGCTTGAGCGCGCCGAGCAGCATCAGGTCGTTCGGGTTCATCAGCCGGACCAGCCGCGCGCGCGCTTCGGCGGGTGTGCGGTCGTAATAGGGTGTCGGATAACCGGCTTCGAGATAGTCGGGCACCGCCGCCTCGGGCCACAGGATCAGGCGCGGGGTGGCGTCCTTCGGCGCGGTCAGCCGCGCGAGCTTGGCGAAATTGGCGTCGGCCTTGCTGCCCTCCCACTTGTCCTGCTGGCCGACATTGGGCTGGACGACGGTGATCGGGACCCCGCGCGCGCCCTTCGAGCGGACCGCGGCGTCGGCGCTGCTCGCCATCTGTGCCAGCGTTGCCGCACCCCACAGCAACAGCACCGAGGCGAACAGCCCGGCCGCGGCCTTGGGGCGGCGGAGCCACGCGAGCAGGAGAGTGGCGGCAAGCAGGACGATCAGGCCGCTCATGCCATAGGTGCCGATCCATCGCGCGGGCGCCGCAACATGGGGCACCGCGATCACCCCCAGCGGATTCCATGCAAAGCCGGTGAACACCCAGCTCCGCAGCCATTCGGTGAGCGTCCACAGCGCGGCGAAAGCGAGCAGGAAGGACAATGTCGTTGCGGGCGCGGTGGGCCGTGCGGTCCGGCCGACCAGCCAGGCACCCCACGCCGCGAGCGCGGGATAGACCGCGAGATAGAGCGACAGCAAGACGACCGCGATCCACCCGAGCCACGCGGGCATTGCGGCCTGGTAGGTGAAAGCGGTCGCGATCCAGCCCAGCCCGACGACAAAATGGCCGACGCCGAACGACCAGCCGAGCCCGAAGGCGCGCCAGCCGCGCGGGCTCCGTGCCACGAGCGTCATCCACCCGCCAAAGGCGATGAGGGTCAGCGGCCAGAGGTGAAGCGGCGCAAAACCCGTCGCCGAAACGGCGCCGAGCAACAGGGATAGAAGCTTTGGCCAGCGGTCGGCGAAAGCGGCGATGCGGGAAGAGGTCGCGGTCACGCGCGCTGCTTTAGCCGCGCGCCGCGATGGCGACAATGGCGCTTGCCAAATCCTGCACCATTGGCCAACTTCCGCGCCGGTCGCGCAGGGCAGGACATGGGCGGGAGACGCGTATGTGGTGGGCGATAGCGATGCTGCTCGCGGGCAGCTATTCGGATATGGTGAAGGATCCGGCGGCCGACGCCGCCGAGGCGGCGGTGGCCGGCGAGGATTTCGAAACCGCAGGCTATGCGATGCAGGCGCCGGGCTGGCTCGACGCCTTGCCCGAGGCGCGTCGCCGCGAGGTGCGCTGTGTGACGCTCGCGGACCAGGTGCTGGAAGATGTTGGTGGCGGCCTTCGCAAGGACAGCCTGGGCCTGACCACCGCGAAAGCCGATATGCTGGCGGCGCGGCTGACCGAGGCGATCATGGTCGAGAATGGCTATAGCGAAGCGGGGGTGACCGCGATCTACAACGCCGATTTCGAAGCCATGTCCTGGCAAAATCAGGAGCGCAGCGAGGCGCAGCGCTCGGCCGCGATGGCGCAGGACCTCGGCCGCTGCCGCGCGCTGTTCGACAGCATCGATCTTTCGGGTGGCGCAGCGCGGGCACTGACCCCGGTCGCCGGGCCGAACGCCGCGCAATGCTATGCGATCGTCAATGTCCTCGCCGACCGCGCCGAACTCGCCAGCCCGGAGCAACGCCGGATCGAGGCGATCCGCGCGCGCCTCGAAAAGCGTCACTATGCCGATCGCGGTACGGGTGAAACGGCCGATATGGAACTGAACGACGAAGTCGTGCGGTTCGATCCCGAAGCCTTCGACGCACTGCCCAAAGCGATTACCGAGCCGCGGCGCGCGGCCTGTTTCGCGATGGCGGGCGGCTAGGCCGCGATCAGAGCATATATTTCATCCTGATCGACTGGCGCATGTCGCCCGTGACCACAAAGCTCGCCGATTTGAAGCTCGGCGGGCCGACGGTGATCGTCGGGTTGCGCGAAAAGCCGAAGCCTTCCTTGGGCAGGAAGATCGCCGTATCCATCTTGTTGTTGCTATTCTCGTCGTGGACGACCGCGATCGCATAGGTGCCCGTTGCGGGGGCGCGGACGGCGAAATCTCCGGCATCGGCCGCCTTCACCGCCATGCGAACCGATCCCGTGTCCTTGCTGCAATCGGGGAAGGCCTTGGGGTTGGTCGTCAGGCACACCAGCAGCTGCCCCTTCGTGTTGCGCAGCCCGGTGATGCTGACGTCAACCGTCGGTGGCGGTGCGCTCGCGGCGGCGGTGAGCAGCAACAAAATCGCCGAGCCCGATATCCGTGCCGCACGCCATGTCCCAGAAGCGGAAATAGAGCCCATAATTCCCCCGGTAAGCGGCGTGATGCTGCTCGTGATGCGTCGCGGTTATCAGCCATCGCCCCGCGGGTCCATGCACCAGCGCGCGCGGAAACATCTCCCACCCCATATGATTGCCGACGCCCATGAGGGTCATGATCGCGAGCACGAGACCGAGCATGGCGACATGGATCGGAATGAAGAAGACGAGCGCCGGGATGACGACCGCGCCGGTGACCGCTTCCAGCGGATGGAAACTCATCGCCGCCCATGCTGTCGGCGGCCGGCTCTCGTGATGGACGCTGTGCGCGACGCGGAACAGGCGCGGACGGTGCATCCAGCGGTGCGTCCAGTAGAACCATGTGTCGTGGAGGAGAAGGTAAGCGAAAAGGCTGACCGGCAAATACCAGAGCGGAAAGGCGTCCCAGTCGGTGTAGATACGCGTCCAGCCGTGCGCCTGCCATCCCCATGCGACGATGCCGGCGGGGATGCCGTAGATCGCGGCGCTCGCAAGGCTCCAGCCGATCTCGCGCTTCATCTGGCGTTCGAGCCCGCGATAGAGGCCGGGATGCTTCAGCCGCGTTGCAAAGGCGAAGGCGCCGCTGGTGATCAGGTAGCGCACCCCGACGATCGCGGTCATCGCAAGCGCGGAGAACAGGATCGCCCAGCCGGTCATCGCGCAAGGCTAGTCGCTCGGCGCGGTGTTGCAATGGCTTTCGCCGGGGCGGCAGGCGGGCTAGGGCAGGGGGATGGCGGGGCAAAGCATCGATAAATGCGATATCGCGATCGTCGGCGGCGGGCTTGCCGGCGGGCTGGCGGCGCTCGCGCTGGCGCGGCAGCGGCCCGACCTCGACGTCCGGCTGGTCGAACCGGGGCCGGTCGGCGGCAACCATGTCTGGTCCTTCTTCGACAGCGACATCGCGAAGAAGGATCGCTGGCTCGTCGCGCCGCTCGTGCGCTATCACTGGCCGCGCTACGACGTGACCTTCCCCGCGCACCGGCGCACCATGCGGATGGGCTACAAGAGCATCACCGGCGAGGCGCTGGCTGAGGCGGTCGCGGCGGCGCTGCCCGAAGGCCATGTCATCGCCGACAAGGCGAAGCATGTCGCGCCCGACCATCTGCTGCTCTCGCGCGGCGGGCGGCTTTCGGCGAAGCGCGTCATCGATGCGCGCGGCGCGGGCAAATTCCCGACGCTCGACTGCGGCTGGCAGAAGTTCGTCGGGCAGGCGCTGACCGTGACCGGCGGGCACGGCGTCGACCATCCGGTCGTGATGGACGCGACGGTCGAGCAGAAGGACGGCTATCGCTTCGTTTATCTGCTGCCTTTCGATGCCGAGACGCTGTTCGTCGAGGATACCTATTATAGCGACGATCCCGACCTCGAAGTCTCCCTTATCCGCGAGCGCATCGCGGCCTATGCTGCCGCGCAGGGCTGGGACATCGCCGCGACGACGCGTGAGGAAAGCGGCGTGCTGCCGGTGGTGATCGCGGGCGATTTCGACCGGCTGTGGCCGGCATCCGACCGGACAGCGCGGATCGGCGCGCGCGCCGGGATGTTTCACGCCACCACCGGCTACTCGCTGCCCGACGCGGTGCGAACCGCCGCGGCGCTGCCGTCGCTCGTCGACCGCAGCGATTTCGCCGAGGTGCTGCGCGACCTCGCCCGGGTCTCCTGGCGGCGCCAGCGCTTCTACCGGATGCTCGGCGCGATGCTGTTCCGCGCCGCCGAACCCGATGCGCGATATCGGATCTTCGAGCGCTTCTACCGCCTGTCGCCGCGCCTGATCGCGCGCTTCTATGCCGGCCGCTTGACCACCGCCGACAAGCTGCGCATCCTTTCGGGCAAGCCGCCGGTGCCGATCGGCCGGGCGATCGCCGCGCTGGCGAAACGCGACTGGCGATGACGCGCCGCGCGATCGTCGTCGGCGCGGGGTTCGGCGGGCTTGCGCTCGCGATCCGGCTGCAGTCGGCGGGGGTCGCCACGACGATCGTCGAAGCACGCGACGGGCCGGGCGGGCGCGCCTATCATTGGGTGAAGGACGGTTTCACCTTCGACGCGGGGCCGACCGTCATCACCGATCCCCCGTGCCTGCAGGAATTGTGGGCGTTGACCGGGCAGGACATGGCCGCGGACGTCGATCTGGCGCCGGTCATGCCCTTCTATCGTCTTAACTGGCCCGACGGCACCAGCTTCGATTATTCGAACGACGAAGCCGCGCTCCGCGCCGAAATCGCGAAGCTCCACCCGGCGGATGTGGAGGGCTACGACCGTTTCCTCGCGTATTCGAAGGGCGTCCATGAACAGGGCTATGTGAAGCTTGGTGCGGTCGCCTTCCTCGACTTCGCGTCGATGATCAGGGCGGCGCCGGCGCTGATGAAATATCAGGCGTGGCGCAGCGTCTATTCGATCGTGTCGTCCTATGTGGAGGACGAACGACTGCGGCAAGCCTTGTCGTTCCACACCCTGCTCGTCGGCGGCAATCCGATGACGACGAGCGCGATCTACGCGTTGATTCACACGATCGAAAAACAGGGCGGTGTCTGGTTCGCGCGCGGCGGCACCAATGCGCTGGTGTCGGGCATGGTGCGGTTGTTCGAGCGGCTGGGAGGCACGCTGCGGCTCGACGATCCCGTGACGCGCATCGAAACCACCGCCGACCGGGCGACGGGGGTGACGACGCGCAGCGGCTGGTGCGGAGATGCCGAAATGGTCGCGTGCAACAGCGACCTGATGCACAGCTACCGCGATTTGCTGGCGGGGCATCCGAGGGGGGCGAAGGCCGCGCAGAGCCTGTCGCGCAAACGCTGGTCGCCCTCTTTGTTCGTCGTCCATTTCGGGGTCAAGGGCACCTATCCCGATGTCGCGCACCACAGCATCCTGTTCGGCCCGCGTTACAAGGGGCTGCTCGACGATATCTACAGGAACGGCGTCGTGCCGGGCGATTTCTCGCTCTACCTCCACCACCCCAGCGTCACCGATCCCGGCATCGCGCCGCCGGGCCATTCGACCTTCTATGCGCTCGCCCCTGTCGCGCATCTCGGCAAGGCGCAGGCGGACTGGGACGGCGCGTTCGGGCAGCAGTTCGCCGATGCGATCATCGAGGAAGTCGAACGCCGCGTGGCGCCGGGGCTCCGCGCCAATCTCGTGACCCGCTTTCACTATACGCCCGCCGATTTCGGCCGCGACCTGTCGGCGCATCTCGGCAGCGCGTTCAGCCTCGAGCCGGTCCTCTGGCAAAGCGCCTGGTTCCGCGCGCACAACCGCGACGATGTGATTTCCAACCTTTACTTCGTCGGCGCGGGGACGCATCCGGGCGCGGGTATCCCGGGGGTCGTCGGCAGTGCCAAGGCGACCGCCAGTCTGATGTTGGAAAAATGATGAAACGCCTTGCCGTCTATTGCGGGTCCGCGACCCCCGAAGATCCGATCTATGTCGAAACCGCGCGCCACGTCGGCCGCACCTTGGCCGCGCGCGGCATCGGCGTCGTCTATGGCGGCGGCCGCCTCGGCCTGATGGGCGCGGTCGCCGACAGCGCATTGGAAGCCGGCGGCGAGGTGATCGGCATCATCCCCGACGCGCTCGTCGGCGCCGAAGTCGCGCACCGCGGCTGCACCGAGCTGCACGTCGTTTCGGGGATGCACGAGCGCAAGAAGATGTTCACCGACCTCTCCGATGGCTTCCTGACCATCCCTGGCGGCGTCGGTACGATGGACGAGTTGTGGGAAGCGATCAGCTGGGCGCAGCTCGGCTATCATGCCAAGCCGGTCGGGCTGCTCAACGCCGCGGGCTTCTATAACGACCTGATCGCGTTCAACCGCCATATGGTCGAGGTCGGCTTCATCCGGCCCGCGCACGCCGGGATCATGATCGTCGATGCGGGGCTCGACGACCTGCTCGACAAGATGGCCTCATACGAGCCGCACAAGACGATCTTCGCGATGAAGGCCGAAAATCTGTAATGATCGCGGCGGGGGCCTATGACGCACATGCCCTCCACGGTTTCGCGCACGACAGCATCGCGCGCGGATCGAAAAGCTTCGCGCTGGCGAGCCAGCTTTTCGATCGCGAAACGCGCGAACGCGTCTGGTTGCTCTACGCCTGGTGCCGCGCCGCCGACGACCTGACCGACGGGCAGGATCATGGCGGCGCGATGACGCCGGGTCATGATCCGGTCGCGGCGGTCGCGCATATCCGGGCGCAGACCGGCCGGGCCTTTGCCGGCGAACCAACCGGCGAGCCGGCGTTCGACGCGCTGGGTTTCCTGCTCACCGAGGTCGCGATCCCGCGCGCGGTGATCGACGACATCATCGCGGGTTTCGAACTCGACGCGAAGGACTGGCGCCCGCGCAGCGAGGACGATCTGCTGCGCTATTCCTATCATGTCGCGGGCGCGGTCGGGGTGGCGATGGCGCTCGTGATGGGCATCGATCCCGCCGACGAAACGACACTCGACCGCGCCTCCGATCTCGGCATCGCTTTCCAGCTCGCGAATATCGCACGCGACGTTGCCGAGGACGCCGCCGCCGACCGTTGCTACCTGCCCGTCGAATGGATGGTCGAACTTGATATCCCGCCAGGGCAGCATATGCACCCCGCCTTCCGTCCGCGCCTCGCCGTGATGGCGAAATGGCTCGCCGAAATGGCGGAGGAATATGAAGCGTCGGCGCGCTGGGGCGCGCGCAAGCTGCCCCCGCGCAGCCGCTGGGCGGTGCTCGCCGCCGCGGGCATCTACGGCGATATCGCGCGCGAGGTGCGCGCGCGGGGCGACCATGCGTGGGACCACAGGGCGTCGAGTTCCCTGGGCGCCAAGCTTGGCTGGGTCGCGCGTGCGGGCTGGTCGGTGCTCCGCCGCCCGCCGCAACGGCGGATCAGCCGCGAGGGCCTCTGGACGCGTCCGCGCGGGCGGGCCAGCGCATGAGCTATATCGAGTGGATCGCCGCGGCGTTCGTGCTCACCAACGTCGCGCTCGTCGCGCTGCGCAGCGTGTGGAACTATCCCTTCGCGCTCGTCGCGGTGACGCTTTACGCCTTCGTCTTCTTCGAAGCGAAGCTCTACAGCGACATGCTGCTCCAGGGCTTTTTCTTCGCGCTCAACCTCTATGGCTGGGCCGCATGGATGCGCGCGCGCGACGATAGCGGGGTTCCGGTGCGCTGGATGACCGACCGCGCGCGCCGCGGCTGGGCGTCGGCGACGATCGCCGCCTGGGCGTGCTGGAGCTTTGCAATGGACCGTTATACCGACGCCGCGGCGCCGTGGATCGACGGTGCGATCGCGATGCTCAGCGTCACCGCGCAATGGCTGCTCGCGCGCCGCCGGGTCGAAAGCTGGTTGCTGTGGATCCTCGTCGACCTGATCGCGATCCCGCTGTTCGCGTCGCGCGGCCTTTATGCGACCAGCGCGGTCTATGTCGTTCTGCTGGGCCTCTCGATCGACGGACTGATCCAGTGGCGCCGCGCCGCCGCGACGGGCAGGGTGGCGCTATGACGCGGCATATCTGTCTCCACGGCGCCGAAAGCACCGGCAAGTCGACGCTAGCGCCGCGGATCGCGCTCCGGCTCGGCGGGCTTGTCGTACCCGAATATGGTCGCACCTATGCCGAAGCGAACGGCACCGACCTCGACGAGGTCGACCTGCTCGCGATCTTCGACGGCCACCGCGCAGCAACGCGGACCGCGCTCGCACAACGGCCCGACTGGCTGGTTTCGGACACCGACCCGCTGATGACACAGGCGTGGGCGATCATGCTGCTCGGCCGCCGCCTGCCCGAGATCGATCAGTGGCACGAGGTCGCCGACCTGTATCTCGTCCCCGCGATGGACCTGCCCTGGCAGGAGGACGGCACCCGTCTGTTCGGTAGCGAACTCGCACGGATGCAGTTCATGGCGGTCGCGATCGGCGAACTCGACCGGCGCAAACTCAAATGGGCGTGGGTTGGGGGCGAAGGCGATGCGCGGCTCCAGAGCGCGCTAGCCGCGATCGCGGCGGAGTTGCCCTGACCGAATTTGTGGATGGGGAAAGTGTCGGCTTTGGGGTGGCGACCGTTCTTCTCCCCTCCCGCAAGCGGGAGGGGCAGCGAGGCTTGCGAACTTGTTCGTTAGCCGCAGCGGGGTGGGCTGATCGCAACGTCGCCACCCACCCCCGACCCCTCCCGCAAGCGGGAGGGGAGAAGAACGGTCGCTTTCGGTCGCTAGCGGCCGATCGACGCTACTTGGTGTGCGCATCCCGCAGTTCGCGCTTCAGCACCTTGCCAATCGGGCTGCGCGGCAGTTCGTCGACCACCGTAATCGCGCTCAACCGCTGCGTCTTGCCGACCTTGGCGTTGCAATCGGCGCGCACGCTTTCGGCATCGGCGGCGGGTTTCAGCACGACGAAGGCGACAGGCGTTTCGCCCCACTCCTCGCTCGGCATCCCGACCACCGCCGCCTCGATAACGCGGTCGTCGGCGATCAGGATCGCTTCGAGGTCGCTCGGGAAAATATTGAACCCGCCCGAAATGATCATGTCTTTCGCGCGGTCCATCAAGGTCAGGAACCCGTCCTCGTCGATGCGGCCGATATCGCCGTGGCGGTAGAAGAGATTCCCTTCGGCGTCGTACCAGTGCATCGCCTTCGTCGCGTCTGGGCGGTTATTGTACCCCGTCATCATCGCCGGCGACCGGCCAACGACTTCGCCGACCGATCCTTGCGGCAACTCGTTGCCCTCTTCGTCGATGACCTTCGCAATATGCCCGGGTGCGGGTTTGCCGACGGTGTGGAGCTTGTCGGGGAATTGGTGCGCTTCGAGGATGAACGCCGCGCCCCCCTCGGTCATGCCGTAAATTTCGACGAGCCCGCCGGGCCAGCGCCGCAGGACATCGGCCTTCAGCGCGGCGGGGAAGGGCGCCGACGTGCAATATTTGACGACGAAGCTCGACAGGTCGAAGCTTTCGAAATCGTCGAGCGCCATGATCCGCCGGTACTGCACCGGGACCAGCATCGTGTTCGTCGCACGCTCGCGCGCCGCAAGCTCGAGGAAGCCGTGCGCGTCGAATTTCTTCATCAGCACGACCTGCCCGCCCGACCCGACGGTGGGCATGAAGCTTGCCATCGTCGTGTTCGAATAGAGTGGGGTCGACAGTATCGTCACCGCATTGGGGCCATAAGCGGGCGCGCCGCGGATGATATGCTGCCAGCGCATCGCATGGCTGTGGACGATGCCCTTCGGCGTCCCTGTAGTGCCCGACGAATAGATGATGTTGAACCCGTCGCCTGGCAGGATTTCGACCGGCGCCGGCTTCGCGCCCACCGGCGGCAGCCAGGCGTCGAGCGGCGTGCCGGCGTCGCTGCCGTCCATCGCGATCAGGTCGCTCGCGGCGATGACATGGCCTTCGAGGCTCGTCTTCGCCGCGCTGTCGAGGAACAGGTGGCGCGCGCCAGTGTCGGCGATCATCGCCGCCATCTGCTCGCCCGTCGCGCTGTTGGTCACCAGCCCCGCGACCCCGCCGGCGCGCAGCGTGCCGAGGATCACCGCCATTTGCTCGACGCTGTTGAGCCCGGCAATCGCGGTGCGGTCGCCCTTTACGAATCCGTCCTGTTGGAGCCGCGCGGCGATTCGGTCGGTCAATTGATCCAGTTCGGACCAGCTCAGCCGCCGCGCGGGATCGGCAGCCGCTACGGCATCGGGACGTTCCGCAGCATGGGCGCGGACAAGGTCGGGCAGGGTGGCGAAGTCGCCGTCAAGCATTTCGATACTGGTCATGCCTATGGACTAGCACAGCCGAAAGGCGGTGCAATGCCGGTGGGGCGGCGGGGCGACAAGATGTTGCGTCGACGACGGGGGATGCGGATGGCATCATCGGATATTGCCGGGATGGGCGACAGGAAGTTGCTGGTCGCCATCTATCATCCGTTGGTGAAGCGGGTGGAGAGCCTGCGCAACGCGATCGAGACGGCGGGGTGTGAGGTCGTGCTGCTGCCGCCACATGTGAACGGCCTCCGGCCCTGGACCGATAGCTGTTGCTCATCAACCCTTTCCTGGATTGGCAGGAGCCCTTCGAGTTTGTCCGGTTGGCGGCATCGATCGCGGGGCGGCGTCCGCTGATTGTCATATCGGACCGCGATTCGCTTGAGGACCGCATGGTGGCGCTGGATGCCGGCGCCGACGATGCGGTCGGCTGGACCGACAATCTTACCGAAGTGCTGGCGCGTATCGCCAGCCTGCTCCGCCGCAGCCGTATCGCCGCTGGTCAGCTGGGCGAGGGCGAACTCCGCATCGACCTGATCGACCGGCGCGTCGAACGCGCGGGGCGCCTCATCCGCTTGCCGCTGCGCGAGTTCGACCTGCTCGCCAATCTCGCGCGCGTGCCGGACCGGCCGTTATCGCGTGCCGCGCTTTTGCGTGCGGTGTGGCGGCTGGATTTCGATCCGGGGACGAATCGCGTCGAGGTACACATGTCGCGGCTGCGCGCCAAGGTCGATCGCGGATTCGACTGGCCGATGCTGCATACGGTCAAGGGCATGGGGTACACGTTGCGGTCGCGCCCGGACTAGCGTTGGTGTCGCCCGATCTTGCGCCGCAATTTGCCGCTTCTTGATCGGGCCCCTGTCACGAGCCCCAGCTTGCTTGACCGAAAGTTTCAGGTTGCTACTGATCTTCGACATAAAGAAAGCAACGATTCCCGGAGATGATGCCCGATGCACCCCTCAGTTCATGCCCGCGCCAACCCCGACAAGCCTGCGATCATCGTCGCCGAGACCGGGGAGGCGATCAGCTATGGCGATCTCGACGCCGCGTCGAACCGCGCCGCGCAGCTCTTTCGTTCTCACGGGCTGGGGCATGAGGATGTCGTTGCTTTCATGCTGGACAATACCCCGCATTATTACGGGCTCACATGGGGGGCGCAGCGCGCGGGTCTCCGCTATGTCTGCATCTCGTCGCGGCTGACACAGGACGAAACCGACTATATCCTCGAAAATTCGGGCGCGCAGATCCTCGTCGTGTCGGCGAGCCTCGCGGGCGCGGCGCAGCAACTGACCACCGGGATCAAGCGCTTCGCGATGGGCGGCGATATCCCCGGCTACGAAAGCTGGGAGGATGCGGTCGCCGCGATGCCCGCTGCGCCCGTCGCCGACGAGCGCGCCGGGGTCGACATGCTCTATTCGTCGGGCACGACCGGGCGGCCGAAGGGTGTGCGCGTGCCGCTGCCCGAAGATCCCGCGATCGACGCGGTCAACAGCCTTGTCATGCTCGCCTCGGCGGTGTTCCAGATCAATGCCGACAGCATTTATCTGTCGCCCGCACCGCTCTATCACGCCGCGCCGCTGCGCTGGTCGATGACGATCCACCGGCTTGGCGGCACCGTCGTCCTGATGAAGAAATTCGATCCCGAGGCGGCGCTGGCGCACATCGAGACATATCGCGTGAACGCCAGCCAGTGGGTGCCGACGCATTTCGTACGGATGCTCAAGCTGCCCGAGGAGGTGCGCACCCGTTACGACACCTCGTCATTGAAGGTTGCGATCCATGCCGCGGCGCCGTGCCCCGTCCCGGTCAAGCAGGCGATGATCGACTGGTGGGGACCGGTCTTGTTCGAATATTATGCGGGGTCGGAAGGCAATGGCATGACCTTCATCTCCAGCCCCGACTGGCTGACCCACAAGGGCAGCGTCGGCCGCCCGATCCTCGGCACCGTGCACATCATGGGTGAGGACAACGAGACCGAGCTTGGCGCGAATGAAGAAGGCACCGTATTCTTTGAAAGCGAAAATGTCTTCGAATATCATGGGGATAATGAAAAAACGGCGTCGAGCCGCAACTCCAAGGGCTGGTCCACACTTGGCGATGTGGGCAAAGTTGATGAAGATGGCTTCCTCTACCTGACAGACCGCAAAAGCTTCATGATCATCACCGGCGGGGTGAACGTCTATCCACAGGAGATCGAAAACCACCTCGTGACCCATCCGAAGGTCGCCGATGTCGCGGTCGTCGGCGGCCCGCACGACGAGATGGGCGAGGAGGTGATCGCGGTGATCCAGCCCGCCGACATGGCCGACGCGACCGAGGCATTGCGCGACGAACTGATCGCCTATGCGCGCGAAAAATTGTCGGGGGTAAAGATTCCGCGCCGCATCGACTTCATGGAAGCCTTGCCGCGTCATGACACCGGCAAACTCTACAAGCGCCTGCTCCGCGACCAATATTGGGATAAGGCGAAGGCTGAGGCCTGACCCGGTGACCGCGCGCGTCGAATTCTTCTTCGACCTCTCGTCGCCCTGGACCTGCCTTGCGTTCCATAACCTGCCGCGGGTGCTGGAGCGCACGGGCGCGACCGCGGTCTACCGGCCGATTCTGGTCGGCGGGGTGTTCAACGCGGTGAACCCCGCCGTCTATGCGGCGCGCGAGCAGGCCGACAACCGGCGGCTGACGCATAGCTGGAAGGTCCTGAAGGACTGGGCGCGGCTCGCGGGCGTGCCGATGAATTTCCCGTCGCAATGGCACCCAGCAAAGAGCATCGCCGCGATGCGTTTCTGCTGCGCGATCGAGAATGATCAGGCGGCGCTCGTGCGCTTCGCGCGCGGCGCCTTTGCGAGCTATTTCGACCGGCAGGAAAATCTCGACGACCCCGCCGTGCTCGCGTCGGTTGCCGATGTCGTAGGGCTGGATGGTGCCGCGCTGGCGATCGCGGCGGGTACCGATGCCGTCAAGGCCCGGTTGCGTGCGAATACCGATGAAGTCATCGCGCGCGGCGGCTATGGTTCGCCAACGATTTTCGTCGACGGCGACGATATGTATTTTGGAAACGACCAACTGCCGCTCGTTGAGGCAGCGCTTGCAAGGACTCTCCCATGAAGGACCGTATCTCGATCACCATGCTTGAAGGGGGCATCGCCGACGTCCGGCTGATCCGCGCCGACAAGATGAACGCGCTCGACCCCGCGATGTGGGAGGCGCTCGCCGAAGCGGTCGACCAGCTCAAGGCGACCGCGGGCCTTCGCGTCGTCGTGCTGTCGGGCGAGGGGCGCGCTTTCTGCGCCGGGCTCGACCTGTCGAGCCTTAGCAATGATCGCGATCCGGGCGCGAGCAGCGCGGGCGGGTCGCTCGCCGACCGCACGAAGGGCGTCGCCAACAACGCGCAATATGCCGCATGGGGCTGGCGCGAAATCCCGGTTCCGGTAATCGCCGCGGTGCACGGCGTCGCATTCGGTGCCGGGAGCCAGATCATGGCGGCGGCAGACATCCGCATCGTGCATCCCGACACACGCATCGCGATCATGGAAATGCGCTGGGGCCTCGTCCCCGACGTCGCGGGGATGGCGCTGTGGCGCACGCAAGTCGCCGACGATGTGCTGCGCGAGCTGATCTATACCAATCGCGAATTCAACGGGTCGGAAGCGAAACTGCTGGGTTTTGCGACGCATGTGTCCGAGGATCCGCTAGCGAAGGCGATGGAACTGGCGGCGGTGATTGCCGATAAGAATCCGCACGCGATCCGCGGGGCCAAGCGGCTCTGCAACATGCTCGCCGACGCGAGCGATGCCGAGATATTGCAGGCCGAAAGCGATGAACAGGTGAAGGTCATCCGCACCCCGAACCAGATGGAAGCCGTGATGGCGGGGATGCAGAAGCGAAAGCCGAATTTTACCGATTAGAGCAGGGTCAGGAACCGCGCCGCATTGTCCCAGTCGCGTTTGTGGGTGGCGCGCGCCTGCTGCGCTTCGCTGTCAGCGCCCCAGCGGCGTTCCTGATAGAGATCGTCAAGGCTGACAGCTTCCCACAGGGCGTCGGCATCGAACGCGTTTTCGAGCAGGGCGAGGCCTGCGACCAGCGATCCGCCTATCGTCACCAGCGGCGTCAGCGCGGTGATCCGCCATGCGTCCTGCGCCAGCACTGCATCTTGCAGCGTCGCAATCGTCGCCTGAGGCTGGTCGACCGGCAGCACGCCCTGCGTCAGTATGAATTCGATTCCATATCGTGCTTCGGCCCAGGTGAGCAGCGGGTTCCACGCTGCGGCCTGTTCGGCCTGCAGCGATGCGTCGCGCGCGTCGCGATAGCAGAAAAGGTCGCTCTCGGCATAAGCAGCGACCGGTGCGGCGAAGGCCACGAGGTCGGGTGTCGCCAGATCGATCGCGGCGTTGCTCAGGCCCGTCATCGGCATGGCGGCCGGATCGATCGTCTCGTCCACGTCGCGCCATTCTGCGGCAATCGCTTCGGCGAGCGCTGCGCTCGCGACCGCCAGCGGCGCGCGCTGCGGCGTGCGCACCGGCCGGCCGTCGAGTGCGATGCCCCAGCCGCCGTCTTCGTCGACGACGGCAGCCTCCTTCCAGAAACGCTTCACGAGCTTTTGGGCGAGCGCCAGCGGCGCGCGAGCAGCAGCGGCATCACCGCAAAATCGAATGCGCCGATCAGGACGACTGCAACCCCGATCCAGCGATCGGTCGGCTGCCCCGCGAGTTCCCATCCGCCGCGGATCAGCACGAAACCGACCAGCACAAAGAACGCACCCATCAGGCGCATCGCGGTGATGGCAAAGAAGCGTTTTTTGGCGAGGCTGTCGTCGGCTTGCGTCATGCGCCCTCCCTATCGCCGCCGAGGTGGCGCATCAACTGCGCGAGCGCGCCATGGCCGGTCGCCTCGATGCCCTCGATCACGCGTGCGCGCTCGTCGGACGACTTGTTTTGTGACAGCTTGATCGTCGGGCGCCACGCGGCGACGCGCATCTCGAACCCGGTGATCGCGCCGGTCATCCTGCTGAATAATGCAGGTTGCATCTTGTCGCGTGTCCACGGCGGGTTCGCGCCGACGCGCGCTTCATGGTTCGCCGACAGCGTATCGAGCTGCGCGACCAGCTCGGTATCGCCCAGCTTCCTCGCTGTGCCTTCCATTTCGATCGCGATATAATTCCACGTCGGCACCTGGTCGGCGTCGGCATACCAGCTCGCGCTGACATAGGCGTCGGGGCCCTGCACGACGGCAAGCGCGCTCGCGCCGTCGAGGTGACGCGTGAGCGCATTGCCGCGCGCGAGGTGGAATTGCAGCGTGGCGCGGTCGTCGCTCAGCACTACCGGCGCATGCGCGACGCGCGGGCCGTCGGGAGTGGCCGCAAAGATCGCGGCGAAGCCGATCTCGCGCACCAGCAATTCGGCAAGATCGTCCTGTCGCAGACGGAAGGCGCTGTTGGGATGCATCAGCTCGCTTTGGGCGGGCGCGCCGGATGTTTCTTCGCGGTCGGCCGTTTGCCCGCCGGTTTCTTTGGCGCGGGCTTGCCTGCCTTGGGCCCCGCTTTTGCCTTGGGCTTTGGCTTGCCGACGAAGTCGGTGGGCTTGCTGTCGGCGGTGCGGCCACGCCGCTCGCCGCGCCGTGCCTTGCGGATCTGCTTGCTGTGCGCCTTTGCCTGCGCCTTCAGCGCCGCTTTGGGCGGCGGCCCCTTGACTACATCGTCGATCCCCACCTCGCCGAGCAGCAGGTCGAAACCGAGCGCGTCGAGGCTCGCGGCGAAATGTTCGGGCACTTCGGCATGCACGTCGATTGCGCCGCCATCGGGATGGTCGATGCGCAGCCGGCGGCTGTGAAGGTGCATCTTGCGGCTGATCGTGCCGGTCAGGAAGGCACCCTTGCCGCCATATTTGCCGTCACCGACGATCGGATGGCCGATCGCCGCCATATGGACGCGAAGCTGGTGCGTGCGCCCGGTGAGCGGTTGCAGTTCGACCCACGCCGCGCTGTTCCCGGCGCGCTCGATCACGCGATAGCGCGTCTTCGACGCGAGGCCGCTGTCGTGGACGTGCATCTTTTCGCCGCCCGATCCCGGCTGTTTGGCAAGCGGCAGGTCGATCTCGCCCTGCTGGATGTCGGGCACGCCGACGATGATCGCCCAATAGGTCTTCCTTGCGCTCCGGTTCGAAAAGCTCTTGGCGAAATAGGCCGCGGCGCGCGGGGTTCGCGCGATCAGCAGCGCGCCCGACGTATCCTTGTCGAGCCGGTGGACAAGCTTGGGGCGCGTCGGGCCGTCATATTTCAGCGCGTCGAGCAGGCCGTCGACATGTTGCTCGGTCTTGGTTCCCCCTTGCGTCGCGAGACCGGGAAGCTTGTTGAGCACGATCGCGCTCGCGTCGCGGTGGATCACCATCCCGGTCGCCAGCTCAATGTCGGCGTCGGTCAGCGGGCGGCCCTTGCGTGCCGGGCGGGCCTCGGTTTCGACCGGCGGCGTCGGCATGACGAGTTTCTGGCCCGTCGCGATGCGGTCCGACACATCGGCCTTCTTGCCGTCGAGCGTGAGCTGCCCCGAACGCGCCCAGCGCGCGAGCAGTGCGTGCGGCGTCCCCTCGCGGTGACGCTTGAACCAGCGGTCGAGGCGGATGCCGTCGTCTTCCTCTGCGATCGTTGCGCCGTCGAGCTTTGCTTTGCCCTCACTCATGCCGGCACCTGCCGTACGAGGAACAGGCCAAGCCCGCAGGCGGCGACCGCGCCGATCACCGACGCGAGGACATAGGCGGTCGCCTGTGCATTTTGACCGCGTTCGAAAAGCATCCAGAATTCCATGCTGAAAGAGGAAAAGGTGGTGAAGCCGCCGAGAATCCCGACGCCAACGAACAAGCGTGCGGTTTCGCCCACGTCGCTGCTGCGCGAGAGCAGGCCGATGAGCAGCCCCATCAACAGGCTGCCGGCGATATTGATCGACAGCGTCCACCAGGGAAAGCCGGGGCCGAGCCGCGCGAGCATCGCCTGCCCGACCAGATGGCGGGCGCCGGCACCAATCGCGCCGCCGATCATGACGGGAAACAAGCTATTCATGACGCTCGCCCTAGCCGGAAACGGCGACGAGGCATAGCGGATGTGTCGCGAGCTTATGCGTCGGGTGGTGTCAGCGCCGTCGCCGGGCGCTCATGGACGGCGCGCCAGTCGGCGGGGCGGACGAAGTTGCCCTGCCAGATTCCGTGCTGCCGGGCCTGCGCTTCGGCTTCCTCGACCATATAGGCGTCGCTCGTCGCCACGGCCCAGCCCTGCCGTACCATCTCGGCGCCGAGATCGATGCCGCCCGGAAAGGCCGCGGTACGGCATGTAGCGAGGGTGCGTCCATAATGATCCTTCGCCGCCAGCTCGCAATGGAGCGCGCCGCGGCCGGCAAGCTTTTCCAGCGCCGACCGCGCCTCCCGCCCGCACGGCCATGGCGCACCGGTGCGCGTGCAATCCTGCCGATACTCGACCGCGTCGATTCCTGCCAGGCGGATCGTCAGCGGCGCATCGTCCCGCCGCACGGTCAGGCTGTCGCCGTCGATAACATGGGCCAGCGGAACGGTGGCAACCGGCGCGGGCAGCCACACCCATGCGGCAAACGCCAGCGCGGCGAGCAGGAGCAGTCCGGCCAGCGATCGGGCGCGCCGTCGCCAGCGGATGCGGGCAAGGGAGGGCGGGCGAGGGGGCATCACTCGCCGACTGACCCGGATGCGGCGGCTTGGCAAGCGTGAATAAGATGTTGACGAGAAGAACAAACCATGTCCAAAATGGACTATTCCGACCCGGCCATCATGCGCCGGCTCATGCCGCGACAGGGGTTTGGGTCCGGATTGGCGGCAAACAGGAACGAACAAAAGGTGAATATGGCCGAAATGACGACATAGTTACGCCAGGGTGGAGCGATGGAAACGGGGATGGCGGCATGATGGACCAAAGGACGCAAATCGATTTCGACACGTCGGCGCTTCCGGCGCGCGGTTTTCACCCGGGCGAGCTTTGGGTCGCGCCCGAAACCAGCGATCGGATCGGTGCAGGAGCCGCATCCCCGCTGCTGTTCATCGGGACGCAGGCCGACTTGCCCGACAAGTCGATCCTTCGCGGCATACGCGTGGCAGGAACGCTCCCGGCGGAGCGGGCGGCGGCTCATATCCGGCAGACCGATACGCTCGACATCGTCTGGCTGGCGGCGGCGGACATGGTGGGTGAGGAAATGCTCGCCGATATTTTGACGGCGACAGGCGAACAGGGGTGCAACCTGATTTGCGAAACCTCGCTATCGGGGCTCGATGCGGTGGTCGCTGCGATCCCGGCGTCGCTTGGGGTCCAATTGCTCGTCGATGCTGATCCGACCGACAGGCTCGTCGCACTCGCGGCCGCGCGGCGTACACGGCACGGCGTGGTCCATGACATTGCGCGCGACGATGCGATTGAGCGGATCGACCGGTTGCAGGAAGAGGTCGCGCGTATCTCGCGCCTTCTCGGTGACTTGGCGGGGCAGCGCGGCGGGCTCCCGGGCACGCCGACCGGCGTGACGCCCTGGGATGTGGATTCGGCCGACTATGCGGAGCAAGTCCGCGCGCCGTCGCGTGATTTTGCCGCGATGCCGCGCAGCTTTGTTCCCGAAGAGCGCACGCTCGACCGGCAACGCGCCAAACAGGTGAGGCGCATGCTGCGCCAGCGCCGGATGCGCGAGCAATATTTCCCTGCGGACCTTTTCGCCGATCCGGCGTGGGACATGCTGCTCGACCTCTATGCCGCGCGGCTCGAACGCCAGCCGGTGTCGGTGTCGAGCCTGTGCATCGCTGCCGCGGTCCCCGCGACGACCGCGCTGCGCTGGATCAAGACGATGACCGACGCCGGGCTGTTCCTGCGCGAAGCCGATCCGCACGACGGGCGCCGGATCTTTATCGCGCTGGCGGAAGGAGCGTGCGATGCGCTCGCGCGCTATTTCGAGGCGCTCGACGAATAGGCGTGGTCCGGCAGGGGCGGAGCGATTAGGCTTGGCTCCATGAAGGATGTCGAGGTGGTCGTGAACGACCGCATGCAGCAGGGCTATCGCTATACGCGCACCGCGCCGATGGGGCGGGCGTTCGATCCCGGTTTCGAGCCCGAACTAACCCCCGCCGAGATGCTGGCGCTGGGCGTGTTCTGCGGCAAATATATGACCGACTGCACCGCCGAATTCCCGGCGGACTGGTTCGAACATGCCAAATTCGCGTCGGGGCGTGCCGATTGCTCGCTCAATTATTTCGGTATCCGGGCGAGCGTACCCTTGCGCACCTGGATCGAAAAGGGGTGGATCCATCCCGACGATCCGCGCGGCTGGTTCCAATGGTATTGCCGCTATCATTCGGGACGGCGAATGGCCGGAGAGGATGATCGGCAGATCGCGCGATGGCGCGCCTTCCGGCGCCACGCCGCGCAGGTCCGCAAACATTGCGAGCCGGGCGACCCCTTTTGCCGGCCGAAGCAGCGGCAGGCGCTGCTGCAATGGGCTTATGACAGCCGCGATATCTGACCCCACGCCCTCCCAGTGATACCCGTCACATCGCGGCGACATGCTCTGGCCTAAGCCCGCGACAAGTGACAATATCCCAATCTATTCTGTATGTTGGGTCAAAACAGGGAATTCTGCTTTATGGCCAGCCGTCGACTCCGCCTCCTCGCGCTCCTTCTCGCCGCGCCGCTCTGGACCGCCGCTCCACTCGCCCTCGGTCAGGAGGCGCCGCCGGCCGAACTCGACGGCGACCAGCAGAAAATGCTCGAGCTGATCAACAGCGGGATGGAGCTCGACCGTGCGGGCAAGACGCGCGAGGCGGGTGCGATCTACCGGCGCTGGATTGGCGAGGCAACGAAGCGTTACGGCGCCGACGGCCTTATCACCAGCCTGGGTTACCGCCTGCTCGCCGGGAATCTCGAGGACCAAAACCAGCCGAAGGAAGCCGAGGGATATTGGAAGCGCCTGCTCGACATCAACCGCACGGTTCTGGGCGAAAGTGACGACGAAACGCTGGCGGCATATGGTTTTCTTTCGTCCAATTATATGAAGCAGGGCCGCCCCGCTGAGGCGCTGCCGCTGCGCCGCGCGATTCTCGCCGCGCGCACCGCGGCCAAGGGCGAACGCGATCCGAAGACGATTGTCGCGACGAGCAACCTGGCATCGGTGATGGCCGAACTCGGCGACATGAAGGGGGCGGAGGCGCTTTATCGCAAGGCGCTCGAGACCAGCCTTGCCGTCCACGGAGAACAGCACCGCGAAACCGCGTCGGGATATGCCAATCTGGCCGTCGTGCTGCGCGGCCTGGCGCGGTATGATGAGGCGGAGCCGCTGCTCGAAAAGGCGCGCGTGATCGACGAAAGCCTGCCGGGGACGACCGGCGCCGATCTTTCGTTGCGCTATTACAACAGCGCGGTGAATTTCGGTGACATGGGGCGCTATGCCGAGGCATTGGCGGCTGCGAACAAGGCGCTCGACCTGGCACGCGCCGCGAAGGGCGACGACAGCACCGAGGCTGCGCTCGGATATACGGCGGTTGCGTACGGCCTGACGCTTGCGGGGCGGTTCGGCGAGGCTGACACCGCCTATCGCAAGGCGCTTGCGATCCGTTCCAAAATGCTCGGAGAAAACCACCCGCTGACCGGCGAGGCCTATAATAATCTGGGGCTGAACATGGAAAAGCAGGGCCTGCCGCCGAGCGCGATCGAGCCGCTGGTGCGCAAGGCGCTCGACATCACGCGCCAGTCGCTCGGCGAAGGCAGCGAGCGCACCGCGACAATGTACGCGAATGTTGCGCACAACCTGAACGAGCAGGGCCGCTATGCCGAGGCGGAGCCGATGTACCGGCGTGCGCTCGAAATTCAGGAGCGCGTCGGTGGAGTCAATCACCCATCCTATGCCACCACGCTGATCAACCTTGCCTATAATTTGCGCGACGACGGGCGTTCGGAAGCCGCCGAGCCGTTGATGCGGCAGGCGCTCGGGATTTTTCAGGGCAAGTTCGGCGACGACAATCCCGAAACCACCTGGGCTTATCTCAGCCTGGGGTCGACCCTCGGCGGAATGGGCCGGAACGCCGAAGAGGCCGAGATGACGATCAAGGCGCTCGAAATCCGTCGCCGCCTGCTCGGCGAAAATCATCCGCTCACCGCCGTTGCCTATAACAGCGTGGCGGCGGCGCTGGTCCGCGGTGGCGGCGCGAACGGCGACAAGGCGGCCGAGCCCTATTATCGTCAATCGCTCGCGATCCTGCAGCACAATGTCGGCGAGGCGCATATCGACACCGCCTACGCCTACGACAATCTCGCGTCGAACCTGCTGCGGCAGGGCAAGGCGGCCGAGGCCGAACAGGCGGCGAGCAAGGCGGTTGCGATCGTACGGCGCCAGAACGATCAGGGCGTGGCGGGCCGCAATGCGGTCGCGCTGTCGGGGCTCGACCGGCAACAGGCCAATCCGAATCGCGGCGTATTCACGACCTATATGAACGCGGCGTTCGGATTGATGAGTGATACGCCGGGCGCGGCAGAGCAATCGCAAATCCAGGACCGGGCGTTCCGTGCCGCGCAGGACGCGGTCAGCTCCGCTGCGGGCCGCGCGGTGCTTCAGACCGCCGCGCGCGGCGCCGCGAAAACGCCGCAAATGGCCGAAGCGGTGCGCCAGGAGCAGGATCTCGCGGCGCGCGCCAACCTCATCGACAAGAATCTTCTGCGCGCGCTCGCCGACCGGAAATCGGTCGAAGCCGCCCGGCTGCGCGGCGAGTTCGATAGCGTTCAGGCCGAGCTGGCCGACGTCAGCGCGCTGATCGACAGGAAATATCCGTCGTACCGCCAACTCGTGTCGCCGCGCCCGATCGCGCTGGCCGATACGCAAAAGGCGTTGCGACCGGGCGAAGCCTTGCTGCTGATGACCGAGGCGGCGAACACCTTCCACCTTTTCGTCGTCACCCCGAACGCGGTCGGCTGGAGTCGCCCGGCGAAGGAAATCGACGTCATCCTCAAACAGATTTCGGATTTGCGCTGCGACGTCGATTTCGCGACCTGCTCGGCGGCGCGCAAGGCCGAACTCGATGCGCTGCCGGCGACGGTGAAGGAGCTTGAAGGGCATCGCCGCTTCGATATCGACACCGCGCACGCGCTCTACAAGGAACTGATCGAGCCGATCGAACCGCTGCTGAAGGACACGAAGCGCCTTTATGTTGCGAGTTCGGGGAAGCTCGGCGACCTGCCGCTCGCGATGCTGTCGGCGACACCGCTGCCCGAAGGGGGCGACCTCGCCGATCCCGACACGCTCGCCCGCGCAGGCTGGCTGGCGGATCGCTTCGCCTTTACCAGCCTCCCCTCGGTTGCGGCGCTGACCTTGTCCCGCGAAGCACGCGCGGCAGGGCGCGACAGCAGCTTTCGCGGCTATGGCGCGCCGGTGCTGCTCGGCGGCGACACGGGGTCGCGGGCGGCCGCCGGAGTCGGTGTGTTCGACGGGGTTTCCGCTGCGGGTTCGCCGCTCGCCGACCCGGATGCGCTTCGCCGGCTCGCTCCGCTTCCCGGCACCAAGGTCGAACTTTCGGCGATGGCCGACCTGTTCGGCGCGTCGACCGCCAGCTTGACGCTCGACGCCAAGGCGACCGAAGCGACGCTCCGGCAAGACGCCGCGCTATCGACGAGCAACATCGTTGCGATCGCGACACATGGCTTGCTCCCCGATCCGGGTCTCGGGCTCGGCGAACCGGGACTGGTGCTGACCCCGCCCGCCGCGCCTAGCGACCTCGACGACGGATTGCTGACCGCGACCGAGGCGGCCCGACTCACGCTGTCGGCCGATTGGGTGATCCTGTCGGCGTGCAACACCGCGTCGGCGGAAAATTCGGGCGGCGGCGACAGCCTCTCGGCGCTTGCGCGCGGATTCCTCTATGCTGGCGCCGATGCGCTGCTCGCGAGCCACTGGCGCGTTTCGGACGAAGCGACCGCGGTCCTGACCGTCGAAACGCTGATGGCGCGCCGCGCGCATCCCGACATGTCGCGCGCGCAAGCGCTGCAATCGGGGATGAAGGCAGTGCGCAGCGGAAAGCGCGCCGACGGCACCGCGATCGCGGGCTGGAAGCCCGACTGGTCGCATCCGGCCGCATGGGCGGCCTTCACCAATATCGCCAATCGCGACGATTGAACGCATTTCCCTTCGGCGCCGGGCACATTATGTAGGCGCCGCAGATCAAGGGAGTTTCCGCCGCATGCCGATCATGGCCGCCCGCCTCTATCACGACGGCAAGCTCGTTCGCGATATCGGTCCGGACGAGGAACTTCCTGAAGATTGCGCCGACGGCGACTTCTTCTGGCTCGGTCTTTATGAACCCACGCCGGGCGAGCTGGAGGGTATCGCCAAACGCTTCGGGCTCCACCCGCTCGCGGTCGAGGACGCGCTGAAAGCGAACCAGTTGCCGAAGGTCGAGGCCTATGGCGACCAACTTTTTGTCATCACCCGCACCGCGAACCTCGATGCCGACACGATCCATCCGGGCGAGACCGCCTTTTTTCTTGGTCCGCATTTTTTCGTGAGCGTCCGTCACGGGTCGGCGCGCACGCACACCGATATCCGCGCGCGGCTCGAGACCTTGCCCGCCAAGCTCGCGCATGGCCCCGACTATGTCCTCTACGCGGTGCTCGACTTTATCGTCGACGGCTATTTCCCTGTTGTAGATGCGATCGAGGACCGGATGCTGCTTGTCGAGGAAAGCGTGATGGACACGCCGCTCGATGCCGCAGAGATTCGCCATCTTTATGCGCAGCGGCACGAAATCATCCGTTTCCAGCGCCTCGTCGGCATGATGAAGGAGGTTGCCGGACGCCTTGCGACCGAAGACGACCTGCCTAATATCGACCCCGCGGTGCGCCCTTTTTTCCGTGATATCTGGGATCATGTGCAGCGTGCCGAATATCGCCTCGTCGGGCTGCGCGACATCGCAGCGTCGGTGATCGAAACCAACGGCATGCTCGAACAGCAACGTCAGGGCGTGATCACACGCCAGCTCGCCGCCTGGGCCGCAATTCTCGCCGTGCCGACGGCGATTGCGGGGATATACGGCATGAACTTCGAATTCATGCCCGAACTCGACTGGGCCTTTGGCTATCCGTTCGCGCTCGCCCTGATATTTGGCGGATCGGGGCTGGTCTTCTGGCGCTTCAAGCATATTGGCTGGCTCTGACCCGCGCGTCTTGCTTGCCAGCGGTGGCGGCTTGTGGCAGGGCGCACCTCCCGCTGATGGCGACATCTGGAGGGGCGCTTAGCTCAGTTGGTAGAGCATCTCGTTTACACCGAGAGGGTCGGCGGTTCGAGCCCGTCAGCGCCCACCATTTCTTCTCCTTGTTGTTTGGGGCACGGCGGCGCTAAGGCCCTTTCCAGTCGGAAAGGTCGCTCCATGAAATCTCTGTTCCTAGTCCTCGCAACGTCGCTGTTCGCCTTTGCAACCCCGGCGTTCGCGGCGCCGAAACAGGGCGACGTCATCATTCGCCATGTGACGGTGGTCGATGTCGAGGCGGCGAAGACGGTCGCGGCGCAGGCGGTGGTGCTGAAAGGCGCCGATATCGTCGCGGTCGGCGCCGATGCCGCGATTGCCAAGGACTGGCGCGCCGGGCGGACTGTCGATGGCAAGGGGCGCTATCTGATCCCCGGCCTCTGGGACATGCACGTCCATTTCGGCGGCGGCCCGGAATTGATCGAAGAGAATAAGGCGCTGTTACCGCTCTATGTCGCGAACGGCATCACGACGATCCGCGACGCGTCGGGCGATTTGCCCGAACAGGTGCTCGCATGGCGCGGCGAGATTGCCGCGGGTACGCTGTTCGGTCCGCGCCTGCTGAGTTCGGGGGCGAAGATCGAGGGCATTGCGCCGGTGTGGAAGGGCACGATCGAGGTCGGGACCGAGTCCGATGTCGATGCCGCGCTCGACCGGCTCAAGAATCGGGACAAGGTCGATTTCGTCAAGATCACCGACAGCACGTTGAAACCCGAGCTGTTCCTCTATGCACTGCGGCAGGCGAAGGCGCTCGGTCTGAGGACGTCGGGACATATCCCGATGGCGCTGACGACCGAGCAGGCGGTCGACGCGGGGATCAGCTCGATCGAGCATCTTGATTATGCCTATAATGCCGGGGCGAAGGACGAAGCCGCGATCGCCGCCGATTTCGCGGCAAAGCGCATCGACCGCGCCGAGGCGAATCGGCGGCTCGATGCGGGGTTCGACCGCGACACCGCGATGGCGGCCTATCGCCGCTTTGCCGCAAAGGGCGTGTTCGTCACCCCGACGCTCAACGGCAGCCGGATCATCGCCTATCTCGACCGCGACGATCATTCGAAGGATGCGGGCCTCGCCTATATCGGACCGAAGCTGCGCAATACCTATGACTGGCGCATCGAGCGTGCGGCGAAGGCCGACGCGGCGGGGATCGAGGCACGGCACAAGCAGATCGAGGATGTCGCGACGATCCTGCCGATGCTAGCCGAGGCGGGCGTGCCGATCATCGCGGGAACCGATGCGGGCTTCCTCAACAGCTTCAACTATCCGGGTTTCGGGCTGCACGACGAGATCGGCCTGTTCGTCGAGAAGGGCCTGACACCCGCGCGGGCGCTCGCTTCGGCAACACGCGCGGGGCCGGCATGGTTCGGCTGGCTCGATCGCTATGGTGCGGTGAAGCCGGGCATGGCGGCGGATCTGGTGTTGCTGTCGAAAAATCCCCTCGACGACATCGCCGCGACCCGCGCGATCGATACGGTCGTGATGCGCGGCGAGGTGCTCGATCGTGTGGCACTCGACAAGATGCTCGCCGACACGCGCGCGAAGGTTGTGACCTGGAATGCCGAGGCCGCCAGGCCCTAGGGCAGGGCTGCGCGCGCGACCTGCCGTGCGCGCCAGACACCCCACAGGGTGAACAAACCCATCGCGGCCCAGATGACATTAAGCACCGCCGAGGGTAACGCGCCATTATAGCCCGAATTGATGATGAAGCCGCCCGCGCCGACCACGTTCATCCATTGATAAAGATAGCTGCGCCCTTCGAGCTTGCCGAGCGACAGCAGGATGTAGGCGGCGAGGATGATGACGGCGGCCGCCCAGCCGATGGCTTCGATCACGATCACTTCGGCGCTCATGCGCATCCTCTCCAAACAAAAACGCCCGCCCCGGTGAGGGGGCGGGCGCTTTTAGCATCAGCTGTCTGCCGCGTCAGGCGGCAAGCTTGCGCAGCACATAGTGCAGGATGCCGCCGTTCATATAATATTCGACCTCGTTGGCCGTATCGATGCGGCAAAGCGTGTCGAAGCTGAAGGTCGAGCCGTCGGCGCGGGTGACGTTCACCGTCACCGTCTGGCGCGGCTTGAGGTCGGCGACGCCGGTGATGGTGAACTGGTCGTCGCCGGTCAGGCCCAGCGTCTCGCGGCTCTGGCCTTCGAGGAACTGGAGCGGCAGCACGCCCATGCCGACGAGGTTCGAGCGGTGGATGCGCTCGAAGCTCTCGACGATCACCGCGCGGACGCCGAGCAGGTTGGTGCCCTTCGCCGCCCAGTCGCGCGACGAGCCCGTGCCATATTCCTTGCCGGCGATGACGACCAGCGGGGTGCCGTCGGCCTTGTGGCGCATCGCGGCGTCGTAGATCGGCATGACTTCGGCGCCGTAGCGCGACATGCCGCCTTCGATGCCGGGAACCATTTCGTTTTTGATGCGGATGTTGGCGAAGGTGCCGCGCATCATGACGTCGTGGTGGCCGCGGCGGGCGCCGTAGCTGTTGAAGTCGGCCTTGCTAACCTGATGTTCCATAAGCCATTTTCCGGCCGGCGAGTCCGCCTTGATCGAACCGGCGGGGCTGATGTGGTCGGTTGTGATGCTGTCGCCGAGGATCGCGAGCGGCTTTGCGTTCACGATATCGCTGACCGGCGCCGGGGTCATCGTCATGCCCTCGAAATAGGGCGGGTTCGCGACATAGGTCGAGCCCGCGCGCCACTGGTAGGTGTCGCTGCCCTCGACCGAAATCTTCTGCCAATGCTCGTCGCCCTTGTAGACATGGGCGTAGCGCGCCTCGAACATGTCGCGGTCGACCGCGCCCGCCACCGTCTCGGCGACTTCCTGGTTGGTCGGCCAGATGTCTTTCAGGAACACGTCGTTGCCCGACTGGTCCTGCCCGATCGGCGTGGTGGTAAAATCCTCGATCACCGTGCCCTTCAGCGCATAGGCGACGACGAGCGGCGGCGAGGCGAGGAAGTTCGCGCGCACGTCGGGCGACACGCGGCCTTCGAAGTTGCGGTTGCCCGAGATCACGGCCGCGGCGACGAGGCCGTTTTCGTTGATCGCCTTCGAAATCGGCTCGGCCAGCGGACCCGAATTGCCGATGCACGTCGTGCAGCCATAGCCGACAAGGTTGAAGCCGATATTGTCGAGATGCTTCTGCAGCCCGGCCTTTTCCAGATAGTCGGTGACGACCTGCGACCCGGGCGCGAGCGAGGTCTTGACCCACGGCTTGGGCTTGAGGCCCAGCGCGTCGGCTTTCTTCGCGACGAGGCCCGCGGCGACGAGCACGCCGGGGTTCGAGGTGTTGGTGCAGCTGGTGATCGCGGCGATGGTGACGTCGCCGTCGCCGATGTCGAAATCCTTGCCCTCGACCGGCACGCGCGTCTGCGCCTTTTTATAGGTGTTCGCCATGTCGGCGTTGAACACATCGTCGACTTCGGGAAGCGAGACGCGGTCCTGCGGACGCTTCGGCCCCGCAAGGCTCGGCACGACGGTCGACAGGTCGAGTTCGAGCGTGTCGGTGAACACGGGGTCCGCGGCACCCTCGACGATCCAGAGGCCCTGCGCCTTGGCATAGGCTTCGACCAGCGCGATATTCTCTTCCGAGCGGCCGGTCAGGCGCATGTAATCGAGCGTCTTGTCGTCGACGCCGAAGAAGCCGCAGGTCGCGCCATATTCGGGCGCCATATTGGCGAGCGTCGCGCGGTCGGCGAGGCTGAGCGAGGCGAGGCCGGGGCCGAAATATTCGACGAAGCGGCCGACGACGCCCTTGGCGCGCAGCATCTGCGTCGCGGTGAGCACAAGGTCGGTCGCGGTGACGCCTTCCTTCAGCGCGCCGGTGAATTTGAAGCCGACGACTTCGGGGATGAGCATCGACACGGGCTGGCCGAGCATCGCGGCCTCGGCCTCGATCCCGCCGACGCCCCAGCCGAGCACGCCGAGGCCGTTGATCATCGTCGTGTGGCTGTCGGTGCCGACGCAGGTGTCGGGATAGGCGACGGTTTCACCCGACGCATCCTCGCTCGACCACACCGCCTGCGCGATATGTTCGAGATTGACCTGGTGGCAGATGCCGGTGCCCGGGGGCACCGCCTTGAAGTTCGACAGCGACTTCGAACCCCATTTCAGGAAGTCATAGCGTTCGCCGTTGCGATAATATTCGATTTCGACATTCTGTTCGAACGCCTTGGGGTGGCCGAATTCGTCGACCATGACGCTGTGGTCGATGACGAGGTGGACGGGGACGAGCGGGTTGATCTTCGTCGTGTCGCCGCCGAGCGTCGCGATCGCATCGCGCATCGCGGCGAGGTCGACGACGCAGGGCACGCCGGTGAAATCCTGGAGCAGCACGCGCGCGGGGCGATACTGGATCTCGCGGTTCGAATGCGGGTCCTTCTGCCAGTCGACGATCGCCTGGACATCGTCGGTCGACACGGTGAAGCCGCCATCCTCGAACCGCAGCAGGTTTTCGAGCAGCACCTTCATCGAGAAGGGCAGGCGCGAAACGTCGCCGAGCTTGGCCGCAGCCTTGTCGAAGGAATAATAGGCGTAATTCTTGCCGCCGACGCTCAGCGTCGAGCGGGTGCCCAGCGTGTCGTTGCCCGTGGTCGTCATAGGATTGCAGTCCCCATGTTGGCGCGGCGGGGAATGACTGTCCGGTGGCGAAGCGGGAGAGCGGGGCCAGCGGGAGTCGCACGCGCGGGTTTATGTTGGCGCCGCCTTACGCCGGGGGCCGGGAAATGCAAGGGGGTGGGGTGGCGCGGGATAGACGAGCGTGCACGTCCTGTCGGCTATCCGGGGAGAGCATTGATTAGAAGCCATAAACTAAACGATCAAAGCGACATACCAATTTCCGGTACGAAGACCGGTAAGGTTCAGCCGTAACTTTGCCGGCGTTTGATTGGAGAAAATGACGGAGCAAATTTGTATCGACGTCGCCGTCCGGTTGGAAGCTAAGCATAAGGATTGCTTCTGTCGGCGAGGAAGATTTTTCTATAATGTCAGAGGTAGAAAGTCCTGCAAATGATCGCTCATACCGTCCGAGATAGGACGGAAAGGTAAATTCTGCAGCTCTAATTTTTTGAACGACCTTTTTTGCCCCCTCGAATTTCGACGCTGCAAGATCGGCGTCCGACGTAATCCCTGCAGCGCGGAGATATCTAAATATCGGTGTAAATGTACGGTTAGACCGAGCGAACGCCGGAAAGGCTGATCCAAGAAGGTCTTGAGCGTCAAACTTCGAATCATCTGCGAGGCAATCGTCAAATAGCTCGTCTGCCGATACGCCAGCGTAGCCCTTTGCGGCTAATGCGTTTTGAACCTTCTCACCGAATTCTTGCTGGCGCTTTGCTACGCCCACGCCGACGACGAATTCAACTTCATCTGCAGAACCGATTTCATCGAAGTCCACGACCGCAAGCTTCTTTTCAATATCTTCTGGCGCATGAACTAATTCGTACAGCTGTTCCTTAAAAAAACGGAGGACGCGAGCAGGTATCTTCCTCTTGTTACCTGAGAGCGCATCGTAAATTTGCGCATAGTCGGTAACCTTGGCGATCATCATCGTAACACTGAACGAATCCGATTGTATCGTTGTCTTCTCGATAGCGGGCGTTTCGCCATCGCGTGTGCGTTGAACAAAAATGAGATTTTCCTGGAAAGCTGCGATCTTGTCTTGCGTGAGGCACTGCGCAATCGACGTGATGATAGCCCGGATATGCGGGTCGGCAATTGAGTAGCCTAGGAAAATAATAGGGTGTTCAACAAATATCGTAACTAGCTTTGCAGCGAGATAGGGGTTTTTTGCAGAAAATTCAGCATAGTCTTCCGCGGTTAAAACAAGCGATTTAGGATCGGAGGCTGATCCATGTATCTTATATATTTCTCCAATAGCTTGAGGGTTTGAGAAAAGTAATTCTTGCTGACCAACGAAAACTTTGTAGTCAGGAAATAGTTCTTCTAAAAGAAAATCCCAATTCGTTGTGATGATTCCGTCGACTGAAATATCAGAAAATGAAGAAATTTCATTGCCAAACTCAGATTTTCTTGCGTTCTCTAAGGAGAAATTCCGCATGTGGCTTGCAATGTCGACTTTTAGGGCGTCGGATTTGCTTTTAACGATTTCCGCTGATGTTATGCGGCTTGGTTCGGCTTCCGGAGATGTCCACCACCACTCGTGATAATCGTTTGCCATGAATGAGGCCGCAAGAGTTAGGTCGCCATCTGCTTTTGCACGATAGTAGCCGAAATCGCGGATTGGATTGCAAAACCGGGTTAAGAGGCCGGGCCAATCTTCAATACCTAGATATCGTCTTGAAAATCCTGAGCCGACGAACAGAAATGGTGCGGCAGGATGCTTTTCTAAGATTGCTTGGAGAGAGTCCATCGGTTCCGGCATGCATCGCTCTTTCTTAAGTGGGGCGCAGTTTCGATTTCAGGACATTAGGGTGCCAGCCTAATCGGCGCTACCACATAAGCCGTGGTGCGGAAACGCTCAAGCTGCCCCATCTCTTTACCCTTATATGACTGAAAAACTTATCGTTTCGGAGGCAGCTTTCACTCCAAAGCCCGCTTGATCGTGCGCGCTTGTCATGGGAACAAAAAGCGAATATTTAGCACTCTTGGGAATCGAGTGCTAACTGGGATTCCCAGCTTAAATGACGAATAATGGGAGAGGGGGTCATGTCTGGAGGGAAAAGCATATGTCCATTGAGAAAATCGGATTATCGAAATTACTGAAGATATTTGGTGCAGATGATCGACTGCGTCGTCGATTGATACGCGAGGATTTATATCAAGAGCGTAAGAAGCTCGAAGGTTCCAAGGGACCGGGCGGCGATTTCTACGTTCCCTTTTGGGCTGACGCAAAGGCTTACGTTGCAAGTGGGCAAGATCTCCATGTCGCAACGAAGGTGCGCATTCAGGAACTCGGCCAACGGGCCGCACTGTATCCTCGGCTAAGGGACGGCTTTCTAGAATGGCTTGAACTCGCCCGGCGCGATACCAATAGGCAACTGGTACCCTCTGAGCGAACCGTCCACGCGCATCATGATTTTCCCGAACTGCATCTAACGCTTAAGGTCGATAATGTGATGGCGATGCACGCGGGAAGCGAGCGGGTCCGTTTAGTTTACCCCTATTTTTGTAAGGAGTATGAGCTTTCTGAGCGATGGGGTCGTGTCGGCCTATGGTTGATGAAAGAAGCTTTTCCAGCTGTCGAGTTGGAAGAGATGGAAATTGTCGATGTTATGCGCGGCAAGTCGATTTCTGGTCGACGTATTCAATTTCGAGGGGATGAAGAGCAGCTTTTCAAGAGTCGTTACGCAACGATCCATGCCGAATGGGAAGCACTCAAGCCGCGATATGGTTTGTCTTAGCGGCGATAAAAGCCTCATGAAGCCTCTCGCAATTTGGCGCAACTACAGTGGCTGGTGCCGGGAGATTTGGCCTTTCCTACATTATCCAAATAGGTTCAAAGTTGTTCCGATTCATTCCAAGTGATTCGGCAATTATATACTTGAGTGAGCAGAGGTGATGTGTGAATCTTGTGAATGGCAGCTAACGGCGGGTGGCGAGCTACCAGCTTCTTTGATTGATGACTGCTCGCGGATCGTTGCTGAGTTCGACCGAGAGGGAGGCCTTTATCGCGAGGTCGCGGAAAGCATCCTCCAGCTCGCTCTCGCCAAGGGCATTTGCAAAGGACGCTGCCAAGGGAGCGCTCCGCTGGCATAGGTCCAGGATTGTTTTTGCGGCTTCGGACAGCTCCTTTTGCCCGACAACCCTAGAGTTCCGCGCCAAGGAGGCTCCGGCGTAGGAGAAGCGTGTAATCTGGACGTCAAATCCTTCGTCTAGGATTTCGATTAGGCCATGCGCGCTGTCATGCCTGATGTCTTTTATGCTCTGTATCGAGTCGATGAAGTCCTGAACTTCTCCATCTGTATGAGCCAACGCGGAAATTTTCCGTGGAACCTTGCGAAAGTAGGCTAGTTTTGATTTCAGCGACGCCGGCAGATCGGGCTGTATCTCTGTGCTGCCACCGTGGGCGTGCACCATCGCTATTGTGATGTCCAAAATCATCTCAAGCTTGGCCCACGTTATCGTCATCAAGCCGATCTGGCCTGTCAGCGCTTCAAGTCGCTCGCTCCTTAACGCGTCAATTTTGCGTTTCATCGCTCGCTGTTTGTAGCGCAACCATGCTAACTCGACCTTGCGAGCAGCTATTTGGAAGTATCTGACCATGGAAACTGGCAAAGAAGCATTGGAAACCTTCTCGGACGAAGAGACGCAATCGCGCAGAGAGGCGGCGCTACAGCGCATGTTTGCCACCCCCCACAAGCCTCACAAGGCTAGCGGGAAGCGGCGTAAAGAGTCGAGTCAATCAAAGTAGCGCTTGCGACGCGCGCCGATCAGGCGCGGGATCGCCGCCCATTTAGGCGGCGAGTTTGTCAATCCGCCGATAGGTAAGGCGACGGCCGATCATGCCCTTTACGATGACGTCTGCGCGCTCGGCGTCCGTCATGTCGCGAGTGTTGTAGCGAAGATCGAATTCGCGGCAGTAGCGGCCAAGGTGCGCCTCGCTCATGTGGTGATAGGTGCCGATCACGCCGCGCTTGAAGATTGAGAAGAAGTTTTCGGCGGTGTTGCTGTGTGAAAGGCCTTGGTGGCGGACATACTGCTTCTTGCCGTGATTGACCGACGTGTGGGCGCGCATTTCTAGGCCGACCATCTTATACATGCTGCTTTCGTCGGTCATCAGGTGGGCCTTGCGGTCCACGTTGGTGACGATCAGCGCGCGCACGTTCTTCGCGTTGAGGTTGGCGATATGGAAGCTGCGAACGTGGCCCTCGCGTTCGACCAGTGACAGGACGATCTTCTTTTCGGGGATTTTGCCCCAAGCGCGGTTCTTGGCTTTGCCACCGACATAGGTTTCATCGGCTTCGACAATGCGCGTGGGAGTGTTGCCGCCGAGCGGGCCGCCGTTGTCGGCACCGTCCATAGCTTCACGGATGCGATGGCAGAGAAACCAAGCGGTCTTGTAGGTGACGCCGATCATGCGGGCCATCTGCGCGGCGCTCATACCCTTCTTAGACGCGGCCATGATGTGCGTAGCAAGGAGCCATTTGTGCAGGGGAACGTGCGAACGCTCCATGACGCTGCCGGTGCGAACCGTGAACTTGTCGCGGCAATCATTGCAGAGCCACATGCCAGCCTGCGTCTTGCCTTCCATCTTACGAACGCGAACCGATCCACAGTGCGGGCAATGTGCGCCATCGGGCCAGCGCGAGGCTTCAAGATGCGCCAGCGCCTTGGCTTCGTCGTGAAACATGGGGTTGGTGATATTGATGTTCATGGCCTCTTCCCTGTTGAAGCCCTGATACGCCACTCACGCTGCTAAGTAAAGTATATAATTGCCAGTGATTCGGGAGATGGAGCTATGGGACGTAAGGTGGCGCGGGGTTCGCGGGGGAAATCGGGCGAGACGGGCAGCGTGGGTGGTCATGCCCTCCCCGCTGCGACTAGCGGGCAAGCCCGCAAGTCTCGCTGCCCCTCCCGCAAGCGGGAGGGGATCAAAGAGGGGCGGCAGGGGCCTAAGCACTCCAATCCCTTCATGCCCGGGCTGCGGGTGCGCTCGGACGGGTGGACGGCGGCGCGGACGCGGGTGTTCCTTGCGACGCTGGGGCGCACGGGGTGCATCACCGATGCGGCGCGGATCGCGGGGGTCAGCACGACCTCGGTCAATCGCTCGCGCGCGCTGTTCGCGCCGTTCGACACGGCGTGCGGCGAGGCGATCGCGCGGGCGCTGCGCGGGCTGGAGGCGGTTGCATACGAGCGTGCGGTCGAGGGGCGCGAGATGGTGATCCTGCGCGGGGGCAAGGAGGTCGAGCGGCGGATCGTGCCGTCGGACGGGCTGCTGGGGCTGCTGCTGAAACGTGGCGACCTGAAGAATGGACGCGACATTCAGCTGACGCCGGAGGAGGCGCGAGCCTATGAGCTGCCCGAGGCGGTGCGGCACCGTTTCCTGTCGCGCGAGGAATATTTCGACGGCATCGTTTTCGACAAGTCGCGCCGCGATTGGGACGCGGGCAAGGTGCAGGGGCCGACGTCCGAAGAGACCGACGCGGCGATCATCGCGCGGCTCGCCATCCTGCGCAAACAGCGCGGGTGGAACACCCCGCTTTGCAGCAAGTGCGGCGAAGAGGCCGATTAGCGGGAACACGCGCAGCGCGCCCCTGCCGCCGCGCGCCACGCCGCCGGTGGTCAGGGCAGCGCGTCGGCGATCGTCGTGAAGATCGCCGCGAGGTTCAGCCCGAGCATCTGGAAGGCGATGATCGACGCGAGCGCGATCAGCGCGGCGATCAGCCCATATTCGATCGCGGTGGCGCCGCGCGTGTCGCGGAGGAGGCGTGGTTTGCTTGTCATTGGGTTCATCCGTCCGAGCGCGCTTCGCGCGGGATTTCCGCGGCGTAGGGATCGCCCGCGGGATAGCCGAAGAAATAGCCCTGCGCCTGCGGGCAGCCCTCGTCGAGCAGCATCTGGCGCTGTTCCTCGGTCTCGACACCCTCGGCGACGATCGGCATGTTGAAGCTGCGCCCCAGCCCGACGATCGCGCGTACGATCGAGCGCGCCGCCTCGTCGTCGTCGATCGAGCTGACGAAGCTCTTGTCGATCTTGATCTTGTCGAACGGAAACGCCTTGAGGTTGCTCAGCGACGAATAGCCGGTGCCGAAATCGTCCATCGCGATGCGCACGCCCATCGCGCGGATCTCGTGCAGGATCTTGAGCGCCGCCTGCCGGTTGCGGATGAAGGCGGTTTCGGTGATCTCGAGCTCGAGCCGGCGGGCGTCGAGCCCCGACTGCGCCAGCGCGTCGCGGACGATCGCGGGCAGGTTGGGGACCTGGAACTGGATCGTCGACACATTGACCGCGACCGAGACATTGTCGGGCCAGCCCGCGGCGACCGCGCATGCCTCGCGCAGCACCCATTCGCCGATCGGGAGGATCGCGCCGATCTCCTCGGCGACGGGGATGAAATCGTCGGGCGGGATATCGCCGCGTTCGGGATGCTCCCAGCGCAGCAGCGCCTCATAGCCGACGACCGATCCGAAGGCGGTGGCGACGAGCGGCTGGAAGACGAGGTAGAGCTCGCCGCGCGCGATGGCGTGGCGCAGGTCATGTTCGAGCGCGCGGCGTTCGCGCGCGATCTCGTCCATTTCCTGGTCGAAGAAGGCGGCGTGGCCGCGGCCGTTGTTCTTGGCGCGGTAGAGCGCGGTGTCGGCGTTGCGCTGGAGCGTTTCGGCATTGTCGCCGTCCTGCGGGAACAGCGAGACGCCGATGCTGACCCCTACCGCCATCGGATCGTGCGCGACGTCCATGTCGATCGCGACATTTTCGAGGATGCGCCCCGCGAGCTTGCGCGTGTCGTCGGGGCTCGACACCGCTTTCTGGATGATCAGGAATTCGTCGCCGCCGATGCGCGCGACCAGGTCGTCGCCGCGCACCGAGGCGCGGAGGATGTCGGCGATGCGGCACAAAATCTCGTCGCCGGCGCCGTGGCCGAAGATATCATTCACCGCCTTGAACCGGTCGAGGTCGAGCGCGAGCAGCCCGAAGGGTTCCTTCGCATCGATCGCCGCGTCGAGCGCGTGGATGAAATGCGCGCGGTTGGAGAGGTCGGTCAGCGCGTCGTGCGACGCCAGATGCTCGATCGCGCGTTGCGCGCGCTTGCGGTCGGACAGGTCGCGGATCGCGATGACCTGGCAGCTGCGGCCGCGATATTCGATCGTGCGCGTCGCGATTTCGAGGATCTGGTCCTCGTCGGCGCTGTTCCGCAGCCGCGCCTCGGCCGAATAGCCGGCGGGTGCGTCGAAGGGGCCGCCGTCGATCGCGACGAACCAGTCGCCCGGCGCGCTGCCGAGCAAGGCCCCGCTGCTCACCCCGGCGAGTTCGCAAAGCTGACCGTTGACCTCTACGATCCGGCCGTCGTGCGTGATCGCCAGCGCTTCGAGCGTCGCTTCGGCGAGGCCGTGTGCGTCGGTGAGCCAGCGGTCGACGAGCGAGCCGGTGAGCGCGAGCGCGATGAGCGCGGCATTGGCGAACACGATCGCGGGCACCAGCCAGTCGCGGCTGGCATAACCGGCGAGATCGGCGCCGCGCGTCGGGTCGGGGACAAGCGTCGTCGCCGACATCGCGGTGAAATGCAGCGCGACGATCGCGAGCACCGACAAGGCGGCGGGCAGGGCGATCTTGCGCCACCCCGACGCGCGCGAAAAGACGAGGAGCGCGGCGGAGAAACACGCCCATGACAGCGCGGCCGACACGAGGATCGGGGCGACATCGTAGGTGACGCGCGCGGGGGCGATGATCGAGGCCATGCCGGTGAAGTGCATCGCGGCGACCCCGACCGCTGCGCCGGCGCCGGCAATCGCGCAATCGCGCGCCGTTGGCGCCGCGCCGAGCCAGCGGAAGGCGGCCCAGAAGAATGCGATCGCGATCGTGACCGACAGCAGGGTCAGGCTGGCATCGAAGCGGATCGGCATCGACCCGCGATAGGCGAGCATCGCGACGAAGTGCGTCGCCCAGACCCCGACGCCCTGCGCAATCGCCGCGACGACGATCCAGTGCCGGCGGCGCGTGTCGATGCAGAAGGTCGACCGGTTGAGGATGACGAACAGGCAGGCGTTGCCGAGGATGCAGACAAGCGCGGCGACCAGGACCAGCCGGAGGTCATGCTGATAGGCAACGCATTCGAGGACAGTGAACATAATAATCCCCCCGGTCCCCGTATTGCTTCCTATCGGGAACGAGTAAAGATTATCTTATTCAGATATGGTCGATACTTTTTTCTGTCAGTCCATTGTTATATTTGACTTTAAAAGATCAGCGGCCGTTTGCGGCGAGGCGGATCGCCTTGGGGGTGAAGGCGCGTACGCGGTTGCGCCCCGTTCGCTTTGCCTCGTAGAGCGCCTGATCGGCGTCGGCCATCAGCGCCGAGAGGCTGGTGCCGGGGGCGCCGATCGCGATCCCGATGCTCGTCGTCGGGCAGAGCCTCGCCGGGATGCGGTCGGCACAGGCCGCGGCGAGTCCCTTGCGAACCGCTTCGGCGAGCTGGCGTGCGGCCTCGATCCCCGCGCCGGGGACGAGCAGCGCGAATTCCTCGCCGCCGATGCGCCCCGCGATCATTCCCGGGGGGCCGATCAGGCGGACGTGCGCGCCGAAGGCGGCAATGATCGCGTCGCCGACCGCGTGGCCGTGATTGTCGTTGATCGACTTGAAATGGTCGAGGTCGGCGATCATCAGCGCGACGGGGCGATCCTCGTCGATGCAGCGGCGGAGCGCGGCGCCGGCCTGCGCCTCGAACCCGCGGCGGTTGAGCAGGCCCGACAGATTGTCGTCGTCGACCTGCCGGCGCAGCTCGCTGATCTGGTCGATCGCGACCGCGACCATCAGGCTGATCGCCGCGACGATCGAGACCATCGCCTGGCTGAACTGGACCGTGGTCCAGTAGACCGACTGCTGGAAACCGACATAATTATCGAAGCCGCCGACAAGCGAGAGCAGCACGATGGGACGGATGATGAGGTTCAGCGCCGAGAGCGCGGCGACCCAGAAGAGCACGCGATCGATGAGATAGGGTTTGTCGATCGGCCACAGCGCGCGGACGACCATCGCCGCGATGATGCCTGCGCCGATGCTGATCGACAGGATGCGCGCGGCGATGTCCGGCTGGCCGAGCAGGAACCAGAGGAAGACGGTGATCGACACCGCGACCGTTACGCCCATCGTGCGCCAAGGCACGGGCAGGGCGTAGCGTTTGATGATCGCCGCAGCGAACAGCACCCCGGTCGCGAGGAAGCCGAGATTGGCGGGCAGCCGCTGCAATTCCATCGGCAGCACGGGGCCGACGTCCTGGATCAGGAAAGCGAGCGCCGAGGCGGTGTAGGCGCCCGCCGCATAGGCGACATAGCGTTCGCGGCGGTTCAGCCACAGCAGGAAAAAGGCGATGGCGAAGAGCAGGCCGATGCCCGGGTTGAGCAGCGAAATGAAAAATTGACCGTTCACACTACCGCTTTCTGCCCCCACCCGCACGGGTAGCAGTGCATAGATAACGACTTGTTACTTTTCGGGGAGTTAAGTCACGGTAACGCGTCGAAAACCGGGCTTCAGGCCGTGCCGCGTACCACGAGGTGGACGGGAATTCGCGTGCCGCTGCGCGTGCGCTCGTCATCCTCGAGCGCCATCGCGACGAGCGCCTCGCCCGCGGCGTCGAGGTCGGGTTCGAGCGTGGTGAGCGCGGGATCGGCAAGCGTGCCGGCGCGGATGCCGTCGAAGCCGATCAGCGCGACGTCCTGCGGAACGCGACGCCCCGCGTCCTTGAGGCCCTGAAGCACGCCCAAGGCGAGCATGTCGGAGGCGGCGAAGATCGCGTCGGTTTCGGGGTGCGCAGCGAGCAGCGCCTGCACTGCGGCGACGCCCTGCGCGTGGCGGTCGGCGGCGGCGGGCGGCTCGGCGACGACGGGGGTGAGCCCGTGCGCGGCGAGGGCGGCGGTGAAGCCGTCGCGGCGCTCGTCGAACTGGCGCTGCGGCGATTGCTGCGGCCCGACAAAGGCGATGTGGCGGCGGCCGCTCTTCACGAAATGTTCGGCGGCGAGCTGCCCGCCGATGTCATTTTCGCTGCGCATCCAGTGGAAGGGGCTGCCGGGGCTGCCCCAGCAAACGAAATCGAGGCCCGACGCCTGCGCATCGGCGAAATATTTCCACGCTTCGCGGTTGCTGGTCGTGCCGATGACGATCATCGCGTCGGCGAGCCCCGATGCGACGAAATCGGCGCGGAAATTGTCGGGATTTTCCTGGAACGAGACGAGCAGGTTGAAACCGCGCGCCGAGGTCGCTGCGGCGATGCTGCCGAGCAACGCGAAATAGAAGGGGTTGATCGCGCTGCGATCCTCGCCGGGGCGGCAGATGGTGACGAGCGCGATCGTCTCGCTGCTCTTGAGACGAAGCGACGAGGCGTGGCGATCGACGACATAGCCCAGTTCGCGCGCCGCGGCAGAGACACGCGCGCGCGTTTCGGCGTTGACGCCGGGGCTGTTCCTGAGCGCACGCGACACGGTCGATTGCGACACGCCGGCGCGCTCGGCAACGTCGAACGATGTGGGACGCAGCATCTTTCCGTTCACCTTGGCCTCTCTCCCCCCTTGCGCCGTCTCTCGCCGCGAGGGCGGGGCTTGTCAATCGGCGTGCGGCCAGCATTTCCTTTCTTCGTCATGCCGGACTTGATCCGGCATCCATTGCAGCGCCGGAGCTATGGACCCCGGATCAAGTCCGGGGTGACGAAGGAGGATGGTGTCATCAGAGATCATCTAAAGCCAGCAAGGCGAAGCTCGCGAGCCAGTGCTCGCCCATATAGTCGCCGGTGACGTGCGGGAGCGCGGCGGCGAGATGGCGCTGCGCGGCGGCTTCTGCAACCGGGGCGACGCGGTGGGCCGGGCCGAGCGCGGCGGCGACCCTGCGCCAGCTCCACGCGCGGCTGAGATTGAGGCCGTCGAGATGCGCGATCTTGCCGTCGCTGCGGTCGGAAACCGTGGCGGGGGTGAAGAGCGTCGCGGGCTGTTCGTGCGCGGTGCGCGGCAGGAAGGCGTCGAACCAGCCGGCGAAATCGCCGCCGAGGACGACGGCCATCAGATGGGCTTCGGTAAGTGCCGAGGACAGGAATTCGTCGCCGCCGGGCTCCCATGCCTGACAGTCGCGGTCGTTCGCGAACCAGTCGCGCGCGCGGACATCGATCAACGTGACGAGTGCGGGGTCGCGGCTTTCGGCCCAGTGGCGCGCGAGGAGGAGGGCGAAAGCTATGTTGAAATGGGTGCCGACGCGCAAGGGGTAGGTGAGCTTGGGCAAGAAGGCGTGGAAGCGCTCGGCGAAAGCGGCGGCGAGCGGTTCGAGGGCGGCCGCCCATGGTGCGTCGTGGCGCGCCGCCTCGGCGTGGAGCGCGAGGAGCCACGCCCAGCCATAGGGACGCTCGAAGGCCGCTGCGTAGGGCCGGTCGAGGAAGGCGAGTTCGCCCGCGACCTTTTCGGGGACGAGCATGGCATCGGCGCGAGCGCGGATGTCGACGGCGATGGGGAGATCGGGAAAGCGGCGCGCGAGGCGGAGGATCTGCCACCAGCCATGGACGCAGCTGTGCCAGTCGAAGCTGCCGTGGAAGATCGGGTGATGTTCGCGCGGGGGCCTGGCGTCCTCGGGGCCGTTGAGGACGAGGTCCATCTTGTACGGATATTCGCGGCCGAGATGCGAGAGGGTGGCGGTCGCGAAGCGGGTGGCATGGTCGGGGGTGAGATTCATGATTATCGTCCTAACCAAGATGATCCTCCCTGTCGCGTAGCGATGGGGAGGTGGCAGCGCGGAGCGCTGACGGAGGGGCTTTGGTGCGCCTGTTGTGGCCCCGCCACCACTCGCTTCGCGAGCGGTCCCCCCTCCCCACGGCTTCGCCGCAGGGAGGATATTCAGAAGGCGAAAAGCCAGATGAAGACGATGTTCACCGCGAGCAAGGGCAACGCGGTGCCGATCTGCGCCTTGATCACCCCATAGGGATTTTTGAGTTCGAGCAGGGCGGCGGGGACGAGATTGAAGTTCGCCGCCATCGGGGTCATCAGCGTGCCGCAGAAGCCTGCGAGCATACCGATCGCCGCGACGACCGCGGGGTCGCCTTCATATTGCATGATGAGCAATGGCATGCCGACCGCCGCGAGCATGACCGGGAAGGCGGCGAAGGCATTGCCCATCACCATGGTGAAAAAGGCCATGCCGAGCCCGTAGGCGAGCACTGCGCCGAACAGGCTGCCGTGCGGGATCGCGGTGCCGATCAGGTCGCCGACGACTTCGCCGACGCCGGCGAGTGCAAAGACCGCGCCGAGGCTCGCGAGCATCTGCGGCAGGATTGCGGCCCAGCCGACGGCATCGAGCAGGCGGCGGCCCTGCTGCGCGGGGAGCACGAGGGGGGGCTTGAGGCGCGCCATGCCGACGCCGAGCGCGATGAGCACGCCGAGCGCGAGCGAGATGAGCGTCGCCTGCTTCGGATCGGCGAGGCCGGGGATCCATTTGAAGAGGAAGGTGCCCGCGAGCGCAACCGCGGGGATGATCAGCGCGACGAGGAGGAGGAAGGGGCCGTGGCGCGCGGCGCGTTCGGCTTGAATATCGGCGGGAATATCGCCGCCCGGCGCGCGGCCGATCTGGCCGGTGCCCGCGATTGCGACGAGCGCGAGGACGAGCAGGCCATTGCCGAAGTCGCCGAGCCAGTCGCCGCCGAGCATCGAGAGCGCGAGCAGCGCCCAGAAGGCGGCGTTGCCAAAACGTTTCGGGTTGCTGCGGTCGGCGACGCCGAGCGCGGCGAAGAGTGCGAAAGTGAGGCCCGTGAGAACATAGACGAAGCCGAGCGTGATCATGCGCCCGCCTCCTGCGCCAAGGTCTTTTGCGCCATGCGTTTCTCGAGGCGGCGGAGACGGAAACCGTGGATGAGGAAGGCCGCGATCGCGGTCGGGATCGCCCAGAGCGAGAAGTGCAGCGGTTCGATTACGTAGCCATAGCCTTCGAGCAGGCCCTTCATCAGCAGGATCGAGCCGATCGCGAGAAAGATATCTTCGCCGAAGAAGAGGCCGACATTGTCGGTCGCGGCGGAGAAGGCTTTCACTTCCTCGCGCTGGTCGTCCGTGAGCGCCTCATTCTGTGCCTCGGCCGCCGCTTCGGTCATCGGCGCGACGAGCGGGCGGACGGTCTGGGCATGGCCCGCAACCGAGGTCAGCCCGACGGCAGCCATTGCCTGGCGGAGCAGGAGGTAGCCGGTGAGCAGGCGGCCGAGCGTTGCGCCCTTCATCCGGCCGATGAGGCTGCGCGCATGTTGCTGCAGCCCATAGGCTTCGAGCAGACCGATGACGGGGAGGACGATCCAGATGATCGAGACGTAGCGCGTGTCGTTGAATGCCTTGCCAAAGGCGGCGATGATCGCGGCGATGTCGAGCCCCGCGGCGAGCCCGGTCGCGAGCGCCGAAGCCATGATGACGAGCAGCGGATTAAAGCGGAGCAGGAAGCCCGCGATGATGATGAGGATACCGATCAGCACGAGCATGATGGGTATCCGTTCGTCCCGTCATCCCCGCGTGGGGTAGACCGCGCTGTCGCCAAATTACCTCTCCCCTGGTTTCCCGTATCCGCCGCCGCCGGGCGTTTCGATCACGAAGGCGTCGCCCGCCGCGAGGTCGGCGCTCCCGGTGGCGGCCAGTATCTCGACGCGGCCGTCGGTGCGTTCGACCCGGTTGTGACCCGGTGCGGCGTCTTCGCCGCCCGCGAGACCCTTTGGCGCGATCCGGCGGCGGTTCGCGAGGATGTTCGCCGCCATCGGCTCGCGAAAGCGGATGCGGCGGGTGGCGCCGTCGCCGCCGTGCCAGCGGCCCGCGCCGCCCGAGCCTTTGCGGACCGAAAATTCCTCGACGATCACGGGGAAGCGTGTTTCCATGACTTCGGGGTCGGTCATCCGGCTGTTGGTCATATGCGTCTGGATGACGCTGGTGCCGTTGAAGCCCGGACCCGCGCCCGAGCCGCCCGCGATCGTCTCATAATATTGGTAAGCGTCATTGCCGAAGGTGAAATTGTTCATCGTTCCCTGCGCGGGGGCCATCGCGCCGAAGGCGGCGAACAGCGCGTCGGTGATGACCTGGCTCGTCTCGACATTGCCCGCGACGACCGCGGCGGGATAGCGCGGGCTGAGCATCGAATCGTCGGGGACGATCAGCGTGACGGGCGCGAGGCAGCCCTCGTTCATCGGGATCGGGTCGTCGAGCATCGTGCGCAGAACATAGAGGGCCGCGGCGCGGACGACGGGCATCGGCGCGTTGAAATTGTCGGGGAGCGTCGCCGACGATCCGGTGAAGTCGATCGTGACATGGCGCGCCGTCCGGTCGACTCTCACGGCGACGGCAACCTCGGCGCCATTGTCCATCGCATAGCGGAAGGCGCCGTCGTCGAGGCGCGCGATGAGCTGTCGCACCGCGGCTTCGGCCTGGGCCTGTCCGTGCTTCATATAGGCGGCGACGGTTTTTGCGCCGTGTGCGGCGGAAAGGTCGGCGAGCGCGCTGGCGCCGCGCTGGCAGGCGGCGACCTGCGCCTTGAGGTCGGCGATGTTGAGCGCGGGGTTGCGCGCGGGCCATGGGCTGTCGACGAGGTGCGCGGCGACGGCGGCGTCGCGGAAATGGCCGTCGTCGACGATCAGGACATTGTCGAAGAGAATGCCTTCGTCGGCGATGCTCTTGCTGTCGGGGGGCATCGATCCGGGCGCGATGCCGCCGAGGTCGGCGTGGTGGCCGCGCGCGGCGACGAAGAAGCTGGGGGCGTCGCCGTCCCCCTCTTCTTTGGCGACAAACACCGGCATGATAACGGTGATGTCGGGCAGGTGGGTGCCGCCGTCATAGGGGGCGTTGAGGGCGTAGGCGTCGCCGCGCCGGATGCCGCGGCCGTCGGCAGGTCGGCCGTCCGCCCCGGACCGTTGGCGGAGGATCGTGCGCACGCTCTCGCCCATCGAGCCGAGGTGGACGGGCATGTGCGGCGCGTTCGCGACGAGGCGGCCCTCGCCGTCGAAGATCGCGCACGAGAAATCGAGCCGCTCGCGGATGTTGATCGACGAGGCGCTGTGCTGGAGCGCGCCGCCCATTTCCTCGGCGATCGCCATGAACAGGCTGTTGAAGATTTCGAGGCGGATCGGGTCGGGGGCGGCGAGGTCTTCCGTCTCGGCGGCGGGCGTTTCGGCGGCGCGGGTGCGGGTGAGGAGCAAGCTGCCCTCGCTCTGGACCGCGGCGTTCCAGCCGGGTTCGACGATGGTCGTCGAAAGCGCGTCGATGATGATCGCGGGGCCGGCAAGGGTGCGGCCGGGGGCGAGGGCGCCGCGCTGGTGGAGCGGAACGTCGTGCGCCGCGCCGGCGAGCCAGGCGGTCACGGTCTCGGGGGCGGTTTCCGCCGTCGCCACTGGCGCGGGCAGCGTTGCGGGCGCGCCGCCCGTTTCGGTGAGCTCGACACGGATGCGATCGACGACGAGGTTGCTATGCGGGGCATAGCCGAAGCGCTGGCGGAATGCGGCGGCGAAGGCCTCTGCGATTTCGGCGGGCGGGGCGAGCGGGAGCTCAATCGCATTGTCGCTGTCGGTGAGGCGGACGAAGAGCAGCGTTTCGCGGGCGGTTTCGGCGCCGGTCGCAAGGTCGGCGCGGGCCTGTTCCGACAGTTCGGTTTCGGCGTCCGCGAGCATCGCCGCGCAATCCTCGTCGAGCTTTGCGCCCAGCGTGCGCTCGCGGATCGCCGAGGGGCGCGCGAGGCCCATGCCATAGGCCGAGAGTACGCCCGCAAGCGGGTGGAGCAGGATTTCGTCGATGCCGAGCGCGTCGGCCACGAGACAGACATGCTGGCCCGCGGCGCCGCCGAAGCCGGTGAGGCTGTAGCCCTGCGATACATCGTGGCCGCGCGCGATGGTGATACGTTTGATAGCATTCGCCATCTGCTGGACCGCGATTCTGAGCAGGCCTTCGGCGAGCGCTTCGGGCGTGATGGTCCCTATCTCGGCCGCCATCGCGGCGAACTTCTGCACGACGACATCGCGGTCGAGCGGCTGGTCGCCTGCGGGGCCGAAGAGCCGGGGGAAATGATCGGGCTGGATCTTGCCGAGCAGGACGTTGCAATCGGTGACGGTGAGCGGGCCGCCGCGGCCATAGGCGGCGGGGCCGGGGTTGGCGCCCGCGCTTTCGGGGCCGACGGTGAGGCGCGCGCCGTCCCAGCGGCAGATCGACCCGCCCCCTGCCGCGACCGTGTGGATGCGCAGCATCGGGGCGCGGATGCGCGTGCCCGCGACGACCGTCTCGTTATCGCGTTCGAGGCGGCCGGCGTAGTGGCTGACGTCGGTCGAGGTGCCGCCCATGTCGAAGCCGATCAGGCGGGACTTGCCCAAGGGCGCGGCGCTGCCCACCATGCCGACGATGCCGCCCGCGGGGCCCGAAAGGATGGCGTCGCGGCCGTGGAAGGCAGCGGCGGACGCGAGGCCGCCCGAGCTTTTCATGAACTGGGGGTCGATGCCCTCACCGAGTTGTCCGACGAACTGGTCGACATAGTGGCGCAGCACCGGCGACAGGTAAGCGTCGGCGAGCGTCGTATCGCCGCGGCCGACCAGCTTGATCAGCGCGCTGACGTCATGGCTGGTCGAGATTTGGGTGAAGCCCGTTTCGCGCGCGATGTCGGCGAGGCGCAGCTCGTGCGCCGGGTAGCGATAGCCGTGCATCAGGACGATCGCGATGGCGGTGATGCCGCGGTCGCGGGCGGCTTGCAGCGATGCGCGCGCGGCGTTCTCATCGAGCGGTGTCAGGATATCGCCATCGGGGCCGATGCGCTCGACGATTTCGGCGACCGCGGCGTGCGGCGGCGGGATGCGGTCCAGTTTACGCGCGAACAGCTCGGGGCGGTCCTGGTAGCCGATGGTGAGCGCGTCGCCGAAACCCTGGGTGATCGCGAGCAGGGTCGGTTCACCCTTGCGTTCGAGCAGCGCGTTGGTCGCGACGGTCGAACCCATGCGGATCGCGAGCGGGGGTAATGCGCCGTCCCCTGCGCCGGTGAGATCGCGGATCGCATTGACCGCCGCATCGCCGGGGCGCGCAGGATCTTCGCTGAGATATTTGGTCGTGACGACGGTACCGTCAGGGCTTCGCGCGACGACATCGGTGAAGGTGCCGCCGCGGTCGATCCAGATCTGCCAGCGATGATCAGTCGGGGGTGCCATTGTCCGGCCAGCGAATGACGATGGCGAGGCTGTTGTCAATCGCTGTGCGCTGCCAGCTGCCCTTCAATTGGCGCTCGATCAACGTACGGATGAACTGGGTCCCGAAGCTTTCGGCGTCGATGTGCGGCGTTTCGCGAAGATTGCTTTCGACCCAGCTGAGCTCGATGTCGTCGCCGATGCGGCGCCAGCTGACCGCGAGATCGCCCTCGCCGGCGAGCGCGCCATATTTGATGCTGTTGGTGACAAATTCGTGCACCGCGAGCGAGAGCGCCTGCGCGCCCTCGTCGTCGAGGCGGACCTCGGGACCGGAGACCGCGGCGAGCTGGTCGGGCGACCGTCCCGCGAGTTCAAGCTCGCGGTGGACGATCCGGCCGAGTTCGACGCTGTCGACGGCGCCGGTGACGAGCATCTGCTTGGCGTCAGACAGCGCGCGCATCCGGCCGTCGAATTTTGTCTCGAACTCTTCGAGACTTTGAGATTCGCGCAGCGTGATGCGCGCGAGCGCACCGATGCGCGCGAAGGCATTTTTCATCCGGTGCGCCATCTCGCCGATCATCAGCTCGCGATCCTCGGCATGGCGCGCCTTCTGGGCGGCGAGTGCCTGGAAGGCAGTGAGGCGCCGCCGCTGGACGCGGTGGAGCTGCGTCGCGAGCAGGGCGAGCGCGACGCCGAAGATGAAGATGCCGAGGGGACGGCCGAGGCGTTCGAGGAACCGGCCGTAGGAAATACGCATCGTCCAGATGCGGTCGGCGACGCGCAATTTCTGCTCGTGCGCGTCCCAGCCGACCTTGCCCTTGCGAAAGACGAGCGGCGCCGACGGCCCTTCGCCGGCATAGATTTCGAGCCCGTCGACCCCCTTTAGCTGCGACCCGAGGACGGCGTTCATCATGTCGCGGGTGCGGAACGGCGCATAAACAAAGGCTTCGATCGGGCGCACACCGTCGGCCGTGACGACGTCGCCGGGGCCAGCTCCGGCGGGAGCCCGCGCATAGACGGGGAGGTAGATCAGGAAGCCCGGCTGCTTGACCTTCGCCGCGCGTTCCTGTGCGAGCTGGACGATCCCGCTGGCCGCCGGCTGGCCGGTTTGCCAGGCGCGGCGCATCGCCTCGCGGCGCACCGGTTCGCTGTACATATCGAACCCCAGCGCGACGTGGCGGCGCGGTGTATAGGGTTCGACGAGGACGACCGCGAAGCCGATCGGCTGGTCGGTCGTCGGCCAGACCTTGATGTCCTCGCCATAATTCTCGCGGAGCTTGGCTTCGAGCGCGGCGGGGGTGGCGGCGCGCATTGCCGCGGCGATGCCGACCCCTTCCATCCCCGGCGCACGGACCTGCGGCTGGAGCGCGCCCAGATAGGCGCGGATGCCGGGGCCGCTCGCGGCGCTGTCCGACTGGTAGAGGGCGCGCACGCCTTCGAGCACCGCGACATGATCGCGTAGCCGCATGTTGACCTGCGCCGCGACTTGCGCGGCCTGGTCCTCCTCGTCGGACTGGTTGTAAAGGAAGCTGGCGGCGGCGGCCGCAATCGTTGCAAGCAGGATTACCAGCCCGACGAAACGGACCAGCAGCGACAACAGCCGATCAGCCCATGACGAAGGGCGCATTATTTATCCTGCCTGATGGCTGCCGTAGCAGCGCCCCCCTCCAGCGCCGGATGTTCCATGGTGCGCGGTCGATGGCAAGCCCATTTCGCACATGGTGGCGCGGCGGTGCTGGACGGGTTGCGATGCGCAACCTTTCGCTTATGCTGCACCGGTCAAAGGGAGGATGCGCGATGATTATCTATGGCTCGCTGGTGTCGCCGTTCGTTCGGAAATTGCTGGGATATCTGGGTGAAAAGGGAATCGATTTCGAACTGAAGGGCGTCGGGATCGGCGACCCCGACCCGGGGTTTCAGGCGGCGTCGCCCCTCGGCAAGATGCCGGCGATGGACGATGATGGCTTCCTGCTCGCCGATTCGAGCGCGATCATCCAGTATCTGGAGGCGAAATATCCCGAACCCGCGCTGATCCCCGCCGACCCGCAGGAGCGCGGGCGGGTGATCTGGTGGGAAGAATTCGGCGATACGGTGTTCGCGGCGTGCAGCGGCAAGATGTTCTTCAACCGCATCGTCGCACCGAAATTCCTCGGCCGGGAAGGCGACCTTGCGGCGGCGGCGCAGGCGGAGGGCGAGGAACTGCCGAAGCTGCTTGCCTATCTCGAAAGCGCGATCCCGGCGTCGGGCTTCCTCGTCGGCGACCGGCTGACGCTCGCCGACCTCGCGGTCGCCTCACCATTGATGAATTTCCGCCATTGCGGCGCGTGCATCGACGCGGCGGTGCATCCGAAGATTGCGGCATGGAGCGACGCGATCCTGTCGCGGCCGAGCATGGCGCCGTGGATCGCGAAGGAAGAGCGGCTGATCGCGCGCGTGATGGCGGCGAAGACTCTTCGCTAGAGCTCGACGACGATCCGCACCTGGTCGACGCCGATGCCCATGGCACGCGCGATCTGCTCGCGGCTGCGCTCGACCAGTTCCCGCAACCCGTCCGGCGGCCCGTCCGGCGGATCGTCTTGGAGCAGGTCGGAGGTCTCGACGCCGAGAATGGCGGCGAGCTTCTCGATGCGATCATGCTTGGGGCGCGCCCGGCCCTTTTCCCAGCTCGAGACCGACGCCGCGCTGACATCCATCCGCTCGGCGATCTCGGCCTGATTGAGTCCCGCGCCGGTGCGGAGCTGCTGCAGACGGGCTCCGAAGGCCTCGTCGATCGCCGAGGGCGTGTATCCCTCGTCGACATCGGGCGCGGAGTCGACGGCGCTCTTGAGTTCGACCGCGCTCAACGTTGCCGGCGATACAGGGCCTTCGAACTGGCAACCGAAAAGCCGTCCGCTGGCCCAGATGACGAGGGCCGTTATGTCGCCGGCATGCGGAAGCTCGATTTCGATCTTGTCACCGGCCGCCAGCTTGACGTCGCTTTCGAGTAGCAGGCCTGTTCCCGAGATATTGTGGATCTGGACATCGATACCGGTGCCGTCATGCCCAATGCCCGAAGTAAGAAGACTGAGCTTTCGACGCACGGTGTGACGTTTGTCGGTGTCGGGTGCGGAGGATAGAAAATGTCCGAAAATTGGCATGTGCGATTGTTGGGATCAGCTGGTTAAAAGAAGGTTAGCCGGTGCGCCGAAAGATGGCGCGTCCGCACGAATATCCTAGGCCTCGTCCTTTGTGGCGCTGCCCAATCCGATCTGACGACTGATCCCGATCGCGCCCAGAAACGCCGTGTCGTGGCTGACGACGAGCAGCGCGCCATCATAGGCGGCGAGGCCGGTTTCGACCGCGGTCAAAGACTCGATATCGAGATGGTTGCCGGGCTCGTCGAGGATCAAAAGCTGCGGCGGCTGCGGTGCGCCGAGGACGCAGGCGAGGCCGGCGCGGAGCATCTGGCCGCCGCTCAAGGTTCCGACGGTGCGGTCGGCGGCGTCGGCGCGGAAGCGGAAGCGCGCGAGCGCGGCGCGGCACTGGTTGTTCGTCGTCCCCGGATTGAGGGCGAGGAAATTGCCCGCGATCGACAGCGCCGGATCGAGCAGGCTGACACGCTGGTCGAACAGCGCGAAGGGAACGCCGACGCGGACCGTGCCCGACCAGGGCGCGAGCGTCCCGGCAATCAGCGCCAGCAGCGTCGACTTGCCCGAGCCGTTAGGGCCGGTGATCGCCACGCGTTCGGGGCCGGTGAGGGTGAGCGACAGATGTTCGATGATCGGCTGATCGGGGGCATAGCCGGCGCTCACCCGGTCGAGCTGAAGGACCGTGCGCGATGCAGGCAGGCCGGTCGACGGCAGCGCAATCGCGAGCGGGTCGACGACCTCGATCCGGCTGCGCGCGGCCTCGCGCGCCTGCTCGGCTTCGGCGCGCTGGCGTTCGGCGAGGCGCCGGTTCGCGCCGCCGCTTTCCTCGGCACGCCCCTTCAGCGTCCCGAGCAGGATGGCGGGCTCGTCGCCGCGCGCGGCCTTGCGCCGCCCGCCTGCGTCGCGGCGCGCCTGCCGCTCGGCGGTGACCTGCGCCTGGCGCCGCACGCGCCCGAGCTCCTTTTCGGCGCCCGCGAGTTCGGCTTCGCGCGCCGCGTGCTCGATTTCCTTGCGCGCCTGATAGGCGCTCCAGCCGCCGCCATAGCGCGCGCCGCCGAGGCTGGTGAGCTCGACGATCGCGTCCATTTCGTCGAGCAATTCGCGGTCGTGGCTGACCACGATCGCGCCGCCGCGCCAGTCCGCGAGCAGGTCGCGCACGGCTTCGCGCCCTTCGCGGTCGAGATTGTTGGTGGGTTCGTCGAGCAACAGGAAATCGGGCGCGGCGAACATCGCGCCGGCGAGCGCGGCGCGCGTACGCTGGCCGCCCGAGAGCTGGGCAAGCGGGGTGTCGGCGGGAAGCGGCAGGCCAACGCCCGCGAGCGCCTCGTCGATCCGCGCCTCGAGCGTCCAGTCGGCGTCGCCGATTTCCTCGATCGTCGCTGCGCCCGCCTCGGCCTTGCGCAGCAACGCGAGGCCGGCGCGCGCGCCGAACAGGTCGGCGATGCTTTCGTGCGCCGCGACCTGTACGGTCTGGCGCAGCATCGCGATGCTGCCGTCGATCGCGATGCTGCCCGTCGCGGGCGTGAGCTCGCCGGTCAGCAGGCGCAGCAGCGTCGACTTGCCGACGCCGTTGCGGCCGACGATGCCGGCACGTTCGGACTGGAAGTTGAGGTCGAGGCCCGAGAGGACGGCGCGGCCGTCAGGCGTGGACCAGCCGAGGTTGGAGATGGTGATCGAAGGCATGGATATGGACTTTCCTGGCGGCAAGGCAGTGGGGCGTTGCGGGCAGGTTGTTGTCCATGACGAGATACTCCGATGCGATCGATTGCGCCGCCAATGTAGGGTGGTTGGCGGCTGGGTGCAAATTTTGCCGGCCTTCGCCGGGATGATATATAAAACGCCCGCTTCCCGCCCCTAAGGCGACGCGGCGGGCGGCTCGCCTATTTTGCCGCCATATCCCCCGCCGGGCGGGTCCAGCCTTTCTTGTATTTTTCGAACCAGGCAAGGATCGCCGAGGCCTTCGCGGCCGATTGCGAGGGGCGCGCGGCGATGCTGCCGTGGCTGGCGCCGGGCACCTTGATCAGCGCGCTGGGCACGCCGCGGAGGCGGAGCGCGGTGTAATATTGTTCGGATTCGCTGACCGGCGTGCGATAATCCTCGGCACCGACGATGACGAGCGTCGGGGTTTCGACATTGCCGACGAGCGAAAGCGGCGAGCGCGACCAGAAAAGTTCGGGCTTTTCCCACGGCTCGGCGCCGAGCCAATAGGGGCCGAAGAAGCCGGGGCCGTCGGCGGTGAGCGCCTGCGTTGTCCAGTTGATCACCGGTTTTTGCGTGACCGCCGCCTTGAAGCGGTTCGTCTTGCCGACGATCCAGCTGGTGAGCACGCCGCCGCCCGAGCCGCCGGTGACGAAGAGCGCGTCGGGATCGGCGACACCAAGCTCGATCGCGCGGTCGACGATGCTGATGAGGTCGAAATAATCATTGCCGGGATATTGCTTGTCGATCTCGTTCGCGAAGGCGGCGCCATAGCTGGTCGAGCCGCGCGGGTTCGCCGAGAGCACGGCATAGCCGCCCGCGGCGTAGAGCTGGTTGTCGGTCGAGAAATGGCCGCCATAGGCCGCGAAGGGGCCGCCATGGATTTCGAGGATCAGCGGCACGCGCTGGCCGTCGCGGTAGCCGGGCGGGAGGGTCAGCCAGCCCTCGATCGTCTTGCCGTCGTGGCTCGATGCCACGGTGATCTTGCGGACCTCGCCGAGCGACTTCACTTCGCGCAAGCTGCGGTTGAGGTCGGTGAGGATGCGCGCGGTGCCGCCGCGATTGAGCTGGACCTCGGCCGGGCGGGTCGCGGTGCCGCCGGTGAAAGCGATCGCGCCGCCGTCGGACACGGTGAAGCTGCCGCCCGTATAAGGCCGGTCGAGCCCGCCGCCCGAAAGGCCGGTCGCGGCGGTGCGCACCGCGCCGTCGAGCCCGATGCGCGCGACCTTGGTTTCGCCATGATCGTCGTACTGCGCATAGAGTGACTTGCCGTCGGCGGCCCACTGGATCGCGTCGATGCCATAATCCCAATTGGCCGTCAGGCCGCGCTTGCCCGATCCGTCGCGGTTCATGACGTAGAGCTGGGTATTCTCATAGGCGCGCAATTTGTCGTCGAAGCCGAGATAGGCGATCTTGCCGCCGTCGGGCGAGACGAGCGGGTTGGTGTCGGGGCCGTTGCGGTCGGTCAGCGCGGTGACCGCGCCGCTCGCCACGTCGAGTGCATGGATTTCGCTCTCGACCGGGTCCTTCTCCCAATCGGGTTTGCGGTTCGCGCTGAAATAGAGGGTGCGGCCGTCGCGCGACCAGCTCAAGGGACCGCCGTCATGATAGGGGCCGAAGGTGAGCTGCCGCGGCGAGCCGCCCGTCGCGGGGACGACGAAAATCTTTTCGAAGCCGGATTCGAGATAGCCTTCGCCGTCGGCGCGATAGGCGAGGAGGTCGTGGACCTCGAGCGGGTCGGCCCATTTCGCGCCCTCGGGCTTGTTTTTCGGTGCCGAGCCGAAGCTGGGGCCGTCGTCCTTGACGAGCATCGTATAGGCGATCGAGCGGCCGTCGGGGGACCAGGCCAGGCTCGACGGGCTGGTGGGCAGGCCGGTGAGGCGCACCGCTTCGCCGCCGTTCATCCAGCGAACCCAGAGCTGCGCGCTGCCGCCTTCGGTCGAGGCGAAGGCGAGGCGCTTTCCGTCGGGCGACCAGCGCGGCGAAAAGGCGCCGCCGCTGCGGCCTGCGACGGGGGTTTCCTCGCCCGTCGCGGTGTCGATCAGCCAGATCGAGCTGACCGCGCGGTCCGTCATGATGTCGTTCGAGCGGCGGACATAGGCGATGTGGCGGCCGTCGGGGCTGATCTGCGGATCGGAGGCGATCGAGATGTCGAAGAGGTCGGCGCCGGTGAGGCGGCGCTCGGGGCCCTTGCGCGCGCTGCCGACGGCGGCGGCGGACACGGGCGCGGCGGTTTCCGCGGCGGGTGCGGTAGCCGCCGGGTCTTCCTGCGCGAAACCCGGTTGCGCGGAGAGCGCGAGCAGGCTCGCACCGAGGATGGCCAGTTTGCGCATGAAGATTCGCCCCTTTTTCAGTGAGGAGGCAGGTCTGTACGTTTCGCCGGAGCGGGTCAACCGCCCGGCAGCCCCTCAGCTGTCGCGGCCGTAGACATCGTCGCGGAAGGCGAGGCCGCGATCGGTCGTGATCGCGGTGATATAGGTGAGGTAGACGGGGACCTCGACGGGCAGCGCGACCGCCTGTTCGGGGGCTTTCGATTTGGTCACGATCGAGCGGTGGAGCAGCCACTGGCCAAGCACGGCCGCATTCTCGAGGCGGATGCAGCCGTTCGAAAAATGGCGGTCGGTTTTTTTGAGCAGTGCGCGTTCGGGGGTGTCGTGAAGGTAGATGCCCTCGTCATTGGGGAAGAGGAATTTGACGCGGCCCATCGAATTGGCGCCGCCGGGCAGTTCGCGGAGGCGCAGCACCTCGTCGCCCGCGGCGACCGCGGGCCAGTCGATTTCGGAGGCGTCGAGCTTGCGCGGGTTGGGACCCCAGTCGGAGAGCGCCTCCATGCGCAGCGAGGCGAGGCTGCGCCCGGCGAGAACCTTGGGGGCGATGCTTTTTTGGGCGAGATAGTCGGGGACGTTCCAATAGGGGTTGAGGATCGCCCATTGGAGCTTGCCCGCGAGCATCGGGGTCTGCGTTTCGGGGGCGCCGACGACGACCTTCATCGACCCCGCGCGCTTGCCTGCGTCATAATAGTAGAGCTGCCCCGACGAGGCGTCGACGACGATATGGTGCGTATAGGGGCCGGGCAGGAGGCGCGCGCGGTCGAGGTTGAGGCGAAGGCGCGCCATCGCGTCCTTCGAGGTCCCCTGCGCCAAAGCGCGGCCCATCAGGGTGCGGAGGCGGACATAATGTTCGCTCATCCAACCCATGTTTTTCATATAGGCGCCGAAATCCTTGGGGAAGGCGGCGGCGCGAAGCACCGTTTCGGGGTCGGCCTTCCTGGGGCGAAGCGACTTGTCGGCATAGTCCATCTTCGCGGCTCCGGGGCTGCGCATGTCGCGGACATAGCGCGCGAAGGCGGTCGAGAGCGCGACTTCGGCGCGCGCAAGGTCCTGCGGGGCGCCGCCGCGGGCGCGGGCGATCAGCGCTTCGAGCTTTTCAAGGTCGTAGGATGAAGATTTGAGACCGTCGCGCGACGCAGTCGAAAGATAGCCGAGCAGCGTTACCGCCTCGGGCCCGAGCTTGCCCGCGCGGAGCCAGAGCGGCTTGAAATTGCGTGCGGCGTAGAAGCGTTTGACGTCGCCGCCGGCTTCTTCGCGGATTGCGCCGGCGAGCGGGATCGCCGCCCCCTGTGCTGCGGGCGCCGCGAGGACGGGCGGGGCGAGGGGCGTGCCGAGCGCCAGTCCGATCAGGAAAAGGGGGGCGCAGCGGCGCTGCGTCCCCCGAAACAACGTAATCAGCCGCGTTCTCCCAACCGCGACGGGGCGGGCGGCGGCGGGGGCGGCGGCGGCACATAGTTCGGATGATAGATGCCGTCGGCGGTATAATAGCCGTCGATGATGCCGTCGCCGTCGCGGTCGGCGGCAACGCTTCCCGGCACCGCACCCGGCGGCGGGGGCGGTGCCATCGCGACATTTTCCTTTTGCGAACAGGCGGAGAGCGCCAGTGCGCCGAGCGCACCGAGCAAAATGGGTTGGAAACGCATGAGACCACTCCTTTTTGATGCCCATGGAAATCGCTTTCCATGCGCGCGTGCCCAACCCCGGAATTTCAGCCATGCGCCGCTTTGGGGGCGCGTCATCCGTCCCGCGATCAGGGGTGTTTTTTGAACGATGGCTCGCGCGATAAGTTCCCCGCAGCCCGCGAGACGGTGGACATAGCGCCGCGACCGTTTAGGCCCGTGGCAACGGAATCATCGACAAGGGTGCATGGACATGGATTTTTCGCGGTTGCAGGCTTCGAGCAAGATCGGTGACGACTGGGTCTATCCGCAGCCGCCGTGCCTGAACTTCGGCTGGCTTGAAGTCGATCGCGACCCGGCGCATCGCATTTACTGGGAGGAATATGGCAATCCCGACGGTGAGCCGGTGATGTTCCTGCACGGTGGGCCGGGCGGGGCGTGCGCGCCGGTCATGGCACGCTTTTTCGATCCGAAGCGCTATCGCGTCATCCTGTTCGACCAGCGCGGGTGCGGGAAGAGCGAGCCGACGGTGGCGTCGGCGGGCCCTGCGGTCGCGCTCGCCAAGAATACGACCGCCGACCTGATCGGCGATATCGAGAAATTGCGCGAGGAGCTGGAAATCGGCGGGCCGATGCACGTGTTCGGGGGGAGTTGGGGGAGCACGCTCGCGATGGCCTATGCCATCGCGCACCCCGAACATACCGCAAGCCTGATCCTGCGCGGCATCTTCCTCGGCGCGCCCGAGGATCTGCTTTACCTCTATCAGGGCAATGCCGCGACATGGGGTGAGGATCCGTACGGGCTGACCGAACCCGGCGCCTATATGAAATATCCCGATGAATGGGCCGAGCTGTTGTCGGTGCTGACGCCGGCCGAGCGCGGCGACGTGATGAAATCGTACAAGGCGATTTTCGACATGGTGCCTGCCAACGACGCCGAGAAGGAGCGCCAGCTCAAGGCCGCGCTGACCTGGTCGTTGTGGGAGGGCGTGATCTCGAACATGATTCCCGAGACCGCCGATACGGGCAAGTTCGGCGAGGCCGATTTCGCGTTGAGCTTTGCGCAGATCGAGGCGCATTATTTCGCGAACGCGCTGTTCATCCCCGCGGGACATTTCTTCGATAATATTGCGACGCTTGCCGGCATCCCGATCCATATCGTGCACGGGCGTTTCGACGAGGTGTGTCCGCTGACGCAGGCGTCGCGGCTGGTCGCGGCGCTGCGCGATGCGGGGTCGGAGCCCGCGACCTATGTCGTCACCAACGCCGGGCACAGCGCGATGGAGCGCGAGAATGCCCTCGCGCTCACCGCGATCATGGACGGGCTACCGCGTCTTAAAGTTTGAAATTCGGCACCGGCCCGCTCCCCCGCCCGGCCTCCCCAACGATAGTAGCCTAGGGGAGGCCGGGCGGGGGAGCGGGCCGGTGCCGCTGCCGGTTTTTAGGGCGTCGCCCCCAGGGTCGGCGCCTCCAGATCGAGCTTGTCGGCCGGGATGACGACGAGGTCGGGGCGGAGCGCACGGAGCTTGTCGATGAACTTGGCGGAGTCGCCGACGACGATCAGCGATGCATTTTCGGGCGTGACATTCTTCGCCGCGATCGCGTTCGCGGCCTCGGGCGTCACCGCGGCGAGCCGCGCGGCGTAATCGAGCGCGTCGGCGGGTTGGAGCCCCTGGAGGATCAGCCCCGCGACGATCGCGCCATATCCGCCGCCGGTTTCCTGCTGGCGGCCATAGGCGCCCTCGAGGAAAGCGCGGCGCTTGGCGAGCGCGTCGGCGGTGATCGGTTCGGCGCCGAGGCGCTTGAACTCGTTCAGGAAGATTTCGGCGACCTCGGTCGCGGTTTCGTTCTTCGTCTGCGCGCTGGCGCTCAAAAGCGCGGTGTCGGCGCGCGCGGGCATCGAGCTGTACGCGCCGTAGCTCAGCGCGCGCTTGCTGCGCACCTCGTTGAAGAGGCGCCCGTTCGAGCCGACGCCGAGCACCGAATTGGCGAGGAGGAGCGAGGGGTAGTTGGCGTCGGCGCGGCTGACCCCGCGCACCGCGGCGAGCACCGCCGCCTGCCCCGCGCCGGGGAGGTCGACGACGATCGTGCGCGGCGGCAGCGCGGCGCCCGCGCGCGATTTGGGAAGGGCGGGGGCGCGGCCTTCGGGCTTCCAGTCGCCGAACAGGCGCTTTGCGAGCGCGGCGCCCGCGGCGGGTTCGATCCCGCCGGTGACGACGACCGACATGTTCGCGGGATGCCACCAGGCGCGGCGATAGGCGACGAGGTCGTCGCGGGTGATCGCGGCGAGGCTTTTCATCGTGCCGCCGGCTTGCCCGCCATAGGGGGCGGTGCCGTAGAGCAACGGCTGCGCGACCATCGCGGCGATCGCGCCGGGATTGTTGAGCGCGACGCGGAGGCCGTCGGTCATGCGCTTGCGTTCGAGGTCGAATTCGGCCTGCGGGTAGCTGGCGTTGCGGATCACGTCGGCGAGGATAGTGCCGACTGCATCGAGGTTCGCCGCGGGCGCGGTGACCGAAAAGATGCTGCCGTCGGGGCTGGCGCCCGCGTTGATCGACGCGCCGAGGCTTTCGAGCGCGGCGGCGATGTCTTCGGCCGAGCGGGTGGCGGTACCCTTGGCGGCGAGGTCGGCGGCCATGGTGGCGACGCCGGCGCGGCCCTTCGGATCGGTCGACGCGCCGCCGCCGATCACGACGCTGAGCGTCGCGAGCGGGACGCTGCCGGTCTTGACCGCGACGACGCGGATGCCGTTGGAAAGGCGGCTTTCGGCGATTTTCGGCGGGGTGACCGCGGGCGCGGCGGCCGGTGCGGGGGGCGCTTGCCGCGCACCCTCGGCGGCAAGCTCGTTGGGCGTGCCGGTTGCGGCGGGGACGCTCGGGAAAACGGGCATTGGCTTGGGGTTCGCCCAGCTTTTGGGGTCGCCGTCGCCCGCGGCGTAGCGCAATTCGACGCGCGCCTTGGGGTCGAGATATTGCTTCGCGACGCGCGCGACATCGGCCTTGGTCACGGCGGCGATCGCGTCGAGGCGCTTGTTCGCGGCGGCGGGATCGCCGGTGAGGACGAGCGCCTCGCCGAGTTCGAAGGCGCGGCCCGAGAAGGTCTCGCGTTCCTCGAGCGTCGAGGCGAGCAGCTCGGTCTTCGCCTCGGTGAGTTCGGCGTCGGAGACTTCGGCCGATGCGATGCCCGTCAGCACCGTATCGAGCGCGGCGGCGACTTTCTCGGGATCCTGCCCGTCGCTGAGAATCGCGAAGGGGGTGAGGCCGCCCGCTTCCTCGGTGAAATCGACGCTCGCGTCGATCTGGCTCGCCATGCCGGTGCGTACGAGCGCCTTGTGCAGCCGCGAATTCTCGCCGCTCGACAGGATCGCGTTCATCACCTCGAGCGCGGCGGTGTCGGGGTGGCCGGCGCCGGGCACCTTGTAGATCGCACCGACCGCGGGCAGCGGGACATTGGGGCCGGTCGCATTGACGCGGCGCGGCGCCATCGGCGGTTCGGTGCCGGGAATCGCGAGCGGGATCGGCTTCGCGCGCTTGGGGATCGCGCCGAAATAATTGTCGACGAGCGACTGGAGCCGCGCCTCGTCGAAATTGCCCGCCACGATCAGCGTCGCGGTGTCGGGGCCGTAGAAAGCCTCATGGAATGCGCGCGCGTCATCGAGCGTCGCGGCGTCGAGGTCGGCGATCGTGCCGATCACCGGGCGGCGGTGCGGCAGCACGTCGAAGGTGTTTTCACTGAGGGCAAAGAAGAAGAGGCGGCCGTAGGGCGGCGCGAGGACGCGCAGGCGCAGTTCCTCTTTCACGACATTGCGTTCGGTCTCGAACACCTCCTTGTCGACGACGGGGCGTGCCATGCGCTCGGCGTGCGTCCACAGCATCGTTTCGAGATATTGCGCGGGGACGGTTTCGTAATAGTTGGTGCGGTCGAAGCTGGTCGAGGCGTTGCGCACCCCGCCGACATCCTCGGTCAGCCGGTTGATCATGTTGTACGGCATGTTCACGGTCTTGCGGCTGAGGATATGTTCGAACAGGTGCGCGAAACCCGAGCGCTTTTCGGGATCGTGCTTCGACCCGACGTCGTACCAGACCGACACCATGACATTGGGGGTCGAATTATCCTGCAGCGAAAGGACGCGCAGGCCGTTGGCGAGGATGCGTTCCTTGTACGCGATCGGCGGCACCTGCGCGGCGGCGCCCGCGGGTTTCGCGGGGGTTTGGGCGTCGGCGGTGACAGCGGCGGCGAGCGCGAGCGTCGCGGCGCCCAGCAACGGAAAGACTTTCATGAAGATGCCCCTTCGAAATTTGAGCCGGAAAACCGGTCGATGGGGGAATTTTGCAAGCGCGGGGGCGATGTCAACAGCTGTTCTACGAAGCGCCGACGGGGCGGGGATGACGGGCGTCGGCGGGCGCGATGTGGCGGTGCCGCGTGCCGTGAAGACCTGTTTCTCCGTCCTGAGCGGCGTCAAGCGGCGGCTACCGACCGGTTGCGGCCGTTTCGGTTCTTATAACTTCGTCATTCCCGCGGAAGCGGGAACCCAGTGTGGGGTCAGCCTACGCACGCTCTGGGTCCCCGCTTTCGCGGGGATGACGAATATTGGGTGTGACAGCTCACCACCCCAAAACCGTCACCGGCCGGGTTCGCCGAAATCCCGATTGACCGCGGCTCAATTCGATATAAATATGATATCATCATTATATCGAGTGATTCGGAGGGAAACATGGTCGAGACAGGGACACCGGCGCTGAACCGCAGTCGCGAGACGCGCGCCGCCACGCAGAGCGGTTATCTGATGCTCTTCATCTGGTTGCTGCTGCTCGGGCTCGCGGCGTGGGCGGGGATCACCAACGCCAACGCCGAATATATGGTCGCGTGGAAATGGATCGTCGTCGTCGCCTCGGCGATCGTCGGCCTGCTGATCCTTTGCGGCTTCTACCTGATCAACCCGAACGAGGCGGCGGCGATCCAGCTGTTCGGCGCGTATAAGGGCACCGACCGCGAAGAGGGGCTGCGCTGGGTCCTGCCGTGGCTGACGCGCAAGAAGATCGCGGTGCGCGCGAACAACGTGATTTCGGACAAGATCAAGGTCAACGACCTGCGCGGCAATCCGATCGAGATGGCGGCGCAGGTCGTATGGCGCGTCACCGACACCGCGCAGGCGCTGTTCGACGTCGACGATTACAAGGAATTCGTGATGGCGCAGATCGAGGCCGCGGTGCGCTCGATCGGCTCGCGCTACCCTTATGACGATATCGAGCATCAGGAAGTCACGCTGCGCGGCAATCATGACGAGGTCGGGGTCGAACTGCGCAAGGCGCTGATCGAACGGCTCGAAGTCGCGGGGATCACCGTCGACGAATGCGGCCTGACGCACCTCGCCTATGCACAGGAAATCGCGGGCGCGATGCTGCGCCGCCAGCAGGCCGAAGCGGTGATCGCGGCGCGCAAGAAGCTGGTCGAAGGCGCGGTGACGATGGTCGAAATGGCGCTCCAGCACCTGTCCGAGAAGAATGTCGTCAACCTCGACGACGAGCGCAAGGCGGCGATGGTGTCGAACCTGATGGTCGTCCTGTGCGGCGAACGCGATACGCAGCCCGTCGTCAACACCGGCTCGCTCTACTGAGGCCGGACGATGGCTGTGCAGTCCAAGAAGGCCTTTGCCCTCCGCCTCGATCCCGCGCTCTACGCGGCGATCGAGCGGCTGGCGGCGGCCGAGCTGCGCAGCGCCAATGCCGAGATCGAGATATTGCTTCGCGAGGCGCTTGGGCGGCGGGGCGTGAATGTCGGGCAATCCGAAGCGCCCAAGCGCGGGCGGCCCCCGAAAGAGGAAAGCTGATCATGCTGCACCTGTTCATGCGCAAGGGGCCCTGGTTTCGCGCCAAGCGCCGCGGCTATGGCACCGGCCTGCCGATGGTCTGGGAGGGCTGGTTCTTCCTCGCGCTCCATATTGCGATGATCACGGGGCTGGCGACGGTGCTGCAGGGCCGGCCGGTGGCGATGACGATCGCGGTCGTGCTGGCGGGGCTGGCCCCGATGCCGATCTATCGCGCCAAGACCGAGGGCGGGTGGCGCTGGCGATAGGTCCGCGCGACATTATTTGGGGATAGCTGTCGATAGCGGCCCTGCTCCGCTTGCCCCCGACTCACTAGATGGTTAAGGCCGGTCTCTATGACCGCCGCCACCGCTCCCGTCCGTATTGCCCCCTCGATCCTCAGCGCCGATTTCGCGCGCCTTGGCGAAGAGGTGCGCGCGATCGAGGCCGCTGGCGCCGACTGGGTCCATATCGACGTGATGGACGGCCATTATGTCCCGAACCTCACGATCGGCCCGATGGTGGTGAAGGCGCTGCGCCCGCACTCGACCTTGCCCTTCGACGTCCATCTGATGATCTCGCCCGTCGATCATTTCCTCGACGCCTTCGCTGAGGCGGGCGCCGATATCATCACCGTCCATCCCGAGGCCGGGCCGCACATCCACCGCACCGTCCAGCACATCAAGTCGCTCGGCAAGCAGGCGGGCGTGTCGCTCAATCCCGCGACCCCGGCAAAGATGCTCGACTATCTGATCGACGACATCGACCTGGTGCTGATCATGAGTGTGAACCCCGGCTTCGGCGGGCAGAGCTTCATTTCGAGCCAGCTCCGCAAGATCGAGGCGGTGCGGAAGATGATCGAGAAATCGGGCCGCGACATCCGGCTGGAGGTCGACGGCGGCATCGACGCGGGCACGGCGCCGCTGGCGATCGATGCGGGGGCCGACGTGCTCGTCGCGGGCACCGCGACCTTCAAGGGCGGACCCGACGCTTATGCCGACAATATCCGGCGTTTGCGCGGGGCCTGATCGATGAAGGGGAGGCCATTGACATCTGCCCCCGCCGACACACCGCTCGACTCCGGTGACGAGGCCGCGCCGATCGACGACACGATCGAGCCCGGCAAAAGGCTGATCCGCCTTCCCGCCGACAAGGGGCTTTCGCTCGGCGACCGCGTCGCCAATGCGATCACGCGGCTGACCTGGCGCACCCCGCTCCACGCCTTCCGCCTGAAGGGACGCTTCCCGCTCAAGCTGCTCGGCGTGCCGACCGATCCCGTGCCGGGCGACGCGCGCGCGGGCACCGCGATCCGCGCCGGACATTTCCTCCACCGCGGATTGAAGCTGCCGCTCGGCGAGCTCGACTTCGCCTCACTCGCGGTGGCGCCAGCCTTTGCCGACTATCTGCACAGCTTCGCCTGGCTGCGCGACCTCGCCGCGACCGGTTCGCGCGCCGACGGCGCCCCGATCGCCGAAGCGGTCGTGCGCCACTGGCTCGGCACGCATGGCGAGACGGTGAGCGAACCCGCGTGGAAGGCCGACAATACCGCCTGGCGCATATTGTTCTGGGCGTGCCACGCGCCGCTCATCCTGTCGTCGAGCGACCTTGTCTATCGTTCGGCGGTGCTCAACCATCTCGCGCGCGCGGCGCGCCACCTCGACCGCGTCGCCGACAAGACGCGGCCGGGCACCGGCCAGATGGTCGCGTGGGTCGGGATCGTCGCCGCGTCGCTGCTGATGCCCGGCGGCGAACCGCGGCAGGTGTTCGGCGAGGCGGGCCTGCGCAAGGTGCTGGAGACGAGTTTCTACGCCGACGGCGGCAATATCTCGCGCTCGCCGCAGGCGCAGCTCGACGCGATCATGGCGCTGTCGATGCTCGCGAAAATATACGACATGCGCCGCATGGAGGTGCCGCCGTTCGTGCAGGAAGTGCTCGCGCGCACGGTGCCCGCGCTGCTCGGCCTGACCCACAGCGACGGCGGGATGGGGAGCTGGCAGGGTAGCGGCGCGACGTCGGCCGCCACGATCCAGGCGATCGTCGCGGCGAGCGGCATCCGCACGCGCCCGCTCAAGCAGGCGCGCGACTGGGGGTACCAGCGGCTCGTCGCGAACAAGGTCGTGCTGCTCGCCGACGCGGCGCCGCCGCCCATCGCCCGCGTGACCGAGGCGGGCTGCGCCTCGACCCTCGCCTTTGAACTAAGCGACGGCGACGAGCGCATCGTCGTCAATTGCGGCGGCGCGGCGCTGACCGGCGCGACGATCCCCGCCGACCTCGCACGCGGGCTGCGCACGACCGCGGCGCATTCGACGCTGACGCTCGGCGACAGCAATTCGACCGCGATCCTGCCCAATGGCTCGCTCGGCAAGGGCGTGACCGAGGTCGAACTCGACCGGCGCGAGACGCCGCAGGGCAGCCGGGTCGAGATGAGCCACGACGGCTATGCGCGGCGCCATGGCCTGATCCACCGCCGCCTGCTGATCCTCTCGCCCAACGGGCGCGAGCTGCGCGGCGAGGATATGCTGCTTCCCGCCCCGCGCACGCGGCGCAAGGGCGACAAGGGGTTCACGCTACGCTTCCACCTCGGCCCGCATATCTCGGCGAGCCTGACCGCCGACAAGCTCGGCGCGCTGCTCCGCATCAACGGCGGCCCGCTGTGGCAGTTTCGCACGTCCGAAGGCGGGCTCGACATCGAACCGAGCCTGTGGGTCGACGGCGAAGGCCGGCCGCACCCGACCGAACAGATCGTCGTCACCGGCACCGCGCCCGCGGGCGGCGCGAGCATCGGCTGGATTTTCAAGCATATCGGATAGGTGCCCGCTTTAGACCGGTTGCGGCCGTCTCATTCTTCGTCACCCCGGACTTGACCCGGGGTCCATGACTTCAGCGCCGCTATGGATCCCGGATCAAGTCCGGGATGACGAATGAGGGCGAGAGAGCGTCCGCTCACCACCCCAATGGCGACACGCAACGCATATATTTCCAGCAGCCGACGCCCAAGGGACTGAGCGTCGGCTGTCGGAACCCTCTTAAAAGGCGTAGCGCGCCATCAGCTGGAAGACCGGACCGGCCTTTTCGCTTTCGAGTTCATATTCGTCGAAGCTGCGGTCCTTCTGGTCGGCGATCGTCGTGAATTTGTTGAACGTCTCGCGCTTCGCGCCATTCAGCAGGTTCGAGCCCACCGCGCGGATCGTGAAGCTCTTGCCGAACCGCTTTTCGACGAAGATTTCGAGATCGGCGCCATAGCTGGTGAAAACCTCCTCGCCGACGGTGCGGTCGAAGGCACCGCCCTGCTTGCGATAGGTCGCGCCGAACGCGGCGCCGATCGACGGAATGTCCTGGATCGCGCCGAAGTTGTAGACATATTTGCTCTGGCCGTTGAAGCGGCGCTCGCCGAATTCGTCGACGATCTTGCTGTCGAGCCACGAGACATTGCCGAACACGCCGGTGTCGGGCAGGCCAATGAAACCAAGGTCGGTCGACAGGTCGAACTCGACGCCCCACACCTTGCCGTCGCCGATATTCTGCGGCTGGTAGGTGAAGGCGCCCGGACGGCCGACGATCGGTCCGGTGTTGGTCAGCTCGATCAGGTCCTCGACCTTGCGGTAGAAGACATTGATCCCCGCGATGCCCGAACGGCCGAGGCGGTGCTCATACCCGAGGTCGAAGCCCCACGCGGTTTCGGGATCGAGCAGCGGATTGCCGAGCAGGTCGTTGTCGCCGAGTTCTTCCTCGAGCGTCGCGGGCGAGAGGAAATTGAATTCGGGGCGCCGGCTGGTGCGGGCGACCGAGGCGGTGACGCGGCCGCGCGCGCCGACGTCGATCTTCACCGATGCCGAGGGGAGCAGCTTTTCATAGTCATTGTCGATGCGCGTCCCGGGCGGGGTCAGGTCGTCGATGGTCAGGTCGGTCGTTTCGTAACGCACGCCCGCTTCCCACTTCACGCCGGGCATATCGCCCTCGATCAGCACGAAGCCGTCGAGGCGCTTTTCCTCGATCGTGTTGATCCCGCCGACGGCGGGCACGAAGGCGCCGAAGGTACGAACGAACTCGGTCGGATTGCGTGAAAACTGGTCGTAACCCTGACGATTGGCGGCGGTCAGGTTGTAGCGGTCGCGCGGCGCTTCGGTGATCGAGGTGTCGCGGTCCTTGTCCTGCCACAGGCCACCGAAGAGCAGCTTGGTATTCTCGCCCAGCTCAAACTCATGTTCCAGCCGAACCGAAAATTCCTTGTCGGTGATGCCGGTGCGCGTCTGGTCGCCGGTGAAGCGCGGCAGCGCGCGGTCGAATTCGACCTCATATTCGGTTTCGAACCGGTCTTCGTCGAACCAGGCGTAACCGATCTTCAGGCTCGTCTCGCCCGCCGACCAGCGGTGCGCGAGCTTGCCGTTGACGCTGTAATTATCCTGATTGATCTTCGCGACATTGGCGTTGTCGACGGTCAGATTGCCCGGCGGCGTCGCGCGGACCGGACCGTTGATGTTCGTCGGGTGATTATATTCGAAGCTGCGCTCGGTCTCGGTGCGATCGGTGTGGACGTAAAAACCGCTCAACGAGAAATCGGTCGTGTCGCCCTTGATGTCGTAGGTCGCGTTGAACGAATAATCCTTGCCGTCGCGCGTATCGGTCTGGTCTTCGCGATTGTCGAAGTCGTCGGTCGCGAAGTTCGGATTATTCTCGGGCGAATCGCTGTAGCGCAGCGAATATTTCTTTTTGGGGTTGTGGCGGCCCTGGAAATTGCCGCCGATGAGGAAGCGGCCCGGGCCGAGCGCGCCGCCGAACACGCCGCCGATGCTGGGTTCGAGTTCCTTGTCGTCATAATAGAGGCCGCCCGCGCGCAGATAACCGCCGTCGAGTTCATAACCGTCGCGTAGCTTGATGTTGAGCGTGCCCGCGACCGCGTCGCCGGTGCGGCGCGCCGACGATGAGCGGACGATCTCGACGCGGTCGATCAGCTCGGCGGGGATGCGGTCGAGGAAGAAGCTGCGGTCGGCGTTCGATCCGGGGACTTTCTCGCCGTTGATCAGGATCTGGGTATAGCCGGGAGGCAGGCCGCGGAGGCGCGCGCCGTCGCTTTCGATGACGTCCGACAGGAAGGTGACCGACGGCACGCGCTTCAGCGCGTCGCCCGCGGTCAGCGGTTCGAAGCGCTGGAAATATTCGCTGTCGTAGCTGATGACGGGTTCGGCCTGGTCTTCGCTACGGTTGCGATATCCCACGCTGCCGAGGACGACGATGTCGCGCGCCGAGGTGATCGTGCCGTCGCCGCTTTCGTCGACGATCGGCGCGACGTCCTGCGCGGCGGCGGGGACGGCGACCAGCGCCGTGGCGATGGCGAGCGCGGCGGCGTTATGCAGGCTGAAACGTCGAATCATCTTGTCGTACCCCCTTGTTGGTTGCCGGGCCTCTAGGGGGGACGTGTGACAGTTTGCGGCGACGGACATGACGCTTTGATGACAGTTAAGTGACGGAAATATTGTGGGATTGACGCCGGACGTCTTTGCTGGAACGGGGCGCGCCAGCTGCGCGATACGCAATCGAAAACAGGGGAAATCGACATGGCCGCAAACGGAAAATGGAAGCTGCTGACTTCGCTCGTTTTTGCATCGACGCTTGCGGGATGCGCGGCAAAGGAACCCATATTCTTCGGCCTGCCGCCCGTTCAGGTGACCGCGAGCGGCGAAACCGAACCCGTCGGGACCGGACGCGCCGATGCTGCCGACGATCCGGCGATCTGGGTCGATCCCGCCAATCCGAACCGCGCGCTGATCGTCGCGACCGACAAGAAGGCGGGGCTGCACGTCTATGACCTTGCCGGCAAGGATATCGCCTTCACCAAGGCGGGCCTGGTCAACAATGTCGACGTTGCGGGCAACATCATCGTCGCGAGCGATCGCAACGACGGAGTGAACGCGCATCTCGCAGTATTCCGCCTCGACGCCGACAAGCCCGCGATCGTCGCGCTCGGGCGCGCGGCGGCGGGCACGGGCGAAGCCTATGGCCTTTGCCTCAAGAAGACCGCGCCGGGCGCGCCGATCACCGCGGCGCTGATCGTCAAGGACGGCACGGTGCGTGTCGGCGCGCTGACGGTCGACGGCGCGACGCCGAACTTTGCCGTCCAGTGGGAATATAGGATTCCGACGCAGTCCGAAGGCTGCGTCTTCGACGGCGACACGCTCTATGTCGGCGAGGAGGATGCGGGAATCTGGCAGCTCGTCCCGAACGGCAACACCGCGACCGCGCGCCTCGTCGCGCCGGTCGACAACCAGCGCCTCGTCGCCGACGTCGAAGGCCTTGCGACGATCGACCACAAGGGACAGCGCTACCTGATCGCGTCGAGCCAGGGCGACAATAGCTATGCGGTCTTCCGCCTGCCCGGCGTGGAGTATGTCGGACGTTTTGCGGTCGCGGCGGGCGCGTTCGGCGCTACGAGCGAGACCGACGGGATCGAAGCGGTCGCGGGCAATTTCGGGCCCGACTATCCGGACGGCATCTTCCTTGCGCAGGACGGCGACAACGCGCCCAAGGCGCAGAACTTCAAACTGGTGCGCTGGGACCGGATCGCCGCGGCGCTGGGATTGTAAGCCCCGAGTGACCCGATAAGCCGTGTGCACCCGCGACGGCGGGTGCCCATCTTCCGCAGGCGCTGCCTTGAACCCACGGGAGATGGGCCCCCGCCTTCGCGGGGATACGGTGCTTTTCTGCGCCAACGCGGCTTGCGATAGCGGGCGCACCCGCCTAGGGGGGCCGCGTCTTTCCCATCCTCAAAGGCCGCCCTTCCCATGACCGACCTGATTCCCGTCCGCCGCGCCCTCCTGTCCGTCAGCGACAAGGCGGGGCTCGCCGAGCTTGCTGCCGCGCTCGTCCGCCACGGGGTCGAGCTGGTTTCGACCGGCGGCACCGCGAAGGCGCTGCGCGAGGCGGGGCATACCGTCCTCGACGTCTCCGACCTCACCGGCTTTCCCGAAATGATGGACGGCCGCGTCAAGACGCTCCATCCGACGGTTCATGGCGGCATTCTCGCCGTCCGTGACGATGCGGCGCATGTCGCGTCGATGGAGGAACATGGCATCGGCGCGATCGATCTGGTGGTCGTCAACCTCTACCCCTTCGCCGCAACCGTCGCGAAGGGCGCGGCGCGCGACGAGATCATCGAGAATATCGACATCGGCGGCCCCGCGATGGTGCGCTCGTCGGCGAAGAACCACGCCTTCGTGAACATCGTCACCGAGCCCGAAGATTATGCCGCGGTCATTGCCGAGATGGATGCCAACGGCGGCGCGACGACGCTCGCCTTGCGCAAGCGCCTTGCCGCGACGGCGTTTGCGCACACCGCGACCTATGACGGGATGATCGCGAGCTGGTTCGCCTTTGCCGATCAGGGCAAGCTCTTCCCCGACACGCTGCCGCTGACCGCGAAGCTCGCGACCGAGCTGCGTTATGGCGAGAACCCGCACCAGAAGGCGGCGCTTTACCTGCCCGCAGGCCCCGCGGCGCGCGGTATCGCGCAGGCCGAGCAGGTGCAGGGCAAGGAGCTCAGCTATAACAATATCAACGACGCCGACGCCGCGCTCGAACTCGTCGCCGAATTCCGCGAGGCCGATCCGACGTGCGTCATCGTCAAGCACGCCAACCCGTGCGGCGTCGCAACCGCCGCGACGATCGCCGAAGCTTATGACGCGGCGCTGAAATGCGACGATGTGTCGGCGTTCGGCGGCATCATCGCGGTCAACCGGCCGCTCGACGGGCCGACCGCCGAGGCGATCAGCGGCATCTTCACCGAGGTCGTGTGCGCGCCCGACGCCGACGCCGATGCGCGCGCGGTGTTTGCGAAGAAGAAGAATCTCCGCCTGCTGCTGACGGGCGAGCTGCCCGATCCGGCGCGCGGCGGGCTGATGATGAAGACGATTGCCGGCGGCTGGCTCGCGCAGAGCCGCGACAATGGCCGGATCACGCGCGCCGACCTCAAGGTCGTCACCGACCGCGCGCCCACCGAGGACGAGCTGGCCGACGCGCTGTTCGCGTGGACGATCGCCAAGCATGTGAAGTCGAACGCGATCGTCTATGCCAAGGGCGGGTCGACCGCGGGCATCGGTGCGGGGCAGATGAACCGCCGCGACAGCGCGCGTATCGCCGCGGTGAAGGCGCGCGAAGCCGCTGAAACGCATGGCTGGGCCAGCCCGCGCACCGTCGGCAGCGCCGTCGCCAGCGACGCCTTCTTCCCCTTCGCCGACGGGCTGCTCGCGGCGGTCGAGGCGGGCGCGACCTGCGTGATCCAGCCGGGCGGCTCGATCCGCGACGACGAGGTGATCGCGGCGGCGAACAAAGCGGGGCTTGCGATGGTGTTCACCGGGATGCGCCACTTCCGCCACTGACCGGCTCGACTTCGGTCGAACCGAACGGCATAGAGTCGCGGCGCACCTCGCGCACCGAAGGACCAGCATGACCGCCAAACCGCGTAACAAGTCCATGATCCAGAACCTTTATAACTGGACCATGGAGAAATCCGCGCATCCGCACGCCGAGTTCTGGCTGGCGCTGGTGTCCTTCGTCGAAGCGAGCTTCTTTCCGATCCCGCCGCACCCGCTGCTTGGGCTGATGTGCCTTGCGAACCCCAAAAAGGCGGTGCGCTATGCGATCATCTGCACGCTTGCGTCGGTCGCGGGCGGGGTGCTCGGCTATGGGATCGGTTTCTTCCTTTATGAAAGCGTCGGGCTGTGGCTGCTCGGCGTGCTCGGGCTGACCGACGCCTTCCCGCCGGCCGCCTGTTACCTGCGCGAATTCGGCGCCGAGATCATCCTGATCAAGGGCGCGACGCCGATCCCGTTCAAGCTGCTGACGATCACCGCCGGCTTCATCCACATGAGTTTCTGGACCTTCCTGTGGGCGAGCCTCGCCAGCCGGGCCTTTTCCTTCATGCTCGTCGGAATCCTGTTCCAGCTGTTCGGCGCGCCGATCAAGGCGTTCATCGACAAATATCTGATCTGGGTGACCGGCGCGTTCCTGGTCGCGGTGGTCGCGGGCTTCCTCGCGATCGGCGCGCTGTCGGGCGACGGCCAGAGCAAGGAAGCCGACAAGTGCAGCGGCGCGACGCTGGAGAGCATCGGGCTGGACCGGAAGTAGGCAGCTGTGCCCCTGCGAAGGCAGGGGCCCATCACCGGAGCTATGTATTTTCGCTGGAGGCGTATATAGGAGTGCTATAGGGTTGAAAAGGCTAGTTTTTTATAGCCACTCCCTATGCTATCTTTTCCCCAATTACGCGGCAATTTCCGCCACGGTGATTGCCGGGTGATTGCTGGAAACGCCGTATTGGGAGACCAATTTATGGCAAGCGGAAAGATCACAAAACGGTCGGTCGATGCTCTCATTTCGAGCGGGCAACATGACATTCTTTGGGATGATAGCATAAAGGGTTTTGGCGCAAAGCGAACCAAAGCTGGCGCCGTGTCTTACGTGTTGCAATTCCGAATGGGCGGTCGCGAATCTAAGACGCGTCGCTACACGATAGGCAGCCATGGCTCGCCATGGACGCCAGCCACCGCCAGAGCCGAAGCGGAGCGACTGGCTATTCTGATCGCCCAGGGAATCGATCCAGGCGAAGCAGAGCGGCAACGACGGCGAGAGTCGGTCGATCTAGCCTTCGATAATTACTCTGATCGCTTCGCTGAGGCCTGCGTTGGAGAAGGCTGGAGGCGCCTCGTCAAGCGCAGCCTCGAGCTGCATGTAAAGCCGGTCTTGGGATCAAAGCCCCTTCCCAATCTTACGCGAATCGACATCGTTGCCGTCTTCGACCGCATGCCGCGCGCGCAGATCGCAAATATCCGTAACGTCTTCGCTGTTTTGCGCCGCCTTTTGCGCTGGGCCGTCAGCCGGGGAGATATCGATCGGAGTCCGATGGAAGGCATGGAAACCCCGCCCCCGGTCAAACCTCGCGATCGCTGGCTTTCAGACGAGGAGCTTGGCCGCATCTGGATGGCGGCGCCAAACACGCATTCCTGTTTCGGACCCATCATCCGCCTTCTGATCGTCACCGGTCAGCGACGAGAGGAGGTTTCGTCGCTGCGTTGGGAGGAACTCAACCGTAAAGATCTCCTATGGACCCTGCCCGGCGAACGGGCAAAGAATGGCGAGCCCAACCGAATTCCGCTCAACGAACTTGCAGTTGCGATCCTCGACGAGGTTGCCGGGTCGGCTATCTGGCCGCGTAGCGGCAGGATGTTCACGACCTCCAGGGGCGGAAGGTTCACCGGATATAGCAAAGGCAAGATCAAGCTCGACCTGCTTATGTCGCAAGACGGCCGCGAACCGTTACCGGACTGGCGACTGCATGACTTGAGACGAACTCTTGCAACCGGGTTTCAACGGCTAGGCGTTCGATTTGAAGTGACCGAAGCTGTGCTCAATCACGTCGGAGGTTCCCGCGCGGGCGTCGCCGGTATCTACCAGCGCCACGACTGGAAGGACGAGAAGCGCGAAGCAATGAAGAGTTGGAACGATCATCTGGCGGCGATCATTCGTTTGGCGAATATGGCGCGTGATCGCGCATGGTAAGCGCTTATAAAAAGACTTGCTGTCCACGATCGATTGCGCCGAACAAAATATGCAGAGTGAATCTGTCGATTTCCGTTGCGAACAGCTCTTGCAGCCGGATCCGTTCGCCAACGACTGACTCTTGCGTTCTTGCTGAATCAAGGGGGATATTCGCGGCGTGCGTAGCAGCGCCAAAGTTGGAGACAATTCGAGTGAACAAGAAGGATGAAATTTACGATCTTCTCGTTAGCCGAATGGTTGGCGCGCAATATAATTTTGGCCAGCGGCTGTCGGTCAAGGATCTTGTGAGCGATACCGGAGCGAGCCGCCAGCCGATCATGGCCGCGCTCAACCGTTTGAGTTCGGAAGGATTTGTTCGCATAATTCCGCAGGTCGGTTGCGAGGTGATAAATCCAAGCTATGACCAGATCGCAGATTTCTATATCATGTTTGAAAGGCTCGAGGGACTGCTGACGGAACTGGCGGCAGCGCGTCGGACCGATTCGCAAACGCGCGATTTGCGCGCGCTGCAAGCACGTATTCTCACGATCGACTTTGACGAGCCGCGCAGCGCGGTAATTTATTGCGAACTCAACCGTGCCTTCCATCAGCTCATCCACGATATGGCTCAGTCGCCCTTTCTCGACGCGCGGCAGAACAGCAATTTTGACATGTCTGATTTCTTCATCAACCAAGCCGGTGGTTTCAATCATTTCATGGCCGATACCGCACGTGAACATGATGAAATCATTGAGGCGATCGCTTCCAAATCTCCTGCCCGCGCGCGCGGGCTGGCAGAATCACACATCGGTGTCCGCCGTCAGGGCCAATGGCACAGATTTGAGGTTGTGGTTTAAGGAGGATTTGGGCTTCGTCGTAGTGACGAAGGAACGAAGATGAAGCCCAAATCCTCCTTAAAAAAATCGCCGCCCAAGGCTCCCGCGGAGCGGGTGGTGAAGGACATCCGGCGTGCGACACGTCGGCACTTCTCGGCCGAAGACAAGATCCGGATCGTGCTGGAAGGCTTGCGCGGCGAGGACAGCATTGCCGAGCTGTGCCGCAAGGAAGGGATCGCCCAGAGCCTGTATTACACCTGGTCGAAGGAGTTCATGGAGGCCGGCAACTTCCATCCCGCATTGCATAATGAAGTGATCGCCATAGGGCGTGTAGCCGGCGCCATGCTCGCGCGCGTTCCCCATGACGCCGCCCCAGGCGGGCGCTGCCGGATCGATCCACAATTTGCTGCCGATCCGCTGCAGGTGGCGATAAAGCTGCATGTAGGAAACGCCCGGCTCGACCAGCGCATATCCATATTTTTCGTTGACTTCGATGATCCGGTTCATCCGTTTCAGATCGAGGACAAGATATCCGGATTTGCGGGGTGCCGGCCCGCCATATGCGAAGTTCCGTCCAGTCCCGATGGTCCAGATCGGCAATCGGAAGCTGTTGGCGATGGCAAGGATCCGCTGCACCTGTTCGACGCTTTCCGGAGCGACGGCGGCAGAAGGAAGCAGAGTGCCATCGGCAAGCGGCGAATACGCGTCGCGGTAAGTCGACAGCGGAAGCTCGTCGACGAAAACCCAGGTTTTGCCGACGACGCCTGCGAGTTCATCGAGGGCCCGTGAAAAGTCGGCCGCCGCAATTCCCTCGGGCAGCGGCGGCCTCACCGCGTTTCTCCGGCAAGCCGAAAGGCCCAGGTCACAAGTAGGCCGGGGCTATTCGAGGCGAGTGCACATTCCCCCGAAATGCACGCGGCCCGGCGCGGTGATGATTTGTGGCCGTCCAGCTCATCGCGAACTTTCTGCGCAACGACGGCGGGCCAAGTATATTGCGGGAGCGCGCCCAAGCCGGGGGCGGCGCCGATGCGGTGTGTCCAGCGGCCCGCCTCATAGGAATGTTCCCATCGAAGCAAAGGCTCCGCTCCACTCTCGATGAGCAACTGGGCCGCAATCATTGCAGCGGGGTCGGAGGTCAGGCCTGCAATCACCTGCGCGCCGCGGGGCCAGTCGCCAAGCAACTCATCCAGCCCGCTTCCGACATCCAGCGCGAGAGACTTTTTCGAAGACGATATGAGGGACGCGGCAAAACGCTCGCTTTCCTCAACCCTTGGCTGGCTGACGACGAGAACGGCCTCTTCGTCCGCCGCACTTCCTGACCGGAAGCGGGAGGCTCCAACCAGACCCGCGCAAAAAACCCCGGCGCCCAATAGCTCCCGGCGCATCAGCACTGCCGCCATCAAATTGTCCTTTCCGATTTATCCGCCTGCGCCAGAGGCATCACTTCTGCGCCCTTCAGTCCGGTCCATCGGCGATCGGCGGCCCGATGGATGCCGAACTGGTCGAGGACCCGATTTCGTCGATCGACGATGGCCGAGCGTAGAACGCCGGGACGGGTGGGAAAATTATCGCCCCCATTTCGGTACAGGCTGCCATGTTTCGAAGATGGGCAAGGTTCAGGGGCGTCTCTCGCACCATGAGCGTTAATGGACGACGCTCCTTGAGCATGACGTCGGCAGCTCGGGTGATCAGATTGTCGGAGAGCCCATTGGCGATCGCCGCAAGGGTGCGCATGGAGCAGGGCGCGACAATCATGCCGTCACAGAGAAACGATCCGCTCGCGATACTGGCGCCGACATTCCGTATGTTATGAACCACGTCCCTGCCGCCATATTCGCAATTCGTTAGTCGTCAGTGCTGGCGATTTGGTGCAGAGGGGGCAGAACGGCGGCGGTGCGCCGCCGCAAACGCGAGCGGCGCCAATTGGGGAAATCGGCTTGCTGACGATGAATGGCGTCGGCTATTTCAAATCTTTCAATGCTTCTATCGAGGAGGCATGTCTTCCGATCCGCTTTCGAGATTGCCTGACATTTTCGTCAGCAATGCGCGGACCGCGCGTATTTCACTCGGTGAAATCATATGGAGCAGCCGCGCGTAGATCATGTCGGCTTCGGCGCGCAGCTGGGGCAGGATTTCGATCGCTCGGGGTAAGAGATGAAGCTCCCAGACGCGCCGGTCGCCCTTGGCAGCGCGCCGTTCCGCGAGCGTCATTCTTTCCAGCTGGTCGACAACATGGCCAACGCTGGCACGCTCCAGTTCGAGCATTTGGCGAGATCGGTCTGGGTAATGCCCGGGGTCCGATAAATATAGACGAGCGCGCGCCACTGGGTTCGGGTCAATCCGAAGCGCGCCATTGAGGCGTCGAACAAGCGGCGAAGTTTGCGTGGCACTTCTTCGATGACAAAGACAAACTCGTCTGAGTCCGTCAGAAGACTTTTCCCGAGAGAAGCATCGCTGGTGCTGCGAAAGTCGACCATCGGCTGAAACTGTAAAGCCACTATCGGCATATGAACATGCTTTACTGTAAGATATGATACAGTATGATGCCTGAATGTATGATCGGACGATCACGCTTGCGGGAAAAGCGGGCCATGCAATCGCGGCGTCGATCGATGGACCGGAACTGGGCTTTCCGGTGATTTTGGCGCACGGCGGCGGCCAGACCCGCCGGGCGTGGAAGTCGGTGACCCGTCAACTCGCGAGCCACGGTTTTCGGACGATCGCCGTCGATATGCGCGGGCACGGCGAGAGCGCTTGGGCCAGTGATGGGGCTTATGACATTTCCGATTTCGCGGCCGATCTCGTTGAGATCGCTGCGGCGATGCGAAGAAAGCCGGCGATGATCGGCGCATCGCTTGGGGGGCTGGCTGGGATCATTGCGGAGGGAAACCGCGCACCGGGGAGTTTTGGATCGCTTACCTTGGTCGACGTCACGCCGCAGATGGAACCGAGCGGCGTTGCCCGCGTGGTCGGTTTCATGGCGGCCCATGCGCGCGAAGGGTTTGCGTCGGTGGAGGAGGCCGCTGAGGTCATTTCCGACTATCTGCCCCATCGGCCTAGCCGGAAGGCCTCGCCTGGGCTCGCCCACTATCTGCGCCGCAAGGACGATGGGCGCTTCTATTGGCATTGGGACCCGACCTTCATCGAAGGAGTTACGCGGCAAGGCGGTGTCTCAAGCGACAATGGCCGCAGCGAACTGAGCGCCGCCGCTGCCAGTTTAGCCTTGCCTGTGCATCTGATCCGCGGTGGGTCGAGCGACCTAGTTTCGCTGGAAGCCGTCAAGCATTTCCGAAGATTGGTCCCGCATATGGCATATAGCGACATCGCGAATGCGACCCATATGGTGGTGGGCGACGAGAATGACGCGTTTGGCAAGTCAATTGTGGAGTTTTTGCTCAGCACCCATGAAATGGAGATGAAGTCATGAACGCCCCACGGGTCGCCCCTGGGCTTGAGGAACTGGGGGAGCTGCTGTTGCTTGCGCCTTTCCACCGCTGGCTCGGGCTCAGGATCGCCGAGGTCGGCACCGACGAGTTGGTGATCTCAATGCCCTGGCGAGACGAAATAATCTCAAATCCGACGGTCGGCGCAGCGCATGGTGGCATTTTATCGGCGCTGATCGATCTTACCGGCCTTTACACGGTCATTGCCATGGGAGGGTCTGCGCGGGCTACGGCAAACTTGCACGTCGATTTTCACCGACCGGCCTTGCCAGGGCTGATGCGGGCGATCGGCAGGCCGGTCAAACTGGGTCGGCAGATAAGCATAGCCGGGACGCGGATTGTGTCTGCAGACGGAACCTTGATAGCGAGTGGTAGAGGTGCTTACGTCGCCTGACCATCGCGCAAGAGTCGTGGCACTTCTCGCAGCCATCGTGCTGGTGCGGTCCTGCCTCGGCGACCTTTTGATCATCGCTGATCGGCTGCGGCGAGTTATCGAGCGGAACTAAGTCTTAGGGCATAGTTGCGGCACCGCGTTTGGCGCTGTCATGCGTCGCGCCGAACGCTCGAGCAAGATGCGCAGGGCGAGATGGTCCGCCTTCGGTTCTACTTGCTCTACTCGCGTTCGTATTGAACCGCTCCATGATCGAGAAAGCGGTCCTTCATGCCCTTCGAAAGCCGGCTGTCAGCACAACCACGCGGTGTCCAGCCCCCTCCGTTGAGCCAGACCGCTACCTCACGGCGCGGCCTGGCCCAGGCACCATAGGCGAAGTTTTGCCGATCAGGTCAGGGCGCCGGAGTGCGGTTCGCAATCGCATCCTCGATCAGATCCTGCATGACCTGCTCGAGCTCGACGCCCTTGCGGTCGCCTCCGCTCGATATTTCGGTCGCGATCAGGGCATAATAGCCGGTCTCGCGATCGATCCAGCCGGTCCAGCCATAGGCGCCGGGCGAAGAGTTGATCTTCGACGTCGCGCACGCCGAGGGCGTGTCGCATTCGACGAAGGAGCCGAGCGCATATTCCCAGTTCACTGTGCTCGCCGGAACGAAAACACGCGGCAGTCCGATCGTGCGCGGCTGCGTGAAGGCCGTCATGTTGGTGATGAAGCTGCCGCCGAGGAACGCGCGCAGCAGTTTCGCATAGTCGCGCGGCGTGGAGAAGGCGCCGCCGGCCACCCACGGATTGGTTGGGACGGTCGCGGGGGGGTGGGGATCGTACCACGTGGTGCTTGACATCCCGAGCGGGATGGTGACGTGCTGCGCAAACAGTTCGTGGAAGTTCCGCTCGCGTGCTGGCGACGTTCCTGGTTCTATGCTTGTATCCTTGGCCTCCAAATACGCCCCTGCGACCTGAATGCCGTGAGGACCGTAGCTATATTGAGCACCAGGCGCATTGCCCGGGCGCAGGATGTCGTAGCGCAGGTCGTGGATGCTCTTGGCGCAGTTATAGAGACCAAAAGTCGGGAGAAGCTGGCAGCCGCCGACGAGCGGGCTCGCATTAAAGCCCGATGTCATCGACAGCGTATGCTTGAGTTTGACATCCTTCTTCGTTCCGCTCGTCGTCCAGAAGGCGAGTGGTGGCCGCATCGGATCGTCGAGCGTGGCAATGCCCGCCTGCACCATGCGCATGCCGAGCGCGCCAGCAAACCATTTGGAAGCCGAGGCGAGCGGTGTCACCCGGTCGATGCCAAAACTGCCCTTGTCGAATTCGAAAAGATAAGTGGGATCGGACGCGTTCCCGACAATGAAATAGCCACTAGCGACTTCGGTGTCAGCGACGATCGCGGCCTTCAGCGCTGTCCAGTCATAGGTGTAACCGCCGACGGTCGTTGTGAGGCTTGCGGTCGCGAGCGCCGACGCAGCGGATGCCGTCGCCTTGGCGGCGGACGGCGCGGGTGGCAGTTGGACCATCGGACGCGTTTCGCCGCCGTCGCTGCTCCCGAAGCCACTTTGCGCCGCAAAAACCGCTACGCCGACCAATGCGGCGCCGGCGGCAAGCCATATCGATTTCCGTCGTCCAGACATTTTATCTCTCCCAGCTTCGTTGCACGTTTCGAAACGGTGGGCCTGTTTGGCCAAGCGGGCTAAGGCCTGGGTTGGCCTGCCGCGAAATGGATTTTCAGCAGGTGGTCGAGTTGCGCCTTGCGAAAACCGGCGACGACGGCTGACCGGGGCGCGAGATGTGCGAGACGGTCGTCAGTCGGCTGGTACCGGGGCCAGTCAGGCACCAGCGCGCAGTCGGGTACGCCATTCTTCGCGAAAGCGACCCAGCAGGCGGACACGCCTTCGCCGAAGCGGCGATCCTCGTCGTCGACGGGGCCGGCGAGCGAAGCGAAATAGCCCAGCGTCCCGAAAATATAGGGAATTTCGGAGCCATGCCCGGCGCCCTTCGCCCGATCGCGGCGCGCTGCTGCAACATAGTCGAAATGATAGAGGTAGGACGGCGCGCCGGCGGACGTCCGCGCCGCGAGCCATCGCGACGGTGCGACGAACCAGGCGTCGCCCAGTATTTGGCGGGCCAGTTCGTCATCGGCGAGCCCGGTGCCATAGGCGGCGCGGCCCGCCGCCTGGTCGGGCCCGAGATAGGTGAGCGCGGCCGCCGGCGGCACGCCCATGGCGAGGATTACGCTGGCTTCGTTGCTGTTAGCGCCGACGAGGAGCGGCACGTCGATCGGCTCACTGCGCGCAAAAACGCGCCATGGCGCTTCGCGCACCAGCTCGCCGTCGAGAATGGGGCCGACCATCGCGCCCGGCGTCCGGACATCGCCGGCCGCGACGAGCGCGTCGGCCGAAAGCGCCCGGAGCGCGTCGATCGTCGCCGAAGGCGGCGCGCCGGCGCGAGCCGCCAATGCCGTGCCTAGCGCTTCCTGCTCGATAAGCGGGCGCGGGTCGAGTAGGCCGACGCCCGACTGTACGATGGCGCGCGCGAACAGGCCCTTGGCTTCGGAGTGGGCGAGGATCGTCGTCACGCCGATTGCCCCCGCGGACTCGCCGAACAAAGTGACCTTCCCCGGATCGCCACCAAAGGCTGCGATATTTTTCTGGACCCAGCGAAGGGCGGCCATCTGGTCCATGAGGCCATAATTGGCGAGCGCCTCGCGACGCGGCTTGGCTGCGCTCAGAGCCGGGTGGGCAAAATAGCCGAGTGCGCCGAGCCGGTAGTTGATCGTGACAAGAATGACCCCTTGCCTTGCGAAGGCTGTACCGTCGAAAGCCGGGAACGTACCCGACCCGATGACATGCGCACCGCCATGGATCCAGACCATGACGGGAAGTTTCCGCGCGCCGGCCGGGCGCCAGATATTGAGCTGTAGGCAGTCTTCGGATTGATCATCCGCTACTCCACCGGCGACGAGCGCAGGCCGCACCATCTGCGGGCAAGCGGGTCCGAACTTCGCGGCATTGCGAATACCCGCCCAGCGCGGCGGAGCCTGCGGCGCGCGCCAGCGGAGCGCGCCTACGGGAGGCGCAGCGAAGGGAATATCGAAAAAACGCTCGACTCCTGCCTCTGCAGCGCCCGTTAGTCGCCCCTGCGCCAGCGTCGCTTGCGGAGGGGCAACCGCCGCCGCGGCGGATGCTGAAGCGAGCAGCGTCGCGGCTCCAGCACATGCTGCCATGACCCATTGCCGCATTTCGCCGTCCCTTTCGTCTCGGCTGGCGGCCGCAGGCCGCGGGCAAGCATATCCCCTAGAAAGAAATGCGGCCCTCGACGCCTAGCACCCGGGGTTGGCTGTAACGGTTGATCGTCGGCGCCTGGGCAACATAGTAGAGCTTGTCGAAGAGGTTGTTCGCGAAGGCGCTCACATTGACCTTTCCGAAGTCGACGCCGATGCGAAGATTGACGAGGACATAATTGTCGAGGTCGACCGACGTTGCGGTCAGCTCCTGCTTGCCACCCCATTGTCCGCTGACAAGCACATTGCTCGTCAAGGCAACGTCGCCGGTGACCGGATAGCGAAGATTGAGGTTCGCCGAGGCGAGCCAGTCGGGAACCTGCGCGAGATCGAGACCGTCGTATCGGCCCGTCTTGACCTTGCCGCCCTGCCGCGAGCCGCTGAGCGCGAGGCGGCCGTCGCCTTCTCCAAGGTCGAATCCGTGGCTATATTCTGCCTCGATACCCCAGCTCTTCGCATTACCGGCATTAGTGAGATAGGCGACCGCGGCGACCGGGCAGGCCGCGTTTGTCAGCGCGCATCCATCGTCGACCTGCGCGATCAGATCCTTGAGCTCGGTATAATATCCCGCGATTGCGAAATAGCCGCGCCGCACCGGGCTGCCCTTGATGCCGACCTCATAGGAGGTGCTGCTTTCGTTGCCGAACAGTACCTGTACCGGGCTCGGAGCGCGGGGATCGGACAGGCGCGTGTTGAAACCGCCGGCGCGGTAGCTGCTGCCGACCTTGCCATAGGCGAGAATATTTGGAGTAAGTTTGTACGAAAGCGTCGCATTGTAGGAGAGATTGTCGGCGCTGATGTTGTCGTCGATAATCCGCGATGACCCGCCTGTTGGCAGGCCTGTCGCGAGATCATAGAGCCGCGCGCTGATGCTCCGGCTGTCGCGTGTATAGCGGAGCTCGCCGGTCAAGTTGAGGCTGTCGGTGATATCGAAACCGAGCGAACCATAAGCCGCATAGCTTTCGAAATGGAGCCGGGCGGGGGCGATGTTGCCCGGAGAAGGATTGGCAAGCGTCGGCGTGCGCGTCGTCGTCACGGAGAAATCGCTGTCGAGCAGCAGCATCTCGGCGCCCACGAGCCAGGTCAGACGGTCGCTCGCGCCCGTCACATGGATGTCCTGCGAGAAATTGTCGGTGGTGTCGACGACATAGGAGGCGCCGCTCGGGTCGAGCGGGGTTAGCGCCCCGATCTGACCTGCAGCGCGCGCGCGCGCAAGTTCGGCCGGGCTCACCGCGTCATTGTCAAGGTCATATTCCGAGTGGCGCGTGCGAAAGGATGTTGTCGAGGTGAGGTCGGCGCCGCCCAAGTCCACGCGGATAATCGCCTGCAGTCCATCGACATCCTGGCTGGCACGGGGCGCCGTGTTCCAGGGATAGCGGAAGCGATCCTGGGTATATCCCCCCGGGAAGCCTGGCGTGCCGGCGGGGATGGAAATCTGATAATGAACCGCCGGGGTCATCAGCCGCTGGGTCTCGGCCATGATGATCGCGTCGACGGGTCCGCGTTTGAGACGGATCTGGCCGCGCAGACCATGACCCTTCTGTTGGTCGAAATAGACGTCGTTGTCCGGATTGTAGAAGAAGCCCTTGTCCTGCTCGACGAGATCGCCGCTGAGACGGATCGCAAGACCTTCGGCAAGCGGAACATTGATCGCGCCTTGCGTCTGGAAGCTGTTATTCTCGAAGCCGTAGCGCGCACTCGCCCAGCCTGAGAGATCGAATTCGGGCTCGGCCGAAATGATATTGATCGCGCCGCCGACCGCGTTGCGGCCATAGAGTGCGCCCTGTGTCCCCCGCAGCACCTCGACCCGGCCGATATCGAGGAGATCGAGGCGGGTGAAGTTTCGCCCGCCCACGGGACCACCGGCGATATAGGCACCGTTGCGATACAGGCCGACGCTGGGATCGCCATTGGTCGCGCGCGCGGTCGACGAGGCGCGGATCGAAATCTCGGAAGTGATCGATGAGCTGAGATTGTTGAACCTGACGCTCGGCTGGTCTGCTAGCAATTCGCCGCTGCCGCTTGCGCCGCCGCGATCGGTGAGTGAGGTGATATCGATGACAGAAGCGGCTGTAGGAACGTCGGCGAGCCGCTCCTCGCGGCGCCGCGCCGTCACGACGATCGCGCCGTCATCGTTCGCTTCCGCCGCGTCCGGAAGAGCTTCGGGCGGTCTGTCTTGCGCGAAAGCAGGCGGAGCGACGGCTACCCAAATTGCGGCCGTGCAGAAAAGAAGGTTCGCCCTGCGTCCCATGGTCACTCTCCCCATTTTGTTATCGCAATTATTATCGATAATTTTGTGCAGAAAACGCGAGCGAGTCAAGCCGGAAAGCGCAATGTCATTGCAGGTGGGTCACGGGTTTAGGAGACGACGGCGCTCAGCAGGTCGCGGACGCCCCGCGCCGTAGCGGCAAGCGGGTCAGGTGTGACGGTAGATAAATCGTCGGTCACAGCGTGGTGATGACGGTGTGCGCCAAAGATGCCAGCATGACGTGTGTAGCCGGCCTTTATCACTTCCGAGAGTTCGCCCGCTGTGCCTTCCGCCGAAGGATAGGCCATTTCCAACCCTGGCTGGCCTTTGAATATCTCGCGCGCACGCGCAACGAATTCGGGCGATGTCATGAGAAAACGATAGGGATCGGCACTCGGCAGCGGCAGCAAGCGCCCCGGCATTTCCTGATAGTCACGTGCTGCGGCATTGGCGCCGAGATGCAACCAGAAAGCCGTCTCGCTGGGGGCTGGACCAAACTTGTCGGCGATATGGCTCGCACCGAGATTCTCATATTCATGCCCGCTGTTGCACAGAAAGAGCAGGCTGTGCTGGGGAAACGCTCGGGGCATCCAGTCGGCGAGCGCGAGCCACATCGCGATGCCCGGCCCCCGCTCGCCGGCGCAATCGGTCCAGCCTGAACGCGGCGTCGAGACGACGAGCCAAGGGCGGCCGGAGCGAACGAGTCGCCCGATTATATTCTGAGCTGCCCGAGCCCCACCGCGCCCGCGCAGCGCTAATTTCGCCGCGGCACCGTGGCGCGCGGCTTCAATCACCGGGGCGGCGAGTCGCGGCGCGAGCAAGGCAAGTGGCTTTTCCGATACGGGATGACCGGCCGGGACATTGAGGAGCAAGGCCTCGCCCGTCGGCCCGGTCGTAATGAGAATGACCCCGCTCGCACCGCGCGCAAGCGCATCGGCGAGCGGCTCGCGCGCTGCACGATCTACGAGGCTCGACCAGCGGCGGAAAGGCAGGCGCACTACGGCGATCGCGCCGTCGAGGCGTTCAGGAATTTCTGCGAGGCGCAGCGGCGCAGCGAGTCCAGCCTCGCCGGTTTCGATGGCGAGCGGTTGTGCGACGAGCGGTATCGTGATGTCGCCGAGCCTGAGGTCGCAGCGCGAGGCCTCGAACCAAGGCACGTCAAACGTCTGGCGTTCGACTTCGAATCCGGCACTGGACAGCCGCTTCGCTGTCCAGTCGGCGGTCCAACGATCGCCCTCGCCGCCCGACTGCTTGTTGCCGGCCTCGGTATAGCTTTGGACGTCGGTGAAGAGGCGTTCGGAGCCGAACATGGTCAAATCCCGAGATACAGCGGCAGCGGAGTTAACCTGCAATGCGATCGGCGCCGCGAGGCCCGCCTTAAGCAACGTGCGGCGGTCGGTCGGGAGGCGGCTCATGTCACTTTTGCGCGGCGGCGGCTGGGCTTAGTCTTTGCGTGCCGGGCCTTATATTCCTCGAGTGCGCGCCCGAAACTATTCTGAGTAACGCCGATCAGATCGCGCGCCACCGCATCGGCGGCATCGCCATCGCGCGTGACGATATGGCGGCAAAGCGCGTCGTAGAGGATGGCCGATCGCTTCGCGGCGTCATTGCCATGCGTCTCGATATAGCTGTCGGTATAGACATTGTGCTGCCAGCGCGCGAGCAGCGCGACCCGGTCGAGGAGCTCCAGCGCGAGCGGCGCATTGCTCCGCTTGGCGATGAAGCGGCCGATGCGGTTCGAGACTTTGATATGCTCGAACGTATTTTCGGTGCGCTGGGTGACATCCTTATATTCGACCAGACGGTGCATCAGTTCGCGCCCGTCGCGATCCGTCATCTCGACCGCAGCCAGGCGGCAAACTACACCGAACAGGGATTTCCACAGCTCATAGACCTCGTTCGCGGCATGCTCGTCGATATCGATCACATAGGTTCCGCGCCACGGGACCACCTTCACGAGACCGATCCGCGCAAGATGACGGAATGCTTCGCGCACGGGCGCATGGCTCACCCCGAAGCGCGCGGCGATTTCGCGCTCGCGCAGCCACGATCCCGGCTGGATGCGCCATTCGACGATGTCGTCAGTCAAGAGACGCGCAATGACGCGGTCTTGAGTCGGTGCACTGTCGTCTTCGGTCTTCGTCGCGCCCATTTCTCTCCGTTCGGCTTTCCCTGCTACCGGCACCATCCTAATCGGACAGTGCACGCGAGCAATCGATGATTGCGAATGAAATTATTATCGATAATATCGAGAATGACAAGCACCAGAAAATGGGAGTCGGAACTTGAAGCGCACCATCCTCTTTTTCGCAGCAGCCGTTGCGGCACAGCCGGCCACGGCAGGCGAACCCGCTCCTCTTCCCGGCTGTGCCGCGGCGATCGCCTATTCCGAGGCAAACTCTGGCGTGGCGCTGCTGATCCTTGAGGATGGCGAGGTTCGATGCCGTTCTGCAGATATTGCGACACCGCAGGAACTCTGGTCGGGCACCAAGAGTCTTGTCGGGCTGATGGCGGCGGCGGCCGTACAGGACGGGCTTTTGACGCTCGACGAGCGGGCATCAGAGACGCTCGCTGAGTGGAAGGGCGACGCCGAAAAGGAACAGATCACGCTTCGCCAACTGCTGTCGATGACAGGTGGTCAGGCCTCAACCGTCGGGAGACCCCAAGGGTATTTGGACTCGGTCAAGGCACCGCTCGCGGCGGCACCGGGCGGGAAATTCCAGTATGGCCCTGCTCCGATGCAAGTCGTCGGCGAAATCATGCGCCGAAAGCTCGTCGCCAAAGGCGAGGACGGCAACCCTCGCCATTATATCGAGCGTCGCATTCTAATGCCGCTAGGCGTAACGGTCGGCGATTGGCGCAGCGGCCCCGATGGCGCACCGCTCATGCCGCAGGGCCTAGTGCTGGCCGCATCCGAGTGGGCGAAGATCGGCGAGTTCGTCCGCGGGGGCGGAAAGCTCGAAGGCAGGCCACTTGTCGACGAAGCGACATTCGGCGAGATGTTCCAGGGTAGCCAGGTCAATCCTGCCTACGGTCTCACTTGGTGGCTACCCCGTAGCACGCCGGCTGTCGATATTGTTACTCGGTCCACCGATATCACCAGTCATGCCGCCGAACTACCGGCGGATATGGTCGTCGCCGCCGGCGCGGGCGATCAACGCCTCTATATCATTCCGTCGCTTCGGCTTACGATCGTGAGGCAGGCGAAACTCGACATTGCCGCCTTAGCGGCGGGGAAAAAAGGTGATTGGTCCGATTGGCGGTTCCTGTCGCTGTTGCTGAAACCAGCGAGTGAATAATTTGAAACGCGGCCGAAAACATGTCGGGGCCGATCGAACCTAGGCCGTGCCGCCGCAATATGATCATTGAGAATTGCTGGCCGAATGGAAACGCGGCACGTGGAGTTTGCCGCTGGACCAAAATGATGACGGTCATTGACAGCCCGCGCGGCAATCATACCCGAGGGGCGGAATCTTGCACGCGACGCCGCAGTGGGGCGAAGAAGGATGCAGCATGTTACGGGGATTGATGCAGGACGCGCCGCTGCTGATCAGCGGAATATTGGAATATGCCGCGCGCGCGCACGGCGAGAGGGAGATCGTCTCGAAGGCTGTCGATGAGCCGGTTTGGCGGTATGACTGGCACCGCTGCGACCAGCGTGCGCGTCAGGCTGCGCAGGCTCTTGGTGTCCTCGGGATTGCAACGGGTGACCGCGTCTCGTCGCTCGCCTGGAACACGCACCGCCACCTCGAACTCTTCTATGCGGCGCCGGGCATGGGCGCTGTATTGCACACTGCCAACCCGCGTCTCAGCGACGAGCAAATCGCCTTTACTATCGCTCATGCAGGCAGCCGCATTCTCTTCTTCGAGCCCAATCTAGCCGAGCTCGTCGCACGGCTGCGCCCTCTCCTTCCAGGTATCGAGCGTTATGTCCTTCTCGCGGATCGCGGAGCGACCGCGCCAGATGTTGCTGAAGCGTTGAACTATGAAGCGTTGCTGGCACGCGAGGACGGGGCCCTCACCTGGCCGAGCTTCGATGAAAAGGCAGCCGCATTTCTTTGCTACACTTCGGGGACGACGGGCGACCCCAAGGGCGTCCTATACAGCCACCGATCAATCGTTCTCCACGGGATGGCGGCCGGTCTGAGCAGTGCCTTCGGGTTCAGCGCTTTTGATGTCATCATGCCCTGCTCGTCCATGTATCATGCGACGGCATGGGGACTTCCGTTCACGGCAGCGATTAACGGCTGCAAGCTAGTGCTTCCTTGCGACAGGATGGACGGTGCCAGTCTCGCCGATCTGATCAACGAAGAGGGCGTCACCTTTTCGGGCGGTGTGCCCACGATCTGGACCATGTACCTCGCTCATCTCGACACCACGGGGACGGGGGTCGGCAATCTCAAGCGCCTCGTTATTGGTGGCTCAGCCGTCCCCCGGGCGATGGCCGAGACATTCCGAGCCAAATATGGTGTCACTGTGCTGCAGCTCTGGGGCATGACCGAAACCAATCCGCTCGGCGTGATTTCGACGCCCTCCCCGCTCCTGATGGCCGAAGGCGAGGATTTCGCGAACGACCTCCTGCTGACGAAGCAGGGTCGCATGCAATTTGGCATCGAACTGCGCATTATCGACGGCGATGGCACGCCGCTCCCCTGGGACGGTGAGCAGGCGGGTGCGCTCCAGGTCCGCGGACCGTGGGTCGTCGATCGCTATTTCCCCGATATTGAGGGTGCCGGGAGCGATGGCTGGTTCGACACCGGGGACATCGGTACGATCGATCGCTTCGGCTTTCTCCGGCTGACCGACCGCGCGAAAGATGTGATCAAGTCCGGGGGCGAATGGATCAGCTCGATTGATATCGAGAATGCGGCGGTTGGGTACCCCGGCGTCCGGGTCGCGGCGGTCGTTGGCGTATATCATCCAAAATGGGAAGAGCGCCCCCTTCTCGTGATCGAAACGCATGAAGGTCAAGCCGTCACAGCCGACGCAATTCGCGCGCATCTGGAGACGAAGGTTGTTCGTTGGTGGCTGCCGGACGACATCCTGTTCGCGACAGTACCGCTCACTGCAACGGGAAAGATCGACAAAAAGGCCTTACGCGAAGCGTATCGTAACCAACTCGCCTAGATGAGATCACACTGCGTCCATTCCGTGCGAATGGCAGCGATCCTTTCGGGCGGGATAATTTCAGCGGGCTTCGTGGGTCTTGCATAAGCCCGGGCAATCTCGGGGTCGCGCTGTCCAAGGCAAAGCGCTCTACGCTTGCAGCGCGGTCAAGGTATGGCCAAGATGAGGCATGACGTCGACCCAGAAAACCAAAAAACCAGGCTCCGGACGGACAGGGAGGCCCACTCGACAAGCCTCGCAAGCACTTTCGAGGAAAATTCTCCGTGTCGCCCGCGATGTCTTCTTTGCCGACGGATTCGGTCGTTCAACGGCTGAACGGATTGCTGCAAAAGCAGGCATCTCCAAGCGCACGTTGTACGCCCGTTACGGGAACAAACAGCTGCTTTTCGAAGCGGCAATACTCATGGAAATCGAGGATCGGCTCTCCTTCCTCGAACAGCACGTTCCCGAACATGGCGACGTTCGGCTCGAGCTTGAAGAGCTGTCCGATGAACTGCTGTCCTGGATGCTTACCGACATTCATGTCGCGTTGGAACGCGTTGTAATGGCTGAGGCTGCACGTTTTCCCGCTTTAGCGCGAAACCTTTACGAATTCGGGGTAGGACGCACGACGAGATTGGTGGCAGAGGTCTTGCGCAAAGCCGAGGAGAGGGGAGAAATCAGGGTGTCAGACGCGAATTTTGCTGCGGAGCAGTTTATCTCCAGCGTCATTTTGTCACCTTTTCGTCGGGCCGCTCTTGGAGTGGGAGTGACCAGTCACAATGAAACCTCTTCAGCCCGAATGAGGCAAGCTGCCGATCTATTTGTGTACGGCTGCCGCCCCTCCCTGAAGGGGAGCCACCCATAACATTCCCGCTTCATCTTGGGCTGGGCCGTTGTCCCGACTAAGTTTCCATTGGCTTCACGCTAGTTGATCGCCGCAGCCGTCCAACTCGCGATTTCGTCGGCCATTTCAAGGCTCGCGCGATCAAAGGCTTCGACGATACTCGAAACGCTATTTGCACTTGCTGACCTATCAAGGACGATGCGCGTGACTGCCAGTGGTTCCGATTCTTTGGATCGGCTTAGTTCCACTTGCGCGGCGATGCGAATGATCGGGGCCGCGTCGGGCCCCTGGTCGTAATAGGCTGCAAAAGAA